>CAWEID010000015.1:0-29336 GCA_963809055.1 uncultured Pseudomonadota bacterium | reverse complement strand
CTCGCAATTAACGAGTGTACGTCGGTAGTTACGCTTGGCGTTGATTGGCGATCTGCGCCGATAAAAAGCGGGTTGCCGCAGGTATAGGCCTCCTTTGCGATTTCGCGGGCCTACTTCAGCGTCACGCGAATTGTTATCTCCCTCGCAATTGACATTCCCCAAGCGCAGCATAGCCCACGACAGCGCCGCGTGAAAGGCGGTGCGTCGGGTTCGCGACCGGCGGCTATCCCCCCAACTGAGCCGGTGGAGGCGACCCTCGCGGGTCGACCCGATTGTGTTAAATCAATCAACGAAATTCGGCGAATTTGGAAATTTGCGGCGCGATCTATGCCTCTCAGCGCGCCTTGCTTCGGCTCTCGGTCGATGCGCTAACTTCGCACGCGGTCGGCCTTTCGCGCCACGAACACGGCACATGCGAGCAGCGCTCGCGACGGGCTACCGAGAAAATGAAGCCAGGAGAGACCGGATCGATATCAAGGACGCCTGTTCGAACAATCGCCCACAAAACGACGTCGGGATTCGAATCTATGCTGTGATGTGAAATGGTAACAAGCGTGTTGCCCCAGCGCCACCCGAGACAGTGATGTCATATTAGGGCGCGGCTAAGACATTAAAAAAATTGGCGCACCCGAAGGGATTCGAACCCCTGGCCTCTGCCTTCGGAGGGCAGCGCTCTATCCAGCTGAGCTACGGGTGCCTGCGCGCGAGGCGGTCGGCCTCCCTTAGAGCATTTCGCGCCGATTGAAAATCCCATTCAGGCCGCCAGGCTCGGGGCGGCCTCGGCGGGCGCGAAATGGGCGAGATAGCGCGCGCGAATTTCCTCGATCGGCAACACGACGAGCACGTCGGTCGTCCCGAAAGCGCGGTCGACGACCGCATCGGCGCTGAACCTGGCGCCGAGGCGCCAATAGCCCTTGATCAAAGGCGGCAGCGCGCGCGCGATCGCCCGGGCGTCGAGAGCCGCCTCGTCCGCCGGCCGCGCGCGAACCGCGCGGGCTTCGACCGCATCGACCCGCCAGGGCGAGGCGGGGGCGGCTTCGCCGCGCAGGAAACGCAAGGCCTGGTCATGTTCGGTCGGATCGACGCCGGGAAAGCTCGCGCAGCCGAACATCACGTCGATCTTGTGATGCAGGGCGTAGGCCCAGATCCCGCGCCAGAGCAGCTCCAGCGTGCGCTTGCCGCGATAGCCCGGCGCGACGCAGGAGCGGCCGAGTTCGAGGAAGGTCTTGCCGGGGTTGCGCGCGATCAGCGCGCCGATTTCGAATTCGGCCGCACTGTAGAAGCCGAAATTGGCCTCGGCCGCCTCCTGCCGAAGCAGACGATAGGCGCCGACGACCTTGGGCGCGCCGTCGATGCGCGCGAGGCCGGCGTCAACCACGACGAGGTGGTCGCAGACCCTGTCGAACCGGCAAACGTCGCGGCGGATGAGGCGCGCGGTCGGATCGGGAATCGCGCCGCCCTCTTCGAAAAAGACGCGGAAGCGCAGTTTCTGCGCGCGCCGAATCTCCTTCTTCGTCGTGGCGAGGCGCACCTCGAGATCCCCGGATCGGGCCAGGACCTTGGGCAAGCCGCCGAGAGCGCGGACCGCACGCGCGAACCGCCTCGCGGGCCCGATCGCGCCCAAGCGCCTGGTCTCGCCGCCGTTCCACGCCATGCAGCCTCCCGAATCGACCCCAGGATTCGGGGTCAGAGCACGCCAAGCTAGCCGAAATATGACAAGTCCGGGAAAGACGGCATAGGCGTCCTGCGCGGGCGGTCCCTCAGGACGCTGCGGCGCGCGGGGAGTCGACCCCTCTGTCGGAGGCGGCCAGCGCGCGCTCGATCGTCTCGGCCAGACGGGCCAGTTCGAACGGCTTGGCGAGGAATTCGTCGATGCCCGCGGCGAGGCTGGCGCGTCGGTCCTCGGGCATGGCGTTGGCGGTCAGCGCGACGATGCCGACCCGGGGCGCGCCGAGCTCGCGCTCCAGATTGCGGATCGACCGCGCGGCCTCGTAGCCGTCGAGGCCGGGCATTTTGACGTCCATCACGACGAGGTCGAATCTGGGCGCTGTCGCCGCGCGTCGCCTCGCCCGCCAGCCTCGCGGCCTCCGCGCCGTCGCGCGCGCGGGTCACTTCGAAGCCGAGCCGCCGCAGCGCCTTCTGCGCAATGACGGCGTTGATGTCGTTGTCCTCGGCCAACAGCGCGCGCGAAATCCGGGCTGGCGCCGGCGCCCGCGGCGGCTCGCCCGCGGATGCGACGGAGGGGAATTCGCTCGCCAACCGCTCGAACAGCGAGCGAGCGCGCACCGGCTTGACCAGCCAGCCGTCGAATCCGCGCAAGGAATTCTGCCCGAAGGCGCGCCGCTCGAACGGCGAGAACAGGACGAGGCTCTTGGGCGCGCCCGCCACCCGCGCCGCGCTCGCGAGCTGGTTGGTCGCCTCCACGCCGAGCGCGCAATCGACGATTACGAGATCCGGCGTCGGGCCGGCCTTCAACGCCGCCAGCCCGTCGTCGAGCCCTTCGGCGCAGCGAATTTCGGCGCCGGCGTCGCCGAGCAGGGACGCGAGCGCCGGCGCCTCGAACGGCGAATTGGCGACGATCAGCGCCCGCCGCCCCTTGAGATTGACGGCCCCCGGCTCGGCTCGGTCGCGGCCGAGGGGGAGGATGCGACGCGCATCGGAATGGCGAACGAGAAGATCGAGCCGCCGGCCGGATTGTCCTTCAGCGTCAGTTCGCCGCCCATCAACGCGACCAGCCGCTTGGAAATGGCTAGCCCGAGGCCCGTTCCCTCGAAATGACGGGCGTGCGAACCGTCGCCCTGTTCGAAGTCCTCGAAGATCGTGGCCCTGCGGTCCAGCGGCACTCCGGGACCCGTGTCCGTCACTTCGAAGGCGAGTCTGCCGTCGTCGAGCCGTTGCGCGGAAAGGCCGACGCCGCCGCGGAGCGTGAATTTGACCGCATTGCCGGCCAGATTGGTGAGCGCCTGGCGCAGCCGAAGGCTGTCGCCGATTACGAAGGCGGGCGCGTCCGCGCCGACCGAAGCGGCAATTTCGAGGCCCTTGCGTTGCGCGGTCGGCGCGAGCAACTCGACGACCTCCTCGACCAGGCGGCGCGGATCGAACGGCTCCTCGATGAGCTCCAGCCGGCCGGCTTCGATCTTGGAGAAGTCGAGAATCTGATCGATCAGGCTGGCCAGCGCCGCGCCCGAACTGCGAATCGCCTCGACATAGCTCGCCGGCTCCGGCTCCAGCCCCGCGTCTCGCAACAATTCCGCCATGCCCAGGATGCCGTGCAGCGGCGTGCGGATCTCGTGGCTCATGGTCGCCAGAAAGCGCGATTTGGCCTCGGACGCGGCCTCCGCCCGGTCGCGGGCGCCGGCGGCCTCCTTGAGGCGCCAGACTTCGTCGCGCAGGCTTTCGTTCAGCGCCTCGGCGCGCGCGGCGCGCGCCTCCAGAGCGCGCCGACCGCGCAGCAACTGGATCGCCATCGCCAGCGCGAGCGCGAGGATCGGCCCGGCCTGCAGCGCCAACTGGCGCGCTTCGAAGGGCATTTGGCTGAAACCGAAGTCCATCATGTACAGCGTCTCGCGGCCGACAGAATCATCGGTCGATCCAGCATGGGGGAACGCGGTTGAAAAACAGTTGCCGAGACGACTAGGACTCGACGGATCTCATCGCGGCGCCTTCACGCGGCGGCCGCCTTTTCCGCGCCGCCGCGATAGCTCAGCGCTTCGGCCAGATGCACCCGCCGCACCGAGGCCGCGCCGTCGAGGTCGGCGAGGGTTCGGGCGAGCTTGAGCACGCGGTGATAGCCTCTTGCGGAAATGCGCAACCGCTCCGCGGCATCGCGCAGCAGGTTCGTCGCCGCGGCGTCGGGCGCCGCGATCGCCTCCACCGCGCTCGCAGGCGCTGCCGCGTTGCAGCCGACATGATCGAGACCGAGTTCGCGATAGCGCTCGCGCTGGAGCGCGCGCGCGGCGGCGACGCGCGCGGCCACTTCCGCCGAGCCTTCGGACGGCGGCGGGCGCAGCAGATCCGCGGCCGAGACCGAGGGAACTTCGATCGTCAGGTCGAAGCGGTCGAGCAGCGGCCCCGAGAGGCGGTTTTGATATTGCGCCGCGCAACGCGTCGTCGGCCCTCGCGCGCAGGCATAGCCCGGCTCGTCCGCATGGCCGCAGCGGCAGGGGTTCATCGCCGCGATCAGCTGGAATCGCGCGGGATAGACGATGCGGTGATTGGCGCGCGCGATCGCGACTTCGCCGGTCTCGATCGGCTGGCGCAGACTGTCGAGCGTCTGCGGCTGGAACTCCGGCAGTTCGTCGAGGAACAGCACGCCGTTGTGCGCAAGCGAGATCTCGCCCGGCTTGGCGTGCGGCCCGCCGCCGACCAGCGCCGCCATGGAAGCCGAGTGATGCGGCGCGCGGAACGGGCGCCGGTCCGTCAAGGCGCCGCCGGCGAGCTTGCCGGCGATGGAGTGAATCATCGAGACTTCGAGCAATTCGCGCGGCGACAGCGGCGGCAGGATCGAGGGCAGCCGCTGGGCGAGCATCGACTTGCCGGCGCCCGGCGCGCCGCTCATGAGCAGATTGTGGCCGCCCGCGGCGGCGACCTCGAGCGCGCGCTTGGCGCTCTCCTGGCCCTTGATGTCGCGAAGATCGGGCTGCGGCAGGCCGGGCGCCCGCATCGCCGGGGCGGGGCGCGCAAGCACCTGCGCTCCCTTGAAATGATTGGCGAGCTGGATCAGCGAACGCGGCGCCAGAATGTCGAGATCGGCCGAAGCCCAGGCGGCCTCGGGCCCGCAGGCGGCCGGGCAGATCAGCCCGAGACCGCGCCCGTTGGCCGCCATGGCCGCGGGCAGCACCCCCGCGACCTCGCTCACCGCGCCGTCGAGCGCGAGTTCGCCCAGCACGGCGTAGCCCTCCAGCGCGTCGGCCGGAATGGCGCCGATCGCCGCCATCACGCCCAGCGCGATCGGCAGATCGTAATGGCTGCCCTCCTTCGGCATGTCGGCGGGCGCGAGATTGACGGTGATCCGTTTGGCGGGCAGCGCGAGACCGGAGGCGATCAGCGCCGCGCGGACCCGTTCGCGCGATTCGGCGACCGCCTTGTCGCCGAGGCCGACGAGGTTGAAGGCGACATTGCCGCTGGCGATCTGCACCTGCACGTCGACCGGCCTCGCCTCGACGCCCTCGAATGCCAGAGTGGAAACGCGCGCGACCATGTCAGCCCCTTCCGCCGGCCCGCCGCCGGTGCGCGAACATTTGCAGAACATTAACATTTTGGCAAGGTATTTTAACGCCCCCTCCGCCAATTGCGGCCGCGCCGCGCGCGTTCCCCTGATCTCGGCGGCTCGGGGCGGGCGTCTGGGCGAGGCTCCGTTCCGCTCGCCCTTGCCTTTTCGCGCCCGCCCTTGCATAGCGCCGCGCAAGCACTCTCAAAGCCAGAACGGGCGCGTCTCATGGGTTTCAAATGCGGCATCGTCGGCTTGCCCAATGTCGGCAAGTCGACCCTCTTCAATGCGCTCACGCAGACCGCCGCGGCGCAGGCGGCCAACTATCCCTTCTGCACGATCGAACCGAACGTCGGCGACGTCGCGGTTCCGGACCCGCGTCTGGACGTGCTCGCTTCGATCGCGGGTTCGAAGGAGATCATCCCGACCCGCCTGACCTTCGTCGATATCGCCGGGCTCGTTGCGCGGCGCCTCCAAGGGCGAGGGGCTCGGGAACCAGTTCCTCGCCAACATCCGCGAATGCGACGCCATAGCCCATGTCGTGCGCTGTTTTGAGGACAGCGACGTCACGCATGTCGAAGGCAAGATCGATCCGCTCTCCGACATCGCCACGATCGAGACCGAGTTGATGCTCGCCGACCTCGAGAGTCTGGAGCGGCGCATCGTCGCGATGGAGAAGAAGGCCAAGGGCGGCGACAAGGACGCCAAGGACGTGTTGGAGCTCGCGCAGCGCAGCCTCAATCAATTGCGCGAGGGCCGGCCGGCGCGCGCGGCGGGCGTCAGCCGCGAAGAGCACAAGCTGTTCGCCTCGCTCGGCCTGCTTTCGTCGAAACCCGTGCTCTATGTCTGCAACGTGGAGGAAGCCGCCGCCGACAAAGGCAACGCCTTTTCCGAGAAGGTGAAGGGACAGGCGGCCAAGGAAGGCGCCGCCTGCGTCGTCGTCTCCGCGAAGATCGAAAGCGAGATCGCGGTCCTGCCGAGAGCGGAGCAGAAGGAATATCTCGAGGCCGTCGGCCTCGAGGAGCCCGGCTTGAACCGCGTCATACGCGCCGGCTACGGTCTGCTTCATCTGGTGACCTTCTTCACGGTCGGACCCAAGGAGGCCCGCGCCTGGACGGTCGAGCAGGGCTCGCGCGCGCCGCAGGCCGCCGGCGTCATCCACACCGATTTCGAAAAGGGCTTCATCCGCTCCGAGACGATCGCCTATGACGATTACGTCGCCTGCAAGGGCGAAGCGGGCGCGCGCGAGGCCGGCAAGTTCCGGCTCGAGGGCAAGGATTACCTCGTCCACGACGGCGACGTATTGCATTTCCGCTTCGCAAACTGAGACGGCGCCATGGATCTGTTGCATTTCGAGGATTTTCCGCCCGGCGAGGTCAGGGAATACGGCGATAGGCTGGTCACGGCCGAGGAGATCGTCGAATTCGCGCGCGAATTCGACCCGCAGCCGTTCCATCTCGACGCCGAGGCGGCGGCGGGCTCGATGGCGGGAACCTTGATCGCCTCGGGCTGGCACACCGGCGTCATATTGATGCGCATGAATTGCGACGAATATATCCTGCGCACCGCCAGCGAGGGCGCGCCGGGCGTCGACGAGATCAAGTGGATCAAGCCGGTGCGGCCCGGCGACCGGCTGCATGTGCGCCGCACGATCCTGAGCGCGCGACCCTCGCGTTCGCGTCCGGCGATCGGCGTGGTCGAATTCCTGTGCGAAGTGATCAACCAGAACGGCGAAACCGTCATGACGCAAAAGAACGTCGGCTTCATTCGCCGTCGTTCGGCCGAGAGGGCGCCGGCATGATCAAGTTCTACGAAGATTTCGTCATCGGCGAGGAAAACCGGCTCGGCTCGCACGAATTCACCCGCGAGGCGATCATCGCCTTCGCCAAGGCCTGGGATCCCCAGCCCTTTCATCTCGAGGACGCCGCCGGCAAGGCCTCGATCTTCGGCTCGCTCTGCGCCTCGGGCTGGCACACCGGCTGCGTCGCGATGCGCAAGATCGTCGATTGGCGCGACGGGCTTCGCGCCGCGAGCCTGGCGCGCGGCGAAGCGGTTCCCCCGCTCGGCGTCTCGCCCGGCGTGACCAACATGCGCTGGCCCCATCCGACGCGGCCGGGCGACGTCGTCGTCTATCATTCGCGCGTGATCTCGAAGCGCGAGACGAGGCGTCTTGAGTGGGGCCTGTTGGGGATGCGCACCTGGGGCGTCAACCAGGAGGGGCTGGAGGCAATTTCCTTCGACAGCCTGGTGTTCTCGGCCCGCAAAGGCGTATGAGGCGGGCCGCTTTTCATCGACGCCGCCGTGGGTTATGCTGAATCATGGTCTCGAGCGGCGGGTGGCGCGCCCGGTGGTGCGAGGGCGTGGCGACTTTCGGGCGAGACATTGCGGCGATCATTCCAGGTATTGCGAACAGTGGGCGAAGAGGCCGCGCGCGCGCCGCGCGTTGGCCTGTTGGCGTTCGCGCTCGCCATTCTGCTGGCCGGCTGCGCGGGGCGTCCCGAGGGCAATCTGATCGAAGTGCGCAGTCGCGCCCCAGGCGTCGCCGACGTCGACATGCTGGTCGCGACCACCCGCGCCCCGGTGGATGAGCCCGGCGTCATGTTCGGCGGGGAGCGCGCGATCGGGCTGCACTTCGCCGACATCGACGTGTCCGATCCCGCCCGACTCCGCGCGCAAGATCGGCGAAGTGCAATGGCCGAGTTCGCCGCCCGGCGATCCCGCGCACGATTTCGTCACGGTGAGCGCGAAGCCGATGACCCTGGATCAGGCGAAGGCCGCCTTTGACGCGAGGCTGGCGAAATCGTCGAGCCGGCACGTCCTGATCTTCGTGCACGGCTACAACACGCGCTTCGAGGAGGCGGTCTACCGCTTCGCCCAGATCACGCACGATTCCGGCTCAGACGTCGTGCCCGTTCTGTTCACCTGGCCCTCGCGCGGACACGCGCTTTCGTATTTCTACGATCGCGAGAGCGCGAACTATTCGCGCGATGCGCTCGAAGCGGTGCTGCAGGCGATGGTCAAGGACGACCGCGTGCGCGAGGTGTCGGTGCTCGCCCATTCCCTCGGCAATTTCGTCGCGGTGGAGGCGCTGAGGCAAATGGCCATCCGTAATCATGGCCTGCCGGCGAAGATCAAGGACATCATGCTCGCCTCGCCGGACATCGACGTCGACGTGTTCCGGCGCCAGATCGCGGAAATCGAAGCGGATGACAAGTCGCCGCCGATCACTTTGTTCGTGTCGCAGGACGATCGCGCGCTCGGCATTTCGCAAGCTGGTGGCGGGCGACGAACCGCGGCTGGGCGCCGTCGACCCCGAAGCGCGAGCCCTATCGCGACATACTGGAGCGCGCGCGGGTCCATGTCGTCGATCTCACCTCTTTCGCCTCCGACGACGCGACGAATCACAGCAAATTCGCCTCGAGCGCCGTCGTGCGCCAGATCGGCCAGCGGCTCGCCGACGGCCAGAAGCTCAATGACGCCAAGTCGAGCCTTGGCGAAGCGCTCGGCGCGATCGCGATCAACGCGGCCGACGTCGCGGGCAAGACGACGGCGACCGTGATCTCGGCGCCGTTCTCCGGCATCGACAAGCCCCAAACGCACGAGACCGGCGACGCCAAGCCACTCGTCCAGTAGCAGGTTCGCCGGGATTTGCGCCGCGCCCCGGCCTCGCGATAAACGATGGGCATGACCGCTCCCGCTCGCCGTCTCGTCATCGCTCTTGCGCAGATCGCCGCCGTCGTCGGCGACATCGAGGGCAATCTGAAGCGCCTTGCGCGCGCGCGCGCGGAGGCTGCGAGCTTCGGCGCCGATCTCATGCTCGCCCCCGAACTCTTCCTCTCCGGCTATCCGCCGGAGGATCTTGTGCTCAAGCCCGCATTCCAGGAGGCGTGTCGCAGCGCATGCGAGACCCTGGCGCGCGCGACGGCGGACGGCGGTCCCGCGGTGCTGGTCGGCCTGCCCTGGGTCGAGGGCGGCTCGCTCTACAACGCCGTCGCGCTGTTGGCGGGCGGGCGCATCGAGGCGGTGCGATTCAAAGTCGACCTCCCCAATTACGGCGTCTTCGACGAGAAGCGCGTGTTCCGGCCGGGGCCCGCGCCGGGGCCTCTGTCGTTTCGCGGGGTGCGAATTGGCGTTCCGATCTGCGAGGATATCTGGGGCCCGGAGCCGGTCGAATGCATCGCCGAGACCGGCGGCGAGATCCTGTTGGTCCCCAACGCCTCGCCTTACGAGCGCGACAAGCTGGCGATCCGCCAGAACGTGGCGGTCGCCCGGGTGGTCGAAAGCGGTCTGCCGCTCATCTATCTCAACCAGGTCGGCGGACAGGACGAACTCGTGTTCGAGGGCGGATCCTTCGCGCTCAATGCCGACCGCACGCTCGCCGTGCAATTGCCGGCGTTCCGGGAATGCGTCGCACGCACGGTCTGGGAGCGCGGCGAGGCGGGATGGCGGTGCGTGGAGGGCCAGAAGGATGGGGTCGAGCAGGGCGACGAAGGCGACTACGCCGCCTGCGTGATGGGCCTGCGCGATTATGTCGAGAACAACAGATTTCCCGGCGTCGTGCTCGGCCTCTCCGGCGGCGTCGATTCGGCACTTTGTGCGGCGATGGCGGTCGATGCGCTCGGGCCCGAGCGGGTGCAGGCCGTCATGTTGCCCTATAAGTTCACCTCCTCCGAATCGCTGCGCGACGCCAGCGCCTGCGCCCGGGCGCTCGGCATACGCTACGACGTCGTGCCGATCGCCGAGCCTGTCGAAGGCATCGAGCATGCGTTGGCCCCGATGTTCGCCGGCCGGCCCCGCGACATCACCGAGGAGAATATCCAGAGCCGCGCGCGCGGCCTGATCCTGATGTCGATCTCCAACAAGTTCGGATCGATGGTGGTCACGACCGGCAACAAGTCGGAAATGTCGGTCGGCTACGCCACGCTTTACGGCGACATGAACGGCGGCTTCAATCCGATCAAAGACCTCTACAAGATGGAGGTCTTTCGCCTGAGCGAATTGCGCAACCGCTGGAAGCCGAGCGGCGCGCTCGGCCCCGGCGGCGAAGCCATCCCGCACGCCATCATCGCCAAGCCGCCGAGCGCGGAGCTGCGCGAGAACCAGAAGGACGAGGATTCTCTGCCGCCCTATCCCGTGCTCGACGCGATCTTGCGCGGGTTGGTCGAGAAAGAGATGCGCGTGGCCGATATCGTCGCCGAAGGTTTCGACGTCGACACGGTGCGGCGCGTCGAGCGCCTGCTCTATCTCGCCGAGTACAAGCGCCGACAGTCCGCGCCCGGCGTGAAGGTCGGCCCGAAGAATTTTGGGCGCGATCGGCGCTATCCCATTGTCAATCGGTTCCGCGATACGGGCCTGCCCGCGCTCGCTCCCGACGCCTCGATCGCGCCGAAAGGCAGCGAGGGGGCCAGCGAGCGGTTCGAAGACTAGACCGCGCGCCGATCCCAAAATACGGACAACAAATCCTGAAGACCGCGACGCCCGGCGTCGTCTTCGTCTTTCGCCGCATAATTCATGCAAACGAGCGTAGCGACGATTTGCATAATTATTGAAAAGAAATGGAAAAGTTGGCTCCGCAAGGGACCATCCTTTCCAGCAATAATTTGCAAGACATTCGTTTTCGCCGGTGAAAGCGAGGCCCTGCTTAAAATTGACCCGTCCGCGCCCGCGCATGGCGTCTGACAAGACCGGGCAGCCCGAGATCGGGATGCGCCTTTTTACCCTTTCTTACCGCGGCGCGCGCATCCTGCAACTATGACTTGTAATTTATGTCATTAGACAAGTTTTAGTTGTGTTCGGTCCCGGCTCGCTCGGGCCGGCGGCGCGGATCGGGGTTGAGGGGCAGCAGCTTGACGGAGTTTGGCGGCGAAATGAGCCCACGAGCGCCTTGGACCCGCGCGTTCCGGCCATTTCGTCAGCCAGTCGTCGGCTTCGGATTGGCCATCGTCTCGTTCGTCTGGATCGACACGGCGACGCTGATCTTCCATGAAGCGAGCGCGCTCAGAAATCAGGGCGCCAGCGACGCCGAAAAGCTGTCCCTGATCATCGGACAGAACGTCTCGGAGACCGTCAATGCGATCGATCGGACGCTGAAATTTCTGCGTTGGGTCGAAAAGCACGACGACTATAAGCCGGACTGGTCCGCGATTCTCTCCGAAGACCGCGACGTCGACGACGAAGCCGTGCAGACGTCCGTGATCGACAAGAACGGCGTCATGGTTTCGAGCAGCGTAATGCTTCATCCGGACAAACCGGTCGACCTCAGCGATCGCCTGCATTTCCAGTCCCAGGCCCGTTCCTCTGCAGACGAACTCTTCATCGGCCCCGTCGTCGTCGGGCGCGTCTCGGGCGTCGCCACCGTGCAGTTCTCGCGCAAGCGCGTGGATGACGAAGGTCGCTTTCTCGGCGTGGTGGTGCTGTCGCTGCCGGCCGATCATTTCGATCGTCATTTTGCAAAGCTGGATTTCGGGCCGGGCGACGGGTTGGCGCTGGTGGGCGACGATGACCTGGTTCGGGCGGGCAACGGAATCTTCCGCGCCCTCGTCGGCGAACGGCTCGATGCGAATCGGACCGTCGCCGCGGACGGCTTCGAGTTCGGTGCGCAGGGTCGAAGGCTTTCCGCTGCGCGTGATCGCGCGCTTGCCGGGCATCGAAGCCAATGCGCGTTGGCGCAATCGGCGCGCGATCTATGTGATCGCCGCGACGCTGGTTTCGATCATCGCCTTGGCGACGACGATCGAGGTTGCGCTGCGACGCCATCGCTATGAAGAGGACATCCTGCATCTGTCCCGCTACGATCCGCTGACCGGGCTTCCGAACCGGCTGAGCCTGACGAAGCGACTCGAGGAGCATTGCGCCGAACCCTCCCGCGCCGGCGACTTCGCGCTTCATATCGTCGATCTCGACCGATTCAAGATCGTCAACGACACCTATGGACACGCCGCCGGCGACGAACTCTTGAAGGCCGTCGCCGAACGGCTGAGGCTGGCCGTCGGCGCCGCCGACTTTGTCGCGCGCCTGGGCGGCGACGAATTCGCGGTGATCCAACGGCTGTCGGACTTCGACGCCGAGGCCGCCGATCTCGCGGGAATGATCTGCGAGGCGCTGTCTCGACCTTTTCCGGTCCGGCGGGCGAGCCTGATCATCGGGGCCAGTATCGGCGTCGCCAGCGGGCGTCGCGACGGCGCCCAGGCGAGCGAATTGTTGAAGGCGGCCGACCTCGCGCTCTATGCGGCCAAAGCGGCGGAGCGCGGCGCGTTCCGCTTCTATTCGCCTGCGATGACCCAAAGCGCCCAGTCTCGGCTCAAAATCGAGGTGGGCTTGCGCACGGCGCTGCAGAACGATGAATTCCAGATCGTCTATCAGCCGATCACGTCGATCGCGGCGGACAGGATATCGGGATTCGAGGCGCTGCTGCGCTGGCGGCGGGGCCATGTCGAGAGCATTCCTCCGTCCGAATTCATTCCGGTGGCCGAGGATCTCGGCCTCATCGTAGAGATCGGCGCCTGGGCGCTCAACCGCGCCTGCGCGGAAATCGCCGCGGCGCCGGGCGGCTATTCGCTTTCGGTCAATGGTTCGCCCGCGCAGTTCGAGACGACCGACTTCGCCCGGACTGTTCGCGACGCGCTTGCCGGCTCCGGCCTCGCGCCGCAGCGGCTGCACATTGAGATCACCGAGTCGATGCTGATGAAGGACAATCAGCGGATCCTTGACCAGTTGAAAGAGATCCGCGCGCTCGGCGTCGGCGTCTCGATCGACGATTTCGGAACCGGATATTCCTGCCTGAGCTATCTCGAAATCTATCCGATCGACACGATCAAGATCGATCGACAATTCGTCAACAAGATCGGCCAGCGCGCGGAGGCCGGCGCAACGCTGCGCGCGATCGTCGATTTGGCCGCCAGTTTCGGCATGACCACCATCGCCGAAGGCGTCGAAACGCGCGAGCAGATGGCGGCGCTGCGCGAGAACGGCTGCACCGGCGCACAGGGATATCTCTTGGGTCGACCGGGGCCTCTCGGCGATTTCATCGCCGCGGGCCCGGCGGCGCCGAGGCTCGGGCTCACGCAGGCCGCCTGAGCCCGTCGGGCGGCCGGCGCCCGCGCATCTCCCGGGCGAGCAAGGCAAGGCCGGAGGCGACCACGATCGCCGATCCGATCAGCAGCGAAGGCGTCGGCGCGTCGCCCCAGACCACGACGCCGATGATCAGCGCCCAGACCAGCAGCATGTAGTAGAAGGGCGACACCAGGGTTGCGGGGGCGAGGCTCAGCGACTTGGTCCAGAGATATTGTCCGGCCGCGTTGGCGACGCCGCTGGCGGCCAGGGTCGCCGCATCGGCGCGCGAGGGCCAGGCGAATCCCAGGGCAAGCAGCGTCAGGTGGAAGCCGGCCACGCTGGCCATCTGCCACATCAGCAGCGTGAGCGTGCTCTCGGTCCTGGTCATGGACCGCACCGCCACCGTGACGCTCCCGTACATCATCGCGTTGGCGAGCGCGAACATCGCGCCGATCTGGAACATCCCGGCGCCGGGCCGGGTGACGATCAGGACGCCGACAAAGCCGAGGCCCAGCGCGGACAGGCGCGCGGCGTCTGCGCGCTCGCGCAGCCAAAGGATCGAGATCAGCGCCGAGAACAGCGGGGCGGAGAATCCGATCGCCACGGCGCCCGCCATCGGCATCAGACTGAGCGCAATGACCGTGAAAGTCTGCGAAATCGATTGCGAAAGGCCGCGCGCCAGATGTGCGCGCGGACGCTGCGTGGCGAAGACGGCCAGACCGGTCGCCGGCAGAACGAACAGGGCGCAGACCACGAGCGAACTGACCGAGCGGAACGCCATGACTTCGCCGATGGGGTAGCGGCCCGATTCGAGTTTCATGATCGCGCTTGAAATCGCGAACATCGCCGTCGCGCCGATCATGCAGAGGATGCCCGCGACGCCGCCTCGAGGGATTTCGATGGCGAGCCCGGCCGGCGACGGTCGCGAAAGAGACTCACCAGATCGTCGCGCCGGCATCGACCACCCCGCTGATCAGATTGGCTTCGAACAACCGCGAAGGCGCGCCGTCGAAACCTTGGCGCTTCTCACGGACTCTGGACGGCATCTGTTCGATGAGCGTCGCCATCTCGCGGCGCGCCGCCTCGGCCTCCCGGCGCGAGACCTTGGCGAACGAAACCGCGGCGCCGGGCGCGAGCCGCCCAAGCGCGGGCAGGTCGGCTGTGATGACAGTCGCGATTTTCGGATAGCCGCCGGTCGTCTGATGTTCGTTCATCAG
Organism: uncultured Pseudomonadota bacterium; assembly: GCA_963809055.1. Classification (GTDB taxonomy): domain Bacteria; phylum Pseudomonadota; class Alphaproteobacteria; order Rhizobiales; family Beijerinckiaceae; genus Roseiarcus. Next base: position 14,858 of record CAWEID010000015.1, on the reverse strand, counting down.
CACGATCGGTTGACCATTGCCGGGGATCTGGATCGATCCGCGCACCAACGCGTCCGAGACTATGTTGAATCCGCGCGCATGCCGGATTGGCGGGCCTTCCAGCCTTACGCCCATCCGGCTCCACTGCGCGCTGACGCGGTATTGACCGGCGTGAAACGCGTCGATCTGGTCGGCGGAAAAATAGTCCGCCTGCGCGCCCTCGATCGCGCGCAGGCGCGAGCGCGGCGCCAGAAAATCCAGCTCGATCTCGAGTTCCGTCCTTTGCATCGCTTCGTTGCGCCGCAGCGGCACGCGGTCTCCGGCGCGCAACGGCCGCCCGCGCCAGCCTCCGATCTCGCCGCGAACATAGGTCGACTGGCTATCGAGAACCGGCGCGATGTCGAAGCCGCCCTCAACCGCGAGATAGAGCAGCGCAGAGCCGTCGAACGGGCCGATCCGCACGATGTCGCCGCGTTCGAGCCGGCAAGCTTTCCCCAACGCCGACGCGCCATTGCCGCGCGCCTTCGGACGCCGTAATCCGCGCTCCCGCGGCCGGTGGCCCGGCCAGGGCGATGCGGACGCTGTGCGCCTCGACGCAGAAGGTCGGCCCCACTCCGACGCATTCCCAACCGCCGACGTCGGCGGCGTTGCCGACCAGAGCATTGGCCGCGCGCAATGCGATCGGATCGAAGGGCGCCCGCGATCGGCACGCCCAGCCGTTGATGCCCCGGGCGACCGAGATCCTGGACGGTGGTCAGCGCGCCCGGCGAAAGTATGGCCAGCGCCGGCCTCATGATGCGGCCCTGAATGGCTTGTCGTCCGCCGTAAGCGTCTGGCTGTTGTTCAGGCGTTCGCTCAACTCGTGATAGCGCTCGACCGAGATCGGCTGGAACGTCACTTCGTCGCCGGGGCTGAGCAGGGCGCCGTCCGGCTGGGCCGGGCTCCAGAACGGAATCGGCGTGCGCGCGATCACATTCAGGCCGCAGGGCGTCGCCCGCGGGAAGATGCAAGTCATGCGCATCGCAATGCCGATCGAACCGGCTTCGACGCGCGCGCGCGGCGTTTCGCGGCGCGGCAGCGCGAGCGCTTCGGGCAGTTCGCCGAGGTAGGGCTGGCCCGGCAGAAACCCCAGCATGAAGACGCGATGCGCAATCGCGGCGTGCCGCGCCGCGAATTCGTCCACGGTCAGGCCGAGCCGGGCCGAGCACGCTTCCAGGTCGGGCGCGAGCTCGCGATGGTAGCAAGCCGGCGTCAGCCATTTGCGTCGCGGGCGTGCGGCCGTGCCGTCGGATTTTGCGAATTCGCCGGCGCTGTCGACGAGAACGGCGACGCTGCGCTCGAGCGCCTCGAACGCCACTCTGGCCGGATCGAACGCCACCATCAGCGACCGGAAGGTCGGGACGGTTTCGATCACGCCCACGATGCGGGCGCGCTCGATCCGATCCGCGAGCGCGAGCACGCGGTCGCTGCAGGCGCGATCGATGGTTTCGCCGAATTCGACGGCGAAGGCCGCGTCGCCGGCGGGAAGGATGCGAAAGCCCGACATCACCGGCCTCCTTCGACGACGATTTCCTGCGCGTCCTCCGCGCCGGCGGCCATGAACCAGGGCTTGACGGCGCAGCCGCGCCGAAGCGAATACATGTAGAAGATCGGCAGGCTGGGCGGGAACAGGCCGCGCAATTCGGGACCGTTGAACGTGGCGAAGATCGCCTCGGGATAGGCGATCTCGACCGCGCGCCGCTCGATGAGATTGGCCCTGAGATAGAGCTCCGCGCCCCTGCGGGCGTCGCCGTCGCCGCGGTACCACTTGGCGGCCGTCGCCTCCAATCGCGCGAGCATCTCCGGGCACAGCGGCGCCGTCTGCGCCTCGTCGCCGATCCGTCCTTGCGCCGCGGCGACGAGATCGCCGAGCCGGACGCTCATGAATCCGCGCTCGGCCGCCGCCGTCGCCACTTGCTCGAAATAATGCGAGGTCGATGATTCGCCGTAGCCGTTCAGGCGCGCATGAGTGTCCGTGAACAGCAAGGTAACGGCCGCTCCCGGGGCATAAACCGTTTCGATTCGTTGGACCAATTGCGTAATATAGCGCAAGCATTCGACCTCAGGTTGCGCTAGATATTCACGAGGTCCGCGCCCCCAGTAGAATAGAATCGGCGTCGGGGACGAGCGGCTCAGCGCGACGGCGACGACTTCCGCGAGCCGCGCGGGATTGTCGGGTTGCGCGCGCTTGAACGCCCATGAATTGAACGATTTAACTACATCTGCGGCCGTGGGCGGATTGAGCGGTTTCCGGGCGGCGGCGTGCCCTGGGTCCGGCGGCGCCCGCCGTTTGGCCGGATTCGGCGCGGCTTCGCTTATATTGAGTTCACGTATGGTAAAGTAATGATGGATATTCGAGTTTGCAACACAACTTGTTTTAACCATCTTAGTCACCATAGTTAACATTTACGATTAACGAATTGTAAATGTTTACTATGAATAAGCAATAATTTTATGTGATTTATCCCGATGGCCGCTCCCGTATGGTTAATTTTGCGGCCGGTCGGCGCGGCGCGGGTCGCAGGCGGGGGACGTCAATATCCCTGGTAGGATTTTACCTCGATCAGCGCCGATTGCAGCAGAAGATTGATTTTCCTCTTGATTTCGGATCGGCGATCATTGGTCCGGTAGACGGCGCGTGCGAGCTCGACGAAGGTCTGGCCGAAATCCTGACGCCGCTCGCAATCGCGAATATCGTCTTCGATTTTCCAAAGTTGCGCGTTCACCGCTTTCAATTCCGCCCAGAGCGGGGGCAGGGCGTCCGATTTCAGCGCCGCGCGTTCGTAGGCCTCCGTCAGCGCGGCGTGTTCGACCAGGACATTGGCGAGCTTGTCGGGGTCGTCGATGCGCTCCCGCTTGATTTCGAGAATCGTGAGCTTGTCAATCAATTCGCCCGGTGAGACGTCGATCCGAATCGCGTTGCTCATGTGGCTCCCTTCGCCCCGACTTTTGCGGTCAACCCGACGCCAACATCCTGGAATGGACTTGCGCCAAGCCGAATGGAAACGGCCCAGCGCCACTGACGCAGCCGCGTTCGTTTTCAAAACGTCAACGGTGTCGCTAAAATTTGTCAAAAGACACAGCAAGAAAAAGAAATTGATCCTCGATATCCTTCCGTTGGGTCAACTGGAGGGATCGCGTTCCATGCAAATTTTGTCCGAACCTCGCACGCTCGACGAAATCGATCCGCGCCTTCTCCAGGAAGCCTTCCGGCGGGCGCGAAACGCGCCGCTCAATCGGGATATCTGTTCGCAGCAGCTTTGGACTTCGATCGTCGCCGAGGCGCGGCGCGGCGTCCGTCATATCTACGGATTGGTCGCAGCGGCGGGCGCTTCGCATCCCGGCCTGGCGGCATGAAGTCGTCGTCGCAATTTACGCAGCGAAACTGAAGTCATTGTTAGTCGATCTGCATAACGAGGCTTTAGTTCCTCGCGATTAGATTTCCGGGATCGTGAGCCATGGCTCAAAAAGATGTTTTCGAATTGCGCGGTCTTCGCCCCGATGGCGCGAATTTTTTCCAGGCCGTAAGCGCAGGCGATGGCCTCGAGTTCGGGAAAGACATTATGGTTCAGAGCGCTTTGCAAGGCTTCCGAGCGTTCGCGAGCCACAGAGGCGGCGCCTACGCACCGAGAGGACCTGGCGACGCTTCAGGCCGTCGAAGCCTATCTCGCGCAGCGCCACGAAGGCTTGTCGTTCCCGGATTGGTTGGAAGAGCGCTTTGATCGCGAAATGGGATCCCAGCGCTCGAGGTGGCTGGCCAGCGATACGGTCAACACCGCGCTGGTCTACAACGCCTTTCTCGTCGGCGACGTCTTTCTCACTCCGGATACTCTGCTCTATGCGGGCGCGCTGCATTTCCTGGTGGTCACGCCGGCGATGCTCGCCATCGCCTGGCTGTTCCGCAAGACGCCCCGGCTGGCGTGGCGCGACGGCCTCGCGGCGGCGCTGCCAATTCTGATGTCGGCGCAGATTCTGGCGATCTACGCGCTCAGCCGGGCGGAAACCGCGCCGCATTACCTCTACTTCGTCCTGATGGTCTCGATCTGCAGCAACACCTCGCTGCGCCTGGGCTATCGATCCGCGCGCTGGGCCACACTGGCGACCTTCGGCATGACGGTGGTCACGCTCATCGCGACCCATCGGATGCCCATCGCGATCGCCGGCATGCAATGTGTCTCGCTCGCGCTCTGCTCGGGCGTCACGCTGGAAGGCAATTTCGGACGCGAACGGCAATATCGACTCTCCTACGTCAACGCCTTGCGCGATCGCCTGAGGGTGGCTGCGACCGACGGAGAGGCGCGGCGCGACGCCTTGACCGGGCTCTCCAACCGGCGCCGGCTCGACGAAGCGAGCGCGGCGATCTGGTCGAGCCGGGATCCGGCCCCGGCGCTTGTGTCGGCGATCCTGTTCGACGTCGACCGTTTCAAGTCGTTCAACGACATCTACGGCCATCAGGCAGGCGATTCCTGCCTGCGCCGGATCGCCGCCTGCGCGCTGTCCGAGCTCCGGGGCGCCGATGACATCGCCGTCCGCTACGGCGGCGAAGAGTTCATGCTGGTGTTGCCGCACGCGCGGCTCGACGAAGCCGTCGCCGCGGCCGAGCGTCTGCGGATGGCGATCGCCGACCTTGGAATATTGCATGAAGGCGAGGGCGCTCAGGGCGTCGTCACCGCCAGCTTTGGCGTCGCGAGCGTAATTCCGCCTGAAAGTTCGTTCGAGGCGCTGACGGCCGCTGCGGACGCGGCGCTTTACGAAGCCAAGCGCGCCGGACGCAATCGCGTTGGGGTCGCGCCCGTCAATTCAAGGCCCGCACGCGCCGCCTGAGCTTCGTTCGAGAGGATTGCGAAGCTTCCAGCCGCTCGGCATGATCCCCTCGCGCCGGCGGCGCGGGAGGAAATAAGCCATGGCGCGACATCGATTCGAACCCGACCGTTTCCACAATGCGATCGGCGCGGGCGAGCCGGTCCTGCGCGTCGCCGACGGCGATACGATCGTCGCCACGACCGTCGACGCCTGGGGATATGACCGGTCCGGGCGTCCAGAGATGCAAGCCGCCCAATCCGATGACCGGTCCGTTCTTCATTGAAGGCGCCGAGCCCGGCGATTCGCTCGAAGTCCGCATCGATCGCATGAGCGCAAACCGCGACGACGGCTGGACATTCGCCCCGCTGGCCCCCAATGTCGTCGAACCCGCCGCGGCGGCGAAGCTGCCCGGCGCGCGAGCGCGTCATCTGGCGACTGGACCGCGCGAGCGGTCGCGCGCGTCTGGCCGATCCGCCGGCCGCGCTCGCGGGTTGGTCGGTCCCGTTCGCGCCGATGATCGGCTGCTTTGGCGTCGCGCCGGCGCTCGGCCAGGCGATATCGACCGCGACCAGCGGTCCCTATGGCGGCAACATGGACTACCGGCGCTTCGGGCCCGGAGCGACCGCCTATTTCCCGGTCAGCGTCCCCGGCGCGCTGTTCTATCTCGGCGACGGCCATTTCTGTCAGGGCGACGGCGAGATCGTCGGCACCGGGATCGAAACGTCGTTCGAGATCGAATTCACCTTGCGCGTCCACAAGGGCCGCACGATCGGCTGGCCGCGCGGCGAGACCGCGCGATGATATCTTCACCCTCGGCAACGCCCGCCCGCTCGATCAGGCGCTGCAGCACGCGACGACCGAAATGCTCGCCTGGCTCGGCGCCGATTACGGGCTCGATGCCGATCGCGGCCAGCCACTGGCTCGGGCAATGCGTGCGCTACGACGTCGCCAATGTGTTCAATCCCGCCTATTCCGTGGCGTGCCGGCTGAGCAAGGCCGAACTGGCGAAGCGATCGTGACGCTTCAGGCGAAATTCGGCTTGCGCTTCTGCGCGAACGCCGCCCGGCCCTCGCGCAGGTCGTCGCCGATCGCGGCGGCCTCCACGAGGGCGCGCAGGAACGCCTCGCTCCCGCCGTTCAGGATCGTCGCGACCGCGCGTTTGGCGCCGCGGATCGAGGTCTGGCTGAGCCCCGCAATCTCGCGCGCATAGGCCTCGGTCCGCTCGCGCAATTCAGCGCCCGGCAGCCGCCGATCGATCAGCCCGATCGCCAGGGCCTCCGCGGCGTCGATCCGCCGGCCGCTGAACAGCAGGTCCTTGGCGCGCGAGGGGCCGACGAGGTCGACCAGCGCACGCGTCTCGATCGGGCCATAGAGCAGCCCGAGCCTGGCGGGCGGAATGGCGAGATGGGCGTCCTCGGCGCAGAAATCGCAGATCGCAAGCGAGCGCGACCGCGAGGCCGCCGCCGATCGCCGAGCCTTCCAGCATCGCCAGATGTCGGCCGATCGAGCCGGGCGAGCGCGGTCAGGCCGGTCTCGATCGCGTCGAGATAGGCGCGCGCGGCCCGCGCCTCGGCGAAGACCTGCGAAAATTCGGACATGTCCGCGCCGGCGCAGAAATGGCCGCCGGCCCCCGCGAGGACCGCGACCCTGACGTCGGGCCGCGCCTCGATCGCCGCCGCGACGTCGCTCAGGCCCGCCCACATCGATTTCGACATCGCGTTGCGCCGCTCGGGCCGGTTGAGGCGCACGCGCGCGAGCGGCGGTTCGAACTCGATCTCTATATCCGCCATCCCGCCCCCCGGAATTTTTCGAAAACTGGTTCGGCCTTTTGGCGCAAATGCAGCCTTGGAGCAAACCGCCGCGGTGTCGTAGGTTGACCGATGCTTTTGGCGCACGGGCGGCTTCGCCGCGCCGCGCGCCCTAGAATTCGGGGACGCCATGCAAGACAATTACCCGCGCGACATGATCGGCTACGGCCGCAATCCGCCTTTCGCGGATTGGCCGGGCGGGGCGCGGGTCGCGTTGCAGTTCGTCATCAACTACGAAGAGGGCGGCGAGAACAACATCCTGCATGGCGACGCCGCCTCCGAGGCGTTCCTGTCCGAGATCGTCGGCGCCGCGCCCTGGCCCGGCCAGCGCCACATGAACATGGAGTCGATCTACGAATATGGCTCGCGCGCCGGTTTCTGGCGTCTGCACCGCATGTTCACCGAGCGGCGGGTTCCGGTCACCGTCTACGCCGTCGCGACCGCGATCGCGCGCAACCGGGAGGCCGTGGCGGGCATGAAGGAGGCGGGCTGGGAAATCGCGACCCACGGCTACAAATGGATCGACTATCGCGACACGCCGCGCGAGGTCGAGGCTCGGCACATCGCCGACGCGGTGCGCATCCATACCGAAGTCGTCGGCGAGCGGCCGCTCGGTTTCTACCAGGGCCGCACGTCGATCAACACGATTCCGCTCGGCATGGAGGAGGGCGGCTTCCTCTATTGCGCGGATACGTATGCCGACGATCTGCCCTATTGGATGGAGGGGCCGAGGGGGCCGCAACTCATCGTGCCCTATACGCTGGATTCCAACGACATGCGGTTCGCGGCGGCGCAGGGCTTCAACTCGGGCGACCAGTTCTACGCCTATCTCAAGGATTCGTTCGACACGCTCTACGCCGAGGGCGCGACGGCGCCCAAGATGCTGTCGATCGGCTTGCACAACAGGCTGGTCGGGCGCCCGGGCCGGGCCGCCTCGCTGGCGCGCTTTCTCGATTACGCGCTCGGTCACGACAAGGTCTGGATCGCGACCCGGCTCGACATCGCGCGCCATTGGATCGCCAAACATCCCCCGCCGGGCGGCTGGAAGCCCTCGCGGCTGACGCGCACGTTGTTCGTCGAGCGTTTCGGCGGCGTCTACGAACATTCGCGCTGGGTCGCCGAGGGCGCCTATGACGCAGGCCTGACGAGCGAGGCCGACAACGCCGAAGGCCTCGCCAAGGCGATGGCGAGCGCGATGGCGCGCGGAAGCGACGAGGCCAAAGCCACGCTGATCGAGGCCCATCCCGACCTCGCCGGACGGCTCGCGCTCGCCAAGCAACTGACCCGCGAATCGACGCACGAGCAGGCGAGCGCCGGGCTCGACAGGTTGACGCCGCCCGAACTCGCGCGTTTCACCGAGCTCAACGACGCTTACAAGAAGCGCTTCGGCTTCCCCTTCATCCTCGCGGTCAAGGGCAAGAGCAAGGACGAGATCGCGGCGCAATTCGAGAGCCGGCTGAAGAACGACGCGGCGACCGAGTTCAAGACTGCGCTCGCCCAAATCGACCGCATCGCCGAGCTGCGACTGAAGGAGATCCTGTCGTGACGGCGCCCGCGCGCCTGCTGCGCGGCCGGGTGCTCAGCTTTGTCGAGGCGCCCGACTCGCGGGCGAGCGCGCGCATCGCTATTTCGACAACGGCGCGGCGCTCGTCGCGAACGGGCGCATTCTCGCCGCCGGCGATGCCGCCGACGTCGAGCCGCAGGCGCCGGCGGGAACCGTGGTCGACGATCACTCCGGCAAGCTGATCCTGCCGGGCTTCATCGACGCGCATATCCATTATCCCCAGACCCGCGTCATCGGCTCCTATGGCGCGCAACTGCTGGACTGGCTGCAGAAATACACGTTCGTCGAAGAGCAGAAATTCTCTGATCCCGCGCATGCCGCGGCGGTCGCGGACTTCTTCCTCGACGAGATGTTCCGCCAGGGCACGACGACGGCGGTCGTCTACTGCACGGTGCGGCCGGAATCGGTGGAGGCGTTCTTCGCCGCCAGCGAGCGGCGCGGCGCGCGCATGATCGCGGGCAAGGTGATGATGGACCGCAACGCGCCGCCCGCGCTGACCGACACGCCGCAGCGCGGCTATGACGAGAGCAAGGCGCTGATCGAACGCTGGCGCGGCCGCGGCCGGCTCGAATATGCGATCACGCCGCGTTTCGCGATCACCTCGACCGACGCGCAACTCGCGGCGGCGGGCGCCCTCGCGCGCGAATTCCCCGACTGCTACGTGCAGACCCACCTCAGCGAAAACCACGCCGAGATCGCCTCACCAAACAATTGTTCCCGAGCGCGCGCGACTATCTCGACGTCTACGACCGCTACGGCCTGCTCGGCCCCAAATCCATCTTCGGCCATTGCATCCATCTCGAGGAGGCCGAGGTCGCCGCGCTTGCGGGCAAGCGCGGGATCGCCGCGTTCTGTCCGACTTCCAACCTGTTCCTCGGCTCGGGATTGTTCGACATGCGCAGGCTCGACGAAGCCAATGTGCGCGTCGCGCTGGCGACCGACGTCGGCGGCGGCACCAGCTATTCCATGCTGCAGACCGCGAACGAAGCCTACAAGGTGCTGCAGATGAACGGCCAGTCCTGGCCGGCGCTGCAGGCCTTCTACCAGATGACGCTCGGCAACGCGCGCGCGCTCGGATTGCAGGACCGCATCGGCGCCGTCGAACCGGGGCTGGAGGCCGATCTGATCGTGCTGGATTCGCGCGCGACGCCGGCGATGGCGCATCGCATGGAGGCGGTCGCGGGCGATCTGGCCGAGGAATTGTTCGTGGCGATGACGATGGGCGACGACCGCGCGATCGCGCAGACCTATGTCGCAGGGGCTCCGGTCAAGCCGCGCTGAGGGGCCCCGCCGGCGGCTTCGCAACTGCGCGCGGCCGGATTCGCGACGGGCCGCCCTTCGGGAAAAGGGCGGCCCGTGCGGGGATTCGGGCCGGGATCGAGTGGCCCGAGCCCGGCAAACCTCAGTTGCGCGGTTCGGCCGGCGGCGGCTCGGGTTGCGAGTCCGGCTCGAAGGGGCGCTGGCGCCGCGCGGCCATGAACTGGTCGAACTCGGCGCGGTCTTTGGCGAAGCGCAACTGCTCGAGGAAGTCCTTGAACTCGCGCTGTTCGTCCTCGAGGCGCTTCAGCGTCTCCGCGCGATAGTCGTCGAAGGCGCGGTTGCCGCTCGAGGCCGAGCCGAACCAGTTGCCGCCGCTCCCGGCGCGCTCCATCCGGGAGCGCAAGCGCTCCATCTTGTCCTGCATGCGGGACATCTTGCGGTCCCAGCGGTCCCTGCCGTGTTCAAACCCGAGCATCGATCCATCTCCTGCGTAGACTGGGTGACGCCAACATCCGAACTTGCCTCGCGCGATCAGGAAGCCGAGGACCAGCAGTCCCAGCGGCCACCAACACATGAACCCCAGGATCATCAGAACGACAGCCATGGCGCATCCTCACTTGTGAATGTAATGAACATTTACATCGCCGGCCGCCGCTGTCAAGCCCCTCTTGGCGGACCTGCGGCGGCGTCGAGCCGGTCGGGTTCTTGCCGCGAGGCCGCGGACGCCGCAAACCTCACGCCCGCGACGCCTTGACCCCAAGACCGCGCAAATAGACCAGCACATTGGCTTCCAGAAGTTCCGCTGCGGAAATCGGCATCGCACGTTGCGCGCCATCGCCACGTCCGAACAGCGAAGCGACGCCGTGCGCCATGGCCCAGATGTGCAGCGCGACCATCAAGGCGGGCGGGCGGGCGGCGGAGGGCATCGCGGCGCAGACTTTGTCGGCGGCGCTGCGCAGCACGGCGAAGGCGCGTTCGCTTGCCTCCCGCAGCGCGGGATTGGCGCTGACGGGAACGGCGGCCTCGAACATCGCCGAGTAGAACGCCGGCTGGGCGCGGGCGAATTCGAGATAGGCTTTGCCGAGCCGGTCCAGCGCGATGAAAGCATCGGGGCGTCCGTCGTCCCAGGCCCGCGCGAGCGCCGCTTCGAACTGTTCGAAGCCGCGCAGCGCCACGCTCGCCATCAATTCGTCGCGGTCGCGAAAATGCCGATAGGGCGCCGCCGGGCTGACGCCGGCATAGCGCGCGGCCTCCGCGAAAGTGAAGCCCGCCGTTCCCTTTCTGGCGATCAGCTCCAAAGCCGCGCGAATGAGCGCCTCGCGCAAATTGCCGTGATGATAGCCGCGTGGAGCGTCGCGCTCGCCGGGTTCGTCCTTGCTCCAACTCATGTAAAGAATCCTTACATAAAAACGGCCGAGGTGTCGATGCCGTCGGTCCCTGCGCCGGACCCAGGACGGCGGGCGTCTGCGTTTGAGCCGCTTGAGCGCCAATACCGCCCGCGCCCGCGACGGCCGGCCGCCGTTCGCACCGGCGCGTATCACGGCTCGCCGTGTGGGAAACGTCACAGCGCCGAAAACGCGCTTTGGGCGATGGTGGTCCTCAGCGGCGAACGGAACCAGCGACAGTTTGGGCGGGTCCGGTTTGGCGCTCCGCCTCGAGGCCGGCGGCTGCAGAAATCTGTGCGGTCTTTCGTGACGAGCCGTTCCGCAACGCCGCGGGACGGTCGCTTCTCATCCAGGAGGAAGTCCGATGCGCCACAATGCAAATGACCATGGTCCCCAGATCCACATGCCCAAGATGGACCTGCAAGCTTTCGGCCTCGCGGCCGTGGCCGCCGAATTAAATCTGCGCATCGATACGCTCGAGCATGAGGTGGCTCAGGCGATCGAAAGGGGCGCCGCGGCGTTGTATCTGGCCGGCTACGGGCCGCGCGTGGTTCGAGCCGGCGAGCGCCGGCGGACCGACGCGAACGGCCGCCGGCCGAAGACGGAGCGCGTCGAGACCCCGTCGGGGCGACGCGCGACGGCGAAGGTCAGGGCGTCGATTGCGAGGAAGCGGGCGCATTAACGCGTTCCGTCCATGGGTCTGGGCGTATCCTGCGTTCCGGATAGGGGCGGCGAATTCGTCGCTCTGGCCTCGTGCGAGGATGTGCGCCCAGGCCTCCGACACGGCGTCACAGCGGCCCGCTCCCCGCTTTCTCCGAAGCGTCGCGGGACGGGAAACAACTCGACATCGCTACGGACGCGATCGCCGCCGACGGGATCGTCAAACAAGCGCCGCGCTTTGATCCGGTCGTCACGCTGTGCGGGCAGGACAGGGGCGGCCGGCTTGCCGCCATGCGGTTGTGAGGCGCCCTCGCCAGCCCGGGTCCGCGCCTCACCGTCTCCGATGACGGCAAAATCCGCCCTTGGCCCCTTATCGCGCTCGATCTGGCCTCATCGCCGGCTTGAACCAGCAATCGCCGGCCAAACTGAGCCTCGCGATCCCGGCGAACTGGCCTTGGCGTTTCCGCACGGTCAGGACCTCTGGCCGACGAAGCAAATCGCTCAAGCCTCTTTGGGAAGCCTCTCCTTTGGAAGCCTCTCGGCGCCGGCCTGCGCAGGGCGTAAGGCGGGGGATGTCCAAAACTCGCAAACTCGCCGCAAAGGCGACGGCTGAAATTGTCGAGCCGGGTCGGCTTCAGGATAAGATCCGCAGCCCAACGACGCGGCTATCGCTCACGGCCAGAAGGAGGTTTTGCCCAGGTCAGGCGGACGCGGAGACGCTCAAAGCGCCGCCGCTTTCCCGGTCTGCTTTCGCCGTTCGGCCTGTCCGCGCGCCTTCTCGACCGCGGCGCGGGACGATTGGTTGAGCGAGAACAGTTCCAGCGTTTCCGTTTCCGCGTCGATGACCGGCCTAATCGCGAAATCGCTATAGGTTTTCGTCGCCGGATCCGAACGGACCCGGTAGCGCATCCGCGCCATCCTAAGTCCATAGAGGCCGAAGCGCGAGTATTTCACTAGCGTGCGCCAGGCGTGGGCGGGGTAGAATGCGAGCGCGGGAACGCGGGGCATTTCCGGCCGGCGCAGCGTGCGGTCCTTGCGGCGCCAATAGCCGCACTGCTGGGGATGAACGCCCTCGTATTTCATCGCGCCATAGACTTGGAGCACGCCGCGCAGGATTCGCACCGGATTGATGCCGTAGGTAAAATTGCGCCGCATCATCCGTTCGACGTGCTCCTCCGTATAGTACCATTCCCAGGCGTTCCAATAGGTCTGCTGCCACTCCTCGCGGCTCATTTTCGGGTGCTCGACCGTCGCCGTTTCGAGGTCGTATTTGTTGAGGTCGGGGTCCATCCAGACGCCGGCCTCATAGAGCTTCTTGTGATCTTCCGAGCCCGGCAGCGGCGTCAGCATCGTGAATTCGAGCAGATCGACCGGCAGTTCCTTCTGCACGATCTCGATGTCGCGGCGGATGCTCTGCGGCGTGTCGCCGGGCAGGCCGAGGATATAGCCGGCGTAGGTGATCATCCCGGCCTGTTTCCAGGCCTGGAACATCTTGCGGTATTCGGTGATGCGGTTCTGGTTCTTCTTCATCTGAGCGAGATTGTCGGGATTGATGCTCTCCAGCCCGACGAAGGCGTAGCGGCAGCCCGCTCGGCGGCCTTCTCGATGAAGCGCGGGATCTTGTGGGCGAGCGTGTCGACCTGAATCAGGAAGCTGATCTTGAGGCCCTGTTTCTCGCGCAACTCGATCAGCCGATCGAAGATCGCCTCCCAGTTCTTGTTGCGGGCGAAATTGTCGTCGGTGATGAAGAAGCGGGTGATCTTCTGCGCCGCGTTTTCCCGACGAGTCGCTCGATGTCGTCGGCGTCGCGATATCGCGACTTGCGGCCCTGCACGTTGATGATGGTGCAGAACGAGCACTGGAACGGACAGCCGCGGCCCGCGTCGAACGAGGACAGCACGCCGTCGTAGCGGGCGACGAGGCGGCGCGGCAGATAGGGGATCGTCTGCCCCTGCAGGTTCGGCAGGTCGTCCATGTGGTTGTAGATCGGTTTGGCGGCGCCGGCGTAAACGTCTTGCAGGAAACGCTCGAAATGTTCTTCCGCCTCGCCGGCGTAGAGCAGAATCCCGAGCTCATCGCCTCCTTGAGTTCGGGCGTCGGCTCTTTCAGCATCGCCAGGCAGCCGCTGACGTGGAAGCCGCCGATCGCGACCGTCACCCCTTTGGCGCGGAACTGCCGCGCGATCGCCATTGCGCGCGGAAACTGATTGGACTGCACGCCCACCAGACAGACCAGACCGGAATGGCCTGGCTGCTGGATACGGCTTGCGATGCGCTCGACCGGCACCTTCGCGTTCATCTCGTCGCAGGCGTCGACCTTGATCGAGACCGTCTCGCCGAGCACGCGTCGCTGGGCGCAATCCTCGGCGATGGCGTAGAGCGCGGCCATGGAATTGGACGGAATCCACGCCTTCCACCATTGGATGACGTAGCCGTCCTTATCGTAGTGCGATGGCTTCACGATCTCGATGTGGAAAGTCGTCACGACCCCGCTCCCCGCCCCGAGCTGAACGCACACTGGCCAAACGGCAACGATTTCGGCCGCAATGTGGGGCCGTTCCACGGACCTGGCAAGCCTAAATTGGCGGCTCCGCCGTCGATTCCTGGTCCTGGACGGCGCGGGGAACCAACGGCAACGGGATCTGCGTCGGCGGCAGGCTCCGTGGGTTCGCAATCGAGAGCCCGGCGCAGACTCCCGCGGCGCGCCTTATGGCTGGGTTGTCGGCGGCGTCGGCGACGGCCGCGTAGACTGCGCATTTGCGGTCCCGGGCGCAGCCGTGGCCCGCACGAAGACGTTGTTCACCCATAGGCCGGATCGTCCTGTCGAGCCGTCGGGCAGATATTCCGTGGCGGCGCCGTTCAGCATGCCGGCGCGGAATTCTCCGACATACCGGGTTCCCGCGGGCGTGGTCAGAGTTCCCCGGCCGCTCATCTTGCCGTCGCGCCATGCGCCGACGTAGCTCTCGCCGGTCGGAAGCGACGCCGATCCCTGGCCGTTTCGCCTGCCGTCACGGAATTCGCCGGCATATTGGATTCCATTCGAATATTTGACCTCGCCGCGACACAGCGTCCAACGGTTCGCCGGCAGGGACGCGGGACAGTCGGGCAAGCGGCCCTGCGGCGGCGATGCGCCGGCGGCGCCGGCGAGGCGGTCGGCAGACTCGTCGACGGCGTCGTCGTCTCGGTCGGGGCGGCGGCGGCCGCGGACGCCACCGATGCCGCGGCGGGGGCGGCAACCGCCGGCGGCGGGGCGGGCGCTTCCGTCGACGCGGCCGGGGTCGGCGTCGGCGGCGTCGGCGGGGCCGATGGCGGCGTCGGCGCAGGCGACGCGGACGGTGTCGCCTCTGGGGTTGGCGGCGTC
>CAWEID010000014.1:0-40659 GCA_963809055.1 uncultured Pseudomonadota bacterium | reverse complement strand
TAACCTGGATGGCGCCCTGACCGGTGTCGACGATGTCGAGCATGTGGCCGGTCGCGCCGGACAGCGCGCCGCCGATGCGCTGATCCAGGACTGTAAGATCCCCAGCGCGCGTTCGCGTTCGGCGGAATCCGCGATGCGCACGAGAACACCGCGCGGCTGCATCGCAATGCCGCCGCTGATCGAAATCTTGCCTTCGTGCAGCTTGCCGCGCACGTCGTCGCGCAGCGTCTCGACCTGGGTCTTGATCACCGAGGGGCTGTCGACTTCCATCAGCAAATGCGCGCCGCCCTGGAGGTCGAGGCCGAGCACAAGCTGCCGCACGGGCAGGAACGACGGCAATTTTGCCGCGATCGAGTCCACCGTTTCCGTGGGCATGAAGCTCGGAATGATGAGCAGAGAGCGCGACGAAGACGAGTCCGAGGATCGAGGCGACTTTCCAAGGGGCGAGGCGGAGCATGGGCGGTCTTTCGCGTGCGGACTCTTATTTGCTGATCGGCTCAGCTGCTGGCCGCGTCTTTCTTCGCCGGCGTCGTTTCCTTGACCGGCTCCCCCTTGGCGCGCACGTCGGCGATGCCGGAGCGCGCGAGCCGCACCCTGACGTTGGGTGCGATCTCGACCTCGACCTCGTTGTCGTCGGTCGACTTGGTGATCTTGCCGATCAGGCCGCCGCTGGTGACGATGACGTCGCCGCGCTTGGCGGCCTGCACCATCGCGCGCTGGTCCTTCGCCTTCTGCTGCTGTGGCCGCAGAATGAGAAGTACATGATCGCGAAGATCAGAATGAAGGGGGCGAACTGGATCAGCATGTCGGTCGAGCTGCCTGAGCTCGCGCCGGCGGCTTGGGCGAAGGCGGGGGTTATGAACAAGGTTTTGGCTCCAGGCGCGCCGAGGGGTCGGCGAAGCGGGCGCATATATAGCCGCGGCGGGCGCGAAAGCAACGTGGCGCGTGGGCGATCGGGCTTTGCCAGCCTCCGCCGCCGCTCGGCCCCGGGGTTTTGTCGCGTCGGCGATGTCACTATTGTATGACAGTCGCCCCGATTGGCGCGAGCCAATGAGTTGGCGACGAAATTGTGAGCTGGGGATCAAATCGAACGCTTGGCGCGCGAACACGCCTCGGACCAGAGGGCTGGATCGACCGATTTGCGCCGTGCCGGCTTGCGCGGCAAGCGTTTGAATTACGCCCCGCGGCTTCGCAAGCCTATAATTTCCGGCGCGCAACTTGCGGCGCGTCAGGGGCCTCGCTACATCAACCGGGTCCGCGCCGATCGGGGCGCCGTCTCGCTCAGGAGGACCTTGGCATGAAGTTCCGCGCCACAGCGCTCGCCGCCTCTTTCGCGCTCGGTCTCGGCGCCCTGGCGCTCGGCGGCGCTCAGCCTGCCCTCGCCGCAGGCTGCCTTTCCGGCGCCATTGTCGGCGGCGTCGCCGGCCATTTCGCCCACCATCACGCAATCGCCGGCGCCATCGGCGGCTGCATCGTCGGCCACCACATGAAGGTGATGGAGAAGCGCAAGGAAGCCGAAGAGAAGGCCATGCAGGCGTCGCCGGCGCCGATCCGCCCCTACGACGAGGACCTATTGACGGAGCGAAAATTCGTCCCGTAACTTTGCTCGGCGACCGAGCAGACGACAGCTCGCGAGCTAGGCCAAGGAGCCAGTAATGAAATGTCCACGTTGGGCGCGGGTCGCCGCCGTCGCTATGCTTGGCGTTCCGATCACCGCCGCCCTGGCCGACGACCCGCCATTGCCCAGGCTGGGCCTATGGGAAATCACCGTTACGACTGACAAGTCCGCTTACGTGGCTCAGCAGTGCGTCGAGGAACCCACGCCGGCCGCATTGCGCGCCAAAGTAAAGGCGGAGATCGGCGCCCCTGCAGCAAGCTCGAGGAGCATCGCGAGGGCGACAAATACATCCGCGACTTGGTTTGCGTGCGGATGGGGTCGAAGCGGACTTCGCACGCCGAGACGACCTATGTCGGCGACAATGAGTTCAACAGCGTGTCATTAGTGAGCTACAACCGCCGCTCATGGGCGTTTCCGACGCCAAAACCACGGTGAGCGCCAAATGGCGCGGGGCCTGCGGACCCGATATCAATCTCGAGACAAGGCTCAACGGCCGCAGGCTCGAGCAGGTCCCGCCGACCTGAAGCGGAACGGTGAGATCAACGCCAAGATTTACGCTCGAGGCCGCTCGTGGAGAAACCGCCGCAGTCTCGCCGCCCTTGAAGATGATCGGCGTCGGCGCGGAGCGCACGCCGAACCGGGTTACGACCTCGGGGTTGTCATCCATCTTGAACTTGGGGATCTCGGCCTCGCCGCGCGAAATCCAGTCGCCGCTGGATTGAACTTCACGCGATAGGCGTTGTCGCGCGCAACTCCGGGGCGGCGGCGAAGCGATATCCCGGCGGCCGAAGGCGGCGAGGATCTCGCCGCCCCGCTTCAAGGCCACCCGAGCTCGACCTGATGGCGCTCGCCTACGGAGCGATCGTCGACTGAACGCTTCACGCCTTGTTGTTGAGCGCGCGCTCCGCCCTGGCGTCGAGCGGCCAGCGCGGCCGCGCGCCGACCGAGAGGTCGTCGGCAAGCCCCGGCCGAGCCGTTCGATGCCCGCCCAGGCGATCATCGCGCCGTTGTCGGTGCAAAGGTTTGGCGGCGGCGCGACGAGCGGCGCGCCCACCTGCGCGGCAAAGCGCGCCAGCGCCTCGCGGATCGCGCCGTTCGCCGCCACCCCGCCCGCGATGACCAGCGCGCGGCCGTTCCCGAGCTTGCCTGAAAGCGGCCGAGCGCAACGCGCAGCCGGTCGACGATCACGTCGACCACCGCCGCCTGGAACGAGGCGCAGAGGTCGGCGACGTCACTCTCGCTCAGCGGCGCCGCGCGCTCCGCCGCCTGCCGCGTCGCGGTTTTCAGCCCCGAGAGCGAAAAGTCGGCGTTGGGCCGCCCGAGCATCGGCCGCGGCAGGTCGAAGCGCCGCGGATCTCCCGCGCGCGCCGCCGCCTCCACCGCCGGCCCGCCGGGATAGGGGAGGCCCAGCATCTTCGCTGTCTTGTCGAACGCCTCGCCGATCGCGTCGTCCATCGTGGCGCCGAGCCGCTCGTATTCCCCCACCCCTTTCACCGCGAGGATCTGGGTATGCCCGCCCGAGGCGAGCAGCAGCAGATAAGGAAATGGCACGCGCTGAACGAGCCGCGCGACAAGAGCGTGGGCTTCGAGATGATTGACCGCGACAAAGGGCTTGCCCGTCGCGAGCGCAAACCCTTTGCCCGCCATCAACCCAACCAGCACGCCGCCGATCAGCCCCGGCCCCGCCGCCGCGGCGACGCCATCGATGTCTTGCGGCTGCAGGCCTGCGGTGGCGAAGGCGCGGGCGATCAGTACGTCGATGATTTCTACGTGCGCGCGCGCAGCGATTTCGGGAACGACGCCGCCATAGGCGGCATGGGCTGCAATCTGGCTGATGATCTCGTCGGCGAGAATGAGGCCATCGCCGTTGGGCTCGAGTTCGACGATCGCCGCCGCGGTCTCGTCGCAAGTGGTCTCAATCCCTAAAACGCGCATCGGCTCCTCGAGGAACAAGGGAATGGTCTCTATACCCTTGGCGCGGCGCGCGACAGGGCCTAGAACAAGTCGGGAAATTCTCGAACCGTTCTTGCGAGCGAAGCGAAGCAATCCAGGGGCCTTGAGATAGCGCCCCTCGGCCCCGGATTGCTTCGTCGCTCCTCGCAATGGCGGCGAAGCCCGAGGCGAAGCGCGCTTGACCAAAACGGCCGCCCTTTTTCGCGCCGAGGAAGATGCGGCCGAGAGCGCCGCGCGGCTCGCGGCGCTGGGGATCTCGGCCGTCATCGCGCCGGCGTTCGAACCCGCCGCGCTTCCGGCTTCGCCGCCCCGAGGGCCGTTCGACGGCGTGATCGCAACGAGCGCAAAAGCCTTCGAGCTCGCAGGCCCAACGACGCTCGCGGCGGTCAAAATCGCGAAGCCTACGTGGTCGGCGAAAAAACCCTTCGCGCCGCAGAGCGCGCCGGGCTGCATGCGAACGCGCCCGCCCTCCCCGACGCGGCGGCGCTCGCGCAAAAACTCGTCGCCGCCTTCTCGGCGCCGGCGCGGCTCCTCTACCTCGCCGGGCGCGATCGCAAGAGCGACCTCGAGCGCGCGCTCACCGCCGCCGGCCTCAGCGTTGCCACGCTCGAAGTCTACGAGATGCGCGCGCGCGAACAATGGAGGAAGACCGAGATCGAGTGTGTCGCACGCGCCGACGCGGCGCTGCACTATTCGCGGCGCAGCGCCGAAGTGAGCTTAGCGCTCGCGTTTCACGCGGGCCTCGGCGCGCTGTGGCGGAATATTGCGCACGTTGCGATTTCTGACGACGCGGCGTCCCCGCTGAACGCCGCCGGCGCGAAAGACGTGGTTGTCGCGGCGGCGGCAAATGAAGCCGCCATGTTCGTCGCGCTTGAAGCCGCGCTCAGCGAGCGGGGCGGCGCGAAGTAAGTCGCGGTTTCTTTCCCCCGCGCGCTCTCGTATAGAACCGGCAATTCACGGACAAGCTGGCATGGCCGAAGACCCTGAGAAACAAGAGCTGAACGAACCCGCCGAAGACGCGCCGCCGCCGTCGAAGCCGGCGGAGGGCGAAGCAGGGGAAGCGCCCGCCCCGGCCAAACCGGCCGCCGACAAGGCGGAGCCCGAGGGAACCCACCAGCTTCATCGCGCCGAGCCCGCCCCGGAGCACCGCCCGGGCGAAACGGCAGAGGCGCCCGCAGCCGCGGAGGCGGCGGCCGAAATCGCGGCGTCCGCCGAACCTGAGCCAGGCCCGGTAGCCGAAGAAGTCGCCACGCTCCTTGGCAAGCCCGAACCCGCCGCCGCTGCGGCAGAACCCCAGCGGCGGCGTCTCGCCGCTTTCGTCTACGCGCTCGTCGGCGCGCTCATCGGCGTCGCGCTCGCGCTCGGGGTCCCTTATGCGCTCGGGTTCCGCTTTGCCGCGCTCGACGCCCTCGAGTTCGCGCGTCGCCGCGCTCGGCGGCGAGACGAAGGACCAGACGGAAGCGTTGAAGACGCTCGAAGCGCGCAGTCAAGGCGATCGAGACCAGGCCGACGCCCGCCCCCGCCCCGGCGACCGCGTCAACGCGCTCGCGGCGCGGGTCGCCAAGCTCGAAGCGCTCGGCCTCACCCCAGACTCGCTCGCGGCGCTACGCGCCGACGTCAAAGCCGCGCGCGCCGCCGCAGAGGCCGCTCGCCCGCCGTCGAACGTCCCCACCCCAGCGCTGGCGGCCGAGCTCGACGCGCTCACGGCGCGGGTCGCCAAGCTCGAAGCGCTCGGCCTCACCGCCGACTCGCTCGCCGACCTGCGCGCGGACGTCAAAGCCGCGCGCGCCGCCGCAGAGGCCGCCAGCGCGCCGTCGTCCGCCGACGCCTACGCCCGCTGCGCCCGACCCGCGCATCAGCAAGCTTGCCGACGACGAAACGGCGCTCGGCGATCGCTTCGCCAAACTTTCGGACGACCAAGGCGTCTTGCGCACGACCGTCGGCAAGCTCGCCGAGCGACGAGACGGCGCTCGGCGATCGCTTCGCCAAACTTTTGGGCGACCAAGGCGTCTTGCGCACGACCGTCGGCAAACTCGCCGACGACCAAACGGCTGTCGGCGCGCGTGTGGAAAAACTCGAGGCGATGCTCAACCAGCCCAAGGCGGAAACGCGCGCCCCGATCAAGACGCCGCCAGCCGCGGCGCCCGCCGCAGCCGCGGTCGCGGCGCTCGTCCTAGAGCAACGCCTCGTCAAGGGGGAACCGTACTCGCAGGAATTTGCGGCGCTAAGCCGCCTTGGCGTCGACCCAGACGCGCTCGCGGCGCTGAAGCCGTTCGCCGACGGAGGGGCGCCGACCCCGGCCGCGCTCGAAGCGTCGTTCGCCAAGATCGCGCGTTCGCTCGCCGCGCCGCCGCCTAAGGAGGGCGGCGGCGTCTTCGACAAGTTCATGGCCTCGGTGAGAGCATTGGTGCGCGTACGCCCCGTCGGCGAGATCAAGGGCGACGATCCCGCGGCGCTCGTCACCCAAGTCCAGGCGGCGCTCGGGCGCGGCGACGTCGGCGGCGCGATGGCGGTCTACGCCAAGCTGCCCGATTCTTCGCGTGCGGCCTCGGCGGCTTGGGCGAAAGACGCCGAAGGTTTCGTCCGCGCCAGCGCCGCCGCCGAGAAGATCATCGAGACTTCGCTGAGCCGCCTCGCGGCGGCGAGCGAATGATCGCGCGAGGCCGAGTTCAAGAGTTTCGTGGAGACAAGATGCTTCGCTGGCTGATCTTTCTGGCCGTAATCGCCGCTTTGACGTTCGGCCTCGCGTGGCTCGCCGACAATCCCGGCGTCGTGACCTTTACCTGGCGCGGCGTCGAGTACGAGACTTCGATGATCGGTCGCGCTCGGCGTCATTTTCGCGCTCGCCGCCGCCTTGCGATCGTCTGGTCGGTGTTGCGTTTCACTTGCGGCTGCCGTCGCTGATCTCGCTCGCCCAGAGGGTCCGGCGGCGAGAAAAAGGCTTCACCGCGATTTCGCGCGGGCTCATTGCGATCGGGGCGGGCGATCGCGCGCCGCGCAGCGCCATGCCGCGGAAGCGCACAAGCTCATCGGCCAAGAGCCGCTGGCGAAGCTTTTGCGCGCACAAGCTGCTCAGCTCGCCGGCGACCGCGCCGCAGCGAAGTCGGCGTTCCACGACATGCTCGAGCATCACGAAACCCATGCGCTGGGCTTGCGCGGGCTGCACCTCGAGGCGCGCCGGTCAGGCGACCATGACGCCGCGCTCGACTACGCCGCGCGCGCGCATCAACACGCCGCGCTGCCGTGGGCCGCTCAAGCGGTGCTTGACGATCGCGCGCTGCACAGCGACTGGACTGGCGCGCTCGCCACTGTCGAATTCGAACGCGGCGGGCAAACTGCTCGACAAGGCGACCGCCAACCGCTGGCGCGCGGTGCTCAAGACCGCGATCGCGCTGGAGACGGCCGAACGCGATCCCTCGGTCGCGCTGACGCTTGCGCAAGAAGCGCTGGCGCTCGCCCCCGGCCTTGTCCCGCCGCGGCGCTGGTGGGAAAACTGCTCGCCGCCAGCGGCGATTATCGCAAGGCGGCGAAAATCTTGGAGACGCGCCTATCGCGAGACGCCGCACCCGGACCTTGCGGCGGCCTATCTGAAGGTTCGCCGCGGCGATTCCGCGCTCGACAAGCTCGAGCGCGCCCGCGCCCTGGCGAAAATTGCGCCGTTCGACGCGGAAAGCCAGATGACGATCGCGCGCGCCGCGCTCGACGCGAAGAATCCCCTCCGCCGCCCGTGAGGCGCTTAAGCCGCTGGTCTCGTTCGGCTCCGGACACGCCGCGGCCGACGGTGCGGGCGTGTCTGTTGCAGGCCGAGGTCGAGGAGGCCGAAGGCCACGACGGCGCCGTTCGCGAGTGGCTCGCCCGCGCCGCGCGCGCCCCGCGCGACCGCGCTTGGGTGGCCGAGGGGGTGATCAGCGACCATTGGGCCGCCGGTCTCGCCCTCGGGCGCGCTCGACGCGTTCGTCTGGCGCATCCCCGACGAGCTGTTGAGCGCGCCGGCCGAACCGCCGCCGCCGTGCGTCCGTGGTCGCCGCGCCGCCGCCACCCGTCCTCGAACCGCCCCCGCCGCCGCCCGCGCCCGTCCCCCAGACCGTCACGGCGGCGGAAATCCTGCCCGCTCCGCCTCCGCCGCCTCGCCAGGTCGCGCCCTCCGCGCGCCGCCCCGACCCCGCGCTCCGCGCCCTCGCGCGCTCTCGTCCACGCCGATGATCAGCAAGCCGAACGTCAGCGCATTGAGCGCGACGCTCAACAAATCGAGGCGATGATCGAGCCGCGGCGTCCTGGGCAGATATCGCAGCGCGAGCGCGATCGCGAAGACGCCGAGCGGCGCGTTGACGAAGAACAGCCAGCGCCACGGCGCCACGGAGAGGATCGCCGCCGCGACGGAAGGACCCGCGGCGCCGGTGGTCGCCACGACCAGCGCCATGTTGCCGACGCCGCGCCCGAGCTGATCCTTGGGATAGATGAAGCGCACGAAAGCGATGTTCACGCTCATGATGCACGCCGCCCCGAGGCCTTGCGCGAGCCGGGCGAGCGTGAGCGACAGGAGCGACGTCGACAGTCCGCACGCGATCGAGGCGATCGTGAAGATCGCCAGTCCCACGCCGTAGACCCTGCGATAGCCCAGGATGTCGCCGAGCGTCGCCAGCGGCAGCAATGAGACCGTGACCGCGAGCTGATAGGCGTTGACGACCCAGATCGCGTGGGCGGGCGTCACATCCATGTCCGAGGAGATGATCGGCAGCGCCACATTGACGATCGCGCCGTCGAGCACCGCCATGATGCTGGCGATCGCGAGGGTCAGAAACGCCAGAGCTCGGCTGGGATTGGGCAGGCCGTCGGTCATCGCGGTCGGGGCGCCTCTCGCGCAGGAGTTCGGGGAAGAGGCGTCCTCATGGCGCCCCACCGCGCGCACCGCAACTCGATTTGTCGTGAACGTCGCCCCGAGCCCTCAGGCCGGAACCACGGCGATGACCCGCAGCGGACTGCCGGAGCCGCGCTCGATCTTCAGCGGCGCGGCGACGATCAGCAGCGCGCCCGTCGGCGGCAGCTGGTCGAGATTGCACAGGCATTGCAGGCCGTAGCGGCCGGCGCCGTGCAGGAAGGTATGCGCGGGATAGGGCGGCGTGAGATGGTGCGCCTGCCCCGCGTCGGTGCCGATCGTCTCCGTGCCGAAGCCGAGGACGCCGCGCTCCTCGACCAGGAACTTCACCGCCGCCGGCGAAGGCCCGGGCGTGTGCGCGCCGTCGTCGCGCATATTGGCGTATTCGGCGCGCGCGGCGTTTCGACCAGTCGGTGCGCATCAGCACCCAGACGCCCTCGGGAATCCTGCCGTGCGCGCGCTCGAAGCGCTCGATATCGGCGACCTCGAGCAGGAAGTCGGGGTCCTCCCGCGCTCGCCGTCGACGCAATCGATGACGCAGGCCGGCGCCGACGAAGCGCCGTGGGTCGATCGTGTCGACCGTGCCGTTGGGCAAGTCGCGCCCGGTCACCCAATGCGCGGGCGCGTCGAAATGCGTGCCGGTGTGCTCGCCCATCGAGAAATTGTTCCAGTACCAGGCGGGGCCGCGATCGTCGTAGCGGCTGATCTCCTCGATCCGGAACGGCTGCGCCTGGCCGAATTCCGGCGGCAGCACGATGACGGGGAAGTCGGGATCGAGCGTATGCGTGAGATCGACGACGCGCAGCCGGCCGGCGGCGAGGTCGGCGGCGAAGACGCATGAGCGAGGTCGGCGGCGTTCATCACAACGTCTCCTGCCGCAGAAGGCTGGGATTCTCGACCCATTTGGCGTGGATCTCCCTGGCGATGTCGCCCACGACGACCTCCTCGCGCCCTTCGCGCAAAGCCGTCACCAGCGCGGCGGCGAGCGACGGCGGGCGCCACTTTCGGCGGCCGGATCGACTGGCGCCATTCGTCCTCGATCGGGCCGGTCAGCACGTCGACGACCTTGAGCCCGCTCGGGCGCATCTGGGCGCGCAAGCCCAGCGAGAGGCTGCGCAGCGCCGCCTGCGACCCGGCATAGGCGGCATGTTCGCTCGAACCCGACAGGCACCAGGCCGAGATGATGTTGACGAAGGCGGCTGCGCTGCGGCCCGTCTCCGCGGTGCGCGCGCGCATGACGGGGCCGAAAGCGGCGGCGAGCCGCAGGAAGCCGAGGCAATGGGTCTCGAAGGTCAGCCGCGCTCGCGCCGGATCCTGTCCGTCGACGACGCCGGCGGGGCGGAAATAGTCGCTGTTGTTGACGAGGATGTCGACCTTGTCGCCGATGCGGTCGGCGAGTTCCTCGACCGACTTGGCGTCGGTCGGATCGAGCGCGACGATCTCGACCGCCTTCGGCAACGGCCGCGGGCCGATCGGGCGCCAGGCCTCCGAGAGCCCGACATAGACGCCGCGCGGCGCCGGCGCCGAGCAGCGCTTCGGCGAGGGCCTGCGCGGTCGAGGCGCGCCCGTCCGACGATCAGCGCGTTGCGGAATTTCGGATCTGAAGTGAAAGCGCGCAATTCGCGGATCGTCCTCCTGGTGCGGCGCGGCGCGCTCAGGCGTCGCAAACATGGCGCCGCGGCCGGCCGGATCGAGTTTGATGTCGAGCAGGACCCGCCCGCCGACCTCGCAATCGGCGTGCAGATGCGCGATCACGCCGACGCCGCCGTCGAGCGTGACGAGGCCGGTGCGCCAGGCCGGGCGCTCGCGGAAGAAGCGCTCGCTGGAGATGCGCGTCTGCGTCGTGGCGACGAGAGTCCCGTAGCGTTCGGCCGCGCGCCATTTCAGCGCGTCCGACAGGCAATTCCCGCAGACGTCGCGCGGGGGATATTGCACCGCGCCGCAATCCTGGCAGACCTGCAGCCGGAACTCGCCTTCCGAGGCCGCGACCGCGAGCCCCAGCGCGGCGCGGCTGCGCGCGGCCGGCAAGGGTTTTGGCGCCCGCGCGGGAACGAGCGGGTTCTTCTTCTTCGGACGCTCCAGCGCACGTGTCATCGCGACGCCCCTTCCAGCACGGCGGCTCCCGAGCAGAGGCCGCGATCGTAGTTGATCATGCCGAAGCCGGAAACCAGCGCGCGGCGCGCCCTGGGCGCGGCGGCGCCGAGCGTCTGGCCCGTGACCTGCCGCAGCGCTTCGACGAGGCCGAGATGCCCGCCCGCCGCGCCCGCCTGCCCGCAGGAGAGCTGGCCGCCGCAGGTGTTGTGCGGGAAGGATCCGCCGACGGTGAGATCATGCGCGCGCACGAATTCCGGCCCCTCGCCCTTGCCGCAGAAGCCGAGGTCCTCGAATTGCATCATCACGATCACGGGGTAGTCGTCGTAGGTCTCGAGCACGTCGATGTCCGCAGGCCGCGCCCCCGCCATCGCCCATAGCTCGTCGATGTCGAGCGCCCAGCCGCCGCGATATTGCACGGGATCGTCGGGGAACGCGTTGTGCCGCTCGATCGTCGCGGTCAGATGCGCGTATTTCAAGCCCGCCGCGCGCGCGTCCTCTTCGCGCATCACGAGAAAGGCCTCGGCGCCCGCGCAGGGCATCACGCAGTCGAACAGAGTGACGGGATCGCTGATCGGCCGTCCCGCGAGATAGTTTTCGAGCGTGAGCGGCTTCTTCATCAACGCGTTCGGATTGGCGAGCGCATTGGCGCGCTGGGCGACGCAGATGCGCGCCGAAATCCTCGCGCGTCGCGCCGAATTTGCGCATGTAATGGTCCGTGATCAGCGCGAAGCTCGCATTCGGCCCGCCCGCGCCATAGGGATAGCTGGCGTCCTGAGCGAAGCGGCTGAACGCGGGCAGCATGTCCTGGAAAGACGTCACGCCGTTCGCGTCGCCGGCGACGACGGCGACGACGGACGCGTCGCCCGACTGCACCGCGCGCGCGGCGCGCCGCAACGCGACGACGCCCGAGGCGCCGCCCATCGGGATGTGATCGAGCCAGCGCGGCGTCAGGCCGAAATGCTGGGTGAGGCCGACCGCGGTGTCGGGAAAGAGCGTGAAGCTCGAAACGCAGAAGCCGTCGATGTCGCTCTTGGCGAGTCCCGCCGCAGCGATCAGCCCGCGCAGGGCCGTCCCGACCCACCAGGGCGCGGCGCGAATCGAGAAGCGCTCGTAGGGCACGGTGACGGGCGCGCAGAGCACGATTCCGTCATAGGGCTGGCGGCGTCGGGCGTTCGCCATCAACGCGCGACCTTGTAGCCGATCGCGGCGCTGTCGAATGTCTCAGCGCTCACGCCGCGCTCGCGCAGGCGGAATTTCTGCACCTTGCCGCTCTCCGTCGTCGGCAGCGTCGCGACGAATTCGAGAAAGCGCGGCACGGCGAAATAGGGCAGGCGCGGCGAGCAGTAATCGAGCAGTTCGACCGGCGTCAGCGCGGCGCCGGGCTGCAGCACGACGGCGGCCATGACCTCGTCCTCGGCCAGTTCCGAGCGCACCGGAAACACCGCGGCGTTGGCGACCTTGGGATGGGCGACGATGACCTGCTCGACTTCGTAGGAGGAAATATTCTCGCCCCGCCGCCGGATCGCATCCTTCATCCGATCGAGGAATCGAAATCGCCCGTCGGCCTCGCGCACGACGCGGTCGCCGGTGTGGAACCAGAAATTGCGCCAGGCCTCGACCGTCTTGTCCGCCATCGCGAAATAGCCGGTCGCAAACGAAAACGGCTCGTGCGGGCGAAGGACGAGTTCGCCCGCCACGCCGTCGGGCGCGACATTGTCCTCGCCATCGACGACCTGCGCCTCGAAGCCGGGCCGCAGCCGGCCCATCGTGCCCGCGCGCTGTTCGTCAGGACGGTCGCCGATCACGAAATTGGTCTCGGTCGAACCATAGCCGTCGACGATCGCGATGCCGAAGCGGCGCGTGAACGCTTCGTGATGTTCGGCCGGCACCCCCGGCGCCAGCGCGACGCGCACGCCGTGCTCGCGCTCCTCGGGCGAGGGGGGCCGCGACAGCAGCATCGGAACCATCGCCCCCAACAGATAGGTCGCGCTCGCGCGATGGCGCCTGAGCGAGGGCAGGAAATCGGACACGGAAAAGCGCTTCTCGACGATCAGCGTCGAGCCCGTCAGCAGCGCCTGATAGAACGAATTGAGCGCGTTGGTGTGGAAGAGCGGCAGCGTCGTCAGCAGCGTCTCGCCGTCGCCGAGCCCGAGCAGCGCGGCGGTGTGAGCCGCCCACCAGAAATATTGCGCCTGCGGACAGCACACGCCCTTCGACGGGCCGGTGGTGCCCGAGGTATAGAGGATCGCGACCGTGTCGCCGGGCCGCGAGCCATGCGCGGGCGCGCTCGCCCCAGGCGCCGGCATGGGCGCGACGGCATAGGCGGAGGGAATCGGCAGGTCGGTTTCGCCGACGATCCAGAGCGCGTCGAGCGGCGCGCCGCAGCCGTGCGTCGCCACGACCGCGCCAAGGAATTCGGCGTCGACGACGGCGAGCTGCGCCCCGCAATTCCTGAGGATATGTTCGAGCTGCGCGCCGCGCGAGGCGGTATTGATCGGCACGGCGACGATCCCGGCCCAGGCGCAGCCGAGATAGATCTGCATCAGCGCCGGGCCGTTGCCGCAGACGATCGCGACGCGATCGCCCGCTCGCAAGCCCTCCTCGCTCAGCCGCGACGCCATGCCCGCCGCGATTTCGCGCGTCTGCGCGAAGGTCCAGGCCGCGCCGCCGGCGCTGAACAGCAGGCGATCGGGAAATCGTTCGGCCTGACGCGTCAGCATCCGCGGCAGGGTGCGCTGGTCGGGCGCAAAACGGCCCGCGAAATGCTCCAGCGCCGCGTCGGCGTCGAGCGGCGCCGCGGCGTCGGGACTGCGGTTTGGGTTCACGGGGCGCATCCGATGGCAATTATTTCTAACTTAAAACATCTTGCCCAGGAATGCGCGAGGGTCAATATGCCGCGGTCCCATCGCGAATTCGACAAGAGCGATCCTTGCGCGCAATTCCCACGCTGCACATCCGCTTCTTCCGGCCGCCCGCCGCCGTGACCGGCGACGATCTCACGCGCATCCGGTCCGTCGTCGCAAACACGCGCGGCCTCGTGCGCGCGCTCGCCTTCACGCCGGTCGCGACATCCGCGGACCAGCCTTTCGCCGCGGACGGGCGCGGCCCGGCGCTTGCGCTGCAACTCGATTTCGCGGGCGAGGCCGATCTCGATGCGGCGGCCTGCGGGACGGGGCCGCTCGCCGAACTCGTGAGCGGCGACGCCCTGCCGGGCCTTGCGAAAGCGCGGGCCGACGCGCAGCGCATGATCGGTCGGCGTTTCCCGACGCCCGATCCCAAATTTCGCGTCTCGGCCGGCGCCGCGCCCTGCACGTTTCTGGTCGATTATCCCGGCCGCGCGGCCGATCTCGAGGCCTGGCTCGATCATTACGACGCGCATCATCCCGCGATCATGGCGCGCTTTCCCGGCGTGCGGGAGGTCGCGACCTTCCGCCCCGCGATCGGCGCCCGCAACGACCTGCCCTGCGCCCCGGCCAATTCGATGCAGCGCAACAAGGTCGCCTTCGACTCCGTCGCGGCGCTGGAGGCGGCGCTCGCCTCGCCCGTCATGGCCGAAATGCGCGCCGATTTCGGCGGCCTTTCCCGAGTTCACGCAGCGCGCGACGCATTTTGCCATGGCGACCTTCGATCTTCTCGCCTGAGAGGCTCGCGATGCAAACCTCTCCTGCGGGAGCGGGGGAGCGAGTGCGCAGCCGACGCGTCAAGCCGTTTGGCTTCGGCCTCATCAATTCGGCGCGGCCGGCGGGCGCCTCTGTTGACACCGGTCGCCGCGGTATTTTAACTTTAAAGAAATTCGCTCCGACGGCGCTCGCTCGCCGGGAGATCAAGGGAGTCGCCATCATGCGGAAGTTGCGCGCTTTGTGGATTTCGGGCGCGGCGGGCGCCCTCATGGCGGCGGCGGGACTCTCGCCGGCCCTTGCGGAATATAAAGTCGGCTTCATCACCTCCCTGAGCGGCGCCGCGGCGACGCTCGGCGTGCCTTACAGCCACGGCATCGCTGCGGCGAAGGAATATATGGGTCAGATCGGCGGCGAGCCGGTCACGCTGATCCAGCTCGACGACGGCTCCGATCCCGCCGCGGCGACGCGCGACGCGCGCAAGCTGATCGAAGAGGACAAGGTCGACGTGCTGATCGGCACCGCGACCTCGACCTCCTCGATGGCGATGGCGGCGGTCGCCAACGAATTGAAGGTGCCCTATATCGCGATCTCGCCGATCAAGGCCCCGACGGCGCCCGACGGCGTGCGCTGGGCGCTCGCGGTTCCCCAGCCGCCGCCGCTGATGGTCAAGGTCGTCGCCGATCGCATCGTGCGCGACGGCGTGAAGAAGCTCGCCTATATCGGCTATTCCGAGGCCTGGGGCGATTTCGTCTATAACGGCGCCAAGGCCGCGGAAAAGGAAGGCGGCCTGCAGGTCGTCACCAACGAACGCTACGCCCGCACCGACACCACGGTCACCGCGCAGGCGCTGAAGATCATGGCCGCGCAGCCCGAGGGCGTGCTCGACGGCGGATCGGGCACGCAGGGCGCGCTGCCCCTGCTCGCGCTCGCCGATCGCGGTTTCAAGGGCAAGATCTACGGCACGCCGGCGATCGTGAACGCCGATTTCATCCGCGTCGGCGGCAAGGCGGTCGAGGGCATTCTGGCCTCGGGCGGCCCGGTCATCGTCGCCGACCAATTGCCCGACGACCATTACGCCAAGAAGATTTCGCTGGCGTTCCGCGAGGCTCACCTCAAGGCGAACGGCGTTCCCTCGACCGACAGTTTCGCGCCCTATGCGTTCGACGCCTGGTTGATCTTCGCCGATGCGGCCGTGCGGGCCAAGGCGAAGGCGCAGCCGGGCACGCCGGAGTTCCACGACGCGCTGCGCGAAGCCTTGTTCTCGATCAAGAATCTCGCGGGCACGCAGGGCCTCTACAACTTCACGCCCGATTCGAGCTACGGCGTCGACGAACGCGCGCTGGTGCTGATGCGGCTCGTCGACGGCAAATGGAAATACGAGCCGTGACGTCGGTCGCGGTCCAGCTTGAGAGCCGGCGGACGCCGGGCGCATGACGTGGGACATCGCGGCGATCCTCGCCGTCGACGGAATCGCGAACGGCGCCATTTACATCCTGGTGGCGATCGGCCTGGTGCTGATCTTCACCGTCACGCGCGTGATCTTCGTGCCCTTTGGCGACATCGCGGCCTTCGCCGCGCTGACGCTGGCGGCGCTTAACGACAAGCGGTTGCCCGGCACGGCGGGCCTCGTCATCGCCCTGGCCGCGCTCGCCTCGGCGATGGAAGCCTACGGCCTCGCGCGGCGCGGCCGTTGGCGCGCCGTCGCGTCGCGCGCTCGGCTATTATTTCGCGCTGCCCGTCGCCGCCGTCGCAGCGGTCTGGCTCGCCATCCTGCTCGATCCGCCGATGCCCGTGCGCGTCGTCATGGCGCTCGCGCTGGTGCTGCCGATCGCGCCCCTGCTCGACCGCATCGTGTTTCGCCCGATCGCCGACGCGACGGTGCTGCTGCTGCTGATCGTCGCGGTCGCGCTGCATTTCGCGCTGGTCGGGCTCGGCCTGTTGTTCTTCGGGCCGGAAGGCGTGCGCACCGAGCCATTCACCGACCTCTCCTTCACGCTCGGCGGGGTGATGGTCTCCGGCCAGACGGCGTTGATCGTGGGCGCCGCGATCGTGTTCAGCGCGCTGCTGTTCCTGTTGTTCGACTTCACGCTCGTCGGCAAGGCTTTGCGCGCGACCGCGGTCAATCGCACCGGCGCGCGGCTGATGGGCATTCGGCCTTCGCGCTCGGGCGCCGTCGCCTATCTCGTAGGATCGGCGATGGCCGGGGTGTCCGGCATATTGATCGCGCCGGTCAACACGATCTTCTACGATTTCGGCTTCCTGATCGGCCTTAAGGCCTTCGTCGGCGCCATCATCGGCGGTCTGGTGTCCTATCCGCTGACCGCGCTCGGCGCCGTCATGGTCGGCATGCTCGAAAGCTTCGCGGCGTTCCAGAGCAGCGCGCTGAAGGACGTCATCGTGTTCTCGCTGCTGATCCCGGTGCTGTTGTGGCGCTCGTTGATATCTGATGAGACCGAGGAAGACATCGAGGAATGAGCGCGCTGCAGATCAGGCTCGCGGCGCTCGTCGCGGTCGTCGCCATACTGGCGGCGCCGCTGGCCGTCTCGACCTTCTCGGTGACGCTGCTCAACTATGTCGGGGTCTATGCGCTGGTGGCGATCGGGCTGGTGCTGCTGACCGGCATCGGCGGCGTCGTCTCGTTCGGTCAGGCCGCGTTCGTGGGGCTCGGGGCCTATGCGACGGCGTGGGCGACGACGACGGGCGGGGTCTCGCCCTGGCTCGGCCTCGTCCTGTCGCTCGCCGTCGCCGGGGTCGCCGCAGCGCTGATCGGCCTCGTGACCATGCGGCTGAAAGGGCATCTCCTGTCGCTGAGCACGCTCGCCTGGGGATTGGCGATCGCGTTCTGCTTCGGCAATGTCGACGGGCTCGGCAATTTCACCGGCATTTCGGGCATCCCCGCGATCTCGATCGCCGGGTTTTCGCTCGCGCCGAGCGGGCGCATTTATTACCTGATCTGGCTGATCGTGATCGGCGCGCTCATCCTCGCCAACAACCTCTTGTCCTCGCGCGCGGGCCGCGCGATGCGCGCGCTGCGCGGCGGCCATCTCATGGTCGAGAGCTTCGGCATCGACGCCTTCCGCATCCGGCTGACCGCGTTCGTGATCGCCGCCCTGTTGTGCGCGATTTCGGGATGGCTGTTCGCGCATCTGGGGCGCTATGTCAGCCCCTCCTCGTTCGGCGCCGACTGGGGCATCGAATATCTGATGATGGCGATGGTCGGCGGCGCCGCGAGTCCCATCGGCGGCGTCATCGGCGCCGCCGTGATCTCGATCCTGAAGAACGCGATCCAGGATTACCTGCCGATGATCGCCAAGGGCGCGGCGGGGCAATTGGAGATCGTGGTCTTCTCCGCTCTTTTCATCCTGTTCCTGCAGCGCGCGCGCAATGGCGTGACGGCGTTCCTGGCGGGCCTGCTGCCGAAGGCGAAGGCGGAGCGCCCGGCGCCCGCGCCGCCCCTGCCGCGCCGCGCGCAACCCGAGCCCGGCGCCCCTTTGCTGACGCTGCAATCCGTCCAGCGCCGCTTCCGCGGACTGGTCGCGGTCGACGATCTCAGCTTCGAGGCGAAGGCGGGCGAGATCCTCGGACTGATCGGCCCCAACGGCGCGGGCAAGTCGACGACGTTCAACCTGATCACCGGCGCGCTCGCGCTGAGCGGCGGCGCGATCCGGTTCAACGGCGCCGATACGAGCGCCCGGCGCCAATTCCGCATCGCGCGCGCCGGCATCGCGCGCACCTTTCAGCACGTCAAACTGCGTCCGCATCTGACCGCGCTCGACAACGTGCTGATGGGCGCCTATGTCCGGCTCGGCTCCGGCGTCATTGCCGGCGCGCTGCGGCTCAACCGCGCGGAAGAGCGCAGCGCGCGCCACGAGGCGCAGGCGCAACTCGACCGCGTCGGGCTCGGCGAGCGCGCGTTCGACCTCGCCGGCAACCTATCGCTCGGCGAACAGCGTCTGCTCGAAATCGCGCGCGCGCTGATGGCCGACCCGATCCTGCTCGTGCTCGACGAACCCGCCGCGGGTCTGCGACGGCCGGAAAAGGCCGCGCTCGCCGAACTCATGCGAAGCCTGCGCTCGGAGGGGTTGACGATTCTGGTCGTCGAGCACGACATGGATTTCGTGATGAACCTCGTCGACCGCGTCGTCGTCATGGATTTCGGCTGCAAGATCTCCGAGGGCGCGCCGGCCGAAGTGCGCAACGATCCGCGTGTGCAGGAAGCCTATCTCGGGGGCGTCGCATGAGCGCGCTGCTCAGCATCGAGGGCGTCAGCGTGCGCTACGACAAGGCCGAGGCCGTGCGGAAAGTCTCGCTCGAGGTCGGCGCCGGCCAGATCGTCACGGTGATCGGGCCGAACGGCGCCGGCAAGACGACGCTGCTGACCGCCGCCATGGGCTTGCTCGCGTTCAGCGGACGCATCGCGTTCGACGGCGCCGACATCGGCGATCTCGAGGCGGAGGAGCGCGTCGAGCGCGGCCTCTGTCTGGTTCCGGAGAAGCGCGAATTGTTCACCGAAATGTCGGTGCTCGACAATTTGCGGCTCGGCGCCTATCTCAGGCGCGACGGCGCAGTCGCCTCGGATCTCGAGGCCGTGTTCGCGCGCTTTCCACGCCTTTCCGAGCGGCGCCGGCAGAGCGCAGGAACGCTGTCGGGCGGCGAGCGGCAGATGCTCGCGCTCGGGCGCGCGCTGATGATGAAGCCGCGGCTGCTGATGCTGGACGAGCCCAGCCTCGGGCTGGCGCCGCTGATCGTGCGCGAAATCTTCAAGGCGATCGCCGCGCTCAGGCAGATCGGCGTGTCGATATTGCTGGTCGAGCAGAACGCGCGCGCGGCGCTCGAGACCGCCGACCACGGCTATGTCCTGGAGACCGGCGAGATCGTCGCCTCGGGCGCGGCCGCGACGCTGTTGCGCGATCCGCGTCTGATCGCGACCTATCTGGGGCGCGGGTGAGGCGCGCATCGGCGCCGGCCGTCACGGCGAGCGAAACGACGCGCTCCAGCCCCGCCGCGAGGCTGGGTCCGCCAGACGCTCGCGCGTCCTGAGAGAATGTCGTCTTACGCCGCGCTCACGCGACCGCTGGACCGCTTCGCTTCGCTCGCGATGACGGAGTTGGTCGTCTTTACTTCAGCGCGGCCTGGAAATCGGCCTTCGCCCGCGCGTTGGCGAGCGCGAAGCTCGGGCCGCGGCTCGGCTCTATGCCGTCGAGCGCGCGCAGTTGCGCCCACATTTCCGCGCTTTTCAACGCGACCGAGGCGCAATTGACCACCGGCGCATGGCCGATGCGCAGGCCGCGCTCGCTCGCGACCAGCAGGCCGGGAAGCACGCCGGCGGGAACGATCACGTCGGCGCCGTCGGCCACCATCGGCTCGGCGCATTCGGCGAAGCGATCGAGGAGGCGCGCGCGCGCCGCGCCGTCGCCCGCGAAGGCCGCGCTGAAATCCTGCGGTTGGAACGCGAGACCTTTGACGTGGGTGACGCGCCCGCCGAGTCCATAGCGTTCGGCCTGCTCGTAATGCATGACCTCGAACACGGGATCGAGCGTGACGAGGCCGAGCCGGCGCCCGAGCTGCGCCGCCGCGAACAAGGTCGATTCGCCCGCGCCGATAACCGGAATTTGCAGCGCCGAGCGCAGCTCGTAGAGGCCGGGGTCCTGGAAATGGCCCATGACATAGGCGTCGTAGCCCGCGCGTTCGGCTTCGATGCCGTTGTCGATCGCGCGGATCGCGCAGCGCAGCTCGGCGAGCCGGCCGAAGTCGCGATCCGAGGGCGAGACGCCGCGCACGTCGACGCTCGTTCCCGGCGCCGCGATCGCCTGGAGATAGGCGGCCAGCCGCGTGAGATAGGGCGCGCTCGCTTCCTCGTCGACGAAGCTCTGCCAAAAGATCCGCATGGCGCCTCTCCCCTTTGCGGCGTTACAGACTGATCGAACCGACGCTCGCGCCGCCGCAGATATAGATGACCTGGCCGGTGACGAAGTCGGCCTCCGGCGCGACGAAGAAATCGACCGCGCGCGCCACGTCTTCGGAGCGCCCGAGCCGCCCGACCGGGATCGCCTTGGCGAGCTTCTGCGCGCGCTCGGACTCCGGCTTCATCACGCTCTCGAACATTTCGGTGTCCGCGATCGGCCCCGGCGCGACGACGTTGACGGTGATCCCCGCAGGCCCGAGTTCGAGCGCCCAGGTGCGCGCCATGCCGATCAGCCCGGCCTTGGTGGCGGAATAGGAAGTGCGCGTCGGCAGGCCCAAAGCCGCGCGCGAGGAGATCAGCACGATCCGCCCGAAGCGCGCCGCCTTCATGCCGGGCAGGAAGGCCTGCGTCAGATCGACCGCAGCGCCCAGATGCAATTGCGTCAGGGCCTGCAAATCCGCGGCGTCGACCTCGCCGAGCAACGCCGCGCGGATGGCGCCGGCGTTGTGCACGAAGGTCGAAACCCTGTGCGCGCCGGCCAGTTCGCGCGCGGCCCGCCGCGTCGCCTCGGCGTCGGTCAGGTCGACTTCGAGCGATTGCAGCCGCTCATGCTTCCAGTCGGGCGCGCGGCGCGACAGCGAGATCACGTCGAGGCCGCGCGCGATCAAGGCGCGCGCGATCGCAGCGCCGATGCCGGTATTGCCGCCCGTGACGACCGCCGCCGCGCTCACGACGCCCTCACATGAAAAGCTGGATGTTGCCGAAGGCGGCGTCGCAATTGACGAGGTCGACGCGCTTCAGCTTGATCTTCAATTGGCCGTCCTCGACCGCAAGCGTATGGGTCGCCCAGGCCGCGTAGAGGTTCTGCTCGTCGAGCCGCGTCTCGACATAATGCATCGGCGTCCAGACGACGTAGCGATTGCCCGCCTCGTCGCGTTCGTCAATCTGCGGCGTCTGCAACACGTGATGACAGCGGCTCTTCGGCTTCTGGCTGAAGGTGCGGTTGCCTTTCAGCCGCTCGACGCGGATGCCGAGCAGCATCTTGTCCTCGTACATCAGCGAGCAGGTCAGCTTGGGATCGCTCTGGCCCCACTCCAGCGGCATCCAGTAGCGGCCGTCCTCGCTGAACAGCGCGAGCCATTCCTCGAAGCGGTGCTGGTCGATCAGCCGCGCCTCGCGGTAAACGAAATCGATCAGATCCTGATTGGTCGGGGCGGAGGACGGGGGAAGTTGCATCGCGCGCTCCTCACATGCCCATCGTCATGAATTTTGTCCAAGCGCGGAACTGATTGCGCATCGGCCATTCCGTCGTGCCGTTGGCGACGACATTGTGCTCCTCGCCTTCGCCCGGACGATAGAGTCGCTGCAGGTTGACCCAGACATTGCCGTTGGAATGCAGGCCCTCCTGCGCGCGCTCGTACATTTCGAGATCGTCGTGGCCGACCACCGAGGTCGGCGCGTTGATCAGGCGGTTGTACATCAGGGTTCGCTCGAGCAGCATGTCGGGCGCGTCGACCAGCCTGAAGGTCCAGGATTCGACCAGCGTGCGACTCGCCGAGATCGGCTTGAACAGGCGCAGCAACTGGATCGGCCCCTTCACCATCACATTGGGGAAATAGACGGTGTTGTGCCGGTTCTCGTCGAGGATCGCCTTTGCGCGCGTCTCGCCATAGGCGGCGACCATCTGCTCGAAATAGCCGGGCACGGCCGAATAATCCGCGTGGATCGAGGTATGCACGCCGGTATGGGCGTGGCCGTTGTCCCAGACCCTGATCCCCATGTTCTCGAAGAACTCGTAGGGGCTCATGAAAGGCGCGAAAATCTCCACCGCCATCGGCTTCTTCGTGCCGGGCGGCGCCTTCTTCCAGACCTCGACCGCAGTGCCGGCCGAGGATTCGTGCGCGACCATCGGATGGCAGGTGTCGGTCTGGTTCTCGACCAGCATCTTCCAATTGCAATTGTGCATGTAGCGCAGCACGCCGCCGGCGACTTCGAGCCGCCCCGCCGGCGACCGGTCGATCATGTTGTCGAGGCTGGAGAGGCTCTCGCCGAAGAAGTCCTCGAACGAGGGGCCATGCTCGCTGATCCGCGCGAACACGAAACCACGATAATTGTGCACGTGCCGCACCGGCGCGAGACCCTGCGCGGCGTGGCCGACTTCGAAGCCGGTGTTCTCGTAGCCCTTCTTCAATGGCACGGCGAGCAGCGAGCCGTCGGTCTTGAAGCTCCAGGCGTGGTAGGGGCAGCGGAAGAACTTGCCCGTATTGCCGCAGATTTCGCCGGTGACGCGCACGCCCTTGTGCGGGCAGCGGTTGTGCAGCACCTTGATCGTCCCGTCGGCGTGGCGGACCATGATGACCGGCGCCACGCCGATCGTGGTGGAATAGAAGTCGCCGGGATTGGGGGTCTGACTGTCGTGGCCGACGTAGACCCAGGAATTGACGAAAACGTTCTCCATTTCGAGCTGGAAGACTTCCTCGTCGACATAGACGTCGCGGTGCACTTCGCTCTCGCGCACCAGCGAGCGGATCGCTTCGACATTACCGACATACCCGGGCATGGCCGCCTCTCCTCATAGATCGAGCGTGAGCCGTTTCGATTTGGCGCGCGAGACGCAGATCTGCATCACCGCATTCGTCGCCTTTTCGCCTTCGGTCAGGATGAAATCGCGATGGTCGACCTCGCCGGAGATCACGCCGACCTGGCAGATGCCGCAATCGCCGCGCTTGCAATCGTGCAGCGGGTCCTCGCCCGCCTCGATCAGCACGTCGAGGATCGTCTTGCCCGGCGGGATCTGATAGACGCGGCCGTTGCTCTTGAGTTCGACCTCGAAGCTTTCGTCGCCGCTCTGTTGGCTCGGCGCCGCGAACACTTCGAAGCGCAGCCGCCCCGCCGGCCAGTTCAACTCGCGCGAAATCGCGATCGCGGCCTCGATCATCGGCGTCGGCCCGCAGAGATAGACATGGGCGGCTTGGGTCCGGCGCAGGAAGCCGGCGAGATCGAAAAAGCCGCCCGCCTCGTCGTCGGCGTGCACGACCAGGCCCGCTCCAGCCAGCCGCTCGGCATCCCCCAGAAACGCCATCTCGGCGCGGCTTCGCCCGGCATAGACGAACGCGAAGCGGCGCCCGAGGCTTTCAGATCGCGCGCCATCGCCAGCAGCGGCGTCACGCCGATGCCGCCCGCCACGAGCGCGATTTCGCCTGGAGCGTCGACCAGCGGGAACTGGTTGATCGGCGGCGTGATCTCGACGCGGTCGCCGACGGCGAGCCGATGCATATAGGCCGAGCCGCCCCGGCTCGCCGTCTCCAGCAATATGGCAAGCCGATAGGCGCGCGGCGGCCCCTCGCGCGGTTCGGTCTCGATCAGCGAATAGGAGCGCGACCCCACGCCGGGGATCGTCACATCGACATGCGCTCCCGCCGTCCAATCGGGGAGGGGCGCGCCGTCGGGCGCGGCGAGTTCAACAGCGCGGACGCGCGGCGTCGCCGCCCACGCGGCCCGCACGATCGCTTGCAGGAGAACCGTCTGCAAAGCCGCCATCCCGCGTCCCCGACCCGCCGCGCGCCGAGCCCCCCGAAGGCGCCGGCCGAGACGAAATTACTTTAAGTTCAAACTTTTTTCGCTTCAAGCGGCAAACCGTCGCGCCCGCGCTCAGGGCGTCAGCCGGGCCAGGATCATGTCCGCGAGCGCGCGATAGCCGTCGGGATCGGCGTCCTTCGCCTTCAGTCTGAGGTCGCCGACGCGCTGGTGCCACTCGACGGTGGCGCGCGCCATGTCGCCCTGCAGCCCGAACCCGTCGACGGTGATCGCAACCTCGCGCATTTCGGCGGCGCGGCGCACGCCGTGGGTCATCACGCGCTCGAGCATATAGGCCGAGCGCGCCTTCCAGTCGAAACCGGGGAAGGTTTCGTCCAACGTGTCGAGCACGGTCGCGTCGACGCCGGCGCGCCGTCCCGCGAGCACGCATTCGCAGACCAGCGCCTCCAGCCCCTTGATCATCACCGAGCGGATCATCTTGACCGACGAGGCGGCGCCGACCGGGCCGGGATAGATCGCGGCGGACATTTCGAGCGCGCGCAGCAGCGGCGCGGCGGCCTCGGCATGCGGCCCGCTGACCAGCACAGGCGTGCGGTGCCGGCGCGGATGCACCGGCGCCATGATCGCGAGATCGACATAGCGCCCGCGCGCCGCCTCGACCCGCTCGGCGATGCGCGCCTTGGTCTGCGGCGCGCAGGAATTGCCGTCGAAATAGAACGCGCCCTCGCGCAGGCCCGGCAGGGCGGCGAGCGCGGCGGTTTCCGCCTGGTCGGCGGTAACGAGCGAAAACACGGCGCGCGCCGGCGCGAGCGCCTCGGGCGCCGTCTTCGCGCCGAGGACGGCGGCGGAGACGTAGTCGGCCTGCTTGGCCGTGCGGATGGAATTGTCGGGCAAATCCGTCTTGATGTCGAAGGCGGCGACTTCGGCGGCGAATTCGCCGTTCGTGCGCCAGCCGGACAGGAACGCCTGCGCGGCCTCGCCGAAGCCGAGGAAGGCGATCGTGTCGACGTTGCTCAGCGATTGCGACATGGCGGCTTGAGTCTCCCAGGGGCCTTTTTCGCGCAAACTGCGTCCTGGCCGCGAGAACCGCAAGCCCCCGGCGGGCGAACCCGCGGCCGCTGTCTCGAACGGCGGGACGGCGACGAAGGCCGGAAGCGCCCGGCTACCTCGAAAACTTTTTATATTTCAGCCGGTGCGGGATCACGCTGTCGATGCCGAGGCGGCGTTTCTTGTCTTCCTCGTAATCGGCGAAATTGCCTTCGAACCATTCGACATGGCTGTCGCCCTCGAAGGCGAGCATGTGGGTCGCGATGCGGTCGAGGAAGAAGCGATCGTGGCTGATGACGACGGCGCAGCCGGCGAAATCGAGCAGCGCTTCCTCGAGCGCGCGCAAGGTGTCGACGTCGAGGTCGTTGGTCGGCTCGTCGAGCAGCAGCAGATTGGCGCCGGTCTTGAGCATCTTGGCCAGATGCACGCGATTGCGCTCGCCGCCCGAGAGCATGCCGACCTTCTTCTGCTGGTCGGCGCCCTTGAAGTTGAACGCGCCGCAATAGGCGCGCGAGTTGATCTCGCGCTTGCCGAGATAGAGCACGTCGTAGCCGCCGGAAATTTCCTCCCAGACGGTCTTCTTGGGGTCGAGCGCGTCGCGCGATTGGTCGACGTAGCCGAGTTGCACGGATTCGCCGATCCGGATCGAACCCGAATCCGGCGTCTCCTGGCCCGTGATCATGCGGAACAAGGTGGTCTTGCCCGCGCCGTTGGGGCCGATCACGCCGACGATGCCGCCCGGCGGCAGCTTGAACGAAAGCTTGTCGATCAGCAGGCGATCGCCGTAACCCTTCGACAGATTGTCGAAGTCGATGACGTTGTTGCCGAGCCGTTCGGCGACTGGAATTATGATTTGCGCGGTGGTGGGCGCCTTGTCGTTCTGCTTCTTGACGAGTTCGTCATAGGCCGCGATGCGCGCCTTGGACTTGGCCTGGCGCGCCTTGGGCGAGGCGGCGATCCACTCGCTCTCCTCCGCCAGCGCGCGCTGGCGTGCGGCCTCTTCGCGGCCCTCCTGTTCGAGGCGCTTCTGCTTCTGCTTCAGCCAGGCCGAGTAATTGCCCTCGTAGGGGATGCCGCGGCCGCGGTCGAGTTCGAGAATCCAGCCGGTGACATTGTCGAGGAAGTAGCGGTCGTGGGTGACGATCAGGATCGCGCCGGGATAGGCGCGCAGATGGCCCTCCAGCCAGTTGACCGTCTCGGCGTCGAGATGGTTCGTCGGTTCGTCGAGCAACAGCAATTCGGGCTTTTCGAGCAGCAGCCGGCAGAGCGCGACGCGGCGGCGCTCGCCGCCGGAGAGTTTCGTGACGTCGGAATCGTCGGGCGGGCAGCCGAGCGCGTCCATGGCCTGCTCGACCTGGCTGTCGAGGTCCCAGAGCCCTTTGGCCTCGATCTCGTCCTGCAGCCGCGTCATCTCGTCGGCGGTCTCGTCGGAATAGTTCATCGCCAGTTCGTTGTAGCGGTCGAGCACCGCCTGCTTCTCCTTGACGCCGAGCATGACGTTGCCGCGCACGTCGAGCGTGGCGTCGAGCGGGGGCTCCTGCGGGAGATAGCCGACCTTCGCGCCCTCGGCGATAAACCCCTCGCCGACGAATTCGGTGTCGATGCCCGCCATGATGCGCAGCAGCGTCGACTTGCCCGAACCGTTGACGCCGAGCACGCCGATCTTGGCGTCGGGGTAGAAGGAGAGGTTGATGTTCTCCAGCACCTTCTTGCCGCCGGGCCAGGTCTTGGTCAGACCCTGCATGTGATAGATGAATTGG
Source organism: uncultured Pseudomonadota bacterium (assembly GCA_963809055.1). GTDB lineage: Bacteria > Pseudomonadota > Alphaproteobacteria > Rhizobiales > Beijerinckiaceae > Roseiarcus. The sequence continues at coordinate 14,249 of CAWEID010000014.1, read as the reverse complement.
CGCGCGGCCATGGAAACGACATCCTCGATGGGGTTGGAATTCGAGGCGTGACCTAGCAGGGGCGGCCCGGCAAAACAAGGCGGCGTCGGGGGCGTCCGCGCGCCGCCTGCAGGAGCGGAGGCGAATTCACGCCAGCGGCGTCGTCTCCAGCCCGAACCGGGAGAGCATGGAGCGCGCCAGCGCGGCGAGGCCCGCGCTCGCCTGCGTCAGCCATTGCTGTACGATCGAGCGGCGCTGCTGCAAGGAAATTTCGAACAGACGGGCCTGATCCCGGGCGCGGAACAGATAATCGTCGCTGGTCGTGACGTCGTCGACGAGGCCGAGGGCGAGCGCCTCGCTGCCGAGCCAAATGTCGCCATTGGCGATCCGGTCGATATCGACATTCGCGCGCCAGTGTTTCACATAGGCCTTGAAGGCTTCGTGGGTCGAGTCGAGCTTGCCGCGGAAATGCTCGCGCCCCGCGGGCGTGATCTCGCCGAAGACCGAGACGGTGCGCTTGAATTCGCCCGCGGTGATCTCCTCGAAGTCGATGTCGTTCTTTTTCAGCAGGCGATTGACATTGGGGACCTGCGCGACGACGCCGATGCTGCCCACGATCGCGAACGGCGCGGCCAGGATCCGGTCGGCCACGCAGGCCATCAGATAGCCGCCGCTCGCCGCGACCTGGTCGACCGTCGCCGTCAGCTTGATCGAGCGGTCGCGCAGCCGCCGCAATTGCGCGGCGGCGAGGCCGTAGCCGGTGACCGTGCCGCCCGGGCTGTGGATCCGGATGACGACTTCGTCCGTCTGCGGGCGCGCCACGCTCAGCACGGCGTCGATCTCGCGGCCCAGCCTTCCCACGGCGCTCGCGGTCACGTCGCCCTTGAACGAAAGCGCGTAGATGCATTTTTCCGCCGGCTCGGCGGTCTTGGCCGCCTTCTTGCGCGCCTTGACGAAGGCCTTGCGCTCTTTCTTCGACAGGAGTTCGACCTTCAGCCGGGCTTCGTCGTCGCTATAGCGCCGGTTCAGCGACTTGATCTCGATCCCGGCCTCCTCCTCGCGCTCGCCGCGCGTCAGCCGCGCGATGAGGATCGCCAGGGCGCCGACCGAGCCCACGATCAGCAGCGCCTTCAGGGCGAAGCCGGCTATGTCCAACCAAAATTCCATCGCGAGGCCAAAATCCCGCCGAGGCGAAGCGCCTCGACGACCTTCTAGTAGTCACGTCGCGGCTCCCGCGCCAGGGAGGCGCGGGCCCTCGGGGCGCAATTTGTGGACAGGGTGCGTCGAGATCGGCCGAAAAGATCAGATGACATAACTCTTCAGCGGCGGAAAGCCGTTGAACCCGACCGCGGAATACGTCGTCGTATAGGCGCCCGTGCCCTCGATCAGCACCTTGGCGCCGATCTCGAGGCTGATCGGCAACGGGTAGGGCTCTTTTTCATAGAGCACATCGACGGAGTCGCAGCTCGGGCCTGCGATCACGCAGGGCTCCATCGCGTCCTCGTCGAACGGGGTGCGGATGGGATAGCGGATCATCTCGTCCATGGTTTCGGCCAGCCCGTTGAACTTGCCGATGTCGAGATAGACCCAGCGTTGGCGGTCGTCGTCGGCCTTGCGCGAGATCAGCACGACCTCGGCCTCGATGATCCCGGCGTTGCCGACCATGCCGCGGCCCGGCTCGATGATCGTCTCGGGGATGCGGTTGCCGAAGTGCTTGCGCAACGCGCGGAAGATCGTCTGGCCGTAGCTGCGAACCGCCGGCACGTCCTTGAGATAGCGCGTCGGGAAGCCGCCGCCGAGGTTGATCATGGCGAGTTGGACGCCGCGCTCGGCAAGATCGCGGAAGATCGCGGCCGACGCCTTCAGGGCGCCGTCCCACATGCGCGGGTTGCGCTGCTGCGAGCCGACATGGAAGGACAGGCCATAGGCGACGAGACCGAGGCTATGGGCGCGCTCGAGCACGCGGCCGGCCAGCTCCGGCGCGCAGCCGAATTTGCGCGAAAGCGGCCATTCCGCGCCGGCGCCGTCGCAAAGGATGCGGCAGAACACTTTCGAGCCGGGCGCGGCGCGCGCGATTTTCTCGACCTCCGCCTCGCAGTCGACCGCGAACAGCCGCACGCCGAGGGCATAGGCGCGCGCGATGTCGCGCTCCTTCTTGATCGTGTTGCCGAAACTGATCCGGTCGGGCGTGGCGCCGGCCGCCATCGCCTGCTCGATCTCGACGATCGAGGCCGTGTCGAAGCACGAGCCGAGGCCGGGCCAGCAGGTCCAGGATCTCGGGCGCCGGATTGGCCTTCACGGCATAGAACACGCGCGTGTCGGGCAAGGCCCTGGCGAAGCCGAAGTAGTTTTCGCGCACCACTTCGAGGTCGACGACGAGGCGCGGGCCCTCCTCGGGATTGCGCGCGAGGAATTCCTTGATGCGATCGGTCATAGCGGCATCCTCCGTCGCGCGGCGTCGCCGCCGCGCAGGACAAACAGGGGAATCGGAGGCGATGCGTTTTCCGGCCCGCGCGTTGGAGACGCGAACCGGCGACGTTGACCCGCCAACCGCGACCTCTCGGCGGCCCGAGGAAACGGCGGAGAGCCGTTGCGTTCGGACCCGTCGAGGGTCAGATGCTGCGCCGTAGCTGCGATGCGCCTGCGGCTTTCGCCTTCGACGCGGATCGGAGCCATCGTTTGGAGGGGAAAATTCCCTTCCGCACGCCCGGCAAGATAGACAAGCCTCTTCGGTGAGCCGACCTTTGGAGGGGCGGCAGAGACCAAAAAAGCCCGGTCCGTCGTTGCTTCAAGTCGCGTCCCCCGTTGGAGCGGGGTGCGCCGGTTTGCCTCCGGCTGCCGGTCTTTCGAGGGCGGTTGACTGGCCTCTTGTCCAGATCCCCGCCGACCGACACACGACCACAGGCACGTGCGTATTGGGCGGTTTCTTATTTGGGCGAATCTGCCTGGAATGCAAGCGTTTTTTTAGCCGCGGAGCGGGTTTTTTCGAGCCGTCATAAAAATGTAATGAACGGCGGGTTTCGCGACAATTCTGTTTACCCCGCCGCGCGCGCTCGACGGGCGAGATCGTTCGCCGGCTGCAATCTAGAAGCATTCTAAAATATCCGTTTTCTCTTGTGACCGGCCGGGCTGGCCGATATCGCAGATTGAGGACAGCGGCCCTTGAAGCCGTAATGCCCGGAGTGAGACATGCCGTTTTATCCTCCCTCGCGCGCCCGCGCCGGGGCTGCCGCGCCGTTTCGGGCGGGTCCATCGGCCCCCTCGCCTTGCCCGGCGTCGTCGACGCCGGGGTCCGCGCGCCGGCCCGGCGTCGACCGCGCCGAATTTTCTCATCCCTGCGGCGATCGCCCAATCCGCCTTTCGACGCCGATCGCCGCACGCCCCAGGAGAGACAGAAATGCTGACGACGACCATCCGATCGGCCGCGCTGGCGATCGCGGCGCTTATGGCCTTGGGCGCGGGCTCGGGCCTCGCCGAGGACAGCTTCGTCGTGAAACTGTCCCTGAAGGATCATCGCTTCTCGCCGGCCGAGCCGACGGCGCCGGCGAACAAGCCGATCACGATCGAGGTGACAAACCTCGACTCGACGCCCTCGGAATTCGAAAGCAAGACGCTGCGGGTCGAGAAGGTCGTGGCCGGCGGCGGCAAGATCGCCGTTCGGGTCCGCCCGCTCGCGCCCGGCCGCTATCGTTTCTTCGACGACTATCACGAAGCCACGACCGAGGGCTTCCTTCTAGTGCAGTGAGGTCGGGAGAGAGCGGATGCTGGGCGCGCTGATCATCGTATTCCGGGAAGTCATCGAGGCGGGCCTGATCGTCGGCATCGTGATGGCGGTCACCAAGGGAATGCCGGGCAGCCGCCTGTTGGTCGCGCTCGGCGTGGTCGGCGGCCTCGTCGGCGCAAGTCTGGTCGCGGCCTTCGCCGGCGGCCTCGCCGAACTGTTCGAGGGCATCGGGCAGGAGATCTTCAACGCCGGCATCCTGATGATCGCCGTCGTCATGCTGACCTGGCACAATGTCTGGATGGCCAGGCACGGCCGCGAACTCGCCGCCGAGGTGCGTCAGGTCGGCGAAGCGGTGCGCTCGGGCGCGCGGCCGATCTATGCGCTCGGCGTCGTCGTCGCCGTGGCCGTCATGCGCGAAGGCTCGGAGGTCGCGCTGTTCCTCTATGGCCTCGTCGCCTCGGCCAATACGACCTCGTGGGACCTCCTCGTCGGCTCGCTGTTCGGCCTCGCGCTCGGCTGCGGCGTCACGGCGATCACCTATCTCGGCCTGGTGACGATCCCGACGCGCCGCTTGTTCGCGGTCACGACGATGCTGATCACCTTCCTCGCCGCCGGCCTCGCGGCGCAGGCGGTCGTCTTCCTGCAGCAGGCGGGCGTCGTGACGGCGCTCGCCAGACGGCCTGGGATACGTCCGCGCTCCTTTCCGACTCGAGCCTGTTCGGCCGCGTGCTGCACACGCTGATCGGCTATTCCGATCAGCCCTCGGTGCTGCAGGTCGTCGTCTATGCGATCACCCTGGCGACCATCCTGGCGCTGACCCGCTGGATCGCCGCGCCCGCCGCCGCGCATGGGAGCGCGCGCGCAGCGAGCGGCGGCGCGAAGGCATAGGGCGGAGCGCCCGTAACGGGCCCGCCCAGCCTGGCCTGCGAAGAGCCTTTCAGGCTCAGTTCATCAGCGGTCCCCAGGACGGGTCCGAGGCGTAGCTCGGGGGTCGGCACCACGAATTCGCCGTGGCCGAAAATGTCGGCCATGTAGATCTTCGCGCCCGCTTTCGCCGCCGGGATCGCGGAAGAACATCACGAACAGGCCGTTGGGCGAGAATGTCGGGCCCTCGTTGTGATAGCCCTCGGTGATCATGCGCTCGCCCGAGCCGTCGGTCTTCATCACGCCGATGCCGAACTGGCCGTCCTTCTGGCGGGTGAAGGCGATGAGGTCGCCGCGCGGCGACCAGACCGGCGTCGAGTAGCGGCCGTCGCCGAAGGAGATGCGCTTCGCCCCGCCGCCGCTCGCGCTCATCATATAGAGCTGCTGCGTGCCGCCGCGGTCGGATTCGAACACGATCTGCGAGCCGTCCGGCGAATAGGAGGGCGAGTTGTCGATCGCGCTCGTCGTCGGTCAGGCGCGTCGTGTTCGCGGATGCGCAGATCCATCGTGTAGAGATTGGAGGTCGCTCCGTCGGAGAGCGACATGCATGATGCCGCTGGCCGTCGGGCGAGAAGCGCGGCGAGAAGGTCATGCCGGAGAAATTGCCGACCGGCTGCCGCTGGCCGCTTTCGAGATCGAGCAGCGTCACGCTTGCGGTCGCCCTCGCCGAACGACATGTAGGCGACCTGCTGCGCCGAGGGCGAGAAACGCGGCGTCACCACCAGTTTGTCGCCGGTGTGAGGTATTTGACGTTGGCGCCGTCCATGTCCATCACCGCGAGCCGCTTGCGGCGCTTCTCCTTCGAGCCGCTCTCGTCGACGAATACGACCCGGCTGTCGAAAAAGCCCTTCTCGCCGGTCACGCGCGAGAACACGGCGTCGGCGATCAGATGCGCGACGCGGCGCGAGTTGGCGGCGTCGGTCGTATATTGCTGGCCGGCGACCTGCTCGCCGCTCGCGGTGTCCCAAAGCCGGAACTGCGCGGTGAGCCGCCCGTCGGCCGCGCGCGCGACGCGTCCGGTCAGCACGAATTGCGCGTTGACCGTCTTCCAGGCGTCGATGTTCGGCCGCACGTCCGGATTGGTCGACGTCTTCGGGAAAGCTCGGTCGGATTGATCGGCGTCAGGAACATCGAATGCGCGAAGTCGTTGACCAGCACGGCGCCGACCTTGACGTCGCCGGCGTCGCCCGCGAGCGGCGTCACCGCGATCGTGACCGGCGTGAAATTGGCGCCGGCGTGGACATAGACGTCGCCGGCCGCGCGCGCGGGCGCGCCGCCGAGGCCGAAGGGCGCGAGGAGCGCCAGGGCGAGGAAGGCGCGGCGGACGAGGGGAGCAAACACAGGCATCGGCATGGGTCTCACGAAATTTGCGAATTGGGCGGGGCGGCCGGCGTCACGAACGCGCGGTGTCGAAATAGACGGTCTTGGTCTTCCATTGGGGATAATAGGGCGCGTATTTCGTCGGACACGTGAAGCGGATCGCAAGACTTTATGGCGCGCATCGCCGCCTCGGCGTGCGGGCTCCAGGCCGGATCGCCGACGGCGGATTGACGAGCCGCGGCGGCGCCGGCGAGCGCGCCGTCGGCTTTGAATGCGACCCGCACCCGCGGAAAATAAGGCTCGCCTTCCGGGAGTGCTGCGCGGCGGCGACCAGCATGATTTGTAGGCGTCGATCAGCCAGGCGTCGAAGGCGGCCTCGGTCGAGGCCGACATTTCGCTGAGTTCGCCGGCGCCGGCGCGATCGCCGGGCGCGCCGGCGCCGGCGCGGGCGCAGCGGCCGGCGCGACGGCGACCGGCGAGTTCGGCGGCGTGGAATGGCGCCAGCGCGACGGCGTCGCGCTTGGGCTTCTCGGGGTACGACTTCATAGGCTCCACGCGCCAAAAGCGCGCCGCCGCCGCGAGGACGCGGCGAAGAACGCAATGCGGTAAGCCGATCATTGCGCTGCGGTCGCGCCGCGGCTTGTTTCTTCGCTTAGGAAGGCTTTGCTCATCCCGAGCGTCCCTCGGATCGAAGTGAATGGTCTTGCTGCGCCATTGCTCGAAATAGGGCGCGAATTGCTGCGGAACCCTCATCGGGTTGCATTTCATCGCGGCGCGCCATCGCGCTTTCCGCGATGCGGGTTCCACGCCGGATCCGAGGGCGGATTGACCAGCACCGGGCTCGCCGGCGAGCGACCCGTCGACTGTTGAATTCGACTTGCGCACTCAGCGGAATGTAGGTCTCGCCCTCGGGCAATGTCGGCGGCGGCGACCAGCAGTTCAGATAGGCGTCCTTGAACCACGCGTTGAGCGCGCCGCCAGCGATGGCGACATGTGCTGGGCATGCTGGCTCGGGCAGGCCGAGCGCGGCCTCGCCGCGTCGGCTTCGCATCGCGCGGTCTTGGTCTGGCCGATGCAGCCTGTCGATCGCCTTCGGGTCGAATCGGGTCTTGGCGGCGGCTTGGCGGCGTCCTTCGGCGGCTCCGCGGGCTTCTCCTTGGCCAGCAGCTTGGCGAGGTCTTCCGGCTTCGGCTTCTCCTTGGCGGGATCCTTGGGCCGCTCGGGCGGCGTCTCCTGCGATCTTCGGCCTCGACCGGCGGCGCGGGCGTTTCCTCCGCCTGCGGCTTGGGCGGCGGCGGGGGCGGCGGCGGCGCGGGTTTGGGCGGGGGCGGAGGCGCCGGCGGCGGGGGCGGCGTCGGCGTATCGTCGGCGCGCTTCAGCTCGGGCGGCGGCTCGGGCGGCGTCGGGGCGGCCGGCGTCGGGACGGGCGGCGGCTCGGCGGCGGCCTGCGGGCGCGGCGGCGGCTGCGCCGGAGCGGGCGCCGGCTTGGCCGATTTCTCGCCGTTCATGATCTCGTGAACTGGTCCTTGGTGATCGTGTCCACGGGCATGGATTCCGCGGCGTCGTCGAACTTGCGGCGCCGCAGGCGAAGGCGAACACGATCAGACGCCAGCAGCGCGAGCGTGCATCGCGGCCGAGACGACAAAACCCGTTCTTTTCCGAGCCTTCGCTCAAGCCCGGCGCCTCCTCAATGGCGTGTCGGGTTCGGTGACGAGCGCGACTTTCTTGTATCCGGCGCGTGGTTACGTCGGCCATGATCTCGGCGACGCGGCCATAGGGCACCGTCTTCGAGGCGCGCACATAGACGCGCGCGTCCGGCCCGTCCTTGGCGAGGCGCCGAGCCGGGCGATGAAATCGGCGTCGGCGATCGGCTGGTCCATCAGGTACACTTGCCCCTTTTCGTCGATCGCGATCGCGACCGGCTTCTGCTCGACGTTGAGCGCGCCGGCCTTGGCCTGCGGCAGATCGACCGCGACGCCGCTCGTCAGCAGGGGCGCGGCGACCATGAAGATGATCAGCAGCACCAGCATGACGTCGATGAACGGCGTCATGTTGATGTCGGCCATCGCGCCGTAGCGCGGCACGCCGCGCCGCCCGCGCCCGCTCTTGCGTCCCTTTGCGCCCCCATCGACATGCCCATCGATAGCTTCCTCGTCTAATTCGCCCGAAGCGCTTCAGGCGGCGCGATCGCTCGGCAGATGCGCGTCGATCTGGCGCGACAGGATGGCGGAGAACTCGTCGGCGAAGCTCTCCATGCGCGCCTGCGCCTTGGCGACGTCGCCCTGCAGCTTGTTGTAGGCGATCAGCGCCGGGATCGCGGCGAAGAGGCCGATCGCGGTCGCGAGCAGGGCCTCGGCGATGCCGGGCGCGACGACCGCGAGCGAAGTGTTCTTCGAGGCCGCGATCGAGCGGAACGAAGTCATGATGCCCCAGACCGTGCCGAACAGGCCGACGAACGGCCCGGCCGAAGCGACGGTGGCGAGAAACAGCAGGTTCGACTCCGAGCCGCTCGACCTCGCGCGCGATCGAAACGTCGAGCACCTTGTCGAGGCGCGCGTGCAGACCGCGGAACGAAGCCGCCTGGTTCTGGAACGAGCGCTTCCATTCGCGCATCGCGGAGACGAACAGCGCCGCGGCGCCGGTGCTGGTCGCTGCGGAGAGCGCTGGTATAAGCTCCTCGAGCGACTGGCCGGACCAGAACGACTGCTCGAAATGGTCCATGCTCGCGAGCGGAATCTGCGGAACAGCAGGGTCTTGTTGATGATGATCGCCCAGCACCAGAAAGAGGCGAGCCAGCAGCCCGATCATCACCATCTTGACGACGGGATGGGCCGTCCAGAACATGGACAGCAGCGTGGTTTCCGGAGTGTCGGTCATCTCGGGCGGCGCCTCGGTCGTCAGTGACAAGATCTGGGCTCGGCTCTCAAGTATTGCGCGGCGAGCGCGGGCTCGAGCAGGGCGGGCTGCGATGCGCCGCAAATGGGCCGAAACTTTGGCCCGGCGCTAGGGATAGAGCCGCGCTTTCGACGGCCGAGTTAAGCGCCTCGATAGGGTTAAGGTCGGGTTAGCGCAAGGGGCAGTCGGCGAGCCGGCAGTAGGTCAGTGACGCCGCTTTCGGCCGATGCGATCGATCGCCTCGCCGCGCCTCGCCCGACGCCGACTGCCTACGCCTTCCGCGCCTTCTGCAGTTCATGTGCGACGTGACGCCGCAACTCCTCCACGGCCAGGTCGATGAAGCTCTTGGTGCGCGGCGGCAGCATGCGGCGAGTGGGATAGAGGATGCCGAGCGTCACCGGCTGGGCCTGGGCCTCCGGCAGGACTTCGACGAGCCGGCCCTCGGCGAGATAGGCGGCGACCTCGAACAGGGGCTTCAGCACGATGCCGAGGCCGTCGAGCGCCCATTGGGTCAGCACGTCGCCGTCGTCGGCGTCGACCGGGCCCTCGATCGGCGCCGAGACCGACTCGCCGTCGATATTCGAGCGTCCAGCGGAACTGCTGCGAGCCGGGAAAGCGCAGCAGCAGGCAGTCATGATGCGCGAGAGGTCGCGCGGGCTGCCTGGGCGCGCCGCGCCGCGCGAGATAGGCGGGCGACGCGCAGAGCACGCGCTCGATCTCGGCGATCTTGCGCAGGGTGAAGCTCGAATCCTCCATGCGCGCGAGCCGGATTGCGAGATCGACGCCCTCGCGCACGATATCGAGGATATGGTCGGAGAGGCGCAGGCGCACTTCGGTGTGCGGCTGCAGCGTCGCGATAGCGCGCGACCATCGGCGCGATCGACGCGCCGCCCCAGGCCGAGCGGCGCGGTGACGCGCAAGCACGCCCCTGCGGCGAGGCGCCCGTCGCTTTCGGCGACGCTCGCTTCGGCGCGCTCGACCGCCTCGACGATTTCGCGGCAATGTTCGAGGAACACTTCGCCCGCCTCGGTCAGGCGCATGTTGCGCGTGGTGCGCGTCAGCAGCCGGGCGCCGAGCGTATCCTCCAAGCAATTGAATGCGATAGCTGACCACCGAAGGCGACAGCCGGAGCATGCGCCCCGCCGCCGAGAACGAGCCGGTCTCGATCGGCGCGCAGGAAGATGCGAACGTTCTCCAGGGCGATCATGCGCGGCCGATTTTCCGATCCAGTTCGCAAAATATTCCTGAGATTCTGTCGTGGGCAAGCTGCCTTCGCCTCGGTATTCTGGCCGAGCACGGTACGTTCGGCGGGCGTCGACGGAGAGCGGAGACACGGATGGCGGCCTGGAGCTCCCTACATCGTGGAATGGGGCTCGATCCTGTTGCGCTGGCTGCATGTGACGGCGGCGATCGCCTGGATCGGCGGGTCGTTCTTCTTCATGCATCTCGACGCTTCGCTGCGGAAAATGGCCGACCAGAAGCCGGGCGTCTACGGCGTCTCCTGGCAGGTGCACGGCGGCGGCTTCTACGAGATGAGCAAATACACGCTCGCGCCCGCCGCGCTGCCCGATCACCTGATCTGGCACAAATGGCAGTCCTATTGGACCTGGATGTCCGGCTTCAGCCTGCTGTGCTGGGTCTATTACGGCCAGTCGAGCTTCTTCCTCATCGACCCCGCGGTGCTGCCGCTTTGCAGCCCTGGCAGGCGGCGCTGATCGGCGTTCGTCGCGCTCGCGCTCGGCTGGCTCGTCTACGATCTCCTCTGCAAATCGCCGCTCGCCAAGAACGACGCGCTGCTCGGCGCTGGTCGGCTTCGGCTATCGTCGTGCTGACGAGCTACGTCTTCACGCTGGTGTTCTCGGGCCGCGGCGCGCTCATCCACACCGGCGCGCTGATGGCGACGATGATGACCGCCAACGTCTTCCTCGTCATCATGCCCAACCAGCGCAAATCGGTGGCCGCGCTGCATCGCCGGCGAGACCCCCGATCCCGAAATGGGCGCAAGGAATCCAAGCAGCGTTCGACGCACAACAATTACATCACGCTGCCCGTGCTGTTCATGATGCTGTCGAACCATTATCCCGTGACCTTCGCCAATCCGCGCGGCGATCCCGGCGATGGTCACCTGCATCATCGTCGCGGGCGCGCTGGTGCGCTACTTCTACAACGTGTGGCACGCCGACCACGACGAAGGCGCCGTGGTGGGCGTGGATCGTCGCGGCGCTGGCGATCGTGGGCCGCGTTCTGCGTCAGCGTCGCCGCCTCGCCGGGCATGCGTCCCGCGCTTCGGCCTCGAGCCGATGCCGGAGGTCGGCGCGCGGCCGACGCCGCGCCGAAGGCGCCGGACGCCGTCGTCGACGTGGTCGACCTCGCGCTGCGCGATGTGCCATCGCCGACGAGCCGGTGTGGGAGGGCGTCAGCGCGGCGCCGAAGGGGGTGCAGCTCGATACGCCCGAGCGCATCGCCGCCTTCGCCCCGGCGATCCGCATGCAGGCGGTTCTGACCCACGCGATGCCGCCCAACAACCTGACCGAAATCACCCCCGAGGAACGCGCAGATTCTTGCGCGCTGGCTCGACGCCGGCCGGCAGGCGAGGAACTGAGGGCGCGCTTCATGACCTCGATACCGCAGCGCTGCGCGCAGACTGATGGCGCGGCTCGACGAGTTGTCGAGCTTCACCGACGAGCCGGGCAGGCTGACCCGGCTCTATCTCACCCCCTCCCATCGCGCCGCCTGCGTGCGTCTGATCGCGATTGGACGCGCGCGGCAAAACTCGAGCCGTGAGATCGACGCCGCAGGCAATGTGCGCGCCCGCTACGAGGGGCGGACGCCCGGCGCGCCGGCGCTGATGATCGGCTCGCATATCGACACCGTGCGCGACGCCGGGCGCTACGACGGCAACCTTGGCGCTCTCGCAGCGCTGGCGGTCGTCGAGGAATTTTCGCGCGCGCGGCGAGAGGTTTGACTTTGCGATCGAGATCGTCGCCTTCGGCGATGAGGAGGGCGTGAGGTTTCCCACCACGATGACCGGCTCGCGCGCGATGGCCGGACGGCTCGCGCCGGAGCGTCTTGGCGCTGCAAGACGCGGAGGGCGTCGTCCATCGGCGAAGCGCTCAAAGACTTTCGGCTGCGACCCGGCGCGGCTTCCCGAGGCGCAGGCGAAAAACGTGCTCGGCGTTCGTCGAAATGCATATCGAGCAGGGGCCGGCGCTCGAGGCGGAGGGCCTGCGCTCGGCGTCGTCACCGCGATCAACGGGGCGACGCGGCTGAACTGCGTCGTGCGCGGCCAGGCGGGACACGCAGGCGCGGTGCCGATGTCGTTACGCCATGACGGGCTTGACGGCGGCCGCCGAAATGATCCTGGCGATCGAAGCGCGCGCGCAATCGCGAGGAGCGATCTGGTCGCCACCGTCGGCGAGATCGACGCGCGCCCCGGGGCGGTCAACGTGATCCCCGGGCGCGCGCGGTTCTCGGTCGACATCCGCAGCCCCAACGACTGAAGCCGCCGTCGCGCGGTCGACGACATCGTCGAGGCGCTCAGCGCCATCGCGGCGCGCCGCGGGGTCGAGGCGGCTGTGACAAGAACCCACGACGCCAACGCCTATGTCTGCGACGCAAAAATCGTCGCCGGGCTCGACGCGGCGATGGCCGCGGTCGGCGAGCCGCCGTTCCACCTGCCCTCGGGCGCGGGACACGACGCGATGATCATCGGCGAGGTCGCGCCGGCGGGCATGCTGTTTGTCCGTTGCAAAGGCGGGATCAGCCACAGTCCCGCTGGAATCGATCTCGACCGAGGATTGCGAGATCGCGCTGGCCGCGCTGACGCGCTTCGTCAGGGATTTCCGGCCGCTTTGACGCTTCCCTAGCCTCCGGGCCGGCGGGGCCCCTCTCAGGCGCAGGGCGCGGCGTTTTGCCGGACGCCCGCTCGCGGCGGGCGTCGGCGGCCTCGCCTTTCTCGAGCGGATTCGCCTTGCCGGCGGCGAACTCGACCTTTGCCGGCCTCCGATCCGCCTGACGAGGACAGGCCGAATTCGCGTGAGCGGGCGCCTGCGGCCGAAAAGAGCGCACAAGAGTTTGATGCTAGAATAAATATATCTGCAGTTCAATTATGTTTTTTATTGTCATCAACTTGCAACTTAAACCCAATAGTAAATTTTTGCGTCAGCAGTCCTGACTGCGGCAATAATCTTAAGTATTGGCTTCGGAATCTCCGAGGACGAATACCTCTTGCGCGCCAACGGGGAGCAACTTCATGCTTGGTTCAAAGCGTCTAAAGGGATCGGTTGCCGCTTTTGGCATAATGGCGGTCACGTCTAATGCGTTTGCACTCGACAGCGGCTGGAACGGATCCTACGGAAGCTCCACGCCGTACTTTGACGGATCTGAAGACGCCTACAATAAGCTGCCGCTGGAGGCGAAGATCGAAATCTTGCGGAAGAAAGTGAAATACGTCTTCGTGATCTTCCACAAGAACGAATCGTTCGATCATTACTTCGGCACGTATCCCGGGGCGAACGGCCTGTTCGAGGCTCCGGACGGGTTCACGCCCGCGATCAAGACCCCCAGTTTTACCCAGCGCTTCCTCGACGCCTCGCTGAACGAAGAAGACGATCACGCCGTTCCTGATGCCCCAGGCCGTCACCGGCCCGAACGGCCAAGTGATCCCGATCTATCCCGCCGACGAGATTTCCGTCGACCACAGCCATCAGGGCATGGCCAACGACCTCGACGTCAATCCTTCGACGGGCGTCGCGGCGAACGATCGTTACGCGATGAACCAGGAAGGGCTGACCACCAATTCCTACGGGAACATCGTGAACGCCAATGACGTTGCGCCGACGTCGATCGCTTTGTCCGCGGCGCAGAAGGCCGAAACGGACATAGGCCACATCGACTGCGACACGATCCCGTTCATGTGGCGGTGGGCGAAGAACTTTGTCCTGTTCGACAACTTCCGCCAGACGATCGTTGGCCCCTCCACGCCGAACGCGATCGCGATGATCGCCGGCCAGTCCGGCCAGACGCAATTGGCGCTGCACCCCGACCAGGGCGCTACTGTCACCTACAGCGACCCTTCGTTCCCCACCGTAAAGGGCGCCAGCTATGGTTCGATGGTCAACCCCCCGCTGAGCAACCAGTTCGTTCCGATCGTAGCCGACCCGGGACCGTTCCCGGGCTCCAACCTGGACACGAGCTCGGTCAAGCCGCCTTACAACTTCGACGAAAGCCCGGGCGAATCCTCGCCCCGGTCGATCTGACCTTCGCGACGCAACCGCTTTCGTTCATGGGCTCGAACATCGAGAACATCATCGCGACCGACCCGAACCCGGCCGCCGACTTGCGCGACGTTCAGGACGACATCAAGAAGATCGCGTCCTTCGACAAGCCGGTGCCGTGGGGCTGGTAT
>CAWEID010000013.1:0-41742 GCA_963809055.1 uncultured Pseudomonadota bacterium | reverse complement strand
GCACGCGTGATCTCGCTGCCGACAGGACATGCGCCGCAATATTCCGCCCCGGAGAGGCTCGCCGATGCGATCCTGCCTTTCCTCATCGCCGATCGGGGGACCCTGGAGAGGGACGCTTCGCCGACGCCGCCGCGCCCGGGGGACGTCGCGTGAAGGGCGATGCCGGCGCGAGCGCCCCGCGGTCGAATAATTTCGACCTGATCCGGCTCGCGGCCGCGCTGCTGGTGTTGTGGAGCCACAGCTATCCGATCAGCGGACATCCCGAACAGGAAATCTTCTTTGCGATCTTCAGCAGCTATGATTCCGGAGGCGGGATCGCGGTTTCGACGTTTTTCGTCATCAGCGGATACCTGGTCACGAAGTCGGCTCTCGAGCGCCCGGTCCTCGACTATCTGATCGCCCGAACGCTGCGAATTCTGCCGGGCCTCGTCTTTGTCGTCCTTGCGACCGTCTTCGTGATCGGCCCGATGCTGACGAGACTTTCGATCGCGGATTACGCCGCCGACCCGACGACGCGCGATTATCTCTGGACCGCCTCCGTCTTCAATATCAAGTATAGTCTCGCGGATACCACCGCGGGCTTGCCAACGGCCTCGATCAACGGCTCTCTTTGGACGCTGCCGGTGGAATGCGGGTTCTATATCTGGATTCTCTTTCTCGTAAAGCTCGGCGCATCCTACGAAAGATTGTGTCTTGGGGCGCTGCTGCTCGTCGTCGGCCTGTATTTCTATTTCACGAGAATCGGCGGCCTCGACTGGGACCACCAAGGGTCGCAGATCTGGAGCGGCGCCTCGAGCTACGCGGCGCTGACCAACGGCAGCTTCTTCCTGATGGGCAGCGCGTTCTGGATCTTCAGAGCGAAAATTCCGCTCAAATTCGGCTGGGCGCTGCTGTCTGTCGTCATCTGGTTCGCGGCCGCGCGTACGCCGATTTCGCAGCTCGTGTATTTCGTCTGTCTGCCCTATCTCGTGATGATCCTCGGCCTGCGCGTTCCCGCGAGATTGAATCTGGCCAAAACGGTCGGCGATCTCTCCTATGGCGTCTACCTCTTCGCCTTTCCCATCCAACAGGCGATCGTTCATTTCTTCGGCCCGCAGATTACGGCGACGAGATTGAGCCTGCTCGCGACTCCGGCGACGCTCGCGATTGCGTACGTATCTTGGCGCGCCGTCGAAAAGCGCGCCCTGAAATACAAGGCGCCGGCGAATACCCGCATTTTGCCGGCCGCTTCCTGATCGGGACGGGGCGCGCCGGCCGTCTCGAAGCCAGCATGCGCCGGGCGCCTGCGCGCCCGTCAGCTCCCATCGCCGCCGCCGGTCGGGCGCGCGAGGGCGATCAGCTTCTCGACCACCGCGTAATCCTGATAGCCGCAGCGGGCGAGCGGCCTGGCGCCGGCGGTGTCGAAACGCCCGTTCTTGATGAAGGCGTCATCGATATGGAAGGCGACGACCTCGCCGATCACGAGATAATTCCCGAGCGTCTCGCCCTTGTGGCCCTTCAGCCGGACGATCTCGCTGACCTTGCATTCGAGCGAGGCGTGCGCCTCCGCGACGCGCGGCGGCTTCACCAGCCGGCACGGCGCCATCGTCAGCCCGGCATGTTCGAATTCGCTTTGCCCGCGCGGCAACGGCGCCGAGGTTTCGCTCATCGGATGCATCAGATCGAAGCTGGCGAGATTGGCGACGAATTCGCCGCTCTCCGTCGGCGAACGCGGCCGAGTCCTTGTAGCCTTCGCTGGAAAAGCCGACGATCGGCGGCGACGGAGGAATAGGCGTTGAAGAAACTGTAGGGCGCGAGATTGATCCGGCCGTCGAGGCTGCGGGTTGAAATCCAGCCGATCGGCCGCGGCGCGACGATCGCCTTGAAGGGATCGTGCGGCAGCAGGCTTCTGTCGCGCGCGCGCGTCTCATAGAACATCGGATGCTCCTTCAGGCCGGGAAATACGACTGACGATATCGGCGAGCGCGGGGCGCGGCGCGATCCTCCGGCGCGACTGTCGGGCGGCCGATATGCACGAAGCCGGCGATGCGCTCGTGCTCGGCAAGCCCGATCGCGGCGCGGAACCGCGCGTCGTAGGCGCACCATTCGGTGAGCCAGGCTCGAGGCAAAGCCCAGCGCATTGGCGGCGACCATGAGCGCCATGCAGCCGCGCCCGCCGAAAGCACCTGTTCCCACTCGGGGATTTTCGCGTGCGGAGCAGCGCGCGAAACGACGCCGACGACCAGCGGCGCGCGCGAAAAGCGCGTCAGTTCGGCCTGCGCGCGCCGGCCTCATCGAGCTCGGGATTGTCCTCGAGCCTGATCTCCAGCGCCAGCCGCCCCGCCCGATCGCGCGCCGCCGCCCTCGAAGACGACAAAGCGCCACGGCGCGAGCTTGCCGTGATCGGGCACGCGCGAGGCGATCCGCAAGCAGCGTCTCGAGTTCGCCGGCGTCGGGCCCGGGCCCGGTGAGGTTCGTGCGGCGCCAGCGAGCGGCGGCGCGAAAGCAGGGCGATGGTTTCGTTCATGGCGTCTTTCTCCGGACTTGGGCGGCTGCAGGGCGCGCGCGGACTGTGGCCTTCCTGACCGCATTTCGCCCGGCTGTAAACCGCCTTCATCCGCCCCATTGCGCCTCCAGGCGTGCTCGCGCGCGCGCCTTGACGGGCGCGGGCAATCGCGGCATGGCGCTTCGGGATGATCCGATACGCAATGACCCTCGCGATCGCGCCGGCTCGCTTCGCAGCTGCGCCGGCGGGCGGCCGACGCCCACGCCGCGCGGACGGATCGGCGACGCTGCGACCTGACCGCGAGCGCTCGGCGCCGCCGGCGCGCCGCTCGAGGCGGGCCTGCACTGGCGCGTTTTCGCCGCCCATGCCGACCCGGACGGTTCGCATCCGCTGCTTCGAATCGTCGCTTGCCGCAGCCCGACCTTCAAGCTGCCGCCGGGCGATTATGTCGTGCATGTCGCCTTCGGCCTCGCCAGCGCGACCAAGAGCGTCAGCCTCGGCGCCGAGGAGCTGCGCGACGCAGCTCGCGCTCGCGGCGGGCGCGCTGCGAATCGCGGCGACGCTCGGCGACAAGCCGATCGATCCGGCGCAACGCTCTCGCTCGCGATCTATGTCCCCGAGCGCAACAATTCGCAGGCCAAGCTCGTCTACGCGAAGGCGCATGCTCGGCGAGGTCATCGGGCTGCCCGAGGGAGCCTATCACATCGTCTCGACCTATCTCGACACGGTCGGCGTCGGCTCGCTCGGCGTCGCCAAGGCCCGGGCGGCGCGCGCCGAGCGCGCCCGTGCCGACCAACTCGATCGTCTCCGGCGACGTCCGCGTCGCGGCGGGCAAGATTGTCGACGTGACGCTGCGCCACCGCTGCGCCACGCTGACGCTCAAGCTCGTCAACGCGCCGCGAGGGCGAGGCGCTCGCCAACACGACCTTTACGGTGCTCACGCCCGGCGGCGACATCATCCGCGAACTGATCGGCGCGTTTCCCTCGCTGGTGCTGGCGGAAGGCGAATATGTCGTCATCGCGCGCCACGACGCCGAAGACCTATCAATCGACCTTCAAGGTGCAATCGGGTCTGGACCGCGACGTCGAAGTTATTGCAAAAGAGGACGCCAAACAGGGGCAATGACGGCATGCAGACCTTTTTCGTCGCAGATCAAATGCGCGCTCGGCCGGACCTACGAGGTCGCCAGCGCGCTAGCCGAAGCGGAAATCGCCTCCGAGATCTATTCTATCGCCGGCGATTTCGACATCCTCGCCAAATTCTATGTCGAGAGCGATGTCGACATCGGCCATTTCGTCGGCGAGAAGGTGCAACGCATCCCGGGGATCGTGGATACGCGCACGATCCTCACCTTTCGCGCGTTCTGACGCGCGCTTCGCCAACAAACCGGTAGGATGCACCATGCGCCTGGCCGCGTCGATCGCCGTTCTGTTTCTCAGCGCCGCCGCCTGGGCCGCCGATCAGATCTTTCTGTTCGACGTGCTGCAACAGCGGACCTACCGCGCCTCGTGGGACAAGTTGATGAAGGACGTTCAACCGACGCCGGACTGGCTAGATGCAGTTCAACAAGAATTTTGACGGCGCCTCCGGCGAGCTCGTACCGACGTCACGATCGACGGCAAACCCTACGAGCTCTCCTACGTCTGCAAGCCGACGGATTGCGCGGGCCGCAAATTCGAGATTCTGTTCGAGGCCGGCGGCGCGCGTGCTTTCGGCGCGTTGGGCGGGCGCGACGACGCCCCGGAATTTTTCGGCGTCCCCACGCCCGCCGAACAGGAAGCGCTCGCCAAGGGGCTCAAGGGATAGGCGCGAGGTCGCCGCGCTCGACATACTCGATAACCGCGCCGTCCGCCGTCGTCACTTCATATTCGCCTTGGCGAGCCGCGCGGATATAGGCGGGGCCGATCGGCGCCTTGCCATGGGCGCCGGGGGTGTCGAGCATGTAGGCGGGCATGGCGAGCCCCGACAAGCGTTGCCGCAATTCGCGCATCAGCGCCTGCCCCGTTGCGATCGAGGTGCGCAAATGCGCGGTGCCCGGCGCGAGATCGGCGTGATGGAGATAATAGGGCTTGACCCGCATCTCGACGAAGGCGCGCATCAGCGCCTCCAGCGTGTCGGCGTCGTCGTTGACGCCGCGGAGCAGCACGCTCTGGCTGACCATCGCGACGCCCTCGCGGATCAGTCGAGCGCAGGCCGCGCGCGCTTCACTCGTCAGCTCGCGCGGATGGTTGGCGTGGAGCGCGACATAGACCGTTTTTTCGTGGCCCGAGGTCAGCGCTCGGGCGAGCCTCGCCGTGACGCGCCCGGGCGCCGCGACCGGCAGGCGCGTATGCCAGCGCAACACTTTGACGTGAGGGATTTCGGCGAGCGCGCGCGAGACCGTTTCGACCCGTCGGGCCGAAAGGGCGAGCGGGTCCCCGCCTGTCAGCACGACTTCCCAGATCTCGGGACGCGCCGCGATGTAATCGAGCGCGGCGGCCAGGTCCGCCTCGTCGAGCCCAGGCGTTCCGGGTCCGACCATTTCGCGCCGGAAGCAGAAACGGCAATAGACCGCACAGATCGAGACGAGCTTCAGCAGCACACGGTCGCGATAGCGGTGGACCAGGCCGCGCACCGGGCTCTTCAGGCCGTCGCCGATCGGATCGTCGATTTCGTCGGGGCCGCGATCGAGTTCGCGCCGATCCGGCAGGAACTGGCGCGCGATCGGGTCCGCGGGGTCGTTGGGATCAATCAGTCCGGCCAGCGCCGGCGGCAGAGCGATCGCATAACGCTGCGCAACCGGTTCGAGTTCCTCGCCCCGTTCGGGCGCGACGAGGCCGGCGCCGATGAGGGCTGCCGGCGTTGTCAGGGTCGATTTGCGCGCGGAGGACATGGCGAAGTTTACGTGACTCGTTAGGCGCCAGAGGCGCGTGGTTCGCGGTCCGGCAGGATCGCCGCCAGTCCCCGCATCCCGACCTTGCGCGTTCGGGCGGCCAGACGGGGTCGAGGCCGCGCATTGGGCTCCCATCGATATTCTCGCACGCTCTAGCACAAAACCCCGCGCTCTCAAGACCGCGCCGGCGCCGCATTTATCGACTCCCTTCTCGGCTCGCCCCGCGCTAGAATGCCTTTGTGGAGGCGGGAATGGCGATCGAGCGCAAACGCCCTCTGGATCTTGTCGAACGCGTCGCGCGGCGCCGGCAGGCGCGCGCCGAGCTGGCGGCCGCCAGCAGCGGCTGGCGGCGCGAGACCTTTCGGTTGCCGCGCGCGGAAGCGCGGGACAAGGCGCGCGAGTGGTTCGACCGCTACCCCAAGGCCGCTTATCTCACCGAGATCGAATTCTGGCGCGAACTGGCCGACGGCCAGATCGAATTCGTGATGCGGCGGCTGCCGTCGGCGGACTGAGTCTCAATCGACGATATCGGGCGTGCGCCAGGCCAGATGCTGTCCCGCGTCGACGCAGATCAGTTGCCCGGTCACGCTGCGCGCCTGCGCGAGATAGACGACCGCGTCGCCGATTTCCTCGCCGCTGACCGGGCGCCCCAGCGGCGTTCCGGCCGCCTCGTGCGCGAGCCCGATTTCGCCCTGGCGCAGGCTCGGATAGGTCGGCCCCGGACCGATTGCATTGACCCGGATTCGCGGCGCCAGCGCCTGCGCGAGCGTCTGCGTGGCGGTCCAGAGCGCCGATTTGGCGAGCGTGTAGGAGAGATACTGCGGCGTCAGCCGCAGGACGCGCTGGTCGATAATGTTGACTATCGAGCCCTCGCGGCCGGCGGGCAACGCGCGCGCGAAGGCCGCGGCGAGGAAGACCGGCGCCTCGAGGTTCACCGCGAATTGCCGCCGCCAGAGCGCCAGATCCAGCGCGCCGATCGAGTCGGTCTCGAACACGGCCGCGTTATTCACGATGAGATCGAGCGGGCCCATCCGTGAGGCAATATCCCCGAGCGCAACCGCGGCGGCTTCCGGATCGGCCAGATCGATCGGGAAGGCTTCCGCCCGGCCGCCGCCCGCAACGATTTCGCTTGCGACCTCGCGCGCTCCCCGCAGCGAGGCGTGCGCGACGACGGCAAGCGCATAATTTTCGCGCGCCAGCCGCAGCGCAATGTCGCGGCCGATCCGCTTGCCCGCACCGGTCACGACGGCGACTTTGACGGTCATGCTCACGAGCCCCCTCCGATCGCGGCCAATCGCCGCGGCGGCGCCCCTCGCGCCGCCGCGGCGGGCTGAATTCGCCAGCATTTGCCGCCGGCCCGCCCGATCCGATCAACCCCCGCCGACCCGGCTTGTCAACTTGCGAAGAAATCTAGACATTCCCCGCAACCCTCGTCGACGAGGGCGCCATCGGCAGGGCGGGCCTGAAGCGCGATGAGAATCGTCATCCTAGGAGGCGGCGTGGTCGGCGTCACGACCGCCTATCAGTTGCAGAAGGACGGGCACGACGTCGTCGTCCTCGAGCGCAACGGTCTGAGGTCGCCGCCGAGGTACGAGCTGGGGCAACGCCGGCATGATCGCGCCGGGCCATTCGTTCGTCTGGTCATCGCCCAAGGCGCCGATGATTTTGTTGAAGTCGCTATTTCTTGGGAGCCAAGCGCTGCGCTTCAAATTCTCCGCCGATCCCAGACTCTACTCCTGGTCGTGGGCTTTCCTGAGGAGTGCACGCCCGAAAAGGCGCGCCGCAACACTTTGCTCAAGCACCGTCTCGCCGCCTATTCGCAACGCGTCCTCAACGAGGTCGTCGCCGAGGAGGCGATCGAGTACCATCGCAGCCAACGCGGCATCCTCTATTTCCACCGCGATCGCAGAGGCGCTCGACCGGGGCGTCGAGCATATGAAGCTGCTCGAGTCCGATGGCCAGGCGATCAAGGTCCTCGACCGCGAGGGCGTCATCGCGCTCGAACCGTCGCTTGCGGCGGCAAAGACGAAGATTGCCGGCGGGATCTATTGTCCGACCGACGAGACCGGCGAATCCCGCCAAATTTACGCGCGCGTTGGCGGCCAAGATTGTCGCGCGGGGCGGGCGAAATTCGCACCGGCGTCGACCATCACCGGGCTCGAAGACTGGACGGCGACCGCATCGACGCGGCGCTGACCGACAAGGGCCGCCTTCAAGGCCGACGCCTTTGTGCTCGCGCTCGGCGCCGAAAGTCCGATTTTTGCGCGAAAACTCGGACTCGATCTGCCGATCTATCCGATCAAGGGCTATTCGCTGACCATTCCGATCGGCAACCGGCCGATCGCCGCCGACCATCGCCTCCGTCGACGAGCACAACCTCGTCGCTATCTCGCGCTTCGGCGATCGCATCCGCGTCACGGCGACCGCCGAATTCGCCGGCTACGACACCAGCCACAAGCCCTCCGATTTCGCCTTCATGAAGAGCGTCACCGAGGACCTCTATCCCGACGGCGCCGACTACGATCGCGCGGAGATGTGGGCGGGCCTGAGGCCGATGACCCCCAACAACCTTCCTTTCTTCGGGCGGCGGCGCTTTCGCAACCTTTTCCTCAACACGGGGCACGGCCACATCGGCTGGACGATGTCCCACGGATCGGCCAAGATCACCGCCGACCTTATCGCCGGGCGCGCGCCGGCGATTTCCATGGACGGTCTTATGACCGACTGAACCCGGGAGAGAAGCCATGTCGCTGGTCAAAGCCGACTCGCGCCGCGACTCCGACCGATCGACCTTGGCGTGCTGCCGTCCGAACTTGACGGCGGCGTCGCCGTCGCGCGCCGCGATAGGCCTCGTTGTTCTCGCCACCGACCAGACGCTGGAGCACGAGTTTCGCGCTCCTCGTCAGCCAGCCCGGCGTTGCGTTCTACGAGTCGCGCGTCTTCAACGACAACGACATCACTCCCGAAACGTTGCGCGCCATCGGCGCCAGGATCGCGCCGAGCGTCGACCTGATCCTTCCCAGCATCGAGCTCGACGTCGTGGCGTTTGGCTGCACTTCGGCGACCATGACGCTCGGCGAGGAGGCGGTCTTCGCCGAAATTCACAAGGTTCGGCCGAATGTCGCCTGTACGACCCCGGTCACCGCGGCGCTCGCGGCTTCAGGGCGCTCGGCGCAGCGAGGATCGGCCTGCTCACCCCCTATGCGCCCGAGATCAACACAGAGCTTCGTCAGATATTTCAGCGATCGCGGCGTCGAACATCGCCGCCGTCGCCACCTTCGATCGGCGCGACGACCGCGAGGCGGCGCGTATCTCGCGTCGCCTCGATCGAAGCGCGGCGAGCCGCTGGCCGCGACGTCCGGCAGTCGATGCGATTTTCGTCTCCTGCACCAGCCTGCGCGTCGCGGAGGCCGTCGAGCGCGTGGAGAAACGCGATCGGGCGTTCCGATCACCTCGAGCAATCACGCGATGGCGTGGCATTGCCTGAGGCTCGCGGGGATCGAGGATCCGCAACCGGAGGCCGGGCGGCTGTTTGAGCTGAAGGCGCCGCGATAAGTCGCAGTCTCCTCTCGGATTCGCGCGGGGAACGGCGTCAGGGCGTTGTCGCCGGCCAAAAATGCGGCCGACTCCGCCCTGCGGCTCAGCGCCGCGTCGGTTAACATTTTGAGCCATGTGGCTTGCGTGATATTGGATAGATGTTGAACTGCGTTCACAAATAATGGCGGCTTGCTTGCGGACATCGTTCAAAAAACTGCCGGATTGGGATGGGATATGGTTAAAGAAGGCTTGCTGAGCCAGAAACGGCAGGAATTGCAGGAGGCGCTGATTGCGGCGGCGACCCGCACAATCGCGGAAAAAGGATATCGCAGCCTGCGGGCGCGCGATCTGGCCGCCGAGGTCGGGTGTGCGGTCGGGGCGATCTACAACGTCTTCCCCGACCTCGACGCCCTGATTCTCGCCGTGCAAGCCCGCACCCTCGACGCCGTGGATTCGGCGGTGTTCGCGAAACTGGGGCCGGATCACTCGCAAACGCCCGAGGAAGGCGAAGCCCGGCTGATCGCGCTGGCGCAGGTCTATATCGATTTCGCGAACGAGAATCGGCGGCTATGGTTCTCGGCCTTCGAGCATTCGAGCCCGGATACGCCGAGCCAGGAAGCCTACATGGTGCAACTCGACGCGATTCTGAGCAGTGTCGAGCGGCCGCTGACGCGGATGCTGCCAAACCTGGCGCCGGATCAGCGCCGGTTGATTGCGCAGGCGTTGTTTTCGGCCGTGCACGGCGTCGTCGCACTGGGTCTCGATCACAAGCATTGGACGGTGTCGCTGGCGGAATTGCGCTGGGAGGTTCAAATCGTCCTGTCGGCGACGCTGCGCGGCCTTCAGGCTCTCGCGGCCAAGCGCGAGGCCTAGCTGCCTGTTAACCTTTCGCCAACCTCACGCGCCGAACCTCGTCCCGCACCTTCAGAGCGCAATGCCCATGCCCGGCCTTGATCCCAGACTGAATCCCTTCCGGCCCGATCTCGCCGCCGCGCATCTCGAGGGAACAATACAGGCGCCGCGATTCGCGCAAGGCTCGCCGCGGCGCATCCTCGCCGCAAGCGCGCCGCTGCGCCGGCGCCCAGCCGCCGATGCGCCGCTCGAGACCGAGGCGCTGCATGGCGAGGCTGTCGTCGTCTATGACGAAGCGGAGGGGTGGAGCTGGGCGCAGCTGACGCGGGACGGCTATGTCGGCTATCTCCCGACCCCGGCGCTCGGCCCCGCGCAGGCGCCAACCCATCGGGTCGCCGAATTGCGCACACACGGCTATCCCGGCCCGAGCATCAAACTGCCGCCAGTGCATGCGATTTCGCTCGGCGCCAGGCTGGAAATTCTTGAATTCGAAGGCGATTTCGCCATCGCAGCGGGCGGGACGCATTATTTTGCGCGCCATCTGGCGCCCGAGGGCGAATTTGCCGCCGACTTTGTCGCAGTGGCGGAGCGGTTCGTCGGCGCGCCCTATCTCTGGGGCGGCCGCACTTCGGAAGGGATCGACTGCTCCGGCCTCGTCCAGACCGCGCTCACTGCGGCGGGTATCGCGGCGCCGCGCGACAGCGACATGCTGGCGGGAATGGGTTCGCCGCTCGGCGCCGAGGCGCGACTGCGACGCGGCGATCTCATTTTCTGGAAAGGCCACGTCGGCGTGATGCGCGACGCGACGAACCTCTTGCACGCCAACGGTTGGCACATGAAGGTCGTCAGCGAACCTCTCGAGGAGGCCCGCACGCGTATCCAGGCCGGCGGCGGCGGCGCGATTTCAGCGCTCAGAAGGCTCTGAAAGAACCTTACTTCTTGCCGCCGAGGCTCAGGCCGGCGAAGCGGGTGTTGAAGCGCGACAGACGGCCGCCGCGATCGGTCAGCTGCTGCGAGCCGCCCGTCCAGGCCGGATGGGTGTTCGGATCGATGTCGAGGTTGAGCGTCGCGCCTTCCTCGCCATAGGTCGAGCGGGTGTAGAATTCCGTCCCGTTGGTCATGACGACCTTGATCATGTGGTAGGTGGGATGGATGTCGGCCTTCATGATGCTATCCCTGATCAACAAAACGAGAGCCGGCCGGCGGACCGGCGGCTCTCTCGGTTGGCGCGCTCTATAATCCAGGCCGGGGCGCGACGCAAGCGCGCCGAGGAGACTTCTCCGCTTGATTTTTGCCGCGATGTGGTGAGTAAACCCCGTTCCGAACTTTCGAAGGAGCCCCTGGGGACATGTCGACGCCCGCCAGCCCGGCCGCCAAGCCGGCGCGCGTCTCGCTCTCCGCCCTGCGGCCGTTGCTGCCCTATGCGCTGCGCCATCGCGGCCGCATCGGCGCGGCGTTTCGTCGCGCTGATCTTCGCCTCCGGCGGCGACGCTGGTCGTGCCCTCCGCCCTCCGCGGCATGATCGACCACGGCTTCTCCGGCGGCCAGCCCGGCTTGATCCACGCCTATTTCGCGGCGTTGATCGGCGTCGTCGGCGTGCTCGCGATCGCCTCGGGCGCGCGCTACTACCTCGTGATGACGCTCGGCGAGCGGGTCGTCGCCGACCTGCGCGGCGATCTCTTCGCGCATCTGACGACGCTCGATCCGAGCTTCTTCGATTCGGAAAAGACCGGCGAGATCGTCTCGCGCCTGTCCGCCGACACGACGCAGTTGAAGGCGACTTTCGGCTCCTCGGCCTCGGTCGCGCTGCGCAATTTCTTCATGTTCGTCGGCGCGACGGTCGATGATGGTCGCCACCAGCCCGAAACTCTCGGCCTATGTGCTGGTCGCGATCCCCGTGATCATCCTGCCGCTGTTCGCCGCCGGACGCTCGGTGCGCGAGCGCTCGCATCGCGCGCAGGAGACGCTCGCCGACGGCGACCGCCTTCGCGACCGAAAACCTCGGCGCGGTGCGCGTCATGCAGGCCTTCGTGCGCCGAGACGTTCACGGCGGGGCGCTTCCGCGCCGCCGCCGACGGCGCCTATGAGGCGGCGCGCGTGATGACCCAGGCGCGCGCGGTCGTGACCGTCGCGGCTGTTTTCCTCGCCTTCTCCAGCGTCATCGTCGTGCTCTGGCTCGGCGCGCGCGACGTGATCGACGGGCGCATGACCGGCGGCATGCTGATGCAGTTCGTGCTCTACGCCGTGCTCGGCGCGAGTTCGCTCGGCCAGCTCTCGGAAGTCTGGAGCGAGGTCAGCCAGGCCGCCGGCGCGGCGGCGCGGATCGGCGACCTGCTCGCCGCGCGCCCGCGCATTGTCGCGCCCGCAAATCCGCTCGCGCTGCCGAGCCCGGCGCGCGGCGAGGTCGCGTTTCGAGCAACGTCACCTTCGCCTATCCGACGCCGCGCCGACGACGACGTGCTCGAACGGCGTGTCGTTCCGCGTCGCGCCGGGCGAGATGGTCGCGATCGTCGGCCCCTCGGGCGCGGGCAAGTCGACGCTGTTCCAGTTGATCGAGCGTTTCTACGATCCGGCCGCGGGCGCGGTGCCGCTCGACGGCGTCGACATCTCCAAGGTCGATCCCGAAGGCGCTGCGCGGCGAGATCGCGCTGGTGCCGCAGGACGCCGTTCATCTTCGGCGCCAGCGTCGCCGAGAACATCGCCTATGGCCGCCCCGGCGCCGCGCGCGCGGAGATCGAAGCCGCGGCGCAGCGCGCGGCCGCGGACCGACTTTCATCGCTGCGCTGCCGCAGGGCTACGACACGCCGCTCGGCGAGCGCGGCGTCACGCTTTCCGGGCGGCGAGCGCCAGCGGCTCGCGATCGCCCGCGCGATCCTCAAGGACGCGCCGGTGCTGCTGCTCGACGAGGCGACCTCCGCGCTCGACGCCGAGAACGAGACGCTCGTGCAGGGCGCGCTCGAGCGCGCTGATGAAGGGTCGCACGACGCTGGTGATCGCGCATCGGCTCGCCACCATCGTCAAGGCCGACCGCATCCTCGTCATCGACGCCGGCGAGATCGTCGAACAGGGGACTCACACGGCCTTGCTCGCCGCCGGCGGCCTCTACGCGCGCCTGGCCGAGCTGCAGTTCGAGACCGGCGCCGCGGCGCTGCGCGAAGACGCCGAAGCGGCGGAGTAGCGCACCCGCCATCGACCCATTTGCAGGCGACCGCATCGACTCCGGCTGCAAATCGCGTCACGCCAGCTTGAAGGCCCTGATCAGGACCGCCTCGCGCTCGGGCCGCAGGCTCGCCAGCGTTCCCACGATCACCAACCGGTTCAGCCAGGCATAGCGACCCTGCGGCGCCTGTATGGCGATCTTCGAAAACCGCGGCGCGTCGGGCGCGAGCGTGTCGATCAGCACGCGATTGTTGACGGTGAGGATCGCGCCGTCGTCGGTCTGCATCTCGTAGAGCGCATCGAGTTCGAGCACGCCGTCGGCGCGCAACAACTGGCGATCCGCGCCGCCGCCGAGCACTGAGCCGGAAAGCCCGGGTCCCGCGAAGCGGCCGCCGAGAATGTTGACGATCCGGCGCTCGCCCAATGGCGAGGCGCCGAGCGCAATCGTCGGGCCGATCTGCGCGACCGCCTCGTAGAGAAACTCCGCAAGCGGCGACACCCGCGCGACGCCGGTCGCCAGATCGACGGGCGCGCTCATCCGTGCAAATGCCGCTTGAGATCTTCGCAAAGACGCCGGGCCGCCGCGAGCGAGGCCTTGGAGACCTTGGTGTAGCTGAAGAAGCCGTGATTGAGCGTCGGGAATTCGCGCAATGTCACCGCATTGCCCGCCTGCTTCAGCAACTCGGCGTAGCGCCTGTTGTCGTCATAAAGGAAATCAAAGACTCCGACGCCGAGGATCGCCGGCGCAAGGCCAGAAAGATCCGGCGTGAGCGCGGGCGAGGCGCGGGGATCGCGCCCGCGGGTCTTGCTGTCGGGCCCAAGATACATCAATTCGGGCTCCGAAACGCGCCGGGTCAGATCGGTCGCGGGATAGAGCAGCAATTGCGCCGCGAGCTTGACGCCATGATCGCGGCAATAGACCGCGACGACCGCGGCGAGATTGCCGCCCGCGCTGTCGCCGCCGACCGCGAGCTTGCCCTTGTCGCCGCCGTATTCGCCGATGTGATCGTGCACCCACTGCGTGGCGACCTCGGCGTCGTCAATCGCCGCCGGAAACGGGTCCTCCGGCGCCAGGCGATAGCCGACGTTGACGACCACGGAGCCGGTCTCGTTGGCGATCCGCGCGGCATGGGCGTGATGCGAGTCGAGGCTGCCGACAACCCAGCCGCCGCCGTGGAAATAAACTACCGTTCCCGAGGCGGGTCCGCTCTTCGGCCTGATGACGCGCACTGGGATCTCGCCGCCGGGCCGCGGAATGGCGGCGTTCACGATCGAGCCGACTTCGATCTCGGGGATGGGATAGAACTCCCTGCGCACCAGATCGGCGCGCGCGCGGCATTCGGGGCCGGTTGGCGCGGAATAGAGGCCGGGAATGCCGGACGCTTTCCACTTTCTGTCGATGTCCTGCAAGTCGGGATCAAGCATTGCGGGCTCCTGTGGAGTCGAATGGGTTTCGGTCGATGCGAACTCAGCCGTCACGGCCCGAATGTCCCGGCCATGACGACAAAGAGGCGCGGAGCGTCTCTTCTATCCATCCAGTCCTCCCTTCACGGCGCGGGCTTTACGCGCACCAGATCAATCACCGTCGACTGACCCGGCTTGGGCGCGTCGATGTCGCTGGTCGCGAAATAGACGACATGCATCGCCGAAATCGGCGCGAACCAGGCGATGTCGGCGACATAGGCGTAGACCTTCTTCCAGGCGTCCTCGGACTTGTCGGCGGGCAGCGCCGAGGCGTCCGCGATGAGCTGCGCCAGCTTCGGGTCCTCGGTATTGTAATAGTTGTAGCCTCCCTTGGGATCGAGCACCTGGAACTTGGCGAGATACGGCACGCCGGAATTGGTGTTCACGATCATCGAGTTCGAATTGCTTTTGCGCAGCGGCCGGCGCAAGCGCCCCGAATTCTGCACTTCCTGCCCCTTCAGCGTGACGCCGATCTTGCGATACTGGCCGGCCAGCGCCTGAAACAGGATATTGCTCAGCGTCGAATGGACATAGGCGGTCTTCAGCTCAAGTCCGCCGGCATAGCCGGCGTCCGCGAGCAGCGCTTTCGCCTTGACGGGGTCGTAGGGATATTTGGCTTCGATCGCGTCGTCGTGACCGACGAAGCCCTTGCCTTGCAATTGATCGGTCGGCTCCGCGAGCTTGCCGAACAGCGCGTTCGTCACCAGCGCCCGATCGACGCCATAGTTCAGCGCCTGCCGGACCCTCACGTCTTTCAACGCCGGGTTCACGATCCCGTCGCGATCGCTGAGGAACAGGCCGGTCCACAGCACGGGATTGGAAACGATCCGGATGTTTTCCGGCAGCTTGGTTTCGTTGGCGTGGCCGGTCAGGGCGTCGCTGATGAGCAGTTTGAGCTGGCCCGTCTTCATCGCGGGGATCGCCGAGTTCTGGTCCTCGAACACGCTGATGACGACCTTGTCCCAGTAGATCTTCGACTTGTCGTAGTAGTAGGGATTGGGCGTGTAGACGTAGGATTTGCCGACAATCGTACTGGCGGAATCGAGGACGTAGGGCCCGGCGCCGAAGGTCGCGGCGCCGAGATTGGCGCCGTCATCGAGCGCCTTCGGGCTGATCAGATCCCCGGTCAACCAATAGGTATCGAACAGCGAGACGATGTTGGGATTTCCCGAGCCGAGCGTAATCTTGAAAGTATAGTCGTCGACGACGTCGATCGAGGTCAGCGTCGCCAAATTGGTCGAGAACGGCCCTTTCTTGCCGACCCAATATTCGATCGATTTTTTCGCCGCCGCGGCGGTGACCGCCTCGCCGTCGCTGAACCTGGCGTCCTTGCGCAAAGTGAACGTGACCGTCTTGTTGTCGGGGGTGACGCTCCAGCTCTCGGCGAGCGCGGGCTCGATGGTTCCGTCGGGCCGCGTGCGCACCAGCGGCTCATACGCCGGCATCAGAAAGGTGCCCGCGCGGCCGTTCCCCGACAATGCCGGGTCGATGCTGACCGGCGCAAACGGGTTGCCCACCGTGAGCACCCCGGCCGCCAGAGCCGGCGCGCCGGCGATCCCCATCATGGCGACGAGCGCGGCGGCGAACTTTGCAAACCTCATCATCCAACTCCTCCCTGGCGCGCGACAGGCTCGCGCGTATTGTTGCCCTCAACCCGAAGCCATCGGGCCCGTAGCCTCTTGCCCCATTCGCGCGGCCCGCAGCCGCTCCCGCCGCGCGCGCTGCGCGACCGGATCGGGAATCGGCGAGGCCGCGACCAGAGCCTTGGTATAGGGGTGGCGCGGGCTGTCGTGAACCTCGACCGCGGGGCCCTCCTCGACGATCTCGCCGCGATAGAGCACCGCCGTGCGGCGCGAGACATGCCTGACGACCGCGAGGTCATGCGAGATGAACAACAGGCTGAGCCCCATTTCGCGCTGCAATTGATTGAGCAGGTTGAGCACCTGCGCCTGCACGGAAAGATCGAGCGCGCTGACCGGCTCGTCGCAGACGACGAGGCGCGGGCGTCCGATCACGGCGCGCGCGATCGCGATGCGCTGGCGCTGGCCGCCGGAGAACTGGCCGGGATAGCGCGACGCCGTGTCCGCGGGCATCCCTATCTTTGCGGAGAATGTCGCGGATGCTCTCGCGGATCGCGGGATGCGCGAGACCGGGAACATTGAGCAGAGGCTCGGCGAGCGTCTGCCCAATGGTCCGCGCAGGATTCAGCGAACCATAGGGGTCCTGGAACACAACCTGGATCTCGCGCCCCAACTGGCGCCGGCGCTGCCGCGAGGCCCGCGTGATGTCCTCTCCGTCGAACACGATGCGCCCGCTCGTGGCGAGGATCTGTCCAAGAATCGCCTTGCCGATCGTCGTCTTTCCGGAGCCGGATTCGCCGACCAGTCCGAGCGTCTCGCCCGGCGCAATCGCGAAATTGACGCCTTTCAGCACATGCGCCGCGCGCCCGCGCGAACCTGTGTAGACCACATTGAGGTCGCTGACCTCCAGAAGCGGGCGCGAGGCGCTCATGATTGCGCCCGGTCCATGCGCGCCAGCGTGTCCTGAATGGTCGGCAGCGGCTGTCCCACCGGCGCGCTGTGCGGGTTCGATTTGAGCAGCGCCTGGGTGTAGCGCTGTTTCGGCCTCGCGAACAATTCGTAGACGTCGGCGCATTCGATCAGATCGCCGCGATAGAGCACCGCGGCGCGATCGCAAATGTCGGCGACGACGCCCCAGTCGTGCGTGACCAGCGCGATCGCCATGCCGCGGCTCTGGCTGAGCCCGCGCAGCAGCTCCAGGATTTCCGACTGCACCGTCACGTCGAGCGCGGTCGTCGGCTCATCGGCGAGCAGCGCCTGGGGCTTGGCCGCCAACGCCCGCGCGATCGCGACGCGCTGCGCCATGCCGCCGGAGATCTGATGAGGATAGCGCTTGGCGACCTCTTCGGGATGCGGGATCTTGACCTGCGCGAGCAGTTCGACCGCCCGCGCTTGCGCGGCGCGCAGACCGATGCGCTCGAACCGGCGCAGCACTTCGACGATGTGATGCTCGACCGTGTAGCACGGATCGAGCGCGCTCATCGGCTCCTGGAAGATCATGCCGAGCCCGTGGCCCCGCAATTCGCGCAGCCGCTTTTCGTCTTTGAGGTCGATCGTCTCCCCGGCGAATCGCATCTGTCCGGCCACGACATGCAGCCCATGCGGCAGCAGGCCGATCAGCGAGAGGATGGTCATCGTCTTGCCGCTGCCGGATTCGCCGACGACGCCCAGCGTCTCGCCGGCCGAGAGGTCGAAGTCGAAACCGTTGACGATCGGCCTTTCGACGCCGGTCGCCGCGATGGTGAGGCCGCGCACCCCCAGCAGCGCATTCGCGCTCCAAGGCGCGGCCGGCTTCGCTTCGATCGCAGGCGCCGCGCGCGGGCGCCGAGGCGCGCCCGAGGAGCGCGACCAGCCCTCCGCCGCGGCGTCACGCGCCGAATCCCCTAGCAGGCCGAAGGCCAGGATGGTGAGCGCCGCGGCTCCGCCCGAAGGCGCCAGCAGCCAGGGAAAATCGTTGATGTTGACGGAAGCGTCCGCGATCATGCCGCCCCAGCTCGGATCGGGCGGCGGCACGCCGAGCCCGAGAAAGCTGATGCCGGTTTCGATCAGCACCGTCACCGCCGCGAACAACGAGAGCTGCACCAGCACCGGCCCCAGAATGCGCGGCAGAATATGGCGAGTCTCATGATCGCGTAATCGCCGAGCCCACTGATCCGCGCGGCCTCGATATAGAGTTCGCCGCGCACGTTGAGGACGACGCTGCGCACGACTCGAACCATGCCCGCCGAGCCGAGCAGGCCGACCGTCGTCATCGCGGCCAGCATGTTGTGGTGGAACACTGCGAGCACCGACAACAGCACCACGATCGTCGGCAACGAGAGCACGAGATCGACGACCTGGTTGACAAGGCGGTCCAGCCTTCCGCCGTGATAGCCCGAGGTCACGCCGAGCCCGACGCCGATGACGCCGGCGACGGAGACCGCCTGGGCGATCCCGAGCAGCGTCGGCCAGCCGCCATAAAGAATCAGGGTAAGGACATCGCGCCCGAGCGCATCGGCGCCGAGCCAATGGGCCGCCGAGGGCAGTTGCTTGACGCCCATCAGGTCCTGATCGAGCGGATCATAGGGAGAAATCTGCGCCGCGAAGACCGAACCGAAAAGAACCAGGACAAGCCACAGGAGCGAAACGACGGCGAGCGGTTTGCGCAATAGCCGCATCAGGAACCGTGTCGGCTCGGCGGCAAGGCTGGAGGGCGTCGCCGAGGCGTCGAGAGAGATCTCGCTCATCGCACGCGCACTTTCGGATTGAGCCATCCATAGCTGAGATCGACGAGAAGATTGATCGCAACGGTCAACAGCGTGAAATAGAGCGTCGCGCCCTGCAGAAGCGCGATGTCGCTCTGATCTGCGGCCTGCGCCGCGAGCGAGCCGAGACCGGGCAGCACGAACACGCGCTCGACGAAGACCGCGCCGCCGATTGCTGCGACCATGATCGTCCCGAGCACCGTGACAACCGGGAGCGCCGCGTTGCGCAAGGCGTGCTTGAGAACGATCGTCGTCTCGGAAAGGCCCGACGCGCGCAGCGCGCGTATGAAGTCGCGCCCCAGAACGTCGATCATCGAATTGCGGGTCTGCTTGGCGACGTTGGTGATCGAATGCAGCGCAACCGACATCACCGGCAGCACCATGCCCATCAACCACAGCCTCGGGCTGTCGCGAAACGGAGTATAGCCGGTGGCGGGAAACCAATCGAGGCCGACCGCGAAGATCGCGATGAAGACCAGCGCGACCCAGAACGAGGGGAAGATCAGACCCAGCATCGACAACACGTCGATCGCCCGACCGACGAAGCCGCCGCGCAGCGCGCTCGCGACGCCGAGCGTAACGCCCGCGACGACACAGACGATCAGCACGCCGACCATCAGCGTCAGCGTCACGCCGACGCGCCCGTTCAGCAGCGTCGCGACACGCTCGCCGGTGAAGAAGGAGACGCCGAGATCGCCCACCGCGGCATGCTCGAGCCAGCGCCAATATTGCAGCCACCACGGCTGGTCGAGGCCGAGCTGGACGCGCAGTTGTTGATACTGCGCCTCGGTGCCCCCGCCCTGCATCAGCGAACGCGCGAGATCGCCGGGCGCCAGCGAATTCAGGAAAAACGTCAGGAAAGTGACGATCACGACCAGCGGGATCGAGCTCACGATTCGATGGGCGATCAGCCGCAGCACCGGAACCCGCCTCCCTTCGGTGAGCTATTCAAAAGAAAACGTCGTTCATATACGAGTTCATCATTTCGATTTCTATAGGCCGGCGTCGAGCGAGAATTCTCATCCGACGCGCTTCGTCCTGCACGCGCGCCTGGGCGGCGAGCCGGACCGGCGTGTTGGCCGCGCCGAAGAGATCGTAGTTGCGGCGCTGCACGATCTCGAAGAAGAAGCGGTCGCGGAACGTCTGCGTATAGATATGCAGGAATTCGCCGCCCTTGGAGCGATCATAGAGGACGCCGAGATCGCGCATGCGCGCGATGAGGTCCGGCGAGATGTCGAAGCGCGATTCGAGGTCGTCATAATAATTGTCGGGGATCGGCAGGAACGCGACGCCGCCGGCGCGCGCGCGCTCGACGGCCGAGAAAATGTCGTCGCTGGCGAGCGCGATTTGCTGATAGCCGGCGCCGCCGAACGCGTCGATGAAGCGCGTCACGCCCGTTTCGCCGCCGTCGGAAATGTTGAGGGGAAGGCGAAGGGCCCCGTTGGGGCTGCGCAACGACCGCGAGAAGAACGCGCCATGGGGATCGGCCACCTCCACCGCCGGCTCGGCGGCGAGGCCGAGCACCGTCTTGTAGAACAGCGACCAGGTCAGGAATTCAGAGCGGCGCACGACGTTGGAGAGATGGTCGATCCGCGTCAGCGCGCCGCCGGCCTTCGGCATCGCTTCGAGCCTGAAATCGCCCGGCCATTTGTCCTTGGAATCGCCGTCGATGAAATAGATCAGGCTGCCCTCGACGCCCGCGACGGCGGGGATCAGCGTCTCGCCGGG
This sequence comes from uncultured Pseudomonadota bacterium, assembly GCA_963809055.1. Classification (GTDB taxonomy): domain Bacteria; phylum Pseudomonadota; class Alphaproteobacteria; order Rhizobiales; family Beijerinckiaceae; genus Roseiarcus. The sequence continues at coordinate 21,320 of CAWEID010000013.1, read as the reverse complement.
TCCGATGCGGCCGAGATAATCGGGGGCGTCCATCGCGCGCGCGCGGTCCAGCGCTTTGGCGACGCTGTCGACCCGCAGCGCGAGCGCGCAGACCGAAGCGCCATGCAGGCTGTTGAAAGCATGCGCAAAGCCCTCGCGGTCCCGGTTGACGACGATGTTGATCTCGCCCTGCCGGAACAATTCGACGTCCTTCGAGCGATGGCGTCCCGCCCGTTCGAAACCGAGGCCTTCGATCAAGGCAACGAGCGCCGCGGCGTCGGAATCGCCCGTCGCGAATTCGATGAATTCGACGCCCTCGACCTCGGGCGCCGGCGGCAGCGAAGGCAGATCGGGCAACGGCGGCTTAGAGCGTTTCGCGCGATCGGCGTTGACCGCCTCGCCGAGCGCGCGCAGCGAGCGCATGCCGTCGAGCGCGATCTGCGGCGCAGAGGCGCCGCGGAACTGGTCGTTGAAGATTTCCAGCGAGACCGGGCCGCGATAGCCGGTCTGAGCGATCGCCTCGAGATAGTCGGCGATCGGAAAGTCGCCCTGGCCGGGATAGCAGCGGTAATGGCGGCTCAGCGAGAGCGGGTCCATCTGCAACGCCGGCGCGTCCGCGACCTGGACCAGAGCGATCTTGTCGGAGGGGATTTCGGCCAGCGGCGCCAGCGGATTGCCACGCGCGCAGGCATGGAAGCTGTCGAGCACGATGCCGAGATTGGGCCCATCGGCGGCGCGCACGATGTCCCAGGCTTTCGTCCAGTCCTTGACATACTTGCCCCAGGCCAGCGCCTCGTAGCCGATCGAGAATCCGTGCCGGCGCGCGCGTTCGGCGAGTTCGGCCAGATCCGCGCTGGCCCGCAAGTCGTCGTCGATCGCCTCGTCGGAAACGTTCGAGCAGAGGCAGAGCAACCGCGCGCCGAGTTCATGCATCAGCTCGAATTTCCGCTCCGCGCGCTCGAAATTGCGCGCGCGGACGGCGTCGGGCATCGCCTCGAAATCGCGCATCGGCTGCAAGGCGACGATTTCCAGGCCGAGATCGGCGGCCAGGTTGCGCGCGTCGCGCGCCTTGCCGCTAAAGAAGGTCAGGTCGTTCTCGAAGATTTCGACGGCGCGAAAGCCGGCCTTGGCCGCCGCGGCGAGCTTGGCCTCCAGGGCCCCGCCCATGCAGACCGTCGCGATCGACCATCTTAGCATTCGAGAAATCTCCTATATTTTTGAAAATCTATAGGCGACACCGTCAATTTGTGCAATAGGCAATAATCACCTAGATTGAAACGGACGTCGGGCCTTCCCGTCCCGACGCAGGGAGTTTGACGAACATGGACGCCCCGAGCGCCCCCGTCGCCGCGCATGCGACACTGACCGAGGCGCTGCAGGACCGTCTGCGCCGCGACATCATTCTGGGCGTGCTGCAGCCCGGCGCCAAGCTGAAGCTGGAGACGCTCAGCCGTTCCTATGAGGTCAGCGTCAATACGATGCGCGAGACCCTGTCGCGGCTCGCGGCCGAGGGCCTTGTCGTCGTCGAGGGGCAGAAGGGCTTCACGGTCCTGACGGTCTCGCTCGAGGATCTGCGCCAGATCACCGAGATGCGGCAATTGCTGGAGTGCCAGGCGCTGCGCCAGTCGATCGCGCGCGCGGACCTCGACTGGGAGGCGCGGGTCGTCGGCGCCTATCACAAGCTCAGCAAGGTCGAGGCGCTGGTCGAGACCGATCCCGAGCGCTACGGCGACGACTGGGAGCGCTACAATCAGGAATTCCACGCCGCGCTGATCTCGAACTGCAAGTCGCGCTGGCTGCTGCTGTTCCACAAGGCGATGTACGACCACAGCCAGCGCTATCGTATGCTCTCGCTGAAGACCAAGCCGTTCCCGCGCTCGCAGTCGGCCAAGGAACACCGCCGGATCCTCGACGCGGCGCTCGCCAGAGACGCCGACAAGGCCGCCGACCTGCTCGCGCAGCATATTTTGAAAGGGGCGGAACTGATGGGCGCGCCGGCGAGGTAGGCGCTTCCAGCCAACCCTCGCCGCCCCCTACTGCCCCATGCCGGGCAGCGTGCCCATATATTTGCTCAGAATTGTCAGCATCACCTCGTCGGCGCCGCCGCCGATCGCGGTGAGGCGGGCGTCGCGGAAGGCCCGGCTGACCGGCGTCTCGCTCATGAAGCCCATGCCGCCCCAATATTGCAGGCAGGCGCTCGGCAATTCGCGCCCCAATTGTCCCGCCTTCCATTTGGCCATGGTGGCGAGTTCGGTCACGTCGACGCCGCCCAGCATCGCCTCGCCGGCGCGATAGATCAGCGAGCGCAACAGCTCGACCTCGGCCTTCAGTTCCGCCAGCTTGAAATGCACGACCTGGTTGTCGAGGATCGACTGCCCGAACGCCTTGCGCTGGCGCGTATAGGCGATCGTCTCCGCGATGATGTATTCATGCGCCTTCAGGCAGGCCGCCGCGCCCCACAGGCGCTCCTCCTGGAACTGCATCATCTGATAGGTGAAGCCCAAGCCCTCCTCGCCGATGCGATTGCGCTTGGGGACGCGCACGCCTTCGAGGAAGATCTGCGCGGTGTCGGAGGAATGCATGCCGAGCTTGTCGAGCTTGCGCGCGATCGTCACCCCCTTGGTCTTCATCGGCACGCAGATCAGCGATTTGTTGCGATGGCGCGGACCCTCTCCCGTGTTGGCGAGCAGGCACATCCAATCGGCCTGCAGCCCGTTGGTCGTCCACATCTTGCCGCCGTCGATGACATAGTCGCCGCCGTCGGAGCGCGCATGGGTCTTGATTCCCGAGACGTCGGAGCCGGCGCCAACCTCGGAGACGCCGAGACAGGCGACCGCCTCGCCGGAGATCGCCGGCGCCAGGAATTCGCGCCGGAGTTCGTCCGAGCCGAAGCGCGCGAGCGCGGGCGTCGCCATGTCGGTCTGCACGCCGATCGCCATCGGCACGCCGCCGCAGCGGATCGCGCCCAGTTCCTCCGCCATCATGATCGCATAGGAATAATCGAGACCCTGGCCGCCATATTCGACCGGCTTGTTGAGCCCGAGAAAGCCGAGGGCGCCGAGTTTCTTGAACAGTTCATGCGCGGGGAACTGGCCCTTCGCTTCCCAATCGTCGACATGCGGATTGATTTCGCTCGCGATGAACTTCTGCAGCGTGCGCCTGGGCTCTTCGTGCTCGGCCGTAAACAGCATGAACCTGCCTCCCTTCGCCCGCGCATTCGGCGGGACTCTCGGCGTGACTATGCCTGCCGCGCGCTCGAAGGCAAAGGGGCGCCGGAAGCGGCCTGTTTGCCTGCGCCGTCAACGCGGCAATGCTAAAATCCTTGCGAAGTCGCTGCTGCAGGCCTTGAGACTTGGCAGGTTCGCGCGGCTCGCTGCGACCAACCGCCGCGGCAATGACGTCGCTCTCCCTCAGACGCCGAACAACTCCTCGACCTTCCCGCGCATCACGCCCGGCTCGACATCGACCCCGAACCAGTGCCGGATCGAGACGACGCCCTGGTTGACCAGCATGCCGAGCCCATCGAGCGTGCGAAAGCCGCGTTCTTCGGCTTCGCGGATCAGCAGCGTGCGCGGCGGGTTGGGAATGACGTCGGCGACGATCGCGCCGGGGTTGGCGTGGGAAAGATCGATATCGAGGCGGGCGTCGACATGGGGGTAGAGCCCGATCGAGGTCGCATTGACGAGAATGTCGGTTTCGCGCCCGACGCGGTAGGTTTCGTCCCACGCGACATATTCGGCGGAGGCTTTCGTCTTGTCGTTGATCAGCCGGGTCAGTTCGCGACCGCGCGCGGCGCCGCGATTGACGATCGTCAGGCGGGCCGCGCCCGCGAGCGCGGATTCGACCGCAATCGCGCGCGCCGCGCCGCCCGCGCCGAACACCACCATCGACTTGCCCCTGGGGTCGACCAGCGTGCGCAGCGACTCCATGAACCCTACGCCGTCGGTGTTCTCGCCGATCAGCTTGTCGCCGCGCCGCACAGCGCAATTGACGGCGCCGATCGTCGCCGCGGATTTGCCGAGGCCGTCGAGATGGGCGAGGATCGCGACCTTGTGCGGTATCGAGCAGTTGAAGCCGCGCCAACCCATGGCGCGAGCGCCGCGCGCGGCGTCGCCGAGCGCTTCGGGCGGAACCTCGCAATTGATGTAGCGCGCGTCCATCTCATGATGGCGGAACGCCGCCTCGATCATCGCGACGGTCGGATTTTCCGCCGCGGGATAAGCGAACGAGCCTACCAGCGCGCTGAGGAAATTATGCGGCTTGGCCATCGCAACCTCCCTCTCTCAAGCGCGGGCGGCGGCGAGTTCGGCCCGCGCGGCGGCGCGCAGCAGAAGCTGGTCGGTCGAGATCGAACACAACGCGAAGCCGCGCGCCCGCGCCGCCTTGGCGCGCACGCCGTCGAAACAGAACAAACCGGCGAACTTGCCGTGCGCCTTTACGCTCGCGGCGACCTTGGTCATAGCCGCGTCGACTTCCGCGCCATGCGGATCGACGGCGCCGCCGCCGGTCAGCCCGATCGAGAGATCGGAAGGGCCGATGAACACGCCGTCGATCCCGGGCGTACCGACGATGTCTTCGAGCGCGTCGAGCGCCTCGCGCGTCTCGACCATCGCGATCGCCAGCGTGAACGCATTGGCGCCGTGGAGATAGGCCGGCCCGATCAGGCCCGTCAGCGGCAGAGCCGCGCGCGGCCCCCAGGAGCGCCGGCCTAGCGGGGGGAATTTCATGAATTCAGCGAAGCTGCGCGCATCCTCGCCGCTGTTGATCATTGGGGCGATCACGGCGGCCGCGCCCGCGTCCGCGATTCGGCTGGCGGTCGCGAAATCCCCGACGCCGACGCGGACGATCGTCGGCTTGCCCGCGAGCGAGACATATTGGATCGCGCGGGCGGCGCCGATGAAATCGACCCCGCCGTGCTGCATGTCGAGCGTCACCGCATCGAAACCCTCGCGCGCGAGGGTCTCGGCGACGCTGGGCTCGTTAAGCCCGACCCAGGCGCTGTAGACGCCGCCCTCTTTGAGCGCATGGGCTAATTTTCCGACGACGCCGCCATCCGACATGGTTCCCCCCGTAATCGGCGGCGAGCATCGCGGCCTGCGCCCCCAACGTCAACCCGCGGTCGCCAGATTACAATGTTGTAACTTGCATGTAATCTGTCTCGGGCGGAGCTTTGCTCCGTTGTCTCCCAGCCGAAAGGCCTTCGCAATGCGCAAATTGATTCTGACTTCGCTCGCCGCCGCCGCCCTGGCGGGCGCAGGCGTCGCTCAACTCGCTTTCGCCGTTCAGAACGATCCCGCCGACGGCCCGCGCGTACATTGGATGGGCCCTTCGCCGGAGCAGCGGGCGCTGTTGCTGGACGCCGGTCTGGCCGGAATGAAGGCCGCCCTCAAGCTGACGCCGGAACAGGAAAAGGTCTGGGCCCCGTTCGAGACGGCGGTCCGCGACGCCGCCAAGGCGCGCGGCGACGAGATGCGCCAGATGCGCGAGCAATTTCAGAAGGGCGAACGCCCGAACCCGATCGAATTCATGAACAGAATGTCGGATCGCCTGTCCAAGGCGTCCAGCGAGCTGAAGCAAGTCGCCGACGCGGCCAAGCCGCTCTATGACAGCCTCGACGAGACTCAGAAGCGCGATTTCGGCCCGCTGCTGCGAACCTTGCGCCCCCAACGCGGCATGCGCGGTCCCTGGGGCCGCCGTGACGGGGACGAGCCCCGCTGAGCTATAGGCGGGCGTTCGCGCCCGCCAGAGCGGCGCGACGCGCATCGCGCCGCAGCCAGCGCAGCGAGATCGCCTGCGCGCCGAGCGCCGCCGCCGTCGCGGCGGCGAATGCGGTTGCCGGCTCTATTTCCGCGACCAAAAATCCGATCACGCCGAAAAACGCGATGAAGCCGAACAGCGCGCTCGCCATGCCGCGCAGCGCGGTGACGCCCGCAGCCGGACCGCGCGCGCGCTGTGCGAAGACGGCGACGGCGCCGCCGATCCAGGGAAAGCTCGCGGTCATCCCGCTGGCGCGCGGTCCCAGCGTGGTCGCGAGCGCCGTAACGCCCATCACAACGGCCGTCACGATCGCCATCCGCGCCGGGATATCCCAGCGCGGCGCCGGCAGTGAAACCTGCGCCGCGCCAGAATGCGGCAATACGGCGCGCGCGACGACGAGCAGCGCGGCGGAAATCGCCATCAGCACGATCAGCGGCGGCTGGAGCGCGTTCCACATTGCGGCCGAGGCGACATAGGCGAGCCCGCCGGCGGCAAAGCCCGCAGCCCAGCCGCGCGCGGCGAGCGCGGCATAGGCCATGCAGAAACAGGCCTGCGCGGCGACGCCAGCGACCGAACCCGCGCTCGCGGCGGCGGCGAATTCAGGGCCGCGCTCGATCGTCAGGAATGCCGAGACGGGTCCCGAAATCAGGGGAAGGCCGACCAGCCAGCCGCCGACCGCGTCGCCCCAGCGCCGGCTGGCGAGGCTTGCGGCGAGGATGACGAGCGGGGTCAGGATCAACTTGGCTGCGATCAGGATCATCGCAGCCCGAGCCGCAAATCAGCCATCATTTCGCCTTGGGAACGTCGTCATATCCCGGCATCCGCGAGTTCGTTTCGACCGTGTGGGGAGACTTTCATTCATGCGCCGCCTCGCCGCCGCGTTATGTTTTGCAACCGTTTCAGCCAACTCGGCGCTGGCGAGCCCGGCGATGACGACCGTTCCAACCCAGATGCGTCAGGCTCCAAGTTCCCACGCTCCGATCGTCCAGTCCATACCGCCCAACGCGGAGATCGACGTCGGCGGCTGCGGCAAGATCTGGTGCTCGGCCTCTTGGCGCGACATCCCCGGTTATGTGCGCGCGAGCTCGATCGCCGCCGCGCCGGGCGCGCCGCCGCTGGTCTATGCCGATGCGCCGCCCCCGCCGCCGCCGGGCGTCGTAATGGCGCCGCCGCTCGTCGTCGCGCCGTACGGCTGCTGCTGGGGACCCGGTTGGGGCTGGGGCCATCCCTGGCATCATTATTACGGTTACTGAGGCCCAGGCTTCGAGCCTGATATCCGCTCCGGAATAACGGCGGGCGGAACGGCAGGGGGATGAGCATGCATCGCGGCGAAGTCTTGGCGCTGTATGAAACCCGTGTCGCCCCTGACTGGGTCGACTACAACGGCCACATGAACGACGCGGCTTATGCGCTGGTGTTCAGCCGCGCGAGCGACGCGCTGATGGACCGGATCGGACTCGACGCCGCCGCGCGCAAGACGACCGGCTTTACGCTCTATACGTTGCAGATCATGCTGCATTATTTCCAGGAAGCGATCGAAGGCGCGCCGCTCGCCGTTACCTGCCAGTTGCTCGAACACGACGACAAGCGCATGCGGGTCTGGCTCGACATGCGGGCCGGCCGCGAGGGCGCTTCGCTCGCCGCGAGCGAGCAATTGTTCCTCTCGATCAACAAGACCGCGGGCTCGCGAGCGGCGCCCTGGCGGGCCGAAACGATGGCCGCCCTCGACGCGCTCGCCAACACCCAGCGCGGCCTCGCCGCCCCGCCGCTGGCCGGGCGCGGAATCCAGTTGAAGCGGGGCTAGGGCGCCGCGCCGCTGCCTCTGCGCCCGCCCAAGTCGATGCGCGCATTTGCGCGCCCTTAACCCTATCGGCGCATGCTCGAGCGCATGTCGTCCTACGCCGCCGCCCCCGCCTCGTCGGAACCTCGGATCGCCAGCCGAGCGTCAGCCGCCCTCGCGGGCGTTGCGCTGAGCCTCGCGGCCGCACTGCTCGCCTGGCGTCTTTCGCCGGCGGGGGCGCACGCCCCGCCGATTGTCCTCGGCGGCTTCGCGCTCGCCGCGACGCTCGCACTGACCGCCACGTTGCGCGAGAATGAACTGGCCTTTGCCGCGCGCGGCTTCGCGATCGCGGCGCTGGTCGTCCTCGCCGCCGCGCTGTCCGGGCAGTCCGGAGAGCGGCTCGAACCTGCATTCGGGCTTGCATCGCTCGGCCTTGCCGGCGCGGCCGTCCACCGCCTCGCCAAAAACTCGCGGCGCGGGCGTCCGATGAAAGCGAGTTCGATCGCGCTCGGCGTCGGGCTCGTCGCGGCGCTCGCGGCCTACAACGCCTATTACCTCTGGGCCTCGCGCGATCTCGAGATCGCCGACTTCATGTTCTACCGCCTCGCCTCGATCGCAGTCGCGAGCCTGATCGATTCCGGACGCTGGCCGGCGCTGATCCAGCAACTCGCGGTCTCGATGAAGGCGGATTATTCCTGGGCGCCGGCCCTGGTCCCAGGCCTCGCGCTTGCGCTTGGCGCCCCGCTTTCGCGCGCGGTCTATCAGGCCGCAATCCTGTTTTGCTATGCGGCCCCTGCGCTGATCGCGCTGGGGTGGCTCGCGCGCGAGATCGCGTTGCGCGCGGGGCTGACGCGAGAGGCGAAGCATTCTCTGGTCTTTCTCGCCCTCGCCGTCGCGGCGGTCTTCGCGGCCTATCCCACAGGCGTCGCAGTCGCCGCGCGCGGCATGCCCGATCTCGGCGGGCTCGCGCTCTATGTCTACGCGCTGCGGCTCGCCGACCGGCTCGCGGGCGCCCTGCGGCTGCCTCCCGGCCAGGACGCCGCCTTGCGCCGGATCGTTCGCCGCCTCTCGCTCGCGCTCTCGCTTACGCTGTTCGCGATGTTCCTGTTCAGGCGCTGGTATGCGTTCGCCGCCTTCGGAATCGTCGCGATGCTCTCGCTCGAGATCGGCGTTGCGGCGGTGCAGCGCCGGGGCGCGATCCGCTGGGGGGACGCAATCCATGCCGCCGCCATCGGGGTCTTGACGGGAATGGCGCTCGCAAGCCCGGTATGGATCGACTGGCTGCCCGATCCGGCGGCGCACGATTATGCCGCGATCTACGCGGCCTATCGCAAGCCCGCGGACGTTTTTCTCTCCCTGATGGGCGATTGGTGGGGTTGGGGCATGCTCGCGCTCGCTGCGCTCGGCGCCCTTTTCCTGATCGCGCGCTCACGCGAGGAGCGGCTGATCCGCATGACGCTGGGAACGGCCATTATCGCCGCCGCGTTGTTCCTGCGGGTGCAGACGCCCTATGTCCATCACGTCTTCCTGATCGCGCCCGCCGCGACCGCCGCGATCGCGGCTCCGATCCTCATCCTGTTCGCATGGGCGCGCCCGCTCGGCCTGGCCGCGCTCGCCGGGGTCGCCGCGCTGACGCTGACGCCCGTCGGCGCGATGGCGCCGCCGGGCCTGCTCCCGATCGCAGGCCGGCCGCACGCCCCACGTACGGATCTCGCCGAGCTCGGCCGCCTCAAGGACTGGGTGGACGCGCGCGCCACGCCGCAACACAAGGTCTGCGGGCTCGGCTCGAGCTACACGTTCAGCGCTCAGTTGATCGACGAACTCTGGCAATTGAAGGCCGATCGTTCGCCGCTATATGGCGACGCCAAGCTGCGGCCGAACGTCGCCATGTCCGACGTCGACACCGTCGAGGGCCCCCCCGCCTTCGGGATCAAGGATTGCGCGCTGATGATCGTCGGCGACCCCGTCCAGACCCATCTCGATCCCGCCTATCAGCAAACGGTGATCGTGCCCGCGCGCGAGATGCTGGCCGGCATCGGCATCGGCTCGCATTACCGGCGGACCGGCGAGGCGTTCCATCTGGAAAACGGCGTCGCGGCGATCGTGTTCGAGCGGATTTCTCCGCTCGACGACGCCGACATGCTCGCGCTCGCCGACCGCTGGCGCGCCGCGCGCGCAGTGGAAGGCAAGGGCATGCGCGGCTCGATCGGGCCGTGAGCCGTGCGTTAGACCTTCTCTCCCAGCCTGACGGGCGAAGGTCTGCCTGACGCTTCGGGTTGGCGGCCTCGCCGCCAGACCTTCGTTCGGCGCTGGGCGCCGCCTTCCCTTCTCAATTCAGCGCCAATGCGACAAACCGCACTTCGCCGGCCGCCGTTGGCGACGAGCAGCAGCGCCGACTTCTTGCCCTGCTTCTTCAAGCCTTCGATCGCCTTGGAGACCTCGCGCGGGCTTGGACACCGCCTGCTGGTTGACCTCTTCGATCACGTCGCCGGGACGCAGGCCCTTTTCGGCGGCGGCCGAGTTCGGCTCGACCTGCGAGACGACGACGCCTTTGACGCTGTCCTTCAGCTTGTAGGTCTTGCGCGCCTCGTCGCTGAGCGGGGCGAGCGCCATGCCGAGCGCCTTGGCGGCCGCGTTCGACTCGCTTCTCGGGCGCGGCGTCTTCGTCGGCCTTGGCCATCTGCTTCTCGCCGTCCTCGAGCCGGCCGAGCGTGACGGTCTTGGTGATCTCCTGGCCCTTGCGCATGACGACGACCTCGACCTCCTTGCCGACCGGCATGGAGGCGACGAGGCGCGGCAGATCGCGGGACTCCTTGATCTCCTTGCCGTCGAACTTGACGATCACGTCGCCTGCCTGCAGTCCCGCCGGCTTGGCGGGACCCTTGTCGTCGACGCCCGCGACCAGCGCGCCGCGCGCGCTGCCCAGGCCCAGGCTCTCCGCGATGCCGTCATCGACCGGCTGGATGCGCACGCCGAGCCAGCCGCGCCGCGTCTCGCCGAACTTCTCGCAGCTGCTCGATGACCGGCACGACAGTGGCGGACGGCGTCGCGAAGCCGATGCCGATCGAGCCGCCCGAGGGCGACAGGATCGCGGTGTTGATGCCGATGACTTCGCCCTGCAGGTTGAACAGCGGGCCGCCGGAATTGCCCTTGTTGATCGAGGCGTCGGTCTGCAGGAAGTCGTCATAGGGGCCGCTGTCGATATTGCGGTTGCGGGCCGAGAGAATGCCCGCCGTCACGGTCTCGCCGAGGCCGAACGGATTGCCGACCGCCATCACGCCGTCGCCGACGCGCGCCTTGTCGCTGTCGCCGAACTTGACCGTCTTCAGCGGCTTGTCGCTCTCGACCTTCAGGACGGCGACGTCGACCTTGGAATCCTTGCCGATCACCTTGGCCTTCAGTTTGCGCCCGTCGGTGAAGATCACGACGATGTCGTTGGCGTCGCCGACGACATGGTTGTTGGTGATCACGATGCCGCTGGGATCGATGACGAAGCCCGAGCCGAGCGAAGAGGACTTGCGCGGGTGCGCGGGGCGCCGTTGAAGCCGTGGTTCTTGAAAAACTGCTCGAACATGTCGTCGAACGGGGTGCCCTTGGGCAGATCCGGCATGCCCTCGCCGGGCTTCTCCTCGACGGTCTGGGTCGCAGATATGTTGACCACCGCCTCGGCGACGCTGTCGACGAGATCGGCGAGGTTGGTCGGACGCGCCTGGGCGAAGGCCGATGTCGCGGACGCCAACGGGGCGCCGACAAGGCCGGCCACGATCGCGAGAGCGAGCGCGGAGGCGCGCGCCGGCCGGCGCGAGAGCGAAATCGAGGCGAGATCAAAACGCATTCAGGTCGTCCTTTTCGTGTCTCGTGGCCGTATATCGTCCTGTTACCGATTCAAGGCAATACGGGCCAATCTGGGCGCGGGCGCGGCGGAGCGCCGCCTAGCCCGCGAAACTGCGCGCCGCCCAGACGATCAGCACGCCGAACACCGCAGCGCCGATCCCTACGCCGCGAAGGCGGGTCGGATCGAGGCGTGCGACCTCAGCCATGCGCTTGCGCATCGGTTCGGTGAAGCCGGCCAGCAGCAGCCCCTCGATCGCGAACACCAGGCCAATAGCGGCGCCGAAATCGTGCATCTATTCAAACCCCGGTCATTTGGACGCCGGCGCGTCGGCCGCCACAGGAGCGACGGGCGTGGACGTCGAGAAATAGCGGAAGAAGTCCGACTTCGGGCTCAGGATCGCCCGCGCATCGTTCTTGAAGGCGGTTTCATAAGCCTGCATCGAGCGATAGAAGGAGAAGAACTCGGGATCGGCGCCATAGGCCTCGGCGAAGATGCGGTTGCGTTCGCCGTCGCCTTCGCCGCGGATCTGTTCGGACTGCTGCTGCGCGGTCGCGATCGTGACCGTGACCTTGCGGTCGGCCTCGGCCTTGATCTCCTGGCTCTGCTGCGACCCTTGCGCCCGATAGGAGGCGGCGCGCTGCTGGCGCTCGGTCTGCATGCGGCGGAAAACCGCCTCGGAGTTTTCCTCCGGAAGGTCGGCGCGCTTGATGCGCACGTCGACGACGTCGAGGCCGAAGCGCTTGGCCCCGCTCTTCACCTGATCGCGGATATCGGCCATCAGCGCGTCGCGCCTGTTGCGCACGATGTCGCTGATCGAAGCCTCCGAGAGCGTGCGCCGCAGCGCTGAGTTCAACATGCCGCCCAGCTGCGAATTGGCGCCTTGCACGTTCAGCACCGATTGATAGAAAAGCAGCGGGTCCTCAATGCGATACCGCACGAAGGCGTCGACTTCGAGACGCTGGTTGTCGGCCACCAGCACCTCCTGCCGCTCGTTGTCGAGCGCGAGGATGCGCTTGTCGATATAGACGACATTGTCGATGAACGGCCATTTGGCGTAGAGGCCCGGCGAGCCGATCAGGTCGCGCACCGGCTGCCCAAAGCGCAACACCAGCGCCTGTTCGGTTGGGTCGACGGTGAACAGCGACATCGAGGCGAGCACGATCACGACGGCCGCGACCAGGATCAAGAGCGGAAGCGGACTTCTCATTTGGCCGCTCCCGCCGGTTTGCCGGTCTGCGGGTCGATGGCGATATAAGGCACGGGGGCCGCGCCTCCTCCGGAATCGAGGATCGTCTTCGGCATCGCGCCGAGCACCCGCTCCATGGTCTCCAGATACATGCGCTCTCGGGTCACGCCCGGCGCCTTCTTGTATTGCGCGTAGATCTGATCGTAACGGGCCGTCTGACCCTTCGCCTCGAGGATCGTCTGTTCTCGATAGGCTTTCGCCTCGGCGACGATGCGCGCGGCCGCGCCTTCCGCCTCGGGCACCACCCGGTTGGCGTAGGTCTCGGCGTCGTTGACCGCGCGCTGCTGGTCCTGCTGCGCCGCGGTCACGTCGCGATAGGCGGAAATGACCTGCGCGGGCGCGTCGACCGATTGCAACTGCACCTGCTTGACCAGGACGCCGACGCGATAATCGTCGAGCACCTTCTGCATGCGGGCCTGCACGTCCGGCTCGATCGACTTGCGGTCGCTGGTCAGGATGCCGTCGATGGTCTTCAAGCCGACGACCTCTCGCATGATGCTCTCCGCGACCGCTTTCACGGTGTCGCGCGGATTGAGCACGTTGAATTCGAAATCTTCGGGATGGGCGGGGTCGATCTGCCAGGCGACCCGGAAATGAACCGTGACGATGTTCTGGTCGCCCGTCAGCATCTGGCTCTCGGCGAGATTGTCGGCGCCGCGGGCGTCGCCGCGATAGCCGACCTCGGTGATCTGCTGGTCCGCGACCGGAACATGGACCACGCTGCCGATCGGCCACGGCCAGTTCATGTTGAGACCGGGCGCGGTCTTGCCGGTGTATCGGCCGAACACGAGATTGAGCCCAACCTCGTTGGGTTGGACCGTATAGAAGGTGCCGAAGGCGAGCCAGACGAGGATCGCAAGCAAAGCGATGAGCGCCGCGCCGCGCCAGCCGGGCGAGCCGCCCAAACCGCCGGGCGTCAGGCCGCGCAAGCCCTGCTGCAGACGCCGGATGGCTTCTTCGAGATCGCCTGGCGGGGACGAACCGCCGGGACCCTGCCCCCAAGGCCCCTGCCCCGGGGAGCGCCAGGGACCGCCGCCTTGATTATTCCAGGACATGAAACCTCGAAATCGGCGCAAATCGCGCCCGCCTATATAGGGTAGGCCGACGGCTGCGGCAACGCGGGCCGCCGTCCCGGGCTCCGGTCAAGGCGTACTGGCGGGTTTCGGTTTGTCCGCCTTGCCCGCCGGCAGTTCCCGGTCCGTCATCGGCGTGATCCGCAACGCCGCGATCCGGTTGCGCTGGCGCCTGAGCACCTCGAACCTCAAGCCGTGGAAGACAAAGGTCTGACGCGGCTCGGGGATGGTGCGCGCCTCGTGAATGACGAGGCCCGCGATGGTCGCCGCCTCGTCGTCCGGCAGATCCCAGTCCATCGCGCGATTGAGGTCGCGGATCGTGACGGACCCGTCGACGATCAGCGAGCCGTCGAGCTGTTGGCGCACGCCTTGCGCCAGCAAGTCGTGCTCGTCCTTGATGTCGCCGACGATCTCCTCGATGATGTCTTCGAGGGTGATCAGGCCCAGAACGACGCCATATTCGTCGACCACCAGCGCCGAATGGGTTTTGCGCCGCAGAAACGCCTGCAACTGGTCACGCAGGGTCGTAGCCTCGGGGATGAACCAGGCCTCCAGCGCGATATCGGCCGCCTTGAGCTTGCTGGCGTCGCCCCCTGCGGCCGCGAAGGCGCGGAACAGGTCCTTGGCGTGCAGCATGCCGATGATGTTGTCGGGATCGCCGCGCCATAGCGGCATGCGGGTATAGGGCGAGGCGAGCACCTCGCGCACGAGTTCGTCCGGCGGCAGGTCGGCGTCGAGCGTGCGCATCTTGGTGCGATGGATCATCGCGTCGCCAACGGGAATTTCGGCCAGTTCCAGCAGCCCGCCGAACATGTCGCGATCGCTGCGCGCGACTTCGCCCTCTCGGTGCAGAATGTCGACAGCGCCGCGCAGCTCCTCCGCGCCGGTGACGCCGGGATCGTTCTCAACCAGCGAGAATCCGCAGAGCTTCAGCACAACGCGCACCAGCCACTCGACGGCGCTCACGATGGGCCCGAAAAGGGTCACGAAGAACGCAACCAGCGGCGCAATCAGCAGCGACATCCGGTCGGGATAGGCGATCGCAATCGTCTTGGGCATCACCTCGCCGAAGATCACGATAAGCGCCGTCATGATCAGCGTCGCATAGACGACGCCGCGCTCCCCGACCTCGGCGACCAGCACATTGGTCGTATAGGCCGAGGCGCCGATGGTGACGAGCTGGCCGCCCAGCAGCATCGCCGAAATGAGCCGCCCGCGCTTTGCGATCAGCTTATTGGCGAGCGCGGCGCGATGGTCCCCGCCCGTCTCGAGCGCCTGCATGCGCGCCCGCGAGGCCGCAGTTAGCGCGGTTTCCGCGCCGGCGAAAAAGGCGGCGGCGATCAGACAGAGGACGACGACGGGGATGGCGAGGGTGACGGGCATGGCGGGTATTTAGAGCTTTGCGGGGCGCAACGCGATAGGCGCGATGGATATCGGGCGGCGAACCGGCGCGCGGAAGCCCGAAATCGGCGCGTTGGAGCCCTTCGGATCCGGCCTGCGCTGAAATTCCAGCCGGGCGTTTCGTCCCGGCCGGCCGCGGCGAGCGCCCGTAGAAGCGCGGCTCACGCCGCCTGCAAATCCCGCTCGAGGAACCGCAGCACATCCGGCTCCGGCACGTCCTTGGCGATGAACGACTGGCCGATGCCGCGAGCGAGGATGAAGGTCAGCTTGCCCCGTTCGACCTTCTTGTCCTGCCGCATCGCGGCCAGGATCGCCTCCGGATCCGGCCGAAGGCCCGGAATCTGCGAAATTCGCGTCGGCAGGCCCACGCCGGCGAGGTGGTTCTCGATCCGGACCGCGTCCTGGCCATGACAGAGGCCGAGATCGCGGGAGAAGCGGAACGCGCAGGCCATGCCGACCGCGACGCCCTCGCCATGCACCAGCCGGGACCCGTCATATTGGGTCAAGGCCTCGAAGGCGTGCCCGAAAGTGTGGCCGAGATTGAGCAGCGCGCGCGGGCCCTGTTCCGTCTCGTCGGAGGCGACGACGCGCGCCTTGGCCGCGCAGCTCACCGCAATGGCGTGGTGGCGCGCGGGACCGCCGGCGAATACGTCTCGCCAGTGGGCCTCCAGCCATTCGAAGAATTCCCGGTCGTCGATCAGGCCGTATTTGGCGACCTCGGCGTAGCCGGCGCGGAACTCGCGTTCGCTCAGCGTATCGAGCGCCTTGGCGTCGGCGAGCACCAGCGAGGGCTGATGAAAGGCGCCAATCAGGTTCTTGCCGAGCGGCGAATTGATCGCGGTCTTGCCGCCGACGCTGAAATCGACTTGCGCGAGCAGCGTCGTGGGAATTTGCACCAGCTTGACGCCGCGCCGCAGCGAGGCCGCGCAGAAGCCGGCGAGATCGCCGATCACCCCGCCGCCGAGCGCGACGACGAGATCGCGCCTCTCGATATGGGCGCCGATCAGCGCGTCGCTGACGCGCGCGAATTCGGCGTAGGACTTGGTCGCCTCGCCCGGCGGGCAGACGATGACGCTTGACGCGAGACCAGCCGCGTCGAGGCTTTTCAGCAGGGCGTCGAGATGCAACCCGGCGACCGTCTCATCGGTGACGACGGCGCATCGCGCGCCGGGCGCGAACTCGCTTATGTGCGCGCCGGCGGCGGCGATCAGCCCTTCGCCGATCAGGATCTTGTAAGATCGCTCGGCCAGCGCAACCGGCACCTCGCGCACGCCGGGCCCGCGCGCCAGCGCCGCGCTCTCGGCCTCGATCCGCCGGCGCAAGGCGCCGACGATCGCGTCCACCGTCGCCTCATGCGGCCCTTCGCGCGATTCGACCGTGATGTCGGCGAGCGCGTAGGTCGGGCTGCGCTCCTCCAGCAGCCGGCGCAGCGTCGTCTCGGGATCGGCGGTTTGCAAAAGCGGACGGTTCGAGCGCTTGCGCACGCGCCTGAGCAGCACCTCGAATTCGGGCTTCAGCCAGACCGAGACGCCCGCGCCCGCGATGCGTTCGCGCGTCGCGGCGTTCATGAAGGCGCCGCCGCCGGTCGCCAGCACCTTCTGGCCTTCGTCAAGCAGGCGCGCGATCACCTTGCGCTCGCCGTCGCGGAAATAGGGTTCTCCGAAACGCTCGAAAATCTCCGGGATGGTCATCCGGACGCCCGCTTCGATCTCGGCGTCGGCGTCGACGAAGGGCAGGCCAAGCCGCTGCGCGAGCCGCCGGCCGACCGAGGTCTTGCCGGCCCCCATCATCCCCACGAGAACGATCGAGCGTCCCCCGAGCGCCGAGGCCAGCGCCTCCGTTTCCTGTCTGATCTTGTCGTGCATGCCTAGATCGCGCCGTCGCCTGACGCTTCCTTTCGGCGCCCGTCCTATCGCAGCAGCGCCCGCTTGGCCACTCTGCGGGCCGAAAGGCTGACGCCAACCTGCTTGCGCAGTTACGCGAGACTTGCCAGCATGGGCGGTGAAGCGACGGAAGATATCGACGGGAGGAGACCATGGGAGCGATGGGTCCTACAGGCGAGCACCGCATTTCCGGACCGCGATTGATCGCGATCGTCGGCCCCTTTCAGAGCGGGAAGACGAGCCTGTTGGAGGGGCTGCTCACACGCGGAGGCGGCGCGGCGCGCCAGGGTTCCGTGCGCGAGGGCACCAGCGTCGGCGATTCCAGCCCCGAGGCTCGCGTGCACGCGATGAGCGTCGAGCCGAACATCGCCCATGTCGACTACCTCGGCGACCGGTTGACTTTCGTCGATTGCCCGGGCTCGGTCGAATTCATGCACGACATGCGGCACGTGCTGCCGGTCTGCGACGCCGCCGTCGTCGTCTGCGAAGCCGATCCGCGCAAGACGCCGGCCTTGCAGGTGATCATGCGCGAGCTCGAAGAACTCGGCATTCCGCGCCTGTTGTTCCTCAACAAGATCGACCTCGCCGGCGGCGGCGTGCGCGAGGCCCTGGCGCTGCTGCAGCCGGCTTCGCGCACGCCGCTGCTGCTGCGTCAGATCCCGCTCTGGGAGAACGGCGTCGCGACCGGCTTCGTAGATCTCGCGCTCGAGCGCGCCTTCGTCTATCGCGAATTGGCGCCCTCCGAGGTGATGGAAATGCCGGTCGGCGTCGCGCTCGACGAGAAGCAGGCGCGCTATTCCATGCTCGAGCGGCTCGCCGACTACGACGACTCCCTGATGGAGCAATTGATCGGCGACATCGAGCCGCCGCGCGATCTCGTGTTCGACGATCTCGCGCGCGAATTGCGTGAGGGCCATGTCGTACCGCTGCTTATGGGCTCGGCGACCGGGGGCCACGGCGTCACACGGCTCCTGAAGGCGCTTCGTCATGAGGCCCCCGGGATCGCGCAAACCCGCAATAGGCTCAAGCTGGAGTCGGCGGGAGCGAATCTGGCTCAGGTCGTGCGCACCATCCACACGGCGCATGGCGGCAAATTGTCGCTGGCGCGGGTGCTGCGCGGCGCCTTCGCCGACGGCGTCAGCGTGACCGGATCGCGCGGGGGCGAGGATCGCATCGCGGGTCTGGTGCGCCTGACCGGCGCGACCTCCTCCAAGGTCGCGCGGGCCGAGGAAGGCGACACGATCGCATTCCAGCGTCTGGAGAGCGTGGCGACCGGCGAACGTTTCGCCGAGGGCAAGAGCGCTCCGGAAGCCGCGGCCAAAGTCGCCCCGCCGCCGCCGACGCAATCGGTCGCGATCCATGTCAAGGACCGCAAGGACGAGGTGCGGCTGACCGCCGCGCTCGCCAAGCTCGCCGACGAAGACACGACGCTCGCGTTCGTGCACGAACCGGAGTCGGGCGAACTCAAACTGTTCGGCCAGGGCGAGATGCATCTGCGCGTGACCGCCGAGCGGCTGGCCGATCGCTTCGGCGTCGCGGTCGAGACCACAAAGCCCTCCGTCGCCTATCGCGAAACGATCCGCGACGCCGTGACGGTGCGCGGCCGACACAAAAAGCAATCGGGCGGACACGGACAATTCGGCGACGTGCTGGTAGAAGTCGCCCCGCGCGCGCGGGGAGAAGGCTTCGCCTTTTCCGAGAAGGTGCATGGCGGCACGGTGCCGAAGCAGTATTTCTCTTCCGTCGAAGCGGGCGCGCGCGACGCGCTGACGCGCGGCCCGCTGGGCTTTCCCGTCGTCGACGTCGCAGTGACCCTTATCGACGGCTCGTATCACACGGTTCATTCTTCCGACATGGCGTTCCGCGCCGCGGCCAAGCTCGCCCTCGGCGAGGCGCTGCCGAAAGCGAGGCCTATCCTGCTCGAGCCGGTGCTCGCGGTCTCGATCTACGTGCCCTCCGACGCGCTCGCCAAGGCCAGCGCTCTCGTCACGGCCCGGCGCGGCCAAATTCTCGGCTTCGAGGCGCGCGAGGGCTGGCAGGGCTGGGAGACCCTGCGCGCGCTGATACCCGAAGCGGAGATAGGCGATCTCATCGTCGAACTGAGGTCGGCCACCGCAGGCGTCGGCGCCTTCGAAAGCCGGTTCGATCATTTGGCCGAGTTGTCGGGCCGGAACGCCGAGATCGTCGTCGCGGCGAGGAAGCGCGCGAATTGAAGCCTCGCGCCGCGCAATCCGCCAAGGAATCGCCGCCGTCCACGGTAATGTTTTGATAACTGTGATAGATAGCTTTTATACCAATTAATTTTGTACAAATGAATCTTGTTTTATAGAGGACGCTCAACTCGAAGGGAGCGTCCTCGTGTTTCAGCGTTACGCACTGCTCACGCTTTTTCCACTTCTGCTCGGGGCCTCGAGCGCATGGGCCGCGGACTGGCAGGTCGAAACGATCGAGGGCCGCGCCAAGGTGCAAAAAGGCTCGGTTTGGACCACGCTTCATGTCGGGGACACGGTCCCCAACGGTGCGGCCATTCGCACGCTGGCGGATGGTTCGCTCGAACTCAAACGCGACGCCGAGCGGATCGCCATGGCGCCGGACACGCAAATCGAAATCTACGAGCGCTCCACCACAGCTTCACCAGCGTGGACGAGAAATTCGGGACGATCGGCGTCGAGGCCAGAATCGAAAATGTCCAACATTTCACTGTGCGGACGCCTTATCTGACGGCAAACGTCAAGGGAACGGTTTTCGGCGTCAGCACCGACGACCAATCTTCAGCCGTGTCGGTTCGCCGCGGCTTGGTCGAGGTTGTGGACAACGCCAACAACGTCAAGGCCGATGTGCGCGCCGGACAGAGCACGGTAGCCGGCAAAGGACTGGAACTCACCCTTACGCCCTTGTCCGACACCGGCCTGGGCGCGATCGCGGCCGAGGCCGCGGACGTGGCCGCAAATCCTACGAGCGATTTGACCGCCGGCGCCTCAGGCGCGACCCCCGACGGCGCCTCAGGGGCAAATCCCGCCGGCGCGGGCCTTGCCACCGGCGCCGGCGGAAAGGCCGACTTCAGCAATTTGGAAAAGGTCGCCGAGGCCGCCGGCGAGGCGGCGGTCTGCCGGGAAAAAAGTGGACGTGTCAGGCCTCGACAAGGTCGTCGCCGCGGCGGGCGCCGGCGCCGCCAAGGGCATCGAAGCGCGGGCCGAAAAGGACGATGACGAAGACGCCGACAAGGCGAGCGCGCCCGATGCGGCAGCGGCCGCGAGCGCGCCAAAGCCTGCCGAATCCCATGCTCCGAAGCACATCAAGCTCCGGAAGGCGGCGAAAGCCGCGCCGCTGCTCAAGGTCATGTTCGGGATGGAAGCGCAATATCTTTGGGGAGTGTTCCTCGGCCTGTTCCTCGTTTATTTCGCGATCGGGAAAATTCTCGACCTGATCCTGCGCGACGTCGGCTTTGGCGCCGCCCTCAATGGTCTGATTGCGTTGATCGGATCTTTGATCGGCGCCTTTATTCGCGACACATTCTTCTTCAACGAGGGCTGGTATCGCTGGGAGCCCTACGTGAGCATCGAGTTGATCGTCGGAATGACCCTGGCGCTGCTCGTTGCCGCGCTCGTTTTGCGCTATCGCAGCCTGACCGGCGCGGCCCCTGAAATAAAGTTCAGTCCATCGAGGTCGAGCCCGGCCGCACGCCTGCAACGGCGGTAGGGATCGCGAGGCCCGGCCGCGCGCGGTTCGGCCCCGCTGGTCTCGGTGGCGCGGAGCCGATGGGCGCATCCACTCCCAAACGTCGGCCGCCGGCGCCAACGCCTTCCAAGGTCGGCTTCGACGATCTGATCGAACGCACGCCTGGCAACGGCGAGATCGCCGTCGACGGCGCCAGACGCGCCGGCCCCAACGTTAAGACTTCGGTAACATTAAGGGATGGCATTTAAGCTAAAGTCTTTTATACGTCTATTTTATGTGATATTACCATCGACGCCGTAGTTTGGAGCGTCCCATGTTCCAACGTTTTGTCTTCGCCGCACTTATGCCGCTCTTCTTCGGACTTTCGAGCGCGTCGGCCGAAGAATGGAAAGTCACAGGCATCGACGGGGACGCTCAAGTTCAGAAGTTCGCGGGCTGGGCGCTGCTCCATCTCGGCGACGCGATCCCGAAAGGCGTCTGGGTCCGCACAATGCCAAATGGCTCGCTGACACTGAAGCGCGACGGCGAGCGGATCTCCCTGGCGCCGTACACGCAAATTCAGATCAATGACCGGGCCGGGCAAAACGCGACGAGCGTCGATGCAAAATACGGAACCGTCGGCATCGAAGCCGGGGCTGAAGACATCCGTTATGTTTTGGTGCAGACGCCCTATCTCACGGCGACGGCT
>CAWEID010000012.1:0-10267 GCA_963809055.1 uncultured Pseudomonadota bacterium | reverse complement strand
GCGCCTCGATCGCGCGCCGGCTCTCCGCCGTGCGCCAGTTCCACAAGCATCTCTATCTCGAGGGGCGGCGCGGCGACGATCCGACGCTCGCGATCGAGGGCCCGCGCCGCGCGCGCCCGCTGCCGAAAGTGCTGGGCGTCGAGGAGGTCGAGCGCCTGTTGAGGGTCGCGCGCGAGGGGCTGGAGGCGCCAGGGAGCAAGCCCGCCGAGCGGCTGGCGGCGGCGCGCATGGCGTGCCTGATCGAGTTGCTCTATGCGACCGGACTGCGGGTCTCCGAGCTGATCGCATTGCCCAGATCCGCCGCGCGCAGCAAGGAGCCGCTGATCCAGGTGCGCGGCAAGGGCGACAAGGAAAGGCTCGTGCCGCTCTCCAATCCCGCGCGCGCGTCGATGAAGCTATATCGCGGCCTTCTCGAGGAGATCGCGCCGGGACGGGCGGCCGGGCCTTGGCTCTTCCCCTCCGACGACGCAAAGCGGGCATCTCACGCGCCAGGCTTTCGCGCGCGACCTCGAAAGTGTTGTGGCTGCGGCGGCGGGCCCCTGCCGGCCGCGAATGAGCCCCCCGTCCTGCGCCACGCCTTCGCCACCCACCTGCTGCAGAACGGCGCGGATTTCCGCGTCGTGCAGACCCTGCTCGGCCACGCCGACATCGCCACCACCCAGATCTACACCCACGTGCTCGACGAGCGCGCCAAGGCGATGGTGCGCGACCTGCACCCGCTGACCG
Source organism: uncultured Pseudomonadota bacterium (assembly GCA_963809055.1). Taxonomy (GTDB): domain Bacteria; phylum Pseudomonadota; class Alphaproteobacteria; order Rhizobiales; family Beijerinckiaceae; genus Roseiarcus. The sequence goes on along the minus strand of CAWEID010000012.1, from coordinate 9,541 downwards.
ACGAGGAGACGAAGTGACTGACGCCCCCTGGCGCGCGACCCTGGATGGCGTCGCCATCGCCTGCCGTCTGACGCCGAAAGGCGGACGCGACGGGATCGACGGCGTCGCGACGCTCTCCGACGGCGCGCGCGTGCTGCTCGCTCGGGTGCGCAGCGCGCCGGAAGACGGCAAGGCCAATGACGCGCTCTGCTCGCTTATCGCAGCGAGACTGGGCGTGCCCAGCTCGCGCGTGCGATTGCTTTCCGGCGCCAAGAGCCGGGTCAAGCAGATCGGCGTTTCCGGCGACCCTGCGGAACTGCTGGCGCGGCTGGACGGGGTCAAGTCCGCGGCGGGCTGATCTCAGGCCGAAAGCGCCGCCGCCTTCGCCTCGCCCGCAGGCCTGGCCCTTGCCGCCTCGATCGCGGCGAGCGCCGCGCGCAAGACCTCCGTCACGCCGCGCCGCGCGACCGCCGAAAGCTCCAGCGGCGCGGCGCGCTTGGCGCCGGCCGCGAGCGGCGGCCCGTAGGCGCGCATCGCGCGCTTGAGGCGCTCGCGCTGCTTCTTCAGCGTCGCCTCGTCGACCGCGTCGACCTTGGAGAGCGCGACGATCTCGGCCTTCTCGGCGACGCCGCCGCCGTAGGCGGCGAGCTCGCGGCGGATGGTGCGATAGGCGGCGCCGGCGTGCTCGCCGGTCGCGTCGACGAGATGCACCAGCGCGCCGCAGCGCTCGACGTGGCCGAGGAAGCGGTCGCCGAGGCCGTGGCCCTCGTGCGCGCCCTCGATCAGGCCGGGAATGTCGGCCAGCACGAATCGCGCTCGTCGACGCTGCACGACGCCGAGGCCGGGATGCAGCGTCGTGAAGGGATAGTCGGCGATCTTCGGCCGCGCGGCGGAGACCGCGGCGAGGAAGCGTCGACTTGCCGGCGTTGGGCAGGCCGACCAGGCCGGCGTCGGCGATCAGCTTCAGGCGCAGAATCGAGCGTGCGCTCGATGCCCGGCTGGCCGGGATTGGCGCGGCGCGGGGCGCGGTTGGTCGAGGTGGTGAAATGCGCGTTGCCGAAGCCGCCGTTGCCGCCCTTGGCGACGACGACGCGCTCGCCCGGCGTCTTGAGGTCGGCGAGCAGCGTCTCGCCGTCCTCGTCGAAGACCTGCGTGCCCACGGGCACTTTCAACACGACGTCGGCGCCGCGCCCGCCGGCGCGGTTCTTGCCCATGCCGTGCATGCCGGTCTTGGCCTTGAAATGCTGCTGATAGCGAAAGTCGATCAGCGTGTTGAGGCCGCTGGCGCATTCGACGACGACGTCGCCGCCGCGCCCGCCGTCGCCGCCGTCCGGGCCGCCGAACTCGATGAATTTCTCGCGCCGGAACGAGACGCAGCCGGCGCCGCCGTCGCCCGAGCGGACGAAGACGCGCGCCTGGTCAAGGAACTTCATGGCGCCTTCCCGTTGGCCGACGGCGGCCTGCGCGCCAGCGCGGCGCGCCGCGCGCCCAGGCCGCGCGGGTCAGGCGAAGCGATCGCACGGGACCATGCCGCCGCGCGCCGGCGCGCCCTGCAGGCCCGGCCCGAGAACTGAAATCCCGCCTTCTCGATGACGCGGCGCGAGGCCGAGTTCTCGACGCGCACGCTGGCGACGATCTCGATCGCGTCGGTCAGGGCGAAGCCGGCCTCGACCATCGCCTCGACCGCTTCGCTCGCCAGGCCCTTGCCCCAGGCTTCGGGCGCGAGCGCATAGCCGAGCGTCAGCCGGTCCTGCGCCTCTCGCCTTCGAGGCTGATGGCGCCGATCGCCTCGCGCTTGTCGCGGATCGGGGTCATCACCAGCGTCAGGTCGCGGCCCGAGGCGTTGCCTTCGCGCGCGGCGAAGATGAACCGCTCGGCGTGCCCGGCGGGATAGGGATGGGGAATGCGGGCGGTGTATCTGGGCCACTTCCCAGCGGCTGCAATAGCGGTGGATCGCCGGCGCGTCGGCGGCGCGCGGCCAGCGCAGCCACAGCCTCGCCGTCTCCAGGCGAAAGACATCGTCTCGGGCAAGATCGGGAAACATTTCCGCTCCGGACCAGCGAGGGGCCGGCTGCAGGGCCCCAAAACGACGAAGGAGATGCGGCGACCCGCATCCCCTTCATAAGCCTTCGGCTTACCGGACTTTCGGAAGGACTTTCTCGGCCTTCCTGTTCTCGGGGGATGCTCGAGACCGTCCGCGGGGGCTTTCGCCGCGGCGGGGTCTCGTCTCGTCCCCGCCGTTCATTCGGCCGCGTTTTGCGCGACTACCGATACGTATTGGCGGCCGTCGACTTTACTTCTCGAACGCGACGGCGCCGGCGGCGGTGGCGAACAGCGTATGGTCGGTCCCCATGCCGACATTGCGGCCGGGATGGAATTTCGTGCCGCGCTGGCGCACGATGATCTTGCCGCTGAGCACGCTGCTCGCCGCCGAACTTCTTGACGCCGAGACGGCGCCCGTCCGAATCGCGGCCGTTGCGCGACGAACCGCCTGCCTTCTTATGAGCCATGTACCCGCTCCAAACTCCGACGCGGCGCGCGAAGCGCGCTGGATTGGCGCCGCGTATATAATTCAATTCCGGCGACCGAGGAAATCCCGCGCGACCTTTGTCCTTACGCCACGCCTCAGGCGCCCGCCGTAAGATCTCGAGGATCTTGACGATCGTCAGGTCCTGCTTGTGGCCGCGCTTGCGCTTGCGAGTTCTTGCGGCGGCGCTTCTTGAACGCGTATGACCTTGGGGCCGCGCGCCTGCTCGACGATCTCGCCGACGACGCTGGCGCCGGCGACGTGCGGCGCGCCGATCTGGCTCGTCTCGCCGTCGAACAGCGCGAGCACCTCGCCGAACGTCACCTTCGCGCCCGCCTCGCCTTCAAGCGACATGACGGTGATCTCGTTGTCGGCGGCGACCTTATACTGCTTGCCGCCAGTCTTGATGACTGCGAACATTTTCGTGTCTCCATATCCCCCGGACTCTTCGCGGTAGGACCCGCGCGGCCGGCTTCTTGTCGCGGGAATGACCCCGCTGGTTCTTGCGCCCCCGCCCCGCCGCGCACGCGGCAAAGCAAAAGCGCGGCCGGAGCCGCGCCTGGAAGCTGGGCGCGTATAGGTCGAAGGGCGGCCGAAGTCAATCAGAATTCGAGTAGGCGCGGGCGGCGCCCCTTGGCGCTTCCCTCCCGGAGCGACACGCCCTAGAAGCGGCGGCGCCGAGCCCTTCCGACGCCAACGAAGCCCCGTGACCGCGAACCCAGACGCCAAGTACCGGCCCGAAATCGACGGCCTGCGCGCGCTGGCGGTGGCGCCGGTCATCCTGTTTCACGCCGGCTTCAACCTCTTCAGCGGCGGCTTTCTCGGCGTCGACGTCTTTTTCGTCATCTCGGGATATCTGATCGCCAATATCATCCATTCGCAGATGCTTCGCGGCGAATTCTCCGTCCTCGGGTTTTATGAGCGACGAATACGGCGGATTTTTCCCGCGCTCTATCTCGTCATCGCCGCGTCGCTGCCTTTCGCCTGGGCCTGGTTGTTTCCGACCGAGCTCGCCGACTTCGGACGCAGCCTGACGGCGGTCTCGCTGTTCCTCTCGAATGTATTTTTCAACAGCGAAATCAATTACTTCAACTCGGATGTCACGACGATCCCGCTGATCCACACCTGGTCGCTCGGCGTCGAGGAGCAGTTCTACGTCGGATTTCCGCTGCTGCTGTTGGCGATGGTGCGATGGCCGCGGCGGATAGCGATCGGGGTCGTGATCGCGATATCCGCCGCCAGCCTCGCGCTCGCGCAATGGGCCTCGCACGCCGACCCGCAAGCCAATTTCTACCTGCTGCCGACGCGCGCCTGGGAGCTGGCGCCGGCGCCGTGATCGCCCTCGCCCCGTCGAACCCTTCCGCACAGGGCGGCCTGCGATCGGAAGCGGCGGCGGCGCTCGGCCTCGCGATGATCGTTTTCGCGCTTTTCGCGTTCAGCGCCGCCATGCCGCTGCCCGGCTTGTGGTCGCTCCTCCCGGTCGTGGGGACCGCGCTGGCGCTGCGTTTTGCAACCGCCCAGACCCTGGCAGGCCGAGCGCTCGCCGCCAGGCCTTTGGTCCTGGCCGGGCTCGTCAGCTACAGCGCCTATCTCTGGCACCAGCCGCTTCTCGCCTTCGCGAGGTTTCGGTTTGACATCCAGCCGAGCCTTGCGGTCGCCGCAGCGGTCTTCGCCGCGACCTTCGCGCTCGCCTATCTCTCCTGGCGATTCGTCGAGCAGCCCTTCCGGGACCGATCGAAAATATCGCGCCGGACGGTTTTCGCGCTCGCCCTCGTCGCCGTTGCTGCGGCGATCGCCCTGGGCAGGGCCGCTGCGGTCTACCGCGGCTTCCCCGGCCGGATGCCGGCGATCGAGGGCCTCGCCGACGCCAGAGACAAGTCGTCTCTGCTCTACAAATGTTCCGACATCGAGGATCTCAGCCCGGGCGCGCTCGACGCGCTGAAGGATTGCCGCCTGGGCGCGCCCGGCAAAACGCCGGACTTCCTCTTGATCGGCGACAGTCACGCCGGCTCGCTCGCCTATGGCGTCAGCGACGCGGCGTTCGCGGCCGGCCGAGCGGGCTTGCTGCTCGCCTCGAACGCCTGCCTGCCGATCATCGGCCTTAAAGGGCGCTATCCCCGCAGCGAGGCCGCCTGCCGCGATTTGCATGACAACTTGATCGCGATCGTACGCCATTTCGGGGTCAAGCTGGTGATCCTGCACGCGCGCTGGGAGGCGTTGGGCGAAGGCGGGTTCCTCGCGCCCGAGGACCTGCGGGCCGCCGCGCCGCAAGCGGCTGTGAAAACGCATCTGATCGAGACGCTGGACGAACTCGCCGCCGCAGGCGCCCAGTTGTCATCCTCGCAAGCACGCCGAGTTCGGCCTATCGCGTGCCGGAGATCCTCGCGAGAAAAGCGCGCTACGGGCTTCAGGTAGACGAAAGGGAGCCGTTCTCGAACTTCCGTCGTCAGAACGAGGCGGCGACGCTGTTGTTCTCGGACGACGAAGTGCGACGCCGCGCGCGCATCGTCGAACTCTATCCGTTCTTCTGCGGCGACCCGCCTCGAGAATTCTGCGAAGTCGCCGAGGGGCAGCATCCCTATTTCTTCGACGACAGCCATCTCACGCATTTCGGCGCGAAGCGGCTGGCGCCGATCCTGGCGCAGGCGTTTTCGCCCTGAGCGCGTCGCCGCTCAATCGGGAACCCATATCGCGGAATCCTCGTCGCCATGGGCGGTCGCCCGGCCCTCCAGCGCCGCGATTCCCACAGCGGCGCAAACGACCGCGTCCAGCTTGTCCTCGAACGCCTTCAGACGCGCGATCGGCAGCGTCTCCGGCGGCATTGGCAGCGCGTCCTTCACGCCTTGGATCCGAAGCTCCAGCGCGTCGACAATCCCTCGCCAGACGGCCCGCAATCTGGCGCGCCGCTCGGCCGGCGCGGCTTCGGGCCAGTATTTCAGCGTCTTCGCCGCTTTGTATTCGAGCCGGTAGGGCGCATTGAGAAACGCGATCAGCGCCGGATGGGGATAGACCTCGATCAGCCCCTTTTCGAGCCCGGCGCCGGTTTGCAGGCTATAGCCGGCGGCCCGGAAACTCTCCCGCAGTTCGTCGCTGATCTTGCCGGGGCGCACGGCGCTGGGCGAATGCGTCGCGGCGCCTCGGCCGCCGTAAAGTTTCGTGATTACAAGATCGCTCGGCCGCCGCTGCTCGATCTTCGAATGCGCCATCGGCATGTCGACCGCGACAAGATCCACGGGCGCCCGGCCAGGCTTGCCGCCGCGTCGAGCAGCCGTTCGGGCTCTGGCAGAGCCCCAGCCGGTCGCCCGTCCGGGCGCGGCCCGGCCTGCGCCAAAGCGAGGAAATGGCTATAGGACGCCTCGACGCCGGCGAGGCGCCATCCTTCGCGGGATTCGACGGCGAGCGCGACGCCGCTGGGATTGTGGGCCGTCCAAGCTGTGTCGATTCCAAGCACGACGCGGGCCAAATCGGATCTTGGCTTCAAGCGAGCCCTTTCCTCGTTGCGCGCCTCAGACGTTCGCCAGCGCGACGGCGGTCGAAAGGTCGCTTAGAGGTTCGCGCGACAGGCGGCGCCCGCCAACCTATGTCGCGAAAACCGTTTGTTTACAACATTCCTGCGACGTAATAAATTCGTGTTCGGCGGTTCCAACGATCGCGCCGAACACGACATAGAAAATGAAGACATTTTTAAAGGTGACGCCTTGTTGAATTTTCTGGGCGGCCTGCAATTGTTGGGCGCGCTTTTCGCCCTCGTCTCGGCCGCCTTCTGGTTCATCGCGGCGCTGGACTTGGCTCCCGCGGAGATCGCGACGGAGATGCGGAGCCGCACCGGAAGCGAAACATCGGACAGCGATTTGGCCGCGCTATTGCGAGCCATACGGAGACAGAGCCGGTACAGCGCGCTCGCCGCCGCAAGCGCGGGCTGCGCCGCATTGCTGCTGGCGGTCCAGGGCGTGCGGCCGTATTGACCTGGCCCGCAATTTTCGCACGTTGCGTCAGAACGGATGGTACTGGAACATCCAGGTCTCAGTCAGCGTCTGCCCGCCCGACTGCAGGAAGCAGCGCATTTCGACCGGGTCGCCAGCCTCGACCGCGAGGTCGAATTCGGCGCGCCAGTGGCCGGGCACGCCGTCGGGCACGGCTTCGACGATGTGGTAGCCCTGCAGCGAGCCGCGCGAGGCCGAGGTGACCATTTGGGCCGCACGCCATAGGGGAGCGTGGCGAGCGGGCCGCCTAGGAATTCGACCACGAACTTGCGCACGCCCTTCGGCCGGGGCAGGCCCGGCTGGCCGCCGCGCCCGAGGCGGGTCGCGACGCCGCGGCCGAGCTTGGGCTGGAACGGCTCGTCCGCCACCCAGTAGAGCCGGTAGTTGAGTTCGATCTCGGCGCCCGCGGGCACCGGCTTTTCCGGCACCCACATCGCCACGACATTGTCATGGATCTCGTCGTCGGTCGGGATTTCGCAAAGCTGAATCGAGCCCTTTCCCCAGCCCTCGCTCTGCGCGCTCGGCAGCGGCTCCACCCACAAGGTCGGACGGCGGTCGTAATAGACGCCGTCGAGATAGTGATCGAACACCCGGTCGCGCTGGCAAAGTCCGAAGCCGCGCGGGTTGTTGTCGGAGAAGGCCGAGACCATGATACGGGGCGGGTTGTTGAGCGGGCGCCAGAGACGCTCGCCGCTCCCGGTCCACATGCACAGGCCGTCGGAATCGTGGACTTCGGGACGCCAGTCGATCGCGGTCTCTTTCTTGGTCTCTGAGAACCAGTACATCGAGGTCAGCGGCGCAATGCCGAAGCGAGACACCGCGGCGCGGGTGAACAGCGTCGTCTCGATGTCCATGATGACGGCCTTGGTCCGCTGCATCACGAACTTATAGGCGCCGACGATCGACGGGCCTTCCATCAGCGCGTACAGCGTCACGGTGTCGTCGGTCTGCATCGAGTCGATGTAGAAATTGGTGAAGTCCGGAAATTCCTCCGGCCGGTCGGCGACCGCAACGTCGAGCGCGACCCCGCGGGCGGACAGCCCGTATTGCCGCAATTCGCCGATCGCACGGAAATAGGCCGCGCCGAGAAAGGCGACCCAGTCGTTCTTGCGCCAGTCGAGCGCCCCGTCGCGCGCCTCCTGGAGGCGCAGCCCCGCAAAGCCCGCGCCCTGCGGCAGCTGCTTCGCAACCGAATTGGGCGGCATATCGAAATAGGCTTGTTCGTAGATGATCCGCTTCGACATGCCGCCTTCGACGACGTGCATGTCGACCGCCTTCTGAAAGAACAGGCCGAGATGGAAGAACATGAATGGAAAGCGGCCGGGTCCGTCGCCGAACAGGGCGGCCTCGGTGCGGAACCGGATCTTGCCCCATTCCTCGTAATTGATCTTCTGCACGACCTCGGGCGCGGGGCGCGGCGGCGGGTTGTAGGGGGCATGGGCAAGTTCGCGCGCCCGCGCCTTGAAGAGATCATAGGAGAAGGGCTTGGGCTCGTCATAGGTCAGCGCCTCGCCGGGATTGGCGACAGCTTCCCCGATGGAGCCGAGCGCGACCGCGGAGACGGCGACGCCCTTGAGGACGGTGCGACGGTCGAGATTGTCGGACATGTCGATCCTTCGAAGCAGCGAAATCCGGCCAGACTAGCCTAAAATTATTTACGAATTGGAAGGGTGGCCAGGGCCGGCCGCATTTTCCCGCCTTCGGAAGGTCAGATAGGCCGCCGCCCGCCCTGCCGCGCGGGCCTTGGCTTCGTAGCGGGTCGGCGCCCAGCCGAGCCACGGCAGCCGCCAGTCGTCGGCCCTGTGGGCGAGCCATTGGAAGTCCGGAGACGAGAGAAAGCGCACCAAGGCCCAGCCCGCGTAATCGTCGATGTCGGTCGCGAATCGGACCTCGGCGCCCGGCTTCGCGACGCGCGCCAGTTCGCGTATCATTTCGGCGCCGATAAGGCGGCGCTTGTTCTGGCGGCGCTTCGGCCAGGGGTCGGGATAGAGAACATAGATGCGCGACAGGCTGCGGCCGGCAGCGCCTCGATCAGCGATCGCGCATCGCCCGCGCGCACTCGGATATTTTCGAGCTTTTCATCGTCGATCGCGGCGAGCAGCTTGGCGACGCCGTTGACGAAGGGTTCGCAACCGATGATCCCGACGCCGGGGTTTTCGCGCGCTCGCGCGGCCAGATGCTCGCCGCCGCCGAAGCCGATCTCGAGCCAGAGTTCGCTCGGCGGAAATCGAACAGTTCGGCCGGCGAGGCCAGCCGCGCGACGTCCACTTCGACCTTGGGGAGCAGCTCGGCGACGAGCCGGGCGTGATAGGCCCGGAGCGTCTTGCCCTTGCTGCGTCCGTAAAGCGCCCGACGCTTGACGGCTTCGGGCGCGGCGCTCGATTCCGAGGGCGCCATGTCTTCGATCGCGATCAGGCCAGACGGGCCAGTTGATCGGCGAGGTCGGTCTTCTCCCAGGAGAACCCGCCCTCTGCATCCGGCGCGCGGCCGAAGTGGCCGTAAGCGGAGGTGCGCGCATAGATCGGCTTGTTCAGCTTGAGATGCTCGCGGATGCCGCGCGGCGAGAGGTTCATGATCTCCATCAGCACGGTCTCAAGCTTGGCCTCGTCGATCTTTCCGGTTCCATGCAGGTCAGCGTAGATCGACAGCGGCCTGGCCACGCCGATCGCATAAGAGAGCTGCAGCGTGCAGCGATCGGCGAGCCCGGCGGCGACGATGTTCTTGGCGAGATAGCGCGCGGCATAGGCGGCCGAGCGATCGACCTTGGTCGGGTCCTTGCCCGAGACGCGCCGCCGCCATGCGGGGCCGCGCCGCCGTAGGTGTCGACGATGATCTTGCGGCCGGTCAGTCCGCAGTCCCCGTCGGGGCCGCCGATGTAGAATTTGCCGGTCGGGTTGATGTGCCAGACCGTCTTGCCGTGATCCACCCTGCGGCAGCGCCTGGAGCACATAGGGCTCGAACGATCCGCTCGACGTCCTGCGAAGTGAGGCTCTCGTCGGTGTGCTGATGCGAGACGACGATCTGGGTCGCCTCGACCGGCTTGCCGTTCTCA
>CAWEID010000011.1:0-18038 GCA_963809055.1 uncultured Pseudomonadota bacterium | reverse complement strand
GAGTAATAGCGATGCGCGTCGATCGCCGGAACCGACATCACCAACGGCTCGGCGCGCAGATCCATCGAGCACGAAAGAATACGGCGTGTCGCTGTTGGGCGTGACGACCGCCGTGTCCTTGTAGGTGAAAACGTTGGCGTCGTTGTTCAGCACGTTGAACGGCGCCTTGTACTGGCCCGAAGTCTTGTCGGTCACGAAATCGATACATGACCGCGTAGTTCATCACCAGCGGCAGGCCGAAGACATAGCCGGCTTCCGCTATGTCCCTCGCGGCGAAAAAGCCTGGCCGGGCGGATCTGCGCCGCCGCCTCCGGAACCGGCATCGCCGCGGCCGAAACCGAGGAGGCGGCGCCGGCAATCCATAGACGTCTCGTGATCATCGAATTCCCCTGATGCTGATTTATCATTTGAGTTCAAAGGCGTTGCGTCGAACTGCGGTCTCGTCAAGGCCGCGTTCCCGCACCCGAATAACAGGATTAACGCGAGACATAAAGCCGTCGGGACCCGGGCAACGCGGATTCGCCCTCAAAGCTGTCGAGGACGAGCGAAATGCAGTTGCAAATCTCCGGAGAAAAGCACAGGTTCACGCCCGGTTTTTTACGGGCGTGGGGGCCGAGGCCAATGGCTCGGTAATCAACCAACACCAAATACTGGGAAGGAAAGACTGATGAATAAGTTTGCGATGATGGCGATTGCGGCGACGCTCGCCGCGGCGGGAGCCGCCAAGGCCGATCCGGTCGACCTTACGGCCTACGCCGACAAGGACGGCTATATCGACGTCCAGAAGCTGACCTGCGCGCAGCTAGCTAACACTTTTCAGGAGGATGCCGACCACCTGACGACTTGGTACAGCGGCTGGTACAACGGCCTCGGCAAGAAGCACATGATGAAGGTTGACCGCGCGATGACCCTCGAGCACGAGGTGATTGAATATTGCAAGGCGAACCAGGACAAGAAAGTCATTCAGGCGATCGACGTCATCTTCAAGAAGTATCGCGCCGAGAACGGAATCAAAATGAAATGAGTTCTTCGCGCGCGCAGCGTTTCGGGAGAAATTTCGAAGCGCTCCGCGAGGTTCCTTCTCCCCGTTTCGCACGGGGAGAACGGCGCTGACCCGGGAGCGCCGGGGCGGGATGCCGGGCAGGGCGGTTGGTTTGACAGTCCGGCGCATCGCGCCGCTTTCGCTCCGCAATAGCGGCTAGGCGGAACCCCGGAACGCGCCAATGGGATGCAGGCCACAGTCTTGAGTCTGGGTCGAGTTCCCCCGACAACGGCAGGTCTGAAACGACTGGGCCCGTGACGCGGCGGCCGAATTGCGGCCCCCTGCGTGGGGGCAGTTCGTACGAGCGACGCGCCCGAGCCCGGGTCTGTCAACCCGACAAGACTGTCCACTCGATTGAGAGCTCACGGCGCCGGCCCGGCGAATATTCAACTGGCCAGAACTGACTACAGGCGCTATCTACGGTAGCCGGATACGAGAACTTGATGCATGAATAGAGAAGCGTGAAGCGCCCACAAGCGGGATTGTCGGCGCAAGTTCGGGCCGCTTTGCCGCTCGCGGGTCAAGATTGGGCGGCCGTGTCGGAGGCCTTCGATGACAGGATCAGATGTGGCCTATTGGTCGCCGGTGGCCGCGGTGTTCGTCGCAATCGGCGGCGGCTGCGGGTTTCTTATGGGGCTTTTCGACTTTTTCGAAGGCGATCGCACCGGCACTCTGATCCGAATCCCGCTCCATGGCGCTGTGTCCGGGACGATCCTCTTTTTCGCAGTCATGGCGATCAGTTCGTTGATGATCCGGATCTCAAACGGCCGTAGCCGCTGAGGCGCCCTCATTGCCAAGCCTTCGCGATGATGGGCTGGCGGGGCGATCGCCGACCTTTTCGACGGACTTCGCAATCTTTGGTCAGTTCCGAAAACACCCCTCGTCGCCATGGCCCCGATCCGGGCGCAGGATGCGGCGCGCCGCGAATGAGGACGCGCGCTGCGAACCGGGCGCAGATCCGCCAACCCGGCCCGCAGGCGCAGAGCGCGGCCTCATCGTAACTCCGGTCGCGGCGGCAGCGTGCGAGGGAGCGGCGCGCCGGCTATGCTAAAGCCGCAGCCTAGGGCTCAGATGGATCATGTGCGCGCATTCCGCTTTGTCGCCAACGCCAAAAAAACTGTTGCTGCTCGGGGCGACCGGCACCATCGGCCGGGCGACGGCGCGCGCCCTGGTCGCGCGCGGCCACGACGTGGTCTGTCTTCGTGCGGCCGCGGCGGGCGTCGGCGGCACCATGGACGCCGAGGACGCGGCCAAGCGTGCTGGCCGGCGCCGAACGTCCGCTTCGGCGACGGCGACCGACCCCGCCTCGCTGGCGCCGCGACGGCTTTCGCGGCGAGCGCTTCGACGCCCTGGTCTCCTGCCTCGCCTCGCGCACCGGCGCGCCCAAGGACGCCTGGGCGATCGATCATCGAGGCGCATTGCATGCGCTGGCCGCGGCGCGAGGCAGCCGGGCGTCGCGCATTTCGTGCTGCTGTCGGCGATCTGCGTGCAGAAGCCGCTGCTCGCCTTCCAGCAGGCCAAGCTCGCCTTCGAGCGCGCTGATCGCCTCGGGCCTGACCTATTCGATCGTGCGGCCGACCGCGTTTTCAAGTCGCTGTCGCGGCCAGGTCGAGCGCGTGAGGCAGGGCAAGCCGTTCCTGGTGTTCGGCGACGGCACGCTCACCGCCTGCAAGCCGATCAGCGACGACGATCTCGGCCGCCTATCTCGCCGACTGCCTGGACGACCCCGCGCCGCTGCAACCGCATGCTGCCGATCGGCGGCCCGGGCCCGGCGATCACGCCGCGCGAGCAGGGCGAGCAGCTGTTCGCACTGCTGGGCCGGCCGCCGCGCTTCCAGCAGCGTGCCGGTCGGCTGCTCGACGCCATCATCGGCGGCTGCGACGCTCGGGCGGTTGTCCGCCGCGCTGCGCGACAAGGCCGAACTGGCGCGCATCGGCCGCTACTACGCGACCGAATCGATGCTGGTCCTCGATCCGGCGACCGGCCGCTACGACGCCGACGCGACGCCCTCGACCGGGACGCGAGACGCTGTTCGACTTCTACGCGCGCTGATCGCGGCGAGGCCAGCTCGATCGCGGCGACCACGCGGTGTTCTGATGTTCGCGGCGCGGTCCCCCCGCCAGCGTCTCCCGGCGACCCTAAAATCGACTCCGCTTCCCCCACTGTCACGTTTCTGTCATGGGCGTGATGTCTCAGCAGACCCGGCGGGCGATCTGACCGTCCGCTGCCCTCGCGGGCGTCGTCGCCATGAACTACTTCCAACGCTTCACCTTCCTGTTCTCGGCCCCGAACTTCGACGCCGACGATCTCGAGGGCCTGCGCGTCAGCCAGATCATCGCGGCCATCGAGCGCATGGGCTTCCAGGTCGTGCGCGCGCGGCGCGTCGACGACGCCGAGATCGCCGTGCAGACCGACGCGGCGATCGGCTGCATGGTCGTCGACTGGGGCAAGAAGGGCATCGAGGGCAAGGCGGCCTCGCTCATCAACCTGATGCGCAAACGCGGCCTCGACATGCCGATCGTCATTCTCGTGCGCGGCAAGCGCTTCGAGGACATTCCGGTCGAGGTGCTCGACTACATCGACGGCTATGTCTTCCTCGCCGAGGAAACGCCGGAATTCATCGCCAAGAACCTCGTCTCGCGCCTCAAGCAATATGCCGAGACGCTGAAGACGCCGTTCTTCGGCGCGCTCGTCGACTATGCCGAGGAGGGCAACCAGCTCTGGACCTGCCCCGGCCACAACGGCGGCATCTTCTACAACCGCAGCCCGATCGGCCGCATCTTCATGGAGCATCTGGGCGAGGCGATCTTTCGCGACGACCTCGACAATTCCGTGCTCGAGCTCGGCGACCTGCTGACCCACGAAGGCCCGGCGCTGCAGGCGCAGAAGGAGGCCGCGGCGATCTTCGGCGCGGAGAAGACCTATTTCGTGCTCAACGGCACCTCGTCCTCGAACAAGATCGTGCTCACCAATCTCGTCGCCGAGGGCGATCTCGTGCTGTTCGACCGCAACAACCACAAGGCGGCGCATCACGGCGCGCTGCTGATCAGCGGCGGCATGCCGATCTTCTGTCGACCGACCGCAACGCCTATGGCCTGATCGGCCCGATCCGCCCCGACGCGTTCGACGAGAGCGCGATCCGCGAGCGCATCCGCACCAATCCGCTGGTCAAGGACCCCGAGGCCTGGAAGCGCGAGCGGCCGTTCCGCGTCGCGGTGATCGAGCAATGCACCTATGACGGCACGATCTACGACGCGCAGAGCATCGTCGAGCGCATCGGCCATCTCTGCGACTACATCCTGTTCGACGAGGCCTGGGCGGGCTTCATGAAGTTCCACCCGCTCTACGAGCGCCGCTTCGCCATGGGCCTGAAGGGCCTGGGCGAGACCTCGCCCGGCATCGTCGCGACGCAATCGACGCACAAGCAGCTCGCGAGCTTCTCGCAGGCCTCGCAGATCCACATGAAGGACCGCCACATCAAGGGCCAGCGCCGGCGCGTCGAGCATCGGCGCTTCAACGAAGGCTTCATGCAGCACGCCTCGACCTCGCCGTTCTATCCGCTGTTCGCCTCGCTCGACGTCGGCGCGCAGATGATGAAGGGCCGCTCGGGCGAAGTGCTGTGGGACGACACGATCCGGCTCGGCATCGAGCTGCGCAAGAAGCTGCGCGCGGTCCGGCGCGAGTTCGAGGAGAAGGAGCGCGATCCGGCGCGGCGCTGGTTCTTCGATCCGTTCGTGCCCGACCGCATCGAGATTCCCGACGTCGCCAGCGACGCGCGCCCGCACAACGTGCCGTGGGAGAGCCTCTCGACCGACCTGCTCGCGCGCGATCCGCGCTACTGGGCGCTGAAGCCGGGCGCGGCCTGGCACGGCTTCACGCAGCTCGAGCCGGGCTTCGCGATCACCGATCCCGCCAAGCTGACGCTGCTGACGCCGGGCTTCGACCGCAAGACCGGCGAATACGAGGCGCACGGCGTTCCGGCGCCGGTGGTCGCGCAATATCTGCGCGAAAACCGCGTCGTGCCGGAGAAGAACGACCTCAATTCGCTGCTGTTCCTGCTGACCCCCGGCGTCGAATTCGAGCAAGGCGGGCACGCTCGTCTCCGCGCTGGTCGCGTTCAAGCGGCTGCACGACGAAAACGCGCTGCTCGACGACGTGATGCCGGAATTCGTCGCCAAGCGGCCGCCGCGCTACCAGCGGCAGGCGGCTGCGCGACCTCTGCGGCGAGATGCACGCCTTTTTCCGCGAGGCGGGCGTCAGCGCGCTGCAGAAGGCGCAGTTCGCGCCCGAGCACCTGCCGGATATGGCGATGACGCCGCGCGAGGCCGCGCGCCATCTCGTGCGCAACAATGTCGACTATCTGCCGATCGACGAGATCGAGGGCCGCATCGCGACGACGCTGTTCGTCGTCTATCCCCCGGGCATCGCGACGATCGTGCCGGGCGAGCGGCTCGACGAGCGCGCGCGGCCGATGATCGACTATCTCAAGGCGTTCGAGCGCGCGTCCAACCTGTTCCCGGGCTTCGAGTCGGAAATCCAGGGCCTCTATCGCGAAGTCGATGCGACGGGCGCAATCCGCTTCTATACCTATGTCGTGCGCGAGTGAGGCGGAACGATTCGGGAGGGAAGGACGGGATGACGATGAGCGCCGCGGAGCCCGAGGTTCGAGCCGATCATCGTGCGCCCTTCGCGCGACGCCGACGTGCCGGCGATGCTCGCGATCTATCTGCATCACATCCGCAAGGGCGTCGATCCCGCGCTACGCCGGCGACATCGAGGCGCCCGACGCCGAAGACATCAAGCGCCGCCGCAAATCCATGCACCGGCGCAAGCTGCCGCATATCGTCGCCGAGGAGAACGGCGTCGTGATCGGCTACGCCTATGCCGTGCCGTTCCGCAAACGCCCGGCCTATCGCTATACGGTCAAGCATTCGATCTATGTCCACCACGACCATCTGCGCCGCGGCGTCGGCCGGCAGCTGATGACGGCGCTGATCGACGCCTGCGCGGCGGCGGGTTTTCGGCAGATGATCGGCTATATCGACGCCGCCAACAAGGCCTCGCTCGGCTCCACGAAAGCTTCGGCTTCCGCCAGGTCGGCTTTCTCCCGCAGGTCGGCTTCAAGTTCGGGCACTGGACGGATTCGGCGATGGTGCAGCGCTCGCTGGGGCTCGGCGGCACGGCGCCGCCGGAGGCGTCAGAGCCGGGCGCGGCAAACTAAGAGGATATCGTTTCCGCTTGTTCCGCGTTTGCCGCGCCTGCCCGACGCAGGGAGCCGCCTTTGCCCCAACTTGACGCCGTCGTCAAAGAGATCGCCGACGCAATGCGGCGCGCGCGATCGCGGCGAGGTCGCGTCCTATATCCCTGAACTCGCGCATGTCGACCCAGCGCCTTCGGCTTGGCGGTCGCCGACGCCGAGGGCAGGTCGCGGCGGCGGCGATGGCGAGAAGCCGTTCTCGATCCAGAGCATTTCGAAGGTCTTCACGCTGACGCTGGCGCTCGGCAAGGTCGGCGACCGGCTCTGGACGCGGGTTGGGCGAGACCCTCGGGCACCCCGTTCAATTCGATCGTCCAGCTCGAGCGCGAGCGCGGCGTGCCGCGCAATCCTTTCATCAACGCCGGCGCGATCGTCGTCACCGACGTCATCCTCTCCGGCCACCAGCCGCGCGAGGCGCTCGGCGAAATCCTGCGCTTCCTGCGTTTTCTGGCCGACGATCCGGACGATCAAGATCGACAAGGCGGTGGCCGACTCGGAGCAGCGCACCGGCTTTCGCAATTTTGCGCTCGCCCATTACATGAAGTCGTTCGGCGTGCTCGACAACCCCGTCGATTTCACGCTCGGCGTCTATTTCCACCATTGCGCGATCGCGATGTCCTGCCGGCAACTCGCGATCGCCGGCCGCTTTCTCGCCCACGGCGGGCGCAATCCCGCCACGGGCCTTCCGTGGTCCAGCCGGAGCGCGCGCGGCGCATCAACGCGATCATGCTGACCTGCGGCCATTACGACGGCTCGGGCGAATTCGCCTATCGCGTCGGCCTGCCGGGCAAGAGCGGCGTCGGCGGCGGAATTCTCGCGATCGCGCCGGGAAAAGCGTCGATCGCAGTCTGGTCGCCGGGTCTCGACGCCTCCGGCAATTCCCATCTCGGCCGTATCGCGCTGGAGATGCTCGACCAAGCGGATGGGCTGGTCGATTTTCGGCGCCTGAATGCGCAAACGCTTAATTATTGATCGCTTTGAACAATTCGTAGGCGCCACGCAGTTCAAATATTGTTCAAACATGTCCAAGGGTCGGGCGAGGGCGTCGCGCTTTGCTCGGAACGCCGTCTGCCCCGAGCAGGTCGTACAAGAAATAACGTCGTCGAATTTAGTAGTTATAAATATAACTAGCCCTTACGGTTGCGGTCGTCTCTTGATTGCGGCTTCGTGATACCAGGCGCCGCTATAAGCGAATTCGGAGGCTTGTCCTGAATGAGACGAAATCGTGGATTTAGCCTCGTTCGGGGTCCGCCGTCCGACACGCCCGCGCGGCGGAAATTGATAAATCTTGGCTGTTGGGCGATGAAATCCTGATTCATGGCGTTATTCTCCCGATTTTTCGACCCGAATTGGTCGATTTGCTGCTTTTAGCACAGTTTTGCGGGATTTCGCCTCCGCTTAATAAACGTTTTGCTTACATTATTAGCAATTTGCGTTTTGCTTCTTTCGCTGGCGCCATGGCGGCATGAATTCTTGGCGCTTGACGCCGCCGCTATTCCGGGTCGGCCCGCCCGGCGGCGGAATCGGACGCCGCCGCTGAAAATGATGATTTCGACGCTCGAGCGGCCTGTCGGCGGGGCATCTGGCATGCATTATGCGTAATTGCGCTCAGCCGTCGGCGGCGGGGGCGACCTGGGCCTTCCGGACGAAAACGGAACTTCCTCAAACTTCGCATCATCAAGGGATGAGAGAGCGCAATGACGAAGTATAAACTCGAGTATATCTGGCTGGACGGCTACAAGCCGGTCCCGAATCTGCGTGGCAAGACGCAGAATCAAGGATTTCGACGCGTTCCCGACCCTCGAGCAGCTGCCGCTCTGGGGCTTCGACGGCAGCTCGACCATGCAGGCCGAAGGCCATAGCTCCGACTGCGTGCTCAAGCCGGTCGCGGTGTTCCCCGACGGCGGCCGCAAGAACGGCGCGCTGGTCATGTGCGAAGTGATGATGCCCGACGGCAAGACGCCGCACCCCTCGAACGCCCGCGCGACCATCCTCGACGATCCCGGCGCGTGGTTCGGCTTCGAGCAGGAATATTTCTTCTACAAGGACGGCCGCCCGCTCGGCTTTCCCGCCGCCGGCTATCCCGCCCCGCAGGGCCCGTATTATACCGGCGTCGGCTACAAGAACGTCGGCTACGTCGCGCGCAAGATCGTCGAGGAGCATCTCGAACTCTGCCTGTTCGCCGGCATCAACCATGAAGGCATCAACGCCGAAGTCGCGAAGGGCCAGTGGGAATTCCAGATTTTCGGCAAGGGCTCGAAGCGCGCCGCCGACGAGATGTGGATCGCCCGCTATCTCCTGCTCCGCCTGACGGAGAAATACGGCGTCGACATCGAGTTCCACTGCAAGCCGCTCGGCGACACCGACTGGAACGGCTCGGGCATGCACGCCAATTTCTCGACCGCCTATATGCGCGAAGTCGGCGGCAAGGAATATTTCGAGGCCTTGATGGAGGCTTTCGAGACCGCTCGCGAGGATCACATCGCAGTCTATGGTCCGGACAACCACATGCGTCTGACCGGCAAGCACGAGACGGCGTCGATCCATCAGTTCAGCTACGGCGTCGCCGACCGCGGCGCGTCGATCCGCGTCCCCCACAGCTTCGTCAACAATGGCTACAAGGGATATCTCGAGGATCGCCGCCCGAACTCGCAAGGGGACCCCTACCAGATCGCTTCGCAGATCCTGAAGACGGTCTCGTCGGTGCCGACCGCCAAGTCCGCCGCCGCGTAAGGTTCTCTCCGAACCGTTCAGCCGGGCTCCTCGAGCCCGGCTTTTTCGTGACCGCCGCATTGCGCGGCCGGGGTCGCGCCGCTATTTGGCGGCGGCGCGCGCCTTACCGTGCGAGCGCCGCCCGTATCTTGGCGGCGGCGACTCTGAGCTGTTCGGCTGCGGCGATCGGGCCGCCGGGCGGGCGCATGGCGACGCCGTGCCAGCGGGGCAGGATGTGGAAATGCAGGTGGAATACGATCTGCCCGCCTGCGCTTTCGTTGAACTGCTGCACGGAAATGCCGTCGGCCGCGAGGCCGGCCTTCGCCGCGAGCGCGATGCGCTGCACCGCCGGCATGAAGCGGGCAAGGTTTTCCGGCGAAATGTCGAGCAGGTTGCGCGCGGGCGTCTTCGGGATCACCAGGGCGTGGCCGTCGGCGCGCGGCATGATGTCCATGAAGGCGAGCGAGACTTCGTCTTCGTGGATGCGCACGCAGGGCGCCTCGCCGCGCAGGATCTTTGCGAAGATATTGTTGGGGTCGTACGCGTGCGTCAAAACCATCTCCCTCAGCTTTCGGCGGGCGCGTCCGACTTGCGGAACGGCAGGCCGGCTTCGTAATCCGCGATCATCTCGTCGACCGCGACGCGCTCCCGGCTCAGGTAGTCGCGGATCGCCTGGGAAAACCTGGGATCGGCGAATTCATGCGCGGAATGGGTCGCGACGGGGCGATAGCCGCGCGCAAGTTTGTGCTCGCCCTGCGCCCCCGCCTCGACCCGTTTATAGCCGTTACGGATCGCGAATTCGATGGCCTGATAGTAGCAGACCTCGAAATGCAGGAACGGGCGCTCCTCGATCGCGCCCCAGTTGCGCCCATAAATCGCATCCGCGCCGAGGAAATTGATCGCGCCGGCGATATGGCGCCCGTTGCGCCGCGCCATCACGAGCAGGATGCGCTCGGCCATCGTCGCGCCGATCCGGTCGAAGAAGTCGCGCGTCAGATAGGGACGGCCCCATTTGCGCGAGCCGGTGTCCATGTAGAACGCGAAGAATGAATTCCAGTGCGCGGGCTTGATGTCGGCGCCGCTTAGAAGATCGATCGCGATTTCGTCGCCGAGCGCATCGCGCCGCTCGCGCTTGATCGCCTTGCGTTTGCGCGAGGCAAGGGCGGCGAGGAAGGCGTCGAAATCGGCGTAGTTCTCGTTGAGAAAATGAAACTGCTCGCCGGTGCGCTCGGCAAAGCCGGCTTCGACGAGCGCCGCCGCATCGGCGGAATCGGCGAAAGTGACATGGATCGAAGAGGCCTCGGTCGCCTCGCGCAGCCCCCGGAGCGCCGCGATCAGCGCCTGACGCGCGCCGGGCGGCGCGCCTTGCGCGACCAGGAGGCGCCGGCCGGTGACCGGCGTGAACGGAACCGCGACCTGCAGCTTGGGATAATAGCTATGACCGGCGCGCTCGTAGGCCTGCGCCCAGGCATGGTCGAAGACATATTCGCCCATGCTGTGAGATTTCAGATAGGCCGGCGCCGCCGCGACCAGGCGTCCCGCGCCGTCCTCGACCAGCACATGCGCCGGCGCCCAGCCGGTGCGCCCGCCGACCGATTTGGATTGTTCGAGCGCGTCCAGGAACGCATGCGAAATGAAGGGATTGTAGCGCTCGCCGCACGCCTCGGCTTCGCTCAATCCCGGCGGATTGGCGCAAGCGTCCCACGCGCCCGCCTCGACAAGCGCGATCGACTGGACATAGCGGGCCGTAAACCGGGCAGGGGCCATCAGGATATGTGGGTTGGACAAGGCGGACGCCCCGCCTTGTATCATATCCGCTTACGTCGCCAACGACAGGTCAGTTCGCCGCTCGCGCGGGTTTGAACGACAGCGCGGTCGCCGGCGCGCCGATCTCGAACGGCGTCGCCGGCAGGCCGAAACGCGTCGCAAAACGGCTGGAGTCGACGCGATAGGGGCGATCCCACTGGAATCGCATTTCGCGAGCTTCCCGGAGTTCGGGAACGAACAGACCAAGCGCGCCGAGCGCCCAGAGCGGGATGGCCCGGATGCGCGGCGCGACGCCGAGCGCCGCCGCGCCGAGTTCGAAAATCTGCCGCGGAGTTCGCGTCGGCGCGCAGGGCGCGTGCCACGCCTGCCCGAAGGCGTCGTCGGGCGCCTCGAGCAAGGCCGCCACAGCGCGGGCGCAATCGGGGACATAGGCGACGTCGTGCGGCGTGTCGGGCGAACCGATGATCGTCGCCGCCCCGCCCTTGGCGAGGGCGCCGAAGCCGAGATCGCCGAACCAGGACAGACCGACGCCGGGGCCGTAAAAATCCGGCGCTCGCAACGCCGCGACCTTCAGGCGCCCGGCCTCGCTCGCCGCCATCCAAATGCGCGTCGCCGCGGCGCGCGCGGCCGGCTTGACGCCGTAATCGGCGAGCGGCGTCGTCTCGGTCAGCGGGGCGTCGCGGGGCCCGTACATGTACAAATTGTCGAAGAAGACCAGCCGCGCGCCGGCCGCGGCGCAGGCCTCGATCGCATGCGAGATCGCGCGCGGCCAGACGTCCTTCCAGACCGCGCCGAAATAGGGAAAGCCGATCGCAAGCACGACCTGGGACGCGCCCGCGACCGCCGTCCGCACCGAGGCGGCGTCGAGCGCGTCGCAAGGATGGAAACTCGCTCCGGCCGGCAGGGAAGGCGGCGCCTTGCGCTGCGCGACGCGGACGGCAAAGCCGCGCGCGCACAGCCATTGCGTCGTGGCCTTGCCGACGGGCCCATAGCCGATGACCGTAACGTTCTCGCCCATATCCGCCTCAGAGGTTTCGTCGCCCATCATTATCTCGCGCTTGCATATGCTCAAAATGCATTGTTTATATTTGGATCATGCGCCAAGTGAATTTAGCCGGCCTTGATCTCAATCTTCTGCCGGCGCTCGAAGCGCTGCTGAGGCGGCGCAACGTCACGCGCGCGGCGGAGGATGTCGGACTAAGTCAGCCCGCGATGAGCCGCGCCCTGCAGCGACTGCGCCAGGCGATCGGCGATCCGCTGCTGGTGCGCGTTCCCGGGGGATTGGCGCCCACGCCGCGCGCGATCGCGTTGACGCCGGCCCTCACCGCCGCGTTGGACGCGCTTGGCGGCGTTTATCGCGAACCCTCGTTCGAACCCGCTCAAATGCGACGCGAGTTTCGGATCGCAGGCGCCGACATTCACACCGTTTTGCTGGGGCCGGTCCTGCTGCAGCGGGTCCGCGCGGAGGCTCCCGGGGTCGAACTGCGCTTCGAGGCCTATGGCCCGGACCTGCGCGAACGAATTGAGTCAGGCTCACTCGACCTCGTTTTCGCGACCGCCGCGACGCCTCTGCCGCCCGGGGCGTTCAGCGAACCGATCGCGCGCGACAGGCTGGCGCTCGTGCTGCGCCGCGGGCATCCCGCCGAGGCGCGGACATGGAAGGCCGCCCATTACGGCGAATTCGACCACGTCATGGTCACGATTCGCGGCGACGACGAATCGGACGTCGACGCGTGGCTGGCGAACGAGGGGGTGACGCGCCGCGTGGCGCTCCGGACGCCGCATTTCCTCGCCGCGCTCGCGGCTGTCGGCGCGACCGATTGTGTTACCACCCTCTCGGCGACGCTGGCGCGGCGATTTTGCGAAGGCTTCGGTCTCGCGCTCGTCGAACCGCCCTTCGCCGACCTCACGATGACCTTGACCCTCGTCGGCTTCGCGCCGCGGGCCCACGATCCCGCGTTGAGATGGCTACGCCAGTGTATTCGAGAGGCCGCGCAAAAAATCTATAGCGGCGATATATTGAATTGAGGATTGCGGCGCTTCACGATTCCGTGAATAGGCTATCAGAGGTCGCCAATTTTCTGTGTGTATTGTAAATAACGTAATCAGCGATTTGTAGCGAATGCTTTACGCCCTCGAAACAAATCCGCAATATTGTCTCATTTGCAGTTAAGGTTGGCGACCGGCTGATTTGATTGCTCAATTTCGAGGGCAAGAATTGAGAAGGCAGGGCAAATGCATCCCAAGGACACGACGTCGCGCGCCGATACGATTGCCGAAGCCAAGCGATTGTTGGACATGATCGAAATTTCGATTTCGACGCTGCAGGCCGAAGCGATGGGAGGCTGTGACCCCGCGGCTCAACTTGTGCTGGGCTCGGAACTCGCCTGCCTCTCGGCTCGCGTCCGCGAAATCGCTCGCGCGTGCGAGGCGGTTGACGTCGTGGCCGAACCGCGCCTAGCCGTGCGCTTCTGCGGCTGAGAGCTCGCCGCCGCAGGCGTGCTGAGCGCCCAGAAGCTCGATGGCGAGTTCCATTGCGCGATTGGCCGCATTCATCTTCACACGCACCGTCTCGAGATCGACCAATTCCAATGCGCTGCCGTTCGACGCTTTGCGA
This sequence comes from uncultured Pseudomonadota bacterium, assembly GCA_963809055.1. Lineage (GTDB taxonomy): Bacteria > Pseudomonadota > Alphaproteobacteria > Rhizobiales > Beijerinckiaceae > Roseiarcus. The sequence goes on along the minus strand of CAWEID010000011.1, from coordinate 4,643 downwards.
TGAGCAAAATCGGCCGTGGCGTATTCGAGCTCGATCAATGCGAGTTCAAGATGTTCGACTATTCGAGCGTAGTCCATTGTACTATCCCACCCTTTGAGGGCGCCGACCCATGCGCGAACCGCTACGCCGCGATCGAGTCATCGACAAGCGAAAACCGATAAGCAACTTCAAACAAGGCCAGTCTTGTTCAAAAACGCTATGATGTAAATCAAAAGTTGTATTTGCATATTCGACACGATGTTTTCGATTCCGCTGCGGCGCCTGCCGACCCATCGTAGATATACGGCCCATGACGCTGCTGGAGGTGACGTAACGTATAGCGGTCCGGCCTTATCCCAGGCTTGCGCCCCCTGGCGAGCCCAGCGACCGCGCGATCGCGTCGCGCGTCCCGAAGGAGCCGCCGGCGGAGCGTCGTCAGAAGGCCTGCGCGAACGCGCCCGCGATCGCGGAAATCACGATGAAGGCGATCATGCCGCATACGAAGACGGCCGCGGTGTAGAGGAGCGATTTGTCCTCGGGCGCCTTCATCAGAACGGGCGCGCCGAGCCAGAACAGATACAGGCTATAGAAGCCGAGGATGGCGAGCGGCCGAAGGCCTGGGATCAAGTAGAACACGCCTGCGAGCCAGGCCGGCGTGAACGCATAGGCCACGAGCTTGAGCGCCTGCGCATTGTCCTTGCGGGCGCCGAATGTCGGCGCCAGGGCGTCGGCGACCTGCGCCAGCACGTAGACCATGACGAACGTCAGGAGCCAATGCACGATCTCGGAGGCCAATCCCGCGAAAAAGCCGACGCGGACGATGCCGAACCCCGGCGCCCGTACGCCGAATACCGACATGCCGATGAAGCCGCAGACCGCGGGAATGGCGGCGAGATAGGCGACGTAGGTCTTGAACAAGCTTGCTGTGTCGGCGGTCTCTTGTTCAATGATCGGCCATTCGGTCTTCGGCGTCAAAACGATCGCCTTCGCCCTCGCAACGACGTCCATCAAAGCCTCCCCCGCGAGCCGCGCCCGAGTCGGGCGACCCAGCGAGGCTAATGCGTGGCGCCGCGCGACGCCAGCGCGCGGATTCGCAAGCCGCTGTTTCGCAAGCCGCTGATTCCCATGCCGTCTCCAGCGGGGCGCCGGCGTCCGCCCTCCGGTCGCCAACTCCGGCGATCCGCCCCGCGCCCGGGCGCGGCGACTTCCGCTTCCGCCCCGATCCCTTCGTCGGCCCGACGCAGGCAAAGCGTCGCGCCGCGGCCGAAGGCCAAGGGAACGATTGCGAAATGTTGCCATTCGGCCTAGCCTTCCCTTGGTCGAAGGAAAGTTTTGACGATGCGCGGCTACAAATTCGCCAGCTATGTTTTCGCGTTGACGGCGCTGACGATTTCAGCGGCGCCGCGTTGCGCCCAGGCTCAGCAACCCGATTTTTCCGGCAGATGGAGCCTGAGCGGCCAGATCATCGCGGGACGCCTGTTCATGAGTTTCGCCCAAATCTGCGATCTCGCCCAGACCGGCGACCAGATCGCCGGGCCCTGCCACGGACCCAACGGCGCCTGCTCGCTGGTTGGCGTCGCCAACGGGCCGAATGTCGACCTGACCTGCCGCACTTCCTACACCAACAACCCTGGATTGGCGGGCGTCATGACGGCGCACGGGGCGCTCGGCGCCGACACGATCGTCCGGGGCGCCGTCACCCATTCGCGCTTCCCCGGCGCGAGCGGCGTTTTCGCCATGATGCGAATTTAAGATTGGCGCGTCTGAGCGCGCCGGGCGCCGCTAGGCTGCGGCGCGCCGGCGACCGCGCGAAAACCTTCACGAGCGCCGAAAAAGTCCGCGAGGCGCGCGGGGCAGGGCTGGGCGCTTGCTCGTGGGGCGGACGCGGTACGCACGGGCTTGGAAGACAATATTCGAGTTGACAAGGGTAGACCCGCAGAAGGCAACGCCGGGCTTGTGCGAGTTGCTGTGGAGTTGATGGCAGAATACGGAGCTAGAGCACGCTCCGTTTTAACGGAATCACTTACAACGTCATCCCCGCGAAGGCGGGGATCCAGCGTCGTAGGACCGTGCGGCGGAAAGATGGATCCCCGCCTTCGCGGGGATGACAACCCGTGAGCGCTTGTCTCCACGTAAATGCGTCATGCTTTAATCCGCCGCCGCCTTGCCGCGCGGCTTTTCCCGATGCTGCGCCTGAGCGATCAAGGCCGCGCGTCTCTCCCGCTGGTCCTACAACGTCATCCCCGCGAAGGCGGGGATCCAGCGTCGTAGGACCGTGCGGCGGAAAGATGGATCCCCGCCTTCGCGGGGATGACAACCCCTGGGCGCTTGTTTCCGCGTAAATGCGTCATGCTTTAATCCGCCGCCGCCTTGCCGCGCGGCTTTTCCCGATGCTGCGCCTGAGCGATCAAGGCCGCGCGTCTCTCCCGCGCGTCCTGCAACGTCATCCCCGCGAAGGCGGGGATCCAGCGTCGTAGGACCGTGCGGCGGAAAGATGGATCCCCGCCTTCGCGGGGATGACAACCCCTGAGCGCTTGTTTCTGCGTAAATGCGTCATGCTTTAATCCGCCGCCGCCTTGCCGCGCGGCTTTTCCCGATGCTGCGCCTGAGCGATCAAGGCCGCGCGTCTCTCCCGCGCGTCCTGCAACGTCATCCCCGCGAAGGCGGGGATCCAGCGTCGTAGGACCGTTCGGCGGAAACATGGATCCCCGCCTTCGCGGGGATGACAATCCCTGAGCGCTTGTTTCCGCGTAAATGCGTCATGCTTTAATCCGCCGCCGCCTTGCCGCGCGGCTTTTCCCGATGCTGCGCCTGAGCGATCAAGGCCGCGGGTCTCTCCCGCGCGTCCTGCAACGTCATCCCCGCGAAGGCGGGGATCCAGCGTCGTAGGACCGTGCGGCGGAAAGATGGATCCCCGCTTTTCGCGGGGATGACAACCCGTGAGCGCTTGTTTCCACGTAAATGCGTCATGCTTTAATCCGCCGCCGCCTTGCTGCGCGGCTTTTCCCGATGCTGCGCCTGAGCGATCAAGGCCGCGAAATTCTCCCGCGCTGCAATGCAGCCACTCCCGCGAAGGCGGGGATCCAGCGTTGTAGGACCGTGCGCGGACAATGGATCCCCGCCTTCGCGGGGATGACAACCCGGGAGCGCTTGTTTCCATGTAAACCGCGTCATGCTTTAGACCCGCTACGTTTACTGAAGGAAGGGCGGGTTTGGGAATGACTTAGTCGAGATCGGCCCGACTTCCGGCATGAGCAGTCGTCGGCATGGCGCCCAATCCCGCCGCCGCGGAGCATTCGAGGATAGCGCGAATGCGGACACCGCATCTTGATGTCCGCATCCCGTCGGGTGATCGCATGGAGATCGCGACAATCAGCGACAATCCAGGATCCTCACTTCGATAAATCCATCGCAGAGGCGCTGAGGTCGGGCACCAAGAGCAAGGCGGGCGGCTACCACTTGGCGTCGCCGCCCGGCAGGCCCACCACTACTTGACGGTATTGTGCTGGAAGTTGTCCTCGAACTGGTCGAGAACGATTGTGTTGGGCGGGTCAGCGTCGTAAGTGGACGACAGGGCCAAATCCTTGTCCAGTGTCCGCACCCTGTAGGTCCATCCCGCGGGCAGCGTCAGGCGCTTGTCGAGGGTTGGCAGGTTTTCGATGGTGTTCTTTGGGTCCACTCTCAGGGAGAGACTGAACATCGTGTAGACCTCTCCCTCCGGCGTGACCAACTCGTGCACCTGCTCGCCGGCGTTGAAGTAGAAGGCATTGGTGCGCTTAGAGACCAGCACGTGATAGGGCGGTTCCGTGCCGGTCATGAACCCCTCGAAACTCGGGGCTGCGAATGTGCCATACAGGGAAAAGGGGATCCCGCCGATCATCCTTTTCTTGCACCCATCGAAGGCTATCCCGGAGAAGCCGTTCGCCACGAAACGCCGCGGGCCATTGAAGCGGACCCCGTCGGTGCCGTATTCTTTCTTCAGCTTGTCCGCATCCAGAGCTAGGAAGCGCTTGTCGATCTCCTCGTTGGAAGCGTCAAAGGTATTTCCGATAGAGTTGTAATAGTTCCTAGCCCGCCGGGCCCTTTGGCGTCGCGGTTCATGAAGAGGATTTCGTAAAAGGCGTTGCCGCGCCAGTTCCTGTCGCCCTTGACCTCGCAAGGATCAGCCAGGCCTGCTGCTGGTTTGGCTTCAGGGGTAGCGGCGGTTTGCGCGATGGCTTGCGAAGTGGGGTAAAATGGCACGGATGCGATCAGCACTGCAGCTGAAAAGAAGGCGGGCAAAACATTTCGAACCCTGCTCATGATCGAACCTTTCAGTAGGTTGTATTCGTCCGGCCCGCCCCTCATTGCGGCACCAAACATTAAACGAAATCCCCAGATGACCAGATCACCCATCCACCTCGGACGCATGCTAACCGCCGCCCGACAGCTTTTGCAACAGCCGCAGCGCGTGAAAGCTTCGGACGTTTCGTCTGAACGATGAGCGGTCGCCGTCAAAACGGAAATCTGGACCCGTCAGGAAGTCCAATGTCGCCTAGCCGTTACTAACTGCTCAAAGGGGCCGGTCCGAATTCGGCCAGTCCCGCCAATTGGGATTAGGGGTGCGAACGTCCGGAGTGGGGGGCAAGCTGTCACTCAGGGGTCGCCGCCAGAACGGCAACGAT
>CAWEID010000010.1:30000-53068 GCA_963809055.1 uncultured Pseudomonadota bacterium | reverse complement strand
TGAAAGCCTTCTCCTCGCCGATGGTTGAAACCGTGTCGCCTTTGTAATCATGGGCGGGAAAGACGAGCGTCGATTTCGGCAGTTTCAGAAGCCGGCCGAAGATCGATTTATAGGATTGCCGGGGGTCCCCGTTTTGAAAGTCAGTCCGGCCCGTGCCGCGGATCAGCAAGGTGTCGCCCGTGAACACTCGGTCCAACATGACAAAACTATAGGAATCGTCGGTGTGGCCTGGCGTCTAGAGCGCTTCGAGCGCTAGCCCTTCGATCATGAGCTTGTCGCCGTCGCTGAGACGCATCGAGACGACGTCGGCTTTGGTCTGCTCGCCCATGACGGTGATGCAATGGGTCTTGTCGCGCAATGCGCCAAGGCCCGTGATATGATCGGCATGCAGATGCGTGTCGACCGCCTTCACCAATTTCAGGTCCAGCTCCTTGATGAGCTGGAGATAGCGATCGACCTTCTCGATCACGGGATCGATGATCATCGCTTCGCCGCCCCGGCGGCTGGCCAGCAGATAAGAATAGGTGCCTGACGCCTGATCGAACAGCTGGCGAAATATCACGGGTGGCCCCCAATCTCTGCCGACTGACGGGAAAGGGTTCCTTTAGCTAGGCTGCGGCACGATTCGGATATAGGGCTTGGGCGACTTCCAGCCTTGCGGATAGGTCTGCCTGGCCTGCTCGTCGGTGACCGAGCCTGCGATGATGACATCCTCGCCAGTCTTCCAGTTCACAGGGGTCGCAACTTTGAATTTAGCGGTGAGTTGCAGGGAGTCGATGACGCGCAGCACTTCGTCGAAGTTGCGTCCCGTTGTCATCGGGTAGACGAGGATGAGCTTGATCTTCTTGTCGGGGCCGATGACGAACACATTGCGCACCGTCTGATTGTCGGCTGCGGTGCGCTGGGTCGGATCGCCGGAAACCCGCGCGGGCAACATCCCGTAGAGCTTGGAGACGTTGTAATCGACATCCGCGATCATCGGATAGTTCGGGGCGTGTCCCTGCGTCTCCTTGATGTCGGCGGCCCAAGTTGGATGCCGGTCGAGCGGGTCGACGGAGAGCCCGATGATCTTGACGCCGCGCTTGTCGAATTCTGGCTTGATCCGCGCCATGTAGCCGAGTTCGGTCGTGCAGACCGGGGTGAAATCCTTGGGATGCGAAAACAGCACGGCCCAATGATCGCCGATCCAGTCATGGAAATTGATTTTTCCCTCGGTGGTCTCGGCGTTGAAATTTGGGGCAATTTCGTTGATTGCAGCGTCATCTCGCCCCTCCCGCGCCGAGCGAACCCACATTCCCAGTATTGACTCCGCAGTCGGCAGTTTTCAAGCCGGAATTACTGTTGACGATTGCCGATGTGCTTGATTCCGCAGGACGGCCGCCTCAGGGTCGAGGTCCGCGGCGAGTTCGCTGCGACCCCGCGCGTTTCGGGGGCTCAGAACGCAAGGCCCCCGGCTTGCGGGGCGCTTAACTGTCTTGACTTGCCGCTCGTCGGATGACCATCCCCAGGCATCCGGGCGCGGCCTTCCCGGACGCTCGGTCGCCGCTTGAGCGATTTTCCGTCAGTTTTCTCGATCTTGAGCCTAAATCGTCGCGCACGCGATGGAAGGGAAGATTGTGAACCGACCCGGCGGCGGACCGTGACGGAGGACGGGACGACGGCGTGAGGGCGATTGCAAGTGAAACCAGGTGTTCGCCCGCTGCGCTCTCGGTTGGCGGCGACCCCTGGCGCTTGGGTGAGCCGCCGCCCATGCCGACGAGACCCGCCCGGCGCCGGGGCCAGACGCACTCGCCTCGATCGCTTTTTGCGATTCCGATTCTGCAGGACTGAACTCTCGCCCTGCGAAACCTAGTATCGTTAGTATCGTATTCTAAAAATTATTTTATAAATAATAATTTATAAATATAATTTTATTCTTCCAAACAACAACATGTCACCCCACTGTCATAAAGCAGGTCATAATTCTCAATATGAATTCTGGAGATCTTGTATGACCTTTGTCAGCAAATTTAACGACGCTGAAATCGGCGCCATATTGGATGAATTCGAGGCCGGAGAATCTCCAGAGGTTCTCTGCCAGCGTCATGGAATGACTTTGCGAACCTTCTACCGCTGGAAGTCCCGGCTGCAACGCAACCGGCCGGCCCTCGAGGCGCGCCTAAAGGCGTTGGAAGCCGAAAATCAACGTTTGAAACAACTGCTCGAAACGACATCGGGCGTTTCCGCGGCCGCCTCTGCGCCAGCCGCCCGGGTCGATCCGGTCATTCAGGGATTAGGAAACTAGCGCTCGGCGTCACAGGGTTCGGTGGTACCGACCCGGCGCAGGCGATCCAGCCGCGGCTATTTCTGAGGGTCATTGCGCCGGCGATCTGCGGACCCCGCGCTTTCCGTCCCGCCGCTCCAAAACCGGAAGCTTCCCCTGCCCTCGAATTCGCGCGCTGGCGCAACCGATCCGGGTCCTTCCGGGATCGTCCGGCGACCTTCGACCTGGCTTGCTTTGCAACCTGAAGGCCGACCTTCGCCTCGGCATTGCGAACCGGGCTTGCAAAGTAGTCTGCCAGCGTCGAGCCCGCTTCGCAGCCATATTTCGGTGTTCACAGCTACGACACTAAGATGACATACGTCTTTGTCACAATACTTTCACATTATACTTTGCTGTGACAGTGCATTGTCACAGTAAATAAACTGCCTTTCAAATAAATCATAATAAGTGTTGCTAAAACACTACAGCTTTTACCCCGGCTATTCAGCTAGAAACGAACGGCCAGGTCATTGACAGCAGATGTCGGACGACACGTCGGAAACTACACTCCAAATCCAATACGGGGCGGCAAAATGAATAGGGTTAAGCGCTTTCTTCTCGCCGGCAGCGCCGGCATCGCCTTGGCGACCGCCGCGCAGGCTGCCGATCTGCCAACCGCGAAGCCGGCTGTGCCCGCGCCTCCGATGACTGTGGGGTCCTGCACGAGCGCACAGGATTTCGTCATGACCGCCTGCCCGTTGAGCTGGGGCGGCGTGACCTTCTACGGCACGGTCGACGTCGGCGTCGGCTATCAAAAATTCGGCGCGCCTCTGAACAGCCAATATCCCACTGGCCTCGATTATCTGATCGGCAAGGCCGGCAACCCTAACCTCTACAGCCTGGCGCCGAACGGTCTAAGCCAGTCGAACATCGGCGTGAAGATCAAGGAAGAGGTCGCTTACGGGTGGTCGATCGTCGGCCAGGCCGAAGTGGGGTTCGATCCGTATTCGCTGGAACTGGCGAACGGCCCCGGGTCCCAGTGGACCAACAATCTTACCAAGCTTCAGTATCAGTCGGCGAACGGCGACTCGAGCCGCGCGGGCCAGTTGTTCAATTCGCAGGTCTTTGCGGGCCTCAGCAACGTGACGTTCGGCACGCTGACATTCGGGCGTCAGAACACCTTGGACCTCGACGGCGTCAACGCCTACGATCCGATGGGCGGCTCTTACGCATTCTCGCCAATCGGCTACTCCGGCACGACCGCCGGCACTGGGAACACCGAAGACACCCGCTCGAATTCCGCATTCAAGTACCGTGTGAACGTCGGCCAGTTCCGCGCCGCCGCGATGGCGCAGGTCGGCGGCTTCGCCCAGGGCAATGGCTCGACTGGCCTCTATCAAGGTCAGGTCGGCGCGACCTTCTACGGTTTCTCGTTCGACGCCATCCTCAGCGAGGTCCAGGACGCTGTCTCGCTCGGCACATGGAACGGTCCCACAACAACCACTAAGGGCAAAACGACCGATAATCCCAACGAGCTAAAGGGGACGGTTTCGGACAATGAGAGCATCATGTTGCTCGCCAAATACACTTGGAACCAGATTCAGGCGATGGCGGGCTACGAAAATATCAACTTCAGCAACCCGTCCGATCAGTTCGAGAGCAGCAAATATGTCTTCACGGCGATCGGCGGATACCCCGCCCTCAACCAGGGCTTCAAGTACACCACCACCAAAAATCTCCAGGTCATGTGGGTCGGCGGCAAATACGCAATCACGCCTGACTTGAATTTCTCCTTAGCTTATTACCACTACATCCAGGGCAGTTACGTCTCCGGAACCACCAAGGAGTGCTCGAACAGCTCGGCTGCGAATTGCTCGGGCACGCTGGACGCCGTCTCCGCGATGGTCGACTGGCAATTCGCCAAGAAGTTCGACACTTACGCCGGCGTGATGTTCTCCGAGGTCAACAACGGCCTCGCGAACGGATATCAGACTGGCGGACACGTCAACGTCGATCCGACCATTGGCCTGAGGTTCCGGTTCTAACGCCTGACGGCGGTCAGACGAGACCCGACTCCACGCAATACTGCCGCCCAGTCTGGCCCAGGGCGAGACCTTCTCGCCCTGGTTCTTTGTCGTAATTCCAGCTTCGAGCCGTCGCGTTGCACGGCGGCAATTCGACCGTGGACTGGAGTTGTCTGTCTAACGGCTGACCGCAAATTGACGGGCTCGCAAGCCTTGTCATTCCGCGAAAGCGGGGGTCTGGCGCGCAGGCCCGTGTGGCAAAGCCGCATCCCCGCCTTCGCAGGGAGACGGTCAGCGCGCCTGCCGCTTCCATCTCAAAACAGCGGACTCCCGGCGCGAACCCAATGTTTCGCGCCGTGGCGATAGCGCGAACGAGACTCGCCAGGCAAACCGTCCAAAATGCGAACACCTGCCCGGCCCGCTGCCATTTGCGCGAGATGCATCGCCGCATCGCGGATTGCATCGTCACCGCCCAAAGTTGGAGTCGCCGCCTCGCCTCAAGCCGGATTGCAACAGATCTGTTTCATCCCGGCCACTCCCGGACTCCGAAGGACGCCCTGCCGCTTGCCGCTCGATGCATAGGCGGGAGCGCCATCGACTGGCGAGGCTTCCTGAATTCGCTCGCACTGAGCCGTACGACGATCGTCGCCATCGCGGGCGGACGCAGACCGGACTGGCGCTTCCTTCGGCGATTCTCAGTCAAACACTGGCGACGCCGCGACCGGACTCGGCCGGCTTGCGCCAGATTGAAATGCGAATCCGCGACGCCGCTGTCGCGGAACGAGCCGTCACTGCCCGTTCGCGTTGGTGAAGCAGGTGTAACCGGCGAGCGACTGGCCGGGTCCGAAGACCGCCGCCGCCTGATCCGGCGCACACGAATTGGCGCTGGCGACGACATGGTTCGCCGTTACCGGGCCGAGCGAGGAGTAGCCAGCGACCTGATTGGCGCCAGGCGAATTCGCGGCGACGACTTTGGGACCGCTTTCGGCGCAAGCCGCCGATGACAGGCAAACCAGCAGTAAGCTCAGGTGCAGATTTCTCACGATTGTCTCCTTGGCGATTCGTTTCGAGCCGCCGAGACGCTCCCGGCAGAACCCAACAACGCCCGGCGCGCACAAACCGGCTCTCGAGTGGCCTCAAGGTCTCCGATGCGACAGGACCGGCGTGGAGTTGACACTAGTCATCAGCGCGTAAAGCTCACCCTCGCCTCGCAATCGCACCGTCAATCCATTGGACGCCGGCGCATTGAACGAGACTTTATTTGTTTCTTTAACAACAGTTCAGGTGTTCGAGTTTTCTTCGCCTCGATGATTTGTTGCAACTCCTTGCCGTGACGAAGGTAGGTTGCGTCCCGCTGCATCGTTACAGGAGCATTGCCTTTAGGCAGCGACAGTCTCAACTAATAAAATATTTAAACTGTGACCGAACGGATATCTCGCGTTCGATAGGGCGCCAGCGCTATGATACGCGACCCCGGCAGGTCGCGGATTCGGCATTCGAGCGCGTTCGTGCGGTCTGCCCGGCGGCGGATCGCGGCACAGCCGATCGAATTTGATCATTGCAGGCCCGATGGCGCCCGGGGCTTAGAAGTTGCCCCATGCGACCTCAACTCGGATCGTCTTGTCCAAGTTCACCACGGATCCACGTCCGCATCGGTCCGCACAAAACTCAACACTGATCGTGACGCGGAGGCGGCGCGACGGCATGAATATTGTCGAACGCTGTCCAAAGATCTTGTCCCGAAAAAATAATTTAGTGTTCGGCGCGCGGCATTGAGATTATCGATTACGCGACGATCGCGCGAAGCGCAGCTTCGCGTTGCAATTGGGCGCGTCCAGAATTCATGGGCGCACGAGCGACGGCCGCCTAGGTTCAAGAGACTCAATGCTCGCCATTGTTCGCATCGCGCTGAACCGTCCCTACACTTTCGTCGTGATGGCCTTGCTGATCGTCATATTTGGGACGACGGCCTGGTTTCGGACGCCTACGGATATCTTTCCGAACATCGGCATCCCGGTCGTCGCCGTGGTGTGGACATACAACGGCCTGCCGCCCGACGACATGTCCGGCCGCGTCATCTACTATTACGAACGATCGCTGAGTTCGACGGTCAACGACATCGAGCACATCGAATCCCAGTCGCTGCCGGGCTATGGCGTCGTCAAGATCTACTTCCAGCCGAAGGTCAATATCAACTCCGCGCTGGCGCAAATCACCGCCGCTTCGCAGACGGTGCTGAAACTGCTGCCGCCCGGCATCACGCCGCCCTACGTTCTCTCATTCAACGCCTCGAGCGTGCCGATCCTTCAGCTTGCGCTTTCCAGCGACGCCATGACGCAGGCGCAGATTTTCGACGCCGGACAAAATTTCATCCGCCCTCAATTGGCGACGGTCGAGGGGTCCGCCGTGCCCTCGCCCTATGGCGGCAAGGTGCGACAGGTTCAGGTCGACCTCTCCCCGCCGAAGCTGCAGGCCTATGGCGTTTCCGCCCAGGACGTCGTCGACGCGATTTCTCGACAGAATTTGATCACCCCGGTCGGCACCGAGAAGATCGGCCAGTTCGAATACGTAGTCGCTCTCAACGATTCTCCGACCAGCATCGCGGAACTCAATGATTTGCCGGTACGCGTGGTCGGACCGGCGACTGTGCTGATCCGCGATGTCGCCTACGTCCACGATGGCAGTCCGCCGCAGACCAATATGGTCCGCGTCGACGGCGCGAACGCCGTGCTCATGACGATCCTGAAGGCGGGGTCGGCTTCCACGCTCGATGTGATCGAGGGCGTAAAGGCGCTGCTGCCCAAGCTGCGGGAGACATTGCCGTCGAGCCTGCATCTGGACGCCGTCGGCGACCAGTCGGCTTTCGTCAAGTCGGCGGTGAACTCGGTCCTGTTCGAGGGCGCCGTCGCGGCCGCGCTGACAGGGCTGATGATCCTGGTTTTTCTCGGCTCCTGGCGGTCGACGCTGATCATCACCACATCGATACCGCTCGCGATCCTGGCGTCCGTGGCCGCCCTTTCGGCGATCGGCGAGACCATCAATGTCATGACGCTCGGCGGCCTCGCTTTGGCCGTCGGCATCCTCGTCGACGACGCGACGGTGACGATCGAAAATATCAACTGGCATCTGGAGCAAGGCAAGGAGATCGAAGACGCCATCATGGACGGCGCCAGTCAAATCGTGATTCCTGCGACCGTTTCGTTGCTTTGCATCTGCATCGTATTCGTGCCGATGTTCAGTCTCGGCGGCGTCGCCGGCTTTCTTTTCCGCCCCATGGCCGAGGCGGTCGTTTTCGCCCTGGTCGCGTCCTATATCCTCTCGCGCACTTTGGTCAACACGATGGCGAGCTATCTGCTCGCCGGCCAGGCGTTGCATGAGCATGGCGCGCAGGCGGCCCCGACACGCAATCCGCTGCTCTTGTTTCAGCGCGGTTTCGAGCGGCGTTTCGAGGCGGCGCGCAATTTATACCGCCGAGTTCTGATGACGGCGCTCTCCGGGCGCGTGGTTTTCGTTGCCGGATTTCTCGGCGTCGTCGGCGCCTCGTTCGGCCTCGCGCCCTATCTGGGACGCAATTTCTTTCCCTCGGTCGAGAGCAACCAGATCCGCATGCACATGCGCGGCCCGACCGGCCTGCGGATCGAGGACACCGGGCGGCTCGCGGACCGCGTCGAGGATTTCATCCGCGCCACGATCGGCCGCGACGACGTCGAGACGATCGTCGACAATATCGGCCTGCCAATCAGCGGCATCAACATGGCCTACGCCAATTCGGGCACGGTCGGTCCCGCGGACGCCGACATCCTGATCTCGGTCAAGGAGGGGCGCGGCCTCGATGTCGGCGAACTCGCCAATCGACTGCGGGAGGCCTTGCCGAGGGAATTCCCCGGCGCGACTTTCGCATTCCTGCCCGCCGACATCGTCACGCAGATTCTCAATTTCGGTCTGCCTGCGCCGATCGACGTGCAGGTGTTCGGCCCCAACGCCGAAGCGAATCGCAAATACGCGACCGAATTGCTGCAGAAGATTTCGCTGGTCACAGGGGTCGCGGATGCGCGCATTCAGCAGGCGTTCAACGCGCCGACCCTCAATGTCATGGTCGACCGCGTCCAGGCAAGCCAGGTGAATATTTCGGAGAAGGATGTCGCCACCAGCCTGCAAGATACGCTCGCCGGCAGCATCCAGACGGCGCCGACCTTCTGGCTCAATCCAAAAAACGGCGTCTCCTATCCGATCGTCGCTCAGACGCCGCAATATTGGGTCAACTCCCTTTCGAACCTGGAAAACGTGCCGGCTTCGCAAGGCGGGTCCACCCAGATCCTCGGCGGCGTGGCGAAAGTGACCCGCGGCTTCAGCAACGCCGTCGTGTCGCATTACGCGGTGCAGCCAGTCATCGATATATTCGCGACCAACAATCAGCGCGATCTCGGCGCGGTGTCCGACGACATCTCGAAGATACTGCAGGAAATGAAGCGGGACGCGCCCGCTGGCGCAACCGTCGTGCTTCGCGGGCAGACCACGACGATGAGCGCGGCCTACGCCCAGCTGTTTGAGGGGCTCGCGCTTGCGATCGTGCTTATATATCTGTTGATCGTCGTGAATTTCCAGTCCTGGCTGGACCCGTTTGTCATCGTCAGCGCGTTGCCGACCGCTTTGGCGGGCATCGTCTGGATGCTATTTATCACCCGTACGACGCTGTCGGTGCCCGCGCTCACCGGCGCGATCATGTGCATGGGCGTCGCGACCGCCAACAGCATTCTGGTGGTGAGCTTTGCGCGCGAGCGTCTCGCCGATGGAGCCGATGCGCTCACTGCGGCGATCGACGCGGGCTACACGCGCTTCCGCCCGGTGTTGATGACCGCGCTCGCGATGATCATCGGCATGGCGCCTATGGCGCTCAGCGCCGAACAAAACGCGCCGCTCGGCCGAGCCGTCATCGGCGGCCTGGTTTGTTCAACCGTCGCGACCCTGCTGTTCGTTCCCGCGGTGTTCCGCCTCGTGCACGAACGCAAGGCGCGCGCATCGGTCGAATTCACTCCCGATAGCCGCACCGAGGCCCGATCCATATGACCGAACCGCACCTCGAGGGTACGGAGGAAATCGAGTCCGAGACCGGGCCAGCGCACAGGCCGATGCGATTGGGCCGCTTTCTGCTTCCGCTCGCCGTCGTCGCCGCCATCGTCGCCGTCCAGGGCGTGACGTCGCGCAAACATGATGAAGCCCAACTCGCGCAATGGACCAAGGAAAGGGCGACGCCGACCGTCGCCGTCGTCCTGCCTGCCCATCCCACGGGCGCGCGCCTGCTAACGCTGCCGGGCGATGTCGATGCATTCTACAACGCATCGGTGCACGCCCAGGTCAGCGGCTATGTTCAGCAGTGGATGAAAGACATCGGCGCCGATGTCCGCCAGGGCGAGACGCTGGCGATCATCGATACGCCGACGTTGGATCAACAGATAGAACAGGCCAAGGAGGAACTCACCAAGGCGAAAGCAAATCTCGCCTTCGCCAAGACGACCGCGGAACGGTGGAACTCCTTGCGCGCTTCGGCCGCAGTTTCACAGCAGGCCGCCGACGAAAAGGTAAGCGACGCCGCGGCGCGCGAGGCCGAGGTCGCCGCCGCTGCCGCGAATGTCGAGCGTCTCAAGGCGCAAAAGGATTTTGCCAATATCGTTGCGCCGTTCGACGGGGTCGTCACTGCGCGCAACATCGATATCGGGTCGTTGGTGAACGACACGCTCGGTCCGCAATCCACGCTGTTCGTCGTGGCGGATACGCACGAGATGCGTGTCTATGTCGCGGTGCCCCAGAACTTTGAAGCCGACATCCAAGTGGGGATGCATGCGACTCTGAAGCTGCCGGAATATCCGGACCGGACTTTCGATGCGGTGGTCGCCACGAGTTCGCGCGCGATCGCGAAGACTTCGCGTTCGCTGCTCGTCGAATTGCACGCCGAAAATCCGGATCGCCTGCTGCGTCCGGGCGCCTTTGCGCAGGTGCTGTTCCAGTTGCAGGAATCGCCGACTGCGCTCGTCGTGCCCGCGGGCGCATTGCTGTTCCGCGATGCACAGGTGCAGATCGCGACTGTCGACGCGAACGATCGCATCCGGATGAAGCCGATCGAAATCGCCAAAGACTTTGGTGCGACGGTCGAGGTCGCCAGCGGCTTAGCCCCTACGGACCGGATCGTCGTCGCGCCTTCCGATTCCATCGCCGACGGCGATGAGGTACATGTAAAAGAAGAGACGGTCGCAAAATCGGATGAGAAGTCTGCGGCCGACCCAAAAGCTGGAGTAAAGGGCAGTTCGGAATGAGGCTCCGGATTGGGCTGGCTGCGGCGGCGGCGCTCTCTCTCGCCGGTTGCGATTTCGCGCCCAAATACGCACCGCCGGCGACGGAGCTGCCGTCCCAGTTCAAGGACGCGACAGGCGCGGGCGGGGCGCTGCCGGCGAATGGGGACTGGTGGACCGCGTTTCGCGATCGCACTCTCGACAATCTCGAAGCTCAGGTCGACGCCGCGAATCCGGACATTGCGGCGGCCGTGGCCGCTTATGATCGGTCGCGAGCGCTCTTCGCCGCGGCCGTGGCGGGTTCGCTTCCCGAGGTCGACGCCGCCGGCGTCATCTCGTCCAACAAACAATCGGCCAATCGACCGTTGCGCTCGGCGAACCAGCCGACGTATTTTGGGGCCAACCAGATCGACGCGCAGGTCTCCTACGAGGTCGACGTCTGGGGACGCGTGCGCGATCTCGTCAAGGCCGCGAGCGCGAACTCGCAGGCGGCTCGGGATGCGCTTGAGGCGACGCGTCTTAGTCTGCATGGCGAACTCGCCCGCGCCTATGTGAATATGCGGGGTCTGGACGCGGAATCGAAGCTGTACGCCGACACGATCGCCATCTACCGACAGGCGCTCGATCTGACCAGGTCTCGGCTGGAGGCGAAGATTTCCTCGCCGATCGACGTCGATCGCGCGCAGACGCAACTCTCCAGCGCTGAGGCGCAGGCGGCGGAACTCGGCCTGCGGCGCGCCAATCTTGAGGACGCTGTCGCGGCGTTGGTCGGCAAGGCCGCGCCCGGATTCGCTATCCCGAATTCCGCCGGCCCCATGGCTTTTCCCCGAAGGCCGCGAGCCGTTCCCGCCGAGATTCTGGTGCGCCGTCCCGACGTCGCCGAGCAGGAACGGCTGACAGAAGCCGCGAGCGAACGGATCGGCGCTCGGACGGCCGATTTCTACCCGCGCTTCATGATCAACATGCTGGGAGGAACCCAGGACACCGGCTTCAGGCTGTTCAATCCAATCAACACGCTGGGGACCATCGGCCCCTCGGTTTCGGTCCCGGCGCTGGATTGGGGACTGCGACAATCCTATCTGGAGGCGGCGGAAGCCGAGTTCCGGCAGGCCGCCGCCGATTACCGCGCCTCAGTTTTGCGCGCGGTCAAGGAGGTGCAGGACGCGCTTTCCACATTGGGCTGGTTGGATCGGGAATCGCGCGCGACTGAGACCGCCGCCACGGCGGCGCGAAGGGCTGCGGACTTGTCCTTGGTGCTCTATCGCGACGGCGCCGCCTCCTATCTCGATGTGGTCACCGCGCAGAACGCCGCCCTCGACGCAGAGCGGCAGGTCATCGAACTGCACACGCGCGAACTGGAGGTCCTCGTGGATCTTATGCTCGCCCTCGGCGGCGGGTGGACGGTCGATCAGGTTCAGTTGGTCGCCAAGTGAGAGGGAATACGAGCTCCGGAGGGCACGACATGGACGCCGCAGCGAACCGTCCCGCCAATTGCGCGGGCTGTGCATTTTGGCGACGCTTAGGAGAGGCCGCGGGAGCCTGTCTGCGGCACGCCCCGCGAAGTTCAGCGACGCGGGAGCAGATCGCCCATTGGCCGCAGACGAAGAGCGTCCAGTGGTGCGGCGACGGCGTCGCCGCAGATAACGCCAGTTCGGCGCTCGCAAAATGTGAGGACTGCGTGTATTGGCGACGCCCGCCGACCGGCTTGGAGCCAACCGATCGCGGCGACCGGTTCGCCGCCTGGTGGAGCGAAGCCGGCGTCTGCGCGCGTCACGCGCCCTATCCTCGCGAAAACCCCGGCGCCCGCGCTTATTGGCGCGCCACGCATCGCAAGGATTCCTGCGCTGAAGGGCAGGCGCGCTAGAGCCAGCGTTTTGGCTGTAAAGGAACCTCGCCAAGAGGCGTCGCCGGGCGGCGCTCGTAGGATAGTGTGCGGGTGCGCTTAAGAGCGCGGGCCCGAGTCCGACCGACCACTAGATGCGCTTGATCGAACCGAATCAGGGCGTCCGGATCGGCTCGGATTGTTGCGCGGTCGAATGGGATGAGGCGACTGCGCCGCGCAGTTCGAAACGCGCCCCGGGACTGTTGTCTACGACCGACAAATCGAACCCATGCAACTTTGCGATCGTTTCGGTGATGCTTAACCCCAGGCCATAGCCGGCCTCGCCGCCGTTGCCTGTTCGGTAGAAGCGGTGAAATATCTTGTCGCGCTCTTCCGGCGGCACGCCGCAGCCGGTGTCGCTGACAGATGCGATCGCGCGCCCGTCAGTAGCGCTGGCGCGGATACAAATCTGACCCCCCGGCGGAGTAAATTTGATTGCGTTGTCCACGAGATTGGAAATGGCCTCGCGCATCAGGTCTTCGTCGCCGCGGATCAACACGGTCTTGGCCACGTCAAGCGTTATCGCGATCGACTTCGACTCCGCCAGCGGCTCGTAAAACTCGAACACCTGCTCGCAGAGCGCGCCGAGGTCGAAATCATGGAAATGCTTGGCGGGATTGCCGCTGGCGACTTCCGGAATTCGCAAGATTGCGGAAATCGTCGACGAGGCTTTGTCGACCTGGGCGAGCGCGGAACTGAGCGCGGCGAAAAGCGTCTGAGGCTCGATTTCGTTTTCAAGGGCGCGCTCGATCTTTGCGCGCACGACCGCGAGCGGCGTGCGCAGGTCATGCGCAATATTGTCGCCGACATTCTTGAGCTGATCGAGCAGGCGCGCAATCTCGTCGAGCATCAGATTCACGTTGCGGGCGACCCGGTCGATATCGTTCGCTTCGGAATCCACAGGCAGTCGCGAGCCGAGATCGCCGGCCATGATTCTGGCGATCGCCGCTTGCAGGCGTTCAAATCGCAGCGTCGCGCGACGCGCAAAATAGACGCCGATCGCAAGACTGAGCAGAATTGTGGGCACGAGCGCGAGGCCTAGCGCCCGCAAAACGGTTTCCTGCAACTCGTAAGCCTCTCGAAGCGAGCGGCCCAGCAGCAACACGCCGCCGTCGGCGCGCTTGCGCGCCACAAACAAAGTCGGTTCGCTGACCTGGGTCCCGTCCGGCGGCTCCTGACGCACAAAATGGGCCTTGCCGTCCACGGGCACGGGCGGCATTGTCGGGACGTTTCCAAATATCCCCTGGCCCTTGGCGTCGAACAGGGCGACGTAATCGAGCCGGCGGATGTCGCGGGTCAGCCTGAGTTTCAGGGCCTGCTGCAGGACATCTTCACTATCGCCCTCGCTCTTCGCGGCTTCGTCGACCAAGACGGCCCCGACTCTCAGGACGTCCTCGCGCGAGACCTGGAGATATATCAGCGCGAAGACCGCTGCGGTCGCCGCGGAAACAACAAGGCAAAAGGCCAGCGCGAGTCTGAATTCGCGCGCTCGAAAGACGTCAGTCGTCCACATCAAGCCTGAAGCCTGCGGCGCGTACATTGGCGATGAAACGTCTGCCGTCGCCCGAGTTCGAGCTTCTTGCGCAAATTGCCTATGTGGACGTCAACCACATTGGTCTGCAGCATGAATTTGTAGTTCCAGACGTCCTCGAGCAGCATCTGCCGGGTTACGATCTGACCCGGCCGCCGCATGAAATATTCCAGCAGCTTGAATTCACGCGGCAACAGTTCGACCCGCTGGCCGTCGCGTTTCACGCTGCGCTCCACCAGATCCATCTCAAGAGGGCCGACTTGCAACAGCGTGAGGCGCGGATCCCCGCCCCGGCGCAGCAAGGCCTCAACCCGTGCGGCCAATTCACGAACCGCGAAGGGCTTGATCAGATAGTCGTCGCCTCCAGCCTTCAGCCCTATGATCCGGTCATCCACCGACGACAGCGCGCTGATCACAAGGACGGGCATTGCGTTGCCTTCGCCGCGCAGGGTTTCCACAATCGTCAGTCCGTCCTCGCCGTTCAACATCCGGTCCACAACCAGAACCGATACGCCTCCGGCCCGGACAGCCTTCAGACCATCGGCGGCAGTTTCAAAGACCTGGACGCGATACCCGCCGGACTGCAACTCAAAGCTAATCTCGTCCGCGAGTTCCCGCTCGTCCTCGACGAGGACAACCGCCGCGCCTTCGGTAACACTTGTCGCTCGAAACATGTTGCCGTCCAAATCCACCGGTCGTTGCCGCGCAAGCATCTCCGCCCCGACAAAATTTCAGCGCTCGCTGAACCGTCCTTGAATCGGCAGCGCCGCGACGAAGCGGAAACGGCGCGCGAGGATCTTACCGCGACGCCGCGCCCGCAAGACCGAGATCGACCGGACCAGCGCCGGACGGCTTTTTCAGCGTCTACGCGACATAGCTACCTATGGGCGAGCATATCCCTCGGGTCCCAATCGAACGACGCCCCAGCCTCTGGCAATGTAACATATTCATTGAGCAGCGGAACGGCCGGTTTATAAAACATGTTTTATAATCGCGGCCAGACAGGTCGCGGCTTTCCCGCGTCCCGCGTGATCTATCTCGGCTTGCACAAGATTGGAGCGAGGAAACACGAAGGAACAAGCCTGGATTGCTCATCAGGGCGGCTCGCATCGACCATGCCCCATCGTCGACGGCCCCAGACCGCCGCCGCGCCCAGAGCCGGCAACTGTCTACGGTTCATGGAAACGCGTCGGGACTCGCGGGTGCAGGCGCGAGCACGGTTCGGGGGCGATATGCCATCGGCAGGTCCGACAATGTCGCGCAGCGAAACCGTCCTGACGCGAGTTCTGAGCGTCGGCGCAGGCTCGCCGGAAGCAACAGGTCGAGCCGCTCGGAAAGCCCCTCTATAAAAGCCCCTGTATATTAGATATGTCTGGTATCAAAGGCCGGCAGGGGTTCAAACCGCAAAGGCTTTCCACCTGGATAGCGACATTGGTCCTCTCGAAAAGAACGCTTCGTTGGCGGCGAATATGCTCAAGTCCCTCTCCAACCATGGGCGTGCGCTGAGTCACCGCCAATTGGTGAAGGGAGCGAAGACGGCCGGGGACCATTTGGAGATCATCGATCTGAGCCAGTCGGCGCTGTCGCTATATCTCCCGGTATTGCGGGAGGCCGATCTGGTGTCGACCCGGCGCGAATCCCAGTCGATCTATTCTCTCTGAAGGGCGACGAGGTCTCGACTATCCTCGCCGCGCCCAATCAGGTCTGTTGCGCGCCCTCGCGAACGTCCGCGAAGTCCGGCAACGGGCGCCAGGAGCGCTGAACCGGCGCCGGCGCTATCGCTCGATCGCCTTGAAGCGGCCGACCAATTTCGCGCTAGCCATCGGCGCGAAGCGACCATGGCGCCGGAAGATCGGGTGCGGGGCTGTATCGGCCTGAGCCTTCGCTGGCTGTTGGCGCGGCGTCGACGAGCGTTGTTGCAAGTCGTAATAATCGGATCGCCGCAGCAGGAATGCTTGATTTTGTTGCGTCCGGAAAACGGCGAGGCGATCCACCTTCACATGAGATACTGAGGCGGCGCTAACGGGCGCGCCGTCCAAGCGTGCATCAAAAACGAACCTGCAAACCGACGGTCGGAGCGATATTCTGGGTGTGCTCGTAGCCGCTCGCGACGCCGCCGTAGACGTTGGACGCCAGCACGCCGCCGTAGACATCGACGCGGGGGACCGGCCGGTAATCAACCAGGAACGAGTATGAGTACCGACCGCCGGCGCATCGTGAGCTGCTTGTCGCCGATCCCGAGCCTGTGCAGACCGAGGGAGGGGCCAGGAAGTCGTTTTGCGATTCCCAGTACACCCCCGAGGCGAGATCGAGATCGGGCGTCAAGGCATAACGAACGCCGGTCCAAACCGTGTTAAGAACCCGCGGAACCGTATAGGCGTTCGTAGTGACAAAGCCGGGGGGAACGACGATCCCCCGCGCGATCGTCGGGACACCGTTTGGGAAGTCGGCGTCGCTCGGATTGACTGACGCCGAGTAAATATAGCCCAGAAAGAACGTCGACCTGTCCCGCTGGTAGCGACCGAGCAGTTCGACGCCGCCGGTGTTCATGACCGTCGCGCGGACGATCGAATTCGGATCATAGCCGAACGGAGTCGGCGCGCCGCCGAAGCTCTGGAATGTCAGGGCGTTTTTGGCGTATCCGGCGATGGCGTCGAATGAGAATCCGCCGACGTCGGCTCCGACCTGCGCCTGATATTCCTCGGTCGCCGCATTGCCCTGGTCGTAGCCGCCGACCTGCGCCTGAGCGGCGAACCGGAAGTCCTGATAGGCTATGCGATAGGTTACGGCCGTGTTGATGCGCGAAGTCGGGCTTGCGCCGAAGGTTGAATAGAGCGCGCTGAAGCCGATCTGGGAGAACGCGACCGATGCGACAGGATCGTAGGAACCGAGCGCCGACTGCGAGAGCAGAGCGGTTCGGCCGAAGGTCAAGGTTCCGTAGGTCGAATGGCTTACGCCGATAAAGCCTTGCCCGTTATCCCATTGACCGGCCCGAGCGGAGTCGAAGGCAGTCGTTTGGAATTGCGGAGAATAGGGGTTGTTGTCGGCCAGGGATCGCGGACCGTTGATCAACTGCATGGAAAAGGGATTAAAGCCCGCTTCGGCGAGGCCGACAAGCTCCCAGGCGCCGCCAATCTCCTGAGACAGACGCACGCCGACTGTCGACGTGTTCAGACCATTGGGCGACCAGAGCCAATGCGTGTCGCCACTGTTCCGCTGGATCGCATAATTCGGCTTGTCCGCAGACGCGCCGACCGGCGCGCCCCATTGCTCGTAGCCGTAGCCGCCGTCGAGCGTTCCGTAGAGGGTGATTGGACCATAGCTGAGCGGGCAATCGCCAACCGAAGCGTTCAGGTAGGTCCATGGACTGCTGAAGCACTGGGTCGGGGACGGGGGCGGCGGCGCTTCGGGCGTTTCTGCCGCCGGCAGATCGGCCGCGTGAGCCGATCCGGTCAACGCCAGCGCAAGAACGACACTCCTCGAAAAGCGCACCAACATCAAAGCCCCCAGACCTGCTGACGGTGCGTTAATGGGCCGACATGTCAAGTGAGGCGGGGCAAGACGCCGATTGGCTAGGAGTCCCTATGTCAAGGCATTGATCGGCTCGCGTCGAAATTCGAGTGCCAGCTTCGAGAGTCCGGGGCGAGTTCCGAGACGACATCGATTCGGCAAGGTCGGCCATGTCGGCAAGATCTCGAGTGTTCGTCGTCATAGGATTTGAGACAACAGGCAATCGCGGCGCAGGGAGGCTCCAGATCATCTGTCGCTGATATCATGCGGCATTCAATGGGTGCAGCAAGCGGCGATATAGCGTGAGACGTCGTCCGGCGCCGTCGAGAGATAGCGCCAACCTCAGCCCATGATCTTGAAGCGGGAACTTCGGCAACGGACAAGGCGCGGTCGCGTTGTGGGCGCTGGGCTGGCCCGATCGGGCCGCGCCGAGCCCTTGGGTCATGCGCCGAGCCTGCTTCACTCGCTGTGGGTCGCCGCATGCGTTTGTCTGCTGCGACCGCAAGCGGCTGAGGCGCTTGCGCGCAGTGCGCGGCGGCTGGCGCTAGTTAGCGGGCATGGCCTGAAATTCTACGAGGCGATCGGCGGCGTCTTTCATGGCTGGGCGCTCATTCAACGGCTTGGCGCGCAAGCCAGCCTGGCCGCGTTGCGCGCGGCCGTCGTCGCCTACGCGAACACTGCGCATATGGAATTGGACCTCTACCGCGCGATCTTGGCCAATCCAAATCGCGAGCCGGCTATTTTGAGGCGGGCGCGGCGGTTCTGATCCGGGGGGAACGAAGCACTGATGAATGATGGCGGGCGGGCTATCTCCGCTTGCGCGGCGACTGCTGCTGCGCGGCCCTGACGACGATCGAGGCGCAGGCGAGCGGCTTTATCGTCAAGCCATCAGCGTTGCGGCGGGGCAGCGGGCCAAGTCGCTTGAACGGCGCGCTGCGACAAGCCTTGCGATGCTTTGGCGAACAGGAGACGCGCAGCGCGGGTTATGCCGCACTGCTCCGGTCTATGGCTGGTTCGCTGAAGGCTTCGGTACGCTCGATTTGAAAGAGGCCAAAGCGCTGCTCGAGGCGCCGGGGTGATGAGGCCACTCACTTTCGGAGCGAGTTGGCATCGCAGCCTTGCGCGACTGCGCTGCTTAAGCGGGAACCCTGAACGGCCTCTGTCCCCCAACTGCGGCGGTTGCAAATCGACCCAACTCGGAAAGTCGTCGCGAGCGGCGTAACGACAGGGATCGACGTGAAGCGGACCTCGCGGGTCCCCGCCGCGAAGGTTGCAGGTGCGACGGCCAGCCGGCCGCCTCGCAATCTTCCAGACCAGGCCGACGATGGCCCGCGTTTCGCAAATCGTCATACGATACTTGCATTTTGCAAGTGAGCCTGTAAAACTTGCATTTCGAAAGTCATGGGGCCGGGCCGTAACCGAGGAGTCGACAGGATGGAACGTGTCTTGCTGACGGGCGTCACCGGATACATTGGGCAGCACTGCGCCGCTGAATTGCTGAGGCAGGGCTATGAGGTGATCGGCGCGGTTCGGTCGCGCGCGAAGGCCGACGCCACCCGAATCGCCATTGCGAAGGTGGCGCCGATCGACAGGCTGAGCTTCTTCGAGGCCGACCTTCTATCCGACAAGGGATGGGACGCGGCCATGGCGGGTTGCACGTTCGTCATGCATGTGGCGTCTCCGTTCGTGCTGGCGGAGCCGAAGGATGAGAACGAACTGATCGCCCCCGCGGTCGAAGGGACCAAGCGGGTCGTTGCCGCCGCCCGACGCGCCGGGGTCAAGCGTCTCGTGCTCACTTCCTCGACCTTTGCGATCATCGCGGGAAAGGACAGCGGCCGGTATGGACCCGACGCCTGGTCCGACGTCAGCGCCAACATCGGCGCCTACGCGAAGAGCAAGACCTTGGCCGAACGCGCGGCATGGGCGGCCGCGAAAGGCGGCGACATGGAACTGACGGTCATAAACCCGGGCGCGGTTTTCGGGCCTTCGCTCGGCGCCAAGATGGACGGGCAGAGCGTTGCACTGATGACCGCCATGATCGGCGGAAAGTTGCCGATGATTCCCGATATGAGCATGGGTATGGTTGACGTTCGCGACGTCGCGCGCCTCCACGTCCAGGCCATGACGGCCGAGGGCGCCGCGGGCAAGCGGTTTATTGCCGCTACGGCTGAACCGGTCGAGATGGCCACCGTGGCGAGCGTCCTTAGAAAGGCGGGTTATAAAAAGGTTCCCTCCCGCAGGGCGCCGACCCCCGTGCTGAAAATCATGAGCTTGTTCGACCGTGAGGTGAGGGGGATGCTTCCGTTCATTGGAAAGGCCGCGTCCTTCGACAACAGCGCGACGTTCGAGGCGCTTCAATGGAAGCCGACGCCCGTGGAGACCTCGTTCAAGGAAATGGCGGCGGCCATTTCACATTAGATCGGCAGCGTCATTCGACGCGCCGGCGCCCCCAACAGCGAATATGGAAGCCTGCAAATGACCCCCGATCTCTGGATTTTGTTGAGCCTCGCTTTGCTGACCGAGATTCTCACGTTGCCGCCCGTCGTTGCGCGAGCCTCGGTCCGCGGAGGCATAAGATGGATATTCTACAATCGCGACACCGTGCTTGCAGGCGTGGCGCCTTGGGGCGGCCGGGCGGTGCGGGCCCATGGCAATCTCGCCGACAACCTCGCCATCTATGGGGCGGTCATCGGCATCGCCTACATCACCGGCGCCGCCAATAGCGTGACGCTGATTGCCGGTGTCGTGCTGCTCATCGCGCGCGTCTTGCATGCTGTCGTCTATATCGCCGGCATTCCCTACTTGCGCACGGCCGTCTTTGCGGTCGCGCAGGTTGCGATGTTGGTCTATGTTTGGCAGATCATATCCCACTACGTGGCCCGCTAAAGATGGCGCCTGGCGATCGCGCAGCGTCCAATGGACTTTTCCGGAACTCGACGCCGTCGAGACCTCGGCAAAGGGAATGGCGGCGGGCGCATCGGAGTAGAGGAAGGCGCGCAGGAGCGGATCTGTGGAAGATAACATGGAAGGGGTTGATTGGCGCTCGGTGTGCCCCATCAGTTCCGCTCTCGACGTGCTCGGCGACAAGTGGTCGCTGCTGATCATTCGAGACTTGTTGATCTACGGGTCTCGCACCTACTCGGAGTTTCGCGAGTCGAAGGAACACATCTCGACAAACATCCTCGCAACGAGGCTGAACCTGCTCACCTGCCTGAAACTGATAGAGCGAACCCACCCTGAAGCCAGCCCTCGCAATAACGCCTTTCGTTTGACCGAAAGCGGAGCGGCGCTGCGGCCCATCGTCGAGGGGCTTGCCAGATGGGCGCAAACCCACCTGAAGGAGTTTCATGCCGACATCGTCGAGATTCCCTGATGGAATGCAACAACTGAAGGCGGGAGTCCCAATAGCTTCGTACAACTCCCGGGAATATCAACCGCCGAAGGACTTTCGCATAATAAGCGAACGGATGGAGCGCGGACGGGCGCTGCTGGTATAGGGATCTGATCCGACCGCGCTCGCTGGCGGATCAGCCGCCGCGAGTCCAACCGCTCCCAAATCGGGGATGTCGCGGGCGGCGATGGGGTCGTCTGTCTTGCGACCCCCGTTCTCTTCAGCGCGGTTGACCCGAGGATCACGCCGGTCTCGAACGGCCGCCGTTTGCGCGCTCTTGGCGTCCGCCGCGGCATTTCGACCGGCAGGAATCCGCCAGCCGCGACGCTCGCTTCGACGTCGCAAGCCCACCCGCAGGCGCCGATCCCCGGAACGCTTGGCGTCGCGTTCGCGACGCTTGAGCTACGAGAGGACGCGCCGGCTTCGCTTTCCTTGTGCGCGCGGGGGCGAGGCCCAAACCGCGGACCCGGCGACCATGGGAAGCCGCTGGACTCCGTACCAAAGTTCGGCTGCTAAACCGTGTCTCGGAGGCGGCAGTGATGGGCAAAGCGATAGGCAACGTGCGGACTATCGGGAAATTGGCGAAGGAGATCGGCGTCGGGGTCGAGACGATTCGGTTCTACGAACGTCAGGGCCTTATCCAGCAGCCAAGGAAATCTCAGGGCCCGCGCCACTACGACGACCGGACGCTGGCGATGCTCCGCTACCTCCGGCTCGCCCAGCAACTTGGGTTCAGCCTGAAGGAAACCCAGGCGTTGCAGGGAAAATTGGCGGGCGGTCAAACGTTCTGCGCGTCCTTGCGCGCGATGGTTGAGGACAAATTGCAATCCTTGGCTCGAGAGGCCGAGGCGATCGCCCGGCTGCAAGCGGATTTGAATGCGTTCCTATCTCGGTGCCGCGCTCGCGACCCCAAGCTACCCTGTCCGATCGTCGAGGAATTCATTCGCTTGGATTCCGCAGTCTCGGCGACGGCGGCCATAAAGCGGAAATTGTAGTCCGACCGTCGCCTAATTTGGACTCCGTGCTCCCGGTGGGAGGAGACGGCGAAGCAAAGAAGGAGATCGTCATATGGACACGAATGATGTCGCAGCCCCCGAGCGCCGCGCTCTCTTGTTGATAGATTTTCAACGCGACTTCCTCGAACCGTCAGGCAGATTGCCGGCCGCACGAAACCAGGTAGCGCCGGTGCTCAGCGCGGCTGCGCGCGCGATCGAGGAGGCGAAGGCAGCCGGCGATTTCGTTGTCGCGATCGGCAATGAGTTTCGTCCGCTTGATTTCCTGATGAATTTTCTGCGCCGAGGCGCCAGCATCGCCGGCTCTGAAGGGGCCCGATGGACCGACAAGCTGCCGCTCGACGGGGTCAAGTATTTCCCGAAATGGGCGGGCAGCGCTTTCGTCAATCCGGACCTGGATAAGTGGCTGCGCGCGAATCATGTGAACACGCTCGTTCTAACGGGGCTGATGGCAAGTGCCTGTGTCAAGGCGACAGCCAAGGACGCATTGGCCGGGGGTTACCAGGTGCGGATCCGGGCCGATGCCGTGGCCTGTCGTGGCGACGCCTCGCGAGCCCGCGCGCTTGCCCGTCTTGAAGCCAGGGGGGCCGTCGTATTGCGCGCGGCCGCATAGCAGCCTCGGGAACCCCGCGGTTTCGGACAATGGCGCGAATGCGAACCTGGGAACTGATCTCGAAGGCCCGGCGCTGGCGCACGAACGCCAAGCTGGTTTGGCGTCCGGTCGCTCCGCTCCAAGGGCGATATGAAAGTGGTTATTTTCGCTGCGAGCCACATGCGAAGCTAGCCGCCCGTTACGTCAGCTCCCCTCCAACTGAGACCCTCAAGGCGACCGGCGGGGGGCGAACTCAGAACCGATAGTCGCTCCACAGTTTAAATGCGGAGCATCGGCCGAGGGCGGAAGGGCGGCCTTGTGAGCGAGCGGCCCGAGCCGGCGTTTATCGGTAACAAGCGCGCCGGCTCATGAAGAACCATTGCGAGGCCTTCCGCTGCCTCAAAATTCATGAATGCCGACTACGCGCTTTTTGCCTGAAAACGGGGGACTCTTGAGAGATCGCTGTTGCGTGACGGCGCGTCATGAGTTGACGGGCGTTCTCGTTGACCTTTTTCAGGATCGCGCCTTTCCGAGGGGCTTGAGCATGTAGACCCGCCGGAGCCCCTTTTCCTCGACCCGGTGTGTTTCCGCGTAGC
>CAWEID010000010.1:0-25000 GCA_963809055.1 uncultured Pseudomonadota bacterium | reverse complement strand
CCATGACTTATCGCAGCGTACCACGTCCTTCATCGCCTCTCAGCGCCAAGGCATCCACCAGATACCCTTTAGGCACTTGATTGTTCTCATAACCAAGAAGCGGATCTGTCGGCCCAATGTCTCGGCAGACATTCGACCCTCCGCTCCCCGGTCGAAAAGACCAGTTTTGCTTCAAACACATCCGGGAGCCCCGCGGTCAAGCCGGGCCCACGACTGAGATGCTCTAATCAACCGGACCGC
The DNA here is from genome assembly GCA_963809055.1 of uncultured Pseudomonadota bacterium. Taxonomy (GTDB): domain Bacteria; phylum Pseudomonadota; class Alphaproteobacteria; order Rhizobiales; family Beijerinckiaceae; genus Roseiarcus. Next base: position 24,760 of record CAWEID010000010.1, on the reverse strand, counting down.
CGCAAGTCGTTCTCGAGCCCGCCTCGCGGCGCCTCGCAATCTCACGGCAATCCGGCCTTTCGACCGAATGTGTTTCCTCTTCACGATGTCAGATAGACTTAACCCGAGCCGCAACGCCTCGGCGCGCGGCCCCGTTCACGCAAGACGCCTAAGCGCGTCCCGCGAAACTCTCCAACGATATCGAACCTGCGCCCAAAACCCGCGCAAACCCTCGTCCGCAAACGCTCGCCCGCGAAGCCTCGCCGGCAAACCCCCGTCCGCGCCCGCCGCGGGCCCTCGCCGCCGCGTCCTCGCCCCAAACCTTGGTGGAGCCAGACGGGATCGAACCGACGACCTCATGCTTGCAAAGCACGCGCTCTCCCAACTGAGCTATGGCCCCGAAGGAAACGCGAACGGCTCTCGCCCAACGACAAAGCCAAGCCCGTCGCCACGCGCATCTCTCGCCATTCGCCAACCTGGTGGGCCTGGGAGGACTTGAACCTCCGACCTCACGCTTATCAAGCGCGCGCTCTAACCAACTGAGCTACAAGCCCGTATCGGAGGACAGAGGACGGACCTGCGCCGCGCAGGTCCCTCGGGACCCCTCGCGACGCCATCCGCCGTCCGATATCAGGGAAGAAAGAGAGGCGAAGGCGGCGGCGTCCCGCAAATGCGGTCTTTGACAAGACCGCTGATTTCCGCCGGACGACAAGACATGGCGACCCGGATCCGAAAAGCCTGAGCCTTCCGTTCCGCATCCTCTGTCTTCTGTCTTCCGATCCAGAAAGGAGGTGATCCAGCCGCAGGTTCCCCTACGGCTACCTTGTTACGACTTCACCCCAGTCGCTGACCCTACCGTGGTCGTCTGCCCCCTTGCGGTTAGCGAAACGCCTTCGGGTAAAACCAACTCCCATGGTGTGACGGGCGGTGTGTACAAGGCCCGGGAACGTATTCACCGCGGCGTGCTGATCCGCGATTACTAGCGATTCCAACTTCATGCACTCGAGTTGCAGAGTGCAATCCGAACTGAGACGGCTTTTCGAGATTTGCTAAGGCTCGCGCCTTCGCATCCCTCTGTCACCGCCATTGTAGCACGTGTGTAGCCCAGCCTGTAAGGGCCATGAGGACTTGACGTCATCCCCACCTTCCTCCGGCTTATCACCGGCAGTCCCTCTAGAGTGCCCAACTGAATGATGGCAACTAAAGGCGAGGGTTGCGCTCGTTGCGGGACTTAACCCAACATCTCACGACACGAGCTGACGACAGCCATGCAGCACCTGTGTTCCCGGCTCCGAAGAGAAGATCGCATCTCTGCAATCCGTCCAGGACATGTCAAAAGCTGGTAAGGTTCTGCGCGTTGCTTCGAATTAAACCACATGCTCCACCGCTTGTGCGGGCCCCCGTCAATTCCTTTGAGTTTTAATCTTGCGACCGTACTCCCCAGGCGGGATGCTTAAAGCGTTAGCTGCGCCACTGAAGAGCAAGCTCCCCAACGGCTAGCATCCATCGTTTACAGCGTGGACTACCAGGGTATCTAATCCTGTTTGCTCCCCACGCTTTCGCGTCTCAGCGTCAGTTCCGGGCCAGTGAGCCGCCTTCGCCACTGGTGTTCTTGCGAATATCTACGAATTTCACCTCTACACTCGCAGTTCCACTCACCTCTCCCGGACTCAAGACTTCCAGTATCAAAGGCAGTTCCAAGGTTGAGCCTTGGCATTTCACCCCTGACTTAAAAGCCCGCCTACACGCGCTTTACGCCCAGTAATTCCGAACAACGCTAGCCCCCTTCGTATTACCGCGGCTGCTGGCACGAAGTTAGCCGGGGCTTCTTATCTAGGTACCGTCATTATCGTCCCTAGCGAAAGAGCTTTACAACCCTAAGGCCGTCATCACTCACGCGGCATGGCTGGATCAGGCTTGCGCCCATTGTCCAATATTCCCCACTGCTGCCTCCCGTAGGAGTTTGGGCCGTGTCTCAGTCCCAATGTGGCTGATCATCCTCTCAGACCAGCTATCGATCGTCGCCTTGGTGAGCCGTTACCTCACCAACTAGCTAATCGAACGCGGGCCGATCCTCCGGCGATAAATCTTTCGCCGCTCAGCCGTATCCGGTATTAGCTCAAGTTTCCCTGAGTTATTCCGAACCGGAGGGTATGTTCCCACGCGTTACTCACCCGTCTGCCGCTCCCGCATTGCTGCGATCGCTCGACTTGCATGTGTTAAGCCTGCCGCCAGCGTTCGTTCTGAGCCAGGATCAAACTCTCAAGTTGAATGAGATCTTTGTCCCGACTGGTCACTTCCATCCAAAGCCTCGCGGCCCCAGATCATTCTTGACGAGTTCCAAACACATCCGCTCAAAGCCAAAACCCAAAAGACCATCTCACGACGTTCCCTCAGGCCCTATAACTCCAGGCGCGATGAATTTTGAAACGTGACCGTCGTTCTTCTCTCTCGGCCCTTCCCGAAAAGCCCCGCAGCTCGCGCCGAAAACCAATCGAAAAAGACCCGCAAGGACCCCGCCGCCCACGTCTCTCTTTCTTCCGATGCAATTGTCAAACAGCACGAAACCTAACTCGGCTTCGGGGCAGATGCGCTCAGCTGGACCCACGGCCCGCGCTGAAGCTTCCCTACCCAAACTCAATTCCGACTCGTCTCTCCATTTCTGCCTTCGGCCGAGGCCAACAAAGCAAAAAAACGGACAAAGCGCTCCACCCCGCCTCTCGGTAGGGAGGTGCGATTCTCGAGATAAGCCCGAAAAACCGTCGCCAACTCGCCGCACAGGACGTCGTCGCGTTCGGTCCGCGGTGTATATGGAAACCCATTCGCGCTGTCAAACGCTTTTTGAAACTTTTTTGTCGCACCAGCGTCGTATCAGCGTCGGCGCGCGAACATCCGCATTCCGTATCGCGGCCGCAGGGTCACGCGTTGCTGGGGCAGGACGACATGGCCGGGAACGAGCTCGAAGCGAAAGCGCCGCACGAGATGCGCCAGGACGATGACGGCTTCCTGCAGCGCGAAGGCCATCCCGATGCAAACCCGCGGCCCGGCGCCGAAAGGTATATAGGCCCAACGGTCGATCTTTTCGCGATTTTCGCCCAGGAATCGGCCGGGATCGAAGCAATCGGGATCGCTCCATAGCCTGCGGTGCCGGTGCAACAGATACGGCGAGACGGTGACGATCGTTCCCGCGGGAATCCGCGTGCCGACGAGCCAATCCTCGCCGATCGCCTCGCGGCTCAACATGGCCGCCGGCGGATAGAGACGCATCGCCTCCTCGATCGCCGCGCGCGCGACCGGTAGACGCTCGATCGGATCGTCCTCACTGTCGGGGTCGAAATGGGCGTCGACCTCGGATTCCAGGCGCGCAAGCCAGTCGGGCGCCTGCGAGAGCAAGTAGAGCGTCCATGTCAGCGCATTCGCGGTGGTTTCGTGGCCGGCGCCGATGAAGGTGACGATATTGGCGCGCACGTCCTCCAGGCTCATGCCCCGCCCGGTCTCCGGATCGAGCGCGCGCAGCAACAGGGTCAGCAGATCCGACGGCGCCGGCGCGCCCGATTCGATCAGCCGCTGGCGCGCGGCGATGATGTCGTCGACCGCGCTCGCGAAGAAGGCGAGCGGTTCGCGCCCCCTCAGACGTCCAATGCGCGGCAGGAATTTCGGCGCGCCGAGCAGATCGAGCGGATCGAGCCGACCGATCGTGTTGAAATACGCCGTCACGGCGCGCTGGAACTCGCTGGCCTCGCGCGCCAGTCCCTCGCTGAACAGGGTCTGCTCGAGCACCTGCAAGGTCGTCAACGCCATTTCGACGTCGACGTCGAGCGGGCGCCCGTCTCGCCCGGCGCCGATTCGCTCGACGGCGGCGCGGGCGACCCGATGCATCGCGGGGGCGAAATCGGCGACCTGGCGCGGCGAAAACAAAGGAGCCAGCGCACGACGCTGGGCCCGCCAGGCCTCGCCCTCGACGGTCAGCAAACCCGTGCCGAGGCCGGGACGCAGCACCCGCAATTGCAACGCGTCCTTGCGGTAATTGGCGACATTGTCGAGCAGCACGCGCCGAACCCCGGCCGGATCGTTCACGACCGCCCGCAGGCCCAGAAAGGTCTTGCCGACCAGGATCGGCCGATCGAAATGGGCGCTCGACCAGATCTCGAGGGGGTTGCGCCAAAGCGTGTAGACCATGCCGAGGCCGCTGAGCGGGCGGGTGCGCTCGCGCGGCGCCGGCGGGCGAAACAGGCGGGATGCGGAAACAGCGACCGTCATGACGAGACCTCTCATCGACCCCGGCGCCGGCGCCGGTGCAAAGCTGCCAGTCGCGACCCGCGCCCGTCAGAAGGCCGTGCGCTGACGCATCGCCGCCGTCAGGGTGCCGTCGTCGAGAAAATCGAGTTCGCCGCCGACCGGCACGCCATGGGCGAGCTTCGTGATCTTAACCTGGTAAGGGCTCAGCAGCTCGGTAATGTAATGCGCCGTCGTCTGGCCGTCGACCGTCGCGTTCACGGCGAGCACGACCTCTTTGACCTCGCCGGTCGCCACCCGCGCCACGAGGTTCTTCAGATTGAGATCGTCGGGACCGACCCCGTCGAGCGGCGAGAGCGCGCCGCCCAGCACATGGTAGCGCGCGCGCGTCGCGTCCGCGCGCTCGAGCGCCCAGAGATCGCCGACCGATTCGACGACGACGATCGTGGCCGCGTCGCGCCGCTCGTCGGCGCAGAGGGTGCAGGGATCGCGGCTGTCGACATTGCCGCAGACGGAACAGGTCGTCACGCGCTCGTAGGCAACGCGCATCGCCTCGGCGAGCGGGCCGAGCAACGGCTCGCGCTTGCGGATGAGGTGCAGCGCCGCGCGGCGCGCCGAACGCGGCCCGAGCCCCGGCAGCCGCGCCAGCAGCTGGATCAGACGTTCGATCTCGGGTCCGGCGACATGCGTCGACATGGCGGGCTCAGAACGGCAGCTTCATGCCCGGCGGCAGCGGCAATCCGGCCGTCAGTTCCTGCATCTTCTCGGCCGCGGCGCGATCGGCCTTGGCTTTCGCATCGGCGAAAGCGGCCAGAATCAGGTCCTCGGTCATTTCCTTGTCCTCGGGCGCGAGGAGCGAGGCGTCGAGGCGAATCGCCTTCATCTCGCCCTTGCCGGTGACGGTGATTTTCACCATCCCGCCGCCGGACTGGCCCTCGACCTCGAGCCGAGCCAATTCCTCCTGCGCGTCGGCGAGCTTGGCCTGCATCGCCTGCGCCTTTTTCATCATGCCCAAAATGTCGACCATTGCGAACTCCGGGTGGGTGGTTACAGGTCCTCGTCGAGACCGAAGGAATCGGAATAGGAGACGTCCTCGTCGGCGGGAACGGCGGGCGCACTCGGCGCCGGCGCGAGGTCCGGCGCGCGAACGTCGACGATTTTTGCGCCGGGAAAGCGCTCCAGCACCTTGCGAACCAGGGGATGGGCGGCGACGCCGCTGAGCCGCTCCGCCTCGCGCGCCTCGGCCGCCTCGCGCAATGTCGGCGCCTTCGCGCCCGGCGCAAGCGCGACCATCCAGCGCTCGCCCGGTCCATTCGCCGAGTTTGCGCGAAAGCGCCTGCGCGAGCCCCGTGGCCGCGCCCTCGACGAGCGAGAATTCGATGCGCCCCGGCTCGAAGCGCGACAGACGGACGTCGTGCTCCAGCGCGCGAACCAATTGGACGTCGCGCTTCGAGCGCGCGAGGGCGACGACATCCTCGAATTTGGCCAGTCGCGGACCAGGGGAAGCGCAGCCCGCGGCGGCGGCGGCGCGGCGGCCAGGGCAGGGTCCGGCGAGCGCATGGCGGAGGCGGCGCCCGAAAAGCCCTGCGGCCGCGAGCCGGCGGAGGAACCCGCAGGCGCGCTCGGCGCCGCGCGGGGCGCGCTCTCCCCGCTCTCGGCCAGTTTGCGCAGCGCGTCCTCCGGGCTCGGCAGATCCGCGGCATAGGCCAGACGGATGAGCGCCATTTCGGCCGAAGCCAGCGGGCGCGGCGAGTCCTTCACGTCTTCGACGCCCTTGAGCAGGATCTGCCAGGCCCGCGTCAGCGGCCCCAGCGCAAGCGCCGCGGCGAGTTCGGCGCCGCGGCGGCGTTCGACCTCGCTGATCGCGGGATCGTCGAGACCGCTCGGGGAGAGTTTGACGCGGGTCACGAAATGGCAGAATTCCGCGAGCTCGATCAGCATTTCGGCGGCGTCCGCGCCGGCGTGATGGAGTCGCGCGGCCAGTTCGAGCGCCTCGCCGATCTCGCCCTTCATCGCATGCGCGAACAGATCGATGATCTCGCCGCGATCGGACAGGCCGAGCATGGCGCGGACGTCGGCGACCTTCACGCCCGCGCCCGCGCCATGCGCGATGCCCTGATCGAGCAGCGAGAGCGCGTCGCGCACCGAGCCCTCGGCGACGCGAGCGATCAAGCGCGAGCGCATCCGGCTCGGCCACGACGCTCTCCGCGGCGCAGATCTTCTGGAGATGGCGCATCATCAACCCGGATTCGATGCGCTTGAGATCGAAGCGGATGCAGCGCGAGCGCACGGTGATCGGCACCTTGTCGATCTCGGTCGTCGCGAACAGGAATTTCACGTGCTCGGGCGGCTCTTCCAGCGTCTTCAGAAGGCCGTTGAAGGCGGCCTTGGAGAGCATGTGCACTTCGTCGATGATGTAGACCTTGGTGCGCGCCGAAACCGGGCGATAGCGCGCGTTCTCGATGATCTCGCGCACGTCGTCGATGCCGGTATGCGAGGCGGCGTCCATCTCGATCACGTCGACATGGCGCGAATCGATGATCGCCTGGCAGTGCGCGCCGAGTTCGGGCATGTCGATGCTGGGCGCGTCGATCTTGCCGGGCACGCTGTAATTGAACGCGCGCGCGAGAATGCGCGCCGTCGTCGTCTTGCCGACCCCGCGCACCCCGGTCAGGATATAGGCTTGATGGATGCGGCCGGCCGCGAAGGAATTGGCGAGCGTGCGCACCATCGCCTCCTGTCCGATCAGGTCGGCGAAACTGGCGGGGCGGTATTTGCGCGCGAGCACGCGATAGGGCGTCGCGGAGGGCGCCGCGGGCGCGGCGGGCGCGCCCAGGTCGAGCCCGAGCGAGGGCTCGGCGGCAGGATCCGGCGCAATCGGGTCAGTCATCGGCGAACGGGCGGCCAAGGGATCCGAGGCCGGCGGCCTCGAGCGGAAAAGGGCGGCGGTAGGAGGTTGGACAAAGACCCGCCCTGGCTCGTTAGGGCTGCTTCCTTCCGGACCTGACCCGGTTGGCGAGCGGTACGTCCTTCGCCAACCTCCCGGCGCCTATTTGGACCAAGCGCAAGCGCGGCGCAAGGGCGGCGAGCCGGCCGCGGCGGTCCGAGGGATCAGAAAAATCGAGCGCCGTTGATCGCGCCGGGGCGCGGCATTGTGCGAAACAAAAATGCAAAACTCGTTGAATCTGAATAGATATTCAGAAAACCACGCCAAGCGCACGATAATTTTACCGGGCGGGGGCCGTTGCCGCAAGCTCGCCGTGATTCCGGCCAAATGAAACCCAGTTGCGGGTCAAAATCCGGGTTCAGACGCGAATGCGAAACCCGTTTTCGCTTCCTCTTCGAAAGAAGAGGGCGGGAATTCAGACGGGTCTTTTCGATCCGCCGAAGGGAAATCGAGAGCAAGGAGTTTTGCCATGTTCAATGTCGTCAGGAAGACCGTTGTCGCTTCGCTCGCCGCGCTCGCGATCGGTCTGGGAACTGTGGCGGCGGTGACGCCCGCGGAAGCGGCCGGTCCGGCCTGGCATGGCGGCGGCGGCTGGCATGGCGGCTGGGGCGGCGGGTATTATGGCCGCGGCGGGTATTACGGCCGCGGCTGGTACGGCGGCGGCTGGGGCTGGGGCCCGGCGGTCGTCGGCGGCCTCGCCGCGGGCGCGCTCATCGCCTCGGCCGCGCCCTATTACGGCTACGGCTATTACGGCTACGGCGGCTGCATGCAATATCGCCCCGTTTACGATCGCTGGGGCCGCTTCATCGGCAACCGTTACGTCAACGTCTGCTACTGAGGCGCGCCCAAGGTTTCCGGCATTCGCCCCGATGCCGGCGCTCGAGACGGACCGCCCCTTCCGCATCGAGCCAAGGCCCCGCTTCGGCGGGGCCTTTTCATTTGGGCGCCGACCAGAGAACGCCGCCGGTCATCGGCCGCGGCGCGCCCGTCGTCGTCGGCAGCGAGAGCGGATGGCCGCGCCGCGCGCGCAAAGCCAGATAGGCGAAGCATTGGGCTTCGACGACATCGCCGTCATAGCCGATCGCCTCGATCGGCTCGACGCGCGCGTTGAGCCGCAGGGCCAGGGAGCGCATCAAGGTCATGTTGCGCCGCCCGCCGCCGCACACGAGCCAGCGCCGCGGCGGCTCGGCGACATGACGCAGCGCAGCGGCGGTGGCCTCGATCGTAAATGCGGCGAGCGTCGCCGCGCCGTCGGCGTCGCTCAGCCCATCGAGAGCGCCGACGAGCCCGTGAAACTGATTGCGGTCGAGAGATTTCGGCGCAGGGCGCTCGAAATAGGGATCGCCAAGGAATCTCTCGACGAGGTCGGCGCGAGCGCGCCCGCTCGCCGCGAGCGCGCCGTCGGCGTCGAAGGCGAGGCCGCGCCGGCGCAACATGAAATCGTCGATCAGCGCATTGGCGGGTCCGGTGTCAAATGCGGTCACTCCGCCGTCGGCCGAGAGATAGGTCACATTGCCGACGCCGCCCCAGTTGAGAATCATCAACGGCCGGTCCAGCCCGGCCGAGATCGCGGCGTGGTACAGAGGAACGAGCGGCGCGCCCTCCCCGCCGGCCGCGACGTCGGCCGAGCGGAAGTCGCTGACGACGTCGATCCCCAGCGCCGCCGCCGCCCAGGCGCCGTCGCAGAGTTGGCGGGTGCATCGCTCGCGCGGCCGGTGCAACACCGTCTGCCCGTGCAGTCCGACGACCGAAACCTCGCCGCGATCGATCCCGAACTTCGTCATAAACGCCTGCACCGCCCCGACATGCGCTTCGGTGACCGCGCGCTCGAGCGCTTCCAGCGGCCCCGCCGCGCGCTCGGGATCCGCGACCGTGGCCCGCAATTCGCGGGTCAGATCTTGCGAATAGGGAAAGGTCGCGCCGGGACCCGGCTCGACGCGGTCGGCGCCGTCGCTGCGGATCCATGCGACGTCGATGCCGTCCATCGAGGTGCCGCTGATGACGCCGATCGCCGCGGCGAGATCGTCCCGCATCGCGATTAGTCGGCCGGACCGATCAGGGTGACGATTTCGCCCACGCCAGCGATGGCGCCCTCGAGCCGGTCGCCCGGCGCAACCGGACCGACGCCCGCGGGCGTGCCGGTGAAGATCAGATCGCCCGGACCCAGATGGTAGAAGCCGGAGAGATGGGCGAGAATTTCCGGCACGGACCAGACGAGCTCGCCGATGTCGGAATTCTGCCGCAGCGTCCCGTTCTGTTTCAGGGTGATCGCGGCGCGCGCGGGATGGCCGATGCGCGAGACCGGCGCGACCGCCGAAGTGGGCGCGCCGCCCTCGACGTCCTTGCCCAGCGTCCATGGCCGCTGCTTGGCGCGCTCCGACAATTGCAGGTCCCGGCGCGTCATGTCGAGGCCGCAGGCATAGCCGAAAACTGCGTTCAGCGCGTCGGCCGCGGCGATGCGGAAGGCGGGCGCGCCCAGCGCGACAACCAGTTCCATCTCGAAATGAAAGTTTGTCGTCCCCGGGGGATAGGCGATCGTGTCGCCGCTCTGGCGCAAAGCCGTCGCGCTCTTCGAGAAATAGAACGGCTTCTCGCGATCGACGGTGTGGCCCATCTCCTTGGCGTGGTCCTCGTAATTGCGCCCGACGCAGAATATGCGCGAAACCGGATAGCGCCGCTCGTCGCCCTGGATCGGCAGCGAGGGGACGGCCTGCGGCGGGAAGAGATAGGAGGTCATCGCGATTTGCCTTTCTTGCGCGGCGGCGCGCTTTCGCCGCGATTGGCGCCGGGAACCCAAAGCACGTCGTCGGCGCCGCGTCGGTTGGCGTAGCGCGCGGCGACGAAAAGATAGTCGGAGAGCCGGTTGACGTAGGCGAGCACGGGCTTGCCGACGATCTCGTCGTCCTTGGCCGCGAGCACGCCGATCATGCGTTCGGCGCGACGGCAGACCGCCCGCGCCTGGTGGAGCGCCGCCGCCGCCGCCGTTCCGCCGGGCAGGACAAACGAGGTCAGCGGCGAGAGGTCGGCGTTGAGATCGTCGATGGCGGATTCGAGACTGTCCACCTGAGCCTGCGTCACGCGCAGCGCTGCGCCCTCGCCCTCGCCGCCGCGGCGCGGCGGCACGCAGAGGTCGGCGCCCAGATCGAACAAATCGTTCTGCGCGCGCTGAAGCGTCGCGTCGATCCGCTTGAGGTCGGCGTCGTCGACGTTCGTCGTCTGCCTGGCCAGACCGATGACGCAGTTGAGTTCGTCGATTTCGCCGTAAGCGGCGATGCGCGCGTCGAATTTGGCGCGGCGCTCGCCGTCGCCAAGCCCCGTCGTGCCGTCGTCGCCGGTGCGCGTGTATATGCGATTGAGACGAACCATCGATTCAATGCCCCCGGAAATAGAGCGCGGCCACGATCACCAGAATGGCGACGAACTGCAGCCCGACGCGCCAACGCATGAGCGTCTGGGACCGATTGCCGCTTCCCTGCCGCAGCATGTTCACGAGACCGAGGATGAGGACGACGGCGACCGCCAGTACGGCGACGCCGACGGCGGAACTGGAAAAACTAGGCATGGCCGGACGCAAGCCCCTCGGGTTCGGAGTGCGCTATATAGGAGGGCTTTGGGCCGGGGCGAAAGGGGGGCTAGCAATCCCCATCAGTCCGGTTCGAGCAATCTTTCGAGATAATCGCGCTCCTCGCCCGGCCGATTGGGATCGGCGAGGCGCCGGCGCAGCTCCTGCAGGACTCGGCGCGCGCGGGCGGCGGCTTCCGGGCCTTCGTTGAGCGCGCCCTCGCTCGCCCCGCGCTGGCCGTTCTGGTTGCGCCCGAGCGGGTCGCTTCCGGGCTTCTGGCCCTGGCCGCGGCCCACGGCGCGATAGCCGCCCTTGCCGTTTCCCGACCCCTGCATCTGTTGCTGCATGCCCTGCGCGCCCTCGCGCAGAGCCTGCAACGCGCGCCCCTGCGCATCGACCGCGTCGCCCTTGGCGGTATGCGAGCCCCTGCCGGGCGTCGTTCCCTCGCCCTCGGCGCCGCCCTCGCCTTCGCCCTTCAGATCGCGTTCGGCCTCGTCCATGGCCCGGCCCGCGTCGTCGAAGCCCTTTTCGCCCTTGAGGCCGAGGTCCTTCAATCGGCGCTTCATCTCCTCGAGGCGATCGCGCAGGGCTTGCTGGCGATCTTGCAGCGATTGCGAGTCGTTGCTGTCGGCGTCGTCGCCGCTGTCCGGCGACGCGTCGGGCCGCGCGCGGCGCGCGCGTTCGCGCTGATCGCGGCGGAACGTATCGTCGCGCAACGCCTGCTGGTCGCGCAGCAGCTTGTTGAGCTCGCCCATCTGCTTGCGCAACTCGCGCTCGGCAGGGCTGTCCTCGGACTCCTGGGCGCCGCGCATATTCTCGAACATGTCCTGCAACTGATCGAGCATCGCCTCGGCCTGGTCGCGCGCGCCGTTGCGGGCTGTGTCCTCCATGCGGTCGAGCAGCGAATCGAGATCCTGCGCGTTCATCGGTTCGTCGTCGGGGCTCGCGCCCTTGTCGCGCTGCGCGAGTTCGCTGAGATAGCGATCGGCCTGCTCGCGCAATTCCTTGGTCAGTTCGCGAATCTCCTCGTCGCTGGCGCCGCGCTGCAGCGCCTCCCGCAACTTCTGCTCGGCCGCGCGCAGGTCGCGCAGGGCCTGCGAGGCGTCGCCGTCCTCGATCTGGAGCGCCATCGCCCAGAGCAGGTCGGCGACTTCGACAAGGTCCTTGTCGTTTCTGGCCTGCTCGAGCCGGGATTTGACGTCGCCCAGCCCGAGATAGACGCTGGCGGTGGTTCCGAAGACGTCGGGCGCCAATCTCAACGCGTCGATGATCTTGGCCAGGCGGGGACGATTGGCGTCGGGGTCGAGAATGAGGCCGCGCCGCTGCTCCACCAGCGCCTTGGCGAGCGGATTGAGGAAGTTGCGCTGGGGCAGCTTGAGCGTGATCGGGGCGCTTTCGCCCACCCGGCCGGCGACATCGGTCGCGCGCAAGGTCATGCGCACTTCGGCGCCCGCCCAGGGATGTTCGGATAGATCGCTCGTGGTGCGCGCCTCCCCAACGCCGTTGGGAGCGCTCGGCAGCGAGAGCGCGAACTTGGGCGGATCGACCAGTTGATGCCGGGGCGCGCCGCCCGCCGCCTCGGGCAACGCGAACGCCGCCTCCGCATTGGCGAGGCCATAGGCGTCGGAAATCGAGTAATGCAGGGTCAGCGAACCCGCGAGATTGGCCTGCGGCGGATCGATCAGCGCAATCGCGGGCTTGCCCAGCGCGGTCGCATGGATCACGAACGAGGCCAGCGGCGACCCGCCGCGCGTCACCGTGAACTTGCCGTCGCCGTGAATGACGAAACGGCGCTCGATCGGCGTCTTGCGCAACGCGTCGGCCGCTTTGTCGACGGACTTTTCCCCTGACTTGTCCCCTGACTTGTCCCCTGACTTGTCCCCTTGCTTGTCCCCAGGCTTGTCCCCAGGTTTGACCGAAGGTTCGGCCGGAGCGATCGCGCCTTCGACGCGAGCCTCCACGTCGCTCGCCTCGGCGCGCATAACGAGCAGGGAATCTTCCGGCGCAACCACCGTTTCCGGCGCTTGCTGAGCCAGCACCTTGAGCAGCAGCGGCGGCTTGTTGGTGTAGCCGGGCGGATCGATCCAGGCGTCGATTCGCGCCGGCGCGGACCCGAAGCCGGCGCCGCGGCCGTCGAAGGCGGCGAGAATGCGGGGATAGCGCTCCGAGCCGGCCAGCAGTCCGGCGGCGAGCGCCAGCAGCAGCGCGGCGAAGCGCAGCGCCCGCGGGTCGCGCCAGGCCATGCGCGGCGAAGGCGGCGCGGTCGAGAGCGCGGCCACCTGTTCGGCGAGCCGGGCGCGATGGAGAGCCCAAAGCGCGCGCGTCCCAGGGTCGTCGGAGTCGTTGGCGAGTTGGTCTTCCAAGCCGGTGGCCGGGCGATGCGCCCGCGGAGCGTCGCGGTCCAGCCGCTGCAGCGCTTCTTCGCGCTTGGGCCAGCGCACGAGCGCGAGCGGGGCCAGCGCCGCCAGCAGCGCCAGTGCGAACAGGCCGACCGCGCAAACCCGGGCCAGGCCGGGCAGTTCGAACCAAAGGCCGGCCCAGGATGCGGCGAGGAACAGCGCGACGACCGTTCCGGCCCAGGCGAGCGGGGGCCAGACGCGCTCCCAGATCAGAATCCAGCCCGCGCGACGAACGAGCCTCTCCAGCCGGGCGCCCGGATCGGATGCGCCTGTCGGGCCGTTCGGATCGCCCGCTGGGTTCAAGCCTCGTCTCCTGAAGGGTCGGTGCAACCCTCGCCTCTTCTCTCCCGCAAATCCCGCGCCAGGACGAATCTCACGTCAACCAAGGCGGAATTTTGTCCAGGCCGATCAAATCCTCATAGCTCGGGCGCGGACGGATGACGGCGTATTCGCCCCCGCGAACGAGCGTTTCCGGGACCAGGAGGCGCGAATTGTAGGTTCCCGCCTGCACGGCGCCATAGGCGCCCGCCGACAGGATCGCGATCAGGTCGCCCCGCCGCGGCACCGGCATTTCGCGGTGCAGGGCGAGATAATCGCCGCTCTCGCACACCGGTCCGACCACATCGGCGATGAAGCGCGGATCGCTTGTCGCCGGCTCCCGCGCCGGGCGGATTTCGTGGTGGGCATCGTAGAGCGTGGGGCGCACCAGGTCGTTCATCGCCGCGTCGACGATGACGAAATTCTTTTTCTCGCCATGCTTAACGTAAAGCACCTCGGTCACCAGCACACCCGCGTTGCCGACGATCAGCCGGCCGGGTTCGAGAAAGACGTCGCAATCGAGTCCGCGCGTGCGACGCGCGACGATCTGAGCGTAAAGCTCGGGATGCGGCGGGGGCTCGTTGTCGAAGCGATAGGGGATGCCGAGGCCGCCGCCGAGATCGACATGGTCGATCCTGTGGCCGTCGGAGCGCAACTCGCGCACGAAGTCGGCGAGCAGGGCGAAGGCGTCGTCGAACGGCTCGAGGTCGACGATCTGCGAACCGATATGCATGTCGACGCCGTCGACTTCGACTCCGGTCAGTTCGCGCGCGCGAGCGTAGACCTCGCGGGCCCGGGAAATCGGAATGCCGAACTTGTTTTCGGACTTGCCCGTCGAAATCTTGGCGTGGGTGCGGGCATCGACGTCGGGGTTGACGCGGATCGCTATGCGCGCACGCATCCCCCGGGCGGCGGCGACCTCCGACAGCGCTTCCAGTTCAGGTTCGGATTCCACGTTGAAGCAGCGGATTCCCTCCTCCAGCCCGAGCGCCATTTCAGACCGCGTCTTCCCCACGCCGGAGAAAATGATCCTTTCGCCGGGCACGCCGGCCGCCCGCGCGCGGCGCAACTCGCCTTCGGAGACGACGTCCATGCCCGCGCCGAGCCGCGCCAGGGTCGCTAGGACCGCCTGGTTGGAATTGGCCTTCATCGCATAGAAGACGAGCGCCCGGCTGCCCGCGAAAGCTTCGGAGAAGACGCGGAAATGCCGCTCGATCGTCGCCGACGAATAGCAATAGAACGGCGTGCCAAGCTCGCGCGCGATGAGCGCGAGATCGACGTCTTCGGCGTGCAGCGCGCCGCCGCGATAGGAAAAATGATGCACGGCGGCCCCTTACAGCAGCGGATCGAGCACGAACGACGACTTGGGCGGCACGATCGGCGGGTTCTTCTTGTGACCCTGCAACTGATCGTTGGAATCGTCGGCCGGTTTTTGCACTGCAGTCGCGTCCGGCGGCGGCTCGAGATCGCCGCGGCGCCCACAGCCCGACGCGGCCAGGCCGAGCGCGGCGACAAGGACAATCGTCATGGCGCGCCGCGCCGGCAGATACCGCGTAGTCGGGATCAAATCGAAAACTCCAGATCGTTGCGCGCAGTATAACCGAAAGCGCCGGGGATGCGAGGGGAGGGATGGGCTCGGCTAGATCGGAAGCCGCCGGGTCGACTTGACTTCCCTGAGGATCAGATGGGTCCGAACATGCTCGACGGCGGGCAGGCGGAACAGAAAATCATCGAGAAACGCGTTGTAGGCATCCTTGTCGCGGCACAGGACGCGCAGATGATAGTCGGCCTCGCCGGTCGTCGAGAGGCACTCCAGCACCTCCGCGCGCTCGCGCACCGCCGCGATAAACGCCGCGGCGTTGGCCGCGTCGTGCCGTTGCAGGCTGACTTGCACGATCGCGGCAAAGCGCAGCCCCGCCGTTTCCGCATCCAGCACGGCGGGATAGGCGCGAATGAGCCCGCTCTCCTCGAACTGCTTGATGCGGCGCCAGCATGCCGACGCCGACAGGCCCGCGCGCTCGGCCAGCGCCTGGTTCGAAAGGCGCGCGTCGCTCTGCAAGGCGCGCAGCAATTTTCGGTCGCTCTCGCTCAGGTCCATCGCGGGTCCGCAACAAGGCTTCGTCCGAAGACGTAAAATCGGCGAGATTTTCCGATTTGACTTCCAGGCTACCGAATTCTGGAGAACTTTTCCACGCGCGCCGCCTAGGATCGACAGGGATCGCCGACCGATCCCAAGCCCCGAGGGTTCGCCCATGAATGAAGCCGTCGCGCCGCTCAGCGCCTATCGCCTCGAAGACCGCTACGGCGCCATGTCCGGGCGCGTGTTCATGACCGGCGCCCAGGCGCTCGTTCGCCTGCTCCTGGACCAGTCCCGGCGAGACCGGGCGGCGGGGCTGAACACGGCCGGCTTCGTGTCGGGCTATCGCGGTTCGCCGCTCGGCGGCGTCGATCTCGAAATCTGGCGTTCGAAAAAGTGGCTGGACGAAGCGAAGATCGACTTCCTCCCGGCCGTCAACGAGGATCTCGCGGCGACGGCCGTGCTCGGCTCGCAACAGGTCGAGACCCACGCCGACCGGCAGTTCGACGGCGTGTTCGGCCTCTGGTACGGCAAGGGCCCCGGCGTCGACCGCGCGGGCGACGCGCTCAAGCACGGCAACGCCTACGGCTCCTCGCCGCACGGCGGCGTGCTGGTGGTGGCCGGCGACGACCACGGCTGCGTCTCCTCGTCGATGCCGCATCAGTCCGACGTCGCGTTCATGGCCTGGTTCATGCCGACGCTGAACCCCAGCTCGATCGGCGAATATCTCCAATTCGGCGAATATGGCTACGCGCTCTCGCGATTCTCCGGCATGTGGATCGGCATGAAGGCGATCTCCGAGACGGTCGAATCCGCCGTCTCCTTCGACCTCGCGCCGCCGCGCGAGTTCGGGACCCCGGCATTCGCGCCGCCGCCCGGCGGGCTGCACTATCGCTGGGTCGACCTGCCCGGTCCGCACATCGAAGAGCGCATGCAGGCCAAGAAGGACGCGGTCCTCGCCTTCGCCGAGGCCAACCCGATCGACCGCAGGATTTACGGCGCGGCGGGCGCGACCTACGGGATCGTGACCACAGGCAAGGCGCATCTCGATCTCATGGAGGCGTTGCGCCTGCTCGGGCTCGACGAGGCCGAATGCCGCCGCATCGGCGTCGATGTCTACAAGGTCGGCATGGTCTGGCCGCTGGCGCCGCGCGACGCGCTCGAATTCGTGCGCGGCAAGCAGGAGATCCTGATCGTCGAGGAAAAGCGCGGAATTATCGAGAGCCAGTTCAAGGAATATTTCTACGACTATCCCGGCGACAAGCCCAAACGGATGGTCGGCAAGACCGACGAGCACGGCAAGCCGCTGATCCCCTGGATCGGCGAGATCTCGCCGCGGCTGCTGGCGCCGATTCTCGCGCAGCGGCTCGACGCGGTGTTTCCCGGCCTCGAATTGCGCGCGCGCGCCGCCGCTCTGGCGCCCGATCCCGCCCGGCTCATCCAGGTCCCCGGCGCCGCCCGCACGCCCTATTTCTGCTCCGGCTGTCCGCACAACACGTCGACCAGGGTCCCCGAGGGTTCGCAGGCGCTCGCGGGCATCGGCTGCCATGTGATGGCGAGCTGGATGGACCGCAACACGTCGTCGCTGATCCACATGGGCGGCGAAGGGGTCAACTGGGCGGCCGCTTCGCGCTTCACCGGCCGCGGCCATGTGTTCCAGAACCTCGGCGAGGGCACCTATTACCATTCGGGTTCGATGGCGATCCGGCAGGCGATCGCGGCCAAGGCCAACATCACCTACAAGATTCTCTACAACGACGCCGTGGCGATGACCGGCGGCCAGCCGGTGGACGGCCCGATCAGCGTCGCGGCGATCGCGCAGAACCTGCGCGCGGAAGGCGTCGCGCGCATCGCGCTCGTCTCCGACGATCCCGCGAAGTTCGCGCCCGGCGATTTTCCCTCGGGCGTCACGATCCACGACCGGCGCGAGCTCGACGCGGTCCAGCGCGAGCTGAGGGAAGCTCCGGGCGTTTCCGCGCTGATCTACGAACAGGCCTGCGCGACCGAGAAACGGCGCCGGCGCAAGCGCGGAACGCTCGAAGACCCCAAGCGTTTCGCCTTCATCAACGATCTCGTCTGCGAGGGCTGCGGGGATTGCTCGATCGCCTCCAACTGCCTCAGCGTCGAGCCGAAGGAGACGCCGTTCGGACGCAAGCGCAAGATCAACCTGTCGAGCTGCAACAAGGACTTTTCGTGCCTGGAGGGCTTCTGCCCGAGCTTCGTGACCGTCGAGGGCGCGACCCGGCGCCGCAGGAACGCGGTCGGCGGCCTCGTCGACCGCGCCGCAGGCCTGCCCGCGCCGGCTCCGCCAGCGCTCGATGCGCCCTACGATCTTCTCGTGACCGGCGTCGGCGGGACCGGCGTTATTACGGTCGGCGCCGTCGTCGCGATGGCCGCGCATCTCTCGGGCCTGGGCGCTTCGGTGCTCGACTTCACCGGCTTTGCGCAGAAATTCGGCTCGGTGCTGAGCTATGTCCGGATCGGGCCCACGCCCGCCGACATCAACCAGCCGCGGATCGACCAGGGATCGGCGGACGCGCTGATCGGCTGCGACCTCGTGGTCTCCTCCGCGCCCAAGGCCTCCGGGGCCTACAGACGGGGAACCCGCGCGGTCGTCAATACCGCCGCAAATGCCGACCGGCGACATCGTCCTGCATCGCGACGCCGATCTTGCCGCGCGAGCGCGCCTGGCCGCGATCGCGCGCGTCGTCGGCGAAGAGAACCTGGCGAGCTTCGACGCCAACGCGCTCGCCGAGCGGCTGCTCGGCGACAGCGTGTTCGCCAACATGATGCTGCTGGGCTTTGCCTGGCAGAAAGGGCTCGTTCCCGTCGGCCATGCGGCGCTGATGCGCGCGATCGAACTCAATGGCGTAGAGACCGCGAAAAATCGCGAGGCCTTCGCGGCGGGGCGGCTCGCGGCCGCGACGCCGCAGGCCTTCGACGAACCGGGCGCGGCGCCGGCCGAAGACACGCTGGAAGCCGTCATCGCGCGCCGCGCCGATTTCCTGACCGAGTACCAGGACGCGGCCTGGGCGCGGCGCTATCGCGAGCGGATCGAGCGGGTGCGCGCCGCCGAGGCGCGGCGCGGCTCGGAAGTCCTGACCGACGCCGCGGCCCGTTCGCTGTTCAAGCTGATGTCCTACAAGGACGAGTATGAGGTCGCCCGGCTGCACATGGAGAGCGGCTTTCTCGACGAGCTCAACGCGAATTTCGAGGGCGATTTCAAGGTCAATTACCATCTCGCGCCGCCCCTGCTGCGCGGGCGGAGGGATTCGCGCGGACGGCCCGCAAAACGCCGGTTCGGCCCCTGGATCCAGACGCCGATGCGCTGGCTCGCCAAGCTGAAGCGGCTGCGCGGCTCCGCGTTCGACATTTTCGGCCACACGGCCGAGCGCCGGCGCGAACGCGAACTGATCGCGTGGTTCGAGAGCCTGCTCGACGACATCGTCGCCCGCCTCGACAAGGAAACGCCGCAGGCGCTGCTGGACCTCGCCAAAGCGCCGATGGAAATCCGCGGCTACGGCCCCGTGAAGGACGCCGCCATCGACAAGACGATGGCCGACGTCGCCGCCAGGCTGGCCGCAGCGCCCGCGGCCCGGGACCGGCGCGCGGCATAGGCGCGGGGGGGGGTTGTCTCAACGTTGCGCGGTCGCTGGGAAGCGTCACAGCGCGCGTTGCGGCGCTATGACTGCCATCGTTCCGCCTGAAACTGACGCGCTCCAAATGGAGTCGGCGAACCCGTTGGAGCCTGCTCGAACCCAGGTGCAGACAAGCAGCCTTGCCGAACCATATCGCAACGGAATGCGTCGGCCTAACGGTTGTGGCACGGCCGGCGCAGGCTGAACCGTGAAGAGCGAAATAATTTGTCCCATTAGGTCGCTAACTTAATGTTGAGACCGGCCAATTCTTTAGTTTTCCTAACAATATATGGCTGACCGCCGAAATCCGTCATCCGATTATAATCAACTGTTTTCTGAAATATCATAGATTTATTAATGGTTTGAACCAGAGAAAATTCATGACTTTCAATCAGAAGATTCGCCAATTCCGAACCGAGTGTAGCTGAGTATCGTCGATCATTAAATAGCCCCCCTTTTTTAAAATCGCCATCGTGTAGCAAAAGTCGACAAAAACAGTTGGCCATCCGTGACCACCGTCTATCAACGCGAAATCGTAAAAAATCTCATTGTTCTGACTTTTGACTGCGAACGATGGAAGGAACTCTTCGGAAAACGCTACTACTTTAGTCAAAGCGTCGGAAGGGATTAAATTGGACGAAGCATAATTGAAAATTCTATCGAATAATTGTTCATCAGGAGCGATGGAGACTATCGACGCAGCGCCACAAAGCATGAAGCATAAAGTTGAATTGCCTGCCCCCGTCTCTACTACCCGGAAGCCCCTCGGCAGGGTCGCCAAAATATTTGCGATTATTTTTATTTCAGATTGACCGAATCCTCCCGTATTCCACGTTTTTCCATTGTCCCAGGAATGAAGGTGCGGCATATCTAAGAGATATTTCTCAAAAGCTTCGTAAGACTCGATTTCTCGCACGTGATTATGCTCCGTTACTAAAACTTTATTAACTTCGACACCTTCGAACAACTAAAAACAATGATAATATTATTGTGAATATCGAAATAGACTGCGACTTCAGTAATATAGTGCACTTTTGTATCTGCAATTTGGCCTCTGGCTGGCATTTCCCGTAGGACAGGCTTCCAAGGTGTCTGTGCCCGAAAGCGGTGTCAATCAATTTATACCATTTTCATACCGTGATATAAGCATGCCCTCAAGTCCTGCAATGTGAGAACGTCCCCATCGCGGTGGCAAAGCGGATCGGGCGGGCGGGCAACGCTAGGCTGACCGCGCCCCCATGGCGCGGCTCGAAGGCCGGTCCTATCGATGCCCGAGCCGGCTAACAATTTGCGCTTGGGGCTTTGCCGAGATTTCCGCGACGACCTCTGAAATCAGGACGTCCCCGAAAAATGCCGCTAGAGCCGTCGATAGATCCGTGAATTTCGAGGTTTTCACGATGGAATTCACGCCCGTCGCGATGAAGACAATCGACGTGGGGTGACACCGTGCAAAAGATAGGATTGAATGGCTCGCGGGTGTACGGATGCGCTCTACAAGTCGGCGAGCTAACCAGGGATCTTATTGGACGCCGCCACAAGTTGAACGCGCCTGATCGTTTCGACTATCTCATCGATCTGCGCGCTCCATTCCTCTACGTCTGTATCGTTCTCTGAGACATGAGCGCAGTAAGAAAAACCCATAATGGCGCTCAAATTCTTGTACGACATCGTCCACATCGGAGATTCGCCGGCTCTGTTTAGCGGGCGAAGCTCTATGATTGTTGCTGTCGGCTTTGAAAATGCAGCGTTCGTCAGACCGGCCCCGTGCGCCCCGACGATCAGTTCCGCACTTCGGAATGCCGCCGCTTGCTCCAGTACGGATTTTTCCTCCGCGTAGAACATGCGAAATCCCAATTTCTCCAGTTCTTCTTGGAGCTGCTCCTCGTTTAACATCTGCCTCGCCGGAGATCCCTTCCGCGACACATAGACCAGACGTCCCAGGTCGCCGCCCGCCACATTGCTATCCTGTCCAATATCAATGTCGATCTTTACGGCGCCAACAAAGTCCCGGAAATTATCATTCATCAGGGCGTGGCTATACAGCAATGTTGTAAAGGCAACGCGAGGCGCTTTTACAAACACCGTACTGAATTTGACGTGATCGAAGTGAGAATTTTGCCCCGCCTTCCGTTGCACAGGCGATAACGAAGTAGAACTCAAATAATGAAGGTCATCTTTCAAAAAATTTCGATGTAGCGCAATGTCTTGAACCAATGTCTCAGTGATCGCATGAAAATATACATTGCTCCAACGCGAGAAAAACGGCGCAAAGAAACCGTCTCCATTGACCATCTCCGCATCCGAAAAGTGGTCGGAGATATTGTCAATTGTGACTCCACCCCCTATGAACCGACTAACCGTTTTGGGACCAGAAGAAGGATATATAGTCTCCGCGATGCAACGCCCGTCTTCGAGAAACAATACTCCGCTTTGCACATTCATGTAACACGGCATGTTTAGTAAATACAAATACTGATTTGACCAGCGATGTTGGGAAAATTCATAGTAATTTTTGATGAAGGATGTACATTTTTCGCTTTTAAAATTGTCGACTTGAATAATTCTTGTATTCGCACTTCCACTGGCAGAAATTGGAATTGCGTATGATCCGTTTGAGTTTATGATTTTGCTATAATTATCTTTGAATTCGGCGGGACTTATGATTTGAAACGGTAGTTCTTTCAGGCTGACTAGGCTCAAGCCTTCCATTTCACGAACCTTCAACTGGTCTTATCGCCGAATCTCGCATTTCTTGGCGCGCGTACGGCGAATGCCTGCAAGTCCCACAATTCTATCAATGGAGCAAGACATATATCACATATATGATATGTGTATCTTGTTTCTATCCCACATTCCGACGCAAGTCAACGCGGGCACAGGCTGGGCGCCCGGCGCGCGCGAGACGACAGAAGCATCGCGTGATGGGAAATTTTGGTCGGAGTGAGAGGATTTGAACCTCCGACCCCCTCGTCCCGAACGAGGTGCGCTACCAGACTGCGCTACACTCCGACATGTGGCGCCGGTCTCGCGGCCACGGCGGCCTTATAGGAGGGCGGATGGTTTCGCGCAAGCGCCTCGACGCGCCGGGGCCGAAAGCGCACGGGGCGATTTGTCCGCTTGCTTCGGGCCCTGCCAGGTGGTTACCTCTCCCGCACGCGGCGCCCGCGCAGGCGGGGGCGGCGCCCAAAAATGTCCAGGGGGAAATATGCGCACGCTTTTCAAGGCTTTAGCCGTCTCGGCGGCGCTGCTGGCGGGGGCGGCCGCCGCCCGGGCCGACGATCTCAAGATCGCGCTGATCTACGGCCGCACCGGGCCTTTGCAGGCCTACGCCCAGCAGACCGAGACCGGCCTCCGGCTCGGCCTGGAATACGCCACCAAGGGCACGATGACGATCGACGGGCGCAAGATCGTGCTGATCACCAAGGACGACCAGAGCAAGCCCGACCTCGCCAAAGCCGCGCTCGCCGAAGCCTATGAGGACGACGGCGCCGACATCGCGATCGGCACGTCCTCCTCCGCCGCCGCGATCGCGATGCTGCCGGTCGCGGAGGAGCACAAGAAAATTCTGATCGTCGAACCCGCGGTCGCCGACCAGATCACCGGCGACAAGTGGAACCGTTACATCTTCCGAACCGCGCGCAACTCCTCGCAAGACGCGATCTCCAACGCGGTCGCGATCGGGGCGCCCGGAGTGCATATCGCGACCCTCGCGCAGGACTACGCGTTCGGCCGCGACGGCGTGGCGGCGTTCAAGCAGGCGCTCGCCAAGACCGGCGCGACGCTCGACGACGAAGAATACGTGCCCGCCAACACGACCGACTTCACCGCGGTCGCGCAGCGCCTGTTCGACGCGCTGAAGGACAAGCCGGGCAAGAAGATCATCTGGATCGTCTGGGCCGGCGGCGGCGGCAATCCGTTCAACATCGGCGACCTCGATCCCGGCCGCTACGGCATCGAGATTTCCAGCGGGGGCAACATCCTGCCCGCGCTCGCCGCTTACAAGCGCTTCCCCGGCATGGAAGGCGCCCTCTACTACTACTACGACATACCCAAGAATCCCGTGAACGACTGGCTGGTCACGGAGCATCAGAAGCGCTTCAACGCGCCGCCGGACTTCTTCACCGCGGGCGGGTTCTCCGCCGCCATGGCGCTGGTGGCGGCGGTCGAGAAGGCCAAGTCGACCGACGCGGAGAAGCTGATCGCCGCCATGGAAGGCATGGAATTCGACACGCCGAAGGGCAAGATGATCTTCCGCAAGGAGGACCATCAGGCGCTGCAGTCGATGTATCATTTCAAGATCAAGGTCGATCCGAACGTCGCCTGGGCGATCCCGGAGCTCGTACGCGAGATCAAGATCGAGGACATGGATATCCCGATCCGAAACAACGCTGAAGGAGGGCGCGGGCGTGGGCGCCCGCGCCGTCGCTGGAAACGCGCGGCCTGACGATCCGGTTCGGCGGCCATGTCGCCGTCGACGGCGTGAGCTGAGCGTTCCGGCCCGGGCAACTGACCGCGATCGTCGGGCCCAACGGCGCCGGCAAGACGACCTATTTCAATCTGATTTCGGGCCAATTGCGCGCCACCCTCGGCGCGGTCTTCGTCAACGGCGCACGACGTGACGCGGCTCTCGGCGCCGCAGCGCGCGCGGCTGGGGATCGGGCGGGCGTTCCAGCTGACCAACCTGTTTCCCCGGCCTCAGCGTCGCCGAGAATGTCCGGCTGGCCGACCCAGGCCAAGGCCGGCGTGCATTACGAAGTCGCCAGGCCCTGGCTCGCGCGGCGCGATCTATCGACCGCGCCGAAGCCTTCCTCGAGCGCGTGGGCCTCGCCTCGCGGGCGGGGCTGCGGCGGCGGCCCTCTCGCACGGCGACCAGCGCAAACTCGAGGTCGCGATGATGATGGCGCTCGAGCCCGACATTCTGATGTTCGACGAGCCGACCGCCGGCATGAGCGTCGACGCGGCCCCGTCGTGCTCGACCTGATCGCGCAGCTCAAGACGGATCCCGCAAGACGATCCTGCTGGTCGAGCACAAGATGGACGTCGTTCGCTCGCTCGCCGACCGCATCATCGTGCTGCACAACGGGCGCCTGGCCGCCGACGGCGAGCCCGCCGAGGTGATCGCGTCGCCGATCGTGCAGGAGGCCTATCTCGGCGTCGCGCCGGAGGCCCCAAATGAGCGAACAGCTCCGGCTCGAAGGCGTCCACACCCATATCGGGCGCTACCACATCCTGCAGGGCGTCGACTTCGACGCGCCGGCCGGCGACGACGATGCTGTTGGGGCGCAACGGGGCCGGCAAGACGACATGCCTGCGCACGATCATGGGCCTGTGGCGCGCCTCGAAAGGATCGATTCGATTGGGCGAGGCGACGATCTCGCATCTGCCGGCCAGCTCGGTCGCGCGCGAGGGCGTCGCCTATGTGCCGGAGACGATGGCGATCTTCTCCGACCTCAGCGTGAAGGAAAATCTTTCGCTCGCCGCGCGGCAAGGCCCGATGGACGACGCGCGGCTGCAATCGATCTTCGGCTTCTTCCCGGCGCTGAAAAAATTCTGGCTCTCGCGCGCGGGCTCGCTGTCGGGCGGACACGTGATCGCAGAGTTTGC
>CAWEID010000009.1:0-177873 GCA_963809055.1 uncultured Pseudomonadota bacterium | reverse complement strand
AGCGCCCGATCGGCTCGCACGGCGGCGACGGGCTCGTCCTGTTGCGGGATCTCGACGACGCCGGCGCGATCCGCCAGGCGCTCGCGCCCGGCCGCGACCACTACCTCACCGCGTTTCACGATTTCCGCTCGCCCGACGGGCTCTATCGAAAATATCGCATGTTCCTGGTCGACCGGCGCCCTTATCCCTATCACCTCGCCATCGGCGAGGACTGGTTGCTGCACTACCAGAAGTCGGGAACGGCGGACCATTGCGAATATCTCGAGGAGGAGCGGCGCTTTCTCGAAGATCCCGAAGCCGCGATCGGACGGCCGGCCGTGGAGGCGATCCGCGCCATCGGCCAGCGCATGGACCTCGAATTCTGCGGCGTCGATTTTTCGGTGCTCCCCGACGGCCGGGTCCTGTTGTTCGAAGCCAATGCGACGATGCTGGCTCACACCGAGGCGCCGGAGGGTCCGCTTGCCTACAAGAACGTCTATGTCGAACGCATCCTGCAGGCCTTCTGGACCCTGCTCGAACAGGCCGCGCCTAAGCTTGCGGCTTAACGGCTTGCGGAATTGCAGCGTGACAAAAGAGATGCGCGAGCGTGACAATTCGCCGTTACGCGAAGGCCGTCCGTGATAAAATCAACATGGGGGCTGTACGCTGCGAACAGGCGAGCCGGCCGTACCGTCATGAAAGAATATACATCTTCGCTGTCGAGGGGCGCGCCGCGCGAGCCAGTCGTGACGGCAATATGAAGAGCCCGTGACCAGTCAATAATTACACTCAGAATAGATGTAAATTAGATCAAATCATTTAGATCAAAATTGCCCCGTTAACTCTAAAACGGACAATCCGACTATTCCTGGCCTGGCGCCTCGATCGGATGCGCCGGGATGAAGGCGTCGATTTGATTTTCGCCATTGGGGAACCGCTCGGCGTAGACTTCGTGCGAGGCTCGCCCGTTTCCGTCGTCGCGCGTCAGAGGGCGCCCGAGCGCGAGGCGCCAAGCGACGATCGCAGGATAGTCGGCGCCGACGCCCTGGATATCGGTCGATCCCGTCGCGCCTGCGACTACGGTCTCGATCCGGCGGCCGCCGGTTCCGCGCCCGATCAGTTCCCCAGGCGCGCGGGGTCTTCCCGCGCGAACGCCAGACCGCGGATCGACTTCGAGCCATTGCGCGCGCGGCGGCAGGTTCAAGTCGGAATTCGCCTCGCAGCCCGAACACGAAATCGGCCAATATTTCGGGCATGTCCGTCGAACGGACGCAGGCGGCCTCGTCTGCGAGGCGCATCGGTTCAACGACAATGAGCGCCCTATTGCAAGACAAGACGCCTGAGGCGGTCTCCGAATCTCCCGGCCTCAGCTCGACGGAGGCTCAGCGACGGCGCGCGGAGTTCGGGGCCAACGCGGTCGCGCAGGACGAAGCGCACCCGGTCAGAAGGGTGCTGCGCCATTTCTGGGCGCCCGTGCCCTGGATGCTCGAGGCGACGGTCGTCTTGCAGATTGCGATCGGCCAGCGGCTGACGGCCGCGATGATCGCCGCGCTGCTGCTGTTCAACGTCGCGCTCGGCGCCTTTCAGGAGAACCGCGCGAACGCCGCCCTCGCGCTGTTGAAACAGCGGCTGACGCTGCGCTCCAGGGTCAAGCGCGACGGCGCCTGGGTCGATATCGACGCGGGGGAACTCGTGCCCGGCGACATCCTCGAAGTGTCGCTCGGCGACGTGATCCCTGCCGACATTCTGGTGATCAAGGGTTCGCTGCTGGTCGATCAATCCATGCTGACCGGCGAGTTGGTTCCGGCGGAGACGGGCCCGGGGGCGAAATCCTTCGCCGGAGGTCTGGTGCGTCGCGGCGACGCGATCGCGCAGGTGGTCGCGACGGGCGCTCGGACCTATTTCGGGCGCACCGCCGAACTGGTCAGCGTCGCCCACGTCGAGAGCGCCGAGCAGAAGGCGGTGATCGCGGTCGTACGCAATCTCGACCGTGATCAATTTCTTCATCGCGACCGGGATCGTAGGCTACGCGATCTTTCTGCAAATCAGCTTCCAGCAGATTTCGTTGCTCGTGTTGACCACGTTGCTGTCCGCGGTGCCCGTCGCGCTGCCCGCGACCTTCACGCTGGCGGCGGCCCTGGGCGCGCCGAACGCTCGCGCAGAAGGGCGTGCTGCTTACGCGGCTTTCCTCGCTCAACGAGGCCGCCATGGTGGACGTGCTCTGCTGCGACAAGACCGGCACGCTGACGCGTAACGAACTCGTCGTGAGCGCCGTGCGGCCGATCAAGAGCGGTTGCGATGAAAACTGATGTGCTGCGCTATGCCGCGCTGGCGAGTTCGCCCGAAGGCCAGGACCCTATCGATACGGCCATTCGCGAGATGGCGGCGGGGCGCGAGGCCGGCGGGCGGGCGTCGCTGACCGCGATGCGTTTCACCCCTTTCGATCCCGCCACGAAAATGGCCGAGGCGATCGCGATTGAAGGGTCGAGCCAGATACGCGTCGTCAAGGGCGCTCCGGCGATCGTCGGCGCCGTCGCGGCGACGAGCGCGGCGGCGACGGCCGAACTCGACGCGCTGACCCATGCCGGCTATCGGACCATCGCCGTCGCCGCGGGTCCCGACGGTCGGCTGGAACTGATCGGCCTCGTCGCGTTCAACGATCCCCCGCGCGCGGATTCGGCCGAGTTGCTCGATCAATTGCGCGGGCTCGGCGTTGCGCGCCGTCATGATCACGGGCGACGCGGCGGATACGGCGGCGACGGTCGCGCGTCAGATCGGGCTCGAGGGTCCGATCTGCCCGCCTGGCAAAATTCCCGACAATGTCGGGCCAGACGACTTCGCGGTCTATGCCGGCATTTTTCCCGAACAGAAGTTCGCCCTGGTCAAAGCGTTCCAGCAGCAGGGCCATTCGGTCGGCATGTGCGGCGACGGCGCCAATGACGCGCCCGCGTTGCGCCAGGCGCAGATGGGCATCGCGGTCTCCACCGCGACCGATGTCGCCAAGTCGGCCGCGGGCGTGGTGCTGACCGAGCCGGGACTCGGCGGCATCGTTGCCTGCATCCAGGAGGGCCGCTCCGCCTTTCAGCGCGTGCTGACCTATACGCTGACTCATGCTGATCAACAAATGCGTGACGCTGTTCGTGCTCGGGCGCCGGCCTGATCATGACCGGCCATGCGGTGCTGACGCCGCTGCTGCAGGCTCTGTCTATGCTCACCAACGACTTCGTGACCATGGCCAGAGCGGCGGATCGGGCGCCGCCTTCGCAGCATCCCAACGCCTGGCGCGTCAAGAACCTGACGATCGCGGCGCTGCCGCTGGGCCTGTTTCGCCTGATCTATCTCGTGGCGATTCTCGGCTTCGGCTGGTACGGGCTGCGGCTCGGTCCGGACGAGATGCAGACCATGACCTTCGTGATGCTCGTCTTCGCCGGCCAGGGCAATGTCTATGTCTTGCGCGCCCGCGGACGGTTCTGGCGCTCGCGTCCGGCGCCGATCATGCTGATCGCGTCGTTCTGCGATCTCGCCATAGTCACAACGCTCGCGGCGACGGGCCTGCTGATGAGCCCGCTGCCGCTCGACGTGATCGCGGCGCTCGCGGCGGCGACCGTTTTCTTCACCTTCGGCATGGATACGATCAAGCTCGCGACCTTCGCGCGCCTGCGCATCGACTGACGCCGTCCGGTCGCGTCTCGTCAGTCAGGACGCCGCCTGCTCCGCCTTCAAACGCCAAAGCTGGAATCCGTCGGTGAGGATTGCCCGTTCGATCCCCGGGCGCGCGATCCGGTGGGGCAGGGCGACGCCGAGGGGCGCCGCGCGCACCAGGCGCCAGGGGCCGAAACGCCCCGGCAGTTTGCTGCCGGTCATGTCGCCCGCGAAAGCGCGCAATTCCTGCTTCGTTTCCGACTGGAAGATGAAAATTCGCATGGCGTCGCCTCGCGGATTCAGCCTCATATCGAAGCTCGGGGCTTTGCCGGCGACGCGCCGGCTCTGGGAATCTTCTTTTTCGGCGCGGCGATGAGGCCTTCGCTGATCATTTGCTTGCGCGCCAGTTTGCGCGCCCGTCGCACCGCCTCGGCTCTTTCTCGCGTGGTGCGCTCGGACGGCTTCTCGTAATGGCGCCGCCGCTTCATCTCGCGGAACAATCCTTCGCGCTGAAGTTTCTTCTTCAGCACGCGGAGCGCCTGCTCGACATTGTTGTCGCGAACGAGAACCTGCAATGGGACTACTCCTCGGGAGGACAAAAGCGGGGGCGCGCCGGTCGCACGCCCCTCGCTGCGTTCGGACGAAACGTCTCGCCTTCGCAACCGCACGCGAGGCGGCGGCGATCGGGCCGGCGCCTGCTTGCGCTCCGCGTCGCGTTCAGACGACGGCGAGGTTTTCCGCGGCGGACTTGCCGCTGCGCGCGTTCGGGACAATATCGAAACTGACTTTCTGGCCTTCGTTCAGGCTGCGCAGGCCCGCCCGCTCGACGGCGCTGATGTGGACGAACACATCGGGTCCGCCCCCGTCGGGTTGAATGAAGCCAAATCCCTTGTCGGGGTTGAACCACTTGACGGTTCCGGTCGGCATAGTCGCGCCCTTTCGCAACGCGCGCCGTTTCGACGCGCAAAAAGATCATCGGCGCCGGCAGGCGTCCGCTCTCAACCCATCGATGTTCGGGAACATTGTCTTAGAGCAGGCCGCGGATTTTGAGACGGCGCGCCCCTGCCACTCGGCCAAAACTCGATATGCGCTAGGTCTCACGAAATTAAGTCTTTTTCAAGATTTGGCCATTTGCGGGAAACTATTGCCTCGCGACCTCGCCATCCCCCGACGACGCGCGCCGAAATCGGGATTCGCGCCCATTCACGATTTTATTATCCTCGGGAGTGAAACCGCGACGCCTTTCGCGCGTATTCGCGCCTAGATAGACCGTCGCGGGTCCTGGGACGATTTGGACTCGCGCGCCGAAAACTCGCAGGGATTGGACTCGGAGGTTTCTTGCCATGGACGCCAGGCCGATTCTCGCCGCCGCAGCGCTCCTCGGCTCGCTGATCGGCGGGCTCATCGTTGCCGGGCCGGCGCGCTCGAACGCAATAGTTTGCGCGAGCGGCTACCGCGCCGACGCCGCCGGCAATTGCCAGCCGGTCCATGGCTATGTCGACAGCCGATGCCGCGCCGGCTTCGAGGCCGCGCCGTCGCCAGGTCCCGACGGCTATCGCTGCGTTCCGATACCCAAGGGCTACTGACGCGGCCAGGGAGGCTTCGATGAGGAAAGGCGCGAAAATCTTTGGCGTTGCGGCGATCGCGCTGGGGCTGTCGCTGGATCTGGCGATTGCCGGCGACGCCGTCGCCCCCAGCGACGCGCAAGGCGTCATCGCGCGCCAGCTCGAGGCTTTCGCGCACGACGATTTCGACGGCGCCTACCAACTGGCGACGCCCGGAATCCAAGCGCTGTTTCCGGACGTAGAAGCGTTCATGACGATGGTGCGCAACAGTTACGCGCCGGTCTATCGCCATCGCAGCGTGGAGTTCGGCGCCTTTGCCGACGAAGGCGACGAGGTCGAGCAGGCCTTGTCGATCGTCGATGACGACAACCAGGTCTGGACCGCGATCTACAAGCTTGCGCGGCAGCCCGACGGGGCCTGGAAGATCAGCGGCTGCATCCTGGCCAAGTCCAAGCAGAGCAGCCTGTAGGGCGCTCACTGAGGCAGGCAGTAGAGCCAGTCGGAACCCCCCTCCGCGCGCACCATTAGGGAGTCCGCGAGACGGCGCTGAAACGCGCGCGGATGGGCCGGGTCGCGCTTGATCGGGTTCGGCAACGCCGTGGCGAGCAGCGCCGCCTCGCGCGAAGTCGAGTTGGCTCGCCTTTTTATGAAAATAATGCTGCGCCGCCGCTTCGACGCCGTAGAGGCCATCGCCCCATTCGGCGATGTTGAGATAAACCTCCAGCGTGTGCGGCTTCGACCAGACCTTGCCCAGAACGAGCGCCATCGAGATTTCGATCCCCTTGCGGATCGAGGAGCGGCCCGGCCAAAGAAACAGGTTCTTGGCGGTCTGCATCGTGATTGTGGAGGCGCCGCGCTTGGGTCCGCGCAAGCCGGCGTGACCGAGGACTTCGTGCAGCGCGCCCCAGTCGACGCCGTCGTTCTGACAGAACCGGGAATCCTCGGAGGCGACCACGGCGGCCAGGAGGGCGGGCGAAACCTCGCGCAGCCGCACATAGGTTCGCTCATAGCCCTTGCCCTCGATCTTGCGCGCGAGCATGAGTGTCGAAACGGGGGGTTCGAAAGCATAGAGGACGACCAGCGCTGCAAACAGGCAGGCAAGAACGAGCGCGATCCCGGCGGCGACACGCACCAGCATGGCTAGGGAAAAACGTCGCCTGATCATGCAGCCGTGATGGCCGAAGTTGGCCAGGCAGGCAAGCCGGCCGCGAGGCCGGGCCGGTCGCCAGCGGTCAGGTTGCTGACGCGGGACGCCGAATTGCATCCCCCGGCGCCGGCCGGGCGAATCGCGGCGGGCGCGAGGTTGCGGCGGCGCCGCGGAGCCAAGCCCTTGCCTGCGGCGGTTTGGCAGGGCGCTCACGCGAGCGCCCGTCGGCGCGCGCAACCCATCGCTCTCATTCAAGGCGGCGCGCGGCGCCCTCGTCTCGATTCAGGCTCGGCCTTGACCTGTCAAAAGTCGAAGCGCCTCCTCTTTGCTGGTTGTCTGCATTCTCACGAGCACGGGAACATCAGTCGATGAACATAAGGCCCCGCCACGATCTTTCGATCTCGAACATCAATCGCCTTGAAGGCAAGCTTTACGGCCACAATCGCAAAGCGATTGGACATCGCGATGGGATGGCTCTGGCATTTGAGGCGCTCGACGCAGCTGGCGCGCAAATCGCGGCGATTGCGGGCTACACATGGGCCGGCATGGCGGAGATCCGCCAGCTATGGGTCGATAAACTTTACCGCGGCCACGGGTTGGGTCGGGCCCTCGTCGAGGCTGCAGTCGCCGAGGCCTCGGCGCGCAATTGCCGCCTCGTCTGGGTCACAACCCACAGCTTCCAGGCCCCCGGTCTTTACGAAAAATGTGGCTTTCTGCGCATGGCCGAACTCGCGGATTGGCCCCCTGGCCACACCAAGATCCTGTTGCAGCGCCGACTTGCAACTCGGGAGCCGTGAAATGCTGCGGCGCTTTTTTTGCAAGCTCAGGTCTTGAATCCTGTGACGCCGGGAATGACGGACGGCTTGGGCCGCAAAACGGTTGGCCTCCTAGCCGTCCGTCATTCCGAGCGTCGCCTGCAACAGGTGTCCGCGCTGCTGAATTTCCGACCACCGCGGTCCGCGCAGCAGACCGCCGTCGACGACAAGCGCGTGGCCGTTGACGAACGTGAACTCGTCGCTCGCCAGGAAAAGGGCGGCGTTGGCTATATCTTCGGGAATGCCGGAACGCGGGATGGGCTGCATCTGCGCGAGGATCGCCTTCACAGGTTCGACGGTCTGGTCGGCTGCCTGCGTCGCCATGCCGATCCCTTTGCCAAAAATCGGCGTGGCGATGCCGCCAGGGCAAATGCAATTGACGCGCACGTTGTCTTCGCCAAGTTCTTTGGCGACCGATTGCGTCAAGTGGATCACGGCCGCCTTGGCCGCGCTATAGAGATGCGGTCCAAATCCGGTGTCGAAGCCGGCGACGGATGCGGTGGAAATGATCGACCCGAACTTCTGGTCGCGCATCACGCGGCCGGCGTGCTTGATGCCCGCAAGCACGCCCCAGAACAAAGTGCGGTAGGCGGCCTCGGCCTCTTCGAGCGAAACATCGAGGATCGAGCCTCGCGGACCGAGCACGCCCGCATTGTTGAACATGCAGTCGAGTCGGCCAAACTGCTTGACGGCATAGCCGACGAGAGATTCGACGTCGCGCTCCACGCCGACATCGGCGCGCACATATCGGGTTGAGGCGCCCAGGGTCTGGGCAAGCCGCTCGCCCTTGTCGTCCTGCACGTCCGCTATGACGACGCACGCGCCCTCGCTCACGAACGTTTCGACCGCTCCGCGCCCGATTCCGCTCGCCCCGCCGGTGATGATCGCGACCTTGCCTGAAAGCCTGCCCATGCTGATCCCAAATATTGTCGCTGCGCCGCGCGGAAATCGGACCCAACGCGGAGACGATCTTATAGCAGAGCCAAACCAGGCCAGTCGCCGGATAAACGCGTTCAACTCGGCGCCGGCTTTGCGGAGCGACGGCTTCGGGGCGCGGGATCGGCCGTCGGGCGTACAATTGGGCCTGTGACCGGGGCTTCCTCGCCCGGTGAAACAACGCGGACAAAAGGCGCCCGCTCAGTCCGCCATTCCCCTCATTCCGCAGCAACGCCGCGGCGCGTTTTTTGTATGTAGAGTTCGCCGAACACGGTGCGGCTCGCGCCGCTCAGCCGCAGATAGCCTTGGGTTGGCGGCAAGGCATTGACCTCGCTCGTCTTTTCGGTCAACGCCTCGTGCAGCCTGTCCAGATTGAAAAAAGGCACGGAAGGATAAAGATGATGCTCGAGGTGGCGATTTATGCTCGCCGGCGCGAAAATGAAACTTTCGATGAGATTGGCGTCGACAGTTCGAGTCTTGTTCAGGTCGCTCGCTTCATCAAACCGACCGGCATGTTCCGAGTATCCGCGTAGTCGCGTGATCGCCTGGAACAGGGAGAATTGCGGGACGAACCATAGCAGCGCGACCTGCTTCCAGACGCCCAGAAACGTGGCGGACGCGATCAGCGTCGCCAGAAACGCCAGATACAGATAGCGCTCGGTTCGCCAACCTGGCCCTTGCTCTTTGAATATGCCGAAAACGCCAAACTTCCGAGCTCGTTTCATGTTCTTCGGAATGCTCAGAAAGCAGAGGTCCACGAGCAGAAGCCCCAGCAAGGCGCGGAGCGACGACGGCGGAGTGTTCTCCTCGATGTCGGGGTCGCTATCTAGATTGAGCAGTCGATGATGCTCGAGATGGCTGTTTCTGTATCGCCGCACGCTGATCGAAAGCGGGAAGGCGCAGAAAACATTTGCCAGGAAATCATTGAGCGGCCGGGATTTGCATAAATTGAAGTGGCAACCTTCGTGCACCATGACGGCCAGAGCGTGCTGCCTCGTCGCGATGACGAACAAACACAGCAACAGCACAATGTAGGAGCTCGAAATCTCGGCGACGCTGACGCAAAGCGCTATCGTGATCCACTGAAATCCGATGAAGGCCAACGTTCGCCACAGCGATCGACGCGAAAGGCGCTTGACCAATCCCGGGTCAAGCCTCACCGCCACGGCCTCATCCCTTTCGCTAACGCTCTCTCGAGGTTCCGCCCCCGCACTCATGACGCACCGCCGCCGGCCGAAGTCACATTAATAAATTGTTAACACATGAGGCTGCCTCAGTCAATCCAAGGACATGCGCGCCGGTCGCCGCCGATCGGCGATTGCGTGCGCGCAAGCGATGGGGCGCGACGAAATGTTTCCGGAGCCTGATCGCAGGGACGCCTATCGAGACCCTACAAGCGAATTGCGCCGAAGCTTGCAGGGATTCGCCTGCGCGTCGACTTCGCGAAAGGCAAGGTTCTGAAGCCATTCCCAAGGGGCAAGCGCAAGCGCGTATGCCGCAGGATCCGGCTTGAAGTCGCCGCCGGCGATGCTTGCGCCGGGATGCCGCGCGGCCGGCCATCGGCTCATTGAGCCGGACCCGCATCCCGCATCAAGACTATGCGCGCGTCGCCCCACCCGGAGATGGCGAAGGCGGTTTTCAATTCCGGCCAAAGCGGCCTGTTGTTCCCGGCGGGCGCCCTCATGCTCGCCATCCATCGCGTAAGGCGGTTTGCCTGGATCGGTCGCGGCGAGCCGCTCTATTCGAGATCTCGGGTTGACTGATGTCTAGGTCATCACGCCGAATCTGACGGGTTCCAGCCCACCGTATTTGTTTCGAGGACTGCGCATCAGCAAACATCAGGACTTCCGCTAGTCGCGCCGAGGCATAGCGGCGTCGCCCCGCCGCGAAGACAGCAGCGACTTGCCGATCAGCGCCGCCGCGTTAAATCCAATCGGCCGGAACAAATAGAACAGCGCCACCAGAAACAGCGCCTCCAATCCCTCGCCGAACGCCCACATCCCGCCGGAAGCATTTTGTTGATCGATAATCACGGCGACGGGAACGCCGGTGCTGATAAACTCCCGCCAAATCATCAGATCGCGCCAACTCCAGACGGCCTGCTCCGCAAGGATCCAGACCAAAACAAAAAACGCGATCTCATAAGCGGCTCGCACAAGCGGCGCCATCCGCTCCACAAAACGCCTGTACCGATCCCCGTTGTCCGGCGCTCGGTCTTCGAGCATCGTCAGCGCCGCCAACCCGAACGGTCCGAATATTGTCAGCGGCAACCACCAATAGGACAGGGCCTTGGCCTTGAGCACGAAAATCCCGCAGGCCAGCCAGAGGCAGCCAACCCCACAAAGCGTCGCCAGGTACAAAAATTGCTTTGCCAGCATCAGCCGCTGAAAGTTGCGCGTATAGTTGGGGTGTCCTGCGGCAACCTCCGGATTGATGGCATTCGACAGTTGAACGCCAAGGACCCAGACCACGGGAATTGCGAGCAGTGCCGCGAGCGCGAAAAGATAATACCTTCGTGACATGACGTGCACTTCCCAATCCGAGAGCCTGCCCGAATGTTTGGGACAGTTTAGCGCAATTCACGTTCGGGACCAGGCGCCGTTGTCGTCGCGACACGGCTCCGTAGACGACCGCCCGCCATTGGGTTGACTGGCGGCGGTCGCCTCGGCCGTCGCCGTTTTCGGGGACATTTGCCGGTCGGCATCGTTAGCAGAAAGCACGTCCGTGTCGTCGTGCGCACGTCCAGGTTCCGCGATTTGCGAGCGCCGCGCCGGCGCTGGGCGCGCCGCAAGACCCATCGACCTCAAACGGAATTCACTCGGCTGCCCAATGGAATGCAATCGCGGCGGACCCCGGCCATCTCTCAGCTAAGATGTCCAGGCGTCTTCGCGCCGACACAGATTGCAGAACTCAATGAAGTTGCAAGCGGAATGCGTGAAATAGCATCGCTTCAACCTGCCGTTCCACCTCGCTCGCGTTTGTTCGGCGGCGGCCGACGACCACATCGCTCGTCGAGATCGCTGAGAGATTGCGCGGGTCAGGATGCGACTGTTCGCAGACGGCGATTGCGGAGTAAGCTGGCCGAGCTCGCGGCGGCGGGCGCGCCCACGCGCGGGGACGGCGATGGACGTAAGCGATTGGCTGCAAGGCCTCGGGCTGGGGCAATACATCGACCTTTTCCGGCAGAACGAAATCGATGGCCTTGTTCTGGCCGATCTGACCGAGGGCGACTTCGAGAAGCTCGGCGTGCCCATGGGCCACCGAAAGCGCCTGCTCAGGGCCATCGCGAGCCTGGGCGCAGCGGGGACGTTCGCCCAGCCAGAGAAGCCCGCGCCGCCGACATCGACAGACGCCGCCGAGCGCCGTCAGCTTACAGTTATGTTCTGCGACCTCGTCGGTTCGACCGCCATGTCGGCCCAACTCGATCCCGAAGACATGCGCGGCATCATCGCGGCCTACCACAGGTGTTGCGCCAAACTGATTACGGGCAGCGGCGGCTTTGTGGCGAAATACATGGGCGATGGGGTGTTGGCCTATTTCGGGTATCCTCAAGCGCATGAGCATGACGCCGAACGCGCCGTGCGGGCGGGTCTGGCGATTGTCGAGGCCGCGCCGAAACTGGAGACGCTCGCCGGGGCGCCGTTGCATGTGCGCGTGGGCATAGCGACGGGGATCGTGGTCGTTGGCGACCTCCTGGGCTCGGGAGAGGCGCAGGAACGCGGCGTCGTCGGCGACACGCCCAATCTGGCCGCTCGGTTGCAGAGCATCGCGGGGCCGGACAGCGTCGTCATTGCAGACGGCACGCGCAAGCTGCTCGGCGACCTGTTCGAACTGCGCGACCTTGGCCCGCAAGACCTCAAAGGCGTGTCCGGGCCGACGCACGCCTACGTGGCTTTGTCCGAAGGATCGCGCGAGGGCAGGTTCGAGGCCCTTCACGCCGACGGGCTGACTGCGCTCGTGGGGCGCGAGGAGGAAACCGAACTATTGCTCCGGCGCTGGTCCAGGGCGAAGGCGGGCGAAGGCCAGGTGGTACTGCTGGCCGGCGAAGCGGGCATCGGCAAGTCGCGCCTCACGGCGGAATTTTTGCAGCGGCTGGCCGGCGAGCCGCACCAGCGGCTGCGCTATTTCTGCTCGCCGCAGCATACGGACAGCGCTCTTCATCCCATCATCGCGCAGTTGGAGCGGGCGGCCGGGCTCACTCGCGACGACGATCCGAAGGTCAAGCTCGACAAGCTCGACGCCCGGCTGGCGGCGTCCTCGACGTCTCGCGAAGACGTCGCGCTTCTGGCCGAACTGATGTCGCTGCCCAATGATGGCCGATACCCGACGCCGGATCTCCCGCCGCCGCAGCGCCGGCAAAGAATTCTTACGGCGTTGATCTCGCAGATCCAGGCCATCGCGCGACAAACGCCCACGTTGATGATTTTCGAGGACGCCCATTGGACCGACCCTTCGAGCCTGGAAATCCTCAATCAGCTTGTCGACAAGATACAAGCGATGCGCGCCATGCTGTTCGTGACGTTCCGACCGGAGTTCACGGCGCCGTGGGTCGGGCGCCCGCACGTGACCATGCTCAACATCAATCGTTTGACGCGGCGGGACGTCGAGGCGTTGATCGAAAAGGTGGCTGGAGATCGACGGCTGCCGCCGGACATCCTGCAGGACGTCGTCGAGCGCGCAGACGGCGTTCCGTTGTTCGTAGAGGAGATGACGAAGGCGATCCTGGAGGCGGACGGCGAAGGCGCGGCCGCGCGTACGATCGCGAAAATCCCTTCCTCGGCGCTGGCCGTGCCCGCCAGCCTGCAGGCGTCGCTGATGGCGCGGCTCGACCGGCTCGGCGCCGCGAAGGCCGTCGCGCAAATGGGCGCGGCCATCGGCCGGGAATTTTCGCACGCCCTCCTGGTTGCGGTGACAGGGGAAACCGAAGCGCAGCTTGCGGCGCCGCTGGAGCGCCTCGTTCAGTCTGGCCTGCTCTATTGCAGGGGCTCCGCGCCGCACGCGACTTATCTGTTCAAGCATGCGCTGGTCCAGGATACCGCCTACGGAACGTTGCTGCGAGAGCCCCGCCGCGCCTTGCACAGCCGGATTGCGAGCGCGCTCGAAAG
This sequence comes from uncultured Pseudomonadota bacterium, assembly GCA_963809055.1. GTDB lineage: Bacteria > Pseudomonadota > Alphaproteobacteria > Rhizobiales > Beijerinckiaceae > Roseiarcus. The sequence goes on along the minus strand of CAWEID010000009.1, from coordinate 164,684 downwards.
CCGGTTTCCCGAGGTTTCCGAGACCCAGCCGGAACTCCTGGCGCGCCACTTCGCCGAGGCCGGTTTGATCGAGAAGGCCACGAGCTATTGGGGCAGGGCGGGACAGCGCTCGCTGGAGCGTTCGGCGTCCGTCGAGGCGGAAGCGCAGTTCAAACGCGCGCTCGAAGGCGTTGCGGCCTTGCCGGACGAGCCAGGCCGGCGCCGCGATGAGATCAATCTTCAGGTCGGCCTCGCCAAGGCGGTCATGCAAACCAAGGGGTTCGCTTCGCCGGAAACCAAAGCCGCCTTCGAGCGAACGCGCGTTCTTGTCCAACGCGCCGAGGCGCTGGGAGATTCCATCGAGGATCCTCTGGTTCTGTTTTCCGTGCTGTTCGGATTCTTTATGGCGAATTTCGTGGCGTTCAACGCCGACGCCGTGCGTGGAGTGGCGGAGCAATGCCTTTCGCTGGCGCAGAAGGATGGAGCGGCCATTCCGCTCATGCTGGGCCATTCCTTGCTCGGCGTGGCCTTGGTCACCTGCGGCGACTTCACCCAAGGCCTGGCTCAAATCGATCGCGCGCACGCGCTCTACGACGCCGACGAGCATAGTCAGCCGCTTTTGCGCTTTGGCATCGATGCGGGGATGATGGGCCTGGTTATGCGCGCCTATGCGCTCTGGGCGCTCGGCCGCCTGGATGCGGCGCGCGCGGATGTCGAGCGAGCGATAAGCGATGCGCGCAAGATCGGCCACCCGTTCACGCTGATGGGAGTGCTTCACCTCTCGGGGTCGACGCAACTGCGCCTTGGAAACATTGCGGCCGCGAAGGCGCAAGCCGACGAACTCGTCGCGCTGGCGGAGGAAAAATCGGCGCCGGCCTTCATAGCTCACGGAATGGCGGACCAGAGCTGCGCGCTGGCGTTCGGCGGCGAGTCCTCGAAGGCGGTTCAATTGTTCGAACGGGCGATCGCCTACGACCGGGCTCTCGCATCGACGGTCGAGATTCCCTCGCTACTGTCAGTTCTGGCGAAGGCCCATGCCGACCTCGGACGCTTCGACGATGCGCGGCGCTGCATCGGCGAAGCGATCGCGTTGGCGGAGGCGTCGGGCGAGAAGTGGTGGGAGCCGGATCTCCATCGCACGGCCGGCGAGATCGAAATGAAGGCGCCCGAGCGCGACGCGGCAAAGGCCCAGGCCAGTTTCGAACGCGCGCTGGCGATCGCTCGCGCGAGGCAGGCCCGGTCTTTCGAGCTTCGCGCGGCGACAGGCCTCGCGCGCCTGCGGCGCGATCAGGGCCGCATCGCGGAGGCCCGCGACGCGCTCGCCCCGGTCTACGGCGGGTTCACGCAGGGCTTCGACACGCCGGATCTGATAGAGGCCAAGGCGTTGCTGATGGAACTGGCGCAGTCCACGGCGTCGCTGGCGGCGGGCCGATGACCGGCGCGGGATCGGGGAGAAACCGCCCCGCCGTTTAGGCCGCGCCGCACGCGAGGGCGTCGCATGCCGGTTCGCCGCCGGCGTTCGTCTGCTGCACCGTCCAGAGGCGCGCCGCCCTTTCGCGCCGCCGGCTGGGCGTCGGATCAAACGCCATATGCAGCCTATGGTCGATTCGGATCATTGCCGGCTTCCGGTCGTCAGCGCCAGCCGCGCCGGCCGCTCCTCGGCCGTATCGTCGAAACATCTGATGTGGAGCGCGCCGGCCGAGAGCTGTCGTTCCCCGCCAGCGCGAAAACAGTCGGCGAAGGCGGCCTGGAACGCTGCCGGCTGCCCCTTCAGGTCCGCGGCGACGACGGAAGCGACCGCGGCCAGGCGCTGCGCCGTCAGTTTGGCCGGCTCCGGCGGCGGGCCGGCGTCGGGATCGTCGGCGCCGACGGCGCCGCCGAGGCCCCAGAGCAGCGCCGACGGCTCGCCGTCGAGACATTCGAGCGCGAAAATGCCTCGGCCCGCCGCGTCGAGGTCCGCGACGATCGTCATCGTGTCGTCGTCGAGCCCGACCCAGTAGAGCGGCAGACCCGCCGCGCGCAACGCGCGGACGGCGCGAAACATGCGTTGCGGATCGCAGCGCGTTTGGCCCAATAGCGTCTGGCCGTGATTGGCGGAAAAATCCTTCGCCGCGACCGCAAGCAGTTTCGACATCGCCCGATCCCGTTCCCAGCCGCGCTTGAAGCGCTTGAGCCATTCGGAAAGCTTTCTCCAATCCATCCGCTCGTCGCCCGGTCCCGGACCCATGATGATGTCGGGATCGGGCCCTGTCGCTCTCAAAGCGGCGGCCCATCGGTCCTGCTGCGGAGACCGTGCGGAGGAAGAGATGTCGATGCTCGTTTCGGCGTCGCCGTTGCCGAGCACTTTGCAAGCGGCGGCGAGGCCCGAGTCGTAAACCGGGAAGGCCTTGCGCTCGGCGTTCCTGTCGAACTGTCCGGGCAAGGCGGCCAGGCAGCGCTTCAGCAGCGCGTCGATCCGCGCCGAGGCGGCGGCGTCGGAAGCCGCGAACGCCAGGCGGGACATTTCGACCATCAGGCGCTGCTGGGCGTCGGAGACCTTTACGCCCTCGAGGGTATAGACAATCTCGACCACATTTTTTTCGCCGGCGTCGCCGAAGCAATCGAGCCTGGCCTTGAGACGCGGCGCGCCGAAGCCGATGCTGATGGATTGGCGCGCATTGTTGTAGAGTTCGCCGCGGGCGATCGTGACGCCGGGCGCCTTCGCCAGCGCGGAGAGCGCGCCGGCGACCTGTTCGCTCAGGCAGATCGGCGGCCAGGCGCCCGGTTCTTGCGCTCTTGCCTTGACGAGGGCGAAAGCCAGGACGCAAAGCGCCGCCAGCGCAGGAATTCCGATCCGCGAGACAATTCGATCCAAAGCGCACCTCTCGCGCGTCGTTTTCACGAAGGTCCAGGTTCGCCGCATTCCTAGACGGCCGTCGCGCCTCGATCCACATGAAAGTCCTGGCCTGCGACGAAGGCTGCGCTGTTCCTGCGGCGGGTCCCGCGCTGCGCATTGCGATAGAACGCAGGCCGGAATCTTCGCCGAGCGGCAAATCGAAGCGGCGATGTTTGCTGGACGCGCCACGCGTTCGTATGGCGAGGGTTGCGGAATTTAATTGGAACAGCGCGCAGGCCATTCATCGAATTGCCGCGTCATTCCGAGCGCTGGCTCCCAAGCCCAGGCGGGTTGGTCGTGTCTCTCGGCCCGCGCCCACGGCTGCAAGACATTGGCTCCGGGCCGAAAATGAACTCTCTCAACCCTGTAACGGGCGCGGCCAGGCGATCGCGGCCCGCAACATCCCCTGACATCAACCCCGGCCAAGCCAAGGCCCGCGAAAGCCTGGCGTGTGAGCTTTTCCCGCGCTCGCCTGGCATGATTTCCGCGCCTGGCCTGTCCAATCCGATCGGCTCGTCGGCGGGGGACGTCGCCATCAGGTTCAAACGTAACGGCGGTCTGGCTGCGGCAAGGCCAGAGAAAAAGGATTGATGTATGTGCGGATTGGCGGTGGCGATCGATTGGGAGGACGCGGAGACGGCAGTCAGACGGCTGATCGGCGGCATCTTACATCGAGGCGACGTCACCGACCCCGTCGTCGCGCTATCGCCGCGAACGGCCCTCTGCACCCGGCGGCTGCGGATCGTCGACGTCGATCGCGCCGTTCAGCCGCAACTCTCCAGCGACGGCCGCATCCTCGTCGCCTTCAACGGCGAGATCTACAATCATGAGGCTCTGCGCCGCGAGCTGGCGGCGCTAGGGGCCCGATTCAGGACCCAATCCGACACCGAGGTTCTTGCGAACGCCCTGCAGTTCTGGGGCGGCGCCGGCCTGTCCCGGCTGCGCGGCATGTATGCTTTCGTCGCGCTCGACCTCGCCGCCAACCAGTTCCTCGCCGCGCGCGATCCCTATGGCGAAAAACCGCTCTATGTGATCCAGCAAGAAGGCGGGTTCCTGTTCTGCTCGGAGATACGCCCGCTGCTGCGGGCGAGCGAGACCGGCGAGGCGTTGCTGGTGCCGCCGGGTTACGCGTTGACTCGAAATTACTGCAAGCCCTACGCCAAGGCGCCGGCGATTCCTTCTGCGCCGGCCGCACAGAGTTCGGCGAGCGAACTGGACGGCCTCCTTTCGGCCGCGGTGCAGGATTGCGTGCCTCCAGACATGCCGTTCGCGCTCATGTTCAGCGGCGGCATCGACAGCACTTTGATTGCCCATTACGCGCGCCGGCTTCGTCCCGAGGCGCCCGGTTACTTTCTCGGCGGCGTCGACGCGCCCGATTTCCGCTACGCCGCGCTCTACGCCGAAAGGACCGGCCTGGATCTGCGAATGATCCCGTTCGACGGCGGCAGCGCCGACACTTTCGCGCAGGTCGACGACGTCATTGGGGCTGTCGAGAGTTTCGAGCCCTCCGTCGTTAGGCCCGGCCTCTGCTACTACGCGCTCTCGCGAGCGATGCACGCCGACGGCTTCCGAGTGGCGTTGGTGGGCGAAGGCGCGGACGAACTCTATTGCGGCTATGTCCCGCTCGAGCTCACATTCGCGGAGGGGCTGAGCGTCGGCGCGCCGGTGCGCGACCAATGCCTGAAGATGCTGCATCGCTCAGCTCTGCAGCGCACCGACCGCTGCACGATGAATTTCCAGATCGAGGCGCGAGCTCCGTTCCTGAAACGCGAGATCGCGGAACATGCCCACAGCCTCAGCGCCGAGGCGCTGGTCGGCGCCGTCAAGGGCGCGCCGCGCGGCAAGGCGCCGCTGCGAGCGCTGTACGATCTCTATCCCGACGCCTTGCCGGTCGAGATCCGCGACCGACGGAAGATCCCGCTCAACGAAGGCGCCGGACTCGACGCCAGCCAGAACGACTCCAGAATGCGGCGCCACTTCGAAGACGCCATTTCGGACGCCGAATTCAAATACGGCCAGCGCATCTATCAGGATTATGATCTGCAAAGCAAAGAAGAATATTGCTATTTGAGCAAACTGGCGCAGACGATGGACGTTGCCCGCGTGCCGCACCTGAAGAGCCGGCTTGAACTCAAGGTCTCGGTGAGCGGAAGTCCCGCCGCGCTGAAGGAATATATGATCTGATCGGCAAAGGCGCGTCGCCGCAGGCCGGCTCGAAGTTGAAATCATGGCGCGATGACGTTTCGCCGAACTGGCGAGGCGCGCTGCGAATCGCAGCGGCGATTTGCGTGAGACCGGCCATGGGTTCGCACGGCGCAGTCGAAATAAATCCAATTGAGAGGGCGCGCCTGCAATCGGAGCGCAGGTCCCGCGCTCCCAGACGGGTCGGCCGCCCGTCGGCGCCGCTGTCTTGCCACCGCGCGCCGGCGGCGGCAATCTCGGCCTTGCCGGGGCCGCCATCTGGCGACTCGCGGCTGCAACAGGATCGGCCTGACGTGAAATCGAAATACGCTTTCGCAGGCCCGCCGCCGCGGATGCTCGCAGCCGGCGATGGCGCGCGGCGCGCCCGGGTCCGGGTCGCGGCGCCGCCGGGGTCGACGGCGTCTCGCGTTGCGCGACGACGCAGACCAGGCTAGCGGGTCGCCGATGCCGCTGCTGGCCCTGCTTTTCGACGTCGACGGCACGCTCGCGGAGACCGAGGAGGGACACCGCGAGGCCTTCAACAACATGTTCATCGAAGCCGGCCTGCCCTGGCTTTGGGATCAAGCCCATTACCGCGACCTCCTGCGCGTGACTGGCGGCAAGGAGCGCCTGCTGCACCATGCTCGCCTCAAAGACCCGGAGCGCCTCGCCGCGGTGGAGGCGCGCCTGGAGGCCCTGCACAAAGCGAAGAACGCGCGCTTCGCCCAGTGGATGAAGGCGAGCGGCGGCGCGCTGCGGCCGGGCGTGCGCCGGCTGATCGACGAGGCGAAGGCGGCGCAATTGCGCCTCGCGGTCGTGACCACGACCAGCCGGGCCAATCTGGAAGCGCTGCTGGCCGCCGCGTTCGGCGGCGAGGCTTTATTCGACGTGATCGTGTGCGGCGAGGACGTGCGGCGAAAGAAGCCGGACCCGGAGGCTTATGCGATTGCGCTGGAGAAGCTGGGCCTCGCCCCGGACGATGCGCTGGCGTTCGAGGACACGCGCAACGGTCTCATCGCCGCGCGAGCGGCGGGGCTGAGGGTCGTCGTGACTCCCGAGTCTCTATTCCGAAGGCGAGGATTTCGACGGGGCGGCGATGCTGGCGAGCGATCTCGATCATGGACCGGAAGGGGACCCCGTGACCTTGCAGGCTCTGGCGGCGCTCCTGCGCTAGCGGGCGCGCCCCGCGGCCCGCGAGGTCAAGTCCCCGCCTTTCCCGCCGACCGGCTCGCCACTTGCAGAAGCGCCGAGATCACGTCCTCGGTCAGTTGCTCCTGATAGCGGTAATACATCTCGCTTCCCATCGGCGTGACCCACGAGGTTTCGACCTGCGCCTTGCAGCGTTTGCGAAGCGTTTCGAGGTCATTCATCAGGGCCTCGACCGCCTTCGGGTCCTCGGGCTTCTTGAGGGCCGCGTTGGCGGGAAGCGCCTTGAACTCCTTGCGCGTCAGCGGCGGATCGGTCAGCGCCTTGAGCCGCGATTCCAGCCTCTCGCGGTTCGCGTCCAGGCGCCAAAGCCGAAAGCGGCTGTAGATGTCGGAAGCGTTCAGCAGGATCGTGATCCCCATCGCCAGATAGATCCAATAGGCCGGCGACATCAGGTTCACGAGCCGTGGGAAAAAGCGGTCGGCGATCGCCGGCTGGCCGTTGGCGAAAAATTCGCGCGCTTCGTCCCCCAGCGGCGCGGCGTCCTGATAGCGTGGCGAGGGCGGCGGGTTGACCCGCACGAAATTGGGAAACTGGTCGCTGAGCAGAGTGAGGAAGGCGATCCGCTCGGCCCGGCCGACGCAGGCATTGGCCATCACCAGGGTGTCCACCTGCGGAACCACCTTGTCGGTCGCGGGCACCTGCGGCTCGACGCTGTAGTAGCCGGCCGGAATCTTGCCGAGCCCGAGCCATTTGTCCCGCGCGGCCAGCCCCTCCATGGCGGGCGGCGAGACGATCTCGAGATCGTTGTGGCTGATGACGTTCCGGATCAACTCGGCGTTCTCGTACATGACGAAGGCCGCAAGATCGAGCTGACCGTCGTGAAGGAGTTCGGCCTGCGCCTCGAGATCATGATAGGACGGCCTGAGACCGAGATCCGCGAGGTCGGAATTCTCGAGCAGGTGTCGCATCAGAAAGGCCGTTCCCGAGCCTTCCGGACCGACGCCGACCGCGGCGCCCTTGAGGTCGTCGAACGTCGAGATCGAGCGCCCGCGTCGCGCGAGCAGGAACAGCGATTCGGGCTGCGGCAGCCGGCCGAGCGTCTGGAGGCCGCCGTCGTCGGGGACCGGCACGCCGTCCTGCACGAATGCGAAGGCGGGATCGCAATGGCCGTTCTCGCCCGCGAGCCGCTTGACGTTCTCCACCGAACCGGCGGTCACGACGACGTTGAGAAGGCCGCGCTTTTTGAGCGCGCGCGCCGCGAGCCGTTCTCCGAGCCGGTGATAGGCCCCCGTCGGCGCGCCGGTGTAGACCGAGGCTTTGAGATAGGAATAGTCGCTGGCGACGGTGAAATAGGCGGCCGCCGCGGCGAGCGCGAGGACGGCCAGGATTGCGAGCAGGCCGCGCAGCCAGGCTCGCCAATCCTGGCCGGGCCCAAAGGCGAGTTCGTCGAGGAAGTTCATGCGCCGGTGATTCCCCGAAAGAGACGACAACACCATATTGGGAATTGTAGCGGCGCCGAGCCCCCGGCGCCGCGGCCGACGGGGTTTGCCGTCGTATCGGGCCCCGGCGCCGGGGGCAGACGCCGCCGCGGCCCGCGCAGCCTCGCGCGATCCCTTGGCCGAGAACGGGCGCAGGCGACGCGCTCGCGCCGGTCTAGGGCGGGTTCCCGCAGGCTTCGACACGCCGGATCGGATAGAGGCCAAGCCGTCGCTGACGGAACTGGCGCAGTCTAGGCCGTCGTTGGCGGCGGGCCGATGACCGGCACGGGATCGGGGAGGAACTGCCCCGCCGTTATGGCCGCGTGAAGCTCCGAAGGGGAGCGTCCGGACTTGTAGGCGTCGTAGACAAGTCCAGGATCGAAAAACGCGCCAATGGGATTGGCGGCGAATTCCGGAGAGGTCATCATCCACGCCTTCGACTTCGACCAGTCGCCAAAATTGTCGACCTGCAATTCCACATAATTCGAGTCCGGATCGGAATAGTACATCGATGTCGTCAGCCCGTGATCCAGGCAGAAGATCGGAACTATCCCGATGTCGCGAAGCCGCGCGAAACCGTCGAACAGGTCTTGGAAGGTGGGATATTCGAACGCGGTATGATGCAGCCCGGTGTGCCCTTCCTTCGCGGCGTCGTCGCTGAGCCAGGGAAAAGCCAGCAGCGCAATTCGATGATTGGCCGCGTCGTTCGACATCCACGCGCCGACCGGCGCCTGATGAGACACCGTCATCCCCGTGACCTTGCCGTACCAGTCAATCATCTCGGCGAGCCGGGTCGTCTTCAAATTGATGTGGTGGAGAACGGGCTTGGACACGGCGGCCTCCCAGCAGTTTCGTTTGCGCAACACGACCCGCGCGCGCAACCAGCAGCGGTCGCCGGCAGAAAAGCCTATGTACAATCAACCCTCGGGTCAATCGCTCGGCTACGACCGGCGCGAGGCGGGCTCCGGCCGGTTCGGACAAGACAGACGGCGGCGCAGCAGACCGCGCAGAAGCGAGGCCGGCAGGCGCTTTCGCCCGTATCAGGTCCGGACGGCGGCTTTGCTGCGCCCTTCCGCAAGGCGGTCGGCGTCCGATAGGTGGCGGAACGGCGGCCGCCGCGGCATGTTCCGCGAACGCGTATTTCGGATGCATCTCCATCCGCTCGCGCCAGACCCGCTGCGCTTCGCCCGCCTCGCCGATCGGCCATGCGCGCCCCGCCGCTTAGGGCGAATGGCCCAACCCTAAGACCTTACCCGTCGCAAAGGTCCCGGTGAATTCGCGAGCCAAGCGTCGCAGCGGCTGACGGCTTCGCAGCGGCGCACGGACGACGAAGCGCCTCGTCGCCTCACGACCTGGGGCGAACTCTCGTTGCGCGTGGGCTCGTTTCGCCGCGAGGCGCGCGCTCGCGCAAAGGCGAGAAAGTCTCGGGCAGGCCGCATTGCGGGCCGTCGATGATGCGCAGACGCCCGGGGCTGGAAAACGTCTCCGGGCCTGACCGCCATGCCCTCGGCCCCGGAGTTCATCGGCGCCTTCCGCCGGCGCGCCCCGGTCGCAGGAAACTCAGTCGGCGTGGCCTTCGATGACGTCGTTGTCGGGAATCTCGGGCGGCAGGCTCAGACGCTGCTTCATCGCCTTGAACTCGGTCTGCAGCATCAGCGGCGGCGTCATCTCCCGCGCCAGTTCGTTGGCGCGCGTCTGCAGCGTCGAGCACCTTGTCCGGGTGAGCCGCCGCGACGTTGTTCGTCTCCGACGGGTCATTCGCGATGTCGTAGAGTTCGACCGCCTGAGGCAGCGGCGTGCGCCAGACGAGTTTCCAGTCGCCCTGACGGATCCCGCCCCGGAACGGCTGGAGGTCGTAAACCATCTCCGTGCGCGGGCTCGTCTTGCCCTCGCTGAGCGTTCCCCATACGTCGAGCCCGTCGAGCGGCTTGCCGCCGGCGGCGCTCGCGCCGGACAGCCCGAGCAGGGTCGGGTAAAGATCGACCTCGTGGATCGTCTCGCCGATCACGGTCCCCGGCTTGATCCGGCCCGGCCAGTTGACGACGGAAACGACGCGCGTGCCGCCTTCGTAGACGGTGCCCTTGCCCTCGCGATAGGGACCGTTGTCGGGCGGAAAACTCTTCAGCGTGGATGTGTCGACCTCGCCGGAGAACATCGGGTTGCGCGTGCCGCCGTTGTCGCTCTGGAACAGGATCAGCGTGTTGCCGCGCATTCCCTTGGCGTCGAGCGCCTTCACGACGCGCCCGATCTCGTCGTCCATCGCCGAAACCTGGGCCGCGTAGGCGCGGCGCGCCGGGTCTTCGATCGACTTGTAGCGGTCGAGGTCGGCCGCGGGCGCCTGGAACGGCGCGTGCGGCGCGTTGAAGGCTAGGTCGAGGAACAGAGGAACTTTCGGGTCGTGGTTCTCGATCAGCTTCACCGCCGCGTCGCCGAGCAGGGTCGTCGAATAGCCCGGTTCCTGCACAGGCTTTCCATCGCGGAACCAGTCGAGCACGCCGTGTTGCTTGTGGGTGAAATAGTCGATCTCGCCGAGCAGCGGCCCGTAGTGATGGTCAAAGCCGCGGTTCGTCGGCCAGTATTTCCGGTCGGCGTGGCCGAGGTGCCACTTGCCGATCAGCACGGTCTCGTATCCCGCCTCCTTCAGCGCCTGCGGCAGGAGGCGCTCGTCGGTGGGAAGGCCATAGGCGTGGGCCGACGGAATGGCGATCTGGAGCCCGTAGCGGAAGGGATAGCGGCCGGTCATCAGCGCCGCTCGCGTCGGCGTGCACATCGGCTGGGCGTAGAACTGTTCGAGCCGCGCCCCTCCGGCCGCCAGCTCGTCGATGTTCGGGGTCTTGATGTCGGAGCCGTGGAAGCCGACGTCCTTCCAGCCCTGATCGTCGGAGATGATGAGGACGATGTTTGGCTTGGCGGGCGCGTCGTCGGCCCAAAGACCCGAGGGCGACAGCAGCGCCGCCAGAACTCCGATCGCCAGGATCGCCCCTCGCATGGTCCCGCTCCTTCGCATGGCGTTGTTGAGACTGGGTTGCAGATTGCAACCGGAATGGCGACGGATCCCGCCGACATTTTCTGCCGCCATTTGCCGCATGTAAAAGTAACATCGGTGTCATTATGATGCAAGCGTCATTATAGAATGGCTAGGGCCTGTGCTATTGACGGGCGTGGAGACTCCCTCACGTGCTGGAACCGACTGTTTCCCCTGGCCACCGGACGCGCGTCGCAGCGGTGCGGCGGGCGAGGATGCACCGCAAGCTGGTGGAAAGCGCCCTGCTGGTGTTCGCCCAGAAGGGCGTCGACGCCTCGGTGATCGAGGATGTCATTGCGGCCGCTGACGTCTCGCGGGGCACGTTCTACAACTATTTCCGCACCAATGGAGACCTGCTCGCCGCGACGATCGAGGAACTGGGCAACGAACTCGTCGAGCGCATCGAAGACCGCGTGAAGTCGATTCCTTCGCCCGGGGAGCGGCTGTTCACGGGTTTACGGCTCTATCTCGGCGCGGCGCGCCGATATCCCCTGTTCGCGCGCTTCATGCGGAAGGTGGGTTGGGATGCGATCGGCGCCGGCAGCCGCGTCAACGACTATATCCCGGTCCATATCGCCGAGGCGATCGCAGCCGGCGAGTTCATCGAGCAGCCGATCGAAATCGCGCTCGACACCTTTGTCGGAATTGGGTTGGCGGTCGTGTCCGCATCGCGTCCGTCGACGCCGACGAGGCTTACGTCAACGCGATGCTCTTGGGTCTTGCGCGGGCGCTGGGGTTCGATCGCCAGCGCGCCGATGCGACGCTATCGGCGCCGCTCGCGCCGCTTGACCCGGGGGCGGAGTCTCTGCTCGCGAAAAGCCAGGCCCTGTTCAAGAAGCAAAGGCGTCGCTAGGCCTGGGCGCCGGCCTCGCGCTTCGGGTTCGGATGTCTCGCGGGCGAGCGCCGCCGTTGATTTTGCCGCGCGCGGATCTGCGCGGCGCGCGAGCGTCCGCAAGCTTCGCAAGCTCTCAAAGGCCGCGCTCCGCCTGCCGCCGTTTGCGCTGCCCGCCGTCGATGGCGAGCGGCGCAATCTCTGCGCCGGTTCAGGGCCTGCGCGCGCGAGAAACCAGTTCGCTTCGCGGGATGGGGAAGTCGCAGCTGCCTCCGCCGCGAGGCCGCACGCGAATTCCGTCGCTGACGCGCCGCGCAAACGACCAGGACGCCGCTTCCGCAATGCAATGGAAATGGTGCCGCCAGAGAGGATTGAACTCTCGACCTCTCCCTTACCGATAAACCGGCGCCAAGGCAAAATTGACGCAAATTCAATGAGCTACAGAAAGTAGCATAATTTCAAGCAGCAAACTCCGGGAGCTTTTGCTCGACCGCAGAGATTTGCCTTGTGATTTCAATTGGCGACGAAAAAGCGCTGCCGAATGCGCAATCTTCATCGTGCTTCGGAGGCTCTCGGACTTGGCTTCCTCGCGCGCTTCAATTCACAGGTAGGACGAGCAGGTACGAGAGTATCCGTCCGTCAAATTTTGAGATTTTCATTCCGAACGGGAAATCCTCGACTCGGCTGAGGTCTAGCGGCTGGTCCGGGACGATCCGTGGACCTGGCTTTGCGCCGGCGACGACCCAATTATGCCCCTCTTCCGTTATTATGAGTGGTTCGTTGGCTGCAAGGTCGGCTGCGCCGTAGGTGTGCGCGTGTACGCGTCTCGCGATCTCCAAAGCTATCTCGGCTGTGATGAGTTCGACACCGCTCCAGCGACGCGAGAGCATCGTATAGTCAGGTTCGTCGTCGGAATAAGCGGGTGGCGCAGTGCTTCTGCTGCTCGTCCGACGGGTTCATGACCTTCCTCCCGGGCTGACGATGCTAGTTTCCAGTCGCCACTGGGCGGCTTCAACGGCCCAAAAAAAGCTTGGGCGCGCCAGGCCCGCTCGGCATAAACCAGAAAAATAGGGAACGGCGGCAGTCCCTCGTTGGCCGGGAAACCGAGTAGAGTAAAAATCCTCGGCGTCAGGAGACGAAACTCCGCCGAAAAGCGAATGAAGATAAACCTCTATCTGCGCCGGCGTGAACTGTGGATCGTCTCCCGTCTTCACCTCGACACCCAAGCAGCGTCGCGATCTGCGCACGCGCGACTTCGCCCCGATCGAGCGCCGCAGCGATCTATTTCGAAACCCCGACGCTTTGAGCGCAAATCAATTGTTTGACCGTAAACCGCCGCGAGATCGGGCAGGAATTCGCGTTCCCTTCGAATCGTCCAACCGCCCGCATCTCGACGCGCCAACAAGCCCACGCGTCCGATCCGCAGACCTTCCGCGTCGCACTCGACGCCGTCCCGCCGCAAACCGAAATGCCGGCTGAAGGATAAATCATCCATCGGACAGTCCTTGCTTCCAATCGGATGATTAGAACATAACGGGAACATTTTTGCGAGCCTTTTCCACTTTTTGTGGCGTGGCTGACGCGGCGCGGCCCGTGGTCGTTCCCCGTTTCCCGCGCTTTCCCATGTTTAGGACCGAAAGCGCTAGCTATGACAGTGAAAGCAAAATGGTGCTGCCAGAGAGGATTGAACTCTCGACCTCTCCCTTACCAATGAAATGATCTACTACAGTACCAATTAAAACATACAATTAGGACGGCAAATCTAGGTTGTAATATTAATGTAATAAGGTTTGAGCCGTCCAACGTCGTCCTTTTACGGTGATTTCCCGGCTCCGGCGGACCAACGTAACCCTCTGTTTTCAAGATGGAAAACTAAAACAAACCGCTAGGAAATCACATTTTCGGATGTACGTTATTCACAGTACGAGATAATAATAATGATGGGATCAAAACGGAGAACCCATCATGTCAAACCTCAAGTCCCTCACGTTCGCCACTCTGCCGACACGAGAAACATCCTCTCTGGCGATCCGGCGAAATCGCCTGATCGAGCGACTGGAAGAACAGAAGTCGCTGATCGGCGACGCTGGATAGGTGCCGTTGTTCGCTGTCCCGACCCTCTTTCAGCCGAATGACGCTCTCCGATCCGTTCCTTGGGGAACGGGGAACCATGCTTCCCGGCCCGACGCAATTTCTGCAGGAAAGCTGACGTCAGCCCTATTAAATCCTGCAAAATCGGATACCTGCAAAGGCTCGGAGACGCCCAAAAATCAGGGAGTCTCAGAATTCTTCACGGACGAATAAGTAAGGCCATATACTTTTGATGTGGTCGCTAACCTGAATTCCCGTGCTTGAGAGAAATGCTAGTCGCGACCTGCCTCGATGATCTTGTCGCCAAGCCCGACGGGGTTCGAGAACAATACTTCGTGGCTCCCGGACATCTGCACGAGACGATAGAGGCCAAGACGGCTCGACATGCGCGGGTGCCAACCCCAGTCGCCGGGGGCAGCGCGGTGTCTTCGGTGCAGTTCAGATAGCTCTTCGGGATCGCGGTCGCGTAGAAGCGCTGTAGGTCGAGCTTGTCGAGGAACGGTTGGTAGGGCTCCGACGAAAGGCTGTCGTAAGACGACTTGGCCAGCGCCTCGTCGGCGTCGTTAATAAAGGCCTCACGCCAAATCGGATAGGGCAACATTACCGATCCGTCGCCCGCGCCTGAAGCGAGTTGTTCAAATAGAGCGCGATAATGCGGCGGCACCTCGTCGTTCAGCGAATGGCCCTTTTCCGGCACAAAGGCGTTCCAAAATACGAGCCGGCGGATTCGGTCGGGGATTTCCTCGGCAAGGCGGGCAATTATCGTGCCGCCGTAGGAATGGCCAACGAGGACAAAATCCTCACGTCCGCCTTTACGATCTGCGTGACAAGATCCTGTATCTGCTGGGCGTGATTGACGCGCTTCGGAACACCCTTGCCGTGGCCCAGCACGGTCGGAGCGAATACCTTGTGTCCGGACCGTTCCAGCCTAGCGACGACCGGCGCCCAACGCGCTCCAGTGTGCCAGGAGCCATGGATCAAAACAAAATTGGACATGATCGGTCGTCCCCCGAAGCCGCTTTTCATTCCTCTCTCCATAACAGGCGGGGTCGGCGGCGGGCTTGGACTTTCACGCTTAATTTTTTGGACTTTTGCGCTGCGGAGCGAGGTGCCGCGGAGCGAGGTTGTCGGGCGCGACAGTCGCGGCTAGACTTTTGTCGATCAGCGTCAAGGCGCAGACGATGAAGGTTTGGTCGACTAACGATGTACCGGGAAAAGAGTCGCTGTCCTACTGGAAGGACGCGGTGTGCGACGCGTTTCTAAAGGTGGAGCACCGAATACGACAACCGTTCGGAATTCAGCGGCCAAATCGCAAGCGGCGCGCTGGGCGACATCCTCGTAAACGAAGTCGACTCTGCTGCCCATCTTGTCCGCCGTAGCCGTGCCTGCATCGGGCGCGATAGCCAAGCTTGGGTTCTTCCTTGTTAACTTTTACGGCGAGGTGCCTGCTTGCTTACCCAGAGCGGCTGCCAACACGCTCCCGCGATCGGCGACTTCAGCCTGCACGACAGCGCACGTCCATTCGATCTGAATTTTCGTACAGAGATGGCGTTGACCTGTTTCGTCATCCCACAAGCCACGCTCCTTGCGCGGTTCCCGCGTGTTGCGGAGACTATCACCGGAGCCATTCCGGCGACTGCATCGGGACAATTGTTCCGGGCTTATGCGCGTGGACTGGCGCAGGAGGCGCGCCGGCTCTCGCCAACCGACGCGCAGGTTGCCGCCGACGCCTTCCGGCACCCTGCTCGCGGCGGCGCTCTCGGGTGCGGTGACGCCCGACGCAGGTCAGCCAGCAGTGAGGGTGGCGCTGTTCCAGCGCGCATGTGCGCTCATCCTCGCCGAACTCGGCAATCACGACCTTGATCTCGAAACGTTGGCGCGTCGCGCGGGCCTCGCGACTCGTACTCTTCAGACGCTATTTCATGAACACGGGACCACATTTTCGGAATTTGTCATCGGTAGCCGTCTCGACTGGGCAAAGCGCTTGCTGCGATCGCGGCCGGATCTGACTGTCACAGTCGTCGCCTTTACGGTCGGCTTTTCCGATCTATCGAATTTTTGCCGTAGTTTTCGCAGGCGCTTCGGCATCTCGGCTTCCGAGCTTCGGCGCGAAGCTTTCTCGGCCTGAGCGTTCCATGTTTGGGCGTCTTGATCTCGCCCTCGTATTTATTCCGGTAGATCTCATGGCTGCGCTCCTGTTGTACGGTGCGTCGGGACTGACGGTCAGTATTCGCTCGGCAGCAGGATCGTGCCGTCACAGACGTAGAACCGGATCGAGTTCGCCGGAAAGTCGGTCCACGGGATCGTCATGGCATAGACCTCTCGTCCATTGCCGTCGCCGCATTACAGAACTGCGCTTCGGTCGGCGGCGATCTTGAGGTCCCAAACCTGGAATTCCTCAGCCTTCACAACCGGCTCGAATTTCTGCGCGAAAGCGATCTCGTTGATGAGCCAATACGCAGAGCGGCGGTGTCGGCGACATATTTGACGCCCTCGGTGAAGATGACATCCCGTATTATCCCGTGGCGATAGAAATGCTCGGAGCCCGTGAACCGGGCGAGCAAGGACGGGTCGAGCGCAGCGCGCTTCGATGTGGCGGCCTCCATTTCGTTGATTTCGTTCGAGGAAAGGCGTCAGCGCTTGGCGGTACGGACTGCGCTTAGGCCAAAGCGCTGACGCGGCTGTTGCGGAAATCCGGCGCGATCAGTTGGAGAAGGTTGAGTTACTCAACATCTTCCGACTTTCAATCGCCGCTGACTGAATGGCTGGCTGCGCCGGGTGCCGATGTCGCCAGTTTTCCCGCTGGACGTCGTCGGCCGATAGTCCCTCGCACCAGACTGTAGGGGCCGCTCATTCTTAATGATATAGGCTTGGCAGAATTTAGCCGGCGTACATCTTTGAATTGTAAGAGATGGTGCTGCCAGAGAGGATTGAACTCTCGACCTCTCCCTTACCAAGGGAGTGCTCTACCACTGAGCTACGGCAGCGATACGCCGGGGCCGGAACGCGGCCGGGGCGGAACGGGCGGCCTATGCCATAGGGCTCGGCGCGCAAAGCAAGGCGGCGCGGCGCTTTCAGACGGCGCCCAGGCGCAGCAGGTCGTGGAAATGGACGATGCCGACGACCTCGCCGCCCTCGACCACGAGCAGCGCCGAGATCTTGCGGCTGATCATTTCCAGCGCCTCGGCCACCAGCGCGTCGGGGCGCGATGGTGCGCGGCGAGCGGGTCATCACCTCTTCGACGGGCGTGTCGACGATCAGGTTCGAGCGCAGGTGCCGGCGCAGGTCGCCGTCGGTGATGATGCCCGCCAGCGCGCCCTCGCGCGTCGAACACGCCGACGCAGCCGAAGCCTTTCGACGATCATCTCGACGATCGCGTCGGCCATCCGCGCGCCGAGCTGCGATGCGCGGCATGCGATCGCCGCTGTGCATGATGTCGCGCACATAGGCGAGCTTGGCGCCCGAGCTTGCCGCCGGGATGCAGCACGCTGAAATCGCGCGCGGTGAAGCCCTTGGCCTCCAGCAGCGCGATCGCGAGCGCGTCGCCGAGCACGAGCTGCATCGTCGTCGAGGTCGTCGGCGCGAGGCCGTTCGGGCAGGCCTCCTGCGCGGCGCGGCAGGACGAGCGCAGATGTCGGCCTCGCGCCCGAGCGCGCTGTCGGCGTTCGAGGTCATGGCGATCAGCGGAATCGCGAATCGCTTGGCGTAGGTGACGATCGCGGCGAGTTCGGCGCGTCTCGCCCGACCAGGAGAGCGCGAGCACGACGTCGCTCGTTCTGCACCATGCCGAGGTCGCCGTGGCTCGCCTCGGCCGGATGAACGAAGCTGGCGGGCTGGCCGGTCGAGGCGAGCGTCGCGGCGATCTTGCGCGCGACATGGCCGGATTTGCCCATGCCGGTGACGATGACGCGCCCGCTCGAGGCCGCGATGCGGGTCGACCGCGCGGTCGAAATCCGCGCCCAGCCCTGATTCGCCGGGCGCCGCCAAAGCCTCCTCCAGAGCGGCTAGGCCATGCTTTTCGAGTGAAAATGTCCGCAGCGCGGAAGCGACGGAAGGGGGAAATGTCTCTTCATCCCCGGCTTTTAGCACTCGATCTCGCCGCGATGCATCCCCGTCGGGAGCCTGTCGGATTAAGTCGGCGTTAACCGTAACGGCCTACCTCCGACTTGACGCCGCCGCGCGCCAATTCGCGGTCAGAGAGGAGCGTTCGTGTCCGCGGGTTCGCGCCCTATTCCCTTTGTCGCGCGCGCAGCCGTCGCAGGACTGGCCCTCGTCGGGCGCCCTGCGGCGGGGCTGCGGCGCAACAGGCGCCCCTCGACGATCTGCAATTGCGGCCGCTGCCGAGCCTCGGCTCCGGGCGATCTTCCTTCCCATCCCGATCCGCTCGCGCCGCCGGCGAAGCCGGGCGGCGACAAGCCCAAGAAGACTGGCAAGGCCAAGTCGCCGACATGGGCCTGCCTTGGGCGGCGCCCTATCGCGGCCAAGGCCGGGTCGGCCTGAAGGGCGGCCCGCCCGATCCCGGCGCCGCGCGGGCCGAGGATTCGCGAACCGCGCTGCCGCAGGTCGAGGCGACGGCCAAGCGCACCCCCGCGCACGACGACCATCCGTTCGACCCTGTCGGCCTTCGCGTCGGGGATTTCGACGTCAAGCCCTATTTCGAGCAGGATTTCGGCTATGCCTCCAATCCGCTCGAGACCAACGGCGCGGCGGTCCAGAGTTCGGGCTTCGAGACCTCGGAGGCGGGGCTGGCGTGGCAGTCGGACTGGAGCGCCAACGACCTGCACGGCGCGCTCAAAGGCGGCTACACCGACTATTTCTTCGACGCCGGAAGCCAGCGGCGCCTATGGCTCGGGAAATCTCGACGGGCGTTACGACCTCTCCCGCGACGCCTCGCTCGACGCGGAGGGGCGGTTCAACTATGCGCGCGAGCCTCTTTCGGCGCTCGGACTCGTCGCCGTCGGCGGCGCGCGCGAACCCGCATGTGCCGGTCCTGACCTATGGCGCGACGGTCGGCGGCGAGCGCAAATTCGGCGATCTGACGCTCGCGCTGCATGGGACCTTCGACCGCACCGCCTATCAGAACGTGGAACTGGCCGGCGCGGCGATCGCGGCCTCGCCAGCGACGACTACAACGACTGGGGCCTGCGCGGCGCGCGTCAGCTATCGGGTCAGTCGCGGAGTCTGCAGCCGTTCGTCGAATTCGACGTCGACGCCCGGCGCTATGACGGGCGACTCGACGCCGTGGGCTACGAGCGCGATTCGGACGGCGTCACGGGCCTCGTCGGCGCGACGCTCGCCTATTCGCAGAAGCTGACCGGCGAAGCGAGCCTCGGCTACGGCGCGCGGGACTACCAGGATCCGCGCCTGCCGCGGCCAGCGCGCCGCTGTTCAACGCTTCGCTGGCCTGGTCGCCGACGGCGCTGACGATGGTGACGCTGAAGGCGCAGACGCGCGCTCGACGCCATCGACATCGCCGGCGCCTCGGCCGACATCTCGCGCAGCCTATTCGTCGACCTCTCGCATGCGCTGACGCGCCAGATCACGCTCGGGCTCAACGGCGGCTACGCCACCGACCACTATGTCGGCGTCTATCCGCAGCGACCAATCCTGACGACTTTCGGCGCCAAGGCCGAATATCATCTCAGCCGCGACGTCGTCGCTGAAGGCGAGCGCGACGCCGCGATCGACTTCCAGTCGACGCGTCGGCGATCGACTACGCCGGCAACGTCTTCCTGCTGGGAGTGCGGCTGCAGCGCTGAGCGCGGCCGCGCGCTCGCGGCGCGCCCGGCGCGTCAGCGGCTCAGAGCAGCTTGGCGCTCTCCGCCCGCAACTGCGGCGCGAGGTCCGCGCGCTCCAGCGCGAAGGCGAGGTTGGCGGCGAGGAAGCCGATCTTCGAGCCGCAATCGTAGGTGCGCCCGTCGAAGCGCACGCCGTGGAAGGCCTGCGAGCTCGGCGAGCGCGATCATGCCGTCGGTGAGCTGGATCTCGCCGCCCGCGCCCTTCTCGACCGTCTCGAGAATCGGCGAAGATCTCGGGCTGCAGGATGTAGCGGCCGGAGATGATCAGGTTCGACGGCGCCGTGCCCTTCGGCGGCTTCTCGACCATGCCGGTGATCTCGAACGTGTGGCCGAAATCCTTGCCGACCGCGACGATGCCGTATTGGTGCGTCTCCTCCGGCGGGACCTCCTCGACGGCGATGATGTTGCCGCCGTGCTTCTCGTAGGCCTCGACGCATTGCGCGAGGCAGCGCGTCTCGCGCGCGCCGCCCATCGTCACCATGTCGGGCAGCAGCACGGCGAAGGGCTCGTCGCCGACGAGTTCGCGCGCGCACCAGACGGCGTGGCCGAGGCCGAGCGGCGCCTGCTGGCGGGTGAAGGAGGCGTCGCCGGCCTTCGGCAGGTCGGCCATCAGCGCCTCGTATTCCTTGGTCTTGCCGCGCCGCTTGCAGCGTGTCCTCGAGTTCGTAGGCCATGTCGAAATGGTCCTCGATCACGCCCTTGTTGCGCCCGGTGACGAAGATGAACTGCTCGATGCCCGCCGCGCGCGCCTCGTCGACGACATGCTGCAGGATCGGCCGGTCGACGACCGTCAGCATTTCCTTCGGGATCGCCTTGGTGGCGGGCAGAAAGCGCGTGCCGAGGCCCGCGACGGGCAGCACGGCTTTGCGGATCGGCTTGCTCATGGGTATCCCTCGGATGCTCGGACGTCGTCGGGCGGCCGCCAGTCCGGCATCCGGCGCCGCGCGTCGCTCCGTTGACGATCGCGCGTCAGGCGCTCGACGTCGGCGCATGAGCTCGAGCCGGACTTGCCGCATTTTCGTTAATTTGGCATGAGCGGACGCGAATGCGGGAGAATCGAGATGAGCGTGCTGGTGACGGGCGGCGCCGGCTATATCGGCGGCCACATGGTGCTGGGCCTCCTCGACGCGGGCGAAAAGGTCGTCGTCCTCGACAATCTCTCGACCGGCTTCGCCTGGGC
This sequence comes from uncultured Pseudomonadota bacterium, assembly GCA_963809055.1. Taxonomy (GTDB): domain Bacteria; phylum Pseudomonadota; class Alphaproteobacteria; order Rhizobiales; family Beijerinckiaceae; genus Roseiarcus. Next base: position 144,096 of record CAWEID010000009.1, on the reverse strand, counting down.
GGTGCCCGACGGGGTCGAACTCGTCGTCGGCGATTTCGGCGACACCGACGCTGGTCGCGCGGCTGATCCGCGGAGCACGAGGTCGACGCGATCGCCCATTTCGCGGCCAAGATCGTCGTGCCGGAATTGGTCGGTCGATCCGCTCGGCTATTACCTCAACAACACCGCCAAGGCGCGCAACCTGATCGAGATGCGCGGTCAAGGGCGGGGTCAAGCACTTCATCTTCTCCTCGACCGCCGCGGTCTATGGCGAGACGAGCCTCCGAGCCGGTCGGCGAGGAGACGCCGCTCGCGCCGATCTCGCCCTATGGCCGCTCGAAGCTGATGGTCGAATGGATGCTCGAGGATCGCGAGCCGCGCCTATGATTTCCGCTATGTCGCGCTGCGCTATTTCAACGTCGCCGGCGCCGATCCCGAAGGGGCGGCTCGGCCAGTCGACGCCGAACGCGACCCATCTGATCAAGCGCGGCGTGCAGACCGCGCTCGGGCGCTATCCGCAGCATGGACATTTTCGGCGAGGATTACCCGACCCGCGACGGCACCTGCGTGCGCGACTACATCCAGGTCACCGACCTCATCGACGCCCATCTCGCCGCGCTCGCCTATCTGCGCGACGGCGGCGGAGTCGGCGGTGTTGCAACTGCGGCTATGGCCACGGCGCGACGGTCAAGGAAGTCGATCGACGTCGTCAAGCGCGTCTCCGGCGTCGATTTCAAGGTCAACATCGTCGGCCGCCGCGCCGGCGACCCCGCCGCCATCGTCGCCACGCGCCGACCGCATACGCGACGTGCTCGGCTGGCGGCCGCAGCGCGACAATCTCGACGAGATCGTGCGCCAGGCGCTCGACTGGGAGCGGCGCCTGCACAATCGGCAGCTGTGAGCCGACGCGAGCAGCTGCCGACAGCGATTCGCGCCCTTTACTAACGCGCGCGCGCGATGGTTTGAGTGTCAGCGCAGACATCGGGGGAGCGGCGGCATGAATGCGTGGCGGACGGCGCGGCGATGAGCGAGGACGACATCCTCGTCACCGAAGGGCTGAGCAAGTCGTTCGGCGACTTCTCGGCGGTCTCGGGCGTCAACCTGCGCGTGCGGCGCGGCTCGATCCATGCGCTGATCGGCCCCAACGGCGCGGGCAAGACGACCTGCTTCAACATGCTGACCAAGTTCGTCCGGCCGACGGCGGGCGCATCCTCTACAACGGGCGCGACATCACCGCGATGCGCCCGGCGGATGTCGCGCGGCTCGGGCCTCGTGCGCTCGTTCCAGATCTCGGCGGTGTTTCCCGCATCTGACCGCGCTCGAGAACGTGCGCATCGCGCTGCAGCGCAAGCGCGGCGACAATTTCGATTTCTGGCGCTCGAAGAGCGTGCTCAACCCGCTCAACGCGCGCGCGCATGGAACTGCTCGACGACGTCGGCCTGACCGACTTCGCGCACCGCGTCGCGGGCGAGATCTCCTATGGCCGCAAGCGCGCGCTGGAGATCGCCACCACGCTCGCGCTCGAGCCGGAAATGCTGCTGCTCGACGAGCCGATGGCGGGCATGGGCCACGAGGACATCGACCGCATCGCCGCGCTGATCCGGCGCGTCTCGGCCAATCGCACGATCCTGATGGTCGAGCACAATCTGCAGGTCGTCGCCAATCTCTCCGACCGCATCACCGTGCTGACGCGCGGGCGCGTGCTCGCGGAGGGCGACTATGCGACGGTGTCGGAAAACCCGGACGTCAAGACAGGCCTATCTCGGGGTCGGGCATGGCTGAGACGCGGCGCCGCCGCAGCTCGTCGTCTCCGGGCCTCGAGGCCTGGTACGGCGAATCGCACATCCTGCATGGCGTCGATTTCGAAGTGCGGCCCGGCGAAGTCGTGACCCTGCTCGGGCGCAACGGCGCGGGCAAGACGACGACGCTGAAATCGATCATGGGCATCGTCGGCAAGCGCAAGGGCTCGGCGAAATTCGAGGGCAAGGAGACCGTCGGCCTCGCCTCGGAGCGCATCGCGCGGCTCGGCGTCGCGATCTGCCCGGAGGAGCGCGGCATCTTCGCGAGCCTCAACGTGCGCGAAAACCTGATGCTGCCGCCGCGCATCGCCGCGACCGGCGGGCTCGATCTCGAGCGCATTTTCACGCTGTTTCCCAATCTGAAGGAGCGGCTCGAACAGCGGCGGCGGCAAGCTCTCGGGCGGCGAGCAGCAGATGCTCGCGATCGCGCGCATCCTGCGCACCGGCGCGCGCTTCCTGATGCTCGACGAGCCGACCGAGGGCCTCGCGCCGGTCATCATCCAGCAGATCGGCCGCACCATCGCGGAACTGAAGAAAGAGGGCTTCACGATCCTGCTGGTCGAGCAGAATTTCCGCTTCGCCTCGACGGTCGCCGATCGCTACTATGTGATGGAGCACGGCAAGATCATCGACGCCTTCGCCAATGCCGAGCTCGCGGCGAACATGGACAAGCTGCATGAGTATCTCGGCGTTTGAGCGCGCGGCAGTCGGCTGTCGGCATCGCGAGCGACGCGTGCGACCGCGGGCGCGACTGCCGGGCTGCAGTCCGACGCCGCTGCCGCTGCTGACTGCCGTCTGCAGGAGCCGCCTGATGTTCCTCGGCCACGCCATCACCGCCCAGCAGCTTTACGGCCAGTTGCTGATCGGCCTGATCAACGGCTCGTTCTATGCGCTGCTGAGCCTCGGCCTCGCCGTGATCTTCGGCATGCTCAACATCGTCAATTTCGCGCACGGCGCCTTCTACATGGTCGGCGCCTTCGCCGCCTATTTCCTGCTGCATCTGGCCGGCGTCAACTATTGGGGCGCGCTGATCCTGGCGCCGCTGATCGTCGGCGCGCTCGGCGCCGTGATCGAGCGCACGCTGCTCAAGCGCATCGCCGGCCTCGACCATCTCTACGGCCTGCTGCTGACCTTCGGCCTCGCGCTGGTCATCCAGGGCCTGTTCCAGAATCAGTTCGGCTCCTCCGGCAAGCCCTATCCGGCGCCCGCGGAACTGCACGGGCGCGATCAATCTCGGCTTCATGTTTCTGCCCAAATATCGCGGCTGGGTCATCGTCTTCTCCGCGGTCGTCTGCTTTGGCGACCTGGTTCGCGATCGAGAAGACCAAGCTCGGCGCCTATCTGCGCGCCGCGACCGAGAATCCGACGCTGGTGCGCGCCTTCGGCATCAACGTGCCGCTGATGATCACGCTGACCTACGGCTTCGGCGTCGCGCTCGCCGCGCTCGCGGGCGTGCTCGCCGCGCCGATCAATCAGGTCCGGCCCGGCATGGGCGCCGACATCATCGCGGTCGTGTTCGCGGTCGTCGTCATCGGCGGCATGGGCTCGATCCTCGGCTCGATCCTCACCGGTTTCGCGCTCGGCGTGATCGAGGGCCTGACCAAGGTGTTTTATCCCGAGGCCTCCAACACGGTCGTCTTCGTCATCATGGCGATCGTGCTGATCATCCGCCCCTCGGGGCTCTTCGGCAGGGTCGCCTGACATGAGCGCCGATCCGCAGCCGCCGTGACGCCCGCGCCGCGCCACGAAGCGCCGCGACGCGGCGATCGCGTTCGCTGCTGCTGCTTGCCTTCATCGTCGTCGCGCCGTTCGTCGCCTATCCCTTCTTCGTCATGCAGATGCTGTGCATCGCGCTGTTCGCCTGCGCGTTCAATCTGCTGATCGGCTATGTCGGCCTGCTCTCGTTCGGCCACGCGATGTTCCTGGGCATGGCGAGCTATGTCTGCGCGCACGCGGCGAAAGTCTGGGGGCTCGATCCCGAACTCGCGATCCTCTGCGGCGTCGCCGGTGTCGGCCGTGCTCGGGCTGATCGCCGGCGCGCTCGCGATCCGCAGCCAGGGCATCTATTTCGCGATGATCACGGTCGCGCTGTCGCAGATGATCTATTTCTTCTGCGTCGAGGCGCCGTTCACCCACGGCGAGGACGGCATCCAGTCGGTGCCGCAGGGCATGGCGTTCGGCCTGATCGACCTCTCCAAGCCGCCGACGCTCTACGCCTTCGTCGCCGCGATTTTCCTGCTCGGCTTCTTCCTCGTCTATCGCACCGTCAATTCGCCGTTCGGCGAAATCCTGAAGGCGATCCGCGAGAACGAGCCGCGCGCGATCTCGCTGGGCTATCGCGTCGCAGCGCTACAAGCTGATGGCCTTCGTGCTCTCGGCGGCGCTCGCGGGGCTCGCCGGCGCCACCAAGGCGATCGTGGTGCAGAACGCCTCGCTGACCGACGTCGGCTTCGCCATGTCGGGCGAGGTGGTGCTGATGACGCTGCTCGGCGGCATGGGCACGCTCTACGGGCCCGTCGTCGGCGCCATTGTCGTCGTCTCGATGCAGAACTATCTCGCCCAGTTCGGCGAATGGGTGACCGTCATCCAGGGCGCGATTTTCGTCGCCTGCGTGCTGCTGTTCCGCCGCGGCATCGTCGGCGAGATCGGCAAGGCGATCGGCTGGTCGCTGTAGATTGTCGGGTTTGGCGCAGCGGCGGCTCAAACGTACCGGGCGGGACCCGATCGGCGTTCGGCGTATTCGCCGGACTGAGCGAACCACGGAAGCAGCAAGGCGATCGCGACCCCGGTACGCGCTATCAACCGCCGCCAACTGGATAAGCCGATGCGGCGCAGCCGTCCGGCGCCGACAGCGATGGTCGCAAGTAATAGCTTCAAGCTCATCGTATGCGCCTGTGAATGGGCGCGTGTTTCGAAAGTAGACGCTGCGACGAACAGCCAAACTGGATTGGCGAGGATCGCAAACACGCTAGAGCCAGCAATCATCGCTGCGCGAGGCTCTCCGAGCGCCCTTCGCAGATATTCCAAGCGGGTAACGCCGACGGCATGATGAGTTCGCGAGTGCGAAACCCGAAGCATCCTTCTCTCGCGCTGTTCAATTGCAGCCCCAAAGACGTCGGGCCTACCTTCATAGCGATCTCGAACGCTCAAGTCGGTCGCCCTCAGACCCTAGAACTGGACCCGCAGACCTATCGAGGGGGCGATGTTGTCGTCGTTCAAGTAACCGCTCGCCAAGCCCCCGGTGACCTGGGACCACATCACGCCGGCGTAGACTTCGAGCCGCTTCAGCGGACGGTATGAGATCATCGCGGAAACGGCGTCCAGTGTGCCCGGGCAACTCGAGGATGAGAGGCCGCCGTTCGTGCATACGCCGGTATTATAGTCGTTCTGATAATAGTGATAAAAGCCTGCGGCGATGTCGAGGTCATCGCGCAGCGCATATTTTACGCCGGTCCAGAACACGCGCAAAATCTTGTTGTCGGTATATTCCGTCGATTTCGCCGCGCCGGGAAGCACGGCGTAGCCGCCGAGCGTGTCAAATCCCTGGGGGTAGGCGTCGCTGGGATTCTGGAATAAAATATATTCGAATCCGCCATACAACGTCAGCGCGTCGCGGACATATCTGAGCATCAGGACGCCGCTCGTGTTATTGGAGAGCGTCGCCTTCAGATCGTCACTGGAGACGCCCGATGGTAGCGGCGATTCGCCGTAGTTCGAAAGCGAAACGGCGTCCCTGACCTTGCTCGCGACAACGTCGAACGAAAGTCCACCGAAGTCGGCACCGACGTCGGCATCAACGGCGCCGTTGGAACCGTTGCCCTGCGCATAGCCGCCGAACTGATACAGTGCGGCGACTCGAAAGGCGCCGAAGTTTACGCGATACAACAGCGAGGTCTCGTATCGTGCGCTTTCGGTGTCGCCGGAGCCCGCGGCGGTATTGGAGGCGCCTATCAATGAGAAGTTGGGTGCAGCGGCCATGGCGTCGTAGCTCGCGAGTTGATCGAGAACCAACGAGTTCCTGCCGGCCGACAGTCAGGGTCCCATACACCGCGTTGGTTACGCCGGCATAAGCGACAGTGTTAAACAATTGGCCTGCGCGGCTGGAATTGCCGTTCGCGCTCTGAACGTCGAGCGTGTTGGCGTTGTTCTCAGCAAGCGACTGAGGACCGTTGGCGCGTTGCAACGTGTAGGGATCGAAACCGTTCTGGACGTTGAACAGGAACGACCACCCACCCGTGATCGCCTCCTCGCCCTTTAGGCCGACATAGGTCTGGCCGAGTCCGTTGGGGATCAGAGTATATCGGGGAGCGTTGCTGTTCTTCGAGATCAGTACGGCTGTCCCGTTGGGATAGGCGCCGTTGAACGGCACGCCATGGGTTTCATAGCCGGCGCCGAAGTCGATGTTGCCGTAAAGCGTTATGCCGTTCCACGTCAGCGGACATTCCTCTGCACTGGATCTCGCATAATCCGCAAAGTTGGTGAAGCACAACGGGGACGAAACGTTGTCGGCCGTTTGGGCCGACAGGTCAGCGGCTTTGGTTCTGCCGACCGATGGCAAGAGCGTCAGCGCGAAGAAGACCGAAAGAAGAGAGACTTTGGTTGGTCTCATTCCGCGTACTACCATGAAGACCAACTAACCGACGATTTCCAATAGGCCGGCAACTCACGCCGCACTTTCGACTTCGCCGGGGTCTATGCTAGCTCGGACTGCTGCCGGGGGATTAGCCAATCGTGTTGGAAGTATTCCTATCTCATCGTACGCGTCCTTGACAAGCTCGGACACTGGGCTCATCCGGGCGTGAACGCGGTCGATCCAGCCGCCGGACAAATCAGCGAGCGCCGAAAGGTTCTTCCCCACCGTCAGCCAGCGCGTCTCGAAGCGGCCCATCTGGCTGGGCGAGGCCGCGCTCCCATGAGCCGCCTTGCCTCCCACAACCCAGCGCATTGCGGGATCATGGCGCAGTCGTTCAGCGTCATTCACGTCCTCATATCCGGCAAGCCGCCCGAATACGGACTGACGAAACATGCCGACGAGCGCGTGCCGGCCATTCTTTCCCGTTCGCGCGTCGGCGAGAACATCCCCCGCCATCGCGGAAAGACCAAGCGCGTCGTATAGTTCCCGATAAGCAAGCAACCCGGCGTCCGAAGTCACCACCGATCCACGGAACTGAAGCAGCAGGCGGCGGTCGAAATCGACCCTGAGAGACCCATCGTTCGATTCACCCGCCGGGTGCGTCATCAGGGAGCCTCCCATCCGTGAAGAAGTCCCTGCACAATTTAGGTGAATCGTATGTCCGACGCATCAATTTATTGCGTCATCCGGCGAATGCGGGTCCAAGGCTTGCCGGAACAGACTGTAAAAAAATTCATTCGACCTCGTCGCGCGGCGGCGGCGACGTGGTCCGCTAGACCACAAATATGGTGTTCAAGATCAGCATGGGTCTCCTCGGATTCGAGCGAGATTTCATGTCAGGGCGGCTCGCGCCGTCTGACGGAAATCCCCAAAGGACCTAACGCGAGAATCCGACGGGTCGGCCGCCTTGTCGGCTTCACGCCCATTTACATCGCCCCTCCTGACGCTCAATATGTAGGCATAACGCCTAAAAAATAGGCAGAAAAACTGTGAAAATAGAGGAGGAAGCCATGGATATTCCGAACGCTTCGCCGCAGCTCTACAACGAGGACCTCGCGCCCGCGAAGGTGCGCAATTGGGGGCCGTTCAGCATCTTCAATGTCTGGACCTCCGACGTGCACAGCCTCTGGGGCTATTACCTCGCCGCGAGTCTGTTCCTGCTCTGCGGCAGCTTCCTCAATTTCATCCTCGCCATCGGGATAGGTTCGCTGGTGATTTTTTTCCTGATGAGTCTCGTCGGCAATGCCGGGGTGAAGACGGGCGTGCCCTATCCCGTGCTCGCGCGCGCCTCGTTCGGCATCTGGGGCGCCAACATTCCCGCGCTCGTGCGCGCGATCGTCGCCTGTTTCTGGTATGGCGCGCAGACCAGCGCCGCCTCGGGCGCCATCGTCGCGCTGCTGATCCGATCCGATTCGATCAAGGCCTTCCACCAGTCGACCCATGTGCTCGGCCATTCCGGCCTGGAGGTGATCTGTTTCGTCGTGGTCTGGGCGGCGCAACTGCTGATCATCCAGCACGGCATGGAGACGGTGCGAAAGTTTCAGGACTGGGCCGGCCCCGCGGTCTGGGTGATGATGCTCATCCTCGCCATCGGCCTTGTCGTGAAGGCGGGCGGCTTGTCGCTCAGCGCCTCGATCCCGAACGACGTCCTCTTGGAAAAGACCAAGGACGCGGGCGTTCCCGGGGTTCCCGGCTCGCTCGCGTCGCTGATGGCCGTCTCGGCGACCTGGATCACCTATTTCGCGGCGCTCTATCTCAACTTCTGCGATTTCTCGCGCTATGCGCCCGACGCGAAGGCGGTCAGAACCGGCAATCTCTGGGGGCTGCCTGTCAACCTGATCCTGTTCTCGCTGGTCGCCGGCGTCACGACGATCGCCGCGTTCCACGTCTATGGCGAAGTGCTGCTGCACCCCGACCAGATCTCGGCCAAGTTCGACAGTTGGTTCCTGGCCCTGCTTGCCGCGATCACGTTCGCGGTGGCGACGCTCGGCATCAACGTGGTGGCGAATTTCGTCTCGCCCGCGTTCGACTTCTCGAACGTGTTCCCGAACCTGATCGACTTCAAGAAGGGCGGCTATATCGCGGCCTTGATCGCGCTTGTGCTGTATCCCTTCGCCCCCTGGGAAGGGAGCGCGGCCTCGTTCGTCGGCCTGATCGGCGCGACCATGGGCCCCATCTTCGGCGTCATGATGGTCGATTACTATCTGATAGCGAAGGGCGTGGTCGACGTGCCGGCGCTCTATCAGGAACACGGCGCCTATCGCTACAGCGGCGGCTGGAACTGGACCGCCATCGTCGCGGCGGCGGTCGGAGCGCTGTTTTCGAGCATCCTGCCGAACTTCACTTCGCTGTTGCCCGATTGGTGGGGCGTCTATGGCTGGTTCTTCGGCGTGGCGATAGGCGGCGCAGTCTATTACGCGCTGCGAATGGCGCTGCCGGTTCCGGCGCGCGCCACGGCGTGAAAGCCCGGGGCGGCGCTCGCGTCAATGCGAGCGTCGCCCCTCAAGCCTTCGCGTCCAGCCCATAGAGCGCATGCAGCGTGCGCACCGCGAGTTCCGCATAGGCCTCGTCGATCAGCACGGAGAACTTGATCTCCGAGGTCGTGATCGCGCGGATGTTGACGCCCTTGTCGGCGAGCGCCTTGAACGCGCGCGCGGCGACGCCCGCGTTCGAGCGCATGCCGACGCCGATCGCGGAGACCTTCACGACGTCCTGCGCGCCGTGCAGGACGTCGATAGCCGATGGCTCGCCGGCGCTCCTCGAGGATCGCCATTGCGCGCTTGTATTCGGCCGAGTGACGGTGAACGTGAGGTCGGTCGTCGTCGTGTCGTCCGAGACGACCTGGATGATCATGTCGACGTTGATGTTGGCTTCCGCGAGCGGCATGAAGATCGCCGCGGCGACGCCGGGCTTGTCGCTGACATTGCGCAGGGTGATCTGCGCCTCGTCGCGCGAGAAGGCGATGCCGGTGACGATCTGCTGTTCCAAAATGTCCTCCTCGTCGCAAATCAGGGTGCCGAGCCGGGGATTGGCGGGATCGTCGAACGACGAGCGCACATAGAGCTTGACCTTGTGCACCATCGCGACTTCGACCGATCGCACCTGCAGCACCTTGGCGCCCAGCGAGGCCATCTCCAGCATTTCCTCGAACGAGACCTTCTCGAGCCGGCGCGCTTTGGGCACGATGCGCGGGTCGGTGGTGTAGACGCCGTCGACGTCGGTGTAGATGTCGCAGCGGTCCGCGCTCGAGCGCCGCGGCGAGCGCGACCGCCGACGTGTCCGAGCCGCCGCGCCCGAGCGTGGTCACGCGGCCGGTCTCCGCATGCAGGCCCTGGAAGCCCGCGACGACGGCGATTTCGCCCTTGCGGCGAAGCCGTCGAGAATGTTCTTGCCGTCGATGCCGGCGATGCGCGCCGCGCCATGCGCGTCGTCGGTCAGTAGCGGAATTTGCCAGCCCGCCCAGGAGCGCGCCTTGAAGCCCTTGTCCTTCAGCACGATCGCGAGCAGGCCCGCGGTGACGAGTTCGCCCGAGGCGACGACGGCATCGTATTCGGCGTTGTCGTAAAGCGGCGCGGCTTCCCGGCAAAAGCCCACGAGCTCGTCGGTCTTGCCCGACATCGCGGAGACGACGACGGCGACCTGATGCCCGGCCTCGACCTCGCGCTGGACATGGCGCGCGACATTGCGAATGCGCTCGACATTCGCGACGCTCGTGCCGCCGAACTTCATTACCAGTCGGGACATGAAAAACTCAGGGCGAAAAAAGGAGCGGCTCGCGCCGCCGTCGCGCCGGGCGTATAGAGGGGCGGCTGGGGGCGGTCAACGCTAGCGGCGTCAAGGGATTAGGGCATGTCGGCGGCAAGCATTATCGGTGAGGAAGTCGCGCGGTTCGACGCGCTCGGCGACGATTGGTGGGACCCCGCCGGGCCGATGGCGCCGCTGCACAAGATCAATCCGGTCCGCATCGCGTGGCTGCGCGATACTATCGCCGCGCATTTCCGGCCGCACGCCGCAGGGCGATGAAGGCCCGCTGGACGGGTTTGAGCGTGCTCGACATCGGCTGCGGCGCGGGGCTTCTCGTCCGAACCGCTCTCGCGCCTCGGCGCGCACGTCACCGGCCTCGACCCCGCTCCGACATTCGATCGAAATCGCGCGCGCACACGCCGAGGCGACCGGCGCCGAGGTGACCTATGTCGCCGGCGCGGTCGAGGACCTCGCGCGAAAGCACGAAATTCGACGTCGTGCTCGCGATGGAAGTCGTCGAACATGTCCGCGACGTCGGCGGCTTCGTGCGCAGCGCCGCCTCGCTGCTGACGGCCCGGGGGCCTCTTCGCGCTCTCCACGCTCAACCGCACCGCCAAGAGCTTCGCGCTTGCGATTGTCGGCGCCGAATATGTCCTGCGCTGGCTGCCCGCCGGGCACCCATCGCTGGGAGCAGTTCGTAACGCCCGACGAACTTTCCAGCGCCGCTGCGCGCTTGCGGGCTGAAGGTCAGGCGGCGCAGGGACTGGCGTACGATCCGCTGCGGCGCCGATGGCGCCTGGGCGCGGACGCGTCCGTAAATTACTTCCTGTCGGCGATTTCCGCCGGCCCTGACGGAAGCCTTTAGTTTTCCCCGCCGCGCTGCCGCTCGAGAGTATTTTTTACGGTTTCGCAGGCCATTTCCAGCAAATAGGCCAGGAAATTCTGCTCGCTGAGCGCCGCCTCGGTGCGGCAATACAACAGTTCGACATATAGCCGTTCGTTATCGATGCGATGCGGAACGGCGTCACGCTTAGACCTTGCGTTCTCGATCAAGTCTGTCACGCAATCCTCCGCCGGCAAATGGGCTTCAGTCGCAGTCTCGGGTCTTGGATGATCTGGGGCGCACGCTCCGTCCGCTTACTCCCAAAAAGGACGCAAAAAACGGGGAGAATCAATTTGACTGATGTTAATTATTGCATAAATTTGCTGGTAAATCAACGCAGCATAACGTCGCGGCGAGCGGCTCCGCTCCCGGCGGGACCGATGCGGCCCGGCGTCGCAGGGCCGCAAGACGGCGCCGGCGCCGAAACCGCGCCGGTCGTTAGGGATCATCCCTTTGTTCGGAAATAGCTTTCCGCGGACTTGGCCGAAGCCGGCGCTATTTCGCCCCGCCCCGCGCGCGCCAGCGAGTCAGCGTCACCTGCGCCGCGGCGTCGATCGAAATCGCCGGTTCGGGCTGCAAGCGCGCGGCGCGCAGAATTTCCTCGGCGGACGTCCCGGCTTCGCAGCCTCGAAACAGGCCCCGCCCATGGGGCAGGACGACGCCGGCCGCGCGCGAGAGATGGAAGACGCCGAAACCGATCTTGAGGAAAACTTCGAACGCCGCTTGTCCGCCGGGCGTCGCGACCCGCCCGCCTTCGGGCAGGAGTCGTTGCGCCACCGAAGCCCATGCGACCGCCTCGGGGTTCCACCACCACGCGCCGCCGCGCTGTTCGAGACCCTGCGACTGGCGCGAGAGCACCAGCCGCCGCCGACCTTTCGGATTGGGCGTCGCCTCGTGGCTCGTCCGGCCGATCGCGACCCAGTCCGCCAGATCGAGTTCGGCCTGGAAATAGGCCCAGTCGGCGTCGTTGCGCAGCGCGGCCGGCATCCGCCCGTCCGCGTCGGCGATACGGTCGTCCCGCGAGACGATCGCATAGCCGTGGATCTCGAGCCGCCGCGCTGGAAGTCACCAGTAGAACGGCTCCACCACGCGGCGCGAGCCGACCAGGAACGCGTCCGCGACGAGTTGGAACGGCGGGGAATCCATCGCCGATTTCGCGTTCGGCGAGCAGCTCGGCGAAATGCGCGTAGAGCCCTTCATATTCGGCCATCGGCGCGTCGACTTCCGGTTCGCCGTCGATGAACAGTCGCGAGCCGCCATGCGTCAGCCGGAGGCTCCCGCTCTGCGTCTCGATGTCGATGTTCCAGCTCTGGTCGCCCTGCTGACGCCAGTCGAATTCGGCGGTCAGCGTCGCGTCCGCGAGGCCGGCGTTGGAGGAGAAGACCAGCGAAGCCGCGATCGGCGTGTCGCGATTTTCGGGATATTCGAGCCGCGCCGATTTCACGAACATCGCGCCGGGCGCGATCTTGGTCAGGATCGAGAGCGCGTTGATGCCGGGATCGAACACGCCGAAATTGCCGGCGTCCCAGATCCATTCCTGGCCGGGATGCCAGCGGCGCACGTCCTCTTTCCATTCGATCGCGAGTTTGCGCAATCTTCTGTCCGGCCAGGCGCGCCTTCGCAGCGTCGACCGCGGCGTTGTATTGCGAATGCCAGGTGGCGAAGATCACCCGGCCGGCTGGCGCGCGCAGGCGCGTAAGGTCGTGCATTTCCGCGACCGTCGCGGCCGGCGGCTTTTCCAGCATGACGTGCTTGCCCGCCGCCAGCGCCTCGCGCGCGATCGCATGACGCACATGCGGGGGCGTGCAGATCGCGACCGCGTCGACGTCGGGAACGGCCGCGTAGAGTTCGTCTGGGGTCTTGAAGCTGGGAACGCCGCGGCGCCGAGGCCGCGCTGGCTGACGACGCCGACGAGGCGGAAATTCTCGTTCTTGGCGATGACCGGCAAGTGCTGGTCCTGCGCGATCTTGCCAATGCCGATGATCGCGATTTTCGTTGGCGCCATCGGCGTCCTCCCCTCGATTGAGTGAGCGAGATAGGACGAACGGCGCGCTCGAGGCAAGCCGGATCGCGCCGGCTTGTGTCCTCGCCCAACCCGGCGCCGCGCCGTTCGGCGATCCGTCGATGCGCGACGAGCGCCGAGGCGGCCAAGACCCGGACGATTGAAACGACGCGCACGAGCAGCGGGCGAGCTTCATTCATTTGGGAATGAGGGGCGCCGGACCTCGGCGCGCGCGTCGCGCGCAGTCGTTCGGCCTGACCAGGTTTCCCCGCGCTCCCTTCGGCGTTCCGATCATGCGGCCTGCCTCGGCGCGGGCGGGGCCGGGGCGCACCGCGGCGCGGATGCGCGGGTAGGTCGCGCAACGGCAGATGTTGGTCATCGCCGCATCGATCTCGGCGTCGCCGGGGTTCGGCGTCTGAGCGATCAGGCGCGCCGCCGCCATGATCCGGCCCGACTGACAATGGCCGCGCCGCGGGACCTCGATTTCGAACCCGGCGCCTCTCGCGAGCCGTTTGCAACCCGCCGCGGACGCATCATAATGGGCCAAAACAAGGGCGTTCGCAGGCGCCCGGCAAGGGAGGATTCATGATTGACCTGACCGGCGTGACTACCGTCGCGGATGTGCCCGGCGTGCAGGCGGAGCTTCGAGGCGGCGCCGCGGCGATCGTCTACGAGGGCCGCACGACGACTTTCGCAGAGTTGCACGCCATGTCCTCGCGCATCGCCAACCGGTTGATCGCCGAGGGCGTGAAGCCGGGCGAGCGCGTCGCCTATCTCTCCAAGAACAACGACCATTTCCTTCCGTTCCTGTTCGGCGCGATCAAGGCCCGGGCCGTGCTGACGCCGGTCAACTTCCGCCTCGCCGCGCCCGAGGTCGGCTATATCGTGCGCGACAGCGGCGCCCGGCTGTTCGTCGTCGGCCCCGATTTCGTCGAGCTCGCGGAAAAGGCGATCGCGAATTTTGAAGTCAGGCCGCGCCTCGTCGGGCTCGAATTCGACCGCCAAGGCTATGCGCGCCACGATCTCTGGATCGGCGACGCGTCCTCGCGCGATCCCGGGCTCGCGCATGAATTAGACGACGATCTCGTCCAACTCTACACCTCGGGCACGACCGGTTACCCCAAGGGCGTGCAACTGACGCATCGCAATTACATGGAAGCCTTTCACATCGTGCAATCCGTAGCCGGGCTCAACTACGACGTCGGCGAGACCGCGTTGCTCGCGATGCCGTTCTTTCACGTGGCCGGGGTCAACATCGCGCTGATCGCGATTGCTAGCGGCGCGCGCGTCGTCCCGGTCAAGGACGTGCTGCCCGGCGCGATTCTCGAACTCATCGCCAAGGAACGGGTCAACCATGCCTTTCTCGCGCCCGCGATCATCCTGATGTTGATGAACGCGCCGGAAATTGCGGGCGCCGACCTATCCAGCATGCGCACGCTCTCCTACGGCGCCTCGCCAATTTCCGACGACCTGCTGCTGCGCGCCAAGGCGCGCTTCCAATGCAACTTCATCCAATTCTACGGCATGACGGAGACGACGGGCGCGGCGACCTACCTGCCGCCCGAAGCGCATGATCCGGCCAAGGGCAAGCTTCGCTCCTGCGGCGTCGCCTGGCCGACGATCGAGTTGAAGATCGTCGCCGCCGACGGGAGCGAAGTCCCGCGCGGATCGGTCGGCGAGGTCGTCGTCAGATCGCCGGTCGTGATGAAGGGCTATTGGAACAAGCCGGAAGCGACCGCGGCCGCGATCCGCGACGGCTGGATGCGCACCGGCGACGCCGCCTATATGGACGAGGACGGCTATGTCTACATCTACGACCGCGTGAAGGACATGATCGTGACCGGCGGCGAGAACGTCTATCCCGCCGAGGTCGAGAATGCGATCTTCGGCCATCCCGATCTCGCCGACGTCGCCGTCATCGGCGTGCCCGACGAGAGATGGGGCGAGTCCGTCAAAGCCGTCGTCGTCGCCAAGCCCGGCGCGCCGAAGGACCCGGCGAGCGTGATCGCCTGGGCGCGCGAGCGCATCGCCCATTACAAGGCGCCCAAGAGCGTCGATTTCGTCGAGGCGATCCCGCGCAACATCACCGGCAAGATCCTTCGCCGCGAATTGCGCAAACCGTACTGGGAGGGGCGGGACCGGATGGTGAATTGAGGGGCGCTTGGCGGCGCCGAAGCGCAATCGGCTCGCTCGCGCGGGGCGTCGCCGGAAGGAGGCGACGGGATCGGCTTCGCGAGCGGAGCGAAACGGCGAAAGGGCAATTATCACCTTGACATAATACATTTGAGATGTGGTATAGGCTGGCTCAAGGGAGCTGGCGCGTGGACGTTCGAGACATCATTCGCGCAGCGAAGCGCATTAAGAACAGCGGGCAATGGGCCTCTGGCGCGATGCCGAGGTCGGCCTTCCCCCTGTCAAAATCAAGCAACAAGTCCTATAAATTGGGAAGCCGCCGTTGGCGCGTCGTCACGTTTGACGCGCTCGGCGTCAGTTGTCGCCTCTTGATTAACTACAGCCCAACGCTTTCTCAGTATCAGGCGATGCTGGGGGTTGAGGTCAGCGGAGATACGAAGGTGCTAGCGGCCCTTGAGCACCACGCGACGCACAAAGCGTGGCACGCGCACGTGTGCTGCAAGTCAATCAAGGACGCGCCAGCCGGGATGAAGCGCGGCCCATGGGTGAAGCATATGAACGCCAGCGGCCCAAAACACCGAATGGGAATACCGGCGTCTGACGCCGCCGCATTCGGTCGCGCTGCATCATTTTTTCGTTTGGATTTGCGTGAAGAAGGAGGCTTGGCATGAGAGAAGAACTTTGCGCCGCCTTCTGCCACGATCTCGAAGTCACGGATATTCCGGCTGGCCTTGCGGTTGGTACGGCTTTCCAGAAAAGCGACGGCGACCATATCGAATTTTATGTCATAGGCCCTGACGACGCTGGTCTCTACCGCGTTCAGGACGACGGCGCGACCGTCCCATATTTGGAAGCCTGCGGCGCCGATCTTGGAATAGAGGCGCGTGCTGACGCCTTCAATGAGATACTGTCCGAATATGGCGTCACCTATGACGATGCGACGCGCGAAATCACAAGCGATCCGATCCCGAGAGACCAGGTTCCGAAGGTTGGATTAAAGCTAGTTGCTGCGCTCCTGAGGCTGCAAGACCTAGTTCTGATGACGCGCGACCGCGTGGAAAACACTTGGATTCAGGAGGCAAAGCGCGACCTGGAACAGGCTGCGAATGGGCGCGCGACCGTTGAATATGACGTGGCGGTCACTGCCGAGTTGTCGGACTATCCTGCCGACGCCGTCATCAAGGCTAAGAACCGTTCACCCGTGGCTGTGTTCTTTGGCACCAGCGATTCCAAGGTCTATGAAGCGCTGCTTTTGCAGTCCGGCGCGCGCTATGAGGCTCACGTAGATATTCAGGTCGTTGTGATCCTCGAAAAAGACGCTGGCGTTACGAGGAAAGCACGACTTCGTGCGGATAACCACCTCATCGTTCCCCGCTATCGTGGGGCCGAGCGCGATGCCATCGGGCGCATCATGGAGGCGGCCGTCGGCGAACGGCCGGTTGTTCACTGATTAAGAAAGAGCCGCCAAAAACATCAGTAGATGACGGGTGGAGTCGATTTGAGCGAGCGGTAGACGCTGCAATCAAGAGCGGACCGAAACGTCGGGTCGTTGACAAGCCTAGCGCTTCTTCTGACGAGCGCGCCGGCGCAGGAAAGCAAAAGGCGGCTTCCTGAATTTATGCGCTTTGACCAATTCGCCGGTATGTCAGGCGCTTGCCGACCATGACGGGAATGCTTGCCGAAAAGCGCTCGAAATCTTTCATTTTGGGGGTGTTGTGGCGTCAGTCGGACTCGACCCTGTAGCGATGGAAATGGGCCTGGGAAATGTGATGGAATGAGCCGGTGATCCCGCGCTTCACGATGCTGAAAAAATTCTCTGCCGTGTTGATATGGATCTAGGAGCCAAAGCGAGCGTACTCGTCAGTCGAATGATTTACGCTGTGATGGCCCACGAAAGCCTTGCCGGGGCGAATACGGACCGGCGCTTCGTCGGTCATGAGGACGGAAGCCTTATCGACATTAGCGCCAATGATCGGCCGCAGCGTCTTGGCAGTCACGTTCGCAACATGGAATGAGTGGACATGCCCGTCACGTTCAACGAGCTACAAGACTGCTTTCTCGGGTCCCGGCTCTTTGAATGCGCGGCTCGTGGCCTGGCCGCCGACATAAGTTTCATCTGCTTCAACAGGCGTATTCGGGCCGCCAAGCAATCCAGGATCGATAACGCGGAGCGACTTGCGAATTCGGTGGCAGAGAAACCAGGCCGTCTTGTATGGCTTGCCGATCATGCGGCTGATCTGGAGGGCGCTCACGCCCTTCTTGGATGTCATCATGAGGTGCGTAACGGTCAACCACGTATTCAGCGGAATCTTTGAACGCTCGTACAGCGTTCCAACGGTCACGGTGAAGGGTTCACGGCAGGCGTTGCATTGGTAGAGGCCCGGGCGCGTGGTCCTGCCCTTCATGAGGGTGGATCGATCGGCGGTGCTGCAATGTGGGCAGACGCGACCATTCGCCCAAACCCGCGCCTCAAGCCATTCGCGGGCTTTGGCTTCGTCGTGAAAGATCGGGTTCGAAAGGTCGGGCATGGCTAGCTACAACGCAGACATTCTATCTGCAGAGCGTGCTGTGTTAAACTGATAATTGTCGGCGAAAGGCTTGATGGCCTTTCGCCCGAAGGTTTAGTTGAAGACGTAGTTGTCTTTTTGGATCAATGCCTTGATCCGACGCCTGACCGCAATCAGGGCCAGGTCTATCGCGTGCGAAGCGCCTTCATTTCTGGCTCTGTGCGCGAAATTTCGCGCTTCGACGAGCGCGTCGACGATGTTTCTGAGACAGGCAAGTTCCGCCATGATGGCCCCCCAGTAGTTTCCACTACATATAGGCGTAACAAATTTCAAATTACCTAACGTAAACGTGCAAATTAATTCTATGTAATCTGTGTGCGGCGGCGCGGAGCCCAGGCAATTCCGATCGTCGCGCCGACGCGCCGTTCGGCGAGCCCCGCTCAGGGGCCTTGCGTCGAAAAGGGCAGGTCCGCGCTTACGCCCTGCGCTGCAGCCGCGCCGCGAAAAAGCCGTCGAGGCCGGATTGGCGCGGCGTGTCGGCGGGCAGATGGCAGGGCAGGGTGCGCAGATCGCCCTGCGGGGTGATGCATTCGGCAAGCCCGCCGATTTCCGCCGGGTCGATCGGAACGCGCCGCAGATCGGGGTTGCGCCGCAGCGCCGCCGTGATCTGCTCCTCGCCCTCCTCGGGTTCGAGCGAGCAGGTGCAATAGACCAGCACGCCGCCCGGCTTGGTCAGCAGGAATCCTCGGTCCAGCAGATCGCTCTGCATTTTGGCGAGCGTGGCCAGATTGCCGGAGCGCTTGGTCCAGGCGACGTCGGGATGGCGGCGGATCGTGCCGGTGGCGCTGCAGGGGGCGTCGACCAGCGTGAGGTCGAACGGCGGCGCGTCGAAGGTCAGCGCGTTGCCGACGACGAGTTCGGCGTTCAGATGCAGCCGCGAGAGATTGGCGGCGAGCCGTTTCAGCCGCTCGGCGGAGCGGTCGACCGCCGAAACCCTCGCGCCGGCGAAGGCAAGTTGCGCGCACTTGCCGCCGGGGGCGGCGCAGAGATCGACCGCGCGATCGTCGGGCGCGGTCGGCAGCAGCCGGGCGGGCAGCGCCGCCGCGGCGTCCTGCACCCACCATTCGCCGTCGGCATAGCCCTCGAGTTCGGGAATCGCGGTATGCGTGTCCAGACGGACCGAGCCGGTTGGCAGCACGCGCCCGCCGAGGCGCGCCGCCCAACCCTCGGGATCGCTCTTGACGCTGAGGTCGAGCGTCGGCTCCTCGCGATGCATGCGCGCGATCGCGCGCGCGGTCTCCTCGCCATAGGCCGCGCGCCATCGCTGCGCGAGCCATTGCGGCGTGTCGTCGTCGAGCGGGTCGGAGGCGGCGAGAATTTCGGCCTTGCTGCGTGCGATATTGCGCAGCACCGCGTTGGCGAGGCCGGCATAGGGCGTCGAGGCGGGATCGTTGCGCACCGCGCGCACGGCCAGATCGACCGCCGCGTGGTCGGAAGCGTCGAGAAACAGCAATTGCGCGGCCGCGGCGATCAGCACGCCCTCCATCGAGCCCGCCTTTCTCGGCATGCCCTTTTCGAGCAAGCCTGTGAGCGCCTTGCGGATCGTGCCGAGGCGGCGCATCGCGACCGTCGCGATCGATCGGGCGAGCGCGCGGTCGCGCGCATCGAGCCCGCGAGATCCCGCATCGTTCTCGCCGCCGAAACGCTCCTCCAGCGGCCGGCCTTGCGTCAGCGCCTCCAGGATCGCCTGTGCGGCCACCCATCGCGCCGTATAGCCCGGAGTCGCCTCGGGCGGCGTCGGACGCTGCGCGCCCTGAGATCGGTTCGGCCCGGGTCGGCGTGGGAACATCAAGAGCTTTCAGCGAATTGCGGATAACTAGAGCCGTCTCTCTATAGCGCGAATTTGACTAGAGGCTGAATGCGGCGCGACAAGGGAAGGCAAGTCTTCGCGACTACGCACAGATTTATGGGCGTCTTGTCGGAGCCTTCTGCGAACGGCGCAAATTCGGGTTCGCAGCGCTCGCCGATTGCGCATCCGCCCCGCCGCGCGTAATTTGCGCCCCATGACGATCCAATCGCCTTCCTCGACGCCTCCGGCGAACGAAAGCCGCCAGACGCCGCAGCGCGCGCTGAGCGAAGCCGCGCGCAGGGCCCTGGCGGAAGCCGAGGCGCGCCGCGCCGAGCCGGCGCCGGCGCGGCCGCGCGAACTTCACGGCCGCAAGGGGCCGGACCCGGTTCGCTATGGCGACTGGGAGGTCAAGGGCCTGGCTTCGGACTTCTGAAACGCCCTCAGTGGGTCATCACCACGGTGGCGCCGACGGCGACCCGGTCATAGAGGTCGATGACGTCCTCGTTGTACATCCGGATGCAGCCGTAGGAGGCGGAGGTTCCCACCGACGGGCGCATCGCGGCGGTGGTGCCGTGAATGGCGACCTCGTCGCGGTCGAGCGTGATCGCCCGCGCGCCCATCGGATTATGCGGGGAGCCGCCGGGGATCAGGTCGGGCAACTCGGGATGGTCGCGCTTGACCGACTCGGGCGGCGACCACGCCGGCTCGACATATTTGCCGTCGACCCGGGCGTAGCCGCTCCACTCCTTGCCCCTCTTGGCGACGGCCACGGGATAGGCGATCGCGGAGTTGGAGCTGACCACGAGATAAAGTTTGTGCGCGCTCTGGCTGATGACGATCGTGCCCGCGGGGTAAGCCGAGGCGAATTCGACCAGGCTGCGCGCCTGCGAGGCGGTCGCCGAAAGCGCGACGCATAGGGTCGCGACCGCGAGCGCGCAAAAACGGGGCCGGAAATGGGGAAATATCCACATGTTTTCTGGATCCGAGCGATGGGAAAAGCGCGCGCAAGTATAATCGCAGCGGGGGGCGGAGTCCGCGCCGAGCCAAAACTCGGTAAATTCGATCATAAAACGCCGAGAATGCCCCTTCGGCGTTTGGGAGGCGTGGACGACGAGGCGGGGAAGCCTTAAGTGGGGAAACCCCCCGGCGTTTCCATCCGGCGGAGCGGGCGGTCGAGGGATCGATGCTGACCAACAAGGGCAAATATGGGCTGAAGGCGATGGTTCATCTGGCGGGCATGCCGCCCGGGCAGCCGGCGTTGGTGGCCGACATCGCCGCGGCTAACGCGATCCCCAAGAAATTCCTCGACGCGATCTTAGGCGAATTGCGCACCGCCGGTTTTGTGCATTCCAAGAAGGGCCGCGGCGGGGGCTACGTGCTTGCCCGTCCGGCGACGGAAATCATGGTCGGCTCGATCATCCGTTCGCTCGACGGCCCGCTGGCGCCGATCGCCTGCGCGAGCCGCGCATTCTATCGTCGCTGCGAGGATTGCCCCTCGGACCGTCCGTGCAGCGTGCGCCTCGTCATGGTGCAGGTGCGCGACGCCATGGCGGCGGTGCTCGATGCGCGCTCGCTCTCGGAGATGCGCACGCTGGCGCAGACCGAGTCCGACGGGTTGATGTATCACATCTGAGGCGAGGCAGGTCGGGCAGGGCCGCCGACGCCCGGCGCGGTTTGGCGCGCCTCACTTGACGCCGTCGCTCCAAAAGCCCGGCTTGCCCAATTGCTCCGGCGTCTGAACGAATTTGACGAACCTGGATTTGTCGTAGCCGAGCGCCGCGAAACGATCGAGCAACTCGTCATAGTCGGCGTCGGGGATGAATTGCGTGCGCGAGTAGATCCACCCCAACTGGCGATCCTGCTCGCCAAACAATACGTATCGGTATTGCGGGTCCGTATACAGAACCAGAAACGGCAGATTGATCGGCCAGAATATCTGCACGCGCCAACTGGCGTTGCGGGTTCCGGGCAGCACCCAATCATGCACCTCATAATGCTTCGTGGGCGCCTGGAAGCTTCCCGGCTGGAAATAGAAATCCTCCCGGATATCTCCGTCCGGGCGCTTCGAATAGACGTCGTAAGGCGCGACGATCCCTTTCTCGAAACTGTTGGGAATGGTCGCGATCATGTACCAGCCGCCGTACATCCGCTCCATGTCCACGTCGGCCAGCGGCAGCGGCGCGCTCTCGGCGATGCAGTCTTGAGCGTTGAGCCACAGCGAGGCTGCGCATAAGCAAATTGCGGTCAGGCGGCCTGAACGTGGCTTCGGCATCGCCTTCAACCCTCGAGTTGGCCTGGCCTGGACGGTCGCGAAGCCTTCGGCGAAGCGCGTTGCGATCGCCTGCCTGGAGGGCAGGATGTTTCAGCGATCGGCGACGAAAACATGACCGGCTCCGTTTTCGGCCAGATACGTATTGCAAATTTTCGCTGACCCTCGCACTCTGGCTCTCGCCGGGGGGGCGCCTCGGCCGTCTCAGGACATGAACTGCAACGATCCGTATCGAATGCGGTCCTGCAGGCTTGGAGCGCGCGCATGTCGAGCATCGAATATGTCCTGGGCAAAGTCGCGGATCTCGATCTCTTGTTTCCTCCGCCGGAATTGGCGTTTCCGGAGGTCGGCCTTCGCACCCGCGAAGACGTCGTCAGCCATTATACGAAGAATTCGCTCATTGCGGATGGGTTCGGCGATCCAAATAACGTGACGGTCGCCGCCGTCGGCGGCGAATACCGGCTGAAGATCGACTCCGGCGCCAGCCGCGCGCAGCTCGAAGCCTTCGCCTCGCGGCACATCGAGCTGTTCGGGCCGAAGGCCGGCATGAAGGCGGTGCGCGGCCAGCAGCTTATGCAAGACCTCGGCGTCTGGAATCCGATGGCGGGTTTCCCCGTCAACGGCAATCCCAACGACGGCGATTCCAAATGGCGGCTGTTTCCGCCGCTCGGACTGAATGTGATCGGCCAGCGCGGCGCGCTTCTCATGCATTATCCGCCCTGGCAGGTGCTGCAGCAGGCGACCTTCTATGAGGTCATGACCTGGCACAGGTGGACGACGGTTCTGACGGCGGCCGGCGTGCCAGCGGATCAGGTGCGCTGCTACGGAACATTCGTGGACGTCAATCCGATCGCGGCGCCCGGATCGGGCGAGAGCGAATATCCCAACGACTATTTTCCGATCATGATGGCGTCGGGGTTCTTCGACGGCGGCCCCGATCGCGACTACATCGTGTCGATGCTCGAGCTCTATCTCAATCCGCCCGGCCATGAGGACGATCGCTACACCCTGCCTCTGCTGATTTGCGGGTCGCCGCTCTATGATCCGCAGGCGCCCGGTTGGTTCCGGGTCCACTACAAGGAGCAGCTCAAGCAGCAGGGAAGCGTCGACGCCAACGGCGCGCCGACCGTGAATGTGCTGCAGTCCGGCACGTTCCGATTGCGGCCCGACAGCCGGCGCGAGACGCCCTACATGGTCGGCAATCACATGATCGCCGCCGGCGTGACGGGGCTGTGCACCAACGAACCCGGCAAGCTTCCGGACATCCGTCAATACGAGGCGCAGGATCTGGTCGCGGCGACCTTCCTGTGGCTGCTCGCGACGCAGCCGGGCCTCTCGGCGTCAGACGCCAAGGCGCAAGCCTGCCTGCGATGGTTCGGCAATTCAGAGGGTACGGGCGTCCCGAAACCGGCAAAGCCGGATGACCTGCGCACGATCTGCGCGCTCGCGCAGATGGACCTGTTCTTCGTGCCCACGCCGATCCCGCATCCGCTCTACACGTTCCAGCAGGCGTGGGATCGTTGCGGCGACGCCGGCAACGGCTGCAACCCCTGCGCCGCGCCGATCGAGCCTCCGCCGGAGGCCTGACCGGCGCCCCGGCGGGCTGGCGGGTCTGGATAACGCGCGACGGGCGTTTTCAAGTTCAACCGCGGCGGGGGCGGGCGGCGCCGGGGATGTCCTGGCTTTACGCTTTCGCCAGCGCCTTGCGCTTCGCCCCGCCATTGGCGCGCGCCAGAGCTTCGACGCCGGTCTGGAATTCGGCGATGCGCGGAGCGATCTGGCTGCGGAACTTCGAGCCGTTGAACACGCCGTAATGGCCGACGCCGAGCTGGAGGTAGTGCTGCTTGCGCGCGGGCGGAATGTTGACGCACAGGTCCTGTGCGGCCTGGGTCTGTCCGACGCCCGAGATGTCGTCCTTTTCGCCCTCCACGGTCATCAGCCCGCACTTGCGGATCGCGGTCAGATCGACCTTTTCGCCGCGATGCGTCATCTCGCCCTTCGGCAGCAGGTGGCGCACGAACACGGTCTCGATCGTCTGCATGTAATATTCGGCCGTGAGGTCCATCACGGCCAGATATTCGTCATAGAACTCGCGGTGCTTCTCGGCGGAGTCGCCGTCGCCCTTGACGAGGTGGTTGAACATGTCGAGATGCGCGTTGACATGGCGGTCGATGTTCATCGCCATGAAGCCGGACAATTGGAGATAGCCGGGATAGACGCTGCGCCCGAAGCCGGGATAGGGGAACGGCACCGTCTGCAGACAATTGGCGCGGAACCATTCGACGCCGCGTTTTTCGGCGAGCTGGTTGACCGCGGTCGGGCTGCGGCGCGTGTCGATCGGGCCGCCCATCAGGGTCATAGTCGTGGGCGAGCAGGGGTTGCCTTCCGCCTCCATCAACGCGACGGCGGCGAGCAGCGGCACCGAGGGCTGGCAAACGCCGAGCGTGTGGGTTCCCGGCCCGAGCTTTTCGAGCATCTCCTTGATGTAATCGATGTAGTCGTCGAGGTCGAAATGGCCGGCCGCCAACGGCACCGAGCGCGCATCGGCCCAGTCCGTGATGTAGACGCGGTGGGTCGGCAGGAAAGCCTCGACCGTCCCGCGCAACAGGGTCGCGTAATGGCCGGACATCGGCGCCACGATCAGGAGCTTCGGCTGCCGTTCGTGGTCGGGCACCGTCGGGCGGACGAAATGCAGGAGACTGCAGAACGGCCGCGCCCAGACCACTTCCTCGAGCACGTCGTGCGTGACGCCGTCGACGACGGTCGTATCGAGCCCGAAGATCGGCTTGCCGTAGCGCCGGGTCATGCGCTCGAACAATTCGGCGCCGGCCGCGACGTTCTTGCCGAATGTCGTGAGCGAAAGCGGATTGAGCGGATTGCGGAACACGAAATGGGCCGCGTCGGACACGGCTCGCGCCGGCGCCAGCGCCGCATGCGCCATCTCATAGAAATGGTACTGGTAGGCGTTCCCGCGCAACATGTGCATCCCTATCCCGGCTTCTTGACCGACACTAAAATGTTAGCTCCCGATTATACATACGGTTCGCAACGAAACTAATCAATGTCACAAAAGGACTAAGAGACCCCTGACAAAAGTTCCATTCACGCGGTTTTCAGTAGGAAAACAGCAGCTTCATGCTTACATCGATTTCGCGTGTGTTGTAGTGCCGCAGCCTTGCGCGGCGCCCGCGCAAGGCCGATCAGCCCGACATGACCTCGATCCCGCTTTCGATTCTCGATCTCGCCCCCGTTCCGCAGGGGGCGACGCCGGCCGACGCGCTGCGCAATTCGCTCGATCTGGCCCGCCATGCCGAGGACTGGGGCTATCGCCGCTATTGGCTCGCCGAGCACCACAACATGGTCGGCATCGCCAGCGCCGCGACCGCGGTCACGATCGGCTATATCGCAGGCGGCACCCGGAAAATCCGCGTCGGCGCCGGCGGAATCATGCTGCCCAACCATTCGCCCGCTGGTCATCGCCGAGCAGTTCGGCACGCTGGAGGCGCTCTATCCCGGCCGGATCGACCTCGGCCTCGGCCGCGCGCCGGGGACGGACCAGCTGACCCTGCGCGCGCTGCGCCGCGCGCCCGAGGCGGCCGATGTGTTCCCGCAGGACGTGCTGGAGCTGCAGGCCCTGCTCGGCGACCGCAGCCGGGCCAGCGCGTGCAGGCGGTGCCGGGGACCGGCGCCGAGGTTCCGCTGTGGATTCTCGGCTCGAGCCTGTTCGGCGCGCAACTCGCCGCGATGCTGGGCCTGCCCTTTGCCTTCGCCTCGCATTTTGCGCCCGAGCGCTGGAGGCCGGCGCTCGACGTCTACCGTGCGCGCTTCGAGCCCTCGGAGCAACTGGCCGCGCCATATGCGATGGTCGGCTGCAACGTGATCGCGGCCGATACGGACGCACGAGGCGCGCCGGCTGTTCACCTCGGCGCAGCAGAGCTTCGCCAACATCATCCGCGGAACGCGCGGCCAGTTGCGCCCGCCGATCGACGACATCGAGAGCTATTGGTCGCCGGCGGAAAAGGCGCACGCCTCGCGGATGCTCGCCTGCGCCTTCGTCGGGACGAAGGCGCGCGTCGCCGAGGGCCTGTCGGCATTCCTGCATCGCACCGGCGCCGACGAGGCGATCGTGGCGGCCGCGATCTACGACCACCGCGCCCGGCTGCATTCCTACGAGATCCTGGCGGACGCCTTCGGCCTTACTTCATCGCTTTCAGAATCTCGGGCTTGACGACGCTCTCCAGCGTGTCCGGCGCCCATCGGGCCGACGACCTTGTAGGCGATCACGCCGTCGCCCCGCACGATGAAGGTCTCCGGCACGCCGTAGACGCCCCAGTCGATGCCCGCGCGGCCGTCCCTGTCGAGGCCGATCTTGGCGTAAGGATTGCCCGCGGCGCCGAGGAAGCGGCGGATGTTCTCCGCGCTGTCCTTCTGCGCGACGCCGACCAGCTCGACGCCCTTGGCCTTCGAGGTCGGGGTCCTCGGCGAGCGCCAGCAGGATATTCGTGCTCGACATGGCAGGGCTGACACCACGAGGCGAAGATGTTGACCAGGGTGACGTGGCCCTGGCGCAGATCGGCGTCGGCGAGGCCCGGCGCCGCCGTCGAGGCCGGGCAGGTCGAGCGAAGGCGCGCTCTGGCCGATCAGCGCCGAGGGGATGCGCGAGGCGTCGCCGGCGTAGAGCCGCACGAACAGCAGCGCGGCCAGGGCGAGAAAGACGACCAGCGGCAGCAACGCGAGGGCGTAGCGGCGCCGCGCGGCATGGGGTTCGTCTGCGGGCGCTTCGCTCACGACGCCTCCCGGCTCCCTTGTCGCCGCGCGCCGCTTCGAGCGCGGCGAGGCCCGCGCTGAGCGCTGCGATAATCGATCAGGATCGCCGCGATCATCGCCGGCAATCGACCAACGCGGCGAGCGCATAGGCGGCGACGATGAAGCCGATATGGGGAATGTCCATCATGTGCGCGCGATCCCCGGCGTCAGCCGCGGCGCGAGCGCGTCGCCCTCGGCCGCGGCGATCATGGTCAGCCGGGCGAGGCGCCGGCGCAGGATCTCGTTGCGGATCGCCATCAGATGCAGCGTCAGGAACAGCAAGCGTGAAGGCGAGCGCCATGACCAGCAGCGGCCACAGCAGCTCCGGCGCGATCGTCGGCCCGCCCATGCGGAACACCGAGGCCGGCTGGTGCAGCGTGTTCCACCAGTCGACCGAGAATTTGATGATCGGCAGGTTGACGGCGCCGACCAGCGTCAGGATCGCCGCCGCGCGCGCCGCGCGGCCGGGATCGTCGATCGAGCGCCAGAGCGCGATCAGGCCGAGATAGAGGATGAACAGCACCAGCACCGAGGTCAGCCGCGCGTCCCAGACCCAATAGGTCCCCCACATCGGCTTGCCCCAGAGCGAGCCGGTGACGAGGCAGATGAAGGTGAAGCCGGCCCCGAGCGGCGCGGCGGCCTTCTGCGCGGCGTCGGCGAGCGGATGGCGCCAGACGAGCGTGCCCAGGCTCGCCAGCGCCATCACGCCGTAGATGAAGGTCGACAGCCAGGCCGCGGGCACGTGCATGTACATGATCTTGACCGTCTCGCCCTGCTGGTAGTCGGGCGGCGCGCGGAAGGCCATCCAGAGGCCGAGCGCGAACAGGCCGCGGTCGCGCCAGCGCGAGCCACGGCAGCACGCGGCGCGTCAGCGCGAGAAATACGGTGGGATTGGCGAGGCTCCACATCGCCCGCGTTTTAGACCGGGCGCGCGCGCCGGCAATGCGGTCAAATCGGCCTTGACAATCCGGCCCGCCGCTCTCCCATGCCGCCATGAACCGCCGCGACCGACACCTCTTCGGCCCTGGTCCCAAACGCATCCTTTCCATCGACGGCGGCGGCGTACGGGGCATGGTCGCGCTCGCCTATCTCGAGCGGCTGGAGGCGCTGCTGGCGGAAGCCGCGGGCGAAGCCTGTCCGGCTCTGCGACGCATTCGACCTCATCGGCGGCACGTCCACGGGCGCGATCATCGCCACGGCCTTGGCGTTGGGACATCGCGCGCGCGACATCAGGGACTTCTATCTTTCCATGGGCCGCGCGCGTGTTTCGCAAGCCCTGGGTGCGGCTGCCCGGCTGGCAGGCGAAATTCGACGCCGAATCGCTCAGGCGGGAACTCGTTGCGGTGGTCGGCGAGCGCAGGCTCGACAGCGACGACCTGCAGACCGGCCTCGGCGTGATGCTCAAGCGCATCGACGCCGGCGGGGCCTGGATCCTCACCAACAATCCGCGGGCCAAGTACTGGGAGACGCCGGCTGACCGCTCCTTCATCGGCAACCGCCAATATCGCCTGGCGAGCATCGTGCGCGCGAGCACCGCGGCGCCGCATTATTTCGATCCGCAGGAGATCGAAATCGTCGAGGGCGAGGACCCGGCCCTGTTCGTCGACGGCGGGCTCACGCCGCATAATGATCCCTCGCTGGCGCTGTTTCTCGTCGCGGCCTTGCCGGCTTACCGGCTCGAATGGCCGCTCGGTCCCGATCGGCTGAACATCGTCTCGATCGGCACCGGCGCCTACCGGCCGCGCTTCAGCGCCGCCGCGCTGAAACGCGCGAGTGCCACATCGATCGCGCTGACTTCGCTGACGCAGCAGATCGCCGAAAGCCAGATCCTCATCCTGACTTTGATGACATGGCTCGGCAAAGGCGGCGCGGCCTGGCCGATCAATTCGGAAATCGGCGACCTCGGTTCCGTCGAGCCGCCGTTCGGCGCGCTGTTCCGGTTCCACCGTTACGATATGCGCCTCGAACGCGATTGGCTGAAGGCCACATTGGGGGTGGAGATCGGCGATCGCGAACTGCAGGGCCTGCACCGCTTCGATAATCCCGACGCGCTGGCGCCCCTGTACGCCCTTTCGCGAAAGGCCGCCGAAGCGCAATTGCGAACGCTGCCGTTTCCGGCGCCCGCGCGCGGCCCCGCATGACGCGAGAGCCGTCGGCCTGACGGCTACTTCAGTTCTTCCGGCGTGAGCCAATCGGCGTTCTGGACGCGAATCGATCAGGTCGTGATCCAGGAAAGGCTCGACGGTCTTCTCGAAGGCGCGCTTGAGGGTCGCAAATTCCTGCCGGCAATGCGCCGCCCGTTCCCTGGGCAGCCAGCCCTTGTCCACGAATTCCTGGAACGTCTGCGGATCCCCGCCGTAAGCCAGGCAAAGCGTGTTGTACATGCGCTGACTGGCGGTGCCGTGATTGTCCGAGAAATATTTGCCGGCGTAGACCTCGCTCGGCGGGTCCTTGCTCCTCGACCAGAAATACACAAACCCTTTGATGATCGTGCGCTCGATGTCCTTGTTGAATTGCAGCGCCATATAGCTCGCCATCTCGTCGGCCGCGTCCTCTTCGCGCCCGAACACGGGCACGTCGAGCATATGGAACATCATGTGCCCGCTCTCATGCAGCGCCGTGCCGATCAAATCGCCGACTATCGACGCTTCGCGCGTAATAAAGCCGTCAGGCGTCGCAGTTTCCGGCGCCGATTTCATCGAGGCCGCAATGAATTCATAGCAGAGCCAGATTTCGCGCGAGAACGGATTGTAGAACGCATTTTCTCCATGATCGGACGAGGTGTGGCCGGGATCGCATTCCAGCATCACCAGTTGCAGGTGATGCGGCAAATGCAGCGGCGACAGAAAGCGCTGCATTTCCTCGAGCACCTTGCGTGTCTGCATCGCCTGGTGAACGCTCTCGAGCTCAGGCGTGCTGGGCGCGCGATACTCGATCCCGACTTGCGGATTGGGAGGAATAAGCTCCAGGATTCGGCCAGCGCCGGCGATCCGAAGACAGCGCAGACCATCAGCGCGAGCGCGAGCCAAGCGGGCGATCGTTGCGAGCCGGCGTGTCTCATTGCACAGCTCCCGGGACTTCCTCCGGCGCCAGCCAATCGGCTGCGCGCACTTTGGTCACCACATCCGCGTCGACATAGGGCATGATGCGCAGGTCGAACGCATGTCGAACCTGGTTGAATTCCTGTTCGCATCGCACGGCTCGATACTCCGGAATTTGACCCACTTTCGTTCCCGGGACCGGGGGGCCCGACAGGAAATGAAAGGTCAGCGGATCGGCGCCGTAGGCCATGCACAAATAGTTGTAAAAGCGCTGCTTCTCCGGCGAAACCACTTCGGCGAAATCGGCGCCCGCCCATGGGTGCTGCGTGTACCCGAAGAATTTTGCAGTCCCCAAGATCGTGGAGACGGCCACCTGGTCGCCGAATTCGGTCATGATGAACGCGGCCAGCCGATCCGCGGCGTCGTCCTCCCGGCCCCACACCGGCACGTCGAGCAGATCGAAGACCGCATAGGCGACCTGATGCAGCGCCGCGGCGACAAACATTCCGTTGACGACCTGCACCCGTTCCTTCGGGTCATCCGTATTGCGATTTGTGACGTCGATGAGTTTTTGCACGAATTCGTAGCAGATCGTCGCGGGATCTCCCGGCTTATAGGGAACCGTCTCGGCCCCGCCGCATTCCGCCACACGAATTGTCAGCGGCCGGGGCAGTCGCAACGGAGTGAGAAAGCCCTGCAGGCGCTCGAGCACCTTGCGCCGTCTCAGCGTCTCGAAGATCGGTTGAAATTTCGGGTCGCTCGGCGCTTCATATTTCACGTCGATCCGCGTGCCCGCCGGCGATTGAGGAGGGCCCTCGGGCGGGTCGGACCGCGCAACTCCCGTCCAACATGCGGCGCCCATCAGGATCGCGGCTGCAAGTTGCCGGCTCGCCATGCGATGCGCCCCTTATTTGACCCGAGCGGCCGCCCCTCGTCGTTTTGGAACGGTCGCGCGCCCGATTGCCTTTGCGCCGCCGCCAATCCTACTTCACAGGAGCGGCGCCATAAAGCTGCGAAGCGGCTTCCGCCGAACGCGACAGCGCGTTGCTCGTCTCGTTTCGGCTCGTCATGGCGGCCCGGATCGGCGCGAAGCCGCCGCCCGTCCGTTCGCCGCTCGGCGAGGCCGGCATCCACCGCTGATCGCTGCCCACCAGCGTCGAGGCCGCGACAATCGGGGCCGAATGGGTCGCTCCATCAACCAGAGCGCCCGCGTCTTTCGGCCGCGATGCGCTCAATTCAAGCGCCCTGGCCTCCGCGTTCAGACGCGCGGCCGACGGCGCCGTCTCTTGCGCCGGCGCGGCGATTGGCCGCATGGGCAAGCGCGACAAATAGTCGCCGCTCCTCGACAATTCGTTGCCATCCTGGGCGCAGGCTGCGCTCTGACCGGCGCCGACCGCGGCGACAAGAGCGGCCAGCGCGAAAATCGCCTTGATTCTGCTGGCGGCGGCGTTCCTGACGAGGTTCTGCATGGCGGGGCGCCTCATAAGCTTGTTCGGAATGTGCATAGGCTCGAATTCCGGCGAATTGGTGAGCTCATTGCAGCGAAGTGAGCACAAGAGCGATCGGCTGCCAAGGAAAAACGCTTGCTTCAATCGGTCGGATCAGCATTGTTCGAGAGCCTCAAACTGAAAAGAGGAGTTCGCCGTGCGCTATCTGTCGCGAGCCGCGCTTCTGATTGTTGCTCTCATGTTTGCGAGCGCGGCTGCGGCGCAGCCCAGGCCCGGAGGCGGCGGAGCGCCCGCGGGCGGCGGTTCGGGAGGCGCCCCGGCGCAAGGGGCGGGCGGCCTGATCGTTCAATTCAACGCGGAACAGATCGCGGAGTTGTTCACCGCGGTCGGCTTCAACTCGCAGGCCATCGACAACAAGGTTGGCGACAATCAATCCATCCATATGGTCCGGACTCAGTTCTGGCCAAACGACAACAGCACGTTCGCCGGCGTGCTGCCCATCTGGTGCAAAAAGGACAATCCGAAGATTTGCAACGCCATTGATATCTTTGCAAATCTCGGCAAGTCGAGCGTCGATCAAAAGTGGATAAACGCCTGGAACAATCAGATATATTTCGCCCATGCCTATCTGCTCGACAACGGATCGCTCGTCTTCAGCTTCCATGTCCTGCTGCAACCCGGCGTCACCGCCGACTATATCAAGACCGCGGCGGTCGCCTTCAAAACCGCCGTCGACCTGTCGACCGACTTTCGACCCTGACCGGCATTCGCGGGTCTGAATGCGCGAGGCGGACGTTTCCGGCGGGAACGGCCTCGTTGGCGCGGACGGCGCCGCGGCGACGTCTGCCGGTCAACATGGCCCGCGATGCGGCTGACGGCTCGGACATGGCAGGGCGACCCATCCCGTCGACAATGCCCGTCGAGCCTGGCTCAGCCCGCCGCTATCCCTAATCCCGCAACCCCGGCGACTGCGGCCATTTCCGTCATGGCTTGGCTTGGCTCGCCGTGACGGTCAGGGCGCGCTTGGAGCGCGCCTCGTCCCGCCCCGCCGGCCCCGTCCTGCGCCCCCGGGATTAAGGTTATCCCCGAGGTCCGCCCGCTTTTCCCGCAATTTCGGCTTTATCGGCGTCCGCAACCGGCCTATGTCTCGAATCCCAAGCTTTTTTCCCGGTCAAGCGAGCCCTGCGATGTCCGAATGGTCCGAAACGCACACTTTCCTCGACGGCGAGTGGTTCGAGGGCAACAGGCCGGTGCTGGGGCCGCGCAGCCATGCGTTCTGGCTGGGATCGAGCGTTTTCGACGGCGCGCGCGCCTTCGAGGGGGTGACGCCCGACCTTGACCTGCATTGCGCGCGGGTCAACCGCTCGGCCCGGACGATGTGGCTGAAGCCGATCATGAGCGTCGAGGCGATCATGGAGCTGGTGCGCGAGGGGATGAAGAAGTTCAAGCCCGGCGCGCATCTCTACATCAGGCCGATGTACTGGGCCGAGCGCAACGGCGTGGGTTCGGTGCCGCCCGACCCGGAATCGACGCGCTTCCTGCTGTCGCTCTATGTGGCGCCGCTGCCCGAGCCGACCGGCATTTCGATCACGCGCTCGGCCTACGCCAAGCCGCTCGCGATCACGGCGCCGATCGACGCCAAGGCCGGCTGCCTCTATCCCAACAATGCGCGCGCCTTGATGGAGGCGCGCACGCGCGGCTTCGACAATTGCATTCTGTTCGACGTGCTCGGCAATGTCGCCGAACTCGCGACCGCCAACGTCTTCCTCGCCAAGGACGGCGAGATCCTGACCCCGATGGCGAACGGCTCGTTCCTCAACGGCGTCACGCGCCAGCGCGTGATCAAGCTGCTCGCCCATGACGGCCGGCCGGTGCGCGAGGCGACGCTCGGCTACGCCGATTTCGAAACCGCCGACGAAATCTTCGTCGTCGGCAATTTCGGCAAGGTGACGCCGGTCCGCAAGATCGACGACCGCGACCTGCAGCCGGGCCCGGCGTTCCGGCGCGCGCGCGAACTCTATTGGCAATACGCCCATTCGGGCTGACGCCCGTTCGGATCGGGAATGCGGGGAGGAGAATGTCGACGCGCCTCACCATTCGTTTCGATTTCGACGCCGAGCGCCGGCTCGGGCCGGGCAAGATCGCGCTGCTCGAGGCGATCGCGCGCACCGGCTCGATCTCCGCCGCCGGGCGCGCGCATCAGATGTCCTATCGGCGCGCCTGGCTGCTGGTCGAGGACCTCAACCATCTCTTCGGCGAGGCGCTGGTGAGCGCGCGCCCGGGCGGCGTCAAGGGCGGCGGGGCGGCGCTGACGCCGGCGGGCGAGCGCGTCGTCGCGCTCTATCGCGAGGCCGAGCGCAAGATGCGCGACGCCGCCGCGGGCGAGATCGAACGCATCGAGAATTCTCTCGCGCGCAGCGCGGGGTAAGCGCAGGCGCCGGCCGGGAGAGAAACGGCTGGCATTCCGGCGGCGCTTTACGGGGCCATCCCGGCATCCCGCCGGAATCCGAAATTCAGCTTCATGGAACCGTCGCGTGATGCAGATAGGCCAAGCCGCTTGAATGGTTGCGCGCCTCGCAGCGATCTCTTGAATTGCGGGGCCAGCCTGCGCCGAACGGGATGACGCCGTGGCTACAACAGCGATGGGACGCGGCCGGTTGCCGGCGCAAGGCGCAGTGAGCGATTTTCTGACGACCGCGGCGGCGGTCGGGCTGGTCGCCGCAGGCGCCGCCCTGGTCGAAATCGCCATCGTACCGGGCGTCGTGCTCGGCGCCGCCGCATCATGCGGGATCTGCGAGTCCCGGAGTCCGGAGACGTTTGACTTCGTCCCCTTTGCGCCGGCTTAGGTCCGCGCTGTCGAGGGCGGGTTGCGTAAAGCGTCGCCGAAATCCGGAATCCACAGGATCGAGACAAGGACCAACTATCAGATCTCAACCGGTTGATTTGCAATATTGGTCGGATATTGTGCCGAGGGCGCCGATGGCAGGTCCAACTTTTTAACATTTCGAACGAGGCAGTTGCGATGAATGTGACACGGCGCGCGGTAACGTTTGGGGGGCTCGGTCTGTTGACGGGAGGTTCAGCGGTCTCGCTGGCGCGCGCCGAGGAAGGCTTCATCCCATTCGAAGGCGTCGAGGAATTCGGGCTGGCGACGGACGCCTATGTATTACGGCTATCCCCTGGTCACCATGGAGATGACGCGCCGCGTCATCACCAATGTGGCGGCGACCGAAGGGCACGCGCGGGCCGATGGGCCAGTTCATCAAGCTGCGCGCAATATCCGGACGCCGACCTTTCGCGACGTGACGGCGCCGAACGCCGACACGCTTTATACCACGGCCTTCGTTCGACGTCGGCAAAGAGCCCTGGGTGCTCGAGCATCCCCGACATGAAGGACCGCTATTTCCTGTTCCCGATGCTGGACGGCTGGACCAACGTGTTCCAGGTCCCCGGCAAGCGCACCACCGGCACGGGCGCGCAGACTTACGCCATCACCGGGCCCGGGCTGGACCGGGCACGCTGCCGGCCGGCGTCAAGGAGTACAAGTCGCCGACCGGCCTGGTCTGGATGCTGGGCCGCATCTACTGCACCGGCACGCCGGAGGACTATGCCGCCGTCCATGCGCTGCAGGACGAGTGCAAGCTGGTGCCGCTCAGTGCCTACGGCAAGCCCTATACGCCGCCGCCGGGCACGGTCGATCCGACCGTCGACATGAAGACGGCGGTGCGCGAACAGGTCAACCGCCATGGACGCGGTGGCCTATTTCACGCTGCTGGCGCGAACTCATGAAGGCCAATCCGCCAGCCGCGGAGGACGCGCCGAAGTGGCGAAATTCGCGCAAGATCGGCCTCGTGCCGGGCCAGGATTTCGACGCCGAGCAAGCTCGAGCGCCGACCTCGCCAAGCGCATCCCGCAGATCGGCTTCGACCGCATCATGCTGCAGTTCAAGCTGAGCGGCGGCGCGTCAAGAACGTCAACGGCTGGGTCTTCACGACCAAGACCGGCGTCTACGGCACGGACTATCTCAATGCGCGCGCTGGTCACCGCGATCGGCCTCGGCGCCAACCGGCCGCAGGACGCGGTCTATCCGATTTCGCTGAAGGACGCGCGACGGCGCGCCTATGACGGGGTCGAACAAATATGTCATGCATTTCGCGAAGGGGCAGACTGCCGCCGGTCGACGGCTTCTGGTCGCATCACGATGTATGACGCCAATTATTTCTTCGTCGCCAATCCGATCAACCGCTATTCGATCAGCGCGCGGCAGGACCTGAAGTCCAACGCGGACGGCTCGATCGACCTGTACATCCAGAACGAATGCCCGGGCGCCGACAAGGAGAACAACTGGCTGCCGGCGCCGGCCGGCAAATTCATCCTGATGCTGCGGCTGTACTGGCCGAGCGAAAGCGACCCGTCGATCCTGGACGGTTCATGGACGATCCCGGCCGCGAAAAAGGTGGGATAGGCAGCGGCGGCATTGAGGCGGGTTGCGTGGTTGCCGGCAAGCCGTAGGACCGAGGAATGACGGCGTCAGGGCCGCTCAGCTGCCGGCCCGAAGCGTGATGGGCTCCTCTCGCGCCGGTCGGACGATAAGGCGCTCGCGCGCCCAATCGCGGCCGATATCCAGGCCGTGCATCCTGCCGCGCGCGCCTTGAGCGCTCGGCGTGATGAGGCCGAAATCCCGCTTGGCGGCGGCATCCCCGGACATCTGAATTGGAGCCTCGAAAACAGCCGCTTCATTCGGTTGCTGACGACCCCTGCGCACCTCGACGGGCCGAGCGGCCGGACCGACGCGCAATGGCCTGCCGGGCTCCCCAACGATCCCGGGATTTCCGGGGACGGCATATCAACGGCGTATTTGGCCGGACCTCGATATCGCGATGCGACGGCCGGTCGCGACGACCCAATTTGCGTTTGAAAGGCCGCCCCGAAAACCGTTTCACGATCATTTTTTGCGAAATATGCTTTCTGTTTCACAGAAATTATGTTAGAGTAACATTTCCGACCATTCCTATGTTGAGAGCCTCGCCATGTCCAAGTCCGCCACCCCTGTCGCCGCCTTCGAGCGCCCCAAACGCACCGCCGCGCAGCGGGAGGCGCGGCGGATTCGGATTTTGGCGATGTTGCGGGCCGGGCACAGCTATGAGGCGATCGCGCGTCAGGAGCAGCTTTCGCGCGAGCGCGTGCGCCAGATCGTCGCCAAGTCGCTGGAGATGGACGACGGGGGGATCTTGCCCGATCCCCGCCGCGTGCGCATGGCGCAATTGGAGCCGGCGTTGCGGCTGGCGGCGAACGGCGTCGAGAACGGCGATCTCCGCGCCATTCCTCATTTGCTCCGATTCTCGAGCGGCTCGACAAATATGGATCGGTCGTCCAGGCGCAGATGGAAGATGCGGCCGAGATTCACGAGCGGCTGATGAAGAAGATGCAGAGCGCGTTCGACCGCGCCGACAGAGCCAAGGCCGAGCAGGACGCCAGGGCCGCGGCGAGCGCGGGGGACGCCGACGCGGCGCCCCGGGAGGAGGCCAGCGATTGCGAGACAAGCGAATCCGGCTTTCTGGACCTGTAAACCTTTGATAACAAACAAAACCGCCAAAGGAAATCTTTGGAAAAGCTTGCTCAATCCAAGCGGTGGATTTGGAAGTGTTGGGAATTCGCAGTTCCGAATGACGGGGATGGGGCCGGCGAGCGCGTCGTGGCGCGCTATCGCGAGTCCGAGCGCGGAAGGGGCGGCCGGGTCGAGATAGCTGACGACGCCGCTTTCCAGATCGTAGATCGCGGCCGCGATCTTGAGCTTGTCGTCCTTGGCGAGCCCGGCCAGTCAGCGTGCTGGCCGCGGTCAGCCGCGCCGCGGTGCGCCGCGCGCTCTCCTTGGCGGGGGCGTTGAGAACGAAAATCGCCGGGATCGTTCTTTCACCGCGAGCGCGGCCGGCACGATCGGCTCGATCATCGCGCCGATCGCGCCGGGATAGGTCGCGTTCTTGGTCAGACGTCGCAGGCGGCCTTCACCGCGCCGCAGGCGGTATGCGCGAGCACGACGATCAGCGGCGAGCCGAGCACCGCCGCGCCATATTCGACCGTGCCCAGCGTCGCCGTGTCGACGAGATTGCCGGCGTTGCGCGCGACGAACAATTCGCCGACGCCGTGGCCGCCGAAAATAAGTTCGGGCGGAACGCGGCTGTCGGCGCAACTGATGATCGTCGCCCAGGGCGCCTGATGGCCGGCGACCGAGGCCCGCTGCTGCGCGAGGTCGATCGAGCAGAGCTCGGGGTGGCTGACATAGCGCGCGTTGCCCTGTTTCAGCGCCGCCAGCGCGTCGTCGGGCGAGAGCGTCGTCGCGGCGCCGCCGGCCGCGCGCGCCGGGGAAATCGCCCCGCCAAGCGCCCAGGCTGCGAGGCCGGCGGCGCCCAATTTGAGGAAGGTCCGGCGCGCCGGGCGTTCGGCTTCACAAACTCTGCACATCGGCGATCTCCCTCCCGTCGGGGCATCGCGCGGCAAGTTCGCCCGAG
Organism: uncultured Pseudomonadota bacterium; assembly: GCA_963809055.1. Lineage (GTDB taxonomy): Bacteria > Pseudomonadota > Alphaproteobacteria > Rhizobiales > Beijerinckiaceae > Roseiarcus. The sequence goes on along the minus strand of CAWEID010000009.1, from coordinate 106,494 downwards.
CCCGCCGCAGCCTAGCCGGCCGATTTGGAATTGTCGAACAGGTTGGACGTGTCGAACGGATCGGCGGATCGCAGCGGCGGCGCTATTCCGCCGCCTCCGCCTCGGCGCGTGGCTGTAGTTGAGCACGGGCGCCAGCCAGCGCTCGACCTCGGCGATCGCCATGCCCTTGCGCGCGGCGTAGTCCTCGACCTGATCGCGCTCGACCTTGGCGACGCCGAAATAATGCGCCTCGGGATGCGCGATATAGAGCCCGGAGACGGACGAGCCCGGCCACATCGCGAAGCTCTCGGTCAGCGTGACGCCGATGCGCGCTTCCGCGTCGAGCAGCGCGAACAGCGTCGCCTTCTCCGTGTGGTCGGGCTGGGCGGGATAGCCGGGCGCGGGGCGGATGCCGCGGTAGCGTCTCGTCGATCAGTTCCTCGGGCGCGAGCGTCTCGTCCGGCGCATAGCCCCAGAGTTCGCGGCGCACGCGCATGTGCATCGTATTCGGCGAGCGCTTCGGCGAAGCGGTCGGCGAGCGCCTTGACCAGGATCGAGGAATAATCGTCGTTGGCGCGCTCGAAGCGCGCTGCGCGATCGCCTCCTCCTCGACGCCCGCGGTGACGACGAAGGCGCCGATATAGTCGGCGGCGCCGGCCGCGGGCGCGACGAAATCGGCGAGCGCGACATTGGGCCGGCCGTCGCGCCGCGGTCAGCTGCTGGCGCAGCGTGAAGAAAGTCGCGATCGCGCGCGTGCGCGCTGCTCGTCCTCGAACAGCTCGATGTCGTCGCCCTCGGCGCTCGGCCGGCCAGAAGCCGACGACCGCCTTCGGGCGCGAACCATTTTTCCTCGATGATGCGCTTCAGCATCGCCTGCGCGTCGGCGAACAGCGCGCGCGCGGCCTCGCCCTGCGCCTCGTCCTCGAGGATCGCGGGATAGCGGCCCTTCAGCTCCCAGGTCTGGAAGAACGGCGTCCAGTCGATGAAGCGCGCGAGCTCGGCGAGATCGTACGACCTCGATCACGCGCGCGCCGAGGAAACTGCGGCCTCGTCGGCGCGATAGGCGCTCCAGTCGATCTTCATCGCGTTGGCGCGGGCCGCTGGCGAGCGGCAGGCGCGCTCTTGTCGAGTTCGCTGCGCGCGATGCGCGTCCGCGACCTTGCGATATTCGGCGCGGATCGGTCTCGACATAGGACTCGCGCGTCTGCGGCGACAGCAGCGCGCCGACGACGCCGACCGCGCGGCTGGCGTCGTTGACATAGACCGTCGGCCGCGCGCTGTAGCGCGGATGGATCTTCACGGCGGTATGCACGCGGCTCGTCGTCGCGCCGCCGATCAGCAGCGGAATGTCGAAGCCCTCGCGCTCCATCTCGGCCGCGACATGCGCCATCTCGTCGAGCGAGGGCGTGATGAGGCCGGAAAGGCCGATGACGTCGACCTTCTCGCTCGCGCGCGACGGCGAGGATCTTCGAGGCCGGCGTCATCACGCCGAGGTCGATGATCTCGTAATTGTTGCAGGCGAGCACGACGCCGACGATGTTCTTGCCGATGTCGTGCACGTCGCCCTTGACGGTCGCGAGCAGGATCTTGCCGGCGTTCTTGCGCTCGGCCGCCGCCGTTCGCCTGCTTCTCGGCCTCCATGTAGGGCAGCAGCAGCGCGACCGCCTGTTTCATCACGCGCGCCGACTTGACCACCTGCGGCAGGAACATCTTGCCGGCGCCGAACAGGTCGCCGACGATGTTCATGCCGTCCATCAGCGGCCCCTCGATGACGCTGCAGCGGCCGCTCCGGCGTCAGCGCGCGCCTCTTCCGTGTCGGCGTCGATGAATTCGGTGATGCCGTTGACCAGCGCATGCGCGAGCCGCTTGTCGACCGGCATCTTCGCGCCAGGCGAGGTCCGCGCCCTTGCCCTGGCGCGCGCGCCGCCGCGGAACCGCTCGGCGATCTCGAGCAGCCGCTCGGTCGCGTCGGCGCGGCGGTTGAGCACCACGTCCTCGCAGGCCTCGCGCAGTTCCGGCTCGATCGTCTCGTAGACGGCGAGCTGGCCCGCGTTGACGATGCCCATGTCCATGCCGGCCTGGATCGCGTGGTAGAGGAACACCGCGTGCATCGCCTCGCGCACCGGCTCGTTGCCGCGGAACGAGAACGAGAGGTTGGAGACGCCGCCGGAAATATGCGCGTGCGGCAGGTTCCGCGGATCTGGCGCGTCGCCTCGATGAAGGCGACGCCGTAGCCGTTGTGCTCCTCGATGCCGGTCGCGACCGCGAAGATGTTGGGATCGAAGACGATGTCCTCGGGCGGGAAGCCCGCCTCCTCGCGTCAGCAGCTTGTAGGCGCGCGCGCAGATCGAGACCTTGCGCTCGAACGTGTCGGCCTGGCCCTGCTCGTCGAACGCCATCACGACGACGGCGGCGCCATAGGCGCGCACGAGCCTGCGCCTGACGCAGGAATTCGCGCCTCGCCTTCCTTCATCGAGATCGAATTGACGAGGCCCTTGCCCTGCACGCATTTGAGGCCGGCCTCGATGACCGAGAATTTCGAGGAATCGATCATCACCGGCACGCGCGCGATGTCGGGCTCGCGCGGCGACGAGATTGAGGAACTCGACCATCGCGCGCGCCGAATCGATCAGCCCCTCGTCCATGTTGACGTCGATGATCTGCGCGCCGCTGGCGACCTGATCGCGCGCGACCGCGAGCGCGCCGGCGTAGTCGCCCGCCGTGATCAGCTTGCGGAACTTGGCCGAGCCCGTGACGTTGGTGCGCTCGCCGACGTTGACGAACGGAATGTCCTTCGTCAGCGTGAACGGCTCGAGGCCGGAAAGGCGCATCAGCGGCTCGGCGACCGGAATCGCGCGCGGCGGCAGACCTCGCACGGCCTCGGCGATCGCCCGGATATGTTCGGGCGTCGAGCCGCAGCAACCGCCGACGATGTTGACGAGGCCGTCGCGCGCAAAGCCCGCGATCGACGCCGCCATCTCCTGCGGCGTCTCGTCGTAGAGGCCGAACGCGTTCGGCAGGCCGGCGTTGGGATAGGCGCAGACGAGCGTGTCCGCGACCGCGGAAATCTCCTCGAGATGCTCGCGCATCGCGCTCGCCCCGAGCGCGCAATTGAGGCCGATCGTCGCCGGCCGCGCATGCCGCACCGAATGCCAGAAGGCCGTCGGCGTCTGGCCCGAGAGCGTGCGGCCCGAGCGGTCGGTGATCGTGCCCGAAATCATGATCGGCAGGCGGCGGCCGATCTTGGCGAAGACTTCGTCGCAGGCGAAGATCGCCGCCTTGGCGTTGAGCGTGTCGAAGATCGTCTCGATCAGGATGAGGTCGGCGCCGCCGTCGATCAAGCCTTCGATCTGTTCGGCATAGGCCTCGCGCAGTTCATCGAAAGTGACGGCGCGAAAGCCGGGGTTGTTGACGTCGGGCGAAATCGAGCAGGTGCGGTTGGTCGGGCCGAGCGCGCCCGCGACGAAGCGGCGCCTGCCGTCGAGCCGCTCGGCCTTGAGCGCGGCGCGGCGCGCCAGCCGAGCGCCGTCGCGATTGAGTTCGTACACGACGTCCTGCATGCCGTAGTCGGCCTGCGCGATGCGCGTCGAGGAAAAGGTGTTGGTCTCGAGAATGTCGGCGCCCGCGAGCGCATAGGCGTAGTGGATGTCCTCGATCGCCTGCGGCTGCGTCAGGGTCAGCAGGTCGTTGTTGCCCTTGAGGTGGCAGTCGCAGGCCTGAAACCGGTCGCCCCGGAAATGGCTCTCCTCGAGGGTCAGACCCTGGATTTGCGTGCCCATCGCGCCATCGAGCACGAGAATGCGCTCGCGCGCCGCCTTTGCGAGCGCCTCGGCGGGGTCGCTTCGCGCCGCCGAACCGGACTCAAAGGCTTCAAGAGATTTCTCGCTCATGGGGATTCCGGGCTCGACGAGGCGACATAACTATATAAATATATCTTTATATCAAATCAAGCCGCGAAATCGACGCAACTGTACGATGTCGCTCGCGCCAAGCAGACCGTCCGCCATTTGGAAACGCTCCGACGGCCTCGAGCGTCTTTGAACTCCGTCCCTTGGAATGATGGAAACGCGCATCGTCAGATGCGGGCGAACCCCGCCGGCAATCGGTTGCCTGCCGCTTCGCCCTCTCGGTCGGCTGCGGTCATCGCGAGGCGATCCCACCGCAAGTTGAGACTTCCGCATAGGCTCTGCCGCGAAAGCCGGATCGCGCCGGCCGCGCTCGAACTCCCAGCGCCGGCTTCACACCCCCGGTTGAACCGCTTCGGTTTCGCCGCGCGAACAGATGAGAAGCGATCGCGATTACGTATTGTTCAATATAACGAGCCTTCATATTCCCTGGATTAGATTGACCATCGCCAATCCGCTATTTCGAAATATCACAATCATTCATTTACCTCGTCGAATCGGTCGTTGTGAAAGAGGCGGATTGCGTGCGCCCATTAATTGTTGATTGAAGTGTCGCGTGTACCCCTCTGCAACAGGAGCAACTGTCTTTCAGAATTTCGATCGCGCATTTAACGAGGGGCACATGCATTTTGTTTCTGTCATACGCGCGTTTGGGCGAGACGAGAGCGGCGCCACCGCGATTGAATACGGTCTGATAGCCGCGCTCATCGCGGTGGCCCTGATCGCGATCTTGACCGCTACCGGCCAAAGGGCGAGCGGCGTGTTCAGCGAGATTAGCGCCGCGATAAAATAATCGATCTCTCGGGTTCGGTTTCGACCGGCCTCGCTTGCGCGGCTTAGGCCGCAAGCCGCGCAAGAGGCCGGGCGCTTTCGCCAGGGCCGCGCGGCCGCGCGTCAGGCCCGGCGCGAGGATTTCCCGCTTTCCGGCCTTGGGCCCCGGATTGGCGTAATTGACGAAGCTTTTGAGCCTTTGTCGCATTGCCATTCGCGTTTCATGCTTTAGAGTCCCCCTCCGAACCGGGACGGCTTGACCGATCCGGACTTCGAAAGGCAGGGGAGACGCGCATGCGCGGACGGATATCGCCCGATCCGGAGAGCACGGCGTTGCGGTTATTCCGCAACCGGCGTCCGCCCGGCCGCGTTCGCTCCTGAGAGCGCCCGTTCGGATCTCCAACCCACACGCGCCCATCGGCGCCGCGAAATTCCAGGATTGTTGCTCATGGCCAAACCGCCCGACGGCCCGCCCCGCCGCCCCTCCATCACTGACCAGGAGGCGCTGCAATTCCATTCGCGCGGGCGTCCGGGCAAGCTGGAGATCAACCCGACCAAGCCGATGGCGACCCAGCGCGATCTCTCGCTCGCCTATTCCCCGGGCGTCGCGGTTCCGGTCAAGGCGATCGCAACCGATCCATCGACCGCCTACGACTACACCGTGCGCGGCAATATGGTCGCCGTCATTACCAACGGCACGGCCATTCTGGGCCTTGGCAATCTCGGCGCGCTCGCCGCCAAGCCGGTCATGGAAGGCAAGGCGGTGCTGTTCAAGCGTTTCGCCGACGTCGATTCGATCGACCTCGAAGTCGATACCGAGGACCCCGAGGAGTTCATCAACGCGGTGCGCTTTCTCGGTCCCTCGTTTGGCGGCATCAATCTCGAGGACATCAAGGCGCCCGAATGCTTCATCATCGAGGAGCGCCTGCGCGAATTGATGGACATTCCGGTCTTCCACGACGATCAGCACGGCACGGCGATCATCGCGGCGGCGGGCATGATCAACGCGATCCAACTGACCGGCCGCGATATCAAGAAGACGCGTCTCGTCTGCAACGGCGCCGGGGCGGCGGGCATCGCCTGCCTGGACCTGATCAAGGCGATGGGTTTCGAGCCGGCCAATGTCCTGCTCTGCGACACCAAGGGCGTCGTCTATCGCGGCCGCAAGGAAGGCATGAACCAGTGGAAGTCGGCGCATGCGGTCGAAACGCCGCTGCGCACGCTCGAGGAGGCGATGGTCGGCGCCGACATCTTCTTCGGCCTCTCGGCCAAAGGCGCGCTGACAGCAGAGATGGTCAAGTCGATGGCGGCCAACCCGATCATCTTCGCGATGGCCAATCCTGACCCCGAGATCACCCCCGAGGACGCGCGCAAGGCGCGCGACGACGTCATCGTCGCCACCGGCCGTTCGGACTATCCCAACCAGGTCAACAACGTCCTGGGTTTTCCCTATATCTTCCGGGGCGCGCTCGACGTGCGCGCCAAGACGATCAACATGGAGATGAAGATCGCGGCCGCCCATGCGCTCGCGGAACTCGCGCGCGAGGACGTGCCCGACGAGGTTGCGGCCGCCTATCGCGGCGCGCGGCCGCGCTTCGGACGCGAGTATATCATCCCCGCGCCGTTCGATCCGCGCCTGATCCACGTCATTCCGATCGCGGTCGCCAAGGCGGCGATGGAATTGGGCGTCGCCGGCCGGCCGATCGTCGACATGGCCGGCTACAAGGGGCAGTTGTCGGCGCGCCGCGATCCGATCGCCGGCGCGATGCAGCGGGTCGTCGAACGGGTTCGCCGCATGCCGAAGCGCGTCGTGTTCGCCGAGGGCGAGGAGAGCCAGGTCATTCGCGCCGCCTATTCGTTCGTCACCCAGGGGCTCGGCACCGCGATCCTGGTCGGACGCGAGGATCGCGTGCGCGCGACCGCGGAACAGGCCGGGCTCGACATCTCGGAGAAGGGCATCGAGATCCACAATGCGCGGCTCTCGCAGCGCAACGCGCTCTATGCGCAGTTCCTTTACGAGCGGCTGCAGCGGCGCGGCTTCCTCTTTCGCGACTGTCAGCGCATGGTCAACCAGGACCGCAATTATTTCGCGGCGGCGATGGTGGCGCAAGGCGACGCCGACGCGATGGTCACCGGCGTGACGCGCAATTTCTCGATCGCGCTCGAAGAGGTGCGTCGCGTCATCGACGACAAGCCCGGCCACCGCGTCATCGGCGTGTCGCTCGTGCTCGCGCGCGGCAAGCCGGTCGTGGTCGCCGACACCGCGATCACCGAAATGCCCGACGCGGAGGATCTCGCGCAAATCGCGATCGAGGCGGCGGGCGTGGCGCGCCGCTTCGGCTACGAGCCGCGCGTGGCGATGCTGGCCTTCTCCAACTTCGGCCATCCCCCGGGCGAGCGGACGCTGCGCGTACAGGAAGCCGTGCGCATTCTCGACGGCAAGCGGGTCGACTTCGAGTATGACGGCGAAATGGGCGCCGACGTCGCGCTCAACAAGGAGCTGATGGCGGCCTATCCGTTCTGCCGGCTGACCGACACCGCCAATGTTCTCGTCATGCCCGCGTTCCACTCGGCCGCGATTTCGACCCGAATGCTGCAGGAACTCGGCGGCGCGACCGTAATCGGCCCGCTGATCGTCGGCCTGGAAAAGCCGGTCCAGATCGTCTCGCTCGGCTCGCGCGACTCCGACATCGTCAACATGGCGGCGCTGGCGAGCTTCAATATCGGGGGTGATCCCGGCTAAGCCCGCGATTGCGACGGACTCCGCCATCGCGAGCTCGACCTCGGTCGCCGGCGACGAGACGCGTGCGCGGCGCGCCGAGGTTATGGCCCGGTCCGCGTCCGCGCGACATCCCTCTCGAGCCGGCTTGCGCAAGACCCTCGCGAAGCGCCGATTTCCGCGACGGACGCGGCGCCCGTTGTTAACTTTTTCTTGCACATTCTCTCACGGACATTTGCGGCGCGCCGGCCGCGACCGTCGAGAGGAGGCGGGCATCTATCATTTCGCCAAACCGCCGACGGGCTCCCTCGCGCTCGATCCGAGGTCGGCTCAAGCGCATTATCGCAGGGATATCGACGGACTGCGCGCGATCGCCGTGCTTTTCGTCCTGTTTTATCACGCGACGCCCGCTCTTCTGCCCGGCGGATTTGTCGGGGTCGACATATTTTTCGTTCTCTCCGGATATCTGATCTCGCGGAACCTGTTCGAAAGCCTCGCGGCCGGGCGGCTCAGCCTCGCGGATTTTTACGCGCGCCGCATCCGCCGGATATTTCCCGCGCTCGCGATCGTGCTTGCCTCGACCCTGGGCCTGGGTTGGTTCCTGCTGCTCGCGGATGAATATCAGAACCTCGGCGCGTCGATCGCGGCCGGGGCGGCGTTCGGGTCCAATTTCCTGCTCGAGCGCCAGGCCTCGTACTTCAGTTCCTCCGCGCTGTTCGATCCGCTGCTCCATCTTTGGTCGCTCGGCATCGAGGAACAATTCTATATCGTTTGGCCGTTCGTCCTCATCCTCTGCTGGCGATTTCGGCTGAGCCTCTTGCCGATCATCATCGGGCTCGCCGCCGTCTCTTTCGCGAGCAACATGGCTAGCGTCGAAGTCCACCCGCTGGATGCATTCTATCTGCCGCAGAATTGCGGCTGGGAGCTGTTGGCGGGGGCCGCTCTGGCCTGTCTGAGTCTTCGGACGAACAGGTCCATGGCCCTCGACGCTATATCTGGCTCGGATCTTCGCAGCGCAGCCTCCGCGCTGGGACTTGTGCTGGTGGCGATGGCGGCGTTGACGTCCACAGCGGCGTCATATCCCGGCTGGCAGGCGCTGCTTCCGGTCGCCGGCGCAACGCTGTTGATAGGCGCGGGGCCGCAGGCAGTCGTCAACCGATGGCTGTTTTCGCGAGCGCCGCTCGTCGGCGTAGGTCTTATAAGTTACCCGTTATACCTCTGGCACTGGCCGCTGCTCGCCTTTCTGCGGATCGTCAAGGCCGATCTGCCCACACAGAGCGAGCGATTGTCCATGGTCGGGCTCGCCGCCGTCCTGGCGTGGATTTCCTATGCGCTGGTCGAGCGTCCCATTCGCCGGGGCTCAAAGGGCGCGGCGGCGTCCGTCGCGCTGGCTTGCACGTTGATCGGCCTCGGCGGGATCGGCCTTGCGACTTACGCGAACGGGGGTTGGGACGGCCATGGATACAGGACCGCCGACAAGAGCGCGTTCACCGCATTTTTCTCCGAATCGTCGTCCGCGCCGGGCGGCGCGCTCGTGAACATCGACATCGAGTACAATTCCCAGTGCGATTTCTTCCAGAACGTCAGAACCCGCGCTCCCAAATCCTCGATTTCCCCGTCCTGCACCACTCGCGATCCGCTCAAGGCTCACGCGCTGTTCATTTGGGGCGATTCGCACGCCAAGATGCTTTATCCCGGCCTGGCCTCGCAACTGCCTGGCGATTGGCAAGTCCTGACCGTCACCGCCTCGGCGTGTCATCCCTCCCTGGACATCGTCGGCGATCCCGCCTCGGATTATTGCGCGCGCGCGAACGCCTTTGCGCTGCAAGAGATCGCGCGTCTGAAGCCCGATGTCGTGCTGGTTGCGCAAGCCTCCGATCACGACTACGCGCAAATGCTGGCGACGCGCGACCGGCTGCGAGCGCTCGGCGCCAAAGCGGTCCTGACGCCCGGACCGGCGCCGCGATGGAACGCCAAATTGCCGTCCATCATCTTGCGCCGGCTCTGGGGCCGGGACGCGACGCGCACAAGCGAAGGCGTGAATCTGGCGACGCGGGAAGCCAATCGGCGGCTCAAGGCCGCGTTCGAAGCTTCGAACGAACCGGGCTTCGTCGACGTCTACGGCTATTTCTGCGATCCGCAGGGATGCCTGACCCGGATCGGTCCCGGCCAGATGGATCTCACGTCGTTCGACCTCAGCCATCTCACCGCGAACGCGTCCCGGGCGCTCGCCAGGGACTTGCTGGCCCGCGCGGTCGTCGAAGCGGCGGACGGACGCTGAACCGCTCACACCTTCATCTGTGCGCCCAGTTCGACCACGCGGTCGCTGGGAATGTTGAAGAAGTCCGGCGCGCTGGCGGCTTGTTTGGCCAGCGCGATGAACAGGTGATCCTGCCATTTCGGCATGCCCGAATTCGGCGCCGGCTTCAGCGTGCGGCGGCCGAGGAAGAACGAGGTCGTCATGATGTCGAATTTGACGCCTACCTTGCGCAGCGCGGCGAGCGCGGTCGGGATGCGCGGCGATTCCATGAAGCCGAAGTGCAGCGTCACGGCGATGAAGTCGGGCGAAAGGGTCTGGATTTCATAGCGCTGCGATTGCGGCACGCGCGGCGAGGGCTCGTTGCGCACGCACATCATCACCACCCTCTCATGCATGACCTTGTTGTGTTTGAGGTTGTGCATGAACGATGACGGCGCGACGGTGGGATCGCTGGTCAGGAACACCGCCGTGCCCGGCACGCGCACCGGCTTCGACTTTTCCAGCATCTTGATCAGATCCGTCATCGGGATCGAGTCGCGATGGGTTTTTGCTGACAGGATCGCGCTGCCGCGCGACCAGGTCCACATCACCACGAACATCATCGAGCCGAGCATCAGCGGCACCCAGCCGCCGTCGAGCACCTTGTAGAGATTTGCGATGAAGAAGCTGATGTCGATCGAGAGGAAGCCGCACACCAGCGCGAGCGCGCCCCAGAGCGGCCAGCGCCAGAGCTTCCAGACGACGAAGAACGCCAGCGCCGTCGTCGCCACCATCGTGCCCGAAACCGCGATGCCGTAGGCGTTGGCGAGCGCGTCCGAGGAGCGGAACAGCAGCACGAGCGCGAGCACGCCGAGCAGCAAGAGCCGGTTGATGCGCGGTATGTAGATCTGGCCTTCTTGCATGTCCGACGTATGGATGATCTCCAGGCGCGGCAGCAGGCCGAGCTGGATCGCCTGGCTGACGAGCGAATAGGCGCCCGTGATGACGGCTTGGCTCGCGATGACCGTCGCCGCGGTCGAGAGCAGGATCAGCGGCAGCAGGAGCCAGCCGGGCGACAGGAGATAGAACGGGTTTTCGACCGCCTTCGGGTCGGCGAGGATCAGCGCGCCCTGGCCGAGATAATTGGCGATCAGCGCCGGCAGGATGATGAACAGCCACGCCGTCTGGATCGGGCGGCGGCCGAAATGGCCCATGTCGGCATAGAGCGCCTCGGCGCCGGTGACGGCGAGAAACACGCTGCCGAGCACGATGAACCCCATCGCGCCGTGCGCGTAGAGGAAGCTGAGGCCGGGGACGGGGCTCAGCGCGCGCAGGATCTCCCAGGCGTGCGGGATCTGCATCACGCCGAGCACGCTGATCGCGCCGAAAAACACCACCATGATCGGCCCGAAGAACGCGGCGACCCCCGCCGTGCCGCGGCTCTGCGCAACGAACAGCAGGATCAGGATCGCCACCGTCGCGGGCAGCACGAAGGGCGCGAGATCGGAGTTGACCTGTTTCAGGCCCTCCAGCGCCGACAGCACCGAGATCGCCGGCGTGATGATGGCGTCGCCCGAGAACAAGGCCGAGCCGGCGACCCCGAGCAGGAAGACGATCATCGTCTTCTTGCCGATCGCGATCTGGGCGAGCGCCTTGAGCGAGAGAATGCCGCCCTCGCCCTTATTGTCCGCCTGCATCAGGAACAGCACGTATTTGGCCGTCACGACGACCAGCAGCGCCCAGATGATGAGCGAGACGACGCCGATGACCTCTACGGCGCCCAGGCCGCTGTCCTTGAACTGGCCGAGCGCAGTCTGCAGGGCATATAAGGGACTTGTTCCGATGTCGCCGAAAACGACGCCTATCGAGCCGAGCGCCAAAATCCAGAAATTGCCGCCGCTGTGCCTGTGCGCCGCGTCAGCGGGGCTAGCCGCAGGCGTCGACACGGCCTGCGAGGGATCTTGCGACATTCAGCTACCGTTGTGAACGCCGCTCCGGGCGGCCGCGTGGCGGGTCCTATACTCCTTCGCGAACGCGTCGCAAAGGGGCGCTAGCCCGCCGATCCGGATTCATCACTAAAGAAGGCCAAGCCTGCGCCTTCGCTCCAACTTTAGTCTAGCCGCGCGAGCGCCCGGCGTGGCGCGACCCTCGCTTTTTCGCCGGCCGAAGGCCGCGACGACGGATTGTGCTTTCTATTTTTGGGAAATCTGTTACAATGCCCGAGGTGATCGCTAGGACCGAGCGCCGACGCGAGGCGGCCCTGGCTGTCTCGATTCCGGTCGTGCGGCTCGCAAAGCGAAGCGTAGAAAAGCGCGAAATGAAACGTCATGTAACCCTGTGATATCACTCAAAACCGCGAAATGGCGGATTTCGCGACCGTTGGATTTCAAGGACTTGCAGGACGCCAAGCGAAACGTTTTCGCTTCGCAAACGAAATTTCCGCTTCGCTTGCGAAATGGGCGCGGGCGCGCCGCCGAACGCAAGGGTCGGTCTTCGGCCCTGTCGGCGCCGCGCTAGGCAAGCCTTCGCGGATCGGCTAGAGCCTGGGCGAGACTTGGCTTTTTCCTTCAGGAGGTCTTCCGCCGATGCCGTCCGCAGCTCGTCCGGTCGTCGTGACCGTCGCGATGACAGGGTCCGTGCCGCGCAAGAAGGACAACCCGGCGGTTCCGATCGCCCCGGCCGAGCAGGTCGAGGCGGCCCAACAGGCCTTCGAGGCCGGCGCGAGGATCGCGCATATCCATGTACGCAACCCCGACGAGAGCCCGTCCTCCGATCCGGCCCTGTTCGCTCAGGTGCAGGAAGGGTTGCGCAAGTATTGCCCGGGGATGATCGTGCAGTTCTCGACCGGCGGGCGAGGACGCGATCAGGCGGCGCGCGGCTCCGCGCTCCCGCTGAGGCCCGACATGGCCTCGCTCGCGACCGGGTCGGTCAATTTCCCGTCGATTGTCTACGAGAACGCTCCGGCGTTGGTCGACGAGCTCGCGCGCAAGATGCACGAATTCGGCATTCGCCCGGAGATCGAGATTTTCGACCTTTCGCACATCCATGCCGCGCGCCGGCTGGTCGACGCCGGCCTGATGCATGATGCGCCGCATGTTCAATTCGTGATGGGCGTCAAGAACGCGATTCCGGCCGAGGAGCATCTCGTCGACATCCTGCTTCAGGAGACGCGCCGGCTCTTGCCGAAGGCGACCTGGACCGCCGCGGGCATCGGCGTCAACCAGCGCCGCGTGATGCAATGGGCGCTCGCGCGCGGCGCCGACGCCGTGCGCACCGGCCTCGAGGACAATATCCGCATTTCCCGCGAACGGCTCGCCGCGAGCAATGCGGAGCTGGTCGAGATCGCGGTCGACATGCTCGCCGAATTCGGCGCGCGGCCCGCCTCCTCGGCCGAGGCGCGCGCGGCGCTGAAGCTGCCCCCTGTGTGAAAGCGGGCCTTGCGCCCGCGCCGCGGCGCTGCGATCTAGCCGGGATGCGCGCCTTTTCCGACTCGCTGCCGATCGACGAGGCGCTGCCGCGCCTGACCGCGGCGCTGCGGGCCTCGACGCGCGCGGTGCTGGTCGCGCCGCCGGGCGCGGGCAAGACGACGCGCGTTCCCCTCGCCCTGCTCGACGAGGAATTCGCGCGCGGCGGCAAAATCATTCTGCTGGAGCCCCGCCGCCTCGCCGCGCGCGCCGCCGCCGCGCGGATGGCCTCGACCTTGGGCGAGAAGGTCGGCGAGACGATCGGCCTGCGCGTGCGCCTGCAGAGCCTCGTCTCGGCTCGAACGCGCATCGAGGTTGTCACCGAAGGCGTGTTTGCGCGCGCCATCCTCGACGATCCCGCGCTGGAGGGGGTTGCGGCTGTGCTGTTCGACGAGTTCCACGAGCGCTCGCTCGACGCCGATCTTGGCCTCGCGCTCGCGCTCGACGCGCAGGAGGGCCTGCGCGAGGACATCCGCCTGCTTGTCATGTCCGCCACGCTCGACGGGGCGCGGGTGGCGGGCCTGATGCAGGGCGCCGAACGTATCGAAAGCGAGGGCCGCGCCTATCCCGTCGAGACGCGCTATCTCGGGCGCGATCCCGGCCAGCGCATCGAGGATGCGGTCGTGCGCGCGATCCTCGATGCGCTCGCGGACGAGCGCGGCTCGATCCTCGTCTTCCTGCCCGGACAAGGCGAGATCACGCGCGTGGCTGCGCAACTGGCCGAGCGGATCAAAAACCCGGCCGTCGACATCGCCCCGCTCTACGGCGCCATGGACGCGCGCGCGCAGGATCTCGCGGTCGCGCCCGCCGCGCCGGGCCGGCGCAAGATCGTGCTCGCGACTTCGATCGCGGAGACCTCGCTGACCATCGAGGGCGTGCGCGTCGTCGTCGACAGCGGCCTGATGCGGGTTCCCCGCTTCGAGCCGGACATCGGACTGACGCGGCTGGACACCGTGCGCGTCTCGCGCGCCAACGCCGACCAGCGGCGCGGGCGCGCCGGACGCGTGGAGCCCGGCGTCTGCTATCGCCTCTGGGAGGAGGCCGCCAACGGCGGACTGACGCCCTTCGCGCCGCCCGAAATCCTGAGCGCGGATCTCTCCGGCTTCGCGCTCGATCTGGCCGCCTGGGGGGTCGCCGACGCGGGCGCGCTGAAATTCCTCGACCCGCCGCCGCGCGCGGCGCTCGCCGAGGCGCGCGCGCTGCTGACCTCGCTCGGCGCGCTCGACGCGCAAGGGCGCATCACCGATGAGGGCCGCGCGATCTCGCGCCTGGCCTTGCCGCCGCGCCTCGCGCGCATGGCGATCGACGCCGCGCGCAAGGGCCGGGCGACGCTCGCAGCCGAAATCGCGGTCGCGCTGACCGAGCGCGGCCTCGGCGGCGACGCGGTCGATCTCGCGCATCGGCTCGAGGCGTTCCGGCGCGACCGTTCGCAGCGGGCGGAGGACGGGCGCCGGCTCGCGCGCAATCTGGCGAGCCGCGCGAGCGAGCTCGTCGAGGTCGGCGAGGCGCAAGGCGAGGCCACTGTCGGCGCGCTGCTGGCGGCGGCGTTCCCGGACCGCATCGCGCTTGCGCGCGGCAAGCGCGGCGAATTCCTGATGGCGAACGGACGCGCGGCTTCGCTGGAGCCGCATGAGGCGCTCGCCGGCGAGGATGCGCTGGCGATCGGCGACGTCGTCGGGCGGGCGTCCGCCGCGCGCATCCTCACCGCCGCGCCGCTGACGCGCGAGGAGATCGAGACGATCGCCGGTGACCGCGTCACGGCCGCAGACGAACTGACGTTCGACCGCGTCGCGGCGGCCCTGCGCGCGCGCCGGCGTCGGCGCTTCGGCGCGCTGATCCTCGCCGAACAGACGCTGCCGGTTCCCGCCGACGAGGCGAGCGCATTGGCGCTGGCGCGGGGCGTCCTCGGCCTCGGCGCCGCGCGCCTGCCGTGGACGAAGGCTCTCGAGCAGTGGCGCGGCCGCGTGCTGTTTCTGCGCCGCGCCGAGCCCGACGTCTGGCCCGATCTTTCCGACGACGCGCTGGCGGCCTCGCCAGACTGGCTTGCGCCCTATCTGACCGGGAAGACGAGCCTAGCCGTCATTTCTGCCGACGATCTGGCTCAGGCGCTGCACGCGCAACTGCCCTATGCGCTCGCGCGTCGACTGGAAGCGGAGGCGCCGACCCATTTTCTCGCGCCGACGGGCACCGCCGCCCCAGTTGACTACGAGGCCGAGGGCGGTCCGAGCATCGCGCTGAGGGTGCAGGAATTGTTCGGGTTGAAAGACCATCCGGCGGTGGCCGGCGGGCGGGTTCCGCTGACGCTCAATCTGCTCTCGCCCGCGCACCGCCCGATCCAGATCACGCGCGATCTTCCCGGCTTCTGGAAAGGCTCATGGGCCGCCGTGCGCGCGGACCTGCGCGGACGCTATCCCCGCCATTCCTGGCCCGAAGATCCGGCGTCCGCGGCGCCCACCCACCGGGCCAAGCCGAGAGGCACGTGAGCCGGCGCCTTCGATGGCTCCTCAGGCAAGGCGCGGCAACCGCGGCGACGGCTTGCCAAATCCTGGTTCGATCGAAGCCAGCCGCTGAAGGCCCCGAGGCGCTTGGCCTCATGAACGCCGCAGGTTCGCCCAAACGAGAAAGGCCGCGCTCGCCGCGGCGACGACGGCGCCGATGGCGAGCCATCGGCTCTGCCCGGACATGAAGCTGCCGCCGAGAATATTAGCGCCCTGCAGCATCCAGACGACGCCGATGATCAGTCCGATCCCGCCGATCACGTTGGGTCCGATTCTCATGCGCGCCGCCCTCGCTCGTCCCCGGGCTATAGCATCGGGGCTTCGTCCTGTCGCCTCACGCGCGCGGATGGGCGGCGCGATAGGCCTGCAACAGGCGCGCGCCGTCGACCGCGGTGTAGATCTGCGTCGTCGAGAGCGAGGCGTGGCCGAGCAGTTCCTGGATGGTGCGCAGGTCGCCGCCGCGCGCGAGCAGGTGGGTGGCGAAGGAATGGCGCAGCGCATGCGGCGTTGCGCTGTCGGGAAGGCCGAGCGCGCCGCGCATGCGCTCCATCGCCTTCTGCAGGATGCGCGGCGACAGCGGCCCGCCCTTGGCGCCGACGAACAAGGGCCCCAGCGGCTTCAGCGCATAGGGGCAAAGCGCGAGATAGGCCTCGACGGCTGCGCGCACCGGCGCGATGATCGGCGCGACGCGGACCTTGTTGCCCTTGCCCAACACGGTGAGCTGGTCGACGCCGCCGACCGGCGCCTCGTCTCGCCGGATCGCGAGCGCCTCGCCGATGCGAAGTCCGGCGCCGTAGCAAAGCGCGAGCACTGCCGCGTCGCGCGCGAGAATCCAGGGCTCGCGCGCCTCGCCGTCGCGGGTCTCGCGCGCCGCGACCGCACGCGCGTCGGCGACCCCGAGCGGCCTGGGCAGCCGCCTTCCCGCCTTCGGCGAACGCAGCGCGCTGAACGCGGAGGCGCGCCCGGCGCCCGAACGCTCGAGATGACGCGCGAGCGAGCGCAGCGCCGAGAGAGCGCGCTGCAGCGAGCGCGGGTCGATATTCTCGGCCCTCCGGCGCGCAAGAAACGCCCGGATGTCGGCGGGCGGCAGGCCGGTGAAATCGGCGACGTCCGCCGGCGCCTCGAAGCGCTCGGCGAGGAAGGCGAGAAACTGCCGGACGTCGCGGCTATAGGCCTCGACCGTCTTGGCCGACAGCCGCCGCTCGTCGCGGAGCGCCGCCAGCCAAAGCGCTATGCGCGCGGTCAAATCGGGCGCGGCGGGCAGGGCGGCGAGGGGGAGGTCCTGCGGCGGTTTGGGCATCGGATAGACATGCGCTGAAATGGTTAAGCGGCGATGTAACCGGGATCGCGGAACCCGCCCTCATGGCCCCAACAGTTCAATCAGGTGCGGGATCAGAGGCTCGTCGGCGGGCGGCATCGGATAGTCGCGCAGCTTTCCCGGCGCAACCCACTTGAGCGCCTGGCCCTCGCGCGACTGCAAGAAACCTTCCCAGCGCCGGCAGACATAGAGCGGCATCAGCAGATGAAAGTCCTCGTAGGCGTGGCTGGCGAAGGTCAGCGGCGCGAGGCAGGCGGGCTGGACCTTGATGCCCAGCTCTTCCCGCAACTCGCGGATCAGCGCGTCCTCGGGCCGCTCTTGCGGCTCGAGTTTGCCGCCGGGAAATTCCCACAGGCCGGCGAGTTGCTTGCCCTCGGGCCTCTGGGCGATCAGCACGCGCCCGTCGACGTCGACGAGCGCGACCGCCACGACCAGCAGCAGCCTCACGAGCGATAGTCGCCGTTGATTGCGACATATTCCTTGGTGAGGTCGCAGGTCCACACTTTCGCGCGCGCGCTTCCGATGTTGAGATTCACGCCGATCACGATCTTTTGTCGCTTCATATAGTCGGAGGCCTGCGCCTCGCTGTAATCGGGGTCGCGCAGGCCCTGGCGAGCGACGCGCAGGTCGCCGAAATATATGTCGAGCTTGTCGCGCTCGGCCTTCTCGCCCGCCTTGCCGACCGCGGCGACGATGCGGCCCCAATTGGCGTCCTCGCCCGCGCAGGCGGTCTTGACCAGCGGCGAATTGGCGATCGACATGGCGATCCGCTTGGCGCCCTTGCGCGACGCGGCGCCCTCGACGCTGACCTCGATGAACTTGCGCGCGCCCTCGCCGTCGCTGACCACCTGATGGGATAGATTGAGCAGCAGCTTGTCGAGCGCGCGCTTGAAGGGGGCGAGGCGTGAATCGGCCGCGTCGGTGATTTCCGGCGCGCCGCGCTTGCGCGCGGCCCCGGTGGCGAAAACCAGAAGCGTGTCGGACGTCGAGGTATCGCTGTCGACGGTGATGCAATTGAACGAACGCTGAACCGATTTCGACAACAGCGTCTGCAACACGGGCGCGGCGATCGGCGCGTCGGTGAACACGAAGGAAAGCATCGTCGCCATGTCGGGCGCGATCATGCCGGCGCCCTTGGCTATGCCGTTGATGACGACCTCGGTCTCAGAGATCTTGACCCGCTGCGTCGCGACTTTGGGATAGGTGTCGGTGGTCATGATCGCGCGGGCGGCGTCCATCAGCGTGTCGGGTTTGACGGTCGCCACGAGGCCGTCGAGCGCGCGCGCGATGCGACTGGGGTCGAGCGGCTCGCCGATGACGCCCGTCGAGGCCATGAAGACCTCGCCAGGCTTGCATCCGGTCGCCTTGGCGACCGCCTCGCCGACATGGGCGACCGCGCTGGCGCCTACGGCGCCGGTGAAAGCGTTCGCGTTGCCGGAATTGACGACGAGCGCCCGCGCCTTGCCGTTCGCGAGCTGCGCCCGGCACCAGTCCACCGGCGCGGAGGGGCATTTCGAGCGCGTGAACACGCCGGCGACCTCGGCAGGCGCGTCGAACAGGGCAAGCATCACGTCGGTGCGGCCGGCGTAGCGCACCCCGGCGGCGGCGGTCGAAAAGCGCACGCCCTCGACCTGGGGAAGCATCGGATATTTCTTGGGGGCGAGCGGAGAGAGCGGGGCAGGCGCGGCCATGGCGCGGGTTCCTCCAGTCAGACGACGAGGCCGAGGCGCGGGGCCTCGGCCGGCTGTTGGCAGTGGAGCGAGCGCGGTCCGCGCCGCCCGGAAGTCTCGAACTCAGGGGGTCTTGGGCTTCGCAGCGTCGGCAGGCGCGGCCGGGGCGGCGGGCGCCGCGTCAGGAGCCGCCGGCGCGGCGGGCTTCGGCTCTTCGTCGAACCGCTCGATCTTCGCCTTCTCGCGCAGCGACGCGATCATCTCGCTCTGGGCTTTCTGGGCGACGTAGCGGGCGGCCTGATCCTTGAGCTGGTCGAAGGGCGGGAAGGTTTTCATCCGCTTTTCCTCGACCTTGATGATGTGCCAGCCGAACTGGCTCTTGACCGGATCGGAGACCTGGCCCGGCTCGAGCTTGAACGCGGCGTCAGCGAATTCCGGCACCATTCGGTCCTTGGTGAACCAGCCGAGATCGCCGCCTTCGCCGCCCGGATCTTTCGACAATTCGGTCGCGACCTTGGCGAAATCCTCGCCGGCCTTGACGCGCGCCAGGGCGGCCTTGGCCTCGTCCTCGGTCGCGAGCAGGATGTGGCGGGCGTGGACCTCGGGCTCCGGGGGCTGCGCCTTGGCGGCCTCGTCATAGGCCTTGTGCTCGGCCTCGTCGGTCGCGGCGGCCTTGGCGACGTTGGTCAGCAGCGCCTCCATGGCGAGCTTGTCCTTGTAATAGGCGAGCTTGCGGATGTAGTCCGCGGTCTGGTCGAGCTTGTCCGCGATCGCCTGCTTGGCGACGAGCCGGAGGTCGATGAGATAGTCGAGCACGTATTTTTCGCGCTCGGCGCCCTGAAGCTTTTCCGGCAGGCCGGGACCGATATCGGCCAAGGCGTCGTTGAGGTCGTCCTGGGTGATCGGGGCGCCGTCGACCTTGGCGAGCACTTTCGGGTCGGCGTGGGCGGCGGTGAACGACGCGCCCAACATAAGGGCGGCGGCGAGCGCGAGCCGGCGGCTCGCCTTGGACGGGAACATTCGCATGGAGACTCCTGTGGGGGGCGCTCGTCCTGCGCCCGACTGAACGGATCGGCACGCGCCTATAATGCGAATTCGTCGAATTTGCGAGAGGCCATGCCGTTTGATCTTCCCGTTCGACGGCGCCAAAACCGGGCCGGAGCGGCGCCGCCGCGCCTCGCTTCGTCATTATGACGTTTCTTCAAAGGGATAGAGCCGATGAGTGAAATTGCGCCCGCCAACGCCGCGCAACTGCAATCTCCGTCCTACGTCCTGCCGGCGCTCGACCAGACGTTCCTGCTCGGCGATTCCATGCGCGGGGTGCGCTTCCTGCTCGAATATCAGAAGGCGCAGGAGGCGCTGCGCGATTTTGGCGTGGTCTCGACGATCGTGGTGTTCGGGTCGTCCCGGGTGCGCGAAACGGGGAGCGCAGCACAGGCCAAATGGTACGCCGAGGCGCGCGAATTCGGCTTTATCGCCTCCAGGGAAGGCGGCGCGCTCGACGGGCCGAGCGGACAGTACCGCAACGTCATCGCCACCGGCGGCGGGCCGGGCGTGATGGAGGCCGCCAACCGCGGGGCGCGCGAGGCCGGGGCTCCGACGATCGGCTTCAACATCACGCTGCCGCAGGAGCAGCAGCCCAATCCCTACACGACGCCCGAGCTGACCTTCCGCTTTCACTATTTCGCGATGCGCAAGATGCATTTCGCGATGGCCGCGCGGGCGCTGGTCGTCTTTCCCGGCGGCTTCGGCACCTTTGACGAACTGTTCGAAATCCTGACCCTCGTGCAGACCCGCAAGGCGCCGCAGTTGCCGATCGTCCTGGTCGACGAGACATATTGGCGGGGCATGGTCAATTTCGATGGCATGATCGCCAACGGGATGATCGGCGCCGACGACATGAAGCTGATACGGTTCGCTTCCGACGGGCGCGCGGCCTGGCGCGAGCTCTTGCACGCGGGGTTGCAGGTCCGGGCGCCGTAGGAGGGCGCGGCGAACCCGGCAGGATATCTAATGCAGCTTCACCGTCGGGCTTGGTCTCGCGCTGCGCGCAAACAGCCCCAGCAGGGTGCGGCCCCCGCCATGCAGCGCGGCTTCGTGCATTTTGTAGAGACTGCGATACATCAGCCGCGCGAAATAGCCTTCGATGAAAAAGCTGCTGCCGATCAGCGACCCCATCAAGCTGCCGACGGTGCTGTATTTTCCGAGCGAAACCAGCGAGCCGAAGTCATGATACGTAAACTCCGCCAGCGGACGGCCCGCGAGCACGTTCTCGAGCTGCTTGAACATGAATTCGGACATCTGGTGCGCGGCCTGCGCGCGGGGCGGCACCGGCTGGGGATAACCGGGGCGGGGACAGGAGGCGCAGTCGCCGATCGCGAAAATATGATCGTCGCGCGTCGTCTGCAGCGTGGGTCG
Organism: uncultured Pseudomonadota bacterium; assembly: GCA_963809055.1. Classification (GTDB taxonomy): domain Bacteria; phylum Pseudomonadota; class Alphaproteobacteria; order Rhizobiales; family Beijerinckiaceae; genus Roseiarcus. The sequence goes on along the minus strand of CAWEID010000009.1, from coordinate 85,513 downwards.
GACCACGAGCTGATTGATCCGGTTGGTCTCCAGCCCGCCGATGCCGGCCAGAAAGGGCGGCGCCTTCACTCCGGCGGACCAGACGACCAGATCCGAGGGAATGACCTCGCCGTCGGCGAGCCTGACTCCGTCGGGCATGACTTCGGCGACCCGGGCGCTGGTGCGCACCTCGACGCCGAGCTTCACCAGCAAATCGCGCGTCGAATTGGAAATGCGCTCGGGCAGCGCGGGCAGAATGCGGTCGGCCGCCTCGATCAGCACGATGCGGATGTCTCGCTCGGGGTCGATCTTGTCGAGGCCGTAGGCGATGATCGCGCGCGCGGTATGATGCAATTCGGCCGCAAGTTCGGTGCCTGTCGCGCCGGCCCCGATGATCGCGACATGGAGCTGGCCGGGCCGGATCGGCTCGGTCTGATTTTGCGCGCGCAGGCAGGCGTTGACGAGACGCCGGTTGAAGCGGCTGGCCTGTTCCGGCGTTTCCAGCGGCACGGCGTATTTGGCGGCCCCGGGCGTTCCGAAATCATTGGTGACGCTGCCGACCGCGACGACCAGCGTGTCATAGGCCAGGCTCGATTGCGGCAGGATCTCGCGCCCTTCCTCGTCCAGGACCGGCGCGAGAGAAATCGTCTTGGCGTCCCGGTCGAGGCCGATCATCTCGCCGTTGCGGTAATGGAAATGATGCCAGTGGGCCTGAGCCATATAGTTGAGTTCGTGTTGGGAGCGTCGGAGGCTGCCGGCGGCGATCGAATGCAGCAGCGGCTTCCAGATATGGGTTCGGCTGCGATCGACCAGAGTGATCCTGGCTCTTCCGGCTTTGCCCAGGCGGTCGCCCAGCTTGGTGGCGAGTTCAAGCCCGCCGGCCCCTCCGCCGACGATCACGATATGGTGAGGAGCTGCAGCCGACATGGGCGGTAATCTCGACTCCGAAGAGGCGCCGTCTTGCATTGGACGACGCCGACTCGATCAAAACAGGGCCCGCGCGACTTGTCGAGGACAGATGGCGCCCGATGCACGGCCGAATTGCGGAAAAAATGGGCGCAAGAAGGCTTGCGGGGCGTCCAAAACCATCGCAATTTCGGGACGAGACGTCGGCGGGGCGCGCTGGATCGCGGCGCGCCGCGAGCGAGGTCCGGGCGATAGCCGAAAAAAATCTTACGGAGGAAGCTATGGCGGGTTTTGCGGGAACGGCCTCGGGCGCGGCAGGTTGGCGTCGTCTTGCGGGAGCCAGCGTCGTGGCGATGGCGATGGCGGCGGGAGCCGGCGCGCGAGCCGATGACGCCGGGCCGATCAGGATTGGCGTGATTGCGGAAGCGCAGGCGGTCGCGGGATCGTCGATTCCGCTCGCGGCGCAATTGGCCGCCGACGAGATCAACGCGGCGGGCGGGCTCGACGGACGCAAGGTCGAGATCGTTTCCTATGACAATCATTCCTCGTCGGCCGAGTCCGTTCGCGCGTTCCAGCGCGCGGTCAACGAGGATCACGTCAACGCCGTCATAGCGAGCTATGTCAGCGAGGTCGTGCTCGCTCTCGAACCTTGGTCGGCCCGTCTGAAGACCGTTCTGGTCACCCCCGGCGCGGCGTCCGACGTCATCACCGCCAATATCGCCAAGGACTACGAACACAACAAATACACGTTCCATGGCTATCTCACCTCGGGCTCGCTCGCGCGCCTCGTCTGCGACGCCGCCAAGGATCTGCTGGTCGACGGCCTCAAGATGAAGAGCGCCGTCATCATGAGCGAGGACGCCGCCTGGACAACGCCGCTCGACGCCGGCTACGCCGAGTGCTTGCCCAAGATCGGCCTGAACGTGCTCGATCATATCCGCTTCTCCCCCGACACGACGGACTTCACGCCGATCTTCAACAAGATCGAGAGCGCGAAGCCCGACGTCATCATCACCGGCATCAGCCACGTCGGCGTGCAGCCGACTTCGCAGTGGAAGAGCCAGCAGGTGCCGATCCCGATGTTCGGCGTCGCCTCGCAAGCGTCCAATTCGACGTTCTGGAAGGACACCAATGGCGCGACGGAGGGCGTGCTCTATCAGGCGGTCTCCGGGCCCGGCGTCGCGGTTTCGCCCAAGACTTTGCCTTTCGTCGATGCGTTCCAAAAGAAATTCGGCAATTTCCCCTCTTACGCCGGCTACACCGCCTATGACGAAGTCTATTACCTCGCCGACGCGATCCGCCGCGCGGGTTCGACGGACAGCGACAAACTCGTCGCCGCCTTGGAGAAGACCGACTACATCGGCACCATCGGGCGCATGCAGTTCTTGCCCGAAGGCGATCCCCATGTGCATGGCTTGAAGACGGGCCCGGGCTTCATCACCGGGCTTTTCCTGCAGTGGCAGAACGGCGAGCAGGTCAATTTGTGGCCGGCCGAACTCTCCAAGGGCAAGCTGACCTTCCCCTCCTTCGTCAAGGTCGGAGGCAAGGACTGACCCGTATCGATGCGCGACCCCAAGCGTCTCGGGCGGCGACGAATAGATGCTGTTCTGGCAAATCCTGATCGACGGTTTCGCCATCTCGTCGCTTTACGCCCTCGGCGCGACCGGCTTCACGCTGATCTTCGGCGTGACCGGCGTACTGAACCTCTCGCATGGCGCGATCATGGTGGCGGCCGCCGTCGCGGCCTGGGCCGTGTCGGGCGCTTTCGGCGTCGGCGGCTATGCCGGCGCCGCCTGCGGCGTGTTGACCGGCCTCGTCCTCTCGCTCGCGACCTATTATCTCATCGTGGGACGCCTGCAGCGCTCGCGAGCGATCCGCGAAGAGGAAAAAGAGATTTTCATTCTGACGGCGACATTGCTCTGGGGCATCATGATCCAGGAGGCGATCGCCTATCTCTTCACCAATAACGCCAAGACCGTGCTGCCGATCGTCGAGGGCGTGGTTTCCATCGTCGGCGTGCGCACGCCCGCCAACGAAATCTTCACCGCCGCGGTTTGCTGGGTCGCCATTGCGGGGCTGTGGGCGTTCGTGAACCGGACGCGCGCCGGCAAGGCGGTGCTCGCGGCCTCCATGAACCCGCGCGGCGTCACCCTGCTCGGCATCGAACTCTCCAGCGTCTATGTCGCGGTTTGGGCCGTCTATGGCGCTCTGGCGGGCATCGCAGGCGTCCTGCTCGGCATGTTCCTCGGGGTTTCCTCCTACAGCGCGGGACCACTGACTGCGAGCGCATTCTCGATCGTCGTGCTCGGCGGGCTCGGCAGCGTTTCCGGCTCGCTGATTGCGGCCTACGTCGTCGGCTATCTCGAAACCTTAACGGCCTACATGATCTCGCCGGCCTATCGCGCGATCCCCGCGCTGTTGCTGCTGGTGATCGTCATGTATGTGCGCCCGCGCGGCCTGCTGGGGAGGCGCTGAGCCATGCTCGCTCGCATCCTCAAGTCGCCGCCGGTCTGGATCAGCCTGATCGTCGTCGCCTGTGCGGCGACGATGCCGCTCTATGTCTCCGGCTATGTCCTGGGTCTGCTCACGATCGCCTATTATTTCGGCGTGTTCTCGATGGCCTGGGATCTGCTGTTCGGCTTCGCCAATGAGGTCAATTTCGGGCCGACGTTCCTGATCGGCCTCGGCGCCTATACCGCCGGCATTCTCGACAGCCTGTATCAACCGCCGATCTTCATCTGCGTCGGCGCCGGCGTGCTCGCGGCGGTCACCGGCGGCGTCGTGCTTGCGCTGCCTGCCCTGCGCGTGCGCGGTCCCTATTTCGGCCTGACCACGCTGGTGGCCGTGCTGATGCTCCAGAATTTCGTCGTCGTCGCCGCGGGTCTGACGGGCGGAGAGATCGGCCTGACCGTGCCCGACGTGATCTCGATCGACGATAAGACGAATTACTGGATCGCGCTCGGCTTCATGACCGTGAGCGGCGCGATCCTTTACGGTCTCTCGCGCTCTCCTGTCGGGCTTATTCTGCAGGCGAGCGGTCAGGACGCCGTCCAGGCGGGCGCGCTCGGCTTCAACGTCGACCAAGCACAAGCTTGCCGCCTTCCTCGTGAGCGCCTTCTTCTCCGGCCTTGCGGGCGCTCTGATGGTCTTCTATCTCGGCGCGGCTTCGGTCGGCGACCTTCATCGACGTGACCGTCGGCGTGCAGGTCATTGTCGGCGCGGTGCTGGGCGGACGGCGGACGATCTTGGGCGGCGTGCTCGGCGCGGTGTTCCTGATCGCTATGGGCGAGGCCCTGCGCCCGCTCGGCGATCTCGCGACCTTCATCGTTTCCGCCGTCGCGCTCGTTGTGGTGCTCGCCTTTCCCGGCGGCCTTCTCGGCATGCTCAAGGGCGTGCGGGAGGCGACATGAGCGGCGCGGCCGGGCTTCTCGAAGTCGAGCATCTCTACAAGCGCTTCGGCGGCCTGACCGCCGTCAAGGACGTCAGCTTCTCGATCCGGCCGGGCGAAATCCTTGGACTGATCGGCCCGAACGGATCGGGCAAATCGACGGTCATGAAACTCGATCCTCGGCGTCGAGCGGCCGGACGCGGGCTCGGTGCGCATCGGCGGCGTCGAAGTCGCGGGCTGGCCGCCGCACAAGATCGCGCGGCTTGGCGTCGGCATGGTGTTCCAGCATTCGCGCCCGCTGCATCGCCAGACCGTGCTCGAGAATGTCCTTCTCGGGCTCTTGCCGGACCGACTGCTCGACCTGTTTCCCGACGCCGCCATGGAGCGGCGCGCGCGCCAAATCGCCGAGCAGGTCGGGCTGGGCGCCGTGCTCGACCGCCGGCCCTCGACCTTGCCGTTCGCGGATTTGCGCAAGATGGAAATCGCCAAGGCGATCGCGCGCGATCCCAAGGTCGTGCTGGTCGACGAGCCGTTCGCCGGCCTGACCGCGCGCGAGACCGCCGCCTTCGCAAACCTGATCCGCGAAATGCGCGACGATGGGCGCGCCGTGCTGATCGTCGACCACAACGTCAAGAGCGTCGCGGCGCTCGTCGACCGCATCTTCGCCATGTATGTCGGCGAACGCATTGCCGAGGGCTCGGTCGATGAGGTCATGCGCGACGAGACGGTGCGGCGCGTCTATCTCGGCGGCGCCCTGCAGACGGCGGCGCGCCCGGAATTCTTCGTTCCGCGACGCGCAGACGCCGTTTCTCGCTGTCGACAGACTCTCAGCGTCCACTATGGCAAGGCGCAGGCGCTGGAGAACGTCTCGATGCATGTCCACAAGGGCGAATTCGTCGCGGTCGTCGGCCTCAACGGCGCCGGGAAGACGACGCTGTTCAACGCGATCTCCGGTCTCGTTCCCTATACCGGCGATATCCGACGCGAAGGCCGCGCGTTGCGCGGCCTCTCGGCGGCCAAAATCGCGCGCGCCGGCATCGTGCAGTCGCCGGAGGGGCGCGAATTGTTTTCTGAGATGACCGTGCGCGAGAATCTCGAAATGGGCGGCGCACGGCTCGAAGACGGAGGAGCGAGCCCAGAGACTGGACTGGCTCTACGATCTGTTCCCGATCCTGAAGGAGCGGCATCGGCAGAGCGCCGGGACGCTTGTCCGGCGGCGAACAGCAGATGCTGACGATTGCGCGCGCTCTCATGATGAAGCCCGATCTCCTCATCCTCGACGAGCCGACGCTGGGTCTCGCGCCGGTCATCATGGAGCAGATTTCGAAGGCGCTGGAGCGCCTGCGCCAGACGACGCCGATAACCGTGCTGCTCGGCGAGCAGAACGTCACCTTCGCCCTGCCGCACGCCGACCGCGTCTATGTGCTGGAACACGGCCGCATCGTCTGGGAAGGCGATCCGAGCCGGTTCGAGAGCGAAGTCGGCGAGAAGTATTTGTGAGCGCAGCGCCTTCAGCCTGACCGTCAATCGTCGAAAATCGCGCCGGTGAGGGAGCGCGCCCAGTCGCGCTCGAAATAGGCGCGCTCGGCGGGGTCGCGCCGGCGGACGGGGCGATTTTCGCAAACAAAGCCTTCGTCATGCCGGCGCACGACGATCTTTTTCTCGCGATCGCTCGCCCGTTCGGCGCGCAAACGGTAGGCTTCCAGTGAGAGGCCCCTTGCGGTTGGAACTTCCCCTCCGCGTTCGTCGCAGACCGCGCGCGCCCCGCGACTCCCGCCGCCGGCTTCGAGATACCCGTCGAGCGCGGTCAGGGTCGCCTCCGAAACTAGCGCCATCTGACGCCATTGCCAGGCGCGGGCCTCCTCGCCCGTACGCGAGGCCCGAACGCCGCGCCTGCGAATGTTCGCGTTCAGCGCGCGGGCTTGGGCGAGCGCCTCGCGCACGCCTCGAGGCGAGCAAATGAAGCCGGCAAAATCGCTCATGCGCGCCTGCACCTCGCGCTCGATGTCTCGCCAGTCGACGCCCCGAGCCGTCAAGCCGCCCCGGATTGCGCGGATCGCCGCCTCGAGGGCGGCCGTCGGGAGACCCGAGTTTCCGGAATCGCTCGTTCGCGCCGCGATATGTTCGGCGCAACGCAGGCCGAACACCTGACCCGCGTTGAGCGCGGCGCCTCCCGGGCGCGTGACGCCGTGGGTTCCCGCGGCTTCGCCGACGGCATAGCAATGGGAGAGGCTCGAGCGGCCCCAGATGTCGACGCTCACACCGCCGTTCATATGTTGGTTGTTGACGGCGAAGGCGAGCGGTTCGCGCGTGATGTCCTTCTTGTAACGTTTGTAAAGTTCGATCGAGAGCGGGTTCATGCGCTTCAGGCGTTCGATCGGGAGCGGCTGCAGCGCGTCGTTGTTGGCGAGATAGGCGCGCACGTCGGCGTCCAGTCGATCGAGCGAGAACGGGTCGTCGCCAGGAACCGGTTCAGGATTGCGGTTGAAGTCCATGACGACTTTTCGCCCCGCCTGCGTCTCGCGAAAGATCGCGAGATCGACCAGGCTCGAGCCGAAGTCGAGCATCCGAGAGGCGTGGAACGGCCACTGGTACCCTTTGCGAAAGACATTCGAAACGAGTTCCTGGGTCGTGCGATAGTAGTCGGCAAGGAAATTGCGCTCGCGACCGGCGCCGTCGATCGAGCAGACATAAGGCATGCATTGGGCGTAGGTGCCCGAAAGGTTCCAGGGAAAACCGTCGCGCGGCGTGCCGATGCCGAATTGGCTCTCGGTGAGGTTGACGGCTTCGATCCCGGCTTCGAGCGCGAGTCCCAGCGCCCCGAAACAATGCCGGGGATAGACGCTGTCGCGGTAGAGCTCGCCAGGCCCGCCCGCCGCCAACACCAAGGCGCCGAAGGAGAAGACGCACAATCCGAGCGGATTGGCCGGATTGCGCGCGGCCGGATGGAAAGCGAGCAGGCCGGCGGCGCGGCGCGGCGATCCCTCTTCGATCAGAATTTGCGCGCCAATCGCGCGATTGACGAAAGGCGCGCCCAGACGCGCCGCTTCCTCGGCGAGCGCCTTGACCATCAGCCGGGACGTGCGCGGGCCGCAGCTCGTGGCTCGACCGGCCTCGTCATGGTCGGTTTGATAGCGCAGGGGAGCGCCGTAGCGATCAAGCGGGATCGGCAAGCCCATGTATTGCAGCGACGCCAGCGCCGGCAGCGAGCCTACCGACTCCACATACGCGGTGTCCTCGTCCATCGCGCCGCCGGCGCCGAGCGCCCGAGCGAGCGCGTTGAAATCGTCGCCGCGGCCGCTGCCCGAGGCGGTGTGCAGCGTCTGCTTGTCCGATCCGGAACAGGCGGACGTGCCGCCATAGAGATTTTGCGTCGCCACGACAACGTCGACGCCGCGACGCTTGAGTTCCACGGTCGCGCGAAGACCCGCCGCGCCGCTGCCGAGAACCAGCGCCTGCGAGCGATAGAGCTGCATCTCGAATTCTCCCGCCCGGATGGTCTCGGCGCTCGCGCGCGAGGCGCAGGCGCCGGGGCATGTCGACGTCGGTCAACGCGTCGAGAATGTCCTGCGACAGACGCGCGGCCATTTCCGTTTCCTCCCCTGAAAAACCCTGTTGACGACTTCCAGATATTTGTCTAGCAATAAATTGTCACGTTCCAAAAGACAAGGCGGTCGGTGCGCTCCGGCACGCGTTCGTCACGGCGATTACTGCCAATAGCTACGGCATCGCCAATTTGGTACGTTCCAAAAACGGCTGGAAAATGTCGACGACAGGGCGGGACGAAGCGGGGGGGCGAGGCGGTCGCGTGACGATCGTCGATGTCGCGCGCCGCGCCGGGGTTTCAAAATCCACCGTTTCGCTGGTGTTGTCGGAAAGCGCGCTTGTCGCGCCGAAAACCCGCGAGCGCGTCGCGAAGGCGATGCAGGCGCTCGGCTATGTCTATCATCGCGGCGCGGCAAGTCTTCGCGCGGCCTCGTCCGACTTCGTCGGGATGATCATCAGCGACCTCAACAATCCGTTCTTCGCCGAATTGGCGGCCGGCATCGAGGACGCGCTCTACAACCTGGGATTCACGCCGATCCTGGCCAACACCAACGAGGATGCTGCGCGACAGGCGCAGGTCCTGCGTTCGCTGCGCGAGCACAACGTTGCGGGCATCATCATGAGCCCGGCGCGCGGTTCGGACGCCTGGACGGTGGCGCAGCAATGGCCAGACGCGATCCCCGCCGTGATCACGATGCGCCGCATGATCGGGTCGCCTCTGCCCTATATCGGCCCGGACAATCGCAAAGGCGCGCGTGAGGCTGTCGAGCATCTGCTGCGGCTCGGCCACCGGCGCATCGGCTTTCTCGGCGCGGATAGCGCCATGACGACGCAGCAGGAGCGCGTGAGCGGCTGGCGCGACGCGCTGAACGGCGCGGGCGTCGCGGCGGATGACGGCCTGATCATCGAAGCCGCGCCGACGCGGATCGGCGGGCGAGAAGCGCTTGAGCGGGCGCTCAAACTGTCGAAGCCGCCGACCGCAGTGTTCTGCTACAACGATATCGTCGCGATGGGCGCCACTCGCGAGCTCAATGCGCGCGGCATCGTTCCCGGACGCGATCTCGCCGTGGTCGGTTTCGACGACATCGCGGAGGCCGCCTATAACGCGCCTCCGCTTACCACCGTCAACGCCGATACGCGCGAGATGGGGCGACGCTGCGCGGCCAGCCTGCTCGGGCTGATCCGTCACGAAGATCCGGCTGGTCTTTCCTACGCCGGCGAGGCGCGCCTCGTCGTGCGCGAGAGCTGCGGCGCCCGGCTCGGACACAGGAGGGCCTCATGACCGGCAAGCTGAGGTGGGGCCTGATCGGCGCGAGTACGATCGCGGCCGAGCACGTGATCGGCGCGATCCGCGCCAATGGCGGCGAAATCGTCAGCGTGCTCAGCTCGAAAGAGGCGCGCGCGAAGAGCTACGCTGCGACGCACGGCGTCGCGCGAGCCACGACCGACCTGGCCCGGCTGGTGCGCGCGGACGACATCGACGCCGTTTACATTTCGACGACCAACGAATTGCACCGCGACCAGATGCTGGCCGCCGCCCGCGAGGGCAAACATGTCCTATGCGAAAAGCCGCTCGCGCTGACGCTGGCGGATGCGCGCGCCATGGTCGCCGAGGCCGAGGCCCGCAAGATCGTTTTGGCGACCAACCATCACCTGCGCAACGCCGCCACCCATCGCGCGATGCGGGACGCGATCCAGGAAGGCCGGATCGGCAAGCCCCTGTTCGCGCGCGTGTTCCATGCCGTCTATCTTCCGCCGCACCTTCAGGGTTGGCGGATCGAGAAGCCGCAGGCGGGCGGCGGCGTCGTACTCGACATCACCGTGCACGATGCGGACGCCTTGCGCTTCGTGCTGGACGACGAACCCGTCGCCGTCGCCGCGATGACTTCGCGCGCCGGGATGGGGCGGGAGGGCCTCGAGGACGGCGTGATGGGCGTTTTGCGCTTTTCCCGCGGCGCGCTCGCGCAGTTCCACGACGCTTTCACCACGCGCTACGCCACGACCGGTTTCGAAGTGCACGGCGAGGCGGGCTCGCTGATCGGCCTGGATTGCATGACCCAGGCGCCGAAGGGCGAAGTGATCTTGCGCACGGCCCGCGGCGAGGAAAGCCTGACGCTGGCGCATGAGAACCTCTACGCGCGCTCGATAAGGCTGTTCCAGGATGCGGTCGCGGGACGCGGGGCGCCGGCGGCCACCGGCGAAGACGGCGTCAAATCGCTGAGCGTCGCCTTGGCGACGCTGGAAGCCGCACGCACCGGGCGGGAAACCGCCATAGACCTCACGATTTGAGCGTTCCCATGGCCAGGCCAATTATACTCTCCGCCGCCGAAGCCGCCCGCCTGATCCCGGATGGCGCCATCGTGACGGTCTCCTCGTCGTCGGCGCTCGGCTGTCCGGACGCCATGCTCTCCGCCATCGGCGCGCGTTTCGAGGCCGAAGGCCGTCCACGCGACTTGACGACTCTGCATCCGATCGCGGCCGGCGACATGTGGGGCGTCAAAGGCATCGACCATATCGCGAAAGCGGGCTGCCTGAAGCGCGTCCTGGCAGGCTCTTACCCCTCGGGGCCGTCTTCGGCCGAGCCGCCCGCGATCTGGAAAATGATCAGCGGCGACGCGATCCCCGCCTACAACGTGCCCTCCGGCATTCTGTTTGACATGCACCGCGAGGCGGCCGCCAAGCGGCCCGGCGTGCTGACCAAGGTCGGGATGGACACTTTCGTCGATCCCAGGCGCGAGGGTTGCGCGATGAACGCGAAGGCGGCGGCTGAACCGATCGTCAGCCGCATCGATTTCGCGGGCGAGGAATGGTTGTTCTTCCCCACCATCACGCCCCAGGTCGCGATCATCCGCGCGACCACGGCCGACGAGCGGGGCAATCTCTCCTATGAACATGAGGGCGGCATACTCGGGCCGCTCGATCAAGCCCTGTCTGTGCGCAACAATGGCGGGCTCGTGATCGCTCAGGTCAAGCGGCTTGCCGCGGCGGGCAGCCTGAGGCCGCACGACGTCGTCGTGCCGGGCGTGCTGGTCGACGTCATCGTCATCGCGCCCGACCAGTTGCAGACGACGCATACGCCCTACGAACCTGCGATCTCCGGCGAGATCTTCCGGCCGATCTCCTCGTTCGAGACGCCTAAATTCGACATCGCGAAAGTCATCGCCCGTCGCGTTGCGCAAGAACTTCGCGACGGCGACGCGGTCAACATCGGCTTCGGAATTTCGGCCAACGTGCCGCGCATCCTGATTGAGGAGGGGCGCCATGGCGCGGTCACCTGGGTGATCGAACAAGGCGCCGTCGGCGGCGTGCCGTTGCTCGATTTCCAGTTCGGTTGCGCCTCCAATGCCGAAGCGATCGTGCCCTCGCCGCAGCAGTTCACCTATTTTCAGGGCGGCGGCTTCGACATGTCGCTGCTTTCCTTCCTGCAGATCGACCGGCAGGGTTCCGTAAACGTATCCAAACTGGGCGTTCGCCCACATGTGACGGCCGGCGCCGGCGGGTTTGTCGATATCACCGCGCGCGCCAAGAAGATTGTGTTTTCAGGCTATTTCACCGCCGGCGCGGGGCTTGCGATCTCGGATGGCGCGCTCTCGATCGCCAGGGACGGCAAGGTCAAGAAGCTGGTCGAGGCGGTCGAGCAGGTCTCGTTCTCGGGCCCGCGCGCGGTTCTGCAAGGGCAGGACGTCCTCTATGTCACCGAGCGCTGCGTTCTGCTCCTGACGCCCCAGGGCGTCACGGTCACGGAGATCGCGCCGGGCGCCGATCTCAGACGCGACGTGCTCGATCAGGCGGAATTCCCGCTGCGCGTCGCGGACAACCTGAGGACGATGGAGGCGGCGCTGTTCCGCCCCGAACCGATCGGGCTGCGATTGCGTACGGCGAGCGAGATCCGACCATGAGCCAGCATGTCGAACTCGCTTTTGAAGGCGCTCTTGCGCGGATCACGCTGCGCCGCGCCGACAAGCTCAATGCGCTCGATCGCGCGATGATCGATGCGCTCGCCGACGCCGCGCGCGCGATCGAGTCCTCGCGCGACGCGCGCGTCGCGATTCTGAGCGCCGAGGGCAAGGCGTTCTGCGCGGGCGGCGACATCGCAGCCTGGGGCGGCCTGCCCGCGCTCGAGATGTGGCGCGATTGGACGCGCGCAGGACATCGCGCCTTCGAGTTGCTCGCGCGTCTGCGCGTGCCGCTGATCGTGGCGCTGACAGGCCACGCCTTCGGCGGCGGACTCGAACTCGCCGCGGCAGCCGACATCCGCATCGCCGAAAGCGGGATCAAGCTGGGCCTGCCGGAGTCAGGGCTCGGCATGGCGCCCGGCTGGTCGGGCACGCAACGACTTGTGCGCCGCTTCGGCGCGTCGGTCGTCAGGCGCATGGCGCTGACGGGGCGCATGTTCACGGCCGAGGAGGGGCTCGCGCTTGGATTGGTCGACGAAGTCACCGCGGTCGGCGACGGATTGTCGCGCGCCGAGAGTCTCGCCGCTGACGTGGCCAAGCGCGGGCCGGTCGCCGTGCAAATCGTCAAAGCGATGATCAATGCCGCGGAGGGCGAAGACCCGGATGCGCCGATCGAAGGCCTCGCGGGCGCGCTGACCGCAATGACTGAGGACCTGGCCGAGGGCGTGGCGGCCTTCCGCGGCAAACGCGCGCCTGAGTTTTCGGGGCGATAGGAGCACGGTCGATGAATGCCCACACTCCCATTCGTCTCGACGACGCCAAACTCGCCCAAGCGCTCTCCCGATTCCCGCGCGATCGCAAAATGTGGATCGATGGTCGCGAGGCCGCCGGCGAGGGCGCTACGATCGAGCGCCGCAGTCCCGCTCACGGCGCAATCGTGACGCGCGTTCCACGGGGCGCCTCGGCCGATGCGCGCCGCGCGGTCGCCGCCGCGAGAAAGGCGTTCGACTCCGGCGCCTGGCCGCGCGAGACCGCGTCGAGCCGGGCCCGCGTCCTGCTCAGGACCGCCGACCTGATTGACCGCGATCGCGATCTGCTTGCAACCCTCGACACGCTGGAGTTGGGCAAGCCGATTTCGCAAGCGCTTGGAGAGATCGAGGGCGCGGCGGACATATGGCGCTACGCCGCCGCGCTGGCGCGCGAGCTTTCCGGCGAGAGCTATTCCAATCTGGGCGCCGATCGCCTCGGTTTCGTGCTGCGCGAGCCGATTGGCGTCGTGTCGATCATCACGCCCTGGAATTTCCCGTTCTTAATCGTTTCGCAAAAGCTGCCGTTCGCGCTCGCGGCAGGGTGCGCTTGCGTCGTCAAGCCGAGCGAGATGACTTCCGCCTCCACGCTGCATCTGGCCGCATTGCTCGCCGAGGCGGGCTTGCCTGAGGGCGCCTGCAACGTCGTGACCGGATACGGCCCGGAAGTCGGCGCGCCGATGACGACGGACGCCGAAGTCGACATGATCTCTTTCACCGGATCGACCGGGGTCGGGCGCGCGGCCATGGCCGCGGCCGCTCAGACGCTGAAAAAAGTCTCGATGGAGCTAGGCGGCAAGAACCCGCAGCTGATCTTCCCCGACGCCGACATGGACGCCGCGCTCGACGCGGCGGCTTTTGGCGCCTATTTCAACGCCGGCGAGTGCTGCAACGCGGGCTCTCGACTATTGCTCCACGTCGACATAGCGGAGTCCTTCTTCTCGGAACTCGCCAAGCGGGCGGGCGAAGTCAGAGTCGGCGATCCCCTGGACCCGGAGACGCGCGTCGGCGCGATCATCACGGCCGACCATCTGGCGAAGATCGAGGGGCACGTGAAGGCGGCGCGCGCGGCCGGCGCGGAGCTGCGCGCCGGCGGCGAGAGGCTCGCCTCCAGCAGCGGGCTTTTCCTGGCGCCCACCATCGTCGCGCGGGTTTCGCCCGACATGGCGATAGCGCGGGACGAAGTGTTCGGGCCGGTGGTATCCGCGCTGACGTTCCGCACAGCCGAAGAGGCGATCGCGCTCGCCAATTCCACCAGCTACGGCCTTTCCGCCAGCGTCTGGAGCCGCGACATCGACGTGGCGATCAGCGTCGGGCGCGGGGTCCGGGCGGGCACGGTCTGGGTCAACACCTTCATGGACGGGACGCCCGAATTGCCGTTCGGCGGCTACAAGCAATCGGGCGTCGGTCGCGAGCTTGGTCGCAACGCGGTCAAGGACTACACTGAGGAAAAAACGTTTCATGTTCACAATGGCGCGCGTACGAGCTGGTGGCTCCCGCGCGCGCCGGCGCGGAATTGAGAGATCGGGGGTCGCAAGGCGGCTTCTGGAAACGGCGCCGGACCGTATCCGGTGGGAGAGCGACAAGTTGGAAGGGTAGACGATGAAACTTCGCAACATATTGATGGCGAGCGCGATGGCCGTGTCGGCGATCGGCTTCGCGGGTTCGGCCCCGGCGGCCGACGTCAAGGAAGTCCAGATGCTGCATTGGTGGACATCGGGCGGCGAGGCGGCGGCGCTGAACGTGCTCAAGCAGGACCTGGCCAAGGAAGGCTTTGCCTGGAAGGACGTTCCGGTCGCAGGCGGCGGCGGCGAGGGCGCAATGACGGCGCTGAAGGCTATGGTGGCCGCCGGCAACCCGCCCACGGCCTCGCAAATTCTCGGCTATTACGCCATCGACTACGCGGAAGCGGGCAAGCTCGGCGACATCACCTCGCTCGCCAAGAAGGAAGGCTGGGACAAGGTCGTTCCGACCGCGCTGCAGAAGTTCACCACCACCAACGGCAAGTGGGACGCTGTTCCGGTGAACATCCATTCCGTCAACTGGGTTTGGATCAACAAGACCGTGATGGAAAAGATCGGCGGGTCCGAGCCGAAGACCTTCGACGACTTCGTCGCCCTGCTCGACAAGGCCAAGAAGGCGGGCGTCATCCCGCTCGCGCTCGGCGGCCAGCCCTGGCAGGAAGCCACGATGTTCGACTCGGTCGTCGCCTCGACCGGCGGCATCGACTTCTACAAGAAAGCGTTCGTCGATCTCGACCCGGCGGCGCTGAAGTCCGACACGATGAAGAAATCGTTCGACAACCTCGCCAAGTTGCGTGACTACGTCGATCCGAACTACGCCGGCCGCGACTGGAACCTCGCCACCGCGATGGTGATCAAGGGCGACGCGCTCGTCCAGGTCATGGGCGACTGGGCCAAGGGCGAGTTCAAGGCCGCCAACAAGGAAGCCGGCAAGGATTTCCTCTGCTATCGCTTCCCCGGCACCGACGGCGACGTGATCTACAACACCGACATGTTTGCAATGTTCGACGTTCCCGCCGATCGCAAGGCCGCACAGCTCGCGCTTGCCGACGCGACGATGAGCATCAGCTTCCAGTCGGCGTTCAACGTCGTCAAGGGCTCGGTTCCCGCGCGCATGGACGTGCCGGATACCGCGTTCGACATGTGCGGCAAGAAGGGCATCGCGGACGTCAAGGCGGCCAATGCGGACGGCAAGTTCGTCGGCTCGATGGCGCAGAACTACGCCCAGCCGCCCGCGGTCGCGGGCGCCTATCACGACGTCGTGACCAAGTTCTTCCACGGCCAGATCAAGACGTCCGATTCGGCGGTGACCGAGCTCGTCAAGGCGCTCAACAACGCCAAGTAAAGCGAAAAGCCCTCCCCCGTTCGCTCGGGGGAGGGTCATCTTTCGGAATATCCAGGCAACGAAGGTTTAGAGGCGAGCGATGACCACGACACTCGCATCGACTGCTGGAATAGGCGCGAGACAGCGAGCTTCTTTGCGCGAGCGCCTGCAGGATTGGCTGCCCAGACTGGTGCTGGCGCCGTCGTTTCTGCTCGTGCTCGTGTTCGTCTACGGCTTCAATCTGTGGACGTTCTTCCTCTCGTTCACCAATTCCAAGGCCTTTGCTTCGACCAGGCTGATCGGCTTGGCCAATTATCAGAAGCTCTGGGATTGGACGTTCGAGACCGATCCGCCCTCGAGTTGGTATACCGCGCTCGTCAACATGGCCTTGTTCGGCGGGCTCTATGTCGTCTTCTGCCTCGTGCTCGGCCTCATGCTCGCGATCTTGCTTGATCAGAAGATTCGCGGCGAAGGCATTCTGCGCCCGATCTATCTCTATCCGCTAGCACTTTCCTTCATCGTCACCGGCACGGCCTGGAAGCTGTTTCTCGATCCGCGCATCGGGTTGGAGAAGGCCATGCACGATTGGGGTTGGACCAGCTTTCATTTCGACTGGGTCGTAAATCCGCGCATGATGATCTACTGCGTTGCGATCGCGGGCATCTGGCAGACGTCTGGCTTCGTAATGGCGATGTTCCTTGCGGGTCTTCGCGGCGTCGACGGCGAAATCATCAAGGCGGCGCAGATCGACGGCGCATCGGCTTACGCCACATATCGGCGCATCATCATCCCGATCATGCGGCCAGTGTTCTTGTCGGCGCTGATCATCCTCACCCATATGGCGATCAAGTCCTACGACCTGGTGCTTTCGGTGACGGGCAAGAATCCCGGCGGCGCCGCGGAACTGCCTTCGACCTTCATGTATTCCTACACATTCACCCGCAACCAGATGGCAGTCGGCTCGACCAGCGCGGTGATCATGCTGATGACGATCGCCGCGATCATGGTGCCCTATCTCTATTCCGAATTGAAGGAGAAGGGCCGATGAGCGCCGCCGATCTCATCACCTCGGCGCCGAGCCGCGAGCCCACTCGCCCTTCGCTGACGACGCGCATCGTCATCTATGGTCTGTTGCTGATCTTCGCGTTCATCTATCTCATCCCGCTGGTGGTGATGGTGATGACCTCGCTGAAGCCGCTCGATGAGGTCACGGGCGGCAACATGTTCGCACTGCCCCAGCATCTGACTTTCGACCCCTGGATAAAGGCCTGGGGCGAGGCGCGCATCGGCGTCTCCGACACCGCCGGGATATACGGCTACTTCGGGAATTCGATCAAAATGGTGATTCCCGCAGTCTTGATCTCGACGCTGCTCGGCGCCCTCAACGGTTATGTCCTGACTAAATGGCGCTTTCCCGGTCACAAGCTCGTGTTTGGCATGATGCTGTTCGCCTGCTTCATCCCCTTCCAGTCGGTCATCATTCCCATGGCGGTGATTCTGGGCGGGCTCGGGCACATCGGCAATCAATTGATCGACGCGACCGGATTTTCGTTCGGCTTCGGCAATCCGACCGTCAATCTCGTGATAGTCCACGTCATTTACGGGCTCGGATTCACGACGTTGTTCTTCCGCAATTATTACGAAGCGTTCCCGACCGAACTCGTCAAGGCGGCGATGATCGACGGCGCCAGCTTCTTCCAGATCTTCCGCCGCATACTCTTGCCGAACTCGACGCCGATTTTCATCGTCACCGTCATCTATCAGTTCACCAATATCTGGAACGACTTCCTGTTCGGCTCGACATTCGCCGCCGGCGACCAGTCGCCGATGACCGTCGCGCTGAACAATCTCGTCAACACCTCGACGGGCATCGTCGAATACAACGTCAACATGGCCGCGGCGATCATCGCCGCCGCGCCCACCCTGTTCGTCTATATCGTCGGCGGTCGCTATTTCGTGCGCGGCCTGATGGCCGGCGCGGTGAAGGGATAGACCCATGGCATTCCTCGAAATCAACGCCCTTCGCAAGCGTTTCGGCGCAGTGGAGATTCTCAAGGGGATCGACCTCTCGCTCGATAAAGGCGGGTTCCTTGTACTCGTTGGTCCCTCCGGCTGCGGCAAGTCGACCCTGCTCAATACGATCGCAGGGCTCGAATCCATCAGCGCCGGCGAGATCAGGATCGACGGAAAGCCGATCAACGATCTTCACCCCTCCAAGCGCGATATTGCGATGGTGTTCCAGTCCTACGCGCTCTACCCCAACATGTCGGTCGCTGAAAACATGGCCTTCGGCATGGAAATGCGGGGCGTGCCGAAGCCGGAGCGCGACAAGGCGGTCGCGGCGGTCGCCAAGACGCTGCAGATCGAGCATCTCATGAACCGCCGGCCCAGTCAGCTTTCGGGCGGACAGCGCCAGCGCGTCGCCATGGGACGCGCGCTCGTTCGCCAGCCGCGGGTCTTCCTGTTCGACGAACCGCTGTCGAACCTCGACGCCAAGCTGCGCGTAGACATGCGAATCGAGATCAAGCGCCTCCATCAGCAGACGGGAACGACGATCGTCTATGTCACCCACGATCAGATCGAGGCGATGACGCTCGCTACCCGCATCGCCGTGCTCAAGGACGGCGAATTGCAGCAGGTCGGCGCGCCCTACGAGGTCTACAACACGCCAGCCAATCTCTTCGTCGCCGACTTCATGGGCTCGCCCTCGATGAACCTGCTCGAGGGCAAGGTCGCCCGCAATGGCGGCGCGCCGCAGATCGTGCTCGATCGCAAGGATCATCCGCCGATTACGGTGGCGGCGCCGCCGAGCGCCGATATCGGCAAGATCAAGGACGGCGCCAAGGTGATCTTCGGCATCCGGCCCGAGGCGGTGAACGACCCCGACAGCATGGACAAGAACGCCAAGTCGGTCGCGACCTTTGACGCCAATGTCGAGATCGTGGAGCCGGCGGGCTCGGATACGTTCGTCGTCACCCGCATTGCGGGCAAGGAGTTGACCGCGCGCATGCGCGCCGATGCTCACGTTCGCCCCGGCCAAAGCCACGTCTTCGCGTTCAATCTCGACAAAGCGGTGCTGTTCGATCCCGAAACGACGAAACGCATCTAGACCCGCCGAAAACAGCCGCGCGGCGGGGATGGCCGGAGCCAGGGCAAGCCGCTCGGGGATGTGCAACTATGCCAATTCGCGAGTTCCGATGTCTGAAAATTTCGTTGCGACCGAATCCTCCGGGCGGAGAGGTCGGAGATCTCAGGCTCCGCTCTCGATTGCTATCGCGATTACGTCGCCGGCGCGCCGCCTCGCCCGCCGAAAGCGCTGCAAAGATCGCTGAAAGGTTAGGCGATGGTCTTTGACTATATCATCGTCGGCGGCGGATCTGCCGGTTGTGTGCTCGCCAGCCGGCTCAGCGAAGATCCGTCGATCAAGGTCCTACTGCTGGAGGCCGGCGGCGGCGACGCGAACCCGCTTTTCCGCATGCCGGCCGGCTTCGCAAAAATGACGAAGGGCGTCGCGAGCTGGGGCTGGAGCACCGTGCCGCAGAAACATCTGAACGGACGGGTCATCTGGTATACCCAGGCGAAGGTGATCGGCGGCGGTTCTTCGATCAATGCGCAGCTCTATACGCGCGGCAACGCGAAGGACTACGATTCCTGGGTGACGGACGCAGGCTGCGAGGGCTGGTCCTATCGCGAAGTCCTGCCGTATTTCAAGCGCTCGGAAGATAATCAGAAGCTGGTCAACGCATATCACGGCTATGGCGGACCGCTGGGCGTGTCCTATCCCGTCAACCCGATCCCGATCAGCTACGCGTTTCTGCGCGCCGCGCAGGAGGCGGGGATTCCTTTCAACGACGATTTCAACGGCGCCGTGCAGGAAGGCATGGGCCATTATCAATTGTCGACGCGCAACGCCGAGCGATCTTCGACCTCCAGCGCTTTCCTTCGGCCCGCGCGCGGGCGCGAGAACCTTACGGTTCGGCTCAATACGCCGACGATCAAGATCATCGTGGAGAACGGCCGCGCAGTCGGCGTGACGGTTGGCGGCGCCGGCGCCGTGGAGACGATTCGCGCGGATCGCGAAATCATCCTGTCTTGCGGCGCCATGGGCACTCCGCGGCTGTTGCAACTCTCGGGCATCGGTCCGGCCGATGCGCTGAAGGCCGCCGGCGTTACTGTCGTCCACGATCTGCCTGGCGTCGGTTCCAATTTGCAGGACCACCTCGACCTCTATGCGATCGCGGAATGCACAGGCGATCATACCTACGACCGCGTCGCCCGGCCGCACAGGACTGTCTGGGCAGGCATTCAGTACTTGCTATTCAAGACGGGCCCCGTCACGTCGACCTTGTTCGAAACGGGCGGGTTTTGGTATGCCGACAAATCCGCGCGGTCGCCGGACATCCAGTTTCATCTCGGGCTCGGCTCGGGCATCGAGGCCGGGGTCGAACAGATGCGCAATCCGGGCGTGACGGTCAATTCGGCTTTCTTGCGCCCGCGCTCGCGCGGCACAGTGCGCTTGGCGAGCGCCGATCCCGCCGCCGCGCCTCGGATTGATCCCAATTACTGGGCCGATCCTTATGACCGTGAATGCGCGTTGAAGGGCTTGCGCATCGCGCGCGAGATCCTGCGCCAGCCGGCGTTGAAGCCTTTTGTGCTCGCCGAGCGTCTGCCCGGTGATGGACTGGAGAGCGACGCCGAATTGATTCAGTACGCCTATCGCTCCTGTAAGACGGATCATCATCCCGTCGGCACCTGCGCTATGGGAACGGGGCCGGACGCCGTAACTTCGCCGGAGCTCAAGCTGCGGGGGATAGAAGGCTTGCGCATCGCCGACGCCTCGGTGATGCCCTATGTGCCCTCGTGCAACACCAACGCCCCGACGATCATGGTCGCCGAGAAGGCTTCCGACATCATCCTAGGCAAGCCGGCGCTTGCGCCCGCCAAGATCTGACGCGAAAGGAAAGCTATCGATGGCTTCGCCCGCGAAAACGCTCAGGCATGTCGTGCTGTTCGGCTTCAGGCCCGACGCCTCCGGCAACGAGATCGACGCCATCGTTGCGCGCTTCACGGCGCTCGAGCGGCTTGTGCCTGGGGTCGAGGCGTTCGAATGGGGTCGCGACGTCAGTCCCGAAGGGCTCAATCAAGGCCATAGTCACGCGTTCACACTGACCTTCGCCAGCGAGGCGGCGCGCGACGCCTACCTCGTCCACCCCGAGCACCAGGCTTTCGTCGCCTGGGTCGGTCCCTTCGTCGAGAAGGCGCTGGTCGTTGACTATTGGGCCGAGCTCGCCGGGCAATGACATACAGTCAAATGCGCTAGAATGTTTTGCCGACAAGGCCGGATCAGGCCACACGGAATCTTCAGCGTCGCCGCGACGCCCGCGGCGAGCGTTCAAGAGCCTTGCGCATGACACAGAAGCATAGTCCTCTATGTGGGAATTCCCGATGTGTCGACGAATCGAGGCCCAGGACGCGGGTCCGGCGGGCGATCGATCTCGAGCCGTGCATTCCAAGGTCGGCTTGAATTTCTCTGCGGCATAGCGCCGCGATCATGTCTTGCGGAAAGAGAAAATGACTTGAGTCAACTTCGGCGAGCGTCCGAGGAATAAAGCTATCAAGTGTTTTGAAGCAGAGGCGGCATCGCAGCTGCTGAGGATCACAGAAAAGGGGAAGATGATGTTTAGGGTTGAACGGACGGGTCTGTCCCCCCTGTCTCGGCGTTCGCTGCTGATTGGCGGCGCCGCGCTGAGCGTAGCGCCGATCCTGGCTTCGACCGACGCGCAAGCGAATGTGAAAGTATCACAGGCTTGCGTGCACTACAGTCAAACCCCGAACGGCGATCATCGTTGCGGAAATTGCCGGCTTTTCCATGCGCCGTCTGAATGTGCGGATGTCGCGGGCGTTGTCACGGAGGATTGCAGCTGTCGCATCTGGTTGCCGAAGGCGGCCTGATCTGGATGTTGCGGTCGCCGGGATGAAGCTTCTGGGCGGGGGCAGGGACGCTTGCTGGAAGTATAAGGGTCGGCTCGCAAACTAGGCTCCGGAGAGAGTGAGATCGTAGAATTAGCCCGCTGGCGAGGCCGTTGGCGGGCTGTTTCTTTCCTGGTCGGAGTCGGAGCGTTTGGAAATTGTACGGCAATGGGCGCGCGTCAACGGCGCGCCTGCAGCATCGAAACAAGCTCGTCGAGAGATCGTGTATTGACGACGTCTTTCGGCTCGAGCCATCCGCGTCGCGCTTGATCAACGCCATAACGCAGGTTGAGTAGATCTGCAACGCGATGCGAGTTTGAACCGAGGCTGAGCAGAACGCCTTCTTCCTTCGCCATCCGGCAATGCAAATCCGTGAGATCGAGGCGGCTCGGCTGGGCGTTGATCTCCAACCAGCATCCGCGCTCGCGCGCGCCCTTCATCAATCTCGGCATCTCAAGGGCATAGCCTTCGCGCTCCAGCAGCAGCCGACCTGTGGGATGTGCGAGGATATGGACAAATCTGTTGTCCATTGCGCGAAGGATGCGGTCCGTCTGTCGCCGTGCTGGAAGCGTGAAGGCGGAATGAACGGCGACGACGACAACGTCTAACCGTTTGAGGACCGAGTCCGGCAGGTCGAGCGCGCCGTCGTCGAGAATGTCGACCTCGGCGCCTTTGAGCAGTCGGAAGCCGGATAGCTCGCCATTGATCCCGTCGATTTCGTTGATCTGTGTGAGGAGGCGCTCCTCAGTAAGGCCGTGGGCCATCGCCAGACGGCGCGAATGGTCGGTCACCGCGAGATAGGTCAGGCCCCGCGCCTGAGCCGCGGCCGCCATCTCGCGCAGGGAATTCAGTCCGTCGCTGGCGGTGGTATGGGAATGCAGATCGCCCTTGATATCCTGCAGGCGCACGAGATGGGGCAACGCGCCGTGCTCGGCGGCTTCGATCTCGCCCTGGTTTTCGCGCAATTCCGGCTCGATATAGGGAAGGCGGAGGGCCTGATAGACGGAGGTCTCGGTGGCGCCGGCGAGCCGCTTGGCGCCGCGGTAGACCCCGTATTCGTTGACCTTCAGGCCGGCCTGCTGGCCCCTGCGGCGCAGCGCGATGTTGTGGTCCTTGCTGCCGGTGAAATAGACCAGCGCGGCGCCATAGCTTTCGGGCGGGACAATCCTGAGATCGACCTGAAGGCCCGACTTCAGCACGACGCTCGTGCGGGTCGAGCCCGACGCGAGCACTTCGGAGGCATCCGCCGCGTTCAGGAAAAATCGGGCCGCGGCCTCGGGCGCACGTGATGACGCCACTATGTCGAGGTCCCCGACGCTGTCCCTGCGCCTGCGGAAGCTGCCCGCCATTTGCGCCGCCTCTACGTCAGGGCTTTGGGTGAGGCGTTGCACGAGCGCCTTCGCCTCGCCCTCGAGGCTCGCCAGCCGAAAACGGCGTGGCCGGTGCAGATCGGCCTGGAGTCGCTCCGACAACTCCCGCTCGCTGCGCGGGCCGAAACCCGGCAGCTTCTGCACCCGACCTTCGCGGCAGGCCGCGAGAACGTCTTCGAAAGATTTCGGCCGTGGAGTCAGGCCTTCGTAGATCGCCATCGCGCGCTTCGGGCCGACGCCCTGTAAGCGACGCAGCGCGAGCGCCAGCGCCGGCGCCTCGGGGCGCAACCGATCGAGCCGCTCCAAATGTCCGGTCGCCAGCATGCCCATGATCTGGGCAGCAAGATCCCCACCGATTCCCGGGAGGTCTTCGAGCGGCTCGCCGCGCGCGACGCGTTCGGCCACTTCCTCCGCGAGGCCGCGCATGCTTCGTGCCGCGTTGCGGTAGGCGCGAACGCGAAACGGGTTGTCGCCCTCGATCTCCAGGATGTCGGCGACCTCGTCGAATGCGCGAGCGATGTCTTCGTTGTGCGTCTCGCCGACGCGTGCAGGCGCGGCGGTCTTGCGAGGCTTTGGCGGCCGCGATTTCATGTCCGCCTCCAGGCCCGACGCGCTCAGGGTCCGCCGGGCTCGATGTTCTCGCTACCCGAGCCGTCGATGCTGAGAACTGGAAGGAAGCGCGACAACTCGATCGCGAGCGCAAGGTCGGCGGCCGGTTCGCTGCGTGACATCACTGCAAGGCGCGCTCCAGATTGGCGCAGAGCCTGCCCCGTGGCTTCGGCCGCAACGTCGAATATGCCGGGCGCTCCGCGACGGAGCGCGTCGGCGAACCGGCCTATACGCGGGGACTGCAAGGTGTCAATCGACGCATGAGAGCGCACTTGAATGATCGTGGCGGCTTCGCCGGCGAGCTGCGCAATCGCTGCGGCCATCCCAATGCTGGGGTCGTCGGGACGTCCCGCGATGGCGGCGATCGGGCCGGCGCGCCGTACGCTTCGCCTGGGCGCCAACATCACCGACGCGGCGGAGCGGAACGCCGCTTCAACCAACGAGGCGAAGGGCTCCGCGACGCGTTCGGCCGCCGAGGCGGGAGCGTCGATCACAAGAATATCCCCGGCGCGCGACATCGAAGATAGCGCAAAGGCGGCGCCGCCGCGAACCACCTCGAATTGTCGGCGCGCCAATCCCCGCGTCAAATCGGCGAACTGGCTCTCGGCTCCGCTCGCCGCAAGATCGAGATCGCGCGCGACCTGATCCCAATCGACATCGCGCCAGCCCCCGCCGGCGGCCCGGATTGCACGCGTGGGGGCGATGCGCGCGAGACGCCGCAGGCCCGCATCCTCCAAAAGAACGCCGATAAGTTCGAGATCGAGCAAGTGCGCAAAATCAATAGCCAGATCCATAGCGGGCCCAGTGGAACCGGCTTGCAGACCGAGCAGCAAGCGTTTGAATTGCAGCCGCGCTGGCGCCATCGCTAGATCCCTGACTTTGGCGAAGGCGCGCCATCTTCTCTGGCAAAATTCTTCCGAACGGTCGCGAACGCCCGCAAACGCCGCTCGACCCGGCCATTCACGCTGCCATCGGGGAACGCGCCGTCAGCCTGGCGCTCGCCGGCAACAATGCCTGTGAGAATGGCGACGCCCTCGTCGATCGAGGCAACGGGATAGACGGCGAAGCGTCCTTCCGCGCAAGCCTTCACGACGTCCTCGCGCAGCATCAGGTGTTGCACATTGGACGCCGGGATCAGCACGCCCTGAGAGCCGGTGAGGCCCCGCGCGCTGCAGATGTCGAAAAAACCCTCGATCTTCTCGTTGACGCCGCCTATCGCCTGCACCTCGCCATGTTGGTTGACCGATCCGGTGACCGCGAGGTCCTGCCGGATAGGCGCCTCGGCGAGCGCTGAGAGCAGCGCATAGAGTTCGGCCGAGGAAGCGCTGTCGCCTTCGACACCGCCATAGGACTGCTCGAACACCAGGCTCGCATGTAGCGACATCGGGGTATCCAATGCGTAGCGCCCGGCAAGCAGGCCGCCGAGAATCAGCACGCCCTTCGAGTGGATCGGGCCGCCCAAGGCAACTTCGCGCTCGATGTCGACCACCTTGCCGGCGCCAGGGCGTACTTGGCACGTGATGCGGGTCGGATGTCCGAACGCGAAGCCTCCGATTTCCAATACGCTGAGCCCGTTGATCTGACCGATTCGCGAGCCCTGGGTCGAGATCAACGCGACGTTCTCGATGACGCTTTCCCTCATGCGGTCGTGCAAACGCGAGGCGCGCCTGACGCGCGCGCTCAGCGCCCCATCAACGTCGGCGCGGGTGATGATGGCGCGCGCGCCCTCGCGCGCATAGAGGTCCGCTTCAGTGAGCGCGTCGTTGAGTTCGTCCACGAACAGCGACAATTTGCCCGAATGCGAAGCGACTCGAGCGACATGTTCGACGACCCGAGCGACGGCCTGCCTGTTTAGCGGGAGCAGGCCGTCGCGTCTCACGGCAGAAGCGATCAGGCGAGCGAAAAGGGCTTCATTCTCTGGATTTCTCGGCAGGTCGTCCTCGAAGTCGGCGAGCAGCTTGAAGTGCTCACCGAGTTCGGGATCGAGCCCGCACAGCAGGAAATACAGCAGCCGGTCGCCGAACAGCACGATCTTCACGCGCAATGGAATTGGATCGGGCTCAAGCGTCACCGTGTTGGTCAGGCCGAGAAACCGACCGACGTCCTCGATCGCGATCTCGCCGCGCCGCAGCGCGCGCTTCAGAGCCGTCCAACTGAATGGCTCGACCAGCAGGGCGCGCGCATCCACCAGCAGATAGCCGCCGCTCGCGCGATGCAGCGCGCCCGCCTTGATCAGCAGGAAATTGGTCACGAGCACGCCGTGAGAGGAGATGTAGTCGATCCGGCCGATAAGATTGCCGAGCGTGGGATGCAGCTCTTCGACCAGCGGCGCGCCGGGTGCGCCGTTCTGAGACACAAGTACATTGACTTCATAGCGCTCGAAGGCTGCGGCCTGCATCAGCGCCGCCGGATCGCCCTCGCCGGATTCGCCCTTGATCACGAATATCGGCACGTTTTCGATCAGGTCGGCCCGGACAGAGTTGATGTGGGCGGCGACGCCCGGGATGTCGCTGAAAGCGGCTCGCACCTCCTGGATCAGATGATCCACCGCAAACTCAGCGGTGTCGCGATTGAGCGCGCGAATCTCATCGCGCTGCTGCTTTTCCATTTGCGGGATCTGCCGCACGATATGTTCGAGGTCCTTCTCCAGCGCCTCGATGTCGGCTTGAATTTCGGCGCGCTTGTCCGCAGGCCAGGCGTTGAATTGGTCGGGCGGCACGACTTCCCCATTTACCGCGGGCGCAAGCGCAAAGCCCACGGGTGTGCGCAGCAGGACGATGTTCTTGGCGGCCGCCTTTTCGCGCAATCGCGAGAAGGCCTCGAATTGCTTCTTTTGAAAGGCTTCGTCGATGGAGCCGCGCCGCGTCTGATAGTCCTCGCTTTGGAAGGCGGTGGGCGCTGCGCTTTTCAAATCTTCTATCAGCTTGTGCATCGCATCTTTGAACGGTATCGCACGTCCAGGCGGAAGCTCGATGGCGGAGGGGCGATCCGGTTTGGCGAAATTATTGACATAGACCCAGTCCGAGGGACTCGGCCGCGTCTTCGCGTCGCGCGCCAGCACTGTCTTGAGAGATTTGCGCATCGCCACCCCGCCGGGGCCGATGACGAAAAGGTTGAATCCCTTTTTCTCTATTTTGGTTCCGATCGCGACGGCGTCTAGCGCACGCGCCTGTCCCAGCAAATCCTCGACCGGCTGAAGTTCGTCCGTCGATTTAAAGCGCACAAGCGAGAGATCGCACTCGCGGTATAAAGCGGCAGGCGCAAGCGCGGTTGTAGTTGCATACGGTCCGAGCGAACGGTCAACCATAGGCGCGTATCCTTCCTCTGGCAGCGTTCCGCTGAATGCCCAGGGGGGCGTTGACCTGTGTCAAAACGCGCGGGCTTGTTGCGATCATGGTCCTCTCCACGTTTAACGTCGTTCATCATAGCTGGTCTGACGTTAGCGTTGCGGCCTCGCAAACTCTGGGATCTCCGGAAACGAGATGGCGATTGAGCGCCGTCCTTCGGGAGGATGTTTTGACAGCGGTGATCCGAAGTTCGACGATGATGGCGTTGCTGACTATCATCGTTGCGATGATGATGGGCAACGGGCGCGCCGACACGGATGGGTTGGGCGTACCCATCCTGGTCTATCATCGCTTCCACCCGACGAAACCGGGAAGCACGACGGTTACGGATACGAGTTTCGAGGCTCAGCTCGGCTGGCTGGAGCAGCATGGTTACAAAGTTGTCACGCTGGCTTCTGTCGTCATGGATTTGCTCGCGGGCCGGGCTCCGCCCGCCAAGAGTGTGGTCATCACAGTCGATGACGGCCGGCGCTCTCAGTACACGGACATGTTTCCGATCCTGTGGAAACACCGCGCCCATGCTACCCTTTTCGTCTACACCCGCGCGATTTCGTCCGAGCCGGACGCTCTGACCTGGGATGAGATACGAGAGATGCTCGGCTCCGGTCTCGTCGACGTTCAGTCGCATACCTGCACGCATCCGAATTTCGACATCGAGCGTGCGAAACGCGGCGTCGATGATTTCGAAGCCTTCATCGCCCGCGAGCTTGAAGATTCCAAGGCGTCGTTGGAGAGGACGTTGGGGATTCGCGTCGATTTTCTCGCTTGGCCGTATGGGATCGTCAACGCAACGCTGGAGCGCGCCGCGGCGCGGGCGGGCTATATCGCGGCCTTCGCCGTCGGAGGGCGACTCGCGCAGCCCGGGACCGATCCATTTGCGATTCCACGCCTGACCGTCTCCGATTCGGACCGCGACAGTCGCTTGGAGGAACTGCTCGCCGGGGTGCGCGGGACGGTCGCCGAGACCGACGATCTCTCCTCCGCGCGATGCGATATCGACTCGGGTGGAAATTGACCGCAGACCACGGGCTATGGCTTGCGCGACTTCAGCCTGCGCGTCTCTCCGTCGATTATGAATTCGCCCTAGCCGCTATGATGTAATGTCTTGGAACCGAGCTGCGCCGGGTCCGCCCAAGCTGCGACGGTCTCGAGCAAGAACACGGCGAACGTGTTTACGAGTTTGGCGTCGACGACCTTGCATTCGAGGTTGACGAAGCAGTCCGGCAACAGCGGCGCGCAGACCTTGCGCGTCGGCTTCGTCGCCAGTTTGAAACGTGCGAACTTGTCGATATCACGACCCGAGCAATTGCTGACGCCCACAACGTTTTCGGCCAAGTGCGCCAGCGGAATCGCCATCACGCATTCGCCGGTCGTGCGCAGTCTTCGACAATCCAGGGCCCTTGGGTCTGGGCGGTGATCACGAGAGGCGCGGGGGCGCGATCGAATATGCCGAACTCGGGGTCGTCGAAATGGGGGCGGAAGCGCGTCGCCATTTCGCCCTCGTCGAGAATGGCCAGCATGTGCGCCTTGGCCTCCTGCGTGATGCGCGCGAGAAGACGGCGATCGCGTATGACCGTAAAGGTCCAGGGCTACGCATTGACGGCGTCGGGCGCGAGAACCGCCATGCCGATCCGGCGGCCAATACCGACTCCGGGGACAACCCCGTTCCTGTATTCGAGCCAGGAACGTCGTCCGGAAGTCGCCTCAGCCAAACGCATGGCCGCGCCCTCGCGCGAACGCTCGGGATAAACATCTTCCATGCGCGAGCCGGCCGTACATTGCGCCCGATCAAACATTCAAACGATTGCGGAAGGGGCGTGCGAATAGCCGGGTCGCCGAGCTGATTATCGCCGGCGCTGCGCAATCGTCGACTTAGGCTCGCCACCGTAACCGACGCGGGGTATCGTGGCTCGTACTAGACACGGCCGCCCTTCGGGCTGCGCGGGGCAGACATGGCGACGAGCGCAGGACAAGAATTTCGTCGGTCCCTGAAACTCCTGGCTACGCGCCGCTTTGGCACATTCTGGCTGGCGAGCCTGCTTTCGAACATCGGCTCTTGGGCGCAGCAGGTTGCCGAGCCCTGGCTGCTGCTCAGCCTGGGCGCCTCTCCTTTGTTGCTCGGGGTCCATTCCTTTGCGATGAACGCTCCGATCTGGGCGCTGACCTTGGCGGGCGGGGCTTTGGCGGACCGCGCCGATCGGCGTCGCATCATAGCGCTCTTTCAGTCGATCCAAATGCTGTGCCCGACGCTGATTGTCCTGCTGCTGCTTATCGGGCGTATCCATCCCTTGATCATCATAGCGCTTTCGCTGGTCGTCGGCGTCACCGATGCGCTGTCGATGCCTTCCTATCAATCGATTGTGCCTTCGATCGTTCCGCGCGCCGAAATCAGCCGAGGGCTCGCCCTCAATTCCACCCAGTTCAATCTGTCTCGCATCCTGGGCCCGGCGGTCGCCGGCGTACTGATGGCGAGCTTCGGCGCCGTCGCGTGCTTCTCACTCAGCGCGGCGTCCTATATTCCATTCATCGGCGTCGCTCTGTTGCTTCTGCCTCGCGGCAGGTCCGCGCGGCAGCGGATGGATCTCGACGCCAGCCGATTATTCTCGGACGTGCTGCGGACCTGGCGTATCGGCCATCTCCGGGGCGCCTTGTTGACGGTGTTCGCAACGAGCGTCCTTTGCGGGCCGCTGGTCACCTTTATTCCCGTGCTGGTGCTATCAGAGTTTCATGGCGGGTCAGGCGATTTCAGCGCTGCGGTCGGCGCGTTCGGCGTCGGCGGCGTGGTAGGGGCCATCGGGCTGATGAGCATTCCGCTTCAGACGGATCGACGGCGCCTTAGCTCTGCCTTTGCCGTCGGCTACGGTCTCGTCGTGGGTTTGATCGCGCTGGCGCCGTGGTTCGCTTCGCTGCCGGTGCTGATGGTGATGGCCGGCGCCATGATGACGATGAGCAATACCTCGGCAAATTCGTTGTTGCAGTCGAACGCGCCCCCAGGCGCGCTCGGTCAGACGGTCAGCCTTTTCATGCTGGCCACCCGAGGGGGCCAACCGCTCGGCGCTCTGCTGACCGGGCTATCGATCGAAGCGTTGGGGGTGCGACCCGCTCTGGCTTTGAATGCGCTCCTCGCAGTTGCGGTTCAACTCACGATAGCCCGTCGATGGTCGCGATCGCCAACGCCAGCCGAAGCCCAAGTTTCCATACAAATTGACGCAGGTCAGACTCGTGCGCACGATTGGCCGCACAAATGAACAGGACGTCAGCCCCGAGCATCGCCATTGTGCGTCGTTGCCGTGGTTTATGCGCCGGCAGGCGGCAAAGAGCATCAGTCGGATGGCTCGCGAGCGGAAGATCATGGCGGACATTTTCGACTTCTGGCGCCTTATGTGGCCAATCGCGAATGTTTGGAGCCCGACGCCGGCGCTGTTCGAGGGCGAGCTCGCGCATATGGGTGAGAGCCCGGCGTCGCCGGCCGGCGACGTCCTCGCCAATCTCGCTTCGATTCGCAGCGTTCGTATCGAGCTTGCGACGCTCTGGCTGCTGGAGCGGCGCCAAGCCAGCGCAAAGCCGGCCCTTCCCGTTCTAATTGTTGCGCCCTATGCGCTGCACGACGCTGCGATCGCGGACTTTGCGAAAGGCCACAGTCTGATCGAAATCCTTGCGGACGCAGGCCTGAACTGGCTCGCGCTGACGTACTGGAAGTCGGCGAGGCCCGAAATGCGAGACTTCGGCATCGATGCCTACCTCAGCGATCTCAACGTCGCCATAGACGATCTCGGCGGTCGCGTAGCGTTGGTCGGATTATGTCAGGGCGGCTGGCTCGCGACAGCCTACGCAGCGCGCTTCCCCGCCAAGGTCGAAACGCTCGTCGTTGCGGGCTCGCCGATCGATCTGGCGGCCGGTTCCTCACAAATTACGCGCTCGATCGAATGGACCCCACCGGTGGTCCTGCAACGCCTGGTCGACTTGGGCGGAGGCCGTGTATTGGGGCGCGTGGCGCAACCGTTCTGGGCGCAGAACTCGGGCAACGAGTTCATCGCGGACGAGGCATTGCAGGTCGAAGGCGACGCCGAGATCAGGGCGAGATTCGCGGCCTGGAACGCGCGAACGGTCGATCTGCCGGGGCGTTACTTTCTGCAAACTGCGGAATGGCTTTTCAGGGAGAACCGCCTCGCCGAGGACCGCTTTCCTGCGCTCGGTCGCGATTGCAAGCTGAAGGACATCAGATGTCCAATTTTCGTGCTCGCCGCCGCCGACGACGAGATCGTCTCCGCTCCGCAGGCCACTGCCGTTGCGCGGCTCTGTCCGAACGCCGAGGCGACCGTTCGAATAGCGCCAGGCAAACATCTTTCACTGTTTATGGGTCGCGACACGCTGGCCGGCGCTTGGCGGGAGATCGCGGGTTGGCTGCGAGATCACGCCAGCGCAACGGCAGCCCACCGGACTCCTGTTCGGCGTCGCCCTTTGTCCTCGGCGGCGATCAAGGATCAATCGCCGCCCGCTTCGGCCGATGAATTGTAGTCGCGGCAGGAGCAGCCATAAGCCGAAAGCGCCTCCTCGAGATAGTCCGGCAACAACGGAATTCCGAGCAGATATTTCGATGTCGACCCTTCGCGCCGGTCTTCCGCTAGCGAGACGGCCGCGCGCCAGTCCTTCGGTTCGAAATCGCCGCGTCCGATCCAAGCCAGCGCCACGACCGCGGCGGCTTCGTCGCTGTCGAGACCGTCGAGGAATTCTTCAACTTCCCGATGCAAGGACGGGTAGGCAGCGTCGGTTAACATGTCATGGCCGCCGTCGTCGGAGGGATTCGATGCATCCGCCGGTGCGCCTTCGTCCTCGGCGAGCAGGGCTTTGGATTTCTCGATCAGGAAACACACCTTCGCCGGATCGATCTCCGGCATCGAGCGCTGTGAGGGATCAACCTTCAGCATAGCAACCTCCGATCACTCGTGACCATCTCACGACGAACAACCTTGCGGCCGCAACGACCGTTTCCATCGCGCCGCCACGGTCACGTAAAATGTGGCGACGTTCGCCTGCGCCATCATCCGGACGACGGATTGCTGTCGAGAGTCGCACGCTGGCGAATGCGCCGGCGCAATTTCACCGCAGGTTCGTCGGTGCGGCATGGCACCACGTCGAACATTCCCGCTTCCGAGCCGTTCGCCTCTCGCGAACCGGGAATTTCGATGGCCAACACAACAGAGTTGTAAACGTCAGCAGGAATGGATTGGTCGACCGCAGCGGAAATGTCTTTTTGCATCTCTACAGCGACGGCTTGGCGTGTGTCTCTTCGAGCCTTTGCCATAATGGCCTCCCTGTTCAATGGCATATCGGCTCCGCCTGGAGGCGAATTGCATTGACGCGCGGCAACTTTGGCGATCTTTTAGGAACCACCGGGAGGCGAAGAGATTTGCCCGGCGCTATCGGCGGGCGTCGGAGCCGAGGCTGCGGCGCTCAGTGCGACGTCAATCCGGTCTTTTGATGGACCGGCTTTGCAAACGGATCGAGGCCCGGGGCCTGCGGCCTCTTCTTGCCCGGCAACGCAGTCAATTCGAGCAGCCATCCGATCAGGACATGCGCTTGCGCCGCGGTAAGGCTTTCGCCAACCGTCATCGCGTTCACGCTGAGTTGAAATAAGGACCCAGTGTCGTTCGGCTGTTCGGATTTCGAGAACGACCCGCATCGTCAGCTCTCACCCAGTAGAATTGATCAACGAATTGTGAAGGCGCAACCGCACGGATGCAACGTCATATTCTGGTCAATAAGGCTAAGAAATTTGCTCGAAGGCCCAGAAAGCCGGCCTTACATGCGCGTTCAATATGTTATTTGCGACAAGGCGGCCCATATGGTGGCTCCGATGCGCCGCGCATTCGTAAGTTCGCGAATCGGTCCCATTAATATTATGCTCCCGTGACGCCGAACGCCAGCCGAGCGCGGCGACTTAACCTAGGGCTCGTCAGTGTCTACTGACCCTCAACGCAGAAAAGGCAAACGCATGGCCGATTCTCGTCAAACCCGTATGGTTCATCACGGGCTGTTCAACCGGATTTGGCCGCGAATTGTCGAGACTCCTGTTGTCTCGCGGATACCGCGTGGTCGTAACCGCTCGCGACGTGGCCAAGATTTGGGATCTGACCGAGGCCTATCCGGAAACTTCATTGACGCTCGGCCTGGACGTCGAAAAGCGGGATCAGATTGAAGCCGCCGCCGCCGAGGCGCATCGCCATTTCGGGCGCATCGACGTGCTCGTCAACAATGCAGGCTATGGCTATCTCGCGGCGATTGAAGAGGGCGACGAAGCCGACATTCGGGCGATGTTCGAGGCCAACGTATTCGGCCTTGCTGCTATGACGCGCTCTGTGTTGCCCTTCATGCGCCGGCAGGGCTCGGGGCACATTGTCAACATTTCCTCGATGGGCGGGGTGGTTGGCTTTCCCGGCGTCGGTTACTACAACGCATCCAAGTTTGCCGTGGAAGGCCTCTCCGAAGCGCTTGCAAAAGAGGCGGCGCCGATGGGCGTCCGTGTGCTCATCGTCGAGCCCGGGCCGTTTCGCACCGATTGGGCGGGGCGTTCGCTCAAGACGCCCAAGCGCCCTATCGAGGCTTATGCCGAGACCGCGATTTCACGCCGCCGTGCGACCCAGCAATATAGCGGCGCGCAACCCGGAGATCCCGTTCGCGGCGCCGAGGCCATCATCCGCGCAGTCGAATCCGCCAATGCGCCGCTGCGCCTCGTCTTGGGCGCCATCGCGCTCGAGGCCATCCGCGGCAAGCTGGACGCGATGCGCAAGGAGATAGACGCCAACGAGGCGTTGAGCCTGGCCGCGGATTATCCCAAGACGGCCTGAGACCGCACGGCCGCGCAGGCTGAGTTTGCTCAAGACGCCATGCTTATGGGAACGCGCTCCGACATGGAGCGCGTCCCCGGCTAATAGGCCGAAACGGTTCGCGAGGCTATCAGCATGCGCCAATCCGCGCCTTCCTCGAGCATGATGTCCGCAATTCGGCGCGCGATCGTCAGCGTTCGGGCGCGGATCGGCGGCGTCGCCTCCAGCGCCTTCAGTTCTCGCTGCAATTGTTCCGCGATCGCCCGGTAGCGCTCCGACAATCTTCGATATTCATTGAAGCTCAGGAGGCCCAGGAAAACCGGACCCATCGCCGGAAACAGCACGGCCGCCTCGTTGAACCACGTCATCGCCTTGTCGCTGACGTCGGCGATCAGCAGCGCGGCGCGCAATCCGGCAAACCCGACGCCCGTGATGGACAGTGCGATCCCGATCCGGGACAGCCGGCCTGAGATGACCTCATAGCGCGACGCCCGGCTCAGGAGGAACGCGATCTGCTCTTTGGTTTGGGATCGAATGAAGGCGGCGGCGGCGGCGGTGGTCGAGCGGTCGAATAAAGCGGTGCCGGGACCGGCGGCCCTGACCAATGCGCGCGCCAGCCACGTCGTCCAATCGCCGCCGGTTTCCGAGACCCTTCCCGCGAGAGGCGCCAGCAGGCGCTCAGTCCGCAATTGCTCGGCCAGAGCTCGGTAGGCGATAAAGCGCTGGTGCGTCGGCTGCTGCCAGAATTTCGATGAGAAGATGACAAGAAAGATCAAGACGGCGAATTGCGCCAGATTGCCTGCGATCTCGAACGGCCGCACTCCGATCGAGGCGACCAGCGAGCCGAGAGTAGCCGGCAATATGAGGCCGTAGCGCATCAGGCCCGCGACGCGATATCTCGCCGCATAGGCGACGGCGAGGCGATCCGCGCGATCGAAATGGGTCGCCAATTGCCGGTCGAGATCCTGCGCCGGCGAAATGACCTGGGGCTCCGGCGCTGCGCGGCCGCCGGCTTCCGAACGGGCGCCCGGGCGGAATGCGGCGAGGCGCTCGTAGCCGCGCATGAGGGCGACCGCCCAGCCGGCGTCGCCGCGCGCCTCGTCGAAATAGGCTTGAGGAAATGCGCCCTCCCTCGCGGGCGTCAGGATCGAACGCACGATCTGCGCAAGATCGCGCGATTCCAGATCGTGCAGCGCGATCTTTTCGGGGGCGTCCAACGAAATCACAGCGACTGGCCTTCCGCACTCCAGAGCGCGGCGAACGACGTCGCCGGTTCCGCCGGCGCCCTGCGCCGGCTTGCCGTCCCAGATCGCCAATATCAGATCGGAGTGCTCGACGAGATATTCGCCGACCTCGACATAGGGCTGCGGGCCGCTTTCTCGATCGCCGTCGAGTTCGCAGACAGCCGAGGCCTGGGCAAGCAGCTTTCGAAACGCGTCGAGTTCGGCGCTCGCCTTCAGATCGCGTTCGAACTCGGCTCTGGGAAAGGCGAGCGCGGCGACCACGCTCCAGCCTTCGGCAAGCGCAGCTTCCGAAAGAACGCTGTCGGCGCCCACGGCCAATCCGCTGATGCAACGCAATCGGGGCGGTTCAGCGATATAGACTTTGGACGCCGAAATCTGGTCGCTCCGGTGTATATCGGCCACGGCGTCGGCGACGCCCGTGAGGAATCTGGACGCGGTCGCGCGCAGCGCATCGATGTCGACGCCCGACAGATCTCGATGGCCGGTCAGTCCGATTTGAAAAGCAATTGCGGGCCTGGGGGAAGTCGTCATCGGGATTGCTGCGGCCAAGGAATTGAGAAAGCGCCCGTCATTATGACGGCCGCGGCGCAGCAAACAAGGTCGCCTATGAGGTCTGTCCGTCCAGACGCAGGTGCTCTCGACTGCGAACGCGGCCCGTGACGTCGGCGGACAAACAACGCATCGGACGTGTTGTAACGCCTTGCATTCGCTCACGTTGGAGCCAAGGGAGGACGGCGGCGCGCGCTGACGATCCGCGGCTATAGGCCGCAATCAGTCGGTTGCCGGGGTCCGTCGCCGCGCCTAATCTGAGGATGTCGGTGTGAAGGTCCAACGATGTCCGACGAAACCGTGCTTGATCTCTTTGTTTCGTCGCCTGGCGACGTGCAGCCCGAGCGTGAGCGGGTTGATTTCGTGGTCGCGCGGCTGAACGCGGAATTTGCGGGGCGGGCGCGCATACGGACTATTCGGTGGGAGACGCAATATTACTCCTCGCACGACACGTTCCAGGCTCAAATCCCGGAAGCCTCGGCTTGCGATCTCGTATTGGCGATCTTCGGCGCGCGGCTCGGGTCGCCATTGCCGCAGACCTTTCCGCCGATGCCTTCGGGCGAGACCTATCCGAGCGGCACCGCCTATGAAGTCCTCAGTGCGATCGAGGCGCGCCGCAAGGGCCAGGGCATACCAGACATTTATGTGTTTCGACGGCCGCATGCGCCCGTGGTCGCGCTCGACGCGCCGGATCGCGAAGAGATCGAGGCGCAGTGGAGGCGCCTGACGGCCTTTTTCGAGACCTGGTTCCGCAACCGCGGCGGCCAGTTTCTCGCTGCGTTCCAGGAATTCAATACGACCGATGAATTCGACGCCAAGGTCGAGCAATGCCTGCGCCAGTGGCTAGCGCGGCGCGGATTTCCGGCCGAGACCGCGAAATGGGATCGGACCCAGCGGGGGTCGCCATATCCCGGCCTCGCGGCCTTCGATGAAGGCCGACAGTCGGTTTTCTTCGGCCGCTCTTTGGTCATAGATCAAGCGATCCGACGCCTGCGCGAAGTCGAGGCGCCGATCAGC
The DNA here is from genome assembly GCA_963809055.1 of uncultured Pseudomonadota bacterium. Taxonomy (GTDB): domain Bacteria; phylum Pseudomonadota; class Alphaproteobacteria; order Rhizobiales; family Beijerinckiaceae; genus Roseiarcus. The sequence goes on along the minus strand of CAWEID010000009.1, from coordinate 49,212 downwards.
GAAGGGCGGCGGGCGCCGTTTCTGTTGCTGATCGGAGCGAGCGGATCGGGAAAATCGTCGCTGTTGCGCGCGGGTTTGATGCCTCGCGTCGGTCTGCCCGGCGCCTTGCCCGACGTCGATCTGTGGCGACGGGCGACGACGATTCCAGGCCCCGATCCATTTGTTGCGCTCGCCGACAGCCTGCTCGACGCCGAGGCCCTGGGGCCCGAACTCGCGCAGGGGCTCTTCCGAACGCGCGCGATCCTCGCCAAGCAACTGGCGGGAGATCCCGATGCGGCCGTCGCGGTGCTGCGCGGAGCGCTGGACGTCGCCGCGGAGGCGCGGCAACGCGAAAGCAATTTCCAGACGCCTCGCCCTGCGCGCCTTTTTCTGGCGGTTGATCAAGCCGAGCGGCTTTTCCTCGAGACGCCTGCCGAGTTGCAGCCGCGCTTCGTGGATCTCATCGCCGCGCTCTGTCGGCATCGTATTGCGAGCGTTGTGTTCGCGCTACGCAGCGACGCCTATGCGCGCTTCCAGGGGTTCGACGCTTTGGTGGCGCTGCGCGATGCGGGCGCGACGCTCGATCTCCTGCCGGCGACGCAGAGCGAACTCGAGGAAATGGCCACTCGGCCCGCCGCTATCTGCGAGCCGCCGCTCGCTTTCGAGCGCCGCGACGGGAGATCGCTCGCCGCGACGCTGGTCGAGGACGCCCGCGGCGGCGACGCCTTGCCGTTGTTGCAGATGACGCTCGCGCGCCTGAGCGCCGCGGAAACCGCGCGCGGCGACGGCGTGCTTCGCTTCGCCGACTATCAGGGCCTGGGCGCGGCGGTCAGCGAGACCGCGAACGACGCGCTCGCCGGGATCGACGCCGCCGCCCGCGCCGAACTGCCCCGTCTGATCACCGGACTGGTGCGCGACTTCGCGACGGACCCGACAACCGGCAAACCGACCGCGACGATCGGCGCGCTGGAGCGCGCGCATTTCGAGGCGGGCCGGCCCGAACGCAAGGCGCTGATCGAGGCCTTCGTCGCTAAGCGCCTGCTGACGGCTGAGGGCGACGCGGCGAGCGAGCGGGTGCGCCCGACCCATGAATCGCTGCTGCGCATCTGGCCCGAAGCGGTCCGCATCATCGAGGATGCCGGTCATCTCATTCGCACGCGCGGGGCGCTCGAACCGATCGTGCGCGCATGGGCTGAGGCGAGTGCGGCGGACAAGGCGCGTCACCTCGAAATCTCGCCGGCGCTGCTGGAGGGCGCGATCGCCTATGTCGGAAGTTTCGGCGACGACGTGCCGACGACGACGCGCGAATTCGTCGCCGCGGCGGCCGGAGTTGCCAATGCGCGGCGCGAACGCGAGCGCGAGGAGCAGCAGCGACGGATCGCCGACGCCGAGGCAATTGCGCGTGCGAACCGGCGGATCGCACGGACGACCGGCGTTGGGCTCGTGGCGGCCCTGGCGCTCGCCGCGCTTGCGGGCTGGGAATGGCGCTCGACGCTTATCGCTCAGCAGGAGGCGCAGGCGCAGCGCGACCGGGCCGAGCGCGCCCTCGCCGCCGCGACGCAGACTGCGGACGGACTCGTGTTCGATCTCGCGCAGAAATTCCGCAACGTCACGGGCGTGCCGAAGACTGTCATCAAGGACATTCTCGATCAGGCCCGCAAGTTGCAGGAGCAGCTGCTGGGGTCAGGCGAATCGAGCACGAAACTCACGTCCAATCATGCTGCGGCGCTTGGCGAGACCGCGATCACCGAGCTCTCGCTCGGCGATGCGCCGAGCGCGCTGACCCTCGCCGAGCAGGCGCGAGACATCTATGCTCGCGTGCTCAGCGGCGCGCCCGACGACGTTCGATATATCCACGACTTGGCCTTCACCGAGGCGACGATCGGCGACGTCCTGCAGCGACAGGGCAAATGGGACGAATCGAAGTCCGCCTATGAGCGGGCCCGGGCCCTCGTTGACGCGGCGCTAGGCCGCGGCCTCAAGGACGCGCGACTGAGACGGGATCAGTCGCTGATCCTTCAGGATCTCGGCGCGCTCGCGCACGCACGGGGGGATTTCGCGGGCGCTCTGAAACTCTATCGCGACGGGCTGGCGACGGCGCAATCTCTCGCGGACGCCGAGCCGCAAGACGCTGCGACGCGGCACGCTCTGGCGGTTGCTCAGCGCAATGTCGGCGACGCCTTGCTGCAGGCCGGCTCTATTGACGAGGCGGCGTCAATGTTCGATTCGGCCGCCGAAATAGCGCATCGCCTTGCCCTCGAAAATCCGGACAACGCCTTGCTCCAGCGCGATTACACGCTCAGTCAGGAACGGCTCGGCGAGACGTTGACGGCAAAGGGAGATCGCGCGGGTGCGCTGAGGGCGTTCAGCGAGGGTGAAGCGACCGCGATCGCACTGGCGGCCAGCGACGCGACCAATTTGGAATGGCAATACGACGTCGCGATCGGCTACCTCGAGGTCGCAGACGCGCAACTCGCGCTTAATGAATTTTCGGCAGCGATCCAATCCTATCGCGAGGCCGCCACGATCGACAAATCGCTGACGCAGAAGGATCCCAGCAACGCGCTCTGGCGCGCGCATTACCGCGATGCGCTCAACCGGCTTGGCGGCGCGCTTTATCAGCACGCCTCGCCCGCGGAGGCGCTCGCCGTCTATCGCGAGGCGCTGGCCTTCTATCTCTCTATTTCCACCGGCGGCGCCGATGCGGAGTGGGCGCAAAGCGCGGCGCAAGCTCAGGACAAGATCGGCGACGCCCTGCTGGCGTTGGGCAAGCCGGACGATGCGCTGGCCGCCTATCGCGACGGGCTCGCGCGGGCGCGCGCGCTCGGCCGTTCGAATGCGGCCCTCAATCTCGTATTCGTCAACCTCGTCGGCATGGGCGGCGCGTTCGCGTATAAGGGCGACGCGGGTAGCGCGCTGGAAGCCTACGCGGAGGCGGAGGCGCTCGTGCGCGCCTTCATCGCCGAAGATCCGAAAGCCCCGGGGCCGCGAGGCGAACTCGCGGCGCTGCTGGTCAGCCAGGCGCATATGAAGCCGCGCCTCGGCCAATCCGCGGACGCGATCGCCGAACTGCGCGAGGCCATCGGGATCGCCAAGGCGCTCGCCGCGGAGAAGCCCGGCGAAGTCTTGTGGCCGCGCGAGCAATCGACCGCCTATGACCGGCTCGGCGACCTGCTCCGCGACAGCGGCGATTTGCCGGGCGCGCTCGCCGCCTATCGCCAGTCGCTCGCCCTCATCGAAGGCCTGCCGGCAGAAGCTCGGAAGGAAGGCGACCTGCAAATAGGCGGAGCGATGACCGAGGAGGCGGTCGCATCGATTCTGGAGGGAGAAAAAGACATCGCCGGCGCGCTTGACGCGATGAGTGCGGCGCTGGCCTTGCGCAAGACCCTTGCTGAGAGGTCGCCCGAAGATCCGCAAGCCCAGCGCGCGCAATTGGTCGATAACAATGCGCTCGGACGTCTGCTGAACGCCGCCGGCAAGCCCGAGGATGCGCTCGGCGCTTATCGCGACGGGTTGGCCCTTGCGCGCGGCCTGGCTTCGCGCCCTGGAGCCGACGATATCGCGCGCAACGATCTCGTGATCTCGCTGTTTCTCGTGGGGACCTCGCTCGCCAAGGCGGGGGACGCGTCGGGCGCCGCAGACCAGCTGGGCGAGGCCATGCCCGTCGTGCGGGGGCTCTCGGCCCGCAACAAATCGAACCCGCAATATGCGCGCGAACTCTGGTTGGTGGCGACCAATCTCGGCGATGCCCGCGCGGCGATCAATGATCTCAATGGCGCCCTCGAGGCCTATGTCGCCGCACGCGAGGCCGCAATGGGCATGATTGCGCTCGGCGTCGCCGACGCGCCGTCCGCGGACCCGGTGCGAGCGAGCGTGGCCAAGATCGGGCTCATAGCCAATTCCCGCTTGCTCGCCGGCGACTTCAATGGCGCGCTGGCGGCGCTGGAGTTCGCCACGCCGGCGGCGCCTGAACAGAACTGGCTCGACCTGATCCGCGCGGGAGCGCTGATGTTCCTGGGTCGCGCCGACGAAGCCCGCGCGATCTATGAGCGCCATCGCGGCGAGACGACCTATGGCGGCAAGTCGTGGGAGACGGCGACGGCCGAGGGTTTCGCTGTGCTGCGCGCGAAGGGGTTGACGAATCCATTGATGCAGGAAATCGAGGCGAGCTTTTCGACGCCGAGGATTCCGCAGAGCGGGGGATGAGTCTAGGCCGGGCCGTCCCGCGAATTCCGGTTTTGATCGCGCATCGACGTCGTGCCGGTCCTGGGCTATAGGCGACGTCAACCTCCGAGGTCGCATTTGGGTTGGGATGTCATGCCCATGAAATGGCCCGCAAGTCTGATAGCCGCTTGTATCGCGGCGGCGTCCGTCGTCCTGCCGGCCGCCGCGCTGGAGACGTTTCCAAGCTCGGATCCGCGTTCGGTCGTGCAGACGGTCATCGACCTGACGGACCGGCACGCCCTGCCGGACTGGAGCGACCCTGCTTTCGCGACCAAGTTGCGGCCGTATCTGACGAAGGCGCTGCTGAGCGCTGTAAAGCGGGGCGGCGATATCGCCGCACGTAAAAGCATAAACCTTTATGACGGCGAGTTCTTTACCGGCTCTCAGGGTCTTGCGCACGCAAAACTGTTCAGCGCGGAAGTGACCAAAATCGGCGGCGACGCCGCGACAGTCGAGGCCAAGATCGGCACGACAGACGACCCAAAAGGGGAGCCGGCGGTCGGGGGCCGTGTCCGCTTTCAATTGAAGCGCGTCGATGGCGTCTGGCGGATCGACGACTTTCGCAATCTCGAGGATTATGCCAAATCGGAGCCCTCGATAAAGACGCTGTTCAGCGACCCGGTCCGCTACGCCCAGTAGCGCGTCGCTCCTGGCGCGGCCGCTGCGGCTGATGTCGAGCAAGCCAGCGGGCCTGCGCCGAATTGCCGTCTCGAGCCCTCTCGCGGCCGCATGAAGCGGGGCGGCGTCGGCGTCAGGCCCGGCGCAACTCTCGTTTCGGCGCTGTCGTATCCTGCGTCGTGGCCGACAGCGGAGTGACGAGCGCGCCGCGTGGCGGCGCGAGCCGCGTCGAATCGGCGTTTGTCGTGCGCCCGAGCTGGAACCGGCATACCAATCTGCTCAGCTGTTGCGTCTCCTGCGAGAGAACGCGCGTCGCGGCCGTCGATTCTTCGACCATGGCCGCGTTCTGCTGCGTGACCTGATCCATCTGGCCGATTGCTATATTGACCTCGACAAGAGCGCTCGCCTGTTCTTTCACTCCGGCTGCAATGTCGGCGACGATTTCGTTAATACGCCCGACCTGTTCGACGATCCGCTGCAATGAACTGCCGGTGTCGTTGACCAATCTTACGCCTTTCTCGACTTGACCGGATGAAGCGGAAATCAGCGCCTTGATTTCCTTGGCGGCTTCGGTGCAACGCTGCGCGAGCGCGCGAACTTCGGAGGCCACGACCGCGAAGCCACGGCCCGCGTCCCCCGCGCGGGCCGCTTCGACGCCCGCGTTCAGCGCGAGCAAATTGGTTTGGAAGGCAATCTCATCGATCACGCCGATAATGGCGCCGATGTGATTTGCGGACTGCGTGATCTCCGCCATAGCCTCGATCGCCTGCGCGACGACCTCGGAGCTTTTTTTCGCATCGCGATCGGCCACCGAGACGATCTGGCGAGCCTGCGCGGCGCCCTCGGAGGATCTGTTCACCGTCGCGGTGATCTGTTCCAGAGCGGCGGCGGTTTCCTCCAGGCTCGCGGCTTGCTGCTCGGTGCGCGCCGATAAATTCTCGGCGGCCGCTGCAATTTCCAAGGTCCCCGACTGAATTGCTTCGGTGCTCGCAACCAGCTCCAACAGCATGTCCTTCAGCTTGCCGATCGCATCGTTGAAGTCGCCCCTGATGCGCGCGTATTTCTCAGGGAATTGCTCGCTTAGCAGAACCGTCAGATCGCCGTTCGCGAGGGCCTCGAGCGCTTCGCCGATGTGGGTGACCGCCTCGAGTTGCTCCGCCGCCGCCTTGGCGCGCTCCGCGGACGTGCGATGGCGCTCGGATTCCGTCGCTTCGCGCTGCATGTGGGCCTCGGCCTCCAAACGCAGACGTTCGCGACCATTGTCGCGGAACACCAGAACGCTGCGAGCCATCTGGCCGATTTCGTTAGGCAGGTCCGCATCGGGAACGGCAATCGAAAGGTCTCCGTTCGCAAGCGTCGACATCGCCGCGGTCATGCGCGCAACGGGCCGACTGATGCCGCGGCTGAGCGACCATCCAATCGTCAGGCACAGCATCGCCGCTACGCCCACCATGACATTAATCCAGCGCTCCGCGGAGGCGCCGACCGCCGCCCCACGATCGGCCGCTTCGTCGCCGCCGGCGACGTTGTCGGAGATCTCCTGGCGCAACCGGTCCTGCACCCGATGGATCGAGTCGCGCATGTCGCCGAGATAGAGTGCGGAAGCTGCCGTGTCCCCCCAATTCTTGTCCACGGACAGGAATTTCTGATCCAGGGTGAAATACTCGCCCCAGAGTTTGACGAGATCTGCGAGCGACTTTTCATCCTGTGGAGAACGAGACAGGGCGCTCTGCTTCGCCAGAGCCAGTTCGAGTTGTTTCTCGATCTCTTTGAGCGTCTTGGCTTCCTTATCTCTGCCCTCGCCCGCGGCCAGGATATAGGCCGCCTCGATGGAACGAAACCGTTGAACGAGATAGGCGATCTCGCCGAGGCCGCGTGTATTTGGCAGCCAGTGCTCCCTGATCTGGGCGGCCGCGCCGTTGACCGCCCTGAGTTCGGTCGACCGCGAACCAGCCGAGCGCGATCGTGCAGCAGAGCACCGCTGCGAATGCGGCGAAGATCTTTTGCGAAATGCGGAAGTTGGAAACCGCCTTCGAAGGGATCGGCAATAATTTGAGCACGGGCGCCTTCACCATGGAACCGCTGCGCCATCCCGGGCGGAAACGACTCCCGGCCGCGCGCGCGACAAATTCTCGGAGTTTGGGGACATGTCGGATTGTTGCCGACGCGACTCGACGGCGTCATGCCTGAGCGTCGGAGACGAATTGTCCCACAACGAAAAGTCGCCCATTCGAGTTATGGGAAAATTCTTGCGATGGCCTTAACGGCCGGGGACCGGATAGACGACAGACGTTCGGTGGTTGAACCGACGGCCTGGGCCATGCGGGGCGCGGCGCGGTCAGTCCGTCGCTCGAAAATCCTGCTTCTCGAGCAGCAAAGAGGTCAGGGCTCCGGCGACCAGGCCCCAGAAGGCGCCGCCGATGTCGAAGATGCCGATGTCGGCGACCGTGACGAGGAAGCTCACCAGCGCGCCGAGCGCGAACCTTTCCCTGAAAGAAGCGACGAAAGCGCTCTGCAACACCCGCAGCATCGCCAGACCCGCCAAAGCCATGATGAACGCCCTGGGCGCGTGCAGCAGGAAGCGCGTAAAGGCCGGCGCCGTCACTCCGAAGGCCAGGGAAAGCAATCCCGTCGTGATGGCTCCGGTGTACTGGCGCGCTTTCGCGCCCGATGAAGAAAGTATTGCGTTGGTCGGTCCGGCGAGCGTGGTGCAGACGCCGCCGACCGCCGCATTCAGGATCGTGCCGACGCCGCAGGCGACCGTGACCGCATCGACCGGCGCGTCATGGCCGCTCGCCCGCAGCACGGCGACGCCTTGCGCGTTCTGCACCGCGAGCGCAGTGACTACAAGCGGGACGACCAGTTCCAACATGGCCGCCAACGACCAGGCCGGCTTCTGAAACACCGGCGCAGCGATCTCGATTGCCCCGAAGGCGCCGGCGTCTAAACGCCCGAAGAGGAGGCACGCCGCAGATCCGGCCAGCAAAGCGCCGATGGTAGGCGGAAGGAGGCGCCCCAGACGCGGCACCGCGCCGAGGGCCAGCCAGATCGCGACCATCGGCCCGGCAATGGCGAGATCGGCGTCAAGCGAGCGCACCAGGTCGAGCCCAAAGCGCAGGAACATGCCGGCGACCATGCCCATCACGATCGGCATCGGCAGCGCTTTCATCACCCGTTTCACCCGATCCGAGAGGCCGAGCCCGACCATGGCGGCGCCGGCTACGTAATAGGCTCCGAGGACTTCCGCGAAGCTGAAATGGGTGAGCGCGGGTCCGACGAGAATCGAGCCGGGGATGCTCCAGAAGAACGCGAGCGGCTGTCGATACAGCCAGGAAAACCCAATCGTGATCATGCCTGGGATGAAGAATACGCCGAAGATCCAGGAGTTCAGTTGCGCTTCGCTGAGGCCGCCCTGCGCGCCGACCGAAAGAATGATGGCCACCGGCGCGGTCGCCGCGAAAATCCAACCGATGAAGCCGTTGGCGACGAAGACGGGTCCGAAGTCGGCGACGACTTCGCGAAAGCGCGGCGGCGGCGCGAAGGGGCGTTCAATGTGGGAAAACATGGAGCGAAATGCGCAATCTCGAGTGGCGCCGTGAGTCGGCGGGCAGGTTTGCGACGCTTAGGCTGGATTGGCAAGCCGAGCGCCGACGCCTCACGCCGGAACGCGTTCTGGGGGAACCGCTAGCCGAATCGCCGATCTGTTCCGCCGATCCCGAATTCGTCCTGGTTTTGATCCCGACACTTCCCCCGCGTTTCGTAATGAGGCGCCGGCGCGGCCGCGACCGAGGCCGTTTGCACACCATGAACGCCCGCCTCGACGCAAAAGTTCTGCAGGAGTCGAGCGCCGGATTCCGCGGCGCGGTAATTGGCTGTTCTCGACACCCCTGAGTCCCGGCGACGGCGCATCTCGATGGCGCGTCGGCCGCGCCTAGCGAAATCTGCCGTCGATGCGTCGAGCGTTTGGTCGGCAAGTCGTCAAGTTTCGTGCAAGCGAACGGGCGTCAAATCCGGAAACACTGTGACCTTTTCGCGGTAAGGGCCCACGCCGCGAATAGGCGCGCCGGCCAATGGCGCCCCCATGTCTGAGGGACCGCGCCATGCAGTGACGGCGCGGCGCGAAAGGCGCGAGCCAACTTGGAGAGGCGAAGCTGTGCTGGAGCGAAGTCGGCATCAGAGAATTTGCGTGATCACGCCGTATTTCAAGGAAGATCGCGCGCTCCTCGAGCGATGCTTGGCGAGCGTGCGAGCGCAGACGGTCGCGGCCGACCATATGCTGGTTGCAGACGGCTTCGCGCAAGCATGGCTCGACGAGCGTCCGGTGCGCCATGTCAAACTCGACCGTGCGCACGCCGATTACGGCAACGTCGCCAGAGGCGTCGGGGCGCTGATGGCGATCGCGGAAAAATACGACGCGATCGCGTTTCTCGACGCCGACAACTGGTACGACGCCGACCACCTCGAGACCTGCGTTGCAGCCGCGGCGTCGAACGAATTTGCCCCGTTTGTCGTCGCGCAGCGCAATTTCGTCCGCCCCGACGAAAGTGTGATTCGAATCGATCTGATGGAGGACATGCCGCTCGGCCATCACGTCGATACGAATTGTTATTTGTTTCTGCCCCCGACATTTCCGTTGCTGCACTACTGGTGCACGATCCCACAAGAGTTCAGCGCCCAGGGCGATCGATTGTTCCGACAGGTCCTGCGCGCGAATTTTTCGACGCCGCCGGTGGTAATTGCGAGGCGGACGGTGAACTACACCTGCCTGTTCGAGAGCATCTACAATGCGATCGGCGAGACGCCTCCCGATGGGGCGAAGCCGAACGTCGATTGGGAGCCCGGTCTGCGGTGGCTAAAGAGCCTGACCGGTCGAGACAGCGCGCTCGTCGACCATCTCTCGGGGTTGCAGCTCTCGAAATGGGCGGCTGGAACTCGGATGAAACCGTCGCCCGGACAGCGCGCTGGCAACGGAACGAGCTCATCACGATCGTCAGGGGCGGATCGAACAGTCCGTGTCCCTACTCGCCGCTGCGCAACGGCTCCTTAGCTTCTTCTATCGTCTCGCGGCGCGACGGACCGCCAAATCGCCGACGTCGCGGGTTCTCGACACGATCAGCGTCGCGATGGCCTTTACGTCGACATCACGGCGGCAGCGGGATTCGGGCGCCGGATTCCAGCTCATGACGAATCCCTGCAGCGCCCCGGCGCCCTCAGCGCCGACCGCCGAGTTCGTCGATATGTTGCAGCAGGTCGGCCGGGTCCTCATAGACCCGGAACGCTGTCGCCTGCTGAAGCTCGCTCGCGCCGTACCCGCCGCAGAGCAGGCCGACGCCGAGAGCGCGACAGCGCGCCGCTGCGAGCATGTCCCAGATGCTGTCGCCGACCACGATCGCCGTCTCGATCGGCGCGTTCAGCCGCTCGGCCGCGGCGAGGAAAAGGTCGGGGTCGGGCTTGGCGTATTTGACCTGGTCGCGCGTCACAACCGGCGTATGTGCGGGATCGACGCCCAGCGCACGCAGATTGACCGCCGCGGTCTCCATGCGTCCGCTGGTCGCGATCGCCCAGGGGATGCCCTCGTTCGTGAGCCATGACAGCAATTCGCGGGCGCCCGGCAACGGACGGATTCGATCTCCCATGTCGCGATAGGCGCGGGCATGCGCCTGGCGCAACCGCTCGAGGCGGTCCTCGCCGATGTGCTCGCCGGTTTCGCGGATGAGCTGGTTGGTGAACAGGCCGCCGCTCATGCCGATCTTGCGGTGAATTCGCCAGACCGAAAGCTCGATGCCCTCGCTGTCGAGCGCCTCTTTCCAGGCGAGCACGTGCTGATAGACGCTGTCGACCAACGTACCGTCGAGGTCAAACAGAAACACGGGTTCGATCCGCATCGGGCGCTCCCTTGCAAGGGTCGAGTTTTGACCCATTCGACGACAATGGCAAGAACGGAGGCCATCCGTCGACGGGGGCAAGACCGGGAGAGCGATACGTCATCAATGTCCGGCTTGCGGCCGAATTGGTCATATTCGATCAGTCGCACGCCATTGGACCGATGTCGACGATCGCGTAGGGCCGTCGCTCGACGACGCGCGGTCGCGCTGGGCCGAGGCCCAACGCCCGGGTCATCTCCCGCTGCAGCGTCGCCTTGGCGCTCGACCATCGCGTTTACTCCCCTAGCAAACCGATCATGCGCGCGCCGCGCGAGCGTTGCAAATCCGAAACGTCTGACTAAAGTCAGAGAATGGACAAAGGTCAGATCGAGCAGGTCCGGCGTTTCAATCGGGTAGTGACGCAGCGCGTGGGCGCGCTGGACGTGGGCTACCTCGGACGCGGGCGTCCATTGGGGGAAGCGCGGCTGATCTTTGAAATCGGCCTCGCGGGCGCCGACGCGCGGGCGTTGCGCGTCCGGCTGGGCTTGGATTCGGGATATCTCAGTCGCCTGCTGCGATCGCTCGGCGCGCAAGGGTTGATCGATGTCCAGAAGCTGGCGGGAGATGGCCGCCGGCGCCGCGTCTCGCTCACGCGCAAGGGACGGGCGGAGCTGGCGAGTTACGACAAGCTCTCGGATCGGCTCGCGTCAGGAATGCTGGAGCCGCTCGACGCGGCGCAGCGCGACCGTCTGGCGGCGGCGATGGGCGAAGTGGAGCGTCTCATTCGAGCCGGTTCAGTGGAAGTCGCTTGGGAGGCGCCGGATAGCGCCGCAGCTTGCGGCTGCCTCGGCGCCTATTTCCGCGAGATCGCGGCGCGTTTCGAAAATGGCTTCGACGCGGGCTCGGACAAACACGCCGGCGTCGACGATCTCGCTCCGCCGACGGGGCTATTCGTCGTGGCGCGCCTGGAGGGCGAGCCGGTCGGGTGCGGCGGGTTGAGGCGCGTCGACATGACCACGGGAGAGATCAAGCGGGTGTGGACGGCGCCCTCTGCGCGCGGGCTCGGCGTCGCTCGCAAAATGCTGCGAATGCTGGAGGCCGAAGCTCACGCCATGGGCATCGAGACGCTGCGCCTGGACACCAACCGCGCGCTGACGGAAGCTCACGCGCTCTACCGCAGCGAAGGCTATGCGGAAGTCGAGCGCTTCAACGACAATCCGTACGCCCATCATTGGTTCTCGAAGCGGTTGCAGCGGTCGAAGTCCGAGACTTGACTTTCGGCGCGTATGTCCGCCGCCGGGGAGACCCCGGCATGGACGTCTTGCGCTGTTGCTGATGGGTCGACGTCCAGAGTGGGTGCGAAAGCGCGGTTCGCGCGCTCCAACAGGGCGCGGCCGTTCGAAGTCGTGGGAAGCGCCGCGGACCGCGCCGAGAACTCGGCGATATCGGACCTCTGCAGGTGGAAACGCCGGCTTGCGGCAAAACGCTGTCGGAAAACACAATCAGCGCACCGCAAGTCCTCAGAGTTTTTGACGCCGAACTCGCAGCCGAACGCGGTCAGGATAATTCGACCGAGCTTAATCGGAAGAAATGGCGCGGATCTTATCCGACGACCGGTCAGCGTTCCCTTGTGACAAATGAATGATGCGACCCAAGAGGATGTATATCCCGACTGACATTCCAGAGGTCCGAGATCTCCCGACCTCGATACTGCTGAGGTCTCGGAAGTTTGCGGATAAGACGCGTTGCCTGCCATTCATCAAAATGGATTACGGTTTCAGGCAATTGAGCGGGGGGCCTCGGCAATATCCGAAAGGCGATCGGGGAGGAGCGATATCGTCAACTGAAGAGCATGTCCGATCAGATACGGGCGTGGTTCGAGGCGGACGCCCGATTCAAAACGGGCGAAACGAGGAAGGGTAAAGACGTGATTTATCAGATGCAGGATATCCTCAAACAGGTCGCGCAGAAATCCCGAACCGTCGCCCCAATCATCGTCCCCCGTCGCGGGCCGGGTGAAGCCACGCCGGCTTGGGCCGAAGCCATTGTCGCGCAGCGCTCCGCACTCAATTTTCTCAAAGCGGGGGGATATTCGCGATGACTTCCTCTTTCCGGCGGACTCAGCCGACCGGCAAGCGTCGGGTTGGTTGGCTTGCGTCCATCGGCCGATACGAAGCCATGGCCGCAATGGTAGGGACGTCGCCGCGGCGCGAGGCCGTGCGGTGGTTCACTTTCGTCTCCTGTCGTCGGTAAAGCTTCTGTTCCGCTTTCGGCCGGCCGGGTCGGGACAGCGAGCGACCGCCCAAGTCCGGATTGATCGCGCCCGGTCTGTTCCGGTACCAGGCCTGATGTCTCAATCAGAGTCTCGCTTCAAGGCCCCCTGTAGATGACGCGCCAGATGGCGCCGCCGCCGTCGTCGGTCACGAGCAGGGCGCCTTCGCGGGTGACCGCCACGTCGACCGGACGGCCCCAGACCCGAGAATCGTCGACGACGAAGCCGACGAGAAAGTCCTCGTATTCGCCGGTCGGCTCGCCGTTTTTCATGATTAAGCGAACGACCTTGTATCCCGTGCGCTTCGCGCGGTTCCATGAACCGTGGAACGCCACGAAGGCGTCGCCCTTGTAATCGGGCGGGAATTGCGCGCCTTCGTAGAAAGTGAGGCCGAGCGGCGCAGAATGCGGCTGGAACAACACGTCGGGGATCGCGATCTCCCCGGCGAGATCGGGCCGCTCGTGTTTGTGCTTCGGGTCCTCGTTGGCGCCGATATAATACCAGGGCCAACCATAGAACGCGCCTTCGCGCACGCGCGTCGCATAATCCGGCGGCAGGTCATCGCCCAGCGCGTCGCGCTCGTTGACGACGCACCAGAGGTCGGAAGTCTCCGGCTGGAGGGTCAGTCCGGAGCAATTGCGGATGCCGGTCGCGAAGATGCGCATGTGCGCGCCGTCGGGATCGAACGCGAGCACGTCCGCCCGGTTCTCCTCGCCGCCCCAGGCCGCGCCGAGCGGATGACTTGCCTGAAACGCGGCCAGATCGGAGCCGGACAAACGGGGCATGGACTCGGCGACGTTGGAATCCGAACCTACGGAAACAAACATGGTCTTGGCGTCCGCGGAAAAGGCGATGTCGCGCGTCCAATGCGCGCCGCCGGCCGGCAGCGAGGGCACGACGACGTCCGGCGAGGCCGAGGCTGTGAGATCGCCGCTGCGATAGGCGAAGCGGACGACCTGATCAGTCGCAGCGACGTAGACGTAAGTCGGGTTCGGCCCCGGCGGATAGAACGCGACGCCGAAGGGGCGATCGAGGCCGGAGGCGAAGACCTGTGAAGTCGGCGGAGCGCCGTCGCCTGTCTCGCGAAAGACCCGCACCCGGCCGGCGCCGCTCTCGGCGACAAATATATCGCCGTTGGGCGCCACGCGCGCCGCGCGCGGCTGTTGCAGCCCGCTGGCGAATAATTCCACGGCAAATCCCTCGGGGACATGAAGGGCGGCGCCGTTCGGACGCGCCACAACCCGCGAGGGATTGCCGGCGGACGGCGTCGCCCGCGGCGGAGGCAAGTCCGCCGGAGTCAATTTTCGACGCGCGCCGGGCGTGTCCGTCCGCCAGTCGCCGTAGGCCGAAGCGCCGAGCAAGGGCGCAGCGCCTTCTGGTGAGGCCGGCGCCGGCGCGCTCGCCCAGGCCAGGGCCAGAACGCCGAAGAGGATCGGTTTCGTTTGCATCGGCATAGCCTCTTCTACGCTTCGGACAGCCGTCAGAGGGGAAATCTGGGGCGCGAACGCGAAACGTCGCAGGCGGGGAGTTAGGCCAATCCCGGTCCGATTATCAACATTGCCTCATCGTCCGGCGAGCCCCGAAGCCGATGAAATCGCCGCGATCGCCTATCGCAGAATCTCGACCATCAAGATCCAGGCGTTCCAGACGCCGGCGACAAGCGAGACGATCATTCCGGCCGCGATCCAATACAGGGCGCCATCGCGGTTCAAGATCAGCGCCGCTCCCGCGACGACGAATGGCACCGTCGCCGCCACGCCGACAGCGACGCGGCTTATCCTCATTGCCGTCGTGACCCCCTGAACCGAGGGTCGAAACCCCAGTTGGTTGTTGACCGGGGCGGCCAGTCCAATAAGGCCGACGCCGCAGACTTCAATGCCGAGCGCCAGCGCAGGCTGACCCGGGACGAGCGCGACGCTCGCGACGACGATGGCCACGACAAGCATGACAAGCGCCTCGCCGGCGCGGCTGGGCAAATTCGGGATGCTGAGAATTCGCGACAGATTGATCGAGATCGCGACGACGACGAGGCCGGTTAGCGCCGAGAGCGCGCCGAGTTCGGCGACGAAGAAATTCTGCCATTCGGGCGTTAGGGAATTCATGTTCGGCTCCAGGCGGTTGAAGACGCGCGGGGGGCGTGGCTGCGCTCTCAAGCGGCGACAGCTTTCATGATCGGATCGAGCCAGTCGAAAGCGAGTTGGTTGAAAAGCGAGCGAGCGCCGACTTCGCAATGTTCCCCCGCGCCATCGGCCGAACGGAAACGCAGATAGGTCTTGGGACAAATCAGGAGATCGAACAGCTTGGCGCTCGTGGCGCCGATCGCGTCGTTCTCGGCGCTGGTTATCAGCGTCGGACATCGAATGCGGTCGACCCGGCCCTCGAGCGTATATTGCGCGGTCAGGCGCAGGTAGTCGATCGGGCGTTCGACGCCATGAACCCAGAGTCCCCGCCGGATCGCCCAGCCCTTGGTCGGATGGCGAAGCCTAAGTCGCATAAGCGCGTCGATCGCCTCGCGCCAAAAAAGAGCGCCGTCCGGCAATTGGCGCGCCAACGGTCCCGGCATGCGGGTCTTGACCTCTTCGAGAGTGCTGTATTCGCCGGGGTCGGCGATACAGGCGGCGAGCGAGGAATTGCCGCTTGCGGCTCTCGGCGCGAGGTAGCCGCCGAAGCTCAGGCCCATCAGCGCGATGCGCTTAGGATCGACATCGGGGCGTCGTCGGAGCCAATCGAGCACTGCAGCGACAACATTTTCCCAGTCGGGACGGAAGGTCATCCCATCCTCGATCAGCGCGGCGCCCTGGCCAGGTCCGTCGTAGCAGACGAAATTGTAGCCTCGGGCCAATGCGGCAGGGCCGCTGAAGAAATAAACTTCCTCGGCGGTGCTGTCGTATCCGCCGGTGGCGATGAGGGTCGGGCGCGGCCCGCTGTCGGGAGCGGCGAAGAAATATCCGCGCAATATCTTGCTTTCGAATGGAATTTCGATCCTCTCGCCCCATCGCGGGCGCGACGCCAACGCGAATAGGAACATCTCGCGATGGCGCCGGTAGGCGTCGAGCAACGAGGCCGCGGGATTGGGTCCGATCATGAAGACATAGGCAGTGCGGTAGTAGTTCGATGCCCGCAGGAAGGCGCTGTGCGCGCTCACGGGATGTCCTGCGGCAAGGCTCGCCTCGCCCGCCTTCGCGACCCGATCCGCCATGAAAAGCCAGGCGTCGCGCCAGGAATTGACGTTCGGCTCGCGAATGGCCCTGGCGGCGGCGAGGCATTCGCCGAGATCGGCGCCGCCGGCGTAGGCGTGCCCGGCGGTGCGCAGCCACTGCGCGTTGAAGAGTTCATCCTTGAATGGGTAGGGCATGGAGGCGCGGTTGCGGGCGGCAAACTATCGATGTATAACATGCATACATCACGAGATATATGAGATGTCAACGTCTAGGCGCGGCGCCTATCATCACGGCGATCTCCGCGACGCGCTGGTTGCGTTGGCGCTGGAAACTGTCGAGCGGGACGGGCCGGACGCGGTCGCCCTGCGCAACCTTGCGCAGCGGGCGGGCGTCTCCGGCATGGCGCCTTATCGCCATTTCGCCGATAAGGCCGCGTTGATGGGAGAGGTTGCGCGTCGCGGATTTGCAGAACTCTATGGCGAACTCCGCGCCGCCGACGACCGGGACGCCAAGAAAGCGCTGCTCGCCTTCGGCGTTGTATATGTCCGCTTCGCGCTTGCCCGGCCCGGCCTTTTCCGCGTGATGTTCGGCGGCGCGCCGCCGACGCCGAGCGAGGATCTCAAGGATAATTCGGATTCGGTCTACGGACTGTTCTTGGCTCGTGTCGCCGAACTCGTTCCACGACCGCGACGCGAGGTCGCGTTTCTGGCTTGCTGGTCGCTGATGCATGGGCTGGCGACTCTGCTGATCAGCGGTCGAATTCGCCAGAAGACGCCGCCGCCGGAGGAATTGGCGCAAGCGGTAGAGAAGATCCTGCTTAAGGGCATCCTGGGTTAGCGGGGCCATCTCTTCGCGCGGCCGTCATTGACAGGGTCATCGAGAGGCCAACGCCGCGGTTCCCGCTGCTAAAGCGACGAGCGTCAGCGGGTGTCCGACACGGAATTTGAAGCTGAAGGAATTCGCCGCGCCAAGCGGCGCCGGCAAAGCCGCCTGCGATCCGGGCAAGTTGGCGCGCTCGGCTGAAATTGGGGGGGCGTCGTTCCGGTAGAACGCTCTGCGCGCGTCGAGAATCCCCATCGGGCCGGCGCCGATGTCGTCCAAGACTTAGCCAGCCGGCGCGCGCGCCGAAGCAACGGGCGGCGCGCGCCGCAAATGGCTAACGCCCGGGGCTGGTCGCAGAGGGAATACTGGGACCTCGCCCAAGTGCGGCGGCGCCGGGCGGGTCAGGCTCAGAAAGAATGGGAAGAGGCTAGGAAGCGTCCGCGCGGCAGGTCTAGATTGCCCGCCACTTACATAATGAGCAGGGCGTCAGCTTCAGCCGCGCCCTGCCATCCCTGCGCCCCGCTGCGGAACGCAGACGATCAACTCGCCTTCTTGTTCCACAACTTGCAATAGCCGGTCGGGCTGATGTCGCCATCGACCATCTTGCAGCCATTGGGCGCAATGAAGAACGAGCACTGATCGCACTGTTTGCCGTCTTTAGGGTCCGCTTGGTAGGCGACGGCCGTCTGCGCCATCTTGGCCTGCGCGGACGAGGCCAGCATGACCAGCGGCGCGGCGCCGGCGACGGCCAGGAGAACGGTCCGGCGATTGATGTGCGACTTCGTGTCTTCGTTTTGCATTTCTGTTCCTCTTTAATCACAAGCGCATTTCCGCTCCCGGACGGCGCACGGCGACGCGGATTGCTCCTGGTCCTACGCCGGAGCCGTCCCTGGGGCTCATTCAACCGCGTTCACATACACGTGACCGCCCTGGATGAACCTCGATGATGTTCATGAACGGCGGTCAGGTCAAGCGCCTAGCCGGGGTCCTAGACCCAAGGATGAGGCGAACCGCGGACGCAAACCTCATTGCAGGACGCTCAAACGCCCCGCCCAATATGCGCGGACGCCACGTGCAATGGCCGGGCTGGGCGCCACGCCCGCCTCCGACCGAGTTGCAAGGGCGCCGATTGCGACTTTCCCCGTGTTTTGGATGACGAGAGCCCCCATGACGCCCCTTCTTGCGATAAACTGACGGAAGCCTGATTCGAAATTGGGGAGCAAACCATGGCCAGCAAACTATTGTCGAAGTCCGATCTCATTCAAAAGATCTCCGAGCAGCATCCGAGCGAACTCTCGAAAAAGGATGTCAAGGGCGTCATCGAGATCATGTCCGAAATCGGCTATAAAGAACTGAAGAAGAACGGCGCCTTTGTAGTTCCCGGCTTTGCGAAGTTTGTCGTCATCAAGAAGCCGGCGACCAAGGCGCGCAAGGGCATCAATCCCTTCACCAAAGAGCCGACCGTCTTTAAGGCTAAGCCCGCGCGCAAGATCATTCGCGCCCGTCCGGTGAAGGCCACCAAGGACGCTGTGGCGTAGCCCGGCTCCCGCCGCAAGGCGCTCACGCTTCTGCGGCGAGGCGTTGCGGCCGGGAATCCGACTGTTTTCCCAACGGTGGGCGCTTGAAGGCCGTTGAGACGCCGCGAGCCGCGGCCTCACGGGCCTTCTGGGGTCGGCTTTGTGGTCCGAAAGCGCGAACCTTGATGGGGACGCGCGCGCTCCCGGGCCTCGTAAAACGGCCCGGAACGCGTCCAGCAAGAGTTCTCGAAACGAGGACGTCAAGCAGTGGAGCAGAGCCATGAGATCTGGCGTTCGAAATGTCGTGGTGGTCGCGCTCGGGGCTGCGCTCGCGGCCTCTGCACAGACGGGCGCCGAGGCTCAGTCCCGTCGCGCCTATTGCGATCATGAGGCCCGCGTCTACGCCAACAATCAGACTGCCGGCAATGCGGTCGGCGGCGCGGTCGGCGGCGCCCTTTTGGGCGCGGGAATCGGCGCTCTCGTGGGCGGGCACAATTCGGTCGGCGCCGGCGCGGCGATCGGGGCCGGCGCCGGGGCGGTCGGTGGCGCGGCCACCGGCTCGGCGGCCTGGCGGCAAAACTACTGGGGCCGCTACAACGACTGTATGGCCGGATATTGATCGAATTTCCCCTGCGGCGCCGGTCAGGGCGTCAGTACGACTCGGCCGACGATGCGTCCTGCCTTGAGGTCTTCCAGCGTCTGGCTGGCGTCGCGGAGCGGACGACGTTGAATCGGGATAGGCGCCACCGCGCCTGACCGCAGCAGTTCGAGCAACTCGCGGGTCTCGGCGAGGTTGCCGGTATAGCTGCCTTCGATCGAGACTGCCTTCATCGGGATCAGCGGCAGCGACCAGGGCGCCGCCCCTCCGAACAGGCCGACCATGATCATCTTGCCGCCTTTGGCGAGCGAATCGAAGGCGAGCGCCGCGGTCGCCGGGCTGCCGACGAGATCGATCGCCGCCCAGCCCAGTCCGCCGAGCGCGGCGCGGATCTCGCCGAGCGCGTCGGGGGCCGATCCGTCGACCGCCGCGAGCGCGCCGGCCTCCAGGGCGGCCGCGCGGCGTTGCTTGTCGATGTCGACCACCACCGCCCCCTTGCCGCCCAGGGCCTTGAGAATGCTGAGGCACATCAGCCCCAGCCCGCCGGCGCCGATCACCAGCACAGGCTCCTCCTTGACGACGGCGCCCAGTTTTTTCAGCGCGGAATAGGTCGTCACGCCCGAGCAGGCGAAAGGCGCCGCGACGACGGGATCGAGGCCGTCGAGCGGCAATAGATATTTCGAGTGTGGAACGACGAGTTGATCGGAATAGCCGCCGTCACAATGCACGCCGAGGCAGCGCGGCTTCATGCAGAGATTTTCGTATCCGTTCCGGCATACCCGACAAACGCCGCAGCCGATCCAGGGATAGACGAGGCACATTTCGCCGACCTTTCGGTCGGTGACGTCCGGCCCGACCGAAATGATTGCGCCAGCGGTCTCGTGGCCGAGCGTCAGCGGCAGGTTTATGCCGCGATCCTTCAGCATCAGTCGCTTTCCGGCGCCCAGGTCGTAGCTGCCTTCCCAGATATGCAGGTCGCTGTGACAAACGCCGGCGGCTTTAACGGCGAGGATGACTTCGTGGCCGGCGGCGTGGGGATCGGGCCGGTCCGCGGGCTGTAATGGACCGCCGAAGTCGACGACTTGAAAGCTTTTCATCTGGTCCGTCCTCCCCTGCCGCGGCGCGCTTGCCATTCGCGGCGACGCCAGCGATTGTAGCGCAGGCGCGAACGCAAGCGAAAGCCGCCTCAGCGCGCTTCCCGAGGCCCATGCGGGGCTTTCAGCCGACCAAGCCAAGCACGTGGTCGGCGATCGCCAATGACGACGTCAACCCGGGGCTCTCGATGCCGAAAAGATGCACGAGCGAGGCGGCTCCCCGAATGTCGACTTCGATTCGGAAGTCCGCAGCGGGATCGTCGGGTCCCGAGAGCTTCGGCCGAACGCCGGAATAGGCGGGCGTCAGCGCCCGATCGGGCAAGCCCGGCCAGTAGCGACGGATCGCCTCCGCGAAACCCTCGCTCCGTGTCGGATCTACGCCGTATTCAAGTTTGTCGACCCATTCGACATCAGGACCGAAGCGCGCCTGTCCGGCCAGGTCGAAGGTAAGATGCACGCCGAGACCGTGAACCTGCGGCGCCGGATAGATCAGCCGCCCAAACGGAGCGCGGCCGCCCAGGGCAAAATAATTGCCCTTCGCATAGCGCGTTTCCGGAATGCTGGCGAGATCGGCGCCTTCGATTGCGCGCGCGACGGCGGAAGCGTGCAGACCGGCGCAATTGACCAGCAGACGCGCCGTGACCTCGGTCGGTTCGGCGCCGCCGGCAAAAATGCGCAGGGCCGATCCGTCCACCGACGCCCTCGCGAAGGGCGTCCGGAGGGCGAAGACCGCCCCCTGCTCGGCGGCGTCGCCTTGCAGAGCGTGCATGTAGGCGTGGCTGTCGAGAATCCCGGTCTCCGGCGACAGCAACGCGCCGAAGGTTCTGACTTCCGGTTCCAGCGCCAGCGCCTCGGAGCGGCTCAGCAGCTTCAGCCCTTCGACGCCGTTGTCTTGGCCGCGCCGGGCGAGCCCTTCGATCGCCGCGAGTTCGCTCGCCTCGCAGGCGACGATCAGCTTGCCGCATTTTCGGTGAGGAACGCCATGCTCGGCGCAGTAATCATAGAGCCGACGCCGGCCCTCGACGCAAAAGCGCGCCTTCAGGCTATCCCGGGGATAGTACAGGCCGGCATGGATCACTTCGCTATTGCGCGAGGACGCGCCGGTTCCAATCCCGCCTTCGGCCTCGAGGACCACGACCCAGCGTCCAGATCGCGCCAGAGCCCGCGCGACCGCAAGGCCGATCACGCCGGCCCCGACGATGAGCGCGTCAAAGTCGACGGATTGCGCGCTCATTTCGGCGCTTCCCAGCGATTATCGTAAAGCGCCGGCCGGATGAAGGGAGGGCCGGATTCCGCGTTGCCTTTGAGGCAGACCCTTGCAACCCGATCCATTTTCCGCAGGCTCCTCGCTTCAGTCGACGTCCCTCGATACCAGCACGATTCGGCGGGCGAAAGCTGCGCCGCAGCGGCCGCCGGACCCCTAATGTTGCGAATTGTCCTCACCGCGGCGGAATTACGCGGCCGGCGCCGAAAAAGGCGCAGTCGCGACGAAATCGCGCCACAACTTTCGCTGAACCTGTATTTCAGCAGCGTCTGGCGACGGACGGCGCGCGAGTCCGCGGGGGCATCCGGCTTCCGGAAATTGTCACGCCCCACTCGCCGACAGAATTTTGTACGAGGCCGTCATGCTGGCGATCGAATCGTTTGTGGTCCCTTCAACTGCGAGCATCCCGACGAGATCGCGGCAATATTGGGCCGCCATTGCCGTGGTTTTGACGTTCTCGGCGCTCGCCGTCGGTGCCGGATTTGCTTTTTCGAGCCGGTCGCCGAGCCCGACGGCGACAGCCATGCGCCCGAAGCTGGATGCGCGAGCCTTTGACGAACCTTCGGTCGGTTTGCTCACCGATGACGAAAAGCGGCTCGCCGCGTTCCAGGAACGCGCCGCGCTTTCTCACCTGACGCTCGTTTCTGCGGGGCAACTCGCGGACGATGCGAGGCCGGCTTCCGGTTCCATGCCGAACCGCAAGCCGGAGCCGAGATCTACGACGAAGAGCGCCATGATTTCCCCGCCTATCCCGCAACCGCGTCCCCTCGAGCCGAAGGTGATATCAGCGGAATTGCCTCCCGCGCCGAAGGTCGAGACATCGCTCGCGCCATTGGCCGGCGCGCAGCCATTTGCAGAGGCGATCGCCCGCCAGGTCGAACGTGTTCCGGGACAGGCGGCTGATCTTGCGAGCGGCGTGACGGATCGCTTTGTCGGCGCCGTATCGTATCTGCGCACACGCGCCGGTCTTTGACGGCGCGATCGGCGCCGGAGTTCAACTGTATCGGCAACTATTCTTGGCTCCGGCCTCGGACAGCGGCGACCTAGCCGATATCTTGCCGACGATGCTGCGCGCGCGACCGGTCTATCGTCTTCCCCACATCGCGGGCTATGAAGGTCGCGGAGTCGAATTTTCGAAATTGTGACGGGCGGCGGTCAGCGCCGCGGGGCGCGATGCGGGTATCGGGCTCACAGCGCTGGCGGCAATGATCCACGATGGAGATGTCTGAAATGCACCCGGCATCGCAACTCAGCGTCGCCCGCGTTCGCCATCCCGTGAAATTCAGATCGCTCGAGGTCAAGAGCGTGCGCCCCCTTACGCCCCATCTGACCCGGGTCACGCTGACGGGAAACGAACTCGACGATTTCGTCAGCGCTTCGTTCGACGATCACGTTAAGCTGTTCTTTCCTGCGCCGGGAACGACAAAGCCGCCGCGTCCGAGCCAGGGACCGAACGGGTCCGTGTTCCCCGAGGGCGAACCTAAGCCGATCGCGCGGGACTTCACGCCCCGACGCTTCGATCGCGAGTCGCTGGAACTCGACATCGAGTTTGTCCTCAACCATCCCGGCCCCGCCTCGCAATGGGCGCAATCGGCCCGGCCGGGGCAATGGCTGGGAGTCGGCGGCCCCCGGGGCTCCTTTGTCATTCCCACGGGCTTTGATTGGCATCTGCTGATCGGGGACGACACGGCATTGCCCGCGATCGCGCGCCGGCTCGAAGAAATGCCGGCAAGGGCGCTCGTCGCCGCGATCCTCGAAGCGCCGGACCCTTCGGGTCGGATCGAATTCGAAACCGCGGCGGATTTGCAAACGCATTGGTTGTATCGCGACGCTGCGGGCTCGAGACAGGAAGAGGATGCGCTGGTCGCCGCCGTCCGAGAATTCCCTCTGCCCTCGGGCGAAGGCTACATCTGGGCCGCCGGCGAGGCGGCCTCGATCCGGGCGGTGCGCCAGGTTCTTTGTAACGAGCGCGGCTGGGACAAGTCCCGCATCCGCGCCGCGGCCTATTGGAAGCGCGGCCAGGCCGCCGTGCATGAGAACATTGAGGACTGAATTGGACGCGGCGCCATTCAGCCGCGCGCCATTCACGTACCTTGTTCCGAAGCCCTATCCATTCCGCTGTCCTCTACTGGCAGGTCACAGCTCGACCATGCCAATTCGATCTTGCGCCTCGAACGACGCGCGCAGGCCGAAGCTGCGGCTCTCGCGGTCAAGCGTTTCGCCGACCCAGGCGCAGTCCGAAGGCGAGGGTCGAACAAGCTTAAGTTTCCGGATCTGCAGGGGGATCACCGTCAGGCCGGCGAGTCGCGAACTCTTGGCTTCGATGTCCGCGAAGTACATCAGCGCGATATCCGCTCGATACTCCTCGTATCCCCGAATGCCTTCGTAATCGTTGAGGAAGTCGCCACAGCCGTAGAGGATCAGTCGCCCTCTATAGAGCTCGATGCCCTTTGCGTGGTGTGAAGAATGCCCGTGGACGACCGCGACATTGGCGGAATCAATCAGCGCATGGGCAAACTGCCGCTGTTCCGCGGATATCTCATAACCCCAGTTCGGGCCCCAGTGGATGGAAACCACAACCAGGTCGTCGGGCCGTCGATAGTTGGCGATATGTTCCGCAATCTTCATGGCGCCCGCCTCGGAAAGCTCGCTCGCCAGCCAAACGCCGGGCGCGCTTCGCCGCGCGCTCCAATCCTTGGGGATGCCGCTCGAAGTCGAACCCAGGGCGAAGACCAGGACGCGCCCCTTGGCGCCCACTTCGAACGCCGCCGGCCTTTTTGCTCGGTCGATATCCAGGCCCGCTCCTGCGCTTTTGACGCCAAGTCGATCGAGCGTCGCCAGCGTGTCGATCAGGCCGGCGCGCTCCCAATCGAGCACGTGATTGTTGGCAAGACCACAGCAATCGATGCCGGCCGCGGCGAGGCAATCGGCGTTCTCCGGGCTCATCCGGTAGTTGATTCCTTTGCGGACATAAGCCTCGCAGTGCGTGATCGCGGTTTCCAGATTGGCGATGCGCAGGTCGGGACGCATGTGATCCCATGACCCGAAAGCGGCGCCCCAGACATAAAAGGGGTCGACATTTCGCGGGATTGCGCCATTCGCCTCTTCGGCAAGTCGGACATAGTCGATTGCAGAATGCATGTAGCCCTCGTGGAGGCCGGGGCGGCAGGGAGAACGCATGATTTGATCCAGGCCTCGCCCTGTCATCACATCGCCGCAGAGAAAGAGCCGTATCGTTCCCGGGTCTCGTCGCGCGGGGTTGCTCGATTGGGCTGCGGATCTCAAAGCGGTCGCAATCTCAATTATGCCGGGGCCAGATTTAGATGTTGAGAAAACCAGCGCTCGGCATATTTGACCACCATCTCCATCGCGCCGGGCTCCGGGAATAGGTGCGTGGCGCCCGCAACGATCCGAAGCTGCCTCTCTGTGGTCATTTTCACCAGCGCGTTCCTGTTCAGGTCAACGACGATTCCGTCATCGCCGCCGACGATCAGTAGCGTGGGGGCGCGAACCGAGGCCAAGGCGCCGCCGGCAAGATCCGGTCGGCCGCCGCGGGACACGACCGCGCCGACCCGGTCGCCGAGTTGAGCCGACGCGACGAGAGCCGCGGCGGCGCCCGTGCTGGCGCCGAAAAGGCCCAACGGAAGCTTCGAGATCTTCGGATCTCGGTCGATCCATCGGACAGCGCCGATCAGGCGCTCGGCCAGCAGCGGAATATCGAAGACCTTGTTGCGATTTTCTTCTTCGTCCGGCATCAGCAAATCAAACAGCAGCGTCGCGAAGCCGGCGAGGTTCAGCGCTTCGGCGACCGCGAGGTTGCGCGGACTGAACCGGCTCGAGCCGCTGCCGTGCGCAAATACGATCAGGCCGCGGGGATGCGCCGGCGCACATAGGACGCCCGGCAAGCGCCATGGCGGGATGAAAACATCGCGCCGCTCCAATTCACGATCTCGGGTCATGGGCATCGCCGCCGCGGTTCGACCTCGGGCCTTTATGCACCACAATTCCATGCTTTGCGAGGATCGTCGGCGTCCGACGTCCCGTCTGCCGAGAGGCCTCCTGCATCCCCCCAAACGCGCAGTTTTCCGCGTCCGGGATGCAGAACAATAGGGCCGCAAAGGGGAGCCTCCAAGTCGCAGGCCTACCCCTTGCCGGCGTCTCGGCTTTGACCGAAGGTTCAGACGACACGTTCAAAGAAAACCTGGATCGGCGGTCTCGATGACGGACAACCACGGCGGCGGAGACCGAGGCGCAAATATTCGCGCGGACCGCGTCAGCCTGGCGGAAAAGGTCGATTTCTTGTCGCAGCCGGCGGCGTATCTCGACGCCGCGGACCGCGTCGAGCGGATCGAAACCCACATGTCCTGGGTGTTTCTCGTTGGCGAGAGCGCGTTCAAGCTGAAGAAGCCGGTGCGTTTTGCCTATCTCGATTTCTCGACGCTCGAAGCGCGCGAAGCCGATTGCCGCGCGGAACTGAAGCTCAATCGACGACTGGCGCCCGACGTATATCTTCGTGTTGCGCCGATTGCTCTCGAGGCGCCGCGTGGGCTGAGGATCGATGGCGGCGGGAAGGTTGTCGATTGGCTGGTCGTCATGCGCCGGCTTCCCTCCGATCAAATGCTCGACGTGAAAATAGCGACGCGCAGGATCGAGCCCGAGGACATAGAGCGTCTCGCCGGCGTGCTCTCCAAATTCTATCACGCCGCCGAGCGGCCGACTGTCGCGCCGAGCGAGTATTTTCGACGGCTGCAGGCCGAGCAGGCCGAGAACCGTGACATATTGACGCGGCGGAGTTTCAAGATCGACCATGGGCGCGCCCCGTCCGCATTGCTGCGAATGGACGATGCGCTCGTCGCCAACCGATCGCTTCTCGAAGGCCGGGCCGCCGGAGGCTTGCTCGTCGACGGGCATGGCGACCTGAAGCCGGAGCATGTCTGCTTTCAGAACGGGATCGTCATATTCGATTGCCTGGAATTCAGCGCGACTTTGCGTCAGGTCGATCCGATCGACGAAATCGCCTATCTCGCCATGGAATGCGATCGCCTTGGCTTCGATAGGCTGGGGCCCTTGTTGTTGAAGAGACTGACCGAGAGCCTGGGATGGCCGGATTCCGGCCGCCTGTTCTGGCTCCACGCGGCGCGGCGCGCTTTGCTGCGCGCACGCCTGTCGCTTTCGCATTTGTTGGACCCGGCGCCGAGAGAAGCCGCGCGATGGGAGCCGCAGGCCGCAAAATATATAGGGCTGGCGGAAAAGGCGCTCGGTCGGCTCAGTGAACTTTAGCCCATTAGCAGGGCGCGAGCGGCGGCGCGCGACGGGGCAGGGTCAGCCTATCGGTTCATGCTCAAGCAATGCGTTGATCGAGCCGCCCGCGTTCAGTCGATGGATGGCGCCTGCCAGCAACGGGCCAATCGGTACGACATGCACAGGTTTGCGGTCTGTCGCCGCCTTCAGCGAACTCGGCAACGGAACCGAATCCGTGACCCAAATCTCGCCAATCGCCGAAGCCGAAAGTGCGGCTTTGCCGCCGTCGACGAACAGCCCATGCGTTGCGACGGCGATCACTTCGGCTGCGCCGCGCGCGCGACAGGCCTCGGCCGCGCGAGCCATGGTGCCTCCCGTGCTGATCATATCGTCGAGCACGACGGCAATCCGCCCTTCAACATCGCCTGCGAACAATTCGCCGGTGACCTTGCCGAGACTTCGGCTCTTGTCGACAAGCGCCTTGCCGACGGGCGCGGCAAGCGCGCGCTCCAACATCTGCCGGAATAATTCGGCGCGTTTTTCACCTCCCGGATCCGGAGAGACCACCGAGACGCGCCGCCCGGTGAGGCGTCCGGCCAAGGCCCGCGCGAAAAGAGCATATGTGTCGAGGTGCTCGGTTCCGCAGCGAAAACTGTTCTGGAAAGCAGCGAGGTCATGCGCGGTGACGGTGACGACGCAGCCGACGCCGACCGCTTCGAGCAATTGAGCGAGATAGCGGGTGACGACGGGATCTCGCGGCTTGGTCTGCCGCTCTTTGCGCGCATAGCAGAGATAGGGCGCGACGAGAGTGACGCGGCGCGCCGCCGATTGCTTCAAGGCGCCGACAAAGAAGAACAGCTTGCACAGTTTGTCATTGACGCTTTGCCCTGCAGAAGACGCCAGATTTGCGACGACATAGACGTCGCGATTGCGCACGTTTGCCAACGGCCGGATCTTGTGCTCGCCGTCCTCGAAGTCGCGCACCTCGTGCGGCGAAACGACAACCCCGAGCCGTGCGGCGATCGTCGCCGTCAAGGCGAGCGAATCTCCCAACGCAAACACCACGGGGCGCATGTCCTCGCTGATGGGTTCATACGCCCGCGGTTCGGCCGCAGTGCTGGGGCGCGCTTGATAGGCGACGATCGCGCCGCGAAGACGTCCGTCCGAGTCGGCGACCGGCGCCGCTATCATATCCAGTGTCGACCCCGCGCCCGTTCCTTTGTTCGAAAAGGCGGCGAGCACCGGTTCGCCCTTTTGAATGGCCAGGTCGATCAGGCGCCGCAACCGCACGGCCTGACGAGGCTGCGACGCCGAGCTCAATGGGCCGCCGGGCGCCAGGGCGCCGAGGAGGTCCTCGAGCCGGACGCCGACATGTTCGGCCAGGTAATCCCGTCCTCGCTCGGCGCGCATGAATACCGAAACGTCCGGTCCAAATGCGCCGCCGGGAAGAGGAAGTCGTGGCGCGACGCGTCCGACGCGCAGACGCTCCCACGCCTCGAGCGCCGCGGCGAGCCCTGCTTCCAGCGGTCGCGGAGCGAAGTCGAGGCGATCAAACAAGAGCCGCAACGGTGCACTGGCGAGAGCTATCGTCGTCATCAGCGTCTCCGCGTGCGTCGATCCGCTTCGGTAGGCTTCGCAGCGCACAGCTTCGCAAGCCTGGCCGAGAGGAACGGAACATGTCGCCGAAGTGGAATGCGAATTCAGTCCGCGAAACCCTAGGCAAAATGCACGCTTCCGCGCAATTGGCTCGGCGTCCTTGACATGCGTCAAAGCGTCGATGCGCAACAGCAGGGAGAGTTCTTATGACAGTTGATTGGGTTGAACTGATTGAGTTCGCGGCGCGGTCCGAAAGAAAGTGAAAGCAAAATCGGCCCGGGCGAGGAGACGTCGATGCCCTTTCAAGATCGTTCCGACGCGGGGCGCCGATTGGCGGACGGGCTTGCGCGGTATAAGGGCGAAGAGGTCGTCGTTTTCGCGCTTCCGCGCGGAGGCGTGCCTGTCGGAGTTGAAATCGCCAAGGCGTTGCATGCGCAGTTCGATCTCGTTTTGGTGCGCAAGCTCGGGGTCCCATATCAGCGCGAACTCGCCATGGGCGCCGTCGCCGACGGCGGGCGCCCGGTTGTCGTCCGAAACGAGGACGTCATTCGTTTGGCGGGCGTCAGCGATGCGGAGTTCGAAAGCGCTCGACGACGCGAACTCACGGAGATCGAACGACGGCGGAACGCTTATTTTAGAGGGCGAAGCCATCCCGAAATCAGGGGCAAGGTCGCAATCGTGGTTGACGATGGCGTCGCGACGGGAGCGACGACGCGCGCCGCGTTGCGCGCGGTCCGGGCGCGCGAGCCGAAGTCGATTGTTCTCGCAATCCCGGTGGCGCCGCCCGATACCCTCGCCAGTTTGCGCGCAGAAGCGGACGTCACGATTTGTCTGGAAGTTCCCTCGGACTTTGTCGCGATCGGGCAATTCTATGTCGATTTCCATCAGCTCAGCGATGATGAGGTCACTGACATTCTCGACGATTTCAAAACAAGGGAGGCCGCTGCCGAGGCGGGAAAGGGGCGCAGGACATGATGAGCAAGGGCGCGTCGCGCATCCGTGAAGACGCGAGACGGCCGTCGCTCCGGACAAAGCGCCGTCTGGAGGATCGGTTTCAGAAATGAGGGCAATTCCATGCAGGTTCCCGCCGAAATCGTATTTCAACACTGCGAACCTTCCGAGGAACTCCGAACCGCGATCGCCAAGCAGATGGAGCGCCTGGAAAAGTTCAGCTCACGAATAACAAGTTGCAGGATCGCGATCGCAGGGCCGCAGACCCGGCATCGCGGCGGAGATATCTTCCAAGTTGACATGCAGATCGGCTTGCCCGGTCATAAAGACGTCATCGTGGGCGCGCGGCACGGCGACGCGCCTGAGCACGAACATGTTCTGGTTGCGATCAAGGCGGCGTTCGACGCCGCTGTGCGCCAGCTCGAAGACGCCGCGCGCGGGCAGCGGGGTCAAGTCAAGGCGCATCCCGAGGAAAGCCATGGGAGGGTGTCGAAATTCTTGGCCGGAGAGGATTGCGGTTTCTTAGAAACGCCGGAAGGGCGTGAAATTTACTTCCACCGCAACGCCGTCCTCGACGGGGACTTCGATCGTCTGTCCGTTGGGTCCGAAGTGTCGTTCATTGAGGAAAAAGGCGTGAAGGGCGCGCAGGCGAGCACGGTGCGCTGGATTGACAGACACCGACGACCCTGACGCGGGAGTTCGGATGGACTTCTCCGGCGCGGCAATCGCTCTGGTCCGTTGTTGCAGGACCGCGCGAGGGACGCCCGGCGCGACAGATCGGGTGTTGGAGGCGTTGCCGCTCGAACGGAGTTCGCAAACAAGACTTGCTTATCGTGAAAGCTAATTGACGGGACATTGCGATGAAAAAGACAACCATCCCTCATAACGCGTTGATCTTCGTCGGCGACGGTCAGAAGGCGCTGTTCATACGCAACGAGGGCGACGAAAAATTCGCCAACTTCGTGACGGAACGCGTTTTTGTCGACGAAAACCCGGCCACGCACGAGCAGGGAACGGATCGTCCCGGCCGGGCGTTCAAGAGCGCGCATACCACCCGGCATAGCGCGGTGGAGGCGACGGATTGGCATGATATCGAGGAGCACCGCTTCGTGCAGCGCGTCTCCGAAGCGCTCGAGCGGTTCGTGCGCGATCGCGCCGCGCCGGCGCTGGTCATCGCGGCTCCGCCCCGCACGCTTGCGGACCTGCGAAAGGCGCTGCATCCGGACGTGAAGGCGAAGGTGGTCCTCGAAATCCACAAGGACCTGACGAAGATGCCGCTCTGGGAAATCGAGAAACACTTCCTTGTCTGATCGATTTAAACACTGCCTTGCGTCAGCTCCCGAACGCCCGATATTGGACGGGGAGAATGATCCTTGCTCGCTAGTGGCGTAATTGCCGCGAAGGCGGGGCATCCAAGCGCCTATCGACTCAGCGCAACCGGAGCGGGCGCATAGGTCGGGCAATGACAATCCCGCACGACGCTGCAGGCGTGGCGTTGATATATTGGAAAAGGCTTGTTGCGTCGGCGGCGCGGCCAAAGATGCCAGCCTGCGCGTTCGGCTTCAATTCGTGTGACTCGAGCGCGTCAAAGAGGCGATTTCAACAGCGCTTGAGGTGAAGTGCGCCCTGGCAAGAACGCCTCCCGTTCGGTGGCGTGATCTAAGGCGAGACCTGCGCTTCGCATGAAGTCCCAACCGTCACGGCCGCGCGGGCTTCCAGGTCTCATCGGGATCGTAGGTCGTCATGCGGCGCGCGATTTCCGCGGTCTTCGGGCCGAGATTTTTCTCGAACACGATCCCCTGCTGGCTGACTATGAACGTCATCACGCCGGAATCCCCGTAGATCGCGGGGAAGGCGACCAACGCAAATCCCTTGGTCAAATGCCCCTGCACGACATAATCCTCGGCCCCGCCAGAGGCGTTCGACCCCTGGCGGGTCAGGATCTTGTAGAAATAGCCGTGAAACGGCGCCTGTCGTCGCGCATTCGGCGCGGGATAGCCCGAGGCCTCGGCGTCAACGACGAGCGGCCCGAGTGGACTTTCCTCCGCTCCCGCGGAGGCGTCCCAGTAGAGCCCGTCGTGCTTTCCTGCGGAACTCGCTATTTTCGCGGCAAATTCATGCATCCCGTCGCCTAATCGATCCTGCGCCGCATAGTCCCGTTGTGCGGCGACATAGGCGCGGCAGGTTTCGATCGCGTGCAATTCATTCCGACCGACGCGCCGATCGAGGATCTGCTCGAAGCCGGCTTTGACGTCGAAACGCCAATAGGCGCCTTGCTTCACCAGGGGTATCGGGTAGGGCCATTCCTCCTTGCCCATGACGACCACGATCTTTTGCGGCCCCTCGGCCTCGAGGCGGTGGGCCTCGTCATAAGCCGACGCCAATCGCTTCCTCGCCTCCTTCTCGGCGACCGGATCCCCGGACGTTACAAGCGGTCGCCCCGCGGGTCCGAAGATGGCCAGAAGGGCGCGCTTGTCGTCGCTGCGCCATGCCGCCGCCAGGGCTTGCGCGCCCTGTTGGGGCGAGGCGAACAGCATTTCCGCCGCCTTGGCCGCTTCGGTCCCGCAGAGGGCGAATATCGCGACCAGCAAGGTCAACCCGAGGACGCCCGTCGGACCTATTTGCGGTCGATCTCGGCGAGCGAGTTGCGCTCCGCTCATTGAAGCCACCTTTCTGCGTTCATCATTCAAAACCCCGCGGGCGGTCATCGACGCATCCCGCCGCCGCCCGAGGGCGCAATGCGCGGAGGGGAGACCGCGTGCGGCGCGAAAGTGGGCGCCGACATGCGGCTCGTGTTGCCGCGCACGGCTTGCGTGCGCACTTCCGCGCCGCGGCCGAACGATTCAAAAGTCGGCGGCGCGGGACGCGGGGCGTTATAGGGTTGCAAGGCCGGGACGGCCGGATATCCACGGGCGCGATTTGCGGCCTCCGGCGTCGTCGCGCTTCCGGAGAATCGCTCGCGCGCTATCGGATTTTGATAGGGCACCGCGCGCCGGTGGCTGGTTTCATGCTCCCATGCCTCCCCGCCAGTCGGCGGAACGTTGCGATTGAGTTCGGTGTAGCGCCGCCGGTCAATGTAGATCCGATGCCCACGCCAGTTCCAGCGGTGCCAGCCCCACAGACCGCTGACGATGGGCGTCCCAATCCAGCCGCAACCGAAACCGCCAGCGACAGTTGCGTCGAAATTGCCCGGGAAATAGTACGGCGAATAGGCCGGATAGGGCCAGGAACCGTAGACAATTGATGGATCGCAGATCGGATAATAGACAGGCGTCAGGCTGGGCGGCTCGATCGTGATCGCCTCCTCCTCCGGCGTAACGACCGCCTGCGGCGACGTGGCGAGATGGCCGGAGGCCTGCGCCCGGCTTCGCAAACGTTGAACTGCGTCCATGACTGCGGCCTGATCGGCGAGAAAGGCCTCGCCGAGGCGTTCGGTCCAATCGAGTTCGTTATCCATCATTTGCAAGATGCGCGGGAATGGGACCAGCGATTTCACGCTGGGGTCCCAATCCTGCTGTTCCAGCGCCGCCGCCAATGCATCGCCCTTGAGCGCTGCGTTCTGCGGCGCCTGCAACCAACGGTCGGCTTCGACAACCTCGAGCGGATAGGTCGCCGCCATCAGGATCTGGGCGAGCAGGGGATCCGGATAAAGCGCGATCGGCGCCAGCAATTGCTCAAGTTGCTCCGGCGCCAATTGCGGCGCGGCTTGATTGGACGGCGACGGCGTCGGCGCCGGGGTTTGCGCGAGAACGCAGGGCGCCGCCAATAGCACGAGGGAGAAGGCGCCGAGCCCCGCCTGTATCCATCTGGATATCATCGTGCGTTTCCTCGTTTGCCCGTATGCCCCGGATAGATCGGGCCAACTATTTCGAGTTTGGTCGGAATTTGTCGCCCGCCCGATCGAAGCGCCTGCACAGGATCCGCCGCAAACCGGAGGTTTCTCATTTCGCCGCGCGCAACGCGGCGAGATAGGCTGAGATCAAGCGAATCTGTTCCCCCGTCAGGTCCTGGCTCGGCATGTTGCCGGGATGGCTGACGCTATTGTGAGCCGTGCGCAGAAACGACCACAGTGTTTCCGGCGCGGCTTTCTCCCCTTTGGCGATTTCGAGGAACGAGCGCCCGGGTAGCGGATTGCCTTGACCTTCGGCGATGCGGGCAGGCATCGCATGGCATTGCGAACAGAGGCGGATCGCCAAGGCTTCTCCTGCCTGCGCGTCGCCAGCCTGGTCGGCAGCAGCGCTATGCAACGCGCCGACGCCAACAATCGCGGCGAAAAGCAACCCTAGAATACGCATGCCGCATCTCCAACCTAAATCGTGACGCGCTTGCGACCCCCTGCCGCCCAACACTCCGGTTTGAGACGGCGCGCCTGCGCGGCACTGGTTCAGCCATCCGGCTGAGGCGCCTGAGCCCGCGGCGCCGTCAGGCCGATTTGACCTCGATCTTCTTCTCCTTCGCCTGAGCTTCGGCGCTCTTGGGCAACGTCACTTTCAGAACGCCATTCGCGAACTTCGCCGAAATCTTGCCGGAATCGACGCCTTCAGGCACCGCAAAGGAACGCCGGAACGACCCGTAACGACGTTCCGACAGATGGTAGTTCTTGTCCTTTTCTTCCCTTTCCTCGCTCTTCTCGCCTTTGATCACGAGACTCCCGTTCGAAAGTTTCACTTCCACGTCTTTCTCCGTCAGCCCCGGCAATTCGGCCGACAGTTCGAACTCGTTTTCCTTCTCCGAGATATCGACCGCCGGGTTGATCGCCCAAGCACCCGGACGACCCCACGGAAGGTCGAGCGCAAACGCGGACCGGCTCAACGGCAGAGCCCACGGATTTGTGGAAGCGGATTCGAAAAGTCGATCAATCTCGCGACGAAGCGAGTCAAACGCCGCCCAGGGAGCTGGGGTCCCAAGCGAAGCGGCAGATTTGGCCTCAGTTTTCACCGGGATCTTGGTTGCTGGTTCCGCCATGACGCTTTCTCCTCTCAACTCGACGTTCGAACCGATAACTTCGTCTCGAGGGGCCTGGAATTTTCTGAGTGAGCCGCTTGTCGAAGAAATAATTTACAGTAGGAAAAGCTTAAACTCTCTCATAGAGAAATATCCTTCACCTGACTCGCGACGCGTTTTGTGAAAATAAATAGACTACTATTTTCAAAAACATTGTGTTGACTTGCATCAAGTCTATGAAGCGACGCATTCGCCTGTTCAAACACTGTCGCCAATCGCTAATAATAAGCGAATCGACCGCCGCGATGCTGACGTGAAATGGTGTCGGCCCAAGTTCGCGAATAGGAAGCCTTCGATCGCCGTCGCGTCACGTGACGCCGTGTCGTCGAGCGCCGGATTCCAGTCGCGGGCGCCTTACGCGTCGCAGGACACACGGATCCACCGCGGTCGCGCTCGAACTCGAGTCGAGGTCTTGCCGCGTCGGGGATGTGGGCGCAAGGCGCGACTTGCGTCCTGAGGCCCCGCC
The DNA here is from genome assembly GCA_963809055.1 of uncultured Pseudomonadota bacterium. Classification (GTDB taxonomy): domain Bacteria; phylum Pseudomonadota; class Alphaproteobacteria; order Rhizobiales; family Beijerinckiaceae; genus Roseiarcus. The sequence continues at coordinate 14,541 of CAWEID010000009.1, read as the reverse complement.
CACTAATTCGATCGCCATGACAACGATTACCTACGCCATCGGGGATATACACGGCCGCGCCGATCTTCTCGACTTGCTGTTGGATCGGATTGAGGCCGATGCAGCTCGGAGGGGCGATCGAGCCAAGATCGTGTTCACCGGCGATTATGTCGATCGAGGGCCGGATACATTCGCAGTCGTCGAACGTCTCATCGCAGGTCCGAAGCGGCGCGAGGACGAGTTCGTCTGTCTGCGCGGCAACCATGACGATCTCTTCGTCACGGCCGCGACGGGGCGGGATGAGCTTCCCGTCTGGGCGCAGCGGCTTCATGAGCACGCTCTGCAGAGTTATGGCCTGACGCCGGAAAGCCCGAAGTCGCAGCGAGCCGACCTCCTGCGGCACGTCGCCTTTCTCGCCGATCTTCCGCTGACGCACGACGACGGAACGAATCTGTTCGTCCATGCAGGCATCCGACCTTTTGTTCCGCTCGACGAGCAATCGGAACGGGACCTGCTTTGGATTCGCGACGAATTCTTGAACCACCGCGGTCCGCTGCCGCGCCGTGTTGTGCACGGCCACACCATCGTCGGCGACGCGCCGGTCGTCACCGACTACCGGATCTCGATCGACACCGGCGCCTACCGCTCCGGAATCCTGACCGCGGCCGTTTTCGAAGACGCGGCGCCGAGATTTCTTCACGGCGGTCGGCGAACCCGACCGAGGCGCCATCGTGCGTGAAGCGATGATCGTGGCGATGGTGCGGGGCCGCGCCATCGGCGAGAAAATGCGCGCGGCATTTGACGAGTTTCTGGCCGGAGGCATTGACTCGTCGCAATTGATGCAGATCGTCGAAGGGCCCTGAGCGACTCCTCGATCGTCAGCGACGGCGGGCCAGGGGGCAATTCCGGATGCGCGGACTCGCCCGGCAAAATGGGGATTTTGCGATGAGATATGGCGAGATCGCTCCTGGCGCGATATTCTGATCCGATGACGGATTGCGGCCCTCTACAGGACTTCATCGCGCGGCAGAGAAGTCTCTTCCTGCTGACAGGCGCCGGTTGCAGCACGCGCTCGGGAATCCCTGACTATCGCGACGCTGACGGAAAATGGAAGCGGACGCAGCCGGTGACCTATCAGGCCTTCATGGGCGACGAAGCGACGCGGCGGCGCTATTGGGCGCGCAGCCTCGTCGGCTGGCGGCGAATTCGCGCGGCGCGCCCGAACGACGCCCATCGGGCCTTGGCGCGGCTTGAGGCCACGGGCAAGTGCGAAGTTCTTCTAACCCAGAACGTCGACGGGCTGCATCAGGCCGCGGGCAGCGCCGAAGTGATCGATCTGCACGGGCGGATCGATGTCGTTCGCTGCATGGGCTGCGATGAGCGGACGCCGCGCGAGACGTGGCAGAAAGAGTTGGGCCGTTGGAACGCAGCCTGGCTCGATCTCGAGGCCGCCGAAGCGCCGGACGGCGACGCCGACCTCGAAAGCGCCGATTTCTCCTCCTTCCACGTGCCGTCCTGTCCGAGTTGCGGAGGCGTCGTGAAGCCCGACGTCGTGTTCTTTGGCGAGAATGTTCCGCGCGAGCGGGTGCTGGCGGCCTCCGAACGCCTGACTCAAGCCGACGCGATGCTGATCGTGGGCTCGTCGCTGATGGTCTATTCGGGTTTCCGCTTCGTCGAGATGGCGGTCCGCGCCGGCAAGCCCGTCGCCGCCGTCAATCTCGGCCGCACCCGCGCCGATGAATTATTGACGCTGAAGGTGGAGCAGGACTGCGCAACCGCGCTGGCGTTTCTTTTGTGAGCGGCCAAGCGCGCCAATCTGGCGGCCGTTACCCGCCAAGCCTCGCGCACAGCGCCATGGGCCCGCATTCATCGAATTCGAGTTTGTTTCGGAAATTGGCCGGCAAGAATCCGCGGGGTTCGTTGATCGGATCGAACATGGCGCCGAAGAAGGCGCTGTCGGTGCGCAGCGCCGGGTCCAAGATCGAGCGGTCCGCGCCGGAGACATTGGCCCCAAGGGGACCCGTCGGGAAGATTTCTTCGATGAGGTCGACCGCTTCTGTGGATTTCATCTCGTCGGCGTAAATGTTGTCCCTGCGGGCGCGGAGCGCAGGCGCGCCGACTGGGGAAGGCGATGGTCTCGTGGCGATCGGGATAGCCCCGCGGCGGGCGCGAACGCCTCCGTTCGCTTCCGCTTGGGTCGAAGCGGTCCGGCCGCTCTACGCGCAGAGCCGGCGAGGTCTCGCCTTGTCAGTTCGCCTCGGGGCGATATTTTGGCCTTCGATCGTCCACCCGCTTGGCCTTGGAAAGCGCTCGCTCCAAAGTGTTGGGCGGCAGAATGTCGACTTCGAAACTGACCGCCGTGTCGTTCTTCAACTTACGACGGACGCGATCCTTTAGGTCCGCCGAAAACTTCTCGACATCGTCGGGAGTGAGGCTCGGATCGCGCTCCACCAGCACGGTGGCGTGATCCAGCGCGCCCTTCTTTTCCATCACGATCTTGAATTCGACGCCCGTGCCGGGAACTTCCAGCAGCGAGCGCTGGACCTGACTGGGATAGACGTTAGCGCCTCGAATGAGCAGCATGTCGTCGAGGCGGCCATAGACGCCGGCGGGCAGGCGCGGATAGGTGCGCCCACAAGCGCAGGGTTCATAGGTCATGTGCGACTCATCGCCTGCGTAAAAGCGGATCATCGGCTGCGACTTCCGCTTCAGATGCGTGTAGACGATCGCGCCGCTCTCGCTGTCCGGCATCAGGCGGGTGGAGTCGTCCTTCGCCACGATCTCAGTCCACACTTCGTCCTGCATCACGTGGACGCCATGCCCGGCTTCGCATTCTGCGTTGGTGGCCCACGGCGTCATCTCTGACGTCGTCGCCATGTCGCGCACCTTGATGCCCCAGCCCTGTTCGAGCGCTTGGCGGGTCCCGGGGATGGACGAACCGGGTTCGCCAATGAAAATGCCCAGACGCAACGGCGAGGCCGAGGTGTCATATCCCATCGCCCTGGCGGTCTCCAGCATGTGCAACGCGTAGGTGGGCGTCGTGATCAACACAGTCGAACCGATGCGGTGCATCAACTCGAGTTGCCGCTCGGTTTCGCCGGCGCCGAGCGGGAATGCGGTCGCGCCCAACCGCTCGACCCCGAGCAACGCGCCCCATCCGCCCATGAAGAGGCTGAAAACGGTGGCGAGTTGCACGACGTCGCCCCGCCGCACTCCACAGGTATAGAGGCCCTGCGCCATGACGTCGGCGATGTAGTCCCAGTCGGACTTCGAGAACGCATAGAGCGTCGGCTTGCCGCTCGTGCCGGAGGAGCCATGCACGCGCGCGATGTCCTTGAAATCGACGCCGAGATATTCGCCGAACGGGCCATGCGCCGCCTGATCGTCGCGCAGCATCGGCTTCGTGATGACGGGCACGCGCTTGGTGAAGTCGTCGAGCGTCCTGACATGGTCCGGCTTGAAGCCGTGCTTGTCATAGTGCCGGCGATAGAAGGGCAGGGCGTCGTAGACGTAGTGCAACTGGCGTTGCAGGTTGGCGAAAATCTCGGCTTCACGCTCGGACCGAGAACGCGTCTCTTTCGCGCGATCCCAATAGGCGCTGTCAGACATGTCAATCCTCCCACCCCGTCGCGGCTTCCACCGTCTTTTCGGTCAACTTACTAAACAAACGATCACTTATCAAGATTGGCGGCGTTTTCACAAATGGGACTTTGTCGTTATCCGCCGGCGTTGACCGCCTTCTCCTGCCCGATGACCGGACCGCCGATCGTGCGGGCGTGCCCAAGAAATTCGGCGACGGTGGCTCCGCGAGAATCCCGAACGCTCACGTCGTAAAGGCCCACCTTGCCTACGCGCGTGCGCTCGACCGCGCTCGCCGTCAGTCGTTCCCCCGATTTACCCGGTCTGAGGTAGACGACGGAGCAATGGTGAGCGACCGAACGTTCATTATGGCTGTTGCAGGCGCAGGAGAGCGCGGTATCGGCGAGGGTGAACAGCACCCCGCCATGGCACGTGCCAAAGCCGTTGAGCATGTCCTCGCGGATGGTCATCGCAAGCGTCGCGCGACCGGCCGAGGCTTCGATCAACTCTATGCCAAAGGCAAGGCTGACGCGGTCGCCTCGCAGCATCGCGCGCGCGCACTCGGCCGCCAACGCATCGACAGACGACGGTTCGGCGAAAGTTTCCCTTTGCGGCATCGACCCTCGGCCTCCCTCAAAAATGCGGCCCGATCCCTGTGGCCGAATTCGCGCAAGCTTGATTATGCATGGGCGCGCGTGCTAAACAATCGATTAGTTAGCTAGGGGAGATTGCGGGATTGGCGGCGACCGAGGCAAAACGGCAATCCAACCGATGGCAGGCGCTACTCGACTCCGCAGCCGCTAAGTTCGCGGAGCAGGGATATCACGCCACGACAATACGCGAACTTGCGGCCGCGACGGCCATGACGCCGGGCGCGATCTATTTTCATGTTCCCAACAAGCAGGCTTTGTTGCTCGCGGTCTACGAGGAAGGCGTGCAACGCATTGTCGATCGGATCGAGGCCGCGGTTGCGACGCCCAGGGCGCCCTGGGAGCGCCTTGAAGCGGCGGTTGCGGCGCATCTGGAGTCGATCCTGGACGCCAGCGCCTATGCGCGCGTCATCATCCGAATTCTTCCTGGCGACGTGCCGGAAATTTCCGGAGACCTCACGAGGCTGCGCGATCGCTACGAGGCGCGATTCCGCGCGCTGTTTTCGGAGGTCGACCTGCCCAAGGGGCGCGATCCCAAGCTTGCTCGCCTGTTTCTGCTCGGCGCCATCAACTGGACGCCGGTCTGGTACCGGCCGCAGGGACTCAACATAACCGAGCTCGCTCATGAATTGCTGGCCCCGTTGCGCGCGTTGGCCGAGGTCAAACCTGGCCGGGGGCGCAAATGACGCCGCTGAAGCTTGATCCGCCCGCCCGCGTGCTGGTCACCAAGATCGGCCTCGACGGGCATGATCGCGGCAGCCGGATCGTTGCGGCCTTTCTGCGAGACGCCGGCATGGACGTGATCTACACGCCGCCGTGGCAGTCGATCCCCGCCGTCGTGAAGCTGGCGCTGGAAGAGGATGTCGACGCGATCGGCGTCAGTTCGCTCGCCACCGACCATCTGATCGTTCCCGAGTTGATCGAGGCGCTACGAGCGTCCGGTCTCGCCCACGTCGCGGTGGTCGTCGGCGGCATCGTGCCCGACGACGAGCGCGGGGGATTGCTGGAGGCCGGCGTCAGCGCGATCTTCGGGCCCGGCGCCTCGCGCGACGAGATCGTTGAACATGTCGCGGTGGTGGCCGCCAAGGCGCGCCAGCTGCGCGACGCCAACCTGTGGGAGACTGCGCAATGACCAAGGAAGCGGTTCAGCTCAACCTGCCAGGGTTCGATCAGGCGTTCGGCCAGTGGCGCAGTGAATATAGTCAACAGATCGGCGCGGACCGCGAGGTGAAAAACCGCTCGGGCATCGAGATCAAGCCGCTCTACACGCCACGCGATTGGGATGGTTCGTCCTACGAGAACGACCTTGCTTTTCCTGGGCAATACCCATTCACGCGCGGCATCTACCCCACGATGCATCGCGGCCGCACCTGGACCCAGCGCCAGCTCATCGGCCTGGGAACCCCGGAGGATTATAACGCGCGCGTCCATCAGATCCTCGCCGCCGGCGCCACGGCGATCAGCTTCCTGCCCTGCAATTCGGGTTTTCGGGGCGTGGATTGCGATGAAGTGGCGCCGGTCCTGCTCGGCACCTGCGGGACGGTCGTGAACACGACCGACGATATGGAAGCAGCGCTCGCAGGCGTGCCGCTCGGCAAGATTTCCACCGCGATGAACGATCCTTCGCCGTTCACGCTGCTCGCCTTCACGCTAGGCGTCGCCAAGCGTCGCGGTATCGACTGGTCGACGATTTCGGGCACTTCCAACCAGAGCGACTATATCTCGCATTTCATAGCCAATCACATGTTCTACCGGCTTTCGTTGACCGGGTCGCGGCGCGTCCTTCTCGATCATATTGAATTCTGCCTGCAGCGCATGCCGAACTGGAATCCCGTGTCCGTCGTCGGACAACACATGCAACAGGCGGGGGCGACGCCGGCCGAGACCGTGGGCTTCACGATTTCCACCGCGCTGCAATATGCCGAGGATTGCGTCGCGCGCGGCATGGACATCGATGTCGTTCTGCGGCGCTTCACGTTTTTCTTCGATATCTCCATCAGCTTCTTCGAGGAAATCGCGAAGTTCCGGGCGGCGCGGCGCATCTGGGCGCGCCTGGCGCGCGAACGGCTCGGCGCGAAAAATCCCGCGTCCTGGCGCTTCAAGTTCCATGGCCAGACGTCGGGCGTCGATCTCACGCGTCAGCAGCCGCTCAACAACATTGCGCGCGTCGCCGTGCAGGCGATGGCGGGCATCATGAGCGGCTTGCAGTCCATGCATACGGACGCCTATGACGAAGCGGTCGCAACTCCCACCGAGGAGACCGCCCGCATCGCGGTGGCGACGCAGAACATTCTGCGCGAGGAGGCGCATCTGTGCGACGTCATCGACCCACTCGCCGGATCGTATTATGTGGAGACGCTCACCGATCAGATGGAGGCGGAGATCCTGGAGGTCATCGCCAAGATCGACGCCGCGGGCGGAATGTTCAAGGCGGCCGAGGCCGGCGTCGTGCAAACCATGATCGGCGACTCGGCGCTCGCTTATCAGGAGAAGATCGAGAACGGCTCCGAAAAGATTATCGGCGTCAATTGCTATCAGCTCGATGCGGAGGAGGGGCTGGGCAAACCCACCGAGCGACCGGACTTCGCGCGCATGTTGTCGCATGTCGAGCGCTTCAAGGCATTTAAAGCCAACCGCAGCCAGGACTCCGTTCGCCGCGCTCTCGACTCCTTGGCGCGGGCCGCGAACAGCCCGAACGAAAATATTTTCGAGCGCGTTGTTGAAGCCGCCGAGGGCGGCGCCACGCATGGCGAGATCGTCGCGCGCCTGCGCAAAGAGTTGGGCTTTGGACATCCGCTTGTCCTCGCCTGAGCCCGGCCTCGGCTTTTCCGCGCTGCTCGATCGCCTGAAACGCTCGGACCCGGGCGCGCTAGCGCGATGCATCACCCTTGCCGAGTGCGGCGGGGCCGTTTCCGGGCTGATCCAGCGCGCCGTCCATCCGCTGACGGGCCGCGCTGCGATCGTCGGCTTCAGCGGGCCGCCCGGCGCTGGCAAATCGACGCTGATCGACGCGTTCATCGCGGTGATACGCGCACGCGGCCAAACCGTCGCGGTGGCTGCTGTCGATCCCTCGAGCCCGATTTCCGGCGGGACGGTTCTCGGGGACCGCGTACGCATGCAGCGGCACGCTTCCGATCCCGGGGTCTTCATACGATCGATCGCCTCGCGCGGACATTTGGGCGGACTGTCGGAGTCGATCCATCGCATCGTGGATCTCATGGACGCCTCGGGGCGGGACGTCGTCATTGTCGAAACCGTCGGCGCAGGGCAGTCCGAAATCGAGGTTGTCGAAGTCGCGGATACCTGCGTCGTGGTGAATGCGCCCAATCTCGGCGACGATATTCAAGCGATCAAGGCGGGAATTTTGGAGATCGCCGACATCCTCGTCGTGAACAAGGCCGATCTGCCGCTCGCGGGTCGCACCGCGGATCAGCTCAGATCGATGCTGAAGCTGCGCGCCGACAACCGGGACGTGCCCGTCATAGAGACCATTGCCACGACGGGCGCAGGCGTCGAACAACTTGTCGACGCGGTTGACTCGCAAAGGCGGCGGACGGACGAAGAAAAGCGATCCCGCCAATTTCGACGCATCCGGCGGCTCGTAGCCCAAGCCGCGGCCCGAAAGGTGCGCGAAAGCGTATTGGAGCTATCAAGCGAGCAGGCTGCGGACGTATTCATGCGGACTCGCGAGGGAAGCGTCAGCGTTGAGGAAGCGGCCGATTGGGCGCTCGGTTGCATCGCGCAGGCTACGGCCTCAGAATGAGTCCTCGCCAAGCCGCTGGTTTTTGAAAGGCCAGAGCGCGGGCGGAGGCGCATCGTTGCAATAGCCTCCGGCCCGGATTTCTGTCTCATCTCCGCTCCTTGCGGCTACGATGATCCAGAAGTCCTACCCTGCCTGAAAATCGGCAAATTGTCTCAGACGTGATGACGGCGGACACGCGTTCGAATATTTGAGTATGAGTTCGAAGCTTTGCAGGACCCCCATTTGCGTCTTGCTAAGCCGGAAGGCATCTTCGCAGGGTCGCGCGACGCCGTCGAGGAGCGAGGCGGCATCGATGTCGAAACAGCCTTGGGCGTTCAGGACGGCGCCCGTTCGCGTCTCGGTCAACGTGCCGGTGTCGAAGCCGGAGGGCGCGCCGACGTCGGCGCTCGACGGATAGCTGCCGGAATGGGCGACGCTGTCTTGGTTGGTTCCCCACGTGCAAGGGCCGCTCAGGCCTCGGTGGAATCAGTCACGGTGTCGCCGGGGCCGCCGCTCCCCGTGGCCGTGTACTTCGAATGATGGGCCTTCAGCGGATCGTCGCCGGGAACGAGAGTTTCCAGACGCCGCCGTTGCCCAAAAGAGCACGGGGTCGAGGGTCACGGTGTCGCCCGAGGCGATGACTTGAACCTGGTCCGGCTCCCAACTGCGGGAGTGTTCCACGAAGGGTTGTTCAAATTTATTCGTTTGCGGCAACCCCGGGTTAAACCCAGTTTGTCATAGGATCCTCTGTTGTTGGCCCGCAGCGTCAGTCGGCCAGCGAGTGGCCCGATTCCTGTGAAGTTGATCCTTGGCCGAGGGTTTCCCCGGGGAAGAGCTCAGCCAGGTTCACGCTGACGCGACGAATTGCGTCCTTGCGCAAGCCGCGCCATCTCTGGCGACGCGTGGAATTCGGAAACAGTGGGCTCTTTGTTTGGGCGTCTCTTCCGATGAATTTTGCCGTTCTTTCCCTTTTCGCGTCACTGCCCTTCAAGGTCAGGAAGGACTCGCAATGACATATGAGAGAACAAATATGTTGATATGGGCGCGAATTGTTTCCCGATTCGGGGGCGCCGAGGCCAGTCGCCGGACGGCCTGAAAACCTCACAATATTGCAGGGCGATAAAGGCCGCCCCTAGGCGAGTGTCGAATTCGCCGCCTCCAGTCGCGCTTCCATATCGGCGGGCCGGCATGGGGCGCCGAAAGATCTCGCGACCGTCATTGCCGCGACGCCAAGTGCCGTCGTTCACCCCGTTCCGCGGTCCTGCTTCGTGAGCTGCTCGCGAATCGCGAGCAATTCCTTTTTGTGAGCCGGACTCGTCTTTGGGTAGCTGAGATTAAGCCCCTCAAATGTATCGAGGACGATCTGGGAAACAATCAATCTGGCGTTTTCCTTGTCGTCGGCGGGTACGACGTACCAGGGCGCGTCATCCGTGCTCGTCGCGCTGAGGCAGTCCTCATACGCTTTACGGTAGTCGCTCCAGAACTTCCTCTCCTCGATGTCGGCCAAGCTGAATTTCCAGTTCTTGTCGGGATCGTCTATGCGGGCGAGAAAACGCTTGGCCTGTTCTTCCTTCGATAAGTGAAGGAAAAACTTGACGATGCGAGTTCCGTTGAAATGAAGGTGCTGCTCCAAATTCGTAATCGATCGATAGCGCCGTCGCCAGAGCTTCTTGTCATCGCCCGGCGAATCGACGAGCGCCTCGCCCTTCAACAACTCGGGATGCACGCGCACGATCAGCACTTCCTCGTAATAGGATCGGTTGAATATCCCGATTCGGCCGCGTTCTGGCAGATTGCGCGTGGTCCGCCAGAGGAAGTCATGCTGCAATTCCTCCGCGCTCGGATGTTTGAAGCTGAACACCTGGCATCCCTGTGGGTTGACTCCGGACATCACGTGCCGGATGGCGCCGTCTTTGCCGGCCGCATCCATCGCCTGAAATATCAGCAGGACCGCATGGCGATTGGAGGCGTAGAGAAGCTGCTGTTGCGAACTCAGTTGCGCAACATGATTTTGCAGGAGCCTCTTGTATTGTTCCTTCGATTTGTAAACGGGATCGACTTTGGTCGGCCACTTCTCGAGATTGACCTCCTCTCCTTCGCGCACGCGAAACTCTTTCGATTGAATTTTCATCTCTGTCCTTTCCGCGGTCATGCCGCTCGTCTCGAACGTAGACTCAGTTGCCGGTCGCCGGCTTCGCGATTGGCTTCGGCTTGGCCGAGGCGTCGCGGCTCATTCACGCCTGCGCGCACTTCCTTAACGCCGGCCCCGGCGTTCGAGTGCCTCGCGCCCTCGTCTTTTCCCTGGCCTGGACGGTGGCCGCGGCCAAAATGCGTCCGGCGTATTCGGGGACTTCGACCCGCCGCATCCGAAGCTTTGTATCTCGCAGTCACGGCTACGCCAATTCATCGCGCGTCCCTGTGCTTGGCGTCGACGCCAACGTGGCGCCGCATGGGTCGGCCGAAAGAATGGACGGGCTCCCCGACGATTCCGGTGACGGTCTTCGCGGCGCCCGCGATACGATCTCTATCCATCTTCGAAAACTCCATACGGCCGAACTGCTTCGGGCAGAGGCGCGCGACGCCCCAGTCGCGAAGGATGAGAACGAGACTAGCCCAGTCCGCGTCTGGCGGGGGCCTCGGAAATCGCTCACTTTGAGCAAGGGAGACGGTGGAACCCGCGCCGAAGTTCGAACAAGGAATAGATCGATGACGCCCGCACCGTTCAGGGGCGCGGTTGGGGCAGGGGCAGTTTGCGTCCCGGTCCTAAATCGGCTTTGCGATCGCAAACCCCTCCCGGCGCCGCATAGATCCGGAGGCGCGAGATCGCGCGGATTCCCACATCACGGTCTGGATTTCCAGGGAAGGCTCGGCGGAAGCCGGGACCCGCGCCGAGGATCGTGACATTGCCACGGTTGAATGTGCGCCCGAGCCGCGTTTGATCGACAACCGGGATGTGATCAGGATCCTCGCTCTCTCGAATCAACCGGCCAATCGTGGCCGTACGCTCCCCGATTTCAGCATCTGAGATGCCGACATGCCTCTCCGCGAAACCAGGACCGCCCACCGGCCTGGCCGCGCCCGTCCCCGTCAGCCGACAGCTCTTGCCGTCAGCAAATAGTTCGCAGCCCCGCTCCGCGCCATCCTCAGCGTCCGAAGCTGTATCTCTTACGAACAGCTTCGCCTTCCGACATCCCTCCCTGGCTCCTGTCTTGCGCGCCAGCCGGAGCGAGGCGAGTCTCTTCAGTCACGGACGCCGCCCTGTTGTGGCGATCGAGCCGCTCGCGGCGACACGCGTCCGCCCCGCGTCGCCGGCGCGACTGTTTCGCGACCCGCGAGCGCTCAACCCGAATATTCCATGATGTACAGCCCGGCGCCGCTCCAATCGGTGCAATAGCAGAGGCCATTCACGTCTACGAACACGTCTGCGGAGTGCAGGACGACGGGCCGATTGGGCCTGGGATCAATCAGTTTCTTCGGCGCGGGCGGCACGCAGGCGCCGACCTCCTCCGGGCGCAGGGGATCGCTGATGTCGTAGACCCGCACCCCCGCGTTCTGATAGGTCGCGAAAATCAGCGTTTCGCTCTGGAACGAGCCCGGCCTGTTCTCGTGAATGTTGTGCGGTCCGAAATGTCCGCCGACCGCGATGTAATCGCGGTCGCCGGGAAGCGGAAACGTTGATACGCTGATCGGGTTCGACTTGACGTGGTTGTCGAACACCCAGATCGGTTTGAATCCGTCCTCGGCATTGTCGAGCACCGCCTCGTCGAGCACGATCAGCAGCTCCCGCTTCGTCAACGGCAGGCAATTGTGGGTGCCGCCGCCGAACGGGGGCGACCAGTTCTTGTGCACGATCTGGCGCGGATTGCGCTTGTCCGATACGTCGACGGTGACCAGGCAGCCGTCGCGCCAGGCGCAATAGGCGATGTCGTCGGCCACGACGGCGTGGTGCAAGCCGTAGCGCCCGCGCTCCAGTGGCCAGTTCGCGTGCTCCCCGGCGGCGAGATTCATTCCGGGCAACCAATAGCGGCCGACGATCTCTGGTTTGGCCGGAGTTCTGCATGTCGATTACAATCAGGATGTAGTCGGAGAATCCCTCCAACATTGCCGAGGCGTAGGCCCAACGCCCGCCCACGTACCAGATGCGATGCAATCCCGCGCCGTCGACCGGCATGAAGCCGATTTGGCGCGGCTCGGCGGGTTTGGAGATGTCGAACACCGCCATGCCCGCGGACCAGTCCCGCGCCTTGCCGCTGTGCCCCCGCCCGTGCTCGCCCGCCTTCGGTTTGTAATAGTTACGCTCGTCCGCCATCTCGGCCTGTGAAAACATGTCGTGCCCGTGCACCACGAGCAGCAGATCGTCGTGCACTTGCAGATGCAAGCTCCAGGTATTGGGCGGGTTTTGGATATAGTTGACCGCCTTCGGTTTCGTGGGATCGCGAACGTCGATGACGGAAAACCCTTTCGAACAGACATGACCGATATAGGCGAAGCCGTCGCGCACCATGATCTGCTGGCCGTCGGAACGGCCCGCCTGATCGGAATGTCCGATCAGGCGCATGTTGCGCGCGTAGCTCGGCTCGAGAAGTCCATTGCTTGCCATCGCGCTCCTCCCTGACGGAAAACTCTTATTCCTCACATTCCATCATATAGGGGCCAGCGCCGCAATCCATGGATGGGCGAGACCCATCGCGTCGGCGGTCGCGCCGATCGATTGGCCGATCGCAGTCTCCTGCATCGGCCCGGGCTTTGAAACCTGTTGACACGCAATCGGCCGCCGCGGGCAGTGGATCAATCTCGAAAGATACGTGTCGAGCTCAATTGTTCCTGGCAAGCCAGACGCGCCCCGGATCGTCGCTCGGCCCGCTCCGGCCTCCGCGCGGAACATCAGGAAGTTCAAGTCCGTTTTGGCCCGAGCCCTTGACTCCAAGGGCCTCGAAGCGATCTCTGCCGAAGGCGTTGCCAGCCAAAGGCGATCGCGCAACGGAATAAGAGTCGGACTTGTGGGAAGACTCTGTCCGGCTCCATCCTGCCGGCAAATCTCGAGTTCGCCAGAAGAACCTTCGTCCACCTTCGCCGGATCGGCTCGAGAGCGCTGATCGCGCATGGCCGCAACGGATGATGGCCCAGCGCCACGCGCTGTCGAAGACGGTGATCGAGGGCCTCATCGACGGGACCGGCGGCGCATTGGCAACGCTTCATGCCTTCTGATTTCAGGGTCAAAACGCTTGATGGCGTGGCGGATGACTGGCCGTTCGCCTACGAGGACCTGGAGCCGTTCTACGACGAGATGGACCTCGAGATCGGCGTGTAGGGGCTTGAGGGAGTCCCCCCTCTTCCCTCCCGGCAAGGCGCCGCCCTTGCTGGCGCTTGCGCTAGGCAAGATGGGCCGCAAGGCCGCGGAGGGGATAAACAAATTTGGCTGGCGCTGGTGGCCGGCGCGCGTCGTCGCTCGCGCTCGCTTGAGGCATTGACGTCATGAAGTAAGCGCCGAAGGCCGTCGCCGCCGCGATCGCCGCGAACGGTCGTGTCGCCGTGAGCATAAAGGCTCTAGCTCTCATCTTCGTCGCCTGCCTTCAAACCGATGTGTCCGGCGCGCGGAGTCGGATCCGTCGCTCCGATCCCTCAGGTCGCCTTGTAGCATGCTCTTTCCTTCCTTGATCGTCTCGACAACCTTCAGGTTGATTAGATCCTCCGGCTTCACCGCCAGCGGGTTGTCGCTCAGGATTACGAAGTCGGCGAGCTTGCCCGGCTCGATCGAGCCCTTGCTCGCCTCTTCGAAATACTGAACCGCCGGCCAGATCGTCATGGCTTTCAGCGCCGTAAGGGTATCGACGCGCTCCTCGGGGCCGAGCACATAGCCTGAGCGGGTGACGCGCGTCACCGTCGCCGACAGCACGCGGATCGAGTCCGGGTTGGCGACCGGCGCGTCGTGATGGCTGGTGAAGATCATGCCGAGCTTCCGCGCCGAATTGCAGGGCGAGATGCGCTCGGCCGCTCCGGCCCCAGAACGGACATGCGGTGCCAGTCGCCCCAGTAATAGGTATGCATCGGGAAGAAGGACGGCAGGATGGCAAGCTCCTTCAGCTTCGGTAGCTGGTCGAGCCTGGCCGTCTGGCCATGCACAAGCACCGCGCGCCGGTCGCCGGGTCCGTGCTTGGCGGTCGCGTCGCCAACCGCCTCGATCAGCCAGTCGACCGCCGCATCGCCGTTGGCGTGCGTCAGGATCTGCCAGCCGTTGGCGAAGCGAGGTCAACGACATCGACGATCTGCTCCTTTTTGATCGCCGCGTAGCCGCGATAGTCGGGGCCTTGGCCCTGGGGAGGCTTGTAATAGGGCTGCGAGAGAAACGCCGTCTTGCCTTGCGGTGAGCCGTCGATGGTGGCTTTCGCGCCGCCGATGCGGACGCGGTTCTGTAGTCGCGCGAGGGCGCAATCTCCTTCAGCGACTGAAAGACGTCAGGATAGACGACGACGTCGACATCAAGCAGCCCGGCTTCGCCTGCCTGCGCAAGCATGATCGCGCTGCCGGGCATGGCGCGGCCCTCCTGAACGGTCGTGTAGCCGACGGGGCGACCCGAGCACCTTCTGAAGG
>CAWEID010000008.1:0-17175 GCA_963809055.1 uncultured Pseudomonadota bacterium | reverse complement strand
CTGGCGCGCCATCGATGCATTCGTTGAAAGCATGTCCGGCGCCGCTCCGGAGCCCAGCGTCACGCCGCCATGCTGCACGACGCCGCTTGGCCAGATCAGGTTGGCGCCGACTGCGCCTAGTTCGGCCGTTCAAAGTGAGAGCAATTCCTCGGCCCATTCGTCGTGGAGCGCCTCGATACGTTGTTGAGCAGCACGATCGCCTGGCCGTGGGCGGCCCAGGCGCGGTTGTTGATGCGGGAATAGTTGAACGGCCCGGTCTCGGCTAGGTAATGGCGCCGGCCGCGTCGAGGCTTCTGAGGTAGTCGAGCGTCTCGGGTTCGTGCGATTCGTTGTCGTCGATGATCAACTGGCCTCCGCCAACTCGAGCGCACCCGCGATCGAATCGACGCAGCGTTTCAGCAGATCGAGCCGATCCCGCGTCGGGATGATGACGGAGACCGAGGGATGTCGAACTTTCCTGCGGACCCTGACGCTCGGCATCCAGCGCGAGCCGGTCGTGCGTGTGAGGCTGACCGCAACGCCTCGCGACCTCAGATGCGTCGCCGCGGCTGCGGCAAGCCGACGCGCGCCCTCCTCGCGATCCGGCGCGGGAACGCTAGCGACGAAACCCGCAGCGTGGGCGACGCGCTGCTCCTGTGGCGGGAGAGGATCCAGGGCGGAGAAGAATACGGAATAAAGGTCGTCGGCGCCGCGCCGCGCCGCCGCAAGCGCCGCCGAGCGCGGCATCGCGAAAGTCATGGCCGCATAACCCTGCTCGAGCATGCGCTCGTAACTGAACGCGGGCAACGCGATCGGACTCGACGAGCCCTCCGGGTCGGACAGCACATAGTCGGCATAAGCGATTGTCGCCGGCTTCGCCTCGATCGCGGCCGACGCGAGGAAGGCGAGTCCTCCGGGATAGAAAAGGGCGCCCGCGGGCGTGAAGATCACAAGTTCCGCCAGCGCGGCGTCGGCTTCGAGAAAGGCGGTTAGCGCCGCCGGATCGAAGTCGGCCCGACCTGCAACGCATGGCAGGCGGCAAGCGATACTGTCGACGCCCGATTGCGAGGCCAGGCTCGCGCGGGTCGCCTCGCCATCGCCTGCGCCGATGATCGCCACCGCGATCAGGCCGTTCACGGTCTTCGCCGGGAGCGGGAATTTTTTCGCCAGGCCTCGAACATCGTGAACGGCAACGATTGCGGGATCAGGCGATCATAGAGTTCGGCGCGCAGGCCCTCGAGGTCCGCCCTGCCCCGCCTCAGCACCAGGCCACGCAAGCCATCGGGAAACGCGACTACGCCGACAGGCGAGCCCGCCAGCGGCGCTCCCGCGTCGTCGATCGCGTCCACGACATGCAGTTCGCCATCCGCGAGGCGCTCGGGCAAGTGGACGCTGAAGCCGAGTGCGGCTTCGCTCTCCTGGCTGCCGGCGATATTGGCGAAATCCGTCGCCGTGGCCGTGGCGACCAGCGCATCGCCAATCCGGAAGCGCACGTTCGCCGGCGCGCCCGACGCTGTCGCGCGCACCCAACCGGTCAACCGAAGTCCGCCCTCCCATTGCACCCGCCCCGGCGAAATCGTGGGTACGCTTCTCAGGTCGTCGTCGCCGACGGGGATCCCGCTCGCCAACAGGACATCGAGATTGGCGAGCCTGATCTCCCAGTGACGGGCGGCGCGGGCCGCCGGAGGGAGCGCGAAATGGAAGCCGCATCGGCGATCGAAGCCGTCGGGCTGCGCGAGCTTTTCCACGAGCAGATCGGCGCGGCGCACGGCGACTGCGACGCCATCCGCCCAAAACTCGACCGTGAACTTTCGCGAGGCGTCGTCGCGGTCATAGATGTAGCCATATACCGCGCTAGACGAGGCCGCCGCGCGGTGAACGAGACGGCGCGGAAAACCGTCCATTCCGGTCGCGCCCATCGAACCGGAGTTGGCGAATTCCCTTCGAGCGCGCATCGGCGGAGCGTTCATGCGGTCTCTCGGCTCGAGCGATTATCCATGGCGAGCCGTCGGGGCGGGGCTCGCGGCAAGCGGTGTTGACGCTTTCACCCCCGCCAGCGCGCAAAGTTCATCCAGGGCCAATCGAGCCGGGCGGCGCTGGAGTTCGGGCTATGCGCCTGGCCTCTCGGCGCGTCTGCTTGTGCGCCAGCGAGCACCGATTGCGGATCGATTGAAAGGCCTCGGCGCGATCGAGCGCCAGCGGGGCTTCCGGCCGGGCGAATATTCGCCTATTTTGCCGGCGATGGTTGCGGCAAGCAGGCGCGTCATCAACGCCGGCCCCGTCGACAGCCACAGCACGCCGCCGTCGCCGCGATTGACGGCTTCGACAGCCTGCGTCAGCGCGGCGCCGACAAGGCTGTGGCCGGGAACCGCGCCGATGAAGTCCGAGGCGAGCGAGCCGAGGTCTTCTTGATAGAGCAGCAGCCCGCGCCCACCGGGATCAATCATCTCGAGCGGCGCGACGCAGCGAACGTCGGTTTCGCCGTAATAACCGCCTTCCGCGAATAGATAGGCGGGAGCCGGAATATATCGGCGCGCTGGGCCGGCTCGCGCGCCCTTAGGAAGGCCAGCAACGTCGCCTTGCCGTGCCGCCGCTCCAGATATTCGCGGCCGGTGCGGAACGAGAATATTCGATGTTCATCACCGGGATTGTTCAGCTCCCATGTTGCGGCCACCTGCCCGACATCCCAGGGCAGGACCTCGTCTTCCCAAAACTGGACAATGGTTCGGGGGATCCGTCTCGGACCGCCGAGGCGCGCGGCGTCAGCCAGCGTCGGCAGCTTTCCCTGTCGCCGCAACTCGACGAACAGCGCGAGCGCGGCCGGCGTGTAATCGGGATATTCCGCCACCGCGCCTTTCAGGGCTTCGATGCGGACCTCGCCGACGCTTTCGAGCGCCGCGATCGTGCGCGCAAGCGCATGCCGATCCAGCCGCCATTCGGCGAGGAGATGGCCGAGATGGGTCTGCAAAGGATTGGAAGTTGCGCCCTGCAATTTCGAGACGGACGCCTGGCGCTCGCAATGGGCCTTCAACAGACGCTCGGCGGCGTCCGGACGAAATGCGAGCAACGCCGTCTGCGCCGCGAATTCCAAGCGCGAAGCCTCGGAGGGATCGCCGGCCGCCGCGCTTTCGGCGAGCCCAGCGGCGGCTTCGAAATCGAACTCGGCCGCCGCCAGGCGCGATCGCAGCATTTCGACCTCCGAGGCTTCTTTCGGTCCGCTCGGCCGCAATTCTGCCAGACCGGCGCGCGCAGCGCTCAAATCTGCCGCGACTATGGCGGAACTCACGCGCGCGCATCGCAACGAGAACACATGCGGGTCAGCGCAGAGCGCGTCGTCAAGCTCGCGGCGGGCCTCTTCATGAAAACCGGCCTCCTGCAGCACGCCGGCCTTGACCAGGGCGATTTCGGGGCGCGCGCCGAAGCGCGCGGCCAATCCCCGGAAGATCGTCAAGGACCGATCGAGACGCCCCAATCGCGCCTCGCCGCGCGCGATTTGCAGGCGCGGCCAGAGCTGATGCGGTTGCTCGGCCGCGGCAAGCCGGCGCACGTCCATCGCCGAGGGTTCGCGATTGGCGATTTGCAGCAGCGTCGCGAGCAACTCCAAGCGCGCCGATGTCTTTGCCATCAATCGAGAGCGCGGATTTCAAGAGCGCGAGCGCATTCCCCGCGCGGCCGGCGCTCAGTTCGTCGCGCGACGCCTCGACATAGCCGGGAACAAAATTGGGATGTCGGGCTACGATGTCGCGCACGACGCGTTCGGCGTCCTCCCGGCGACCGACATCGCGCAGCGCCGCGGCCAGCGAGTTTCGGCGCCAGGGATTGTCGGGCTCGGCCGCCACTGCGGCTTCGAAAGCCTTCAGCGCTTCAGCGAAATCGTGGCGCTGCCGGTAAAGCCATCCCAGGCCATTTAGGGCCGGTCCGAATTCAGGGCGATCGGCCAGAACGCGTTGATATTCGCGGATCGCCTCGTCGATGCGCCCAAGCGCTTGCAGTTCGCCGGCGATCTCGCAGCGCCGCCAGGGATTGCCGTCGCCCCCCTCGACCGCGGCGCGGAAGGCCTGCAAGGCCGCGTCATGCTGGCCGCGGGCGCGATGGAGAATGGCTAGGCCCGCATGCGCGGGAGCGAAGCCGGGTCGGATCGCAAGCGCGGCGGAGAAGTTCGCCGCGGCCTCGTCGATGCGGCCGAGGTCCTGCAACGCGGTCGCCACGCCGGTGCGAAACCAGGGATTGCCGGGCTCGGCGGCAGCGGCTGCTTCGAATTCCACGAGGGCGCGGGCGAACGCGCCCTGCTCACGAAATGCCTGGCCGAGGCCGTTATGCGCCGGGGCGAAATGTGGATCGAGTTCGAGAGCGCGCTGGAACGCGACGATGGCTTCGTCGAGACGACCGAGCGCGCGCAATTCGCCCGCAACCGCCGTTCGGAACCAGGGATTGCCCGGCTCCAATTCTGCAGCGGCCTCGAATTCGGCGAGCGCTTGCGAGTGCTCGCCCTTTTGAGCGCGAATTTGCCCGAGCCCGTTGCGAGCAGGCGCAAAGTCGGGAACGCGGGCGAGCACGCTTTCGAATTCGCAGACCGCCGCCTCGAAGCGGCCGATCGCTTGCAACTCGGCGGCCGCCGAGCACCGCAGCCAGACATTGTCCGGCTCGATTTCGAGGGCGGCCTGAAACTGGGCGAGCGCCGCTTCGTGATCGCCGCGCAACCGGCAGACCTGACCCAAACCGTTCCGGATGTTGCTATTCCCCGGCGCCAATTCGACGGCGCGGCGATAGAGCGCAAACGCGTCGTCATAGCGCCGAAGCGTTTGCAGCACCGCGGCGGCCGCGGCGCGATAGCCGGCATGGCGCGGGTCCGCCGCGATGGCGGCCTCGAACGCCGCCAGCGCGTCCAACCTCTCGCCCATCTCCTGCCGAACAATGCCAAGCCCAAAATGGGCGGGCGCAAATTGCGGGTGATCGGCGATGATCGCCCGAAAGCCCGCGACCGCCTCTTCACGCCGTCCCAGGGCGTGAAGCTCCGTGGCGACCGAATGTCGAATCGCAGGGTTGCCGGGCGCCGCCTCCGTGGCGGCCCGAAAGGCGGCGAGAGCCTCGCCGCGATCGCCGAGGGCGCGTAATGCTAGGCCGAGTCCATTCAGGGCGGGAGCGAAAGCGGGGCGCTCACCCAGGATGGCGCGAAAGGCGCTCGCGGCCTCTCGTGACCGTCCTTGGGCCTGCAGCGCCGACGCCGATGCGAGGCGTTCGGAAGGATCGGCGGAAGCCTCGGAAGGCGCGAACTCGCCGCCCACAAGCAGCGTCGCCTCAACGGTCAGACTCGCGACTGCAAGATTACCCACGGATGCTTCCGTCTTCAGATCATCGCCGACTGTTCAACGCTTCGGGTGAGCGCTTACACTATCGATTGCGGGGCGGAATGTCGCCGCGCGTCCTCGCCGGTGGTTACCGGCTTACGAGCATTGCGACGCGAATTTTATCTTCGCAGACCCGTCGGCCGACGCGGCCGTTCGCGGCGAACAAGAAAAAGCCCCCGGGCAGCACCTGCCGGGGGCAATTGACTGGAGATCAATTCAGGGGCGCACCGCCCCTGCCCCACTCTAGGCTGGCCTTCGTGGCCTTGTGAGGGCAAAGTTGCGGCAAACGCGAATAAAGCGTGAGCACGAACGCCACGTCGCAATCCGCTCGGTCTCTTTCTGACGTTTTCTCGTTGACCCATTCGTGAGAAGCTTGCTTCCCTGGAGCGAGGCCCGGCCGCACCACGGGCCGCAAACGCGTCCTGGCTTCGCTCCACAAATACGAAAACCCGAGGTTGAATGTGACGGTTTCGAGCCGCTTGCCGAACGCGACGCCATTGCGCGCAGCCAACGTGATGACGAAGGACGTCGTCTCGACCGTCGCGAACGCCGGCATTCGTTCGGTCGCGCGCCTGATGCTGGAAAAGCGCGTCGGCGCGGCGCCCGTGCTCGATTCCCGTGGCGCGCCGATCGGGATGGTCAGCGACGGAGACCTGCTCGGCCGCCGTCCCGAAGACGACCGTCGCGAGTGGTGGCTCGAAATGCTCGCCAGGGGCTCGCCATCGGCGGGCGTCGCGTCATCCGCCCGCGACCGGCCGGTAAGCGAGGTCATGTCGGCTCCGCTCATCTCGATCGTCCCCGAAACGCCGGTGGCCGAGATCGCCGAGTTGCTGCAGATCCATCGGATCAAGAGGCTGCCGGTCGTCGACGCCAGCCGGCTGGTGGGCATCGTGAGCCGCACGGACCTTCTGAAATTCGTCGAACGCTCGCCTTCCGCGTGGCTCGACAGGGACTTCGGCGGCGGACTGCTGAATTTTCTGGAATCTCTCATCGGCGGCGCTTCTCTGCTGGGCGGCGGGAAGACGTCCGCGAACCCGCCGAATGAGACGGTCAACGCACGCTCGCCGCATCTCATTTCCGCCGAGGGCCTTCGCGCCGCGGTTCGCGCTTTCAAGGCGGAAAGCGGCGACATGCGCGCCGCGGCGCGGCAGGCCGCGAAGCTGGAGCGGCAGCGTCAGATCAAAGCGCTGCTTGAATTGCACGTGAGCGAGGCGCTTTGGCGCGAAATGCTCGAGCACGCCGATACGGCCGCCAGGAACGGCGAAAAGGAGCTGCTGCTGCTACAATTTCCTTCGGACCTCTGTAGCGACGGCGGGCGCATGATCGACGTCGCGGAAGAGGGTTGGGAAGCGACCCTGCGCGGCGAGGCGGCCGAGATCTATTCGCGCTGGCGACAGGAATTGAAGCCCGGCGGTTTTGGGTTGTCCGCCAGAATCGCCAGCTACGACGAGGACGGCGTCATCGGCGACATCGCGCTTTACCTGACCTGGGGCGAATAGTTGCCGTCGCCGCGCCGTCGCCTCGGAGATGGACGACGAAACGCCGCCGCGCGCGTCCTAGCGCGCCTTCCCATCGATCGGCGCCGCGTCCCGCCGAGACAAAATTGTTGCTGCATTCCTTGCCGGAGTGGAGGTCGAGGCGGCGGCCTTGCGCCGTAGCGCTTTGAGCCGGGAAAATGCCTTTGCGACGGCCTTGAAGCGGCGAAGCTCGGAGCTTGCGGACTTCGTGTGCCTCCTGCGGGCGCTCTATTTCCGCGCCCGTCCTCGGATATCGGGCGTGTCGCCGCGCCATAAGCGCGAAATTTGACTATCGCTCCAAACCTCTGTCTGATCGGCGCTGGGTAAGCGAAATGAACGGCGACCCGGCAATTACAAACGCTCGCAAACCGCCATTGCGCGAATCTCGCCGATATTGGCGGCCCGAGCGAATGACCGAAACCGGTCGCCTCCCGGCGGTCGTCTCGGTCGTCGCACAAGGGGGGATTCCGGACCGTCGCGAGCGCCAAGGGAACGGATAGGACGCGCCCATTCAAGTCGTGCGGCCAACTGTCGAGGCAGCTCCGAGCCGGACGTTCGGGTGACAAGTCGGATCGTCAGTTCAGAGCCGAAATCCGCCAAAGCGTCTCGCTCGGGAGCGGGTGATTTCGCATCAGCCGCTCAGGCCCGCTTTTCTCAATCCATCGACAATATGCTCGAGGTCTCCTGGAGCCGCATTCCATTTCTTGAGTTCGGCGCGAGGAGAAAAGCCGGGCTTGACCTCGAAAATTCTGGCGACCGCCTCGCTCGCGTCGGGGCGCCCGAGTTGTCCCTTTGCCGCCGCCGACAGCATATGGGTCCAGTAGAAGTGCGGCAGCCCGATCTTCTCGACATCCGCTATGGCCTGCTCGTAGCTTCGCTGATGGTAGTGGAGACGGGCGAAGCTGAAATAATACCAGCCTGGATGTAGCGGATTGAGTTCGCGGCCTCGCTGAGTAAGCGCAGCGCCGCGCTCGAACTGACCCATGAAGGCATAATAATGCCCAACGTCCGCCAGCGTTTCCGGATCGTTGGGGTTGAGGCTCAGCGCAAGCTGCGCCTCGGCTTCGAACTTCTCGTTCTCGCCTCGAAAGAAATGCGTGATCGCCAGCCAACAGCGGGCATAGGCGTTCTGCGGATCAAGCTGGGTAGCGGCCAACGCGTGGGTGAGCGCCCGCCCAATGGGATTGGGCCGTGGATTCATCTCGAAGCGATGCTCGCCAAGATAGACGTTGGCGATGAGCGCGTGCGCGTCAGAAGAAAGCGGATCGAGCTCGACCGCCTTCTCGAGCAAATCGCGCGCCTCGGCGTGCATCTCGGCGCTCAGAATCCAGGTGTAGCGCCGAGCCCGCAAAATACAGTCGTATGCCGACAGCTCGGCCGAACTCTTCTTCAGAGCCCGCTGCAGAGCGACGTCCTGCATCTTGACCCCGAGTGTGGCGGCGACCGTGCGGGTGAGTTCATCCTGCAATGCGAAGATGTCGACCATCTCACGATCATAGCGGTCGCCCCAGAGCTGCACGCCTGTGGCGCCGTCGACAAGTTGAACGGCGATGCGGACGCGCCCGGCGGCGCGGCGGACACTGCCCTCGACAACGTAACCCGCATGCGTGCGATGACATACGTCTTCGAGATCGGCAGCCCGACCCTTGAACTGTAATGACGAAGCGCCGCCGATCACGCGCAGATCGCGAAAACGGGCGAGGTTCGTGATGATGTCCTCGGTCAGT
This sequence comes from uncultured Pseudomonadota bacterium, assembly GCA_963809055.1. Taxonomy (GTDB): domain Bacteria; phylum Pseudomonadota; class Alphaproteobacteria; order Rhizobiales; family Beijerinckiaceae; genus Roseiarcus. The sequence goes on along the minus strand of CAWEID010000008.1, from coordinate 8,604 downwards.
CCGTCGGCGAAATATTCGTCGGCTTCAGCGGAAAGGTTGACGAAAGGCAACACCACGAGGATAGGCTTGGGATCTTCCGCGGCTATGGGCGACGGTTGGGGGGCCAGCCGCTCCGGTGAGGCCGACGGTCTCGAAGGTTCGGTCGTCGAGACCTCGGCCTGAAATTCGAAGCCGCGGCCTCGCACCGTGCGAATGTAGTTCTGACAGTCGCCGCTGTCGCCGAGCGCCCGCCGCGCCGACTTGACGGCGCTCGCCACCGTGGCGTCGCTGACGGCGCGGCCCGACCAAACCGCCTCGATCATCTCTTCGCGGCTGATCACACGGTTCGGATTTCGGGCCAGAAAAAGGATGAGATTGAAGACTAGAGGTTCCACGGCCTCGACGGACCCATTCCGCCTAAGCTCGTAACGTTCGGCATCCACCTCGAACTCGCCGAAACGGTAGCCCATGGCGGCCTCAATTCACCGTTGCGCAAAGGTGCATTTGGTCATTGCGCCATATTACACCCATTGGGGCTTCTTATCCTTCGCAAATCTCCCTGAAAACCAACGACAACGTCCAGACGGTCTTCAAGCAATTGATCCTGCGTGGCGCGATGCTCTCATTGTCGGCCGGATCAGTCCGCGACGCCGTTGTCAATCGCAAGACCAGGAGAGCCCGATGACCGCAACTGCGCAAGCAATTCAGACGCCGGATTTCGGCGCCATCAAGGCCAAGCAAAGCGCCGCCTGGGCGTCAGGAGACTACGCCCGCATTGGCGCGACCCTGCAGATCGTCGGAGAAACCCTCGCAGAAAGCATGAACTTGAGGCCGGGCTCGACCGTCCTCGACATTGCGGCGGGGAACGGCAACGCCACGCTAGCGTTTGCCCGCCGCTTCATGGAGGTGACATCGACCGACTATGTCGACGCACTGCTGGCTCGTGGCCGGGCGCGAGCCGAGGCCGAAGAGCAAAATGTTCAGTTCAAGGTCGCCGACGCCGAGCAGTTGCCGTTTGCCGACGCAAGTTTCGACGCTGTTGTGTCGACCTTTGGCGTCATGTTCACGCCAAACCAGGCGCGAGCCGCCAGCGAGATGCTTCGAGTGTGCCGCCCTGGCGGCATGATCGGTCTGGCCAATTGGACGCCGGAGGGGTTTATAGGGCAGGTGTTCAAGACGCTGGGCAGGCACGTTTCACCGCCGGCCGGCGTGAACTCGCCGGCGCTCTGGGGCACGAAGTCTTTTATCGAGCAGTACTTCGCGCCGTCTGCAAGACGCATTGCCTTCGAGAGCAGGACATTCGCCTTCCGGTATCGCTCTCCGGCTCATTTCTTGGACTTTTTCCGCACGTATTATGGGCCGATGCACAAGGCCTTCCTCGCGCTCGATTCCGCCGACCAGGCCGCACTCGCCAAGGATCTCCTGGCGACTGTTGAGACCTTCAATGTCGCAACCGACGGCTCCATGAATGTTCCGTCGGCCTATTCGGAAATCGTGATCGCCAAGGCATGATCGCGCTCAGACCGAGTTAGCGGCAGGCGACCGCACGACAGATTTCAGGGCCGTGCGGTCCCATGAGAAATTTTAGGCCTGGCGCCCGTTCGCGCCGCCGCCGGAAAAGCGGCGGAGCGGCTCCAGTCGCCTGTCCATCGACAACGACTGTCCGCCGCGGCGACTCGCTCCTTCGCAATCGGGCGGTCCGTTCCTCGGCCCAGTTCCGCTCTCGAAGCGCAGGCAGTCCGTACAGCGCACCCAACGCGACTGCCGCTCGGCCGTCGCAGTTGGGGCGGCAGCCCGTCATTCGCATGGGATGCTCCCGTCCAGCGGATGCAAAGGGCGGCGCTTGCCTGGCTTGATCCGTGAACTGCGATGCGGGTCACTGAGCGGACTTCGGCGCTTCGGGCCAGAGTGGAGCGAGAAGCGCGACGCCGCTCCGCCCGACGAAAAGCTGTATCTCCACGAGTGAGAGGCGGGGGCGCAGACGCCGCGCCTCGCGCAACGCCGCAACAGCCTCTTCCTTGCCGCCAAGGCCGGCCGCGGTAAACGCCAGAACGATACGGGCGACATAGAACTGCGGATCGCGGCGACAGGCCGCACGAATTTCCTCGTGAGCCTCTGCCAGCCGACGATGCCTCGCCAACGCCAGCGCATAGAAGGTTCCCCAAAATCCCAGCCTATGGTCGCGAGGGCTGAGCCGCATCCCGTGGCGCAGTTTTTCCAGTCCCACATCGCGCGATTTCTCAAGAAAACATAACGAAGTGCCCAACGCGACCCATGCCTGTGCGTTGCTCGGATCGTTTTCGATCGCTCGCTCCAATATCTCGGAGCCTCTTTGCACATCGCCGAGTTCCGCCAACGCACAGCCGGCATAGCCAAGCACCTCGGAGGCGTCGTGGTCGATGGCCACCGCACGTTCGGCTTCCGCGCGCGCTTCCGTCACGGCCGCCGCGCCGTCTGCGACGAGGCCGAGCCGCGCGCCCAACGACAAAAAGAGAGCAAGCTGCGCGCGCGCGAGGGCAAAATCAGGGTCCAGAGCCGTGGCTTGCCGCAACAGCGCGGTAGCCTGGGTCAGGGTTTCTTCGCTCCAACCCTTGAGGCTGATCACACCCGCTCCCTGGCGGAAGCATGACCAGGCATTCGGGTTGGCGTCGCGCCGACGCCGAATCAAGGCGATTTCCGCACGAACGAGTTCCGGTTCGATCCGACTGGCGATCGCGCGCGCAATTTGATCCTGCAGTTCGAGGACATGTTCGGCTTGACCGTCAAATCGATCGGCCCAAAGCTGCGCCCCGGTTGTCGCATCGATCAGTTGCGCGCCGACGCGAAGTTGCTGGCCGACGGGTCTCAGGCTGCCTTCAATGATATAGTGGACCCCAAGCTCGCGCCCGATCTGGCGGCTGTCGACGGAGCGGCCCTGATACGCAAAGGAAGACTGCCGGGCGATCACGATGAAGCCGGGAATCCGCGCCAACATCGTGATCAAATCCTCGGTCAGCGCCTCCGTCAGAAACTTGAACTCGCGTTCCTCGGAAAAACAGGCGAAAGGCAGCACGGCAATCGACGGCTGCTCGGCTGAAGGCCCTGGCGTTTCGGCGACGGGAGACTTCGACGGATGGATTGCGCCAGAAGCCAGCGAGTAGACCCGCACCGGTCGCTGGATGTTCTTGAGAACCTGCTCGCCGAGATCCGCGAACTGCTCTTTGACCTTATCGCGCACCTGCTCGTAGGCCGCGTTGGAAAGGCAAATGCTTCCCGGCTGCGCGATGCCTTCCAATCGCGCGGCAATATTGACGCCGTTGCCCATGAGATCGCCGTCGCTCTCCTCGACCACATCGCCGAGGTGGACGCCGATGCGGAACTCGAGGCGCTCATCGGCTGAAAATCCCATGTTGCGCTCGATCATGGCGGTTTGGATGGCGACGGCGCAGCGCACGGCCTCGACCACGCTACGGAATTCGACCAGTACGCCATCGCCCGTGCGCTTGAACACGCGTCCGTTCTGGCTGGCGACGGCGGGATCAAGGAGTTCCGCGCGCAGTGTCCTCAGCCGCGCGAGCGTGCGGTCCTCGTCCGCGCTCGCCATGCGGCTGAAGCCTACGACGTCGGAGGCAAGGATCGCAGCGATTTTCCGAGTTTCCGGCATCCGCTCACCCAAATCGGCGCTCAGCCTAGCACGCCGGAGCGCAGGGCGCAGGGCGGCTCCGGGGCGACCCCGGTCAATCGAGCGCCGATCCAGCCGGACGCCAAGCGTCGGATCTTGCCCACTCGGCCAGGTTCGGAGGGATCGACGGCGGGCGAAGCAACGCCTAGTCTCATGCTCTCAGAATCCGGCAGGGTCGCCGGCGAACGGGCGTCGCCGGCAAACGTCCGCCGGGCAAATCGCCGAGGGGCTCATGAGACGCATCGCGACGGCATTTCTGTTCTGCATCTTGACGGTAGCGGCGGCCTTCGCGGACTGCCCGCCCGGCACATGGTCGCGCAATCAATACAAGGGTCCTGGCGGCGGCCTAAACACGGGTCCCGGCGGCGGGCAATACACTGGCCCAGGCGGCGGCATGTCGACGGATCCCGGCGGCGGGATGTATGCGGGACCGGGCGGCGGAATGTCCACCGACCCCGGCGGCGGCATGTATACGGGACCGGCCGGCGGAATGTCCAAGGACCCTGGCGGCGGGCTCTACGCCGGACCCGGCGGCGGCCTGTACAAAGGTCCCGGCGGCGGCCTCTACAATGGGCCGGGCGGCGGTCTGTATAACGGCCCGGGCGCTTTCTACTGCACGAAACGACCGCCCTGGGCGGTCGTGCTGAAGGCGCTGCGAAACAACGGCGACAGCGAGCTGGCGAATCAAATATCGCACGACATCGGCGACGCGCAATGAGCGCGCCGCGGGTTTTCCGCGGCGCTCCGATCGAGCCGCGCCGGTTCAGCGGCGGCAGGCGTCCGTCATTCGAGAAAGCCGGCTCTCAGATCGGCAAAGCGACGCGCCAATTGCTGCGCGGCGCGGATCGCCTCGGCCTTGTTGGTTTCCGCGTTGCCGCGATCGGGAAAGGCCGTGCGAATTTGCATCGTCTCCGCCGCGTCGTCGAACAGCACGACGACAGTGCCGGTCAATTCGCCCGGCAATTGAGATTTCGACCAGATGGTCTGCAACGTTCACTTCGATGGGCATGGCGTCCTCCGGCGTCGCGAGCGCGGCGCGAACCGCGCCGCCGAATAACGCCATTCTGTCTCACGCGACATTACGTGATGCTGACAGACAACCGCCCGTGTTCTGAGCTTCAACCACGCAACGGACATGCTAATAATAGCCTCTCCTTGCGTCAGCTTGAAGCAATCCTCAAAGCGTAGCGTCGCAATGTTCGGGACGCCCTGTCTCGACAAGCGTATTAGCCTCGCCCCGCGACGCTCCACCCGTCGTGGGGTATTTTTTGTCCGGAGCGCGTTGCGTATTGGGCCGATCGTCATCGCGCATCTCAGTCGCGATCCCTCCGGGAAAGGCGCGAGTTTGGGACATCCATCTGCGCAGCGCCGTGCGCCTTGGATTGGTGACGCCCGCTCGCGTCCGCGCCTGGCGTTCGCTAATCGGCGACGCGCTCTTCGGGCGCATCCTCGGCGCTGGGGGACGACCACAACTGCCCGGCTTCCTCAGCGACGGGCTCAGCGCCTTTGCCCGCCGCCGCCGCGTTCTCGAGCGCATATTTGGCCGCGAACCAGAATTCGAGGCTGCGCCCGTCAGGACGACCCGCCTCTTCCCACAAACGATAGGCAAGTTCGCGAATTCGTTCCTCGAGACTGGTCATTTGAAAGCCCTCCGCCTGCGCGGCGCCAACGCGCCAAATTCAACATCAACATAGGCGTTCCCGTTCTCGTCGTGTTGACAGCCGTCAACATCGCATGAACAGCAGGCTTGCGCCGGACGCGTACCAATTAAACAGAAATCAGATTGTTGTTTGACGCTCGCGAGGCTTGCCCGGCGCGAACCCGCATCGGAACCGGCCGCGTCGCAACGCATCAGTCGAGTCTCGGGAGCGACTCTATCCAAACGCTGTGACGCTTTGGTTACGCCAGGCGGCCTCGATGAATTGCGCGCCGATCCGCGTCGCACATCGCCATGGGATGCGACAAGCTCTGGGCGACGCGCCTTCGAAGGCTGAGGATAAGCGCGCGGGAACGCCTTCCGCGCCCACGAGCGCAATCCGAGCGCCTATTTCGACGCGCTCGAATTGCGGCTTCCTGCCGCCTTTGCATCAAAGTATCGCGCTCACACTATGGCCACGCGACGCACCGGGGTCGGAACTCGAAGCCTCGCGATTTCGCATGCGAAGCGGAAATTTCGTTTGCGAAACCCCGGCGTTTCGTTTCGGGGCATGCAACCCATTGAAATCATGGAGGCGCGAAATCGGCCATTTCGCGGTTTTGTGTGTTTTCAAGGCTTTGCGAGGCGTTTGATTTCGCATTTTTTTCGGCCTGCGCGATCGCGCGCGCGAGGCGGCGTTCGGTCAACATTTCACGCGTGGCGTTGAGCCGCTCGAGACGTTCCTCCATGGCGGCGCCCTCATGGGAGTCGTGGTAGGGTGCGAGATAGAGTTCTAGTGTAAGCCAATCGGCTCAACTCCTGGATCACCTTGACATAGGCGGGTACGGCGACAACCTTGCCGGCGTCGATCTGCGCGCCCAACAGGTCCAGCGCGCGTTCAAGACGCGCGATCTGCAGCAGCCCATATTGTTCGGCCGGATTGACGTTGCGCCGCCCGATCTCCTCGACGACGATTTGCTGGATGCGGCGCACGCTGAGGCCTTCGGTTTCCGCAATTTCTCTCAACCTGCGTCCGTCGATCATCTGCGCGAATATATGCCGGGCCCGCTCCGCGTATTCCTGTGCGGTCGGCTTGGGGTTTGGGTTGGCCATGGGCTGACTCTCATCTTGGTGAAGCGAAATGAGAGCATAGCACATTTTCTGTCTGTTAGAAAGAAAATAGGCACATTTCGGTTCTCGCAGCGGAGCCGGCGGCGTGGCGAGGCCAAGCGCGAATGCAGGTCCGTCACTCGTCGTTGCCAGCGTTCCAATCCCAGAGTTGGATCGAGCCGGCGTCCGGCTGGCCCTAGCCCGTCGGGTCGGCGACCCACCCGGGAAACCTCTCGCGCCCCTGACCTGCGCCGCCGACGCCATAGGATCGCGCCGATTTTGTATCGTCGGAAGGATAGAAAACGTATCAGGAACCGCGAACCGAAGCCGTCCGGACTTGCGCGCAAAGGCGCCTACAGCAAGGATTCCGACCCTCCCGCGAGAGCGTTCGACGCCTCTTCGGTCAGCTCGGATCCGCGCACGACAAATCCGCATCCGAGCCTCAATTCTCGCCGTGCCGCCAGGCGAGCCCGGCGCGCGTAGAGATGATGCGAAATCAGCGCCGAGAACAGCAATATCGCGACGACCGGCGCCAGCACGCCAAGGTCGATAAGGGAGGAACGGGCGAGCCACATCACGTATCCCCTCGAACGACGTCCGCATCGCGAAGCCCTGCGCCGGACATCGGGTCCGGAGTACGCAGGGTTTCGACTGGAAAGCGCGGACCTTCCGTCAACGCGATGGGATTAGCGCATGTCGTCGTTCGAAAAGCTGACGCGGCTTGTCAGCTATTTGTCATGCTTGGCAAATCGCCGATATGTCCGGCTTTGCGGCGCGCCGGTCGAGGCCGGCTGTCGCGCCGCGGGACTGGCTCACAGCGTGTCGCCGGATTGCGCCAGAACTCCGAACGCCAGATAGATCTCGAGGAGAAAATTCTTGATCATGGCGACCCCCAGCGGCTTTCGAACCCCTTGGGTTCGTGGCCTCAAGCTAGTTGGCTGCGTCGCCGCTTCGCTGTGGCGCTCGTCACATTCCGAGAGATCCGTGCGAGGCCGCGCCTCACCGCGTCAGCGCCAGACAGGTCATATCGTCGAACTGCGGCTTGCCGCGCGAGAATTCGCGCACCGCGGCTTCCACCTCGGCGATCCACTCCGCGCCGTGCGCCCGTCGGCGCGCGCGAGGAGCTCGACGAGACGCTTCTCGCCGAACTCCCGCTTCTCATATCGTCGGCCTCGGTGACGCCGTCGGTGTAGAGCAGCAAGAGGTCGCCGGGGCCGAGCGCCGGCGCGCACGTTGACCTTCAGTTGTTCGAACAGGCCGACCGGCAGGCCGCCGGCGGGCAGGGTTTCGACTGCGCCGCCGGCGCGCCGAATGAGGCCGGCGAGATGGCCGCAACTCACATATTCGACCTCGCCGGAGGCGGATCGAAGGCGGCGTAGAGCAGGGTCGCGAACAGTTCCGCGGCATTGTTGTGGGCCAGATACGCGTTGGCCTTCAGGATCGCCCCGGGCAGGTCCGCCGTCTCGCGCAGATGGATGCGGATCAGCGTCCTGGTGATGCCCATGAACAGCGCCGCGGGCACGCCCTTGCCGCAGACGTCGCCGACGCCGAAGCGCGAGGCGCCCGTCAGCGCAGCGCGACGAGATCGAAAAAATCGCCGCCGACGTCGCGCGCGGGCGTCATGGACGCGCAAACATCGAGGTCGGTTCCGGCGGCGAATTCGGCGACCTTGGGCAGAAGCGCGCGCTGGATGACCGCCGCGCTCGCCATTTCGTCGTCGCGCTGGCGGCGCAGAATGATCTGCTCGGCCATGCGGCCGAAGGTTTCGCCGAAATCGGCGAGGTCCGGGATCGGGTTGCGCAATTCCTCGAGCAATGCGGGATCGAATTCCTGGCGCTCGAGCGCGCCGAGCGCATGGGTGTAGAGGCCGATCGCGCCATTGAACTTGCGCATCCGGTCGCCCATCCGGCCGATGATGTCGATCAGCAGCGAGGGCGTCGGCGCGCGCGACCTCGAGCAGCGCGTCCCGCCCGATCCGCAGGGCGGTCACTGCGTGCGCGCGCGCACGGTCGCGGTGCGCGGCAGGCAGGCCAGAGCGCCCATTTCCCCGACCAGGCACGGAGCGCTCCGGGTCGAAATCGGGATCGCCCCGTGCGCGCTGTCCGCGGTGACGACCACCTCGCCCGCCGATGATCAGCATGGCGCAATCGCTCGGCTCGCCCTGCGACATCAGGATCGCGCCGGGATCGTAGATCCCGCGTTCGGCCGAAGCGATCAG
>CAWEID010000007.1:0-109379 GCA_963809055.1 uncultured Pseudomonadota bacterium | reverse complement strand
CGACATCCCTCCAACCTGCATCCTTGCGCGCCCAGGCGGCATGTCGCGCGCCGGGGCCGTGACAGCTCTCGCAGGCGACGTCGATCTCGGAAAACCGGCTGTGATAGGCGCCGGTCGTCGCATCGTAGTTGCGGCTGAGATGGGTCGAATGGCAGTCGGCGCACATATAGTTCCAGTTCTGCTGCAAGCCCGTCCAGTGCAGCGGATCGCCGGCCTTGATCGTCTCCTCGGGATGAAGATGGAACCAGCGCTGGCCGCCCGCCTCGCGCGGCCGGGCGTCCCAGGCCACATTCAGCGCCTGCAGCCGACCGCCCGGCAACTGCAGCAGATATTGTTCGAGCGGCGCTACGCCGAAAGTGAACTTCACTTCGTAATCTTGCAGCGCGCCGTCGGGGCCGTCGGTGCGCACCATGAATTTACCGTCCTTGCGATAGAACGTCGTCGTGACGTCGCCGTAGACGAAGCGGGAATCCTGGAAATCGCCATGCACCGTCGCCTCGCTGGCGTGCTGCATCGCCTTCGCATGATGCGAGCCGCTCCAGGCCTTCAACTCGGCCCCATGGCATTGGCCGCAGGCCTGCGCGCCGATATAGCCCGCCGCGGCGGAGGCCTCTGCGGACATCGGTCCCGGCGTCGAGGCGTCCGTATCGGCAGGAGGGGACGGCGCCGCCCGCGAGGCGGAGAAAAAATTGCCGCCGGCCGCGATCGCGGCCGCCAGCAGCGCGATCGCGAGGACGAGCCGTCTCGGATTTCAGCGCCGCCTCGCCGCTCGCATCCCAGTTCCCCTCGCCTTGCCGTTTCATCGGACGGCGACGCGTCGGGCGGCGGGTTCGATTCGCACGCTAGCGGCGAGTGAGCGCGCAGAGTGAACTGGGATAGGTTGCGGGCGGAGGCGAGGTCGTTTCATCACGTCGAAGTCCCGATCCCTGCTCGGCGGCGCGCGGCATCGCAGGCCGGCGGACTATTTCGCGCTCGCGTCGATGGCCTTGATCACATCCAGCAGAGGCGTCTGACTGACCTGGAACAGCCCAGCATAGGGATCGCTCAGGTCGATGATGACGTTAATCGCCGAGGCGACCGCCAAGGCGCCGGCGAAGAGGGCGATGTACGCCATCACATGCGACTTGGACAGCAGGCCGTAACCGCAGAACAGACAGGTCGCCCAGGCGATCACGACGCCGAGCAACGGATACGAAATCGGATCGACCAGCGCCAGCGCCATCTGCAGGCGGGACTGATCGATCGCATAGGCGGCCTGCAACGCGTCGGCCTGGGCGGCTTTCTGTTTGTCCGTCGAGGCTTGCAGCGATTTCAGAAAGGTCTCCCTCTCCTTGAGGTTGGACATGGCGTAATTGTAGTTCTTGACGACGAAATCGCCGTCGTCGACGCCGGCCCACATATGCGAGATCGTGCGCTCGATACTCGACTTGAGAATCTGCCGGCCAGGCGCCGCTTCGGGCCCGTATTCGGCAAGGGCGGTGTTGAATTTCAAATCGCTGATCGCCATGCTCTGGATCGACGCCTTCTGGGCGGAATAGACGCCGAAAGAGGTCCAGATCAGCAAGCCGAGCACGAGCGCCAGCAGGAGGGTCACGAGTCCGACGACGGCCCCGACCATGTCCCTGGGGCCGCCAGTGGTGAAATCTTCGGGCAGCGAGCGTTGCAGTTGCAGGCCGATGGCGCCGCCGGCGAATACGACCGCGAACACTCCCGCCGCCAAAACATAAGACTGCATCCCAAGCCCCCCTCGCGGTCGAACCGCTATTGTCGTCGTTCTCTCGAGCCTGTCCGAAATGACGGCGCAGGCGCGCAAATAGATAATTCGAGAGCGGCGATCAAGCCGGCCTGCGCGCGCTGCGGCGGCGCGCCTCGCAATGGGCGCCCCGAATCAAGCTTTCCGCAGCGGCCACAGCTGCGCGATGAAAGCAAAGAGAAAGGCGGTGGTCAGGCCGAACAGGATCAGGCCGTTGACCGCCTCGATTGCGCCGAGCAGTTGCCAGCGGCTTTGCAGATAGATGGTCGCATGCCCATAACTCGTTATCGCACCTAGCGAATAGAGCATGGCGCTCCGTTGGTCCGGCACTGCGTCGAGCCAGATATAGAGCTCCGCCCATGCCGCGGCGTCGAGCGCCAGGAGCGCGGTCGCCGCGAGTGCGCCCAAAGCGACCAAAATTATGAAACGGGCCTCGTTCCTATCTTCGCGCTTGACTCGGCTGCCGCCGATCTCCGCGGCGAGCAAGATCGCGCCGACATGCGTTACGATCGTCAGCATCAGGAACGGCAACCCCCATAGCCAGTCCATACCCCACGGCACGATTTCGCTCCCTCATGCCGATCGGCACACGATTTCGCTCCTATCACGGGAGTTGCCGCGACGATACGGCAGAAGCCGAGCCTGCGACGTCGCCGCCAGCTTCCGGCGCTGTCCGCGGCGGGTGGATCCGATGCCGGCGTGACCGGCGGTCACGGACGCTCCCACGGCAATTCGTCGATGTCCGCGAGCGGGCGCGCCTCGCCGGAGAGGAACACGACCAGACGCAACCCATCCGAGAAATAGGGATCGCCGGTCAGGTTCTCGCGCGGGCGATCCATCGGCGCGGCGTCGAAACCGCGGACAAAGCCGAAGCGTTCGACCATTCCGGACAACAGGAGGTCCTGCAGAAGATAGCCGCGATCGAAATCGACGTCGGGGCCGATCTTGTGGGTCGTCAGGTTCCAGACCTTGTCGGTCAGTTCGACGCCGATGTCGCGGCTGACCTGACCCATCCAGACCCTGCGGCCGTTGAACGTCTGCGGCGTCAGCCAAAGCCTGAGATGAATGCGCTCATTGATCGTGGAGCGCGCCTTCTGCAACGCCACGTCCTCCCTGCGGCCAAAGAGGAAAAGCGGACTGACCGGAGACGTCAGATAGGGATCGCGGAACAGGAAGGCGTGGACGGTCTCGATCATGCTCTCGACGTCGAGTTTCTGCGTCATGTGCCATCCCCGGGCCGCGAAGGGAGCGAGCAGGCCCTTCGCGCCCTCGACGACGACGAGGTTGAGCGGGTCGCCGTCCCGCGAGGCGTTGACGTTGGCGGTGCAGCAGGGCGCTCCGGCAAGCGAGTTGCGCAGCCCGTCGAGCGACTGGTCCACGATCGGCCGGCCCGGATATAAATCTTGCAGCCTGACGCTCTCGCCAACGAAGGCCGGGCCCGGGACGTCGACCACGAAATCGAACTTCTCCAGCCTCGCCTTCGCCGCGAGCCAGACCCGAACATACTTCACGCCCGCGTCGAACTCCCCGTAGACGAAGCCGGACACATGCCCGCGGGGCGGAACCGAAGTTGCAATCTGGCGGCTGAGGAAAAAGGCGTCGCGCTGGGCGTTGGCAGCGAAGGACAGCAACCCGTGGGTTCGAAACGAGACTTCATAGGGCGAGAAATAATCGGGATCGGTCGCGACCGGCAGATAGTAAAATGGCTGCTCCGTGTCGTTGCGGATGTCGATCCAGATCGGCTGAATCCCGTAACGCGACAGCGGCGCGCCGAAGCTACGGCGGGCCTCCTCGGCCCCGAGGGCGCTGACGCTGACTTTCAGGCCCGGGGCCGTGGCCACGCTCGCACGCGCGATGAAAGCCTGATCGGCGCCGGGGTCCGGATTGAAGTCGAACGATTCGGCCGCGTCGAGCGCCGTCCCGGCGACCAGAAGCGCGGCCAGACCCAGGATGATCCATCTGCCGACCGCCACTTCGAACCTCCCGGCTCGCGGCCTGCGGCCGCGCCCCCGATCCCGCTAATCCGCGAGCGCCTTGCTGGCGTCAGCGAGCGCGCCTCGGCAGCCGGCGGCGTCGCCGGAACGATCCGCGGCGCGGGCGCGCGCCATTGCGGCGCCGACCGCGTCGACCTGATTAGCGGAGACGTCGCCGAGCTTTTCTTCAGCCTTGGCGATGGATTCCGGCGTGGGCTGGCGGTGCTCTGTCGCCGCCGCGCTTTCCTGGCCCGCCGGCCCCGCCGCCGCCTTCGCGTTCAGCTTGGCGTCGATCTTGATTTGCATCGCGGCGATTTCGGCCGAGCACGGCCCGGCATGGCCCGGCGCCGTCCCGGAAAAAAAGACGGCCGCGGCGAACAAGGCGGCGCTGGACCTCATAGCTGGGACTCCCTTGTTTTCGACGCCCATGCGAGAACGGTTGGCGGTCATGGCGAGGCCGGGCGCATCACTGCCACGGCGTCGAGTCCATGCCGTTATTCATGAAGGCCGGGCCGAGCTGGTCCGAGGGCGTCGACTGCGCATATTCGCCATAGGCCCTGTACCAAGCCCCCTGGTTCGCCGAAGTCTGACCAACGGCGTTGGAGAGCGACGAAAGCAGAGGAAAGTTGATCGTATCGATGAAAACCGATGCGGGGCCGTCGGCGCCCGCAAGGCCGCCCTCGAGCACCTGGACGTCGAAGGTCAGCGTGTCGCCGTCCATCTTCGCCGACTTCAGCACGACGACCGCGTCTTTGGCCGAGTCGTCCTTGGCCAAAACCGAAACGGTCGCGTTGGGTGGGTCTTTGGCGAAGGTCTGACCGCCGCTCCAGGCCTCGACAAGATGCGAAGTCGACACATGGCCCGCCGCCCGGACCGGACGATCGGCGAACAAGATCGAGTTCGGCATGACGCCGGTCAGCGTCAGTTTGCCGTTTTCGAGTGCAGCGGCGCGAGCGTTCATGACGATCAGGGACGGCGTCATGCGCGTCTTGGGAACGCCGATCGTCTTTTGCGCCGGCGCAGCGATCGCGTCCTGCGCCACCGCAACCGTCGGGGCTGCGATCGAGGCTAGAACGGCTGCGAACATAGCTGCGAGATAAGCTGGCTTCATTTCTTCCCCCGGTTCGCGCGCATATTTGGCACGACCGGCGCGCGTTGCAAGGGGTTCGCTTGCTCCCGAACGGGAATATGGTTGTCCAGTCCGTCTTCATGTCGACCACGGTCCAGCCCCGTGACGAAACGCCAGACAAGGCGCTCCCAGATCGCGACCCGAGGGCCGGGTCGGCATTTGGGCCGATGCCGGACGCGCGATCCAAGCGCAACGTGAACTAACGCGGCTTGTAGTTGAGGGAGGCGGCGAAGCTATGCGGCGCCCCATGCGGGGGCGGGGGGAAAGGCGCGGCGCGCTGGACGGTCGCGATCGCGTCGGCGTCGAGGATTTCGTCGCCGGCGGATTTCATCAGCGCGGCGTCGACGATCTCTCCGTCTTGATCAATCGAGAAGCGCACGACAGCGGCGCCATTCGGGCCTCGCTCGACCGCCGCCTGGGGATAACGTTTGCACGCGGCGATCCGCTCGTAGACTTGGTCTTGATAGGCCTGCGCTTCCGCGCTGAGCGGGCGCGGGCGCTGGCCCGGCTTGGGAGGGGCGGGGCGCGGCGCAGCGTCTTCAGCCGATCGCGCCGGCGACGTCGCGGGGGCCGGCTTTGGATTCGCATGCGCGATCGGCTTCAGCGTCAACCCTGGCGCCGGCGTATGGGGCCTGGGGACTGGCAGAGGGATATGCGACAGGTTGAGTCTCGGGGCCGTCTCGACCGAAAAGACCGGGGCGAATTCGGAGGCGCTCGGTTCGGAGGCGCTCGGTTCGGACGCGTCCGGCGGCGCAACGGGCGGCGCCGAGACGGACGCTACGGCTTCTGACGCGACGGCTTCAGGCGGCGCGGATTGCGGCGGGGAGATCTCCGCGACGGGCGGAGGCGGCGTCTGCGGCGACGCCGGCGCGGCCGCCTCGGCGATGGGCGGAGCCGCCTGCGCGACTGGGGCAGGCGGCGTCGGCGGGGGCGAAGCCTCCACCGGCGGGGGCGCGGCAGCCGTTGGCGCGGGATCCGGCTCGGGCGCAGGCGGGGCTGTCTCCGGGGCGGGCGGAGCGGGCGCCTCGGCCACGATATCCACCGGCATCGGCTCTAGTAGGGGCGGCGCCGTCAGCACGCGCGACAGCGTCAGCACGCAGACGATAACCAACGCGTGCAGCATGACCGAGGTGGCGAACCCGGCCTGGAGGCGAGGCCTGGGCGGATTGCGCGGCCATGGCGGCGGCGTCGCCCCCGGCCGCAGCGCGAACAGTTCGGCGCGGTCGCGATCCCCCGCCGGCGGAATCAGCCCTCCCGGCGCGCTCGCCTTCCGCTCCTTGAATGGCGCCGAGCCATAGACGTCGAGCGCGCGGTTCAAGACGCCGCCCTCAGAGCGGCGCCGAACCGGTGCGGCGTCGAGCTCGGCGCGGCCTTGCAAGCCGCGGCCCGCGAAATCGTGAAGTCCACGCCCGCCGCGCGTCGCACGCCCCGCATCTTCGCTCCCCAATCCACGGCAAGCCACCGAGAGAATTTGGCAACGTCGAACGCCTCTCTTCGATCATGAGCCGCACGCCGCGCCGGCGCAAGCTCACAGACCCGCCGCATCTCGACAGTGCGACTCAATGAGGCGCCGGGATCGGGTTATCCACTGACTTCGCGAGCGCGCTGGCCGCCTCGAGCCCTCGCGGCGCCCCAGCCGGCGGGGTCAGCCCGCTTCCATCAGGCGGACCGCGGCGTCGCGTTCGAAGACGTAGAGCAACGTCCGCAAGCCCAGGTTTTCCTCGCCGCCGAGGTGGGGACTGCGCGCGAGCGAGGCTTCGGCCTGCAGGCGCGCCTGGCGCAGCAGCGCGGCGTGAAATTCGAGCCGGGCGAGGCGGAAGCCCGGCGCGCCCGCCTGACGGGCGCCCAGCACGTCGCCCTCGCCGCGCAGGCGCAGATCCTCTTCGGCGATGCGGAATCCGTCTTCCGTCTCGCGCAGGATGTGCAGCCGCGCGCGCGAGGCTTCGCCGAGCGGGCCCTTGTAGAGCAGCAGGCAGGTCGAGCGGCCGGCGCCGCGCCCGACCCGGCCCCGCAACTGGTGCAATTGCGCAAGGCCGAAACGTTCGGCGTGCTCGATCACCATGATCGTCGCTTCCGGCACGTCGACGCCGACCTCGATCACCGTCGTGGCGACCAGCACCTTTGTCTCGCCGCGCTGGAAGCGCTCCATCGCCGCGTCCTTCTGCGCGCCCTTCATGCGCCCGTGCACGAGGCCGACGGCGTCCCCGAAGAAGGCGCGCAGGGTCTGCAGCGCGTTCCTCCGCCGCCGCGACGTCGAGCGCCTCGCTCTCTTCCACCAGCGGACAGACCCAATAAGCGCGCGCGCCGCCGGCGATCGCGCGCCCGACCGCGGCGACGACCTCGTCGAGTCGCTCGATCGGCAGGGTGCGGGTGTCGATCGGCGTGCGCCCCGGCGGCTTCTCGTCGAGCGCCGAGACGTCCATGTCGCCGAAATAGGTCAGCACCAGCGTGCGCGGGATCGGCGTCGCGGTCATGACCAGGAGGTCGGCCGTCTCGCCTTTGCCGGCGAGCGCGAGTCGCTGATGCACGCCGAAGCGATGCTGCTCGTCGACGACGGCGAGGCCGAGATCGCGGAATTCGACGCTCTCCTGAAACAGCGCGTGCGTGCCGACCGCGATGTCGATCTCGCCCGCGGCGAGCGCGGCCTGCGCGGTCCGCCGAGTCGCGGCCGTATCGCGCCCGGTGAACAGGGCCAACCTCAGCCCGACCGCCTCGCCGAGCGGGCGCATGCGTTCGAAATGCTGGCGCGCGAGGATCTCGGTCGGCGCCATCAGCGCGGCCTGCCGGCCGGCCTCGACCACATGCGCCATCGAGATCAAGGCGACGACTGTCTTGCCCGAGCCGACGTCGCCCTGGAGCAACCGGATCATGCGCTGCGGCGAGGCGAGGTCGGCGCGGATTTCCTGGATCGAGCGCGCTTGCGCGCCGGTCAATTGATAGGGCAGGGCCCCGATCAGCTTCTGCGCCAGCTTGCCCTCGCTTGGCTGCGCGCGCCCGGGCAGTTCGCGCATGCGCGCGCGCACCAGCAGCAGCGCAAGCTGATTGGCGAGCAATTCGTCATAGGCGAGCCGATTCGCCCAGGGGCTCGTCGGTTCGACATCGGCGGGCGATTGCGGGTTGTGCATCCGCGCCAGCGCCTCGGCGAAGGCGGGAGCGCGCAGGCGCGCCAGGGTCGCCTCGTCGATCCATTCGGGCAGGCGCGGCAGGCGCGCGAGACCGGCCTGCGCGGCCTTCTGCACGATGCGGGGATAGAGGCCCTCGGTCAGGCCGTAGACTGGCTCCACCAGCGGCGTGCGGGCGAATTCCTCGGCGTCCATCACGCGGTCGGGATGGACCATCTGCAGATGCCCGTCCCACATCTCGAGCTTGCCCGAGACCCAGCGCGTCGCGCCGACCGGCAACCGCTTCTTGATCCATTCAATATTGGCGAGAAAGAATACGAGTTCGACGTCGCCGGTGTCGTCTTCGACCAGCACCTTGAACGGCGCCTTCGAGCGCGGGCTGGCGGGCGGGCGATGTTCGGCGACGCGCACTTCCAGCGTGACGATCGAATCGCGCTGTGCGTCGCCGATTTTTGGCCGCGAGCGCCGGTCGAGCGCGGCGTGGGGCACATGGAACAAAACGTCGACGACGCGCGCGCCCTGCGGGCGGTCGAGCAGCTTGTCGAACAGCTTGGCGTATTTCGGGCCGACGCCGGGCAGGGCGCCGGCGGGCGCAAACAGGGAGTCGAGCAAGGCGGGACGCATCGACCCAGTCTAGCGCGAACCGGAACCGCGCCGCGAGGGGCGCGATCACATCGGCGGAACCAGGCCGTCCTTGCCGACGAGCACCCGCGCCGCCTCGAATTCGCCGCCGGCGCCGGGCGCGCCGCGCGCGATGATCGCCGCGCCGGGCTTGAGGTCTTCGCGAGAGCCGGGCGCGAAGGCGACGATCGGCGTGTTCGGCGCGATCCGGATTGTCTGCGAGCCCCCGCCGTATTCGACGGTCAGCATTGTGCCCTGCACGCCCTCGACGCGCGCCTTGAGCGCGCCATTGGTCATGGTGCTGCCGGGCGCGAGGTCGAACGGGCGCGTGCCCTCGCCAGCGCCGCGCATCGTCTCGGGGAAGATATGCACCTCCAGCGCCTGCAGCGCGCCGTCCGCGGCGGGAACCGCGGCCACGCCGACATAGGCGCCCGGCTTCACGTCGGCGAAGGGCGCGCGCACGACAAGCGTGAACGCGGTCTCGGGCTTGAGCCTGACGGTCGCGGCCTCGCCGCTGCGGGCGTGCACCGCGAGCGAGGAACCATCCGCCGAAATGCTGTCGATCGTTGCGCGCAGCGCGGAGGTCTGCGCGAAGGCGGGCGGGGCGCTGATCAGGGCCAGGGCGAGGGCGAGGCGGCGGAGCATGTGCGCTGCGGTCTCCAGGGCGCGTCGTCGCCACATTTGGCGAGCGAACGGGGACAATTCGACAATTGAAAAGTCTGCGCCTCGCACGCCGACCTGGCAATGGGCGCGTTCGCCGCAGGCGTTCGGCCCGATATGACAGCGAACGCACGGTTTTAAGGAGGCCGCCGAGTGAAGGGCTCCTGGCGCCCGAAGGCGCCGGAGCGCCTGAGCCTATCGCTGAGGGGCTTCGGCCTCGCTCACCGAAATATCGACCATCATCTCGCCCGCGAGCCGCTCCAGGGTCTTGCGCATTTCCTCCATGGCAAGGCTGTCGGGAGCATAAAGGCGGGCGGAGGCCCGGAACATCGGCTGTCCGGTGAAGGCGGCGCTGACGAGGCCGCTCTCGAATTCCTCGATGTTCACCCCCAGCCCGGTGAGCGCCGCGGTGACGTCGCGCACGATGCCCGGCCGGTCGAGGCCCAGCAGTTCCAGCATCACCGTCCGGCGCGTTTCAGGCTCGCTGGCCTCGACGCCCCGCTCGACGGCGACGCGCAATCCCTCCGTCTCGAGCTCTCGCAGCGCGGCCGCCAGGCCGGCAATCCCGGACTCGGGCGCGTCGACCAGCACGATGCCTGCGAACTGGCCGCTGAGGCGCGCGAGCCGGCTTTCCAGCCATGCGCCGCCGTGGTCGGCGACCCTGCGCGAAATCGCGTTGACGAGGCCGGGCCGGTCGCGGCCGATGAAGGTCATCACGATTGAGGTCGGCATATCGGTCTCTCCCTGGGGCGCCGACCCTTATAGCGCGACGAGGCGCTTGTTGTCGTCAGAGCGAGGCTGTCGCATAAACGATGGCGTCGGGGCGCGGCTGCCGGCGCGGAGGGTGGAGTATGGCGGGAACTCGGAAGCTGGGGCTTGTCGCGCAGGCGGTCGTCTGCTTCGGCCTCGTCGTCTGGCTGGGCTATGACTTCGTGACCGCCGCGGCCTTGCCGCCGGTCTCGATCGCCCTGTTCGATGTCGTCATCGCGGTCTGCGCCCTGATCGGTCTGGCCGGAGCGGTCTATGGGCTGCGTTTGAAGCCTTCGAACCCGGAGTGACGGCTGCGCCTCCGGGGAGCTCGGCCGCAGGGCTGACAGGGCCGCCCCGCGCCGCTATAAGCCGCGCTCACCGGGCGCGCGCGCCGCGCCGATGCGAAGGCTAGCCATGTCCGTTTCCTCACTCTCCAGCGCCGGGCTCGACCCGCGCCGGCGGCGCATTCTGTTTCGCGCCTGGCGGCGCGGACTGCGCGAAATGGATCTTGCGCTCGGCGGTTTCGCGGACGCCAACCTGGCCGCCCTGAGCGAGGCCGAACTCGCCGAGTTCGAACTCTGGCTCGACCTGCCCGACCCGGACATTCTGGCCTGGCTCACCGGCGAAGCCCCGACGCCGGCGCCATTCGACACGCCGCTGTTCCGGCGCCTGCGCGCGGCGCCCGAGGCGGCGCTGAAGTCGGGACCTTCCGCGCCGTGAACGCGCCTGCCGCCATCGCGCTCCGCCTCTCCCAGGGCGGCGCGGTCACGCTCGCGCGCGCGCCCGAAGGATTCGACGCCTTCGTCGTCGCCGACTATGTGCGCATGCTCGCGCGCGAGGCCGAATCGCGCGCGGTCGCGCTGACCTTCGTCGCGCGCGACGGGATGCGCGCGCAGACACTTCATCGACGCGCTCGCCTTCGCCGCGCCGGAAATCGAGGCGCTCTATCTGCCGGCCTGGGATTGCCAGCCCTATGACCGCGTCTCGCCCAACGCCGCGATCTCCGCCCAGCGCATGACCGCGCTCGCCCGCCTGGCGCTGACGCGCGGCGCCGCGAGCGGCCGCGCATGTTGGCGACCACGGTCAACGCGATCACCCAGCGCGTTCCGCCCAAGCGCTTCGTCGCGTCGGCCGCGCTTTCCGCCGCGCCCGGCAACGTGCTGCGCATGGAAGACCTCGCGCGCTGGCTGGAGGCCAACGGCATTTTCGCGCGCGAGCGCTCGTGCGCGACGTCGGCGATTACGCCCAGCGCGGCGGCATTCTCGATCTCTACGCGCCCGGCGCTGCCGGCGCCGATCCGGCTCGACTTCTTCGGCGACACGCTGGAGTCGATCCGCGCGTTCGATCCGGAGACGCAACGCAGCGTCGGGCAGTTGCGCTCGCTCGATCTGGTGCCGATGAGCGAGGCGCAGCTCACGAGCGAAACCATCCGCCGCTTCCGCCAGGGCTATGTCGCCGAGTTCGGCGCGCCGCGGCGCGGCGACACGCTCTATGAAACGCTGAGCGAGGGCCGGCGCGCGATCGGCCTCGAACATTGGCTGCCGCTCTTCTACGAAGGCCTCGACAGCGTGTTCGACTATGTCGCCGGCGCGCCGCTGGTGCTGGATGCGCGCTGCGAGGCGGTCGCCGATTCGCGCTTCGCGCAGATCGCCGACTATTATTCCGCGCGCAAGAGCGGCGACGAGCAGGACCCGGCGACCGCCGACTACAAGCCGCTGAAGCCCGATCGGCTCTATCTGTCGCCGCAGGAATGGCGCGATGGTCTCGCCGCCGCGCCGCTCGCGCGATTGGAGCCGTTCGAGGCCGCGCCCGACGCGCGCGACGTGATCGATTGCGGCGGACGGGTCGGGCGCGACTTCGCCGCCGAACGGCAGAACGAGAACGTCAACGTCTTCGAGGCGGCGGTCGCGCATATCAAGAGCTTGCGCGAAAGGGGCCGCGAGGTCGTGGTCGCCGGCTGGAGCGACGGCTCGCGCGAGCGCCTCAGCCACGTGCTCGCCGAGCATGGCCTGAAGTCGCTCGAACTCGTCTCCTCCTATTCCCAGGCCAAGAGCGCGCGCGCGGGCGCGCTGCCGCTCGCGGTGATCGCGCTCGAGCACGGCTTCGAATCCGCCGATTTGGCGATCCTCGGCGAGCAGGACATCCTCGGCGATCGCCTGGTGCGCCAGGGCAAGCGCAAGCGCCGCGCGCAGGACGTGCTCGCCGAGGCGGCGGCGCTGACGGCCGGCGATCTCGTCGTGCATATCGACCACGGCGTCGGCCGTTTCGTCGGCCTCAAGACGATCGAGGCGGCGGGCGCGCCGCATGACTGCCTGGAGATTCATTACGCCGGCGGCGACAGATTGTTCCTGCCGGTGGAAAATCTCGAGCTGCTCTCGCGCTACGGCTCCGAGACCGGCGAACTCGACCGGCTCGGCTCGACCGGCTGGCAGACCCGCAAGGCGCGGCTCAAGAAGCGCGTGCGCGAGATGGCGGGCGAACTCGTTCGCATCGCCGCGCAGCGCCTGACGCGCGCCGCGCCGCGGCTCGTGCCGCCCGAAGGCCTCTATGACGAATTCTGCGCGCGCTTTCCCTATGACGAGACGCAGGATCAGGAGCAGGCGATCGACGCGACGCTCGACGATCTCGCCGCCGGCCGGCCGATGGACAGACTGGTTTGCGGCGACGTCGGCTTCGGCAAGACCGAGGTCGCCTTGCGCGCGGCCTTCACGGCGGCGATCAACGGCAAGCAGACCGCGATCGTGGTGCCGACGACACTGCTCGCGCGCCAGCATCACAAGAATTTCGTCGCGCGTTTCGCCGGCCTGCCGGTGCGCATCGGCCAGCTCTCGCGCATGGTCGGCGCCGCCGAGCAGCGCGAAACCAAGAAGGGCCTCGCCGAGGGCGGCGTCGACATCGTCATCGGCACCCATGCGGTGCTCGGCAAGACGGTCGCGTTCAAGGACCTCGGCCTCGTCGTGATCGACGAGGAGCAGCATTTCGGCGTCGCCCACAAGGAGCGCCTGAAGGAGTTGCGCGCCGAGGTTCATGTGCTGACGCTTTCGGCCACGCCGATCCCGCGCACGCTGCAACTCGCCATGACCGGCGTGCGCGACCTCTCGATCATCGCGACGGCGCCGGTCGACCGACTCGCGGTGCGCACCTTCGTCTCGCCCTTCGATGCGCTGATCGTGCGCGAGGCGCTGCTGCGCGAGCGCTATCGCGGCGGGCAGTCGTTCTATGTCTGCCCGCGCATCGAGGACCTCGACGAATGCGCCGCCTTCCTGCGCCAGAACGTGCCGGAGGCGAAATTCGTCGTCGCGCACGGCCAGCTCGCGGCGAGCGAACTCGAGGACAAGATCGGCGCCTTCTACGACGGCAAATACGACATCCTGCTCTCCACCTCGATCGTCGAATCCGGCCTCGACATCCCGCGCGCCAATACGCTGATCGTGCACCGCGCCGACATGTTCGGCCTCGCGCAGCTCTACCAGTTGCGCGGCCGGGTCGGGCGCTCGAAGACGCGCGCCTACGCGATCTTCACGACGCCGCCGGGCAAGCCGATGACGCCCCAGGCGGAGAAGCGGCTGCAGGCGCTGCAATCGCTCGACACGCTCGGCGCCGGCTTCCAGCTTGCGAGCCACGACCTCGACCTGCGCGGCGCCGGCAATCTGCTCGGCGAAGAGCAATCGGGCCACATCAAGGAGGTCGGCTACGAGCTCTATCAGCAGATGGTGCAGGACGCGGTCGAGCGCCTGAAGGCGGGCGTCGAGGAGCCCGCGCAGGACATCTGGTCGCCGACGATTTCGCTCGGCGCGCCGGTGACGATCCCCGAGACCTACATCCCCGACCTGACCATGCGCCTCGCGCTCTACCGCCGGCTTTCAGCTCTCGAGGACGAGGGCGAGATCGACGCGATGGGCGCCGAGATCGTCGACCGCTTCGGCCCGCCGCCGCCCGAAGTGGACCTGCTGCTGAAATTGGTGCGCATCAAGGCGCTCTGCCGGCGCGCCCATGTCGAGAAACTCGAAGCCGGCGCGAAGGGCCTCACGCTCGCCTTCCGCGACAATTCCTTCGCCAACCCGACCGGGCTGGTCAAATGGGTGACCTCGCAGGGCTCGCTGGCGCGCGTGCGCCCGGACATGCGGATCGTGATCGTCGGCGACTTCGAGGAGCTGAAAGATCGGCTCGAGGGGTCGCTGAGCGTGATGCGGGAGATCGCGCGGATTGCGGGGAAGAAGGGGTAAATCCTTCTCCCGCCGAGCCAGAGAAGGTGACACGAAGCGCGCGTCGGGCGCGGCCGGCAAATGATCATGGCGTGTCCGGACGGCCAGACCCGCCGTCATTGCGAGCAACGCGAAGCAATCCTGCGCGCCGTCAGCGTCGGGTTGATCGGCGGAGACGCTCCGGTAGCGCGGGCGCTCTGCGCGCATTGCGCCACATCGCGCTGGATTGCTTCGCGTTGCTCGCAATGACGAAGCGGTCGGTTATTCACGCGCGCCCCGCCCCGCTATCGCCCCGGCGCCGCCGCCGGATCGAACTTCTGCAGACAATCGCGCCGGCCCGCCTCGACGCAGCTTTCGATCTTGCGCTTTTCGTCGAGGAACGAGATCAACCAGAATGCGGCGATCGCGATGACCAGCACCGCGATCGCCGCGATCAGGTTGACGAGCGTGCGGTGATCGCGCTCCTCGCTTTCCTCGTTTTCGCCGCTCACGCGGTCAGGCTCGCGGCCTCGGCGCCCGCGCCGAGCGCCGCCAGCGCCTTGGCGACGATTCCGGCCGCGTCGAGGCCGGCGGCGGCGTAGAGGCGCTCGGGCTTGTCCTGGTCCTGGAACGCGTCCGGCAGCGTCATGGCGCGGACCTTGAGGCCGGCGTCGAGGGCGCCGCTCTCGGCGAGCAGGCCGAGCACCTGCGAGCCGAAGCCGCCGCTCGAACCCTCTTCGATGGTGATCAGGACTTCGTGCGAAGCGGCGAGCCGCAGGATCAGCTCGCGATCGAGCGGCTTGGCGAAGCGCGCGTCGGCGACCGTGGCGGAGAGGCCGCGCGCGGCGAGGTCCTCGGCCGCCTTCAGCGCCTCGCCGAGCCGCGTTCCCAGGCTCAGCAGCGCGATATGCGTCCCCTCGCGCAGAACCCGCCCCTTGCCGATCGGCAGCGGCACGCCGCGCTCGGGCAGGTCGATCCCGACGCCCTCGCCGCGGGGATAGCGCAGCGCGATCGGCCCGCCGTCGTGGACGGCGCAGGTGGCGACCATGTGCACCAGCTCGGCTTCGTCCGCCGCCGCCATCACGGTCATGTTCGGCAGGCAGGCGAGATAGGCGATGTCGAAGGCGCCGGCGTGGGTCGCGCCATCGGCGCCGACGAGGCCCGCGCGGTCGATCGCGAACCGGACGGGAAGGTTCTGGATCGCGACGTCGTGCACGATCTGGTCATAGCCGCGCTGCAGGAAAGTCGAGTAGATCGCGCAGAACGGCTTGAAGCCCTCGCTCGCCAGCCCCGCCGAAAAGGTCACCGCGTGCTGCTCGGCGATGCCGACGTCGAAGCAGCGGGCGGGGTAGGCGTCGCCGAATCGGTCGAGGCCGGTGCCGGCCGGCATCGCCGCGGTCACCGCGACGATCTTCTCGTCGCGCGCCGCCTCGGCGATCAGCGCATCGGCGAACACTTTGGTGTAGGCGGGCGCATTGGCCTTGGGCTTGGCCTGCGCGCCGGTGACGACGTCGAACGCGCTGACGCCGTGATATTTGTCGTCGGCCGCTTCGGCGGGCGGATAGCCCTTGCCCTTCTTGGTCACGACATGCACCAAGACCGGGCCGCCGCGAGCGTCGCGCACGTTCTTCAGGATCGGCAGCAGATGTTCGAGGTTGTGGCCGTCGATCGGGCCGACATAGTAGAAACCGAGTTCTTCGAACAGCGTGCCCCCGGTCCAGAAGCCGCGCCCATATTCCTCGGTGCGTTTGGCCTTGTCGTACAAGAATTTCGGCAGCCGGCGCGCCAGCTGTTTGGCCGCGTCGCGGATCGAGAGATAGGTGCGGCTCGAGACGAGTCGCGCCAGGTAGGACGACATCGCGCCGGTCGGCGGCGCAATCGACATGTCGTTGTCGTTGAGGATGACGATCAGCCTGCGATTGCAGGGCGCCCGCGTTGTTCATCGCCTCGTAGGCCATGCCCGCCGACATGGCGCCGTCGCCGATGACCGCGACGACCGCATTGTCGCCGTGTCGGAGGTCGCGCGCGACCGCCATGCCGAGGCCCGCGGAGATCGAGGTCGAGGAATGGGCGGCGCCGAATGGGTCGTATTCGCTCTCGGAGCGTTTGGTGAAGCCCGAGAGACCGCCGCCCTGCCGGAGCGTGCGAATACGCTCGCGCCGCCCGGTCAGGATCTTATGCGGATAGGCCTGATGGCCGACGTCCCAGATCAGTCGATCGCGCGGCGTGTCGAAGACATAGTGCAAGGCGACCGTGAGTTCGACGACGCCGAGTCCGGCCCCGAGATGGCCGCCGGTGACCGATACCGCGGCGATCGTCTCGGCGCGCAATTCGTCCGCGAGCGTGCGCAGGTCGCCGGGCGGCAGCTTGCGGATGTCATCCGGAGTCTGCGATGCGGTCGAGCAGAGGCGTCTTCGGTCTCGTCAATTGAGGTCCCGCGCTGGCGGGCGGCCCGTCGGGCCGCCGCAAAAGCGAGCCTTATACTCGAAGAGCGCCCTGCGGCAAGCGCCGGGCCCGCTGCGCGAACCCGGCGCGGGCGCGCCGTCAGGTCTGCACGAAGCGGTCGCGACGCGCCCGTTCGGTGCCGAAAACACGATCCCAGAAGCCGGTGATGACGCCGAAGTTGGCGCTGTCGCGGTAATGATGCGCCATGTGGCGCAGGCGCGCCCGATATAGCCAGTGTCCGGGCTCGATCCTCATGTGGTGGGCGGCGTGGTGGACGAACATGTAGCCGGCGTAGCCGAGCAGCATGCCGCTCGCAAAGCCGCTCGCGGCGATCGGATCGAAGGCGCGCACTGGAAAATAGCAGACTGCGACAATGAGTCCGCTCGAAACGAACGAGGGCACCCCGATCAACGCGTCGGGGTGGCGGTGATGGAGTTGTGCAGCGGAGAGAGGATGGGCGCGTGATGATAGACGAAGCGATGGATGAGATATTCGACCAGCGTCCACAGCGCCAATCCGAGGAACAGCGAGATCGCCAGTTCCGGCGTCGCGGCGAGCCCGCGCGCGGCCAACGCAAGATAAAAGAACAACAGAACCGCGATTGGAATTGCGGCAAAGTCCCCGAAGTACAGGAATTTGTTTATTGGCATCGTTGCGCTCCGGTATAACCAAAGGCCACAGGACGGCAGGCGAGGCTGTTCGATACTTAGGGGCTCGGCGCCGGGTTCGGCAAGCCCCTATGCGCGCTCGATGTGACGGAAACTTGAAACTGCCGCCCGGGTCAGGCGCGCTCTATCTGGGCGCGCAGAATTTCCGCGACGTCGACGGCCGCGTCCGGCCGCGCGGAGAGCGCGAGATCGCTGAGGATGTGGTCGAGATGCTCGGCCATCAGCGCCGCGGCGCGCGGGCCGTTGCGCGCGGCCAGCATCTCCAGGAATTCAGAATGTTCGTCGTGTCCGCAGGCCGAGGCGGGACCGCGGCCGTAGAGCGCGATCACGAGCGAGGAGCGCGATATCAGCCCGCCGAGAAAGCGCGTCAGCGCGCCCTCGCCGCGAATGCGCGCGATCGCCATGTGGAAGGCGCCGGAGAGGCGGATCGCCGATTGCCGATCGCTGCGACGCAATGCCTCATGCTCCTCGCCGAGCAGGGCGCGCAGCCGGCCGACATCCTCCGGCCGTATGATCCTGGCGACCTCGAGCGCGATGCCGGATTCCACGAGTTGCCGGCTGTAGAAGATATCCTGCGCGTCGAGGATGGTCGGCGCCGAGACGAACGCGCCTCGGTGGCGTTCGATGCTGACGATGTGGTCATGCGCCAGCGCCTGGAGCGCGCTGCGCACGATCGTACGGCTCGCGTTGAAGAGGGAGCCGAGTTGCTCCTCGGTCAATTTCGCGCCGGGCGGAAGGCGCTGGTCGACGACCGCGTCGAAAATGCAGCGATAGATGGCCGCCGCGCGCACGCTCTGGCCGCCTCCGGCGCGGCTGTGCGCCGCTTCCGGCGTCGTTGCAGCTAGGTTCGACGACAGCATCGTTGGGGTCGTGGTGTCTGTGGACGCGCTCGGCGCGAGAAAGCATTCGCCGAGGCGTCGCCCTCCCGTCAAGGCTGACGTCGATCGTCCCATGACGGAGCCGAAATCGCGAGCCCGTGTTGTATACAATTTCGCCGAAATTGTAGACAGGGGGCGCCCAAGCTTTCGGCGTTCGCCCGGCCGCGCTCGGCCCCGCGCCCACCGGACCGCGGCCGAACGGATTGTATATCAATCCCTTAGATTTCTATTGGGCCCTGGCACAGCGCTTGCTGACCTTGCGACGCTCCCCTCGAGCGACTCGTGAGGCCATGGCGGAAAACGGCAATCTCGAACTCGTAAAGGTCACCAAGCGCTACGGCTCGACCGTGGCTGTCGACTCGATCGACTTGCGCGTCTCCGCCGGCGTCTACTGCTGCCTCTTGGGACCTTCCGGCTGCGGCAAGACATCCACGCTGCGCATGATCGCGGGGCACGAGAGCGCGAGCGAGGGCGACATCCTGATCGGCGCGGTCAATGTGACCGATCTGCCGCCGGCCAAGCGCGGCACCGCGATGATGTTCCAGAGCTACGCGCTGTTCCCGCATCTGACCTGCCTCGACAACGTCGCCTTCTCGCTCAAGATGCGCGGCGTCGACAAGGAGAGCCGCCGCGCCAAGGCGATGGAGTTCCTCAAGCTCGTCGCCATGGAGCCCTATGCGATGCGGGTGCCCGCGCAATTGTCGGGCGGCCAGCAGCAGCGCGTCGCGCTCGCGCGCGCGCTCATCACCCAGCCACAGATCCTGCTGCTCGATGAACCTCTTTCCGCGCTCGATCCGTTCCTGCGCGTGCGCATGCGCGGCGAATTGCGCAGGCTCCAGCGCAACCTTGGCATCCCTTTCGTTCATGTCACGCACGGCCAGGACGAAGCGCTCGCGCTCGCCGATCTCGTCGTCGTGATGAACAAGGGCCGGATCGAGCAGGCGGGCTCGCCGCTCGAGGTGTTCGAGAAGCCGGCGACCGAATTCGTCGCGCGTTTTCTGGGCGGACATAACGTCATCTCAACGCCGGCCGGCCCGATCGCGGTTCGCGCCGACAGGCTGACGCTGTTGCCCGCCAACGCGTCCAATGCGCGCCTGTCCGCCACCGTCGCGGGCGTCGAATATCAGGGCGCCAGCTATCAGATCGCGCTCGAAGGCGGCGGCGCGAGCGACCTTTCGGCGATCGTCGGCGACGCGGTTTTCGCGAGCGCGCCGCTCGCTCCGGGCGACCCCGTCGGCCTTGCCTGGCGCGACGAGGACATCCACCCCCTTTCGCCAGCGTCATGACCGGCGCCGGTATTACGCAGGAGGAGCAAAGTATGACGAAGAAACATGGCAAAGGCGTCGAAGGCATTTCGCGCCGCAATGTGCTGAAGGCGGCCGGCGCCTTGGCCGGCGTCGGCGCTATGTCGAGCTTTCCGGCCCCGGCGGTGTGGGCGGGCGAAGAAAAGGTTCTGCGCTATCTCGGCACCGCGGTGAACCAGTCCGACGACATCACCAAGAAGGTGAAGGCGGAGACCGGCATCACGATCCAGAACATCGTCGCCACCACCGACGACGTCACCAAGCGCGTCGCGACCCAACCGAATTCGTTCGACATTCTCGACACCGAATATTTCAGCCTCAAGAAGCTGGTCCCGTCGGGCAACATCCTCCCGATGGACGCCAAGAAGATCAAGGAATTCGACAATATCACGCCGATCTTCACCAAGGGCCAGCTTCCCAACGGCAAGGTGATCGGCGATCAGGGCACCGCGCCCAAGAAGGTGATGTTCCTCGAGGGTCAGCACTCGACCAAGTTCTCGAAGACGCCGACCGAATGGGTCACGCTGATTCCGACCGTCTACAACGCCGACACGCTCGGCATTCGCCCCGACCTGATCAAGCGCCCGGTCAATTCGTGGGCCGAGCTGCTGAACCCGGAATTCAAGGGCAAGGCGGCGATCCTCGACATTCCCTCGATCGGCATCATGGACGCCGCGATGGTCGTCGAGGCGACCGGCAAGTATAAATATCCCGACAAGGGCAACATGACGAAGCCCGAGATCGACATGACGATCGGCGTGCTCACCGAGGCGAAGAAGGCCGGCCAGTTCCGCGCGTTCTGGAAGGACTTCAACGAGAGCGTGAACCTGATGGCCTCGGGCGAGACCGTCATCCAGTCGATGTGGTCCCCCGCCGTGACGGCGGTGCGCACAAAGGGCATTCCTTGCGTCTTCCAACCGCTGAAGGAAGGCTATCGCTCGTGGGCCTCGGGCTTCTGCATGTCGAAGGGCGTGACCCAGAAGCAAGCCGATTGGGTCTATGAGTTCGTCAACTGGTACCTGTCCGGCTGGGCCGGCGCCTATCTGAACCGTCAGGGCTATTATTCGGCCGTGCTCTCGACCGCCAAGGCCAATATGGAGCCCTACGAATGGGCGTATTGGATGGAAGGCAAGCCTGCCGAAAAGGACATCCACGCGCCCGACGGCTCGCTGCTCGAGAAGGCCGGCGCCGTGCGCGACGGCGGGTCCTACGACGATCGCATGGGCAACGTCGCCTGCTGGAACGCGGTCATGGACGAGAACGACTACATGGTCCGCAAGTGGAACGAGTTCATCGCGGCGTGATGCGAAGAGCTCTGTAGCCGGGGTCGCCGACCCCGGCCGCAAAGTCGCTATGGGCCGGGGTCGTCGACCCCGGCTGCAAGGGACGGCCTCGGCCGCAAATCAGAGCCTCCATGTCCTCGACCCGAGACACTCTGGATAGCTACGGACTGCCCGGCTGGGCGCAGGCGGCGCCGTTCGCGCTGGTGTTCGCGGTGTTCTTCGTGCTGCCGCTCGGCTTCGTGGTCCTGGTTAGCTTCTGGGACTACAACGACTATCAGATGCTGCCTGCGTTCACGACGCGCAGCTATACCGAGAGCTTCGAGGGCTGTCTGACCGACCTGCCCAATCTCTGCACGATGTTGAAGACCTATGTCTCGACCGTGAAATTCTGCCTGATCGTCTGGATATTGACGTTTCTGATCGGCTTCACCGTCGCCTATTTTCTCGCCTTCCACATCCGCAGCACGACGGCCCAGATGGTGCTGTTTCTCGTCTGCACGATTCCGTTCTGGACGTCCAACGTCATCCGCATGATCTCATGGATCCCGCTGCTCGGGCGCAACGGGCTCGTCAACCAGATGCTGATCCACGCCCATGTCGTCGATCAGCCGGTGGAATGGCTGCTCTATTCCCAGTTTTCGGTCGCCCTCGCCTTCGTGCATCTGTTCACGTTCTTCATGGTCGCGCCGATCTTCAATTCGATGATGCGCATCGACCGCCGCCTGATCGAGGCCGCCTATGATTTCAGGCGCCTCCGGCTGGCAGATGCTGACCAACGTGATCCTGCCGCTCAGCAAACCCGGCATCGCGATCGGCTCGATCTTCGTCGTTACGATCGTGATGGGCGACTTCATTACGTTTAGCGAGATGGGCGGCGGCCAGATCGCCTCCGCCGGCAAGGTCGTTGCGACCCGGCTCAACGCGCTGCAGTTCCCGCCAGCCGCGGCGAATGCGGTGATCCTGCTCATCGCGACGCTCGTCATCATCACGGTGCTCAACCGCATCGTCGACATCCGCAAGGAGCTTTGAGACGTGAACGAGGGACGCTCGCCCGCCTTCTACGCGCTCGCCGCCTTCTTCGGGCTGTTCGTGCTGTTCCTCTATGGACCGATGATCGTGATCTTCATCCTCTCGTTCCAGGGGCCGACGGGCGGCCTCACCTTCCCGATGAACGGCGTCTCGTTGCACTGGTTCCAGCGGCTCTGGGAAGGCGGCGGCATCGTCGACATTTCCGGCGCCTTCAAGCGTTCGCTTTCGCTAGGTCTCGTCGTGATGGTGCTGACCGTCGTCCTGTCGTTGATGGCGGGCCTGGCGTTCCGCAAGCGCTTCCTCGGCTCGAACCTGCTGTTCTTCGTCACGATCGCGAGCCTGATCGTGCCTTCGATCGTGACCTCGCTCGGCATCGCGATCGAGTTCCACGTTCTCGACGATGCGCTGAAGAATTACGGCCCTTCCTGGATAGCCGACGACCTCACGACCACGATGGGGCAGTTCACCTCGGGTCTGGGCGCGCATCTGACCTGGACGCTGCCGTTCGGCCTGCTCGTCATGTTCGCTATCTTCAACCGGTTCGACGGCCGCTTCGAGGAGGCTGCGCGCGATCTCGGCGCTACGCCGTGGCAGACGCTGCGCTATGTCGTGATCCCGATCATCCTGCCCTCGGTCGTCGGCGTCGGCCTCTTCGGCTTCACGCTGTCCTGGGACGAGATCGCGCGATCCAGCCAGACCATGGGCGAGCACAACACGCTGCCGATGGAATTGCAGGCGCTGACGACCACGGTGACGACGCCCGACATCTATGCGCTCGGCACGTCCACCACGGCCGTGTCCTTCGCCGTCATCGCGATCGCGCTCGGCGCCATTGCGATCCTGCGCGCGCGGCAGGCGCGCCACGGTTCCGACGCCGGGCAGGCGTGAGCCGATGCGGCTTCTCGTCGTCAATCCGAACACGTCGGCGAGCATGACGAAAAGCATCGGCGCCGCCGCTCGGGCGGCGGCGGGCGCCGGCGTCGAAATCTCCGCCGTCAATCCTTCGCATGGCCCGGTTTCGATCGAAGGCTATTACGACGAGGCCTTCGCGGTGCCCGGCATGATCGAGGAGATCGTCAAGGGTGAGGCGTCGGGCGCGCAGGGGTACGTCATCGCCTGTTTCGACGACACCGGGCTCGAGGCTGCGCGCTGCGCGGTCGCGGGCCCCGTCGTAGGCATCGGCGAAGCCGCCTTCCACGTCGCGGCGTTGATTGCGCATCGCTTCAGCGTCGTGACGACGCTCTCGCGCTCGATCGCGCCGATCGAGGCCAATCTGGTGAAATACGGTCTCGACCGGCGCTGCGCGCGCGTGCGCGCGAGCGAGGTCGAGGTGCTCGCCCTGGAAGATCCGGCTTCGGGCGCGCGCGCGAAGCTGTCGGCGGAGATCGCGCGCGCCAAGGGCGAGGACGCCGCTGACGCGATCGTGCTCGGCTGCGCCGGCATGGCCGAGCTCGCCGCCTCGCTCGCGTTGGAACACGAAATTCCCGTCGTCGACGGCGTCGCCGCGGCGGTGAAGCTGGCGCAGGCGCTGGTGGGGCTTGGGCTCGAGACTTCGAAGCGCGGGCCTTACGCCAGACCGCTGCCGAAGCGGTTTGCGGGCGCGTTTGCGGCGATGGGGGCGAAGTGAGGCGGGGACGGCCGAGGACAGGTCGTCGTTTTCATCCCAGGGTCGGGCCGCAATTCGGGGCTTCGGGCGCAGTTGCCAAGCGACGACGCCCCTTCAGGTCCCCTGATGCCCGCCGGTAAACGGCACGAACGGGATGATCGCTCCGCCATAAATATCGGACCGGCTGACGCTGAAGGCGCCGTCGGCATTGCGCGTCTTGACGGCCTTTATGACGTGCTGCGCGCCGGGCGGGCCGACGGGAATGACCATGATCCCCTCAGGCTTGAGTTGTTGCAGCAGCGGCGGCGGGATGTGGTCGATGCCGCAAGTGACGATGATCTTGTCGAACGGCCCAGCCTCTTCCCAACCGTAATAGCCGTCGGCATTCCTGGTCGTGATCGCGCCATATTCGCGATAGCCGCGCGCGATCAGCGCATCGTACAGCGCGCGCGTGCGTCGGGCGAGCGCCGGCTGAATCTCGATCGACCAGATCTGGTCGGTGAGGTAGCTGAGATATGCGGACTGGTAGCCTGAGCCGGTGCCGATCTCGAGCACCTTTTCGCCCGGCTTGATCGCGAGCGTATTGGTCATCCGCGCGACGGTGTGCGGCCCGGTGATCGTGACGCCGAAGCCGATGTCGAGATGGTGCCATTCATAGGCGCGCGACAGATTGGCCGCCGTCACGAATTCCTCGCGCGGGGTCATCAGGAAGGCCCGCGTGTCCGCAGCGTCCCAGAGGTCGGCATGGCCGACCAACTGGAGATAGCGGTCCCAGCGCTGGCCGAGATATCCCGCGTCTTCGCCACGATGCGACTTCATCCAGCCCACGAACGCCTCCCGTCCCGTGACGTCCGGCCAGAGATCCTGCGTAAAAGGCGTCGGGACCGCGGCGCGCGCGGGCGTCGTCAGGCACGCTGCAACGCCGCCGGCGATGAAATCGCGTCTACGCATGACGACCCCCTTCCGGCGAGGCCCGGGCGCAATTGGCGCCGGTCGCTCAAGACGGCTAGACTAGGGCGAAGCGGCGGCGGGGGCCAGCCTCGCGATCGCATTTGTCGCAGGGGAGCGCATGAGCGGACATATCGATCCGACCAGAGAGACTTTCGCCGCCTTTCGCGCCAACGACCGGCCGGGGCCGATCCATATGCTCAATCTGGTCCGCCTGCGCGAGCGCGCGCTCTATCCCGACGGAAGGACCGCGACGGGCGCCGAGGCTTACGCCGCCTATGGCCGAGAGAGCGGGCCGGTGTTCGCGCGGCTCGGCGGCTCGATCGTCTGGCGCGGGCGGTTCGAATTGATGCTGATCGGGCCTTCGCAAGAGCGCTGGGACCTCTGCTTCATCGCGCAATATCCCAGCGTCGCCGCCTTCGTCGAAATGATCCGCGACCCCGTCTATCGCGACGCGGTCAAGCACCGGCAGGCGGCGGTGGAGGACTCTCGCCTGATCCGGCTGGCGCCCGGCGCGGCGGGAGTCGGATTCGGCTGAGACGGGCGAACAGGCGCGCGCCACTCCGGCCGATGTTTCCCATCCCGGCGCCAATCCTGTTACATAGGAAGGTGGGACATCCGGCGTCGGCGGCGGCGCTCAACAGGCGGAATTCCGAGGATGAATGTGAGGTTGGACGTCTTGTCGAGCGCCTTCACGGAGCGCGGGAAAATCAAGGGAGCGCTCGCGCTCACGCTTGCGCTTTCCCTGACCGCCTGCGCGCAGACCCAATCGGCGCCGGCGGCTTCGGCGCCGGTCTGGCAAAACGCGAACGATTGCGCGCCGGACGCGCCGGTTCCGCACTTCGACGCCCAGGGCGCCGCGGCCGGCTATACGTGCATCCGTAATCAGCCGGGATACCCGATCGCGGCGAACACCCCGGCGGGCAATTTGTGACGATCGCGAGCTGAAGAACGCACGCATCGCGGCGTTGAACGCGCGGATCCGCCTGCAGACGCGAGGTGAAGATACGTCCGTCGCCCAAGAACGGGCGCGCCATTGTACGGCAAGTCAACGGCCGCCCCGACGCATTCGGAGCGGCCGTCGACGCTAGCAAGTCAGCGCAAGACTACGTCTGAGTCTCGGCGCGCGAGCTTCGGACCCGGAATCTCCAGGAGCGAGTTGAGTCCGGGGACGACGTCGACCCACTGGCCAAGGCACCAGTGGTCGAGTTGCGGGGCCTTGCAGTCCGCAGTCACGGGGCCGGGGTCGCACACGCAATATTTGTCGACGCCAGGCTTCACGGCGGCGACGGTCTTGTGCTTGCCCGACGGCAGGGCGAAGTTTATCGGACCGGCCGCCGTTTGGATCTGGAACTTGCAGACATGGCCGGCCGGAGCGTTGCAGAGGAAACGCGCGGCGTGCGCCGCCTGGGCCTGCGGCGCGAAACCGAAGGCTGCGATGGCGAGAGCGGCGAACGCCGAGAGGGGGAAAAGCTTGTTCATGGCCGTCCTCACTTCATCTCGACGCCCATCTCAGCGCGTTCGTCCTTCAACACGACGGCGAGGGCGTGGATGATCGTCTGATCCTGGTGGGCCTTGCAATATTCGATCACCAGGTGCTCGGTCTCGCGGCCCTTCTTGTAGTCGAGGTAGTGCTTGTGGGCGAGGCCGTTGTACCAGCCGCTATACCAGGACATCAGCGCATTGGCGTCCTCCTGATAGGTGTTGGCGAGCTGCGCGCAGGTCAGCTTCTGGACATCAATGAAGCCGTTGGCGTCCACATAGGCCGACAGATCAATTGGATCGGCCTTCGCGATCCCCACGCAAGCGAACATGGCGGCCGCGGAAAGCAACAAAATCTTCTTCATCATACTTCCTTTCTTATGGCGCTTTGTGAGCCAACAGCGCCGGGGGGTTCCACACTCAGGACAGCGCACGACGGCACGAGGACTCCGCCGAGCGCCTTCTTCAAAACAACGGAGCGGCCGGCGCCGGACGCTCCGTCGAGGGCTTCGCCCTGCGTTTCAGTAGCAGGGCGGGTAGGGGTACGCGCCGCACGGAGGCCGATAGCCGTAGGGGTAGGCGTAGGGAGGCGGGGGATAGTAGGGGCGAGCCGCCGCAGCCGCCGCGGCGCCGCTGTAGAACGCGGTCCGATAGGTGGTTCGGCGTGCGACGCCCGCGAACGAGAGCGGCGTGTACGGCAAGCCGACGATGTCGATGAACAGCGATGCGGGTCCATCGGCGCCGGCGAGGTCGCCCTCGAGCACCTTGACGTTGAACGTCAGGTTCGCGCCATCCATTTTCGGCGAGGTCAGTTCAACCACGGCGTCCTTGACCGACGAAGCGTCCTTGCTGAGCGCCGAAATCGTGGCGTTCGGCGGGTCCTTGGCGAAACTGTCGCTTCCCGCCGCCCATTCCTCGAGCAGATGCGCCGTCAGCGCATGGCCGGCCGCACGTACGGGGCGATCGGCGAAGATGATCGCGTTCGCAGAGACGCCGGACAGCGTCAGCACATTGCCCTGGAGCGAGGCGCCGTGGGAGTTCAGCACGATCAGCGACGGGACCATCTCGGGCTTGGCGGTCGACGCGACGCCGATCCGCTTCAACCCCGTCGAAGGCGTCGCGGCCGGCGATGGCGCGGATTGCGCTAGCGCCGCACCGCACGTCATGGCCAGCGCGGCTATGACTGAGCAAATCCGCGACAGACGGAATTGTAGCATGGTTCCAGGCCCCCATTGCGCGGATTCGATAAGGCGCTATCGACGCAGGTATAGCACCGTTCCGGCAGTTGATTGACTTCCGCGACCGCGTTGATCGCGCTTCCCCAGGAAATCTGCGCCCCCGCTCCGGCGTCGCGTGTTCTGCGTCGGACCAGCCTGCCAAGCCACGACTGCGCCCGTCCTGCCGCCGACGCGGGGAATGACGGCTGCCGCGCAGGCCGTCAACCCAGCTTTCTCATCTTCCGCTCCCAATCATATCCAGCCAACATCGGCCGTTCGCCCTCGCGCCGTTCCAACCGCGCCGTGCGCTCTAGTTGGCGTCCTGAACCGCGTGTTGAGCCTCCATCAGTTTCTTCATGTCCTCCTCGGTCAGGACCGGCGGCGCGACGGAGATCGTCACCTTGTCGATCTTGCCCGTGAAGTTGAAGGGCACCTGATAGTCCTGATCGTCGATCGGCGAGCCGGTCTTGGAGCCGATGTCGAACGTCTCATCCCACGGCAGCACGAGCGGGATGGTGCGCTCCATCGTCTGGGTCGAAACGACGTTGCCGTCGACCGTCAACGTTCCCGTGCCGCCTCGCCCGATGCCGCTCAGATTGTTGAAGGCGAGCGTCGCGAAACCGAGCGCGTCGTACTTGAAGTCGTAGACGATGGTGTGCTTGCCGGGATCGAGCTGCAGGTCGCCCTGCCATTTCACCCGCTTGAGGTCGAGCAGGTTCCAGGTGAATACCGGTTTGCCCTTCTCGAGATAGAGGCCGTAGCCGCCGAAGCGACCGCCGTGCGAGACGATATTGCCCTCGGCGCCGCCCTTCGGCACTTCGATCTCGGCGGTGATCGTGTACGACGTGTTGAGCAGGTTCGGCGCCGCCGAACTCGGTATGCCGGTCACGGACACTCCGGAATAGGTGAACGCCTTGCGGCCCGCCGTCAGGTTCGGACGCGGCGCGACCAACCGGGTCGCCACCGACGCGTCGAGCGGAAGCACCTGATATTTGGCGAACTCGCCAAACATCAGGTCGGTCATTTCCCTGACCTTCTCGGGATTGGCCGCAGCTACGTCGTCGTATTGGGTCCAGTCCTTATGGACGTCGTAAAGTTCGAACTTGTAGGCGGTGGCGGGATTCTCAATGGCTTTGCCGAGCAATTGCCACGGCGGCCGCTTGGGCACGGCGCTCAGCATCCAGCCGTCGTCGTAGAGGCCCTGCACCCCCAACATCTCAAAATATTGGGTCTTATGCGGCGAGGGCGCGTCCGCCTTCGTCTTGTCGAAAGTGTACATCAAGCTGACGCCCTCGATCGGCTTCTGCGCGATTCCATCGACCATGTCGGGCGCCGGTATCCCCGTCGCTTCGAGAATCGTGGGCACGATGTCGATCACGTGGTGGAACTGCCATCGGGTTCCGCCGTGTTCCTTGATCTTGGCTGGCCAGGAGATCGCCATGCCGTTGCGCGTGCCGCCGAAGAACGAAGGAACCTGCTTCGTCCATTTGTAGGGCGTGTCGAAGGCCCAGGCCCATGGCACCGCCATATGGTTGTATGCGTATTGGCTGCCCCAGGCGTTGTAGAACTTCATCTGGTCGGCGACGGGAAGCTCGACCCCGTTGAATTGCATGACTTCGCTTGGCGTGCCGTTGGGCGAGCCTTCGGCCGATGCGCCGTTGTCGCCGCTGATATAGATGATCAGCGTGTCGTCGAGCTTGCCCATGTCCTGCACGGCCTGGATCACCCTTCCGATCTCGTGATCGGTATAGGCGAGGTAGGCCGCGTAGACGTCGGCCTGGCGGATGAACAGCTTCTTCTCCTCGTCGGTCGTCTGATCCCAGTTCTTCAGGAGATCGGTCGGCCAGGGCGTCAACTTGGCGTCCTGCGGGATGACGCCGAGCTTCTTCTGGTTGGCGAAGATCTGGTCGCGCAGCGCGTTCCAGCCCTTGTCGAAAAGGTGCATCGCGCTGATCTTCTCGATCCATTCCGGCGTTGGCGAATGGGGCGCGTGGGTGCCGCCGGGCGCGTAATAAAGCAGGAACGGCGCAGACGGGTCGATCTCGTTGAGCTGGGTCAGCCAGTGGATCGCATCGTCGGCCATCGCCGTCGTCAGGTTCCATTTCCCCTGTTGTCCGACGTAGGGATAGATCGGCGTCGTGTTGCGGAACAGATTGGGCTCCCACTGGCTCGAGTCGCCGCCGACGAAGCCATAGAAATAGTCGAAGCCCATTCCGAGCGGCCATTGGTCGAACGGTCCAGCCTGGCTCGCCTGATAAGTCGGGGTGTTGTGGTCCTTGCCGAACCAGGAGGTGCGATAGCCGTTCTCCTTGAGGATGCGGCCGATCGTGGCGCTGTCCTTGCCTATAACGCTGTTATAGCCGGGAAAGCCGGTCGACTGTTCGGAAATGACGCCGAAGCCGACGGAATGATGATTGCGGCCGGTGATGAGCGCCGCGCGGGTCGGCGAGCAGAGCGAAGTCGTATGGAAGTTGGTGTAGCGCAACCCGTCATTCGCGATCCGGTCGAGCGCCGGCGTCGGGATCACGCCGCCGAAGGTGGAGGGCGCCGCGAAGCCGACGTCGTCAGTCAGGATCAGCAGAACATTCGGCGCGCCTTTCGGCGGCACGACCCGCATCGGCCAGTAGGGCTTCGACTGCGAGGCGTTGAGCTGGATTTCGCCGCCGAATTTCTGAGGCGGAGGCGGCAGAACATGACCGTCGATGGTCGTCGTCGAGTTGGGGCCGCCGGGCGCGCCGGTGATTTCCTGCGCGTTCGCAGAATTGAAGGTCGCCCAAGATTGCCCCAGGATTGGCAAGGCGAGGGCGCACACGAGATAGGCGGCGCGGCGCAGCGCGGCCGAACTGCATGATTCTCTGTTTAGCCACATAAGCCCTCCACGCGCCTGATCGATCGCGCAAACACGCAAACGTCCCGCGCGGCCAGTCCGGCGAGCGCTCGCGTATACAGCATCAGATTAGCGATAACGACCGCGTCTTGTCATTGACCGAAAAGCGACTAAATTGTCCAAAAGACGCAGACCGGCCGTTGCGACTGCCAAAAATGTGAACGTTTTGTGATAGTTGCCTGAGGGACGCAGGGGATTATGGGCAGCGGGAATCCGTCACTTTCCAAACCGCCGGTCGCGACGATCAAGGTCCGGAACTTTCGCGCCTTGCGCGAGGTGTTGGGTTTGCTCGGCGCCGATCCGGGGCCGATTCTGCAGAGCGTCGGCTTGGCCGCAAATCTTTTCGACGCTCCCGACAGCACGATCCTCTATTCGGACCTCGATCGGCTGCTTTCCCACGCCATTCGCGCCACGGGATGCCGCGACTTGGGGCTTCTCGTCGGCGTCCAGCAGCAAATAACGGTGACGGGACTGGCCGGTTTGGCGTCCCTGCACGCGCCGACCGTGCGCGACGCGCTGGGCACCTTGGCCGCGGGCCTGAAGTTGAGCGATACCGGCGGGGTCATCAGTTTCGAGATTTCCCAAGGGATCGCCTTTTTCGGCTACAACGTCGTCGCCCGAGGGATCCGGAACGTCGAACAGCTCTGCGACGCTTCTATAGCGATCGCGGTCAATGCCATGCGAAGGTTTTGCGGCGCGAACTGGCGTCCCGACCGCGTCTATCTGACCAACGACCCGCCCATGGACGCCGAACGTTTCGCTCGGTTCTTCGGGGCGCCCATCGAGTATCGGGCGCCGCAGGCCAGGATCGCCTTCGATCCTGCGGTGCTCGATCGCCACGTCGAAGGCAACGACGTCGAACAGCGCGAAATCCTCGCCCCCCTGTTCGAGAGCGCCGTTCAGGCCGGCGGCGACGATTTCTTGTCGGCGGCGCAATCGATATTGCGCTCCCGACCGATCGACGGGCGCTTGACGCGTTCCGATTTGAGCCATGCGCTGGGCGTAACGACCCACGTTCTGACCCGGCGGCTGAAATCGGCCGGGTTCACCTTCGCCGATCTCGTCGAGCGGCACAGGATCGAAAACGCTCAGCGATGGCTCCTCAAGGGCAAGCGAATCAGCGAAATCTCTGTGGACCTCGGCTTCGCGGATACGAGTTCCTTCACGCGCGCCTTCAAGAAATGGGCGGGCGAACCGCCGAAGCGTTGGCGCGAGCAGCAATTTTCGAGCGAGCCGGCGGACAATTCGCCTTACAATGGCTGAGTGCGCAATTTGCGGTCGCAAGAGCGTCGCCTGTCGCCTCGTCGGCCGCGGCAGGCGGGGGCCGATTGTCAAGGACGCATCGCAGCCCGCTTGTGCGTCTGCTTGACGTCGGCGATCTTGTCGAGGATTTCCTTGAGAGCGGCGATGGCGGCCGTTTCCTGCGAAGTCAGCGGCTCGCGCGGATGGAAGTGCGCGAGCAGCACGATCAATGCGTCGCCGATCCGGCCGAGCTGCTTGCCGTAGCT
The DNA here is from genome assembly GCA_963809055.1 of uncultured Pseudomonadota bacterium. Classification (GTDB taxonomy): domain Bacteria; phylum Pseudomonadota; class Alphaproteobacteria; order Rhizobiales; family Beijerinckiaceae; genus Roseiarcus. The sequence goes on along the minus strand of CAWEID010000007.1, from coordinate 77,932 downwards.
GGCCACGTCCGAAAGCACCTCCTGCTCGACGTCGGGCGCGCTCGATTGGCCGAGGTTGATGTTGACCAGGCCGAACTGGCTGCCGATCGGGCTGAGAAATGCGGTCCAGGGGTTGATCGATTGCGTGACGTCGCCGGACAGGGGCAGCTTGAAGGTGGGCATGCGTCGCTCCTCGAAGATTGAGTAAAGACACTAGCATGAGGTGGAATGGCGAGGCCAATTCTCCCTTCCCCGGCGGCAAAGGGCGGTAGCGACTCCCGCTGTTTTCTCGGCTATGCCGGCATCGCGCGAGTTCGACGAATTCGCGCGTGGGCGCAGGGACGAGATGAGCGGAAAGAGTTGGCGCGCCTGGGCCGGATCGGCGATCGCGATCGCGGCGATGGCCGTTGCTCTAACGGCTTGCCAAACCATCGCAGAGCCCGTCGTGATCGGACAGGACCGATATAAAATGAGCTTCCAAGGTCCGGACGATCTCGCCCGAGCCTCAGCACAGGGCTTCTGTCGGACAAAAGGGTTCGCGTTTGCCCAAATGGACCCCTCCGGCGGCGACGAAGTGGAATTTCGCTGTTCGCATCACGCCGCGGCGCCCGCCCCCTCCTCGCAAGCTCCCGAAATCGAATGCATTCCGGGCCTGATGGTCGTCGACCCCACCGTCTGCCCGGAGCATTAGAGCGTCGGCCCTCCCGCGCGAACGCGCCCCGGGAGGGGCGCGGGGGCCATGGACGCCGACATTTTGACGCGTAGCGGCGTCTGCGCATTTGCAAAGGTTTGACGACACGATTTGCGCGATTGGGAACGGTGAGTATTAATGGCCGCCGGCGCCGAACCGGCGGTGGGCATTGCCCGCATTCCCGGGAAGGCGGGCTCGGGAACTGGGAAGCAAGGCGAACAGATGAAGTTGCGCGTGTCGGCGGCGGCGTGGATCTTGCTCGCTTTTTGGTTGAACGTCGGCGTTTCGACCGCGCGCGCGGACGCCGCCAGGGGGCCGGCAAACGGCATTGTCCTGATCATTAGGCACGCGGAGCCGGACGACGGCTTCGGGCTTTCGCCCGAGGGCCAGGCCCGCGCGAACGCCTATGCCAAATATTTTAAGAACTTAACCATCAACGGACAACCGGTTCGAATCGGATACCTGTTCGCGGCCGCCGATTCGGGCAGCAGCCACCGGCCTCGCCTCACCCTCGAGCCGACTGCGCAGGCGCTGGGGCTCCCCCTCGACAGCCGTTTCAAGAATTTGAAGTATCGCGATCTCGTCGACGCGGTGGACGCGTTGCCGTCCGGCGCGCGGGTCCTGATCGCCTGGCATCACGGCGAAACGCCGGACCTGCTGCGCGCCTTCGGGGCGGATCCGGACGCGCTGTTCCCGCGCGGCAAATGGCCGGGCGACACGTTCGATTGGCTGATCGAGCTGCGCTACGACGAGGCTGGCCGGCTGGTCGCCAATGAGCGCGTGAAGATAAATCTTGATCCTTGATATGAGTCCTCGGGGGGGTTCGTGAAAGCAAGTTCCGCACAATGTCCTGCCTGTGAGAGCGATCGGGAAGTCGCCGCGCACGATCCGAGACGGCTCAAGGAAGGGGCTGTGTCTCGCCTCGCCCTCTGGCGGCCGGTCTTGACCGTCGCGATCGTGGCGACCGTGTGCGCGGTCTCCTGGGCCGCTTTCGCTTCGGACCCGTTCGAGCATATAGTCGACAAGCCCGACGCGATCGGCGGCGGCATCGATCCCCATGGCGATTCCTGGCAGTCGATGCAGCACAGCCTGCTGCAGTTCAGCCATTTCGAATATATCGCACGACTATTCGTGAGCCTGCTGCTCGCGGTCGCCTGCGCCTGGATCGTCGCTTGGCATCCGCAATCGACGCGTCAGAAGTCGCTGAACGATCTCGAGGAGCGAAAGGCTTTGGTGCTGCTGGGCATGGTCGGCGCGGTGGTGTCGGAGCTCAGCTCGATCAACCATTCGCTCGCGCTCGTCATCTTCGGCATCGGCGCGCTGCTGCGTTTCCGCACCGTGCTCGACAATCCGAAGCTGACGGGAAAGGCGATCATTGTCGTCGTGATCGGCCTCGCCTGCGGCCTGGGGTCCTGGGCGATGGCGGTCTTCGTGACGGCCTTCAGCTGGGTGCTGATATACTGGCTCGACTCGCGCGTCGCGTGCCGTCTGCGCATCCGCCTGCCCAAGGACGTCGATCCCGAACCTGTATTCGGCGCGGTGCAATCGCTGCTGATATCGCGAGGGTTCCGCATGCAGGGGTCGACCATATACAAGGCCAAGGGCCAATTGGCGTTTCTCATGCATGTTCCCGCCAGTTTCGACATCGCGCAGTTGCGATCCGAATTGCGATCTGCGGTCCCGCAGGCGGAAAATGCGAGGATAGACCTGGAAGTGGCCTGAGGCCGCGGCGGAATTCTACCGGAACGGATTTTTCCCATGGCATCGAAATCGCCAACGCCGACGCCCGACGCCGCTGCGCGCGAGGCGACAGCGGGAGCGGCGACGTCGCGCCGGCTTTTGCTGTTGCGGCACGCCAAGGCGTCGAGGGACGATCCCTCCGCGCCGGACAAGGAGCGGCCGTTGACGGACGCGGGGCGCGAGGCCGCGCGCGCGTTGCGGCGATATATGCAGGCGGAGCGCCTGGCGCCCGATCTCGTGCTGACCTCGTCGTCGCGCCGAACGCTGGACACGTTGCAGGAACTGAAGCCCCTGGAGGGCGTCGCCCAAATCGACGCCCGCGACGATCTCTATCTCGCCTCGCCGTCGGACATGATCGAAATCCTGCACGGCGTCGAAGAGCCGACGTCGTGCGTCCTGGTGATCGGACACAATCCGGGGATCCAGGAACTCGCCTTGCTGCTCGTCAGCGGCGACAGATCGAAGAAGAGCGCGAAGCTGTTGCGCCGGATGGCGGAGTTCTTCCCCACTTGCGGCTTCGCCGAATTGGAACTCGACCGCGGCTGGCCGGAAATCGGGTACGGCTCGGCGCGATTGAAGCGATTCCTTCGGCCGAAGGACATCGCCGCATCGGCGTGAAGACGCGGGCCGGCGCGCTTGGGCCTTGCGATGATTGGGCTTTGCCAGGAGTCTCGAACAGATACATTTTCGGCCGGCGAAAGAAATCGCGGTCGAAGACGGTGGGGCGACGTATGAGCGTCGCCGGACAGGGCGGATGCGCCTGCGGGCGCGTCAGATAACAACTGGCGAGCGCGCCCCTGTCCGCAGTTTGCTGTCATCGTCTGAGCGGCCAAGGCGAGACGGGCGGCGCCTTCTTTCTGAACGCGCGGATCGAGCGGATCGCATCGCGACGCTCGGCGCCGCGCCGGCGACGATCGCCGTCCCGACCCGCTGGAGCACGTCGCGAATTGACGCAATCGCGAGCCCTGCGAAACGTCCAGCATTTCGCAGGACGCGTCGATCCCTCGTCATAAGGCGCGGCTCCGGGACATGGATCGTCCCGGCGCTGCGCGCCTCGCGATGGCGATGAACGTCACCATTCATGCGAGTGATCCTCTGACGGCGCGCAGACCCTTACATGACATCGCTTAACCAACGAAATCGATCGGAGTTTACAATAACAGTCGCGACGCGTAATATTTGGTCCGGCCAAGCCTGCGCGGGAGGGGAGCGGTCCGCATGTCCGATCGGTTCATCGCACGAGACCGAGGTCTCCGATCCCAAGCTGGACGCCGCCTTCCGCTATTGGCTCGCCGCGCGAGAGGGGCGCTGCTTTCGGCCGTCCTTCTCTTCGCCTCATGTCCCGCCTTTGCAGACGCGGGCGACGGCGGGGCGCACGGCGCTCTGTTTGCATATGCAATCGTCGGCGGCGTCGCCTTTGCAACCTTGATAGGTCTTGCGACCATTCGCTCCGCGCTCATGGGTTCGCCTTGGTCGCTTTCGGACGCTCTTTCCGAAGAGGCCGAGATCAGCCCGCTCGACAAAGACGGCAGGCCCATTCCGGGAGGCGACGGCAAGCCGCAGGTCGTATCGGAGCTGCGCGCCAGCTCCAGCCGTTTCATCGCCCTGCTCGGCCTGACCGGAATCCTGATGATGTACCTCGGCTTCGGGCTCGTCATCCTGGCGGGGTTCGCGAGCACGGGCGCCATCGCCGACGACGCCACAATCAAGAACATCATCTATTTCCTGGTTTCGGGCGTGACGATGTTCGCGCCGTATATCGTCAATAAATTTGCATCCACGTTCGATTGGCTCGCGCCAAAAAAAAGCTGACGCCTCAACCGCGCCTTTTGCAAGGGCGGAGCACGGATCAGGCCGACAATCTCGGAGGGGGAATCGCCATGCCGGAAGGATTATTCGGGGCCGACAGTTCCGTCTTGGTCACCACCAAGTTCGGATCGAAGAACTTGGTTCAACTCGCGACCGAGAATTTCGGCGAAGCGCCGGTCGTTTGGGGCCGATATTTCACCAGCGGGGGAACCTCGGGCAACGTCGAATATCGCCACTTGTACGAGAGTCAGATCCTTCGGGACAACAACATTAGGGTCATTCCGATCGCGCGTCAGACGCTGAGAGTGAACGGCTCGCAGTCCGACGGCAGCGCGGACGCCCAGCAGAATTGCGAAGACGTCATCGACACATTCGGCGCCGGCTATTTGAAATCGATTGGCGGCCAGATCTTCATGTTCCTCGATGTCGAGGGAAGTCCCTCCTTGAGCGCGCAATATTATTTGGGCTGGTCGACGACGTTGGCCGCGCACAGCCAATCCTATTCCAATGGCGCGGTCACGATCATTCCTTGCGTTTACGCGACCCAGGCGGACGCTTCCACTTGGAAAGCGATCGCGAGCGCCGTTTCGCAAGGTGGAACGTGCAAAGGCGCCTGGGTCGCGCGCTGGGTCGCAAAGGACGGCGATCCCCCGGTTCCCTGGAGCGACGCCACGGTCAAGCCGTCGGCCCCGATCCCCTGTGCGGTTCTGCTCTGGCAGTATGAGCCGGAGTGTCGTGGCGGCGGCGGGTTTGATTGCAATCGCATCAACCCCAACATCGATCGCTTGGCCTTCCTCTCGCATTGCGTGCTGCCGCCGGACGTCGGCCAGGCCTTCGCGGCTGCCGCGACGCCGGAAGCCGTCATGGCATCGGGCGGCAGCGCGGTCGTCCGGAATCTGATCCAAATCGCATCCGACGCAAACAGGCTCCAGCAGGCGCAGGCCATCGCGGCGCAGCGACTGCTCGCTTACGACGGAGAAAAATATCCATCGGATGGATGCGCGATAACTCTCTGTGTGCTGCTGCAGCAGGCGGGGCTCGATATACCAGACACGTACACAGCCTTCGGATTGGGAAACCTCTTGAAAACAAGGGGCTGGCGGCAAATTCCGCGCGGCGCTCAAAAATCGGGCGACATCGGCTCGACCTGCGGCGCATTTCCGAGCCACGGCGCGGATCACATTTATGCAGTGCTGCAACTCGTCAACTCGGACGAGATGATTATCGCCGACAATCAGCACCCGGCGCCTCATTTCAGGTGGGTCAGCGGGCAGGGCAAGACGCCCACGACATTCTTCCTGCGCGCGCCGGAGGACGTTGGGTGAGGCCGGGGCCTGAACACGCCATTGCGATGGCCCGGCGAGCGCGGGCCGGCGGCGATCGTGCGATCGGCGCCGTCGCGCGGCGCGCATGGGGAGGACCACGACATGCCGGCTGTGACATTGCGTTTCGTAACCGGCGGCGATCTGATTTCCTATGTCATTCGTGGCGGCGAGATGGGCTTTTGGGCGTCGCATGTGGAGTGCCGCATGCCCGACGGGACGCTTCTGGGAGCCCATTCCGACGGAGGCGTTCAGGCCAGGGCGGCCAACTATGATGCGGCGACCTGTACGCGCCAACTCTTCGTCGATGTTCCCGCAACGCAGGCGCAAGCCGATGCGGCGCATCAATTCCTGACCGCGCAGATCGGGAAGCCCTACGACGAAATGGCCGTCGCCGAGATGGCCGTCGGCGTCTTGACCGGCGAAGCGCCGGACTGGACTCGATCGGCGGCGTGGATCTGCAGCGCCGTGCAACTGGCGGCGCTGCTCACGGCCGGCATTGTAAGGGCGGCGCCGACGACCGTGCGCCTGGCCACGCCGCGAGACGTGCTCATGGCCTGCGCCGGGCTGGTCGCAGTCGGCGCGCCGCAACCCATTGGCGCGTTTCAGCCGCAAATGTTCGATCTTGTCGCGAACCCATTCAGGGTTTGAGCGCGGGCCAGACCGCCAGCGGCTCGCGCAGACCCCGCCAACCCCTCCGCCCGGCGAAATGGACGCGCAGCGACGAAAAAATCCGATGTGGGATAACCTTTCGACAGGTTGATCCCGGCTTGCGCGACTGCGACAGTGGGCGATGGCTAACCGCGGCGATGGCCGCCATTCGTCGGTTATCTTTATCGAAGGGACAATCATGACGGCGGTTTGGGGCTCCGTTTTGGTGACCGTGTTGACGTTCGTCGGCGGCATGCTGGGGCTGTTTGGGCAAAATCTGCTGCCGGACCAGCATTCCGTGGAAAAGGCCCGCGACATGATCGGATCGGTCATGGGCTTGGTCACGCTGCTGCTGGCTCTCGTCCTCGGCACGATCGTCGGCTCGGCCTATTTCTTTTCCGCGACCCAGCAGTCGGAATTGCAGGCGCTATCCGCGCAGGCGATTCAGCTTGACGAGGCGCTCGCGCAGTTCGGACCGGCTTCGAAGCCGTTGCGCGACAGCTGGAAGGGAGCGTTGGACAACAACCTCAAGCTCTTCTGGGGCGGCGGCGATGTCGACCCGGGCGAGCTCCATGTCTCCAAGGCGATGGCCGCAATGAACGCCCTCAAGGGCGCTATCCGGTCGCTCGACGCCAAAACCCCTGAGGAGAAGGATGCGATCGCCTCGGCCAACGCCCATCTCGGCGTGATCGAGCAGACTCGATTGCTGATGTCGCTGCAACTCGCCAATCCCTTTTCGCGGCCGCTGCTGGTCGTCGTGGTGTTCTGGGCTTTCTTTCTGTTTTGCGGTTTCGGCCTGCTCTCGCGCCTCAACGCCACGACGATCGGCGCGCTCGCCTTCGGCGCCTTCGCGGTGGGGAGCGCGATCTTCCTGATCCTCGAACTCAGCCAGCCTTACACTGGCCTTTTCCGCATCTCGCCCGCTGCGCTCGAGCAGACGATTGATTCGATCGACAAGTGATTTCCAGCGCCGGCTTGATTCACTTCGAGCCGGGTTCGCCCGGGCGCCGCGGCACGCGCATTGCTTTGTTGTCCCGTTGAATTGCAAATCGGTTCGTCCTAGGGGTTGCGGGCCTTTGGGCCCAAGGCGGCGCAATGAATAGGCACTTTCGGTTTTGCCGATGGCGCGAGATCGTCGGCCTCGTCGTGCTCGCGGTCCCGCTTGCGGCGTGCAATCCAGACAGCCCGATGCTCGACCGCGTGCCCGAACCCCTGGTCGACAGCGTCAGGATCGGGGACTTCAAGAATATCCGCTTCGACGCCGAGGATCCCGCGAGCCTGCATGCGCTCGCGGAGGAGCGGATCAGCGAGATTCGCGAAGCCTATGGCGCGGGATCGCTGAGAGGCCGCAGCATCGACATCAACTACCTCAGCCTTTCCGGCGGGGGCGGCGACGGCGCCTATGGCGCGGGCTTGCTCGTCGGCTGGACGGCGAGCGGGCGCCGGCCGAAATTCGACGTCGTGACGGGGATTAGCACGGGCGCCTTGATCGCGCCGATGGCCTTTCTTGGCCCAGCCTATGACGCAAAGCTCAAAGAGGCTTACACCACGGTCTCGACGGCGGACGTCGAACGGAGCCAGGACGTCATGGCGCTGGTGGGCGGGGCGGACAGCCTGAGCGGCGCCGGCGGTCTCCAGGCGCTCATCGCGCGCTATCTGACAGCGCCCATGGTCGAAGCGATCGCGGCCGAGCATCGCAAAGGCCGCGCGCTGTTGATCGGAACCACCAACCTCGATTCCCAGCGTCCCATCATCTGGGACATCGGGGCCATCGCCGAGTCCGGCCGACCCGACGCTCTGGCGCTGATCCGGCAGATCATCCAGGCTTCCGCGTCCATTCCGGGAGAGTTTCCGCCGGTGAAGATCGCGGTGAGCGCAGACGGCAAGCCGTTCAACGAACTCCATGTCGACGGCGGCGTTACGCGTCAGGTTTTTCTCTTTCCGCCGGGATATGATCCCAAGATCGTGGATACGGCGATTGGATGGCGTCCGACGCGGCGCGCCTACATCATCCGCAACGCGAAGGTCGACCCTGACTACGAACTCACGCAATCGCAATTGCTGCCGATCGCCAACCGCTCGATCTCGACCTTGATCAAGACCCAAGGAATTGGCGATCTCTATCGGATCTACACCGTCAGTCAGCTCGACAAGATCGATTTCAACGTCAGTTATATTCCCAGCGACTTCACGGCGCGCAGCACGAGCTTCCTCGACAAGGACTATATGAACAAACTCTTTGACTTCGGGTATCAGGAGGGCAAGGCCGGCATTCGCTGGAACAAGAAGCCGCCGGGCCTCGAATCCGATCCGCGGTGAGAGTCCCGGCGACGCGGTATTGATCCGCAAGGCGATGCGTTTCGTATACTTGCTGGCGTCACGGTTGAACTTTGCCGGCGAATGTCGGCGAAGGCTCATATGCCGGGGCGCGAGACATGCCATGGAGGCTCATATGCAATCCTCGCCGATTTCTCGCCGCCGCGCGATGACGACGCTGGCGGTCGGGCTGATTTGGCCCGCCTTCGCGCAGGCGCAAAACGCCGCGCAGCCGCCGCTGCGGTTTCGCGCGGTCGAGGTCGACGTCAGTGCGGTGAAGAACAACGGCGACCCCACCACGGCCGATTGGATCGCGCGGGATCTGCCCGGCTTCCTGAAAGCTTCGCTCGACGGGCTTCTCGTCCCCGGCGACCGCAACGCGCCCGTTCTACGTGCGCGCATCGACCTGGTCCTGCTCGGCCTCAGCACCGGCGGCTCGCCCGCCGCCGCTCAGGGCATGGATCAGATCGAGGGCGCCGGCCTGGTCGTCGGCGCGAACGGGCGGGTCATCGCCTCCTATCCGCTGCTGAGTTCGGTGCAGGTGCATCCCAGCACGGTCGATCCCGATGGGTTCCTGCTGCGCCAGAGGGTCGCCAACCTCGCCCAGAGCTTTGCGCAATGGCTGCCGGGGAAACTGGGCGTGTGAAGACAGCGGCCCGAGAACGAGGTCCGGGGCGCTCGACGCCGTTGGGGCGCCGTCCGCCCCATCGTCGGCATCCCTGTCCGGGCCGGGCCTCGGCGAGACCGGCGACAATTCACGCCTGCGGCTTCATATCCTCCGGCTTCACGCCCGCCACCGGAACCGGCTTCTTCATCGCGTCGCGGCGGAACGGCTCGCCGAGTTCCTGGTTGAGCACCACTTCGATGAAGGTCGTCACGCCCTTCATCTGCGCTTCGCAGGCCTTGCGCAGCGCCTCGCTCAGTGCGGCCGTCGAGTCGACGCGCACGCCCTTGAAGCCGCAGGCCTCGGCGATGCCGGCGTAGCTGACTTTCGGGTTGAGTTCGGTGCCGACGAAATTGTTGTCGTACCAGAGCGTCGTGTTGCGCTTCTCCGCGCCCCATTGATAGTTGCGGAAGATCACCATCGTGATCGCCGGCCAGCCCTCGCGGCCGATCGAGGTCATCTCGTTCATCGAAATGCCGAAGGCGCCGTCGCCGGCGAAGCCGACGACCGGCGTGTCGGGGCAGCCGATCTTGGCGCCGACGATCGAGGGAAAGCCGTAGCCGCAGGGGCCGAACAGGCCGGGCGCGAGATATTTGCGGCCCTGTTCGAAGGTCGGATAGGCGTTGCCGATCGCGCAATTGTTGCCGATGTCGGAGGAGATGATCGCCTCGCGCGGCAGCGCCGCCTGGATCGCGCGCCAGGCCTGACGCGGCGACATGCGGTCCGGCTCGCGCTCGCGCGCGCCGCGCGTTCCAGGTCGTGCCGGGATCGTCGTCCTCGTGGTCCATCGAGGAGAGCTGCTGCAGCCATGCGGACTTGGTCTGATGGATCAGCGCGCGGCGCTCCTCGCGGCCCGTCGTCGCCGGCAGTCGGCGCGAGCTGCGCGAGAATCTGCTCGCGCGACCTGCTTCGCGTCGCCGCAGATGCCGACGGTCGACCGTCTTGGTCAGGCCGATGCGGTCGGGGTTGATGTCGACCTGAATGATCTTCGCGTCCTTCGGCCAGTAGTCGATCGCCGTAGCCCGGCAGGGTCGAGAACGGATTGAGCCGCGTGCCGAGCGCGAGCACGACGTCCGCCCTGGCGATCAGCTCCATCGCAGCCTTCGAGCCGTTGTAGCCGAGCGGCCCGACCGCGAGGCGGATGCGAGCCGGGAAAGGAATCGTTGTGCTGGTAGCCGGAGCAGACCGGCGCATCGAGCGCTTCGGCGAGCGCGACGCGTCTGCGGGATGGCGTCGCCGAGCACGACGCCGGCGCCGGAGAGCATGACCGGGAATGTCGCCTCCGACAGCAGTTTGCGCGGCCTCCGCGATCGCGTCTTGCGCCGCCGGCGGGGCGCTCGAACTCGCACGATCGGCGGCAGCTCGACGTCGATGACCTGGGTCCAGAAATCGCGGGGCACGTTGATCTGCGCCGGCGCCGAACCGCGCCAGGCCTTCAAGATCACGCGGTTGAGCACCTCGGCGATGCGCGAGGGATCGCGCACCTCCTCCTGATAGCAGACCATGTCCTGGAACAGCGCCATCTGCGGCACTTCCTGGAAGCCGCCCTGCCCGATCGTCTTGTTGGCGGCCTGCGGCGTCACCAGCAGCATCGGCGTATGGTTCCAGTAGGCGGTCTTCATCGCGGTGACGAAGCCGGTGATGCCGGGCCCGTTCTGCGCGATCGCCATCGCCATCTTGCCGGTCGCGCGCGCGTAGCCGTCGGCCATGATGCCGGCGTTGGCCTCGTGCGCGCAGTCCCAGAACGTGATCCCGGCGCTTGCGGAAACAGGTCGGAGACCGGCATCATCGCCGAGCCGATGATGCCGAAGGCCTGGTCGATCCCGTGCATCTGCAGAACCTTGATGAACGCTTCTTCGGTCGTCATGCGCAAGGGATCGTCTCCTCAGGAGTTTTTGGGCCGACGGGCAATCGCCGCCGCAAGGGATAGTCTCGGGACCGGGACGGCGCGGGTTGTAGCGCAGCCGCGCGCAAGGCGAAACCGGGTCGGGTCAGCCAATTTCCGGCGACGAGGCCGGAACGACGGTTGCTATTCCCTTGCGAGCCGAGCGCCCTGCGCGCTGACCGCGACGGGCGTTTCGCCCGCCAGCCGCGCGCGATAGATCGCGAGATTCTCGCTGACGCGCTGGACATAGTCGCGCGTCTCGTCGAACGGAATGCGCTCGACCCAGTCGACGAGGTCGACGCGCCTGTGCGGGGATCGCCGAAGGCCTGGATCCATTGCGCGACGCGGCCGGCGCCGGCGTTGTAGGCGGCCAGCGCCATTTCGAATGAGCCGCCTTCGTCGTCGATGAGTTGGCCCGAGATAGGCCGCGCCGAGCTGCAGATTGAAGGCGGGATCGGCGATCAGGCGCTGAAAATCATAGGGCACGCCGGCCCGCCGCGCGGTCGATTGGGCGGTAGAGGGCAAAATCTGCATCAGCCCCTTGGCGCCTGCGCCCGATACGGCGCGCCAGGCGAATTCGCTCTCCTGTCGCGCGACCGCGTAGACGCTCGCGCGATCGGCCGAATGGGGCAGTGGCGCGAATGCCGGCAGGCCGGAGAGCGGGAACGCCGCCTCGTCGAGCGCGAAGCCGCGCTCGGTCGCGATCTTGCCGAAGGCGACGTTGACGGTCGCATTGGCGTGCGCGGCGAGCACCTCGGCGAGCGCGGCGAGCTGCGCCTCGTTGGCCCAGACTGAGGCGGCGGAATAAGCGAGCGAGTCCGCGAAATCGTCGAGCCCCGCCTCGAAATAGAGTTCGACGATGCGCACCGCCTCCCAGCGCTGCGCGCCGCGCGCGATTTCGACCGGCCGGCGCGGGAGGGGCGGCGCGTCATGGCCGAGCCGCTTGGCCGCCAATTGGCCGTAATAGGCGATCGGATAGGCCGCGGCGCGCTGATAGTCCTGGCGCGCCTCGTCGCCCTTGCCGAGCGCTTCGGCCGCGCGGCCCTTCCAGTAGTTGGCGCGCGCGACGGCGAGCGGCGTGATGGCCACGGCGCCCGCATCGGCGAAATGGCGCGCCGCGGCAAGCCGGGTCGGCGAGGAAGCGCAACGCGATCCAGCCGGCATGGAAGGCCGCGTCGACATGGGCGGCGGCCGAGTCGCGTCGGCGCGTCGGCGCAGAGCTCATAGGCCTGTTTGTAGGCCCCTAGATCGAGACATTCGCGCGCGACCATCCGCCGCTCGCTCCACCATTTATCGGGATCGATCAGCGAAGCCGCGTCGTGCGGCGCGAGCTTGAGCCAGGCGGCCGCCTCGGCCGTGCGATTGGCGCGGCGCGCATCCTGTACGCGCACGAACAACAGGCCGGGGTCGGATTGCAGCGAGGCGGGCACGGCCGCGATCGAGCGCGTCGAAAGCGGCCCGCGCGCGGCCTCGAGCCGCGCATTGGCGAGCGCGAGTTCGTCGGGGCCGGCAAGAGCGGCGGCGCGCAGGGCCGGCGCGGCCTTCTCGGCGTAGATGAGGCGATCGGCGCGGATATTTGTGATCGGCGCGGGTGAGCAGGCCCGCGAACTCGCGCAGCACCGCGCCTTCCGTCCAGAGGTCGAGATCGCGCTCGCGCCAGAGGCGCGCTCACCGCCTCCGCGGCGGCCCGTCGCGCGCCCATCCGCGATCGCGGCGCGCGCGAAGGCGAGAACCCCGGCCGCGGTTTCCGGCTCGCGGCGGGCGAATTCGCCGTCGATCTCTGCAGCGCTGGCGTGGCGCGAATAGAGCGAACTCTCGAACACGGCGCGAATCCAGTCGGCGGCGGGCCAGTCCGGATGCGCCTTGGCGAAGGCGGCGAGCCTGGCGCCGTCGGGCGCCGGCGATCCCTTCAGGGCGACCCATTCGAGCGCCGTGCGCTGAATCGGGTCCGAGATCCCGGCCGCGATCGCATCGGCCTGGGGAAGCGAGCCCTTGCGATAAAGCGCGGCGGCGGCGACGAAGCGCGACAGGTCGACCGGCGCGAGCGGCGGCGCCGGAGACGCCGAGGGATCGAGCGGATGCGCCGCCGGCGGCGTCGCAATCGAGCCCAACGCCGTGCCGTCGACCGCAGCGACGGCCATCGCGCGCGGCGTCGGCGTCTCGGGCGGCAGTTCGGCGTTCGCCAGTTCCGCCGGGACAGAATTCGGCGCGATGGCGACGGCGGCCTTGGCCGCGCGAGGGATGGAGACGCGTCCATGGCTAGCCACCAGGGCAACGGCGGCGACGAAGCCGACGGCGACCAGACGTTGCGAGCGGCGCCAGATGTGCGAGCTATTCATGGGCTGCCTCCAGCCTTTCAGCCTAGCCGCGCTTCCCTCACGAACAGTTAACCATGGGACGAGATCGCAGGCGCCCCTTTCGTCCGGGCGGCCAAGGGTCTATGTGTCTGGCCGTGCGCGTCCTGAGCGACGCGGCGAGGAACGAGCGACGAAGCGGAAGCGTGAGATGGAAAAGCGGGCGAAGTTTCACGGTTCGATGCCGGCCCTGATAACGCCGTTCAAGGACGGCAAGTTCGACGAACCGGCCTTTCGGGCTCTGGTCGACTGGCAGATCTCCTCGGGTTCGCACGGCCTCGTGCCGGTGGGAACGACGGGCGAAAGCCCGACCTTGACGCATGACGAACATCGCCGCGTCGTGGATGTGTGCATCGACGAAGCCCGCGGGCGCGTGCCCGTGATCGCCGGCGCCGGCTCGAACAATACCGCCGAGGCGATCGACCTGGCGCGGCACGCCGAAAAGGCCGGCGCGGACGCGGTGCTCGTCGTGACGCCTTACTACAACAAGCCGACGCAGGAAGGCCTGTTTCGTCATTTCAAGGCCATCAACGATGCAATCGGGATTCCGATCCTCATCTACAATATCCCCCCGCGCAGCGTGGTGGACATGTCCGTCGACACGATGAAGCGTCTTTATGAACTCAAGAATATCGTTGGCGTCAAGGATGCGACCGGCGATCTGGCGCGTGTTTCGCGACAACGCCACGCCATGGGTCCTGAATTCATCCAGCTCTCCGGCGAAGATATGACTGCGCTCGCCCATATGGCGGCCGGCGGTCACGGCTGCATTTCCGTGTCCGCGAACGTCGCCCCGGCGCCCTGCGCGGAGTTGATGGAAGCCGTGTTCAAGGGCGAATACGGGCAGGCGCTGCAGATCCAGGATCGGCTGATCCCCCTGCATGCGGCGATCTTCCTGGAACCCGGCGTCTGCGGCACTAAATATGCGATGAGCGTGCTCGGTCGCGCGCGCAACGAAGTGCGCCTGCCGCTGACGCCGGTCGGCGACGCGACAGAGGCCGCCATCCGACGCGCGATGGTGCACGCCGGGGCGCTGAACGCCTGAGTTGGCGTCGCAGGAGAGTTGAACGCTTTGGCCGGCAAGGATCATCCGAACGCGAAAATCGTCGCCGACAACAGGCGCGCGCGTTTCGACTATGAACTGGGCGAGGTCTTCGAGGCCGGCATCATGCTGACCGGCCCGGAGGTCAAGTCGCTGCGCACCGGCAAGGCGACGGTCGCGGAAAGCTACGCCGCGGTCGAGCGCAATGGCGAAGTCATGCTGCACAACGCCAACATTCCCGAATATCTGCAGGCGAACCGGTTCAACCACGAGCCGAAGCGGTCGCGCAAACTGCTGCTGCACGCCAAGGAAATCGCGCGGCTCGCCAAGGGCGTCGAGCGCGAGGGCATGACGATCGTGCCGCTGCGGATCTATTTCAACGACAAGGGTCGCGCCAAGGTCGCGATCGCGCTCGGCCGGGGCAAGAAGCTGCACGACAAGCGCGAGACCGAGAAGGCGCGCGATTGGAACCGGGACAAATCGCGCCTGATGCGCGAGCGCGGCTGAGGCTGCCGCCGAAACCGCCCGCGCGCCATTAATATTCATGCAAGCTATTAGTTTTAAACTGATTTTACGACTGACAAGCCCTGTATTTTAGGGCTTGGGGCATGACGCCGTTTGGTCGGATCGGCCGTGGCGCCGAACTGCCGGGCCCATACATGCATCCATCGATCGCCGCCGCTGACGTCATGTCCGACAAGATCGCTGGAATGTGTGAACGGACCCAGATTTGAGCGCTCTTGGCGGCAATGAGTTACGATGTCGAAACGCCTTGAAATGAAGCGACGTCCTCATTCCGCCGGGTCGCCTGGCTCGCGCGCGGCCGCGGACGAGCCTTACCGGCTGACTTTCGAGCAAGCCGCGATCGGAATCATGCACGTCGACCTCGATGGGCGTCTGCTCAGAGTCAACAAGCATATCTGCGCGCTGACAGGCTACAGCGAAGCCGAACTGCTCAGCCTGCCGAAGTTCGCGCTCGTCCATCCCGACGATCGTCGCGAGGTCGCGAACGATTTCCAGCGGCTCGCGTCCGGGCATTGGAGCCAGTACACCGGCGAGCGCCGATATCTCAGCAAAGACGGACGATGCATTCCGGTATGGGTCTCTTCGACGCTGGCCGCGGACCGCGACCCCGGGTCCTGCTGGCTTGTCGTGATCGTCGAAGACATTTCCGCGCGCAAGAACGCCGAGGAAGCTTTGCGGCAGAGCGAGGAACGTTTCCGCCTCGCAATGAAGGGGCGCCAACGAAGGCCTCTGGGACTGGCGGATCGCCGAAAACACCACCTATCTCTCGCCGCGCTGGAAATCGATGCTCGGCTACGCCGAGGACGAGATCGAGGACACCCCCTCCTCCTGGGAGCCGCTGCAGGCGCCAGGCACCGCGGAACTCCTCAAAAAGCTCATCGCCTCGCTCGAGTCGGGCGAGAAGGAGACCTATGAGGTCGAGCTGAAGCTCCGCCACAAGGACGGTCATTGGGTCGATGTGCTCTCGCGCGCGTTTCCGGTTTTCGACGAGAACCGCAGAATGATCCGGCTCGTCGGCACGCATCAGGACATCACCCTGCGCAAACGCCACGAGGCGGAACTCAAACGCGCCGCAATCGTGTTCGCGAGCACGCACGAGGGCATTCTGGTCACCGACGCGGAGGCGCGGATCCAGATGATCAACCCCGCCTTCCAGCGCATCACCGGCTACACCGAGGCCGAGGTCGTCGGCAAATCCTCGCGCATCCTGCAGTCGGGCCGGCACGATCGCGAATTTTACGAGCAGATGTGGCGCGAGGTTCATGAAAACGACCATTGGCAGGGCGAAATCTGGAACCGCCGCAAGGACGGCTCGGTCTATCCGGAATGGCTGACGATCAGCGCCGTGCGGGACAACGACGGCGTTCTCGTCAATTACATCGGCCTGTTCACCGACATTGCCCAGCTCAAGCTTTCGCAATCGCGGCTGGACTTTCTCGCCCATCATGATCCGCTGACCGGATTGCCGAACCGGCTCTATCTGCGCGAGCGCATCGAGCAGGCGATCGCCAGCGGACGCAGCGCGCGCCGTTCGAGGGCGCTGCTGTTCCTCGATCTCGATCGCTTCAAGACGATCAACGACAGTCTCGGCCATTCCGTCGGCGACGAATTGCTGGTGCTCGCGGGCAAGCGATGGAAGCGATTGCTGCGTCCGAGCGATCTGCTGGCCCGACTCGGGGGCGACGAATTCGTCGTATTGTTCGAGCCCGCGGATTCGCCCGAGGATGCGACGCGCCTGGCTGGCAGCCTGATCGCCGCGATGTCCGAGCCGTTCGTCTTCGCCGACGGCGGCGAGGCCTATGTCGGGCTCAGCATCGGCATCACCATGTTCCCCTCCGACGAGGCGAGCCCCGACGATCTGATCCAGCGCGCCGATTCCGCGCTCTACGCCGCCAAGGAAAGCGGCGGCGGCATCCGCTTCTATTCGCCCGCGCAGACGCTCGCCGCGCGCGCCCGGCTCGACATGGAGGCCGGCCTGCGGCGCGCGCTCGAGCGCAACGAACTCGTGCTGCAATATCAGCCGCAGGTCACGATCGGCGACCGGCGCGCGATCGGCGTGGAGGCGCTGGTGCGCTGGCGCTCGCGCGAGCGGCCTGATCTCGCCGATGCAGTTCATTCCGCTGGCGGAAAAGACGGGCCTGATCATTCCGCTCGGCGAATGGGTGTTGCGCGAGGCCTGCTCGCGCATGAAGGCCTGGCTGGACGACGGCCACGAGGTCGGGACCATCGCGGTCAATCTTTCTCCCCGACAGTTCGACCGCGCCGACATCTGCGACCGCATTCAGGCCGTGCTGGCCGAAACGGGCCTCGCCCCGGAGCGGCTCGAGATCGAGATCACCGAGGGCGCGCTGATGGAGCAGGGCCGCAACGCGACCCGCAAGCTCGAGATGCTGAAGGCGCTGGGGCTGCGCATCGCGGTCGACGATTTCGGCACCGGCCATTCCTCGCTCGCCTATCTCAAGCGATTCCCGATCGACCGGCTGAAGCTCGACCGCAGCTTCATCATCGACATTCCCGCCGATCCGACCAGCATGGAGATCGCCGCGGCGGTGATCCGGCTCGGCCAATCGCTGCATGTCGAGGTTCTCGCCGAAGGCGTCGAGACCGAGGCGCAGGCCGATTTCCTCGCGCTGGCGGGCTGCCCGGTCGCGCAGGGCTATCTGTTCGCGCGACCGATGTGGGAAGACGACTGGCTCGAGCGCCTGAGCGAGCAGGAAACGGCGCCGGCGCGACGCGCGATGGCGGGGTGAAAGGCGCGAGCGCCCCTCAGACCTGCTCCAGCTCGATCAGCGTGCCCTGAAAATCCTTGGGATGCAGGAACAGCACCGGCTTGCCGTGCGCGCCGATCTTCGGGCTGCCCGTCGCCGAGCACGCGCGCGCCCGATGGCCTTCAGCTGGTCGCGCGCGGCGAGGATGTCGTCGACCTCGAAGCACATGTGGTGCATGCCGCCGTCCGGGTTCTGCTCGCAGGAACTTGGCGATCGGCGAGTTCGTCGCCCAGCGGCTCCAGCAGCTCGACCTTGGTGTTCGGCAGTTCGACGAACACGACCGTGACGCCGTGTTCGGGCAGCGACGCCGGCGCGGAGACTTTCGCGCCCAGGCTCTCGCGATAAAGCCGGCTCGCCGCCTCGAGATCGGGAACGGCGATGGCGACGTGGTTCAGTCTTCCGATCATTTGAGCCTCGAGGTCAATGGCGAGCGACGAACTTGGTTGAGGTCGATTGCCATGGCAATGTCCGAGCGGGACGCCCGATTCCAGGCGCCGCGTCGCCTCAGACTTCGACCACGAGCACATGCACCATCGGCTTCTTGCCCCAGACGGCGTTGACGGCGTTGCGCACGGCGCGCTCGATCGCGCCGGAGACGAAATCGGCGTCGCGCCGCTTGCCGCGCGGCAGGCTCTCGAACGTCTCGAAGATCGCGGAGTCGATCAGCGCGTCGATGCCGCGCCCTCGCGGGTTCGCTGCGGCAGGCCCGCGATCATGACGTCGGGGTCGCCCGATCATTTCGCCTTTGGGCGAAAGCGCGAGCGCGATCGAGACGACGCCGGCGAAAGAGAGCTTGCGGCGTTCGCCGACGCAGTCTTCGCCCGCCGGCAGCAGGATTTCGCCGTCCTTGTAGCGCCGGCCGTGCTCGATCTGGCCGACCACGCCCGCCTCGCCTTCGGCGAGCTCGACGACGTCGCCGTTGAATGCGCGCACGACCTCCGGAACGCCCTGCGCCTTGGCGAAGGCGACATGCTCGGAAAGATGCACCGGCTCGCCATGCGCGGGCACGGCGATCCTCGGCTTCAGCCAGGCGTACATCTTGCGCAAGTTCGGCGCGGCGCGGATGGCCGGAGACATGCACCAGATGGGTGCGGTCGGTGATGACCTCGACGCCCTGCGTCGACGAGGCCGTTGATGATCTTGCCGACCGCCTTCTCGTTGCCGGGAATGGTGCGCGAGGAGAAGATCACGGTGTCGCCGGCGACGAGCGGCGCTCGGATGTTCGTCCTCGGCGATGCGCGCGAGCGCGGCGCGCGGCTCGCCCTGGCTGCCGGTCGCGAGCGCCAGCACCTTGTCGCGCGGCATGCGCTCGAACGGGTCGGGGCCGAGGAACGGCGGCAGGCCGTCGAGATAGCCGCATTCGCGCGCGACGGCGATGACGCGCTCCATCGCGCGCCCCATCACGATGACCTGCCGCCCGTTGGCGAGGCCCGCCTCGGCCGCGGCGCGCAGGCGCGCGACGTTGGAGGCGAAGGTCGTCACGACGACGCGGCCCTTGGCCTTGCCGACGATGTCGGTCAAGGCTCGCTGGCGACATCGGCCTCCGACGGGCTTTCGCCCTCGCGCAGCACGTTGGTCGAATTGCAGATCAGCGCGAGCACGCCCTCTTCGCCGATTTCGCGCAGCCGCGCCTCGTCGGTGACGCGGCCGACCAGCGGCGTCGGGTCGATCTTCCAGTCGCCGGAGTGGACGACGAGGCCCGCGGGCGTGCGGATCGCCAGCGCGCAGCTTTCGGGAATCGAATGGGCGACGGGGATGAATTCGACGTTGAACGGGCCGATGTCGATGCGGGCGCCCTGCGCGACGATCTTGATCGGGATTTTCGGCGCGCCGGGCTCGCCGAGCCGGCGCGCCTCCGCCAGGCCCGCGGCGAAGCGGGTCATGTAGACGGGGACGCCCAGGCGCGGCCAGAGTTCCGCCAGCGCGCCGATATGGTCCTCGTGCGCGTGGGTGATGATCAGGCCGACGAGGTCCTTCTTCGCCTTCTCGATGAAGGCGAGGTCGGGCATGATGAGATCGACGCCCGGCAGATCGTCGCCGGCGAAGGCGAGGCCGAGATCGACCATCAGCCACTTGCCGGCTCTTGGCCGGCCCGAAGCCGTAGAGCGCGCAATTCATGCCGATTTCGCCGAGGCCGCCCAAGGGCGCGAACACGAACTGGCTGTCGTCGCTCATACAGACACGGCTTTCATCTGCGGGCTCGCGCCCGCGCAAGTGGGCATGCGATCAAAGTCAGGTCGGCCGATTCGATCGTCTCGATCGGCCTCGCCCGTGCGCAACAGCAAACGGCCGCCTGCGAATCGATCCCTTCGAAAAGGCCCTCGCGATCGCCGCGCGGGCCCGCCACGCGGATCGGACCGCCGAGCCCGGCGGCCGAGGCGAGCCAGGCCTCGCGGATCGCCGCGAAACCGGCCCCGCGTCCCAGAGCGCGAGCGCTTCGTCGAAGCGACGACGCGAGCCGCTCGAACAGCGCCCGGGCGCGATCGGGCGCGCCGGCGAGCCGCTGCAAGTCGGTGGTGGGATAGGCGAGTCCTGCGGGCGAGGAGACGACAGTTGACGCCGAAGCCGACGACGACGGCGAGGCGTCGCCCGGCGGCGTGACGCCCTCGACCAGCAGCCCCGCGAGCTTGGCGCCGCTCTGCACGAGATCGTTCGGCCATTTCAATTGCGACGTCCGCGAAATCCCGAGATCCGCGACCGCGCGGCGCAGCGCGACGCCGGCGACGAAGCCGATCTGCGGCGCGATCGCCGACCCCGCAAGGGTCGACGAATCAACGCGCTCGCATAGAGATTGCCGGGCGGCGACGCCCAGACGCGGCCCTGCCGGCCGCGTCCCGCCGTCTGCTCATCCGCGAGAATCCAAAGCCCGCCCGGATCGCCCGCGAGCGCGCGGCGGCGCGCTTCGTCGTTGGTCGAATCCAGCCGCGCGCGAGCGCTCCACGCGCCAGCCCGCGATCGTGTGAGATCTGCGATGCCGGATGCGCGATCGGAAGCGTTCAAAACAGCGACTTGGCCGCGGCCATCGCCGCGTTGGTCAAAGGCGCCGGCGCGAGCGCGTAAGAAGATCACGACCGCCGTCGAGAGCGCGAGCACGATGCGCGTCGCGGCCCCCTGGCGATCGAACGCCTTCGCCGGCTCGTCGAAATACATGATCTTGACGATGCGCAGATAATAAAAGGCGCCGACCACGCTGAGCAGCACGCCGATCACCGCGAGCCCGATAGAGGTCCGCCTTGATCGCGGCCGCAGAACACATAGAACTTGGCGAAGAAGCCGCCGAGCGGGGGAATGCCGGCGAGCGAGAACATCATCGCCGCCAGGAAGAACGCCATCGGCGCGTTGGTGCGCGCGAGGCCGGCGAGATCGGAGATCTTCTCGACGTAGACGCCGCCGCGCCGCATCGAGAGGATGCCGGCGAAGGTGCCGAGCGTCATCGACGAGATAGATCGCCATGTAGATGATGACGCCATGCGCGCCCTCGACGGTGCCGGCCGCGAGGCCGACGAGCGCGAAGCCCATATGGCCGATCGAGGAATAGGCCATCAGGCGCTTGATGTTGGTCTGACCGATCGCGGCGAAGCGCGCCAAGCGCCATCGACGCGATCGAGATGAAGGTCGACGATCTGGCGCCATTCGTCGGCGACGCCGGGAAAGGCGGTCATGCGTGACCCGCACGAGAACCGCCATCGCGGCCATCTTGGGCGCGGAGGCGAAGAACGTCGTCACCGGCGTCGGCGCGCCCTCGTAGACGTCGGGCGTCCACATGTGGAACGGCACGGCGGAAATCTTGAACGCGAGGCCCGCCAGCACGAACACCAGCCCGAAGATGACGCCGATCGGAGAATGACCCTTGAGCGCCGCCGGCGACGCCGGCGAACGAGACCGTCCCGGAATAGCCGTACATCAGCGAGACGCCGTAGAGCAGCATGCCCGACGACAGCGCGCCCAGCACGAAATACTTGAGGCCCGCCTCGGTCGCGCTGACAGATTGTCGCGGCGATAGGCGGCCACGACATAGAGCGCAAGGCTCATCAGTTCCAGGCCGAGATAGAGCGCGATGAAGTCGCTGGCGGAAATCAGCATCATCATGCCGAGCGTCGCGAGCAGCAGCAGCACGGGAAATTCGAAGCCGCCGATCCTGTGCCTGCGCATGAAGTCGACCGACAGCAGCAGCGTCGTCGACCGAGCCGATCAGCGCCAGCGCCTTCATGAAGCGCGCGAAGGCGTCGTCGGTGAAGGCGCCGTAGAAAGTGACGCCGCTCGGCGCGGCTGCCGACCAGCAGGACGACGAGCGCGACGCCGAGCAGCGCGACTGCGCCCTCGGTCACCAGCCAGTCCGAGCGCTCGCCGCGCAACGCGCCCAAGCAGCAGCAGCGACAGGACGCCGGCCGCGAGGATAAACTCGGGCAGGACGACCGGGAAGAGAGAGCGCCGTCACGTTCATGTTCGCATCAATCCCAAAATAGTCGTGCGCTCCGAACCCATCAGAGGCCGGCCGTCTTCGTCATGGACACCGCATGATTGAAGCCCTGCAGCAGGGCGTCGATCGAGGCGGCGCTGGCGTCGATGATCGGCTGCGGGTGAACGCCATAATAGATGACCAGCAGCAGCAGCGGCGCCAGACAGTAGCGATCTTCGCGCGCGCTGAGGTCCTCGATCGTCATCAGGCTCGGCTTCTCGATCACGCCGAAGATCACGCGCCGATAGAGATAGAGCGCGTAGGCCGCCGACAAAATGACGCCCGTGGTCGCGAACAGCGCCACCCAGCTAGTTGGCCTGGAAGGCGCCGATCAGCGTGAGAAACTCGCCGACGAAGCCCGAGGTGCCGGGCAGGCCGACATTGGCGAGCGTGAACACCATCAGCGCGACGGCGTAGCGCGGCATGCGCTGCACCAGGCCGCCATAGGCCGCGATTTCGCGCGTGTGCATGCGGTCGTAGACGACGCCGACGCAGAGGAAGAGCGCGCCCGAGACCAGGCCGTGGCTGACCATCTGGTAGACCGCGCCCTGCACGCCCTGGGTGTTGGCGGCGAACAGTCCCATCGTCACGAAGCCCATATGGGCGACGGAGGAATAGGCGATCAGCTTCTTCATGTCCTCCTGCACCAGCGCGACCAGCGAGGTGTAGATGATCGCGATGATCGACATGGCGAATACGAGCGGCGCGAAATAGACGCGAGGCGTCCGGGAACATCGGCAGCGAGAAGCGCAGGAAGCCGTAGCCGCCCATCTTCAGCAGGATGCCGGCCAGGATCACCGAGCCCGCGGTCGGCGCCTCGACATGCGCGTCGGGCAACCAGGTGT
This sequence comes from uncultured Pseudomonadota bacterium, assembly GCA_963809055.1. Classification (GTDB taxonomy): domain Bacteria; phylum Pseudomonadota; class Alphaproteobacteria; order Rhizobiales; family Beijerinckiaceae; genus Roseiarcus. The sequence goes on along the minus strand of CAWEID010000007.1, from coordinate 54,882 downwards.
GCACCGGCCACATCGGCATCTTCACCGCGAACGAGGCGAAGAACGCCAGCCACAGCCACTTCTGCGCGGCGGGCGCGAAGGCGGTCTTCAGCAGCACCTCGATGTCGCGTCGTGCCCGCCGTCCAGTACATCGCCATGATCGCGAGCAGCATCAGCAGCGAGCCGGCGAGCGTGTAGAGGAAGAACTTGAACGCGGCATAGACGCGGCGCTTGCCGCCCCAGATGCCGATGATCAGGAACATCGGGATCAGGCCGCCCTCGAAGAAGAGGTAGAACAGCACCAGATCGAGCGCCTCGAACACGCCGATCATCAGCGTTTCCAGCGCAAGGAACGCGATCATATATTCCTTGACGCGCTTCTCGATCGAGACCCAGGAGGCGAGGATGCAGATCGGCATCAGGAAGGTCGTCAGCAGCACGAACGGCATCGAAATGCCGTCGACGCCGAGCTTGTAGAGGATGACGTGCGAGAACCAGTCGCGGCTCTCGACGAGCTGAAAGCCCGGCTTGGACGTATCGAACTGAGCCCAGCCATAGAGGCTGATGGCGAAGGTGAGCAGCGTCGCCCACAGCGCGATCCAGCGCGCGTTGTTCTTGGCGGCCTCGCTCTGGCCCCGCACAGCGTCAGGATCAGCAGCGCGCCGACTGACGGGGATCAGCAGCAGCGCCGAAAGAATCCAGTTGCCGGACATCAGTGGATTCCCCGAACAGATACCATGTCGCCAGCGCCGCGACGCCGATCAGCATCGCGAAGGCGTAGTGATAGACATAGCCGGTCTGCAGCCGGACGACATTGCGCGTGACGTCGAGCACGCGCGCCGAAACGCCATCCGGCCCGAAGCCGTCGATGATGAAGCCGTCGCCGCCCTTCCAGAACACGCGCCCGATCCAGAACGCCGGGCGGACGAACAGGAAGTCGTAGAGCTCGTCGAAATACCATTTGTTGAGCAGGAAGCGGTAGAGCAGCGGATTGGCCCTGGCGAGCGCCGCCGGAGCCGTCTTGTCGACGACATACATGTAATAGGCGACGGCGAGGCCGCCGAGCATCATGAGGGTCGGGAGCAGCGAGACCAGCCAGGGAACCGTCTCCATCTCCTCGAGGATCTTGTTGTCCTTGGCCCAGGAACAGCGACCCTTCCAGAAGCTCTTCGAAACCGCCGCCGATGAACCGTGGCGGAACAGCGACGCCGGCGAAGCGCCGCGCCGAAAGCGAGCACGGCGAGCGGGACCAGCATCACGTTCGGCGATTCATGGGCGCGTGGCGTCGCCGTGGCTGTGCTCGCTTGCCCATGGTCGTCGTGGCCGTGCGCCGCCTTGGGCAGCGAGGCCGCCCAATCGCCGCGATGACCGAAGAAGGTCATGAACACCAGGCGCCAGGAATAGAACGAGGTCAGGGCCGCCGCCAGCACGACGCAGATGAACGCGTAGACCGCGCCGTGGCGCTGCGAGGCGAAGGCGGCCTCGATGATCGCGTCCTTCGAGACATAGCCGGCAAAGCCGATGGTCGTGAAGGGAATGCCGACGCCGGTGAGCGCGAGCGTGCCGATCATCATCATCCAGAACGTGAACGGGATCTCGTCCTTCAGGCCGCCCATCGCGCGCATGTCCTGCTCGTGATGCATGGCGTGGATGACCGAGCCGGCGCCCAGGAACAGCAGCGCCTTGAAGAAGGCGTGGGTGAAGAGATGGAAGATGCCGATGCCGTAGCCGCCGACGCCGAGCGCGACGAACATGTAGCCGAGCTGCGAGCAGGTGGAATAGGCGATCACGCGCTTGATGTCGTTCTGCACGAGGCCGATGGTCGCGGCGAAGAACGCGGTCGTCGCGCCGACGACGGTCACCACGCTCGAGCGCGGCCGGGGCGAGGTCGAACAGGGGCGAAAGCCGGGCGACCATGAACACGCCGGCGGTGACCATGGTCGCGGCGTGGATGAGGGCGGAGACCGGGGTCGGGCCCTCCATCGCGTCGGGCAGCCAGGTGTGCAGCAGGAACTGCGCCGACTTGCCCATCGCGCCCATGAACAGCAGCAGGCAGGTGATGGTCAGCGCATCGGCCTCGAGGCCGAAGACATGGACCGTCTTGCCGACAAGCCCGGGCGCGGCGGCGAACACCTGCTCGAAACTGACCGAACCTGTGAGCGCGAAGACGAGGAAGATGCCGAGCGCGAAACCGAAGTCGCCGACGCGGTTGACGACGAAGGCCTTGATCGCAGCGGCGTTGGCGGAGGGCTTCTCGTACCAGAAGCCGATCAGCAGATAGGAGGCCAGACCGACGCCTTCCCAGCCGAAGAACATCTGGACCAGATTGTCCGCCGTCACCAGCATCAGCATCGCGAAGGTGAAAAGCGAGAGATAGGCGAAAAAGCGCTGCCGGCTCGGGTCTTCATGCATGTAGCCGATCGAGTACATGTGCACGAGGAACGAGACCGTGGTGACAACGATCAGCATGACGGCGGTCAGCGTGTCGACGCGCAGGGCCCAGGCGACGGCGAGCTTGCCCGAGGTCAACCAGTTGGCGACCGGCACGATGTGAATTCCTCGCCCTGGCCGAACGCAACCGTCAAGAACGCGATCCAGGCGAGCAGACAGGAAAATCCGAGAAAGCCGGTCGTGACCAGCTCGGAATTGCGCGGGCCGATCTGCCGGCCGAAAAGGCCGGCGATGAGGAAGCCGACGAGCGGCAGAAAGACGATGAGATCGTAGAGCATCCTGTCTCAGCCCTTCAGCGCGTTGATGTCTTCGACCGCGATCGAGCCGCGATTGCGGTAATAGGCGACGAGGATCGCGAGCCCGATCGCCGCCTCCGCCGCCGCGACCGTGAGGATGAACAGCGCGAACACCTGCCCGGTCAGATCGCCGGCCTGGGTCGAGAAGGCGACGAGGTTGATGTTGACCGAAAGCAGGATCAGCTCGACCGACATCAGGATGACGATGATGTTCTTGTGGTTGAGGATGATGCCGGCGACGCCGATCGTGAACAGGATCGCGGCGAGCGTGAGATAATGGGTGAGGCCGATTTCCATGCTCGATTTCCCTCAAATGCCGGCGCGCGAGGCGACTTTGCGCAATTCGACCGCGGTCGCAGGCGTGCGCGCGACCTGATCGGCGATGTTCTGCCGCTTGACGCCGACCTTGTGGTGCAGCGTAAGCACGATCGCGCCGATCATGGCGGTCAGCAGGATCAGGCCCGCAGCCTGGAAGAAGATAGAAATACTGAGTATAGAGCACGCGCCCGAGCGCGGCGGTGTTGGAGATCATGCCGGCGGGCGCGGCGGGCTGCGCGGCGTTCGGCGAGCGCGTCCAGTGGACCGAGACATAGCCGAGTTCGAGCGCGACGCAGAAGCGCGATGAGCGCCGCCGATCGGCAGATATTGCACGAAGCCCTGCTTCAGCTCGGCGAAATCGACGTCGAGCAGCATCACCACGAACAGGAACAGCACCGCGACCGCGCCGACATAGACGACGATCAGGATCATCGCGAGAAACTCGGCGCCCATCAGCAGGAACAGCCCCGCCGCATTGACGAAGGCGAGGATCAGGAACAGCACGGAATGCACGGGATTCTTGGCCAGGATCACCGCCAGCGCGGATACGACCAGCACCGTGGAGAATATCCAGAAGAAGATTGCGTCGGCCTGCATCGTCTTAGAGTCCCCAATTCCCTCACTGCGCCTCCCCTCTCCCCTTGCGGGAGAGGAGTCGGGGGCGAAGGGTCGCGCCGCAAGGCGCGCGCGTGTTGCGCCTTGCGGCGCGACCCCTCATCCGGCCCTTCGCTCGACCTTCTCCCGCAAGGGGAGAAGGAAGGCCTCACCTGTATTTCGCGTCCATAGCGATATTGCGCGCGATCTCGCGCTCCCAGCGCGCGCCGTTATCGAGCAGACGGTCCTTGTCGTAGAACAATTCCTCGCGCGTCTCGGCCGCGAATTCGAAATTCGGCCCCTCGACGATCGCATCGACCGGGCAGGCCTCCTGGCACATGCCGCAATAGATGCATTTGGTCATGTCGATGTCGTAGCGCGTCGTGCGGCGCGTGCCGTCGTTGCGGCGCGGCCCCGCCTCGATCGTGATCGCCTGCGCCGGGCAGATCGCCTCGCAGAGCTTGCAGGCGATGCAGCGCTCTTCCCCGTTGGGATAGCGGCGCAGGGCGTGCTCGCCGCGAAAGCGCGGACGAAAGCGGCGACTTCTCGTGGGGATAGTTCAGCGTCACCTTCGGCTTGAACATATATCGCACGGACAAGCGCGAACGCGCGCGACGAACTCGCTCAGGAACAGCGAACGCGCGGCCTGATCCAGTCTCAGCGCCATGATCGGTCCTCCGTGGACTCGTCGTAATGCTGCGTCATGCTGCGCGCCCCAGCCCGTGCCTCGAGCACGCCCGCCACCGCACCACCATGAACAGCGAGATCGGCAGAAATACCTTCCAGCCCGAGCCGCATCAGCTGGTCGTAGCGGTAGCGCGGCACGAAGGCCTTCACCATCGAGAACATGAACACGACCGACCAGGCCTTGATCAGGAACCAGATCACGCCCGGCACCCAGGTGAAGGGCGGGAAGGGAATCGGCGACAGCCAACCGCCGAGGAACAGCAGCGCCGTCATCGACGACATCGTCATCATCGCGACGAGTTCGGTGAGGAACTGCAACATGAACAGCGAGGCCGAATATTCGACCGGAATGGCCGGCGACCAGCTCCGATTCGGCTTCGACGAGGTCGAACGGCGGGCGGTTCGTTTCGGCCAGCGCCGAGACGAAGAAGATGATGAACATCGGGAACAGCGGCAGCCAGTACCAGCCGAAAAGCCCAAAGCGCGTGTCCTGCGCGCGCACGATGTCGGTGAGGTTCAGCGATCCGGCGCAGAGCAGCACGGTGACGATCACGAAGCCGATCGAGACTTCGTAGGAGACCATCTGCGCCGCCGAGCGCAGCGCCGACAGGAACGGATATTTCGAGTTCGACGCCCAGCCGGCCATGATGATGCCGTAGACGCCGAGCGAGGAGATCGCAAAAAGGTAGAGGATGCCGACGTTGATGTCGCCGACGACCCAGCCGTCGTTGACGGGAATGACCGCCCAGGCCGCGATGACGAGACGACGCCGACCAACGGCGCCAGCACGAACACGCCCTTGTTGGCGCCGGCCGGGATGATCGGCTCCTTGAGGATGAACTTCAGGAAGTCGGCGAAGGGCTGCAGCACGCCCCAGGGGCCGACGACATTCGGGCCGCGCCGAGATGGACGGCGCCCAGATCTTGCGCTCGCCATAGATCAGCACCGCCGACGACAGCAGCACGCAGACGAGCAGCAACAGGCTCTCGAGGACATAGCGCACGAATTCGCCGAGCGCCGTCGATGCATCCAGGCGCCGATCTGCGCCGCCGCAGCCGCCCGCTGACGAACGCCCAGATGAGCCCGCCGACGAAGACGACCAGCGCCAAGCGCGACGAGCGCCGAGCACGATCGACCGAGCGATCGGTCCGGCGCGGGGCGAGTGGGGGTGACGCTGCTCATTTCGAATCCTATTCCGCGGCGCGCGCGAAACGCGCCCTTCGCCAAGGCCGAGCATTCGGCCATGACGCGCGAGGCGCGCGCGATCGGGTTGGTGAAATAGAAATCGTTGACCCACGAGGCGAAGGGCGCCGAGCCGATCTCGCCGCCTGCGCCGGCAGATATCTGCGAAGCGCCGCGGCGTCCGCGGGCGCGATGGCGTCGATCCGCGGCCAGATGCGGGATGCGCGGCCGCGAGCGCCGCGCGCAACTGGCCGCTGCGAGTCGAACGGCAGCTTGGCGCCGAGCGGCTTCGGACAGCGCGCGCAAGATCGCCCAATCCTCGCGCGCGTCGCCCGGCGGGAACACAGCGCGCTCGGCGAATTGCGGGCGCCCTTCCATGTTGACGTAGGTCCCCGTCTTTTCCGTATAGGCCGCGCCGGGCAGGATCACGTCGGCGCGATGCGCGCCCCGGTCGCCGTGCGTGCCGATATAGACGACGAAGGCGCCCGGCTCGATTTCGATTTCGTCGGCGCCGAGGTTGAAGAGCAGGTCGAGCGCGCCGGCCTTGACCATCGCGGCAGCCGTCAGTCCGCCCGCGCCCGGCACCAGGCCGAGATCGAGGCCGCCGACGCGCGAGGCGGCGCCGTGCAGCACATTGAAGCCGTTCCAGCCTTCCTTGACGACGCCGAGCGAGAGCCGCAGCTTTCGCCGCGAGCGCCAGAACCGCCGCGCCGTCGGGCCGCGCGAAGGCGCCGGCGCCGAGGATGAACATCGGCTTGTTCTTGTTGCGCCGGCGGATGGTCGGCGAAGCGGGCGAGCGATCTCGGCCCGGCGCCGAGATAGTTGTAGGGATAAGTCAGATCGGCCTTTTCGCCGATGACCCCGATAAGGCAGTCTCCCTTCAGCCAGCGCTTGCGGATGCGCGCGTTGAGCACGGGCGATTCGAGGCGCGGATTGGAGCCGATGATCATGATCGCGTCGGCGTCGTCGATGCCGGCGACCGTCGAATTGAAGAGATAGGACGCGCGGCCCCATTTCGGATCGAGCTTCGAGCCGTCCTGCCGGCAATCGACGCTCGCGACGCCGAGCTTGTCCATCAGGCCCTTGAGCGCGAACATTTCCTCGACGCTGGCGAGGTCGCCCGCGAGCGCGCCGACGCGTTCCGGGCTCGGCCCCTTCACCTTGGCGGCGATCGCGGCGAAGGCCTGCGGCCATGTCGACGGGCGTCAGCTTGCCGTCGATGCGCACATAAGGCCGGTCGAGGCGCTGCACCTTGAGGCCGTCGACGACATGGCGCGTCTTGTCGGAAATCCACTCCTCGTTGATCGCCTCGTTGACGCGCGGCAGGATGCGGATGACCTCGCGGCCGCGCGAGTCGACGCGGATCGCCGAGCCGAGCGCGTCCATCACGTCGACCGATTCGGTCTTCACATATTCCCACGGGCGCGCATGGAACTCGGTCGGCTTCGAGGTCAGCGCGCCGACCGGGCAGAGGTCGACGACATTGCCCTGCAATTCGGAAGTCAGCGCCTGCTCGAGATAGGAGGTGATCTCCATGTCCTCGCCGCGCCCGATCGCGCCGAGTTCGGAAACGCCGGCGACTTCGGTGGTGAAGCGGACGCAGCGCGTGCAATGGATGCAGCGGTTCATCGAGGTCTTGACCAGCGCGCCGATATATTTGTTCTCGACCGCGCGCTTGTTCTCGGCGTAGCGCGAAGTGTCGACGCCATAGGCCATCGCCTGATCCTGCAGATCGCATTCGCCGCCCTGATCGCAGATCGGGCAATCCAGCGGATGGTTGATCAGCAGGAATTCCATCACGCCCTGCGCGCGCCTTCCGCGCCATCGGCGAATTGGTCTCGACGACCGGCGGCTCGCCCTTCGGGCCCGGGCGCAGGTCCCTGACCGCCATCGCGCAGGAGGCGGTCGGCTTCGGCGGCCCGCCCTTCACTTCGACGAGGCACATGCGGCAATTGCCGGCGATCGACAGGCGCTCATGGAAGCAGAAGCGCGGCACTTCCGCGCCGGCGGCCTCGCAGGCCTGCAGCAAGCGTATATTCGGCGGGAACGTCGATTTCCTTGCCGTCGATGATGATCTTGGTCATTTGCGCCGTGGCCTCTGCATTGGCCGCATGTCCGGCTCGCCAGAAGGCGAGCATGTCGGCACCGGGAATGCCGTCGATCGATCATGCCGTCGAATGTGCAGTCAGCGATCGAAGTGCCCGCCAATTCGCCCCGGCGAGTGTCAGACCGGCCAGATCGACGTTGTGAACGCGCCAACCGGTCGATGTTCAGATCCTCGAACGAGCGCCGGACATGTTGCATGTCGCGATACTCTCCGCCCGAGAGATTGACGTCGCTCGAAGCGCGATCCCGAGAGATTGACGACCCGGAACGACGATCCCGAGAGATCTGTCTTGTGGACGTCCAGGCGATGCTTTTGGCTCGCGAGCTTCATGCGCCGCTACTCCGCCGCCGCGCGCACAGGCTCGCTGTGCGGATTGGCCGCATATTGGTCGATGCGCCTCTCGATCTCGGGCCGGAAATGCGCGATCAGGCCCTGGATCGGCCATGCCGCCGCGTCGCCGAGCGCGCAGATCGTGTGGCCCTCGACCTGCTTGGTCACGTCGAGCAGCATGTCGATCTCGCGCTTCTGCGCGCGCCCTTCGGCCATGCGCGTCATCACGCGCCACATCCAGCCCGTGCCTTCGCGGCAGGGCGTGCACTGGCCGCAGCTCTCGTGCTTGTAGAAATAGGAAAGCCGGGCGATCGCGCGCACGATGTCGGTCGATTTGTCCATGACGATGACCGCCGCGGTGCCGAGGCCGGAGCGCAGCTTGCCGAGCGAGTCGAAATCCATCGGCGTGTCGATGATCTGCGCGGCCGGCACCATGCGCACCGAGGAGCCGCCGGGAATGACGGCGAGCAGATTGTCCAAGCCGCCGCGCACGCCGCCGCAATGTCTGCTCGATCAGCTCGCGGAACGGAATCGACATCGCCTCCTCGACGTTGCACGGCTTGTTGACGTGGCCGGAGACGCAGAAGAGCTTGGTGCCGACATTGTTGGGCGCGCCGAAGCTCGAGAACCAGGCGGCGCCGCGGCGCAGGATCGTCGGGGCGACCGCGATCGACTCGACATTGTTGACCGTCGTCGGGCAGCCGTAGAGCCCCATGTTCGCGGGGAAGGGCGGCTTCATGCGCGGCATGCCCTTCTTGCCCTCGAGCGACTCGAGCATCGCGGTCTCTTCGCCGCAGATATAGGCGCCGGCGCCGTGATGGACATAGAGATCGAACGGCCAGCCGTGGATGTTGTCCTTGCCGATCAGCTTGGCCTCATAGGCCTCGTCGACCGCCGCTGCAGACGCTTGCGCTCGAGAATATATTCGCCGCGCACATAGATGTAGGCGGCCTGCGCGCCCATGGCGAAGGAGGCGATCAGCGCGCCCTCGACCAGCGTATGCGGATCGTTGCGCAGGATCTCGCGGTCCTTGCAGGTGCCCGGCTCGGATTCGTCGGCGTTGATGACGAGATAATGCGGCCGCTGCGGGTCGACGACCTTGGGCATGAACGACCATTTGAGGCCGGTCGGGAAGCCGGCGCCGCCGCGCCCGCGCAGCCCCGAGGCCTTCATCTCGTTGACGACCCAGTCGCGGCCCTTGTCGATCAGCGCCTTGGTGTTGTCCCACTGCGCCGCGCGCGCGCGCGCCCTTCAGGCTGCGGTCGCCCAGGCCGTAGAGATTGGTGAAGATGCGGTCCTTGTCCTCGAGCATCGTTCGTCCTCAAGCCTTCGCGGGCGCGTGCGCGCCGTCGTCCTTCAGGCCGACGCCGCCGGCGGCGAGATTGGCCGCCTGACGGACCCATTGTTCCCGATCGATGCGACCAGGAAACGACAGATAGGTCCCGACCCAGCGGATCTCCTCGCGCGTCCAGTCCGCGATCTGATCGAAATGGAAGACGCCGAGTTCGTGCAAGTGCTTCTCGTTGACCGGGCCGACGCCCTTGATGCGCTGCAGGTCGTCGGCCTTGTCCGTCGCGCGGCGCCGGCAAGGCCGGCGGGGCGCGCGCCGACCGCGTTGGCCTTCTGCTCCGGCGTCGCGTCCTTCGGCAGGGTCGCCAGGATCGATTTGACGTGCGCTTCTTCGGCGGCCGCGTGCGCCTCGACGGCGCGCATCGGCATGCGCCGCCGCGTCGTCATTGGCGTCGTTGGCGGCCCGGACGCCGGGCGCGCCGCGCCCGTCGACGCCATAGAGGCTCGTCAGGGCGGTCAGCCGCCGCCCTGCGGCTCGGAGGAGACGCGCCCGGTCTGCGAGCCCATCTTGCACCGGCCGGCCGGCGGCGAGGTCGTCGAGCAGCTTGGCGAAATTTTCGGGCGTCAGGTCCTCGTAATAATCGTCGTTGATCTGCACCATCGGCGCGTTGCAGCAGGCGCCGAGGCACTCGACCTCGACCCACGAGAACTTGCCGTCGGCGGTGACGTGGCGCTCGTCGCCGATCTTGGTCTTGCAGACCGTTCTTGATCTCCTCGGCGCCGCGCAGCATGCAGGGCGTCGTGCCGCAGAGCTGGACGTGATGCTTTCCGACCGGCTCGAGGTTGAACATGGTGTAGAAGGTCGCGACCTCGAGCACGCGCATATAGCGCATGCCGAGCATGTCCGCGACCTTCTCGATCGCCGGGCGCGGCAGCCAGTAATCGTTCTGCGCCTGCGCGCGCCAAAGCAGCGCGATCACCGCCGAGGCCTGACGGCCCGGCGGATATTTGGCGATCTCCTTCTGCGCCCACGCCTGGTTCTCGGGCGTGAATTCGAAGCTCTCGGGCTGGACTTCGGCAAGACGGCGGACGGACATTTCAATGCAACTCCGGCGCTCGGTCCCGATCGGGACCGGACTTCGATGCGCGCGCATCGGACATGACGAAATAAAGCGCGACCATCGCCGCGCCGATCAGGATGCCGACGTCGGCGGAGGGCTGGATCAGCGGCTCCCCGTTCGACCAGCGCATCACGGCGATTAGCACGAGGAAGGAGCCGAGACCGGCGATCAGCATGCCGGCGCGCTTGCGCAGCGACTCGAGCGCGGTCATCGGTCGACCTCGCCGAACACGATGTCGAGCGAACCCAGGATCGCGCTGACATCGGCGAGCATGTGCTTGCGGCAGAGGAAATCCATCGCCTGCAGGTGCGCGAAGCCCGGCGCGCGCAGCTTCACGCGATAGGGCTTGTTGGTGCCGTCGGCGACGAGATAGACGCCGAACTCGCCCTTGGGCGCCTCGACCGCCGCATAGACCTCGCCGGCCGGCACCTTGTATCCCTCGGTGTAGAGCTTGAAGTGATGGATCAGGGCTTCCATCGAGCGCTTCATGTCGCCGCGCTTGGGCGGCGCGATCTTGCCGTCGTCGGTCGTGACCGGGCCTTCGCCCGCTCGCCGAGTTCAGCTTCTCGCAGCACTGCTTCATGATCTTGGCGGATTGGCGCATCTCTTCCATGCGGATGAGATAGCGGTCGTAGCAGTCGCCGTTCTTGCCGACGGGAATGTCGAATTCCATTTCCTCGTAGCACTCGTAGGGCTGCGACTTGCGCAGGTCCCAGGCGGCGCCGGAGCCGCGCACCATCACGCCGGAGAAGCCCCAGGCCCAGGCCTGGTCGAGCGAAACGACGCCGATGTCGACGTTGCGCTGCTTGAAGATGCGGTTGCCGGTCAGCAGCGTTTCGAGGTCGTCGCAGAGCTTCTAGGAACGGATCGCAGAACGCGTAGATGTCGTCGATGAGTTGCCTGGGCAGGTCCTGGTGCACCCCGCCGGGGCGGAAATAGGCCGCGTGCATGCGCGAGCCGCTGGCGCGCTCGTAGAACACCATCAGCTTCTCGCGTTCCTCGAAGCCCCAAAGCGGCGGCGTCAGCGCGCCGACGTCCATCGCCTGCGTCGTGACGTTGAGCAGATGCGACAGCAGCCGGCCGATCTCGCAATAGAGCACGCGGATCAGTTGCGCGCGGCGCGGCGCCGAGATGCCGAGCAGTCGCTCGACCGCGAGCGCATAGGCGTGCTCCTGGTTCATCGGCGCGCAATAGTCGAGCCGGTCGAGATAGGGCACGTTCTGCAGGTAGGTGCGCGCCTCCATCAGCTTTTCGGTGCCGCGATGCAGCAGGCCGATATGCGGATCGACGCGCTCGACGACTTCCCCGTCGAGTTCGAGCACGAGGCGCAACACGCCGTGAGCGGCTGGATGCTGCGGGCCGAAGTTGATCGAGAAGTTGCGGAGGTTCTGTTCGGTCATCGGGTGGCTCCGCATGAATCGAGCGCGCGCAGGCAGTCGCGAGCGGCGACCGGCGAGCAGCGAATGGTTCTCAGTCATTGCCGTCGCCTCCGTGCGATCCCAACGTCCGCTCCTGCGACGACCGGATGGGTCGCCGCAACTTTTTCCCCAACATTTCGCATCGCTCTAGATTTGGGTCGAACCTCTAAGTCCGAACGCGCTCGCCGAATTTGCGCGGTCATTCCATAAATCTCGCCCCTCGGAAACCCCTTCGTAAGTATGTCGCTTCGTCGCGTGCGTCCTCGGCCTTCCGTCAAACCCGCAAGTCCCGGTGGGACGTGCCGCTTGCCTTCCATTCGCTGTTCGCCGCTCCCTATTTCGCCTTTTCGTCCCCCGGCAACGGCGCGCCTTCCCACGGGCTCAGGAAGTCGAACTGACGGAATTCCTGGTTGAGCTTGACCGGCTCGTAGCGCACGCGCTTCTCTTCGTCGTCGTAGCGGACCTCGACGAAGCCGGTCATCGGGAAGTCCTTGCGCAACGGGTGGCCGTCGAAGCCGTAATCGGTAAGGATGCGGCGCAGGTCGGGATGGCCGTCGAACAGCACCCCGAAGAAGTCGTAGACCTCGCGCTCGAACCAGTCGGCGGCGGGGAAAACGGGGATCGCGGTCGGGACCGGCGTCGCTTCGTCGGTCGAGATCTTGATCCGCACGCGCTGGTTCAACTTGGGCGACAGCAGTTGATAGATGATTTCGAAGCGCTTCTCGCGCTCGGGATAATCGGCGCCGCTGATGTCGGTGAAGCAGATGAACCGACAATCGGGATCGTCGCGCAGGAATTTCAGCACGTCGACGATGCGCGCGGCCTCGGCGATCAGCGTCAGTTCGCCATAAGCGTGGCGCGCCTCGATGACCGCGCCGGGAAGCGATCGCGAGCGTCTTTTCGCCGATGGATTTCAACGCGTCGTCCATGAAGCCTCGACTCATGCTCTCTCGACTTTCCGCTCCTCCCGCGACCGGGAAAGCGGGAATTACCTCTCGATCGTGCCGGTGCGGCGTATCTTCTTCTGCAGCATCAGCACGCCGTAAAGCAGAGCTTCCGCGGTCGGCGGGCAGCCCGGCACGTAGATGTCCACCGGCACGATGCGGTCGCATCCGCGCACGACGGAATAGGAATAATGATAGTAGCCGCCGCCATTCGCGCACGAGCCCATCGAGATGACGTAACGCGGCTCGGGCATCTGATCGTAGACCTTGCGCAGCGCGGGAGCCATCTTGTTGGTCAGCGTGCCCGCGACGATCATCACGTCCGACTGGCGCGGGCTCGCGCGCGGCGCGAAGCCGAACCGCTCGACGTCGTAGCGCGGCATCGAAAGTTGCATCATCTCAACCGCGCAGCACGCCAGCCCGAACGTCATCCACATCAGCGAGCCGGTGCGGGCCCACTGGATGAGATCGTCTGTCGTCGTGACCAGGAACCCCTTGTCGGCGAGCTGGTCGTTCATGGCGCCGAAGAACGGGTCGTTGGAGCCGATCGGCTTGCCCGTGGCGGGATCGAGTATGCCGCGCGGACGGGGCGCGACGACCGTACCCTCGGTCAGTCCCATTCCAGCGCTCCCTTATTCCATTCGTAGATGAAGCCGATCGTGAGAACGGCCAGGAACAGCATCATCGACCAGAAGCCGAACGCGCCGATATCGTGGAACGCGATCGCCCAAGGGAACAGGAACGCCACCTCGAGGTCGAAGATGATGAACAGCAACGAGACGAGATAGAAGCGCACGTCGAACTTCATGCGCGCGTCGTCGAACGGATTGAAGCCGCATTCATAGGCGGAGAGTTTCTCGGCGTCCGGGCTCTTGTAGGCGACGAGGAACGGCGCGGCCAGCAGGGCCAGGCAAATCAGCGTCCCGAGGCCGAGGAAGACGACCAGGGGCAGGTAGTCAGAAATCAGGCTCGGCACGCGGCCTCCGCATGAGTTCGGGCCGGACGCAGGGTCGCCCGGCGCTGCGATTGATTTCGTCGACCGACCCGCGTTCTAAAAAGACCGCAGGCCCGCCGCTTGGGAAGGGCTAGAACCAGACCGGGCCGGCGACGCTCATCTGCGTCCGGCCTGGCCTCGCTCCCCGGACGCGACGTCTGGCGGTCGCGTTCGTTGGCGGCAGGCCTATCGCAGCGCAACGAAACCTGCAAGGCGAAACGCGCGCATTTCCCGTTTTGCGGCGCGCGACATCCGCTTACGCACCGGCAGGTCGCGCAGCCGCCGTCTGCGGCGCGAATTCCCGGCGGTTTGAACGGCATTTCAGGGGATGGCGAGAGAGACGGGACTTGAACCCGCGACCTCCGGCGTGACAGGCCGGCGCTCTAACCAACTGAGCTACTCCCCCGTTCGGAGAGCCGGATAGGCCACAGGGCGGGGCAAGTCAAGCACGAGGCCTGCGCGGGCGCGTCAAAATTGCGACGTCGCGAGCCGCGAGCGCCTGAGCTCGCCGCGCGACAGCAAATGGATGTGGTCGGGCGGCAGCGATTCGGCATTGTAGACGATCGCGGGACTGACGCCCATCTCGGCGGCGTATCGGGCCAGCACGGCGACGAGATGGGCGTCTGCAAATCGTCGCGACGGCCCCCCGCCGGGCGCGCCGTCTTTCAAGAGCACGGACATTCGATGCAACGCTATGTGGCTCAGCGGCGGCGCCACGCGCTTGACCGCCCCCATCAGGGCGTAGACGCAGGCCGAGTAGCATTCGCCGGCGATGGGACCGGAAGCCTCCCCCGAGGTTGCGTAGCCCGCGACGATGGCGGCCAAGCGCAGGCGCCGGAACGCCGTTCCGAGCTCCATCGAGGCGGCGACATTGCCGCCCGGGGAATTGAGCAATATGACGCCGCGCAAGTTCGACGACATCGCCGCCCGGCGCGCAAATTCGACGAAGGCTCCCGGTGTTTCCGGTTCGATCACGCCGTCGGCCACCACGACCTCGGGGCAATGCGCGCCGCATTGCGGAGACGAGATGCGCGCGACGGAAAATGTCATCGGGCCGCGCTCGGCTTGGGCGCAAACGCCTGAGGAAAGCAGGGCCAGGGCGGCGATCAGCGCGCGAAGCGCCCGCACAGGTCCGGCGCGGGCCGCGCTGGTGGGCGGTGACGGTCTCGAACCGCCGACCCTCTCGGTGTAAACGAGATGCTCTACCAACTGAGCTAACCGCCCTCGCCAGAGCGCCGCAATCGCCGCGTCATCGCGCCGGCACCCTATACAGTCAGCCCGGCGAGGCCAAGCCCCTCGCGTCGGGTTCGTCGGCCGGCGTCGCCGGCAGCCTTAACGGAAAGGGGCGGCGCGCGGCCGCCCCTATCGCAATTCAGGATCGCGCCCTTGGGCGCGCCGGCCTCACTTCTTGGCGGCCTTCTTGGTGTTCAGGCTCGACTTGAGCGCCGCGCCGGCCTTGAAGCGCGCGTTCTTCGAGGCGGCGATCTTGATTTCCTTGCCGGTCGCCGGGTTGCGTCCCTTGCCCGCGGCGCGTTCGCGCACGGAGAACGTGCCGAAGCCGACCAGACGGACCTCGTCGCCCTTCTTCAGCGACTTGGCGATGCCGTCGAGCACCGCTTCCAGCGCCGCGGCGGCGCTGACCTTCGTCAAATCCGCCTCTTTGGCGACGTGTTCGACGAGCTCGAGTTTATTCATATGGCCTCTCCTTTGCCTATCCCGGCGTGTTATCGCGCCGCCCGATTTCTTCCCCTGATCGCTCGACCGCGGCCTGGCCTCGCATGCCGGCGAATCAACGCCTTGGGCGCCTCATTGCTCGCCAAATTCAGGGGCAAAGGCAAGGCTCGGTCCGCTCGGGGACCAAAAAAATCGAGGTTTTGCCTCGGATTCTGGGCTTGCAATTAGAAAAAGGGCCGCGAGTCTGTGGCGCTCGCGGCCCTGGGATCGTGCAAAGCCTGGAAAAACAGGCGTCAGTGAGCAACCACGCCGGCGCCGTCCTCATCGCCGGCAATCGGCGCGGCCGAGGTCTTGCTGGTGTCTTCCTCCCAGACGATCGGCGTCGGCTGGCGCACGAGCGCATGCGCGAGCACCTCCTCCATTCGCGAGACCGGAACGATCTCGAGGCCGTTCTTGACCGAAGCGGGGATGTCCGCGAGGTCCTTCGCGTTGTCCTCGGGGATCAGCACCTTCTTGATGCCGCCGCGCAGGGCCGCGAGCAGCTTCTCCTTCAGTCCGCCGATCGGCAGCACGCGACCGCGCAGCGTGACCTCTCCGGTCATCGCCAGGTCGCGCCTGACGGGGATGCCGGTCATCATCGAGACGATGACGGTCGCCATCGCGACGCCCGCCGACGGGCCGTCCTTCGGGGTCGCGCCCTCGGGCACGTGAACGTGCACGTCGCGCTTGTCGAATAGCGGCGGCTCGATGCCGAAATCGACCGCGCGCGAGCGCACATAGGACGCCGCCGCGGAAATCGATTCCTTCATCACGTCCTTCAGATTGCCCGTGACGGTCATGCGGCCCTTGCCGGGCATCATGACGCCCTCGATCGTCAGCAACTCGCCGCCGACCTCGGTCCAGGCCAGGCCCGTCACCAGGCCGACCTGATCGTCCGCCTCGATCTCGCCGAAGCGATATTTCGGCACGCCGAGGAAGTCGGAAACGTTCTTGGCCGTGACCGAAATCTTCTTCTTCTTGTTGGTCAGTATCTCCTTGACCGCCTTGCGCGAAAGATTGGAGATCTCGCGCTCGAGGTTGCGCACGCCGGCCTCGCGCGTGTAGCGGCGCACGAGTTCCAACAACGCGCTGTCGTCGACCTCGAACTCCTTCGGCTCCAGCCCGTGCTTGGCCATCGAGTGCGGCAGCAGGTGGCGCTTGGCGATCTCGAGCTTCTCATCTTCGGTGTACCCGGCGATGCGAATGATCTCCATGCGGTCCATCAGGGCCGGCGGGATGTTGAGCGTATTCGCCGTCGTCACGAACATCACGTTCGAAAGGTCGTAATCGACCTCGAGGTAATGGTCGTTGAACGAAGCGTTCTGCTCGGGGTCGAGAACTTCGAGCAGCGCGGAGGACGGGTCGCCGCGGAAGTCCATGCCCATCTTGTCGATCTCGTCGAGCAGGAAGAGCGGATTGGAGCTCTTGGCCTTGCGCATCGACTGGATCACCTTGCCCGGCATGGAGCCGATATAGGTGCGCCGATGGCCGCGGATCTCCGCCTCGTCGCGGACGCCGCCGAGCGACATGCGCACGAACTCGCGCCCCGTCGCCTTGGCGATCGACTTGCCGAGCGAAGTCTTGCCAACGCCAGGGGGGCCGACGAGGCACAGGATCGGGCCAGTCAGCTTGTTGGCGCGCTGCTGCACGGCGAGATATTCGATGATGCGGTCCTTGACCTTGTCGAGGCCGAAATGGTCGGCGTCGAGAATCGCCTGCGCGGCCGGCAGGTCCTTCTTGATCTTCGACTTCTTCTGCCACGGAATCGACAGCAGCCAATCGAGGTAGTTGCGAACCACCGTCGCCTCGGCCGACATCGGCGACATCTGGCGCAGCTTCTTGAGTTCGGCCAGCGCCTTGTCGCGCGCCTCCTTCGTCAGCTTGGTCGCCTTGATACGCGCCTCCAGCTCGGACATTTCGTCCTTGCCGTCCTCGTCGCCGAGCTCCTTCTGGATCGCCTTCATCTGCTCGTTGAGGTAATATTCGCGCTGCGTCTTCTCCATCTGGCGCTTGACGCGCGTGCGGATGCGCTTCTCGACCTGCAGGACCGAGATCTCGCTCTCCATCAGGGCGAGGCACTTTTCGAATCGCTTGGCGATCGAGTGAATCTCCAGGATCGCCTGCTTGTCGGCGAGCTTGACCGCCAGATGCGAAGCGATCGTGTCGGCGAGCTTGCCGTAATCGTCGATCTGCGTCACCGCCGCGACCACTTCGGGCGAGATCTTCTTGTTCAGCTTGACGTAATTCTCGAATTCCGAGAGCACCGAACGCGACAGCGCCTCGGCCTCGATCGGCTCGATCGGATCATCGGCGATCGCTTCGGCCTCGGCTGCGTAATAGCCGTCGGCCGGGACGTAGCGCTTGACGCGCGCGCGCGCGGCGCCCTCGACCAGAACCTTGACGGTGCCGTCGGGCAGCTTCAGCAGTTGCAGGACGCGCGCGAGCGTGCCGGTCTCGAAGATCGCGTCGGTCGCCGGATCATCGTCGGCGGCGTTCTTCTGGGTTGCGAGCAGGATAGGCTTGTCCGCCTTCATAACCTCTTCGAGCGCGCGAATCGACTTCTCGCGCCCGACGAACAGCGGCACGATCATGTGCGGAAACACGACGATATCTCGCAGCGGCAGAACCGGATAGGTGTCTAGCGAGCCGGCGGCGATGGACTTGCGATTGCTGGTCATGGATGATCCTGTTCACGAATACCCGGGCGCCTCACATGGCCTGCCCCGGTGCGCCAAGCTCCGAAAAGACGCCGAAACGCGACCTCAAACTGAGCGCCGGTCCCGCCTCCGGCCCGGAATCAGGGTCTTTAGGCCCCTCTCCCGCCGCGAAGCTTAGCCGGCGGGATCGAGCCAGACTCGACCGTCGCCAACCGTGATCCAAGATGGACTCTCGAGGGCCCGGTTTCAAGCGCCGGCCGGACTCGATGTTGCGGCCGTTAACGAAAAAGGCGCCGACCTCGGCCGGCGCCTCGGATCAACCCGCTTTCTCCGCGCGTTCGCCGCGCTCGGAGTAGATATAGAGCGGCCTCGCCTTGCCCTCGACGACCTCCGGGCCGATGACCACCTGCTCGACCCCGTCCAAGCCGGGCAGGTCGAACATCGTGTCCAGCAAGATGCCTTCCATAATGGAGCGCAGGCCGCGCGCGCCGGTGCGGCGCTCGATCGCCTTCTTGGCGACGACATTGAGCGCCTCTTCCTGGAACGAAAGGTCGGTGTTCTCCATTTCGAACAGACGCTGGTACTGCTTGACCAGCGCGTTCTTCGGCTCGGTGAGGATCTTCTTGAGCGCCTCCTCGTCGAGGTCCTCGAGCGTGGCGATGACCGGCAGACGTCCGACGAATTCCGGGATCAGCCCGAATTTCAGGAGATCCTCCGGCTCCACTTCTCGGAACACTTCGCCGGTGCGCCGATCGTCCGGCGCCTGGATCTTGGCGGCGAAGCCGATCGACGTCCCCTTGCCGCGAGCCGAGATGATTTGCTCGAGCCCGGAGAAGGCGCCGCCGCAGATGAATAGGATGTTGGTCGTGTCGACCTGCAGGAATTCCTGCTGCGGATGCTTGCGTCCGCCCTGCGGCGGCACGCTGGCGACCGTGCCTTCCATGATCTTGAGCAGCGCCTGCTGGACGCCCTCGCCCGACACGTCGCGGGTGATCGAGGGATTGTCGGACTTGCGGCTGATCTTGTCGATTTCGTCGATGTAGACGATGCCGCGCTGGGCGCGCTCGACATTGTAGTCGGAGGCCTGCAGCAGCTTGAGGATGATGTTCTCGACGTCCTCGCCGACATAGCCGGCTTCGGTCAGCGTCGTCGCGTCGGCCATCGTGAAGGGCACGTCGAGGATGCGAGCCAGCGTCTGGGCGAGCAGCGTCTTGCCCGAACCGGTCGGACCGATCAGCAGGATGTTCGACTTGGCGAGTTCGACGTCGCTGTGCTTGGTCGCGTGGTTGAGCCGCTTGTAGTGGTTGTGCACGGCGACCGACAGGACGCGCTTGGCCTGAGGCTGGCCGATCACGTAATCGTCGAGAACCTTGCAGATCTCGCGCGGGGTCGGAATTCCGTCCTTGCTCTTGACGAGCGCGGTCTTGCTCTCCTCGCGGATGATGTCCATGCACAATTCGACGCATTCATCACAGATGAACACCGTCGGGCCGGCGATCAGCTTGCGCACTTCGTGTTGGCTTTTGCCGCAGAAAGAGCAGTAGAGCGTATTCTTGGCGTCGCCTTCGGCCTTGGCCATTATCATTCTCCGTTCCGGCCGACCCAATCGCTGCGATTCGGACCGCAAACCAATTGTCCAGCCTAGATAGCTCACCCTAACAAAACGTAGCCTCGAGGCGATTCTTCCCGGGGTATTCGCGCCTAGCAACCGCTTTAAACGGCATTTTTTGGGTGGACGCGCTGACCCGTTAAGAGACAAGCAACCATCAATCGCCCGGCAAAATCAAGTCCGGCAAATGCGATCTCCCGCCCGCAGGGTCTCTCCCCGGGCCCGGCGGCGCGGCCATATCGCCGTCAAAAAACCAATACCCCTATGTAATCAAAGGGGTTTCGGTTCTTCAGCCTCGCCGACGCGTTTCGACATCACTTCGTCGATAATGCCGAACGCCTTGGCCTCCTCGGCGGACATGAAATGGTCACGATCGAGCGTGCGCTCGATCGTTTCGTAGGATTGACCGGTGTGCTGGACATAAATTTCGTTCAGCCGGCGCTTCACCTTCATGATGTCTTCGGCGTGGCGCTGGATGTCCGAGGCCTGGCCCTGGAACCCGCCGGAGGGCTGGTGCAGCATGACGCGCGAATTGGGCAGGCTGAACCGCATGCCCTTTTCGCCGGCCGTGAGCAGGAGCGAACCCATCGACGCAGCCTGGCCGACGCACATGGTCGTCACCTTCGGGCGGATGAACTGCATCGTGTCGTAGATCGACAGGCCCGCGGTGACGACGCCGCCCGGCGAATTGATGTACATCGCGATCTCTTTCTTGGGATTGTCGGCTTCCAGAAAGAGCAACTGGGCGACCACCAGCGAGGCCGAGGTGTCGTCGACCCCGCCGACCATGAAGATGATCCGCTCGCGCAACAGGCGCGAGAAAATGTCGAACGAACGCTCCCCGCGCGCCGACTGCTCGATGACGATCGGCACCAGATTATTGTAGTAGTAATCGACGGGATCGCGCATGGGGTCTCGCTTGGCAGGGGGCTGACGGACGCAACGGGGGCTAACATAGGCGCCCGACCCGCGCTCGGAAAGGGGGGGCCGCGGGGCGGACCGCCCCTCGGTTAGCGCCGGCTCAGGCGCCGGGCTTGACGTCCTCGTCGGCCTTGAGAAGCTCGACCGAGCTGACCTTGCGGTCCTCGACCTTGGCGAGCGCAAGGATATGGTCGACGACCTTTTCCTCGTAGATCGGAGCGCGCAATTCGGCCAGCGCCTGCTGGTTGTTGCGGTAGAAGTCCCAGACCTGCTTTTCCTGGCCGGGATAGGCGCGCGCGCGGGCGATCAGCGCCTGCGTCATCTCCTCGTCGGTGATCTTCACGTCCGCCTTGGAGCCGACTTCGGCCAGAAGCAGCCCGAGCCGAACGCGGCGCTCGGCGATGGCGCGGTATTCCGCGCGCGTCGCCTCTTCGGTCGTCTTCTCGTCCTCGAAGCTGCGGCCGGAGGCCTTCTGCTCGGCTTCGACCTGGGACCAGATCTGGCCGAATTCCTGATCGACGAGGCCTTGCGGCACCTCGAACTTGTAGCGCTCGGCCAAGGCGTCGAGCAGCTTGCGCTTGACCTTCTCGCGCGAGGCGCGGGCGTAGTCGGCGGAGATGCGCTCGCGCAACGTGGACCGCAGCGCCTCCAGGTTCTCGACCCCGAGGCTCTTTGCGAACTCGTCGTCCATCGTGAACGGCTCCGGCGCCGCGACGGCCTTGACGGTCACGTCGAAATCGCCGGTCTGGCCCGCGAGCGCCGCGACCGCGTAATTCTCGGGGAAGGTCGCCTGGATCTTGCGCTGTTCCCCCGCGACGACGCCGTCGAGAGCCTCCTCGAAGCCGGGAATGAAAGTATTGGAGCCGAGGATGACCTCGATATCTTGGCTCGTGCCGCCCTCGAAAGGCTCGCCCTTGATCGTGCCGACGAAGTCGACGGTCACGCGGTCGCCCTTTTCGGCTTTTTCGCCGGCGGGACGGTCGGTGAACGTCTTCCGGCTGTCGGCGAGGCGCGCCAGCCCGGACTCGACCGTGGACTCATCGACCTCCGCCACCGGACGCTCGAGGGCGAGGTCGGAAAACTCGCCGATTTCGAATTGCGGCAGCACTTCGAGCGCCACCTTGAAATTCAGGTCGCCGCGCGCCTCCAGCGCCGCGTCGATGGCGTCGCGCTCGGTCGGCAGCTCGATCTTGGGCTCCATCGCGAGGCGCAGGCCGTTGTCGTCCACGATCTGCTTGTTGGCGGCGGTGATCGTTTCCTGCACCACGTCGGCCATGACCGAGCGGCCATAGACGCGCTTGAGATGCGCGACCGGCACCTTGCCCGGCCGGAAGCCGTTGATGCGCACCTTGTTTTTGAGGTCCGCGAGCTGCGAGTCGAGTTTGGAGGCCAGATCGCCCGCCGACACGACAACGTTATATTCCCGCTTTAGCCCTTGGCTCAGCGTCTCGGTGACCTGCATAGCACAACCGCCCTGTCTCTCTTATGTCCGAGGCGCGAACCGATGCCCGGCGCGCCCGACTCAATACCTCAAATCCCTTCCACGCCCGGGCGTTAGGCCGAGGCGGAAGGCGTCTGGTGCGGGCGAAGGGACTCGAACCCCCACGACTTTGGGTCACCGGAACCTAAATCCGGCGCGTCTACCAATTCCGCCACGCCCGCGCGCCGCGCGCTCGTTTGTCGGAGCGGCGGTTACGCATTGGGCGCGGTCTATAGCAGCTTGCGGCGCGCGCGCCAGTGAAAAAAACGCCGGGCGCGACGCCCCCGCCTCAGTCCCTGACATAAACCGCCAGCGCGATGGTGAAGACGCCCCCGGCGAGGAACAACGCCGTTGCGTGACCGGGCGCTTGCGCTATGACACGCGAGGACAGCGCCAGCCCGACAAGGCCGAGAATGGCGATCTGACCGAGAAACAGCAGGTTTTTTCGCATGCGAACGCACTCCACGCGGAACCGGCGGCGACGCGAGACGCCGGGGGGCCCCGGCCGCGCGTCGCAAGGGCGGCGCCAGTGCGGCTGTGCCGAAATCGGACGGGCGGACCGATGAAGCCGACGCGGCGCGCGTTCCTCGAAGGCGGGGTCGCAGCGAGCCTGTGGGCTTGGCGGGCGCCTTCGCGGGCGCAGACGGGCGCGCCGCCGCCCGCCGCCGGAGGGGCGATCGCATTGCGGACCGGGCCGGCCGCCCGGCAGATCGCGCCCCCGCCCGCCGCCGCCACGGCGTTGGCCGCCTATAACGGACAGAGTCCAGGGCCGCTGCTGCGCGCTCGCCTTGGTCAGACCGTCGCGTTGCGATTGACCAATGGACTTGCGCAGCCGACCACGCTGAGCTTTCCGGGACTGCGGCTGCCGAACGCCTATGCCGGGATCGGCGACTTGACCCAACCGCCGCTCGCACCCGGCGCCAGCGTCGATATCCGGTTCGCGCCGCCCGACGCCGGCTTCAACATCTATATGCCGGACGCAGGACCTGTCGCCGCGGACCAGATCGCGCGCGGCCTCTATGGTCCGATCGTGATCGACGAGGCGGCGCCGCCCGAGGTCGACCTCGAGACGATCGTGATCCTGTCCGATTGGCGTCTCTCGGCCGCCGGGGAGGTCGCGGACCTCGGCGACGCCAGGCTCGAGCGCGGCGCGGGGCGCGCCGGCGCCGTGATCGCGGCCAATGACGCGCCCGCCCCGCTGTCGCTGAGCGCCGCGCCGGGCGCCCGGGTCAGGCTGCGGCTCGCCAATGCGGCGACCCAGCGCGTGATGACGATCGCGGTCGCCGGCGCGAAGACGTTGATCGTCGCGGTCGACGGGCAGCCGAGCGAGCCGTTCGAACCGCTGCGCAATCTCGTGCCGATCGGCCCCGGCGCCCGGTTCGAACTGATGTTCGACCTGCCGCGCGAGGCGGGCGGCAAGGTTCAGTTCACCCTGCGCGGCGGCGAGGCCGTCGCGGACGAGCCCGACCGGCCGCTCGTCGTCATCGAGGCCGCGGGCGCGCCGGCCGCAGCGCGGATGGCGATTGCGGGGCTGGCCGCCAATCCTCGGCTGCCCAAGGAGATCGGACTCGAGTGGGCGCTGCGCTGCGATCTCGTTCTGACTGGCGGCGGCGAGGCGCCGTTCGCGGTCAACGGCGTCCCGTTTGCGGGCTGGGGCGCGAAGCCGCTTTTCACGGCGCCGCGCGGCGCGCCCGTCACTTTGGGGCTGGCGAACAAGACCGCTTATCCCCAGACGATGCGGCTCGGCGGCCATGTCGCGCGGTTGCTGCACGCGTTGGACGACGGCTGGGAGCCCTATTGGCGCGACATATTCATCGTGCCGCCGGGCAAGACGATTCACGCCGCCTTCATCGCCGACAATCCAGGCAAATGGCCGATCGCGTCGGCGAGCCCCGAGCGCCGCAACGCGGGGCTAGCAAGCTGGTTTCAGGTCGCCTGAAGCGCGCTGAGGACGCTCGGCAGGCTTTCGGGCAGATCCTCCGCGATCAGTCCCGGCCCGAAGGCGCGCGCGGCCGCGCCGTGCAGCCAGACGGCGGCGGAAGCGGCCTCGAACGCCGGCATGCCTTGCGCCAGCAGGCCGCAGACGAAGCCCGCCAGCACGTCGCCGGAGCCGGCGGTCGCGAGGGTAGGGGGCAGATCCCAGCCGATGGTCGCGCGCCCGTCCGGCGCGGCGACGACGGTGTCCGCCCCCTTGTAGACGATCACCGCGCCCAGCATCGCCGCCGCCGCGCGGGCGCGCTCCAACTTGCTTTCGGCGTTCAGGATGTCGGCGCGGCCCCGGAACAACCGGGCGAATTCGCCCTCGTGCGGGGTCAGGACAGTTGCGTGGCGCTCGCGGCCGATCTGCGCGGCCAGACCGCGCGGATCGCCCGCGAAGCTGCCGAGCGCATCGGCGTCCAGCACCACCGCGCGCGGGCGATCGCTCGCCCCGCCAAGCGTCGCCGAAACGAGCGCGCGCGTGCCCCCTCCGACGCCCGCGCCGGGCCCGATGAGAATGGCGTTGCGCCGTCCGTCCGCGAGCAATCCGGCAAATCCCGCGACCCCGTCGAACGGCTCGACCATGACCGCGGTGGAATGGACGGAGTTGACCGCGACCGCCTCGAGCGGGCTCGCGAGTGCGACCAGCCCCGCCCCGACCCTCAACGCCGCGCGCGCCGCCAGCCGCGCTGCGCCGGTGCGATGCGAGGCGCCGGAGAGAACGAGCGCCGCTCCGCGCGAATATTTATGCCCGCCGAGCTCCCGTCGGGGGAGCGCCGCGCGCCAGAGCGCCGGCCCGTTGGCGAAAGCCCGAGGGGCGATCGCATCGAGCGCGGCCGGCGGGATGCCGATATCGGCGAGCACGAGGTCGCCGCAATATTCCCGCCCCGGCAGCAGGAGATGCCCCGGCTTGAAGCGGAAGAAGGTCACGCTCGCGCTCGCGCGCACCGCGACGCCGCGCACGGCGCCGCTCGCCCCGTCGATCCCCGACGGCGCGTCGACGGCCAGAACCGTTCGTCCAAGCTCGGCGAAAGCGTTGATGCGCTCGACGCAGGTCGCGGCGAGGCCGTCGACGTCGCGGGAAAGCCCGGCGCCGTAGAGCGCGTCGATGACGAGGTCGGCGCCGTCGGGGTCGAAGGATTCGGCCGGTTCGATCGGCTCGCCGTAACGCGCCGCCGCCAGGGCGGGCGCGCCGCGCAGAGCCTCGACCGCGCCGAGCAGGCGCAGTTCGACCGCGAAGCCGCGCTCGGCGAGGATCCGCCCGGCGATGAATCCGTCCCCGCCGTTTCCGCCCGGACCGCAGAGGATTTTCACCCGGCCCCGCGCGCGCGTTCGCCGCGCCGCCTCCTCGGCGACCGCGGCGCCCGCGCGCTCCATCAATTCGATGCCGAGAACGCCGCCCTCGATCGCGATGCGGTCGGCGCGGCCCATCTCGGCGGGGGTCAGCAATTCCGGATAGGACATGGGATATAACATCGCCGGATCGTGGCTCATGCCGAGCCGTCCGGCAAGAGCGCCGAGCGTCGCATCGAAATTGGCGCTTTCCATCGCAAGATTTTCTGCTATATCGCGCCTCGCCGACCGGCATGATCCCCGATAGCTCAGCTGGTAGAGCATTCGACTGTTAATCGAATGGTCGCAGGTTCGAGTCCTGCTCGGGGAGCCATTATTCTCAATGAGATACGGGGAGATTCCGGCGGATCGCGCAACCGGGATTTCGCCGATGTCGTCGCCCTGTGGTCGCCAAACGGCGTTATAGTCGGGCCCGCCAAAGCGCTGTCATCTCAGGCCGAACGATCCGCTCGGCCGGATGACGCCGGGTTGCCCGCGGAAGGCTTCCTTGGGTCTGCACGACGGGTGCAGGGCGAGGTTCGCGTCCTAGGATTGGTCGAAATCTGACGTTCAGTCCCAGCGTCGAGGGGTCGGAGGCGACCCTAAGCCGTCGCTCGCGCTTGGGGCCGGGAATGGACAGCACTGGCCGAGGGCGGACCCGAAGTTGACGGAAATAGTTTGAGCCCAAACAGACGTTCGTCGGCAAAACCTCCATGGCTCCTGTCGCGATAGGCGAAACGGGACAGGCATTGGCGACCAGCAAAGACCGAAAGACCGGCTTTCCCTGAGGTGTCAGAGCCAACATGTGCGTGCGTTCTTCGCAGCGCGCACCGAGTGGGCTCGCGGTTGGAAAAATCATGAGGGTGATTTTTCTTCCAAGCGGGACCCCCGGCGCAATTTTCACAACGCATGGATAGTTAATGAGGAAATACTCATGAGGAGCATCCCGTTTGCGCTGACGCGCAACCGAGCAATGCTGGCTAAAAACATCAACTTATTAATTGGTTGGCGCGTCAGGCAGTTGGGTTGCGCTTCTCCGCGCCATAACACGCTCGCGACGTTCGGGAAAAAAGCTGCGCGGGCTCGCAGGGCGGTGAGCCCAGGCCGCGCGAAGCGACGCGTTTCACGGAAATTATATGTTTTTGTTGTTTATGTAATTGCAACGCTTCGACGACATTCGGCGTCGATCAACAGATTTCACTTCAGCGTCTAGTTTTATAACGTCACGGTTCGCATCGTCACGCGTGGCTAAATATTCGCATAAATATTATAAAACGCGGAAATATACAGTATTCCAGGTAAAGTTAAGCAAATAGTAATCATAACGTAATTGACAAAAATCGAATGTATTGGAAAGTCTACGTTGTTAATACATTGGTTGGGTAATCGTTTAACTGTTCTTCAAGGGCGTTACGTCAGTCTGAGCGCTCACGAGCTGGCGAGCTCAACGCCCAGACCAAGACATGGAGCGCAAGCTTTGACAAAGCTATCGATCAAGTCGGCCCAGCGCCTGTTCCGGCGCAGCCGCCGGGGCAACGTCTCGATGATGTTCGCCCTCATCCTGCCCGTGCTCATTTTCGCGATCGGCATGGCCGTCGACTACACGCGAGCGGCTTCCGTACGCACCAGTCTGAACGCGGCCGCCGACGCCGCCGTGCTGGCCGCACTGACGCCCGCGATGTTGCAGGAGAGCAATTCGGTAGCCCAGGCCGCCGCCGTGAACATGTTCAACGCCGAAATCGCCAATCTGAGTTCGATTATCCCGGGCGACACGGTCGTGACCGTCACGATCACCAACCCGAGCAACTCCCCGCTGTTGCGCCAGGTCAACTTGACCTACAGCATTCAATCCAAGACGATCTTCTCCGGCATCCTGAATGTGGCGTCGATGGGCATCGGGGGATCCTCGACGGCGCAGGCGTCGGTTCCGCCCAACATCGACTTCTACCTGCTGCTCGACAATTCCCCGTCGATGTCGCTGCCCGCCACCAGCGCCGGCATCACCGCGATGCAGACGGCGACCTCCCTCCAGTACAGCGGCGCCGGTTGCGCCTTCGCCTGCCATCAGGCCAGCACCAACAATGGCGACACCCAGGGCAACCCGTGCCTGAACGCGACGACGGGCGTCTATTCCACGCCGACTCAGAGCGGCGGCTATTGCTCGGCCAGTCAGGGCACGCAAATCTCCAATTACGCCCTCGCGCGCAAGGACGGCATTACGCTTCGCCTCGACGAGTTGACCAGCGCGGTCACGACGCTGATGTCGACCGCCACGCAAACGGCCAGCTCCGGACAATTCTCGACGCCGCCGAACTATCGCTTCGCGGTTTACGAGATGGACACGGCCTGGAACGTGCCGACCAGCAATAACGAAGTGATGGCCCTGACGAGCAATTATGTGTCGGGTTGGGCGACCGCTTCGGCGAATTTCGGCGTGATGGAAATGTACGCCAACAGCGTCGGCTGCGCGAACGCGGCTTGCAGCTCCGGCGTCTCCTTCAACGACGTCGCGACCAACTACGACAATGCGATGAGCAGCATAAACTCGATCATGCCCAAACCCGGCAATGGCAGCAACGTCGCAGGCGACACGCCGCAGGAAGTTCTGTTCTTCGTCACCGACGGCGTCGAGGACGAACTGAACGGCGGCAACCGCCTGATCCAGCCGATCAACTACGGCACATCGACCGACTATTGCACGACCATCAAGAATCGCGGCATCAAGATCGCGGTGCTCTACACCGAATATCTGCCGGTGCCCGCCAACAGCTTCTATGTCTCCTATGTCGAGCCGATCCAGCCCAATCTCGGACCCGCGTTGCAGGCCTGCGCCTCGACCGGGCTGTTCTACGACGCGGCGATCGGCTCCGACCTTGGACAAGCTCTGACCACCTTGTTCCAGGCCGTCGTGCAGAGCGCGACCCTCACGAACTGAGGACCGCTTCAAGTCCAGGCCGGGAGCGCTCAGCCGCGCGCTCCCGGCTTCGTTTTGGGCTCGCTCCTCGACCGCCGCGCTTGCGCCCGATCCTCAGAGATGGAAGCGGCCAGCGGACCGACGATCCCGAACTCCCGCTCTCGGAGGAATTGTAAGGGAGTCCGCCGAATTGCAGCATGATCTGCACTCGGGCGCCTGCGGGATTCGCAGCGGCGCCGTCCGACGCCTTCGCGCGGAAGCCGGCGGGACGCGGCGGCGTCAGCCGCCGAAGATCAACCCGCAACCATCGTGAAGGCGATGTTGAGCCGGGCTCGCCCAAGGCCCGCGCGCCTCGACGCGCGCGCCGCGATCCCGAGCCGATGGATTTGGCGCTATGGCGCCGGCTGCGGCGTCGGCAGCGCGTAGCCGCCGTCGAGCACGCTCCGCCCCGGCCGGTAGACGCGCAGCACGTAGTTCCAGCCAGGCGAGACGTCGAGACGGTTGGGAACGTCGCCGCAGAGCGCCTTCGAACCGAAATAGACCGTGAAGGTCCCGTCCGCGATTCATCTTCGCGTTCGAGCTGTTGACGATGGCGTTGTCGGACTTCATGTAGCCGTCCTCGCCGTAGACGGTGATCGACCAGAACGCCTTGTTCTCGGGAACCTTGAAGGTGGCCCGGTAGCCTTTGCCCGGGTCATGCTGGCCGGCGTAGTTCAGATAGGTAGCGTCCTCGTCGGGGTTGAGGCCCCAGCCGGCGGCGGCCACGAGATGGCGCCGCGCCTCGTCGACGGCGCCGCGCGGGCCCATCAGGCCTTTGTAGCTCGTGAGCGCCTTGGCCTCGGTTGCATATTGGACGGTCAGCGCCTGCAGCGACTCCGGCTCCCAATCGGGCTTTACGAACGGCTCGGCGCTGGCCGCCTCGACCACGAGCCGGTCCTGAAGGGCGTTGACCTCGGCGACCTCCTTCGGATCGTCGGGATGGAAGAGCTGGATGCGGACGGCCACGAGCGCGTAGCGCGTGTCGCTCTTTATCGGGTGCTTGCCGGCGTCGTAAAACACCGCCGGGCAATAATGGTCGTTGTCGACCACCTCCGCCGAAATGAACCGGCCCGCCGCGACCTTGGGCAACGTGATCGACGCGCCCTTGGACGTGTCGACGATCACGGCGGAATAGAGCGTGTCGAGGTTCATCCGGATGATGGTCTGGGCGTTGAGCGGCGTCGGCGCGCGGATGTGAAAGAGGCGATTGACGCCGCCGGCGAGCCCCTGAATGTTCGCAAAGCTCCGATCGCTCTCCGCGCGGATGTAAGTGGCGGGCGTGACTTTGATCATTGCGGCGCTCTCTTTGCGACAACCTTGGGTTCAAGCTTCGGCTGCGTCCATGCCCCGTTCAGCGCTTCGGGCTTCGGCCAATACAACCGCAGCACCGTCCAGAAGGGTCCGTTCGGGGCCGGCAGCCAGTTCGATTCGCGCTCCGGTCCGGGCGAGGCGTGCTGGACATGCAGCGTGAGGCCGCCGTCCGCGTCGCGCTTCAGGTCCGGCAGCATCGGCGAATTGATCAGGTAGCGTTTCAGTGGATTGGCGGACAACAGGCTGGCCGGGAGCTCGTAGAGCGTGAGCGACCAGAAGCTATTGACCGGCGGCAACTGGCCGGGCGCAAAGCGCAGCGCATAGGACTTGGCCGACGCGTCGAGCTTTTCGCCCGCGCTGTCGACCGTGTAGACCGGATACATCGCCTCCTCTTTCGTGTTGCCATAGATGCCGAGGACGGCGCCGGCCATGCGATAGAGATAGTTGTTCTTGAGGTAGTCCCGCGCCCCGAACACATCGCCGCTGCCGACCTTGAGCGTGTCGACCTCGCGGGTCTTGAACGCGCCGAACTCGGCCCAGGCGTCGGCCATGCCGTCCCTCACGGCCTGCAACAGTTCGGGAGACAGATCGCTCGGCTTGAAGCTCCTGCCCGCAGCGATTCCGAGTGTCGCGAAGCGCTCGCGCATTGCGGTCTCGGAGGAGTGCGTCGGGCAGTTGCCGAGCACGAAATTCAGGATGCCGAAGAAGTCGGGCGAGCCGCGTTGCCCCTCGACGGTGAGCGGGGCGGGAAATGCAAGCGCCGGCGCGGCGGCCGGCGCCGGAGCGCCAAGGAACTGGGACAGGGTCTGAACCTTATATCCGGCCTGAACGGCCTTCACCTTTTCGATGTCGACGGGATTGAAGAGCTGCGTGCGATAGAGCGCGAAGGCGAATTGGGTTTCGCAGGGGTAGACCCGGTCGACGCCTGCCGGCTTTTCCCCCTTCCAGTTGGGGCCCGCCACCATGAACCGTCCGCCGCCGTTGCCCGTGGTGCGGCTGCCGATGTAGTCAAAGTTGTGAGTATAGAGGTCGATGAGTTGCACCGAGAAATATCGTTCCGTCTCGATCGGCGGAATGGTGAGCACGATCGGCTCGGCGCGCAGGTCCATGCCGAGCATCGAATAGGGCGTATCGGAATTTGGCGTCTGGATGGACTTGTCTTCGGGTGTGAAGACGCGGGCGACGTTGTTGATCGTGTTCCACGGCGCCTTGAATTCGGGGCCGCTGGAATCGACAAAATACGAATAGTTGACCCGGTAATTGTCCACGAGCGGATAGCCATAGATATAGGCGTCCTTCGCGATCGCCCGCGCTTCGTCCGGAGACGGTCCAGCCATAGTCTCCCCCTTTTGCTCCCGGTCCCACGTATGTCACGAGCTTCTTTCGGACGACCATCTCATGGAGCCCATGGCTATGCAACTCTGGGATGGTTCTGAGTTGCCGGCGAGCGCGAACCTACCCTTCGATGGCGGCGGGCTCGCAGGCGCATCTCCGGATAGCGGCGCAGCCCCTCGGCGTCGTCGACTCCAGCGAGCCGCTCAAACAAGGCCTGTCGCAATATCTGCGAGAGCGCGCGTGTGCGCCCCGGTCCTGCCGGCGCGGCGGCCCCGCGGGCCGATCGCCTGCCATGGCGCTGACGCCGAGCGCGTCGTAGAGCCGCAGCCGGAGAGCCAACCGTCTCCGACGGAGGCTCAGCTGCCCCAGTTGACGGTGATCTGGGACGCGTTGCGGGGGGTCAGCAGTTCCGCGTCGTTCAGCGTGACGGACCCCGTCGGCAAGTTTATGCCGAAGGGCTGGAAGGTGTATCCGACCTGCCCGTAAATAAGATAGGTGGCCCCGCTCGCGATCATTGACGGAGTCAAGCTGATTTTCGTGCCGACGGGCAAGGCGACCCCGTTGTAATAGGGTTCGCTCCAGACCACGACGCCGGTGTTGTTCGAGGCGTTGACCTGCAGCTCCGACACGACGACGGAAAGCGTTGTTGAAGGCCAGGGGTAGATGATTTCCGCGGAGAGCGCGAGGTCGGTGTCGAGCGCGCTCTGGTTCAACGCAGTCGCGCCCGGGATCAGCGGATTCTGCGAGTAGGGGGCCTGAGAAACCAGATCGGTCATCGTTCTGGCGGCCAGCACGACCTTGCGCTGAACCTCGAAGCCCTGCCCGCCGATCATGACCAGGCCAAGAAGAGACAGCGCGACCGGCAGGATCAACGCCATCTCGACCGTCGCCGATCCCCGCGCGTCGCGCAACAAGCCTTCGCGCAAAGCGGGGAGGCCCGGCCGCCCGGATGATTTCTGCGCCCATGCCGTTGCCCCTCATGTGGTCGGCTCGACTTGGAACACCTGCGTCGAGACCAGCAAGTAGGTTCCATTGCCCATGTTGGAAAAGTTGACGCCCAGCGACGGCATGCCGATCACCGGCCACTGGTACATGACGATCAGGATCATCTTCGCCGGCGCGGCGCCAGCACGTAGGTGGTCGGGTTCAGCAATTGACCCATCGCGTTGAATTGCGGCATCACCGCCGCGATGCCGGACGCCGACGCCGGCGCCTGTTGCAGGGCGACGATCAGGTTGCCGCAATTGAACATCGCGCTGACCTGATTGCAGATCGCGGTCTGGAACTGCGACTGCGTCATGGAATTGGCCTGATTGGTGAGGACCAGGCGCGCGCCCGCTTCCGAGATCGTCTCGAGATAGGCTTCGGCCGTGAAGACGATGGCGACCTGGAAGGTCGCCAGCATCAGCGCCGCGAATACAGGAAACATGAACGCGAATTCGACGGCGTTCGACCCGCTCTCGCAACGTAAGAGTCGAACCCAAGAATCCGATAATTTTACACAAATATCTACGCATTTTGTACTTCCGCTCTGGACCGTAAATCACGCGCCGTCTGAGCTATTTGACAAAAACTGTACAGAACAGCTCTTGAATTTCTGTTACGACAATCAAACACAGTACTTACGTTCTCGAAAAGTAATAATTGAGATCTTGGCTAACAGCGGGGCGAGCGAACGGCCGCGCCGGCAACTCGGGCTGTCCCCGCGCAGTTGACGACGGCGTCGGCGAACCTCCACAAGGGGGCCCCCATCGAGTCCGTCATGTCCCGATCCGCCGCCGACCTCGCCGCCATCCTCGAACTCGCGCCTGCGGGTCCCGATCGTTTCGTCGGCCACAACGTCGATAACGGCTGGAAGCGCGTCTTCGGCGGACAAGTGATCGCGCAGGCTCTGAACGCCGCGCAACGCACTGTCGAGGGCAAGTCGGCCCATTCGCTGCACGCCTATTTCATTCTGGGCGGCGACCCGGCCGAACCAATTGATTTTGCGGTCGAGCGGGTGCGCGACGGACGCAGTTTTGCGACGCGCAGGGTGGTCGCCCGTCAGCGCGGCGACGTGATCTTCTTCATGTCGACGTCGTTCCAGATCGAGGAAGAAGGCCTCGATCACGCCTTCCCGATGCCGGACGCGCCCGATCCCGACAGCATGGCGAGCCCGGAGGTCCTTTCCGCCCCGGCCGGGGAGGCGGCGCAGCGGCAGGTGCGCGCCTTCATGGACCGCATTCTGCCGGTCGAGTTCCGGCCGGTGAGCCCGGGCGCTACCTGCCGCCGCGGCCGGGACCGTCGCGCGAAGCCAGGCAATCGCTCTGGATACGCGTCGCGGGCCAGTTGCCGGACGATCCGAACGTCCATCGTTCGATGCTGGCCTATCTCTCGGACATGACCCTGTTGAACACCATTCTTTTCGCGCATGGGCATTCGATCGCCGGCGGAAAATTCCAGATCGCGAGCCTCGACCACGCGCTGTGGTTTCATCGACCGGTCCGCGTCGACAATTGGCTGCTCTATGTCCAGGACAGCCCCAGCGCTCAAGGCGCCCGCGGTCTGACCCGCGGTTTGCTTTATGACCGGACCGGCGTTTTGGTCGCCAGCGTCGCGCAGGAAGGGCTGGTTCGCCGGCGCCTTCCCGACGGGCAAATCTGACCATTCCTTAGGCGCCTAGATTTTAATCAGCCGCCGTGTCCGCGTTGAAAGAGCGCGCCGAGCGCTTGCCGCATGACGACGCGCAATCCCTGTTTTCAAGGCTCTAGGCCCCGTCAGGGCCTCTGGCACATCCTTTGTAAGGGGCCATCCGGGCGGCGCGCGTCGGCGCGTCCGGTCAGAGTAAACGCGGGCCGAGAGGCGGGCGCTTCTGCGTTGCGCCTCCGGGCTCCGAAAATGGGGCGACACACATGAAAATCGTAATGGCAGTGATCAAGCCGTTCAAACTGGAGGAGGTGCGCGACGCGCTTACCTCCATCGGGGTGCACGGCCTGACGGTGACCGAAGTGAAGGGTTACGGACGGCAGAAGGGCCATACGGAAATCTATCGCGGCGCGGAATATGCCGTGAGCTTCCTGCCCAAGCTGAAGATCGAGGTGGCCGTCAGCGCCGACCTCGTCGACAAGGTGATCGACGCCATCGTCGCGGCCGCGCGCACAGGCCAGATCGGCGACGGCAAGATCTTCGTTTACGGCCTCGAATTCGGCGGTCCGCATCCGCACCGGCGAAAAGGACAACGACGCGCTCTGAGCGCCGAACCTTCCCTTTACCTACTGGAGTTCCCAAAGATGAAACTGTCTAGGTTTTTCACGGGCCTTGCGCCAGCGCTGGCGATAGCCGCGCTGATCGGCTTCGCCGCGCCCTCGCTGACGCATGCGCAAACGACGCCGGCTCCCGCGGCCACGCCGGACGCCGCCGCCCCCGCGGCCGCGCCTGCCGCGGCGCCCGCCGCCGCCGCGACCAAGCCCGCCCCGCCGCCGACGCCGGCTTGCGCCGCCGCGGTCGCCGCGATCGACGCGACCGACAAGTACGCGGCCGTTCCCGCCGTTCCCGCCGTGTTGACGAATTGCACGCCCACCGGCGGCGATACGGCGTGGATGCTGACCTCGGTCGCGCTCGTGCTGATGATGACGATCCCCGGCCTCGGCCTGTTCTACGGCGGCATGGTGCGCAAGAAGAACGTCGGCGACACGGTCATGACGAGCTTCGCCGTCACGGCGCTCGTGACGGTCATCTACGCCATCGTGACCTACAGCCTCGCCTTCACTCCGGGCGGGCCGTACATCGGCGGGTTGAGCCGCGCGTTCCTGCAAGGGATCTTGAGCGACGTCAACAACGGCGGCATCGGCAATCCGAATCCGCTGGCGCCGACGATCCCCGAGACCGTCTATATGTGCTTCCAGATGACCTTCGCGATCATCACTCCGGCCCTGATCGCCGGATCGTTCGCGGAGCGCATGAAGTTCTCGGCGATGCTCTGGTTCATCGGCCTATGGGCGATCCTCGTCTACGCTCCGGTCGCGCACTGGGTCTGGGGTCCGGACGGAATGTTCTCGACCGCCAATGTCGACGACAAGGGCAACTTCGTGGGCAAGGTCCTGGTTCTCGACTTCGCCGGCGGCACGGTCGTGCACATCAACGCGGGCGTCGCCGGTCTCGTCTCCGCGATCATGCTGGGCAAGCGTCGCGACTCCGGTCCTGGCCACAACATGGTCCTGACCTTCATCGGCGCCGGCCTGCTGTGGGTTGGCTGGTTCGGCTTCAATGCGGGCTCGGCGGTTTCCGCGGGCGTCCAGGCCGGCATGGCCATGACCGTCACCCAGATCGCCACCGCCGTTGCGGCGCTGACCTGGATGTTCGTGGAATGGGCGCATCGCGGCAAGCCGACGGTCATCGGCATCTGCTCGGGCGCCGTCGCGGGCCTCGTGGCGATCACCCCGGCCTCGGGCTTCGTCGGTCCGGTCGGCTCGATGGTCATCGGCGTCGCCTGCGGCGTCGGCTGCTACCTCGGCGCCACCAGCCTGAAGCACGCCTTCGGCTACGACGACGCGCTCGACGCTTTCGGCGTCCATGCGGTCGGCGGCATCATCGGCGCGATCCTGACCGGCGTCTTCGCGATCAACCAGTACGGCGGCCACCCCGGCCTCGATCGAAGGCAACCCGGGTCAGGTCGTCAACCAGCTGATCGCGATCGGCACCGTCATCGTCTACGACGTGATCCTCTCCTTCATCATCCTGAAAGTGATCGACATCGCGATCGGGCTGCGCGTCTCCGACGAAGTCGAGCGCGACGGTCTCGACCTCGCCCTGCACGGCGAAGTCGTCCAGTAAGTCCAAATCCTCCGGCGGCCCCCCCGGGCCGCCGGCTTCTCCCTTCCTCCCCACCTCGGACGCCCGTTGGGCGTCCTTTTTTTGCGCGCGACGCCGTGACCGACCCGATCTACCGGCGATTGTGGCTAGGGTTCGTTAAGGTTAGGCCGACATTAACTCGGGACCCCTAGTGTTGGAGCTCACGCGGCGTCGGTCGGCCGCGGGCGGCCGGGCGTTGGGCGATGCGTACCACGACATTCACGTTTTTCGACTACCTCCCCGATTCGGTGCGGGAGATGCCCAAGCGGCGCGCCGCCGAGGTTCTAGGTCTGGCCATCCTCGCCGGCGCCGGCGCCGGCGCGGTCGCCCTGCTGACCTGGTCGGTGGGCGATCCCAGCCTCAATCACGCGACCTCCGCGCCGATCCACAACTGGCTCGGCAAGCCTGGGGCGATCGGCGCCGACATCCTGATGCAATTCCTCGGGCTCGCCTGCACCGTCGCACTCGCCGCGCCCGCGTGCTGGGGCTGGCGGCTCGTCACGGAGCGCCGGCTGGAGCGTCCGCGCACGCGCCTCGCGCTCGCTCTGCTCGGCGCCGCGGCCGCCGCCGGCTGCGCCTCGCTGCTGCCCGCGCCGACGAGCTGGCCGCTTCCGACCGGCCTGGGCGGCGTCGTCGGCGACGGCCTGCTCTGGGTCCCTCGCCG
This sequence comes from uncultured Pseudomonadota bacterium, assembly GCA_963809055.1. GTDB lineage: Bacteria > Pseudomonadota > Alphaproteobacteria > Rhizobiales > Beijerinckiaceae > Roseiarcus. The sequence goes on along the minus strand of CAWEID010000007.1, from coordinate 18,389 downwards.
CCTCTTCTCCGGCAACAATGTCGGAATGGTCGTCGTCGGGGCCCTCATGGGGGCGACCGCGATCCTCTCGTTCACCGCCTCGGTCGGCTACGGCCTCGTCGCCGACGTCGACGAAGCCAAGCGCGAACGCCAGACCTCCGCGCCGCGCCGCGCGCCGGAGCCGCTCGACGCCGAAGAGGACGACAGCGACGGCGAGCCCGGCTTCGCCCTCGTCTCGCTCGGCGCCCTGATCCATACCGGGCTGATGATCACGAGCGCGGTGCGCCGCCTCCTGCGCCGCCGGCCGCGACCGGCCGCCGGCGTCGCGCCGCCGCCCCGCGCGCCCTGGCTCAACCGCGAGAGCCCGGATTTCGCCGCGCCGCTCGACGAATTCGCGCCCACGATCGAAGCCTCCTTCGCGCCGGCGCCCGCGCGCCCCGGCGCGGGCCTCGCGCCGGCCGCGAGCGTAGCGTCCGCGCCGGTTCCCTCGCGCGTCGCCGCCCCGGCGGGCGCCATCAAGGCCGGACGCCGCATCGTCAACGAGATGCAGCCTTCGCTGTTCGACCGCGCCGCCTATCAGCTTCCGCCGCTGACGATGCTGGCCGAGCCGAAGAAGCAGACAACCTCGAAAATCTCCGAGGACGCGCTGGAGCAGAACGCGCGCCTGCTCGAAGGCGTGCTCGACGATTTCGGCGTCAAGGGCGAAATCATCAACGTGCGCCCCGGTCCCGTGGTCACGCTCTACGAGCTCGAGCCGGCGCCGGGCATCAAATCCTCGCGCGTGATCGGCCTGGCCGACGACATCGCGCGCTCGATGTCCGCGATCTCGGCGCGCGTCGCCGTCGTGCAGGGCCGCAACGCGATCGGCATCGAATTGCCGAACCAACGCCGCGAGACGGTCTATCTGCGCGAGCTGCTCGCGAGCCAGGATTTCGAGACCTCCAAGCACAAGCTCGCGATCGCGCTCGGCAAGACGATCGGCGGCGAGCCCGTGATCGTCGATCTGGCCAAGATGCCGCACCTGCTCGTCGCGGGCACCACCGGCTCGGGCAAGTCGGTGGCGATCAACACGATGGTGATGAGCCTGCTCTATCGCCTGAAGCCCGAGAAATGCCGGCTCATCATGGTCGACCCGAAGATGCTGGAGCTCTCGGTCTACGACGGCATTCCGCATCTGTTGACGCCTGTCGTCACCGACCCGAAGAAGGCCGTCGTCGCGCTCAAATGGGCGGTGCGCGAGATGGAGGACCGCTACAAGAAAATGTCGAAGGTCGGCGTGCGCAACATCGACGGCTTCAATGCGCGCGTCGCCGAGGCCGCCGCCAAGGGCGAGACGATCGCGCGCACCGTCCAGACCGGCTTCGACCGCGAGACCGGCGAGGCGATCTACGAGCAGGAGGAGATGGATCTGGCCGAGTTGCCCTACATCGTCGTGGTCGTCGACGAGATGGCCGACCTGATGATGGTCGCGGGCAAGGACATCGAAGGCGCCATCCAGCGGCTGGCGCAGATGGCGCGCGCCGCCGGCATCCACTTGATCATGGCGACCCAGCGCCCCTCGGTCGACGTCATCACGGGCACGATCAAGGCCAACTTCCCGACCCGCGTTTCGTTCCAGGTGACCTCGAAGATCGACAGCCGCACGATCCTGGGCGAACAGGGCGCCGAGCAACTGCTCGGCCAGGGCGACATGCTCTATATGGCGGGCGGCGGCCGCATCAGCCGCGTGCACGGCCCGTTCGTCGCCGACGCCGAAGTGGAAAAGATCGTCGCCCATCTGAAGCTGCAGGGCCAGCCCGAATATCTGAGCGCGATCACCGAGGAAAGCGGCGAAGAGGACGAAGTCGAAGCCGCGCCCGCCGGCGCGCCCGGCTCGATGGATTCGGAGGAAGCGGGCGACTATTACGACCGCGCCGTCAACATCGTGCTGCGCGACCGCCGCGTCTCGACCAGCTACATCCAGCGCCGGCTATCGGTCGGCTACAACAAGGCGGCCTCGCTGATCGAGCGGATGGAAAAGGAGGGCGTCATCAGCGCGCCCAACCATTCGGGCAAGCGCGAGATCCTCGTCGGCAACGGCGTCGACAAGGCGCCGTTCGACATGGACGAGGACGACTAGGGCCTGGCTCGCCTGATGGCGACGCGCATTGCCAGACGCCCAGCGCCGCGGGCCCCGTCGTCTTGCGCAATGGTTTTGCCGAGGCCCTAAAAATCCGTGGAGTTGCCGCCTCGCGGGCTCAGGCGGGCCCGGCGGACGGCTGGCAAGCCGCCGAAATTCGCAGGTCGGACCGAATTTGGCGCCGCGCCGGCTTCCTGGCGGGCAATTTCGGTCCATGCGATGCGCGCTGGCGCGCGCACGCTTTTACTGTCGACGCGCAAGACGACGGCGAGGCTTCAGGCGCGCCGGTTCCCGCCGCCCCGGTTTCCGCCGCCATGGCCGGGACGATGACCTCCTCCGCCGCCCGGCCGTTGGCCGCCGTGGTTTGGACGATTGCCCCCGTGATTGGGACGGTTGCCGCCATGGTTGGGACGGTTTCCGCCGTGATTGGGACGGTTGCCGCCGTGGTTGGGAGGGTTTCCGCCGGGGTTGGGACGGTTGCCGTTGTGGCCAGGTCGATTGGTCCCATGGTTGGGGCGGTTGTTGCCGTGGCCGGGGCGATTGTGGTTGGGCCGGTTGGCGTTGGGCCGGTTATGATTGGGCCGATGATGATGGTGATGATGATGGTGATGCGTCATGCCGGGGCGCCAGCCTCGGCCGTTCCAGCCGGCATGCCAGCCGCCGCCCCAACCGTTCCAGCCCCAGGGACCGCCCCAACCGACGCCCGTGGACCATTGAAAGCCGCAGACGTAGAAGCCGGCGCCGCGCCAGCCATTGGGATACCAGCAGTACGCCCTGCCGCCCCAGATGAAATTTGCATCTTCGACTGGCGCGACATGGCTCGCCGTTGTGAATGGGCTGTCGGCGATCGCCGCCTCGGCGGCGGAGCCAAGGGGAAAAGCGAAACTCGCGGCGATGGCGAGACAATAGAACAGTTTTCTAAACACGGAGGCGCCTACCCATTCTGCAGATGAAGCCGAAAGCGACCCATGCGAGCCGCTGTCCAAACAAAATAAAAACAATGCCTACTGTTCGCCAGCCTTCCAACGCAGAGGGCGAGCTCACAGATTGACCTTTGTTTGCCCTCGCCGAATAGACATTGAACGCCATTCCATCTCTGCGGGGCGTGATCGCCGCTGGCCGGGATCCCGGAATGGCTGCCTTGATACGCTGAATGCTGACCTCGATCATAGCGCCTTTGGCCAGCGACGCCGCGGAATAATCGAACTTTCGTTAATTCGCCGGCCCGGGAGTTCGCGGCCCGGTCGTGTCCGCGGGGCTGACGGTCGCGCCATGTTGCGCCGACAGCCGCCCGTTCAGGTGGCGCCGGTTGCGATGGTCACCTCATAGGTCAGCGTCGAACTCACCGCTTCGCCCCAATAGCCGCCTTCCACCGGCATGGTGGGGCCCTGCGAGGGCGCGACGCAGAGCGGGACGTGGCCATCGGAGACCGCCATCCCATGGGTCGGATCGTAACCGCGCCAACCCGAGCCCGGCAGGAAGGCCTCCGGCCACGCGTGCAGATGCCGGCGTCCATCGGGCGTATCGGCCAGCGCCTGGTAGCCGCTCACAAAGCGGGCGGGAATTCGCAAGCTGTGGCAGCAGGCGACGAACAGCATCGTCAGGTCTCGGCATGCGCCCCGCCCCCGCGCGAGCGTTTCGGCCGGCGTGTAGGCGCGGCCCGTGTCGCGGATGTGGTGGTCGACATCGCGGTAGAGCCGCTCATTGAGCCGGTCGAGAAATTCAGGCGCGCGGCCGCCGGCCTGCTCGGCGATGCCGGCTGCAAATGCGGCGACATCAGGCTCGACCCTGTCCTCGCCGAGATAGATCGTCAGGTCGGCGTCGCCTTTGGGCGGTCGCGCCAGCGCAGGCGACGCCGTCGTTTCCGGCGCGGGATAGCCGTCCTGTTCGAGTTCGAACCGGCTGACGATCCGGAAAACGTCGCACGCGCCGACAAATTCGGCTGACGTGACGAGGTTGCCGAAAGCGTCGTAGTCGTCGCGCACCGCCACAGGCGTCGGCTCGATGACGAGAGAGCGCGAGATCAACTGCGCGCGGTCGAGCCGCGGGTTCAGGCGGATGACATGCGCGCCCAGCCGGATCGGCTGCGAATAGCGGTAGATCGTTTCGTGGGAGACGGAAAAGCGCATGCGGGCCTCGGAAGCGGCGCATCGTCGCCGTTCGAACAAAGCGCCGCAAGCCCACCGAGTTCGGCGTGCGAACCGCTCGACGCATCAAGGCGCCGCCATAAGCCGCCGGCCCGGCCGGCGCCTCTCCTGCGCCCGGAAAACATCTCGAGCGGGCGCCGGGACCGTGATTTTTGGCGAGGCGGACCTATGTTATCCACAAACATTCAGTGATTTGTGACCTTTTGGACGTTGCCCCGACATGCCGAGATTGTAGGGAGAGAGCGCGGTATGTCTCTCGCTTTTCGCCGCTCGACGCGCCGACGCCTCGCGCGGCGCGGATCTCGATTGCGGGAATCGGGCGGACGGCGCCATAGTGTGAGATCGAGCGATCGATAGTGGTCGGAGCGGGAATCTCGCCGGCGTCGGCGCTGCAGATCTGGGGGTTGCGCGTGTCGATCACGTTCGCTGAAATTGTGACCTGGCTGGTGGTGGGATTTCTGGGCGGCGCGGTCGCCGGCGCCCTCGTAAAACGAACGAAACAGGGATTCGGGTTCGTATTCAACCTGGTCCTGGGTTGCGTCGGCGCGGTCGTCGGCGGGCTCCTTTTCCGGGCTTTTTCGCTCTTCCCGGGTCTCGACAGCATCGCCATTTCCTTGCGCGATCTCGTTTCCGCCGTCGTGGGGTCGCTGGTCGTTCTCGCGCTGCTATGGGCGTGGAACCGTTACGGGCGTCGGCGCGATTAGCGAAGAGGCCGCGCCGCCATCGGGCCGACGGGCGGACGGTTCGCAATCGGGCGCTTCTTGTCCCGCGGCTCCGGGCCGGCGGCGCGTTTTCTGAACCTCATGTCAGCCTGACCAACACTGCGCCGACGAACACCAATCCGACCCCGACGATGCGCCCGAGCGAGAGTTCGCGCACCGCGAAGGCGAACAGGCCGAGGCGGTCGATCGTCACCGCCGCGAGCAGCTGGCCGGCGATGACCAGCACCAACGTCGCCGCCGCCCCCAGGCGCGGCGCGAGAAAGACGTTGACGCTGAGGAAAATCGCGCCGATCGCGCCGCCGATCAGCAGCAGCCAGGGCGGCGTCGAAATGACCTGGGAGAAGCTCGGAAACTGGCGAAAGCCGACCAGGTTGATGATCAGCAGCACGAACCAGCCGATCGAGAACGAGATCGTCGTGGCGGCGATCGGTCCGCCGATGCTCTTGGCGAGCAGCGCATTGGCCGAGGTCTGCATCGGGAACAGCGAACCGGCCGCGACCGCGAGCAGCGCGAGCAGGAAATTCTGGAGGCTCATTTCGCGCTCCTCCCGCCGCTGCGCCGCGCCGCGCGCGCCTCGGCCAATAGGCACAACAATTCATAGAGGATAGTGGCGCCGCAAAGCGCCGTGTTGGTTCCCGGGTCGAACGGCGGGGAGACTTCGACGACGTCGGCGCCGATCAGGTCGAGCCCGCGCAGGCCGCGCACCAGGCCTTGCGCCTCGCGCATCGTCAGGCCGCCCGCCTCCGGCGTGCCGGTGCCGGGCGCGATCGAGGGGTCGAGCGCGTCGATGTCGAACGAGACATAGGTCGGCGCCGCGCCGACGATATCGCGCGCGATCTCGACCGCGCGCTTGACGCCGATCTCGTCGAATTCCTCGATGAAGATGATCCGCACGCCGTGCCGCTTGCAGAAGTCCCAGGCTTCGAACACGTTATGCGCGCCGCGGATGCCGATCTGCACCATCCGTTTCGGGTCGAGGAGTCCGTCCTCGATCGCGTTGCGGAACGGCGAGCCGTGATGGAAGCGCGCGCCCTGGATCGGCCCCAGCGTGTCGGTGTGGGCGTCGATGTGAACGAGGCCGACGGGGCCGTTCCTGACGAGGCCCTTGAGGATCGCATAGGTGATCGAATGATCTCCGCCGATGGAGAGCGGCGTCGTCCCCGAGGCGGCGAAGCGCTGGTAGAAGGCGACGATATCCGCCTCGGCGATCGCATTGTCGAACAGCGAGTTGAACCGGACGTCGCCGACGTCGGCGATTGAACAGAAGTCGAATGGATTGATGCGGAAGACGTGATGCGTCGCGCGCATCAGCGAGGAGAGGTCGCGCACCGCGCGCGGCCCATGGCGGGCGCCGACCCGGTTGGTGGCGCCGCCGTCGAACGGAACGCCCGCAACGCCGATGTCGAGGCCGGTCAGGTCGAGCCGGTGCGGCGCGCGCAGGAAGGTCGCGATTTCGGCGAAGCGCGGGGCGAATTGCGGATCGTATTCGTTGTCGTAGCTGACCTTGTCGTTGAAGTATTTGTTGCTCGTCACGCCGCGTCCCCTTGTCGCGCGGGCGCCGTCCGGCCTGCCCGCCCGCGCGGCAGGTTAAACGCGAATTGTCGTGAGGTTCCATCAAAATAAAGCCGCTGGCGGGCCTGAATTTCGTGCCCGTCGCTGGCCCAATCGCCATTGTGCAAAGTTAATTCCTATGCCAACCTCGCGCCCGTTCAGCAGCGACGGGGGCAGGGTCGGCAAGGGCGATGGCGGCGCAAGGCGCCGCGTCGCGCTTCGTCCCGGGGCGTCAGTCGCGCACGGAGGGAAGTTCGTATGTACAAGTCGACCCATAGTCTGCTTCTGGCCGGATTCGATCGCCGCTCATTCCTGAAGACGTCTGCGGCGCTCGGCCTTGGCGCCGTGGCGTCGCCGGCGATCGTCACCAACGCCCTTTCGTCCTCGGGCGAACTCAACCTGATCAACTGGGACGACGAATTGCCGGATCCCGTCATCCCGGACTTCGAGAAGAAGACCGGCATCAAGGTCAACTCGACCCCGTTCTCCCAGAATGAGGAACAGATCAACAAGCTGCAGGCCACCAACGGCGCCGGCTTCGACCTGTGCCAGCCGACGCACGACCGCGCGCTGCAGTTCAAGGACATCGACGTGCTGCAGCCGCTCGACGAGAAGCGGGTCGACCTCAGCGCGATCGTCCCCGGCCTGCTCGCCGCGTCCAAGGCCAATTGGGTTTGGGACGGCAAGCTCTATCACGTCCCCCACGTCTGGGGCACCGAGGCGATCGCCTGGCGCAACGACCTGACGAAGATCAAGTCGGAAGACCTCTCCTTCGGCACCCTCTGGTTGGACGAATACAAGGGCAAGGTGCAGGGCCGTCCGCATTCGCTGCTGCTCGGCATCGGCCTGTGGATGGATGGAACGGGCAAGCTGCCGACCAACCGCATGCTCGACGCCTTCAAGAACGAAGACAATATGAAGAAGATCTACGACGTGATCCTCCCGATCGCGATCGCTCACAAGCCCTGGATCAAGCAGTTCTGGGATTCCTCGGACAACACCAAGTCCGGCTTCAAGACGAACGGCGTCGTGATCGGCCAGACCTGGGACGGCCCGGCGATCAGTCTGAAGAAGGCAGGCGACCCGATCTCCTATCAGGCCCCGAAAGAGGGCGCGATCGGCTGGGTCGACGGCTTCTCGCTGTGCAAGGGCGCCAAGAACGTCGACCAGGCCTACGAATGGCTGAAATACATCCACACGCCCGAGGCCTCCGCCAAGGCGGCGGAAAATTCCGGCTACAACCCGAGCGCGGTCGGCGCCGACAAGCTGCTCTCGGACAAGGCGCGCGCGATCTTCAATGAAGCCTATCCCGGCAAGTCGATCGACAACATGTGGTGGCGCCCGGTCGAGCCGACCTGGTTCGCCGAACTGCGCGGCCAATACGCCGAGAAGTTCAAGGCGGCGTGAGCGCGGGGCGTGGAGCCGCAGGCGTAACGGGGCGTCGGCGCGAAACCGGCGCCCTTTTTTGCGCCTCGAGCGCGAATTTTGGCCGGGCGGGCTGCGACGCTGGCCCGGATTTTGCGACCGTCGGCGCGATGCGAACGAGTGAGCCTATATGAGCGCGGATGTCGATCTCGATCAGGTGACGATCCGTTTCGGCGCCTTCACCGCGGTCAAGAATGTTTCGCTGAAGATCAAGGGCGGCGAGTTCTTTTCGATCCTGGGCCCATCGGGCTGCGGCAAGACCACGCTGCTGCGCACGATTTCGGGCTTTCTCGATCCTACCGAGGGCGCGGTGCGCATCGGCGGGCGCGACATGACGGGCATCGGCTCCAACAAGCGCCCGACCGCGCTGATCTTCCAGAATCTGGCGCTGTTCCCGCTGATGTCGGTGGCCGACAACATCGGCTATGGCCTGCGCGTGCGCGGCGTGCCCGCCAAGGAGCGGCGCCGCAAGGCCGATGAATTGCTCGCGCTCGTCGCGCTGCCGGGGCAGGGCGACAAGAAGATCAGCGAATTGTCGGGCGGCCAGAAGCAGCGCGTCGCGGTCGCGCGCGCGCTCGCGGTCGAGCCCGAGGTGCTGCTGCTCGACGAGCCGCTGTCCGCGCTGGACCTCAGATTGCGCCAGCACATGCGCACCGAATTGCGCGCGATCCAGAAGCGGGTCGGCATCACCTTCATCTACATCACCCACGACCAGGGCGAGGCCCTGACGATGTCGGATCGGATCGCGGTGATGAATCTCGGCCGGGTCGAGCAGGTCGGCGACGGGCGGGCGGTCTATGACCATCCCGCGACGCCGTTCGTGGCCTCGTTCGTGGGCGAGAACAACGGCGTCGAGGGCGAGGTCCGCTCGATCCGCGACGGGCTGGCGATCTTGGAGACGCCGATCGGAACGCTCGAGGGCCGCGCGGGCGCGGCTCTGGAGCCGGGCACGGCGGCGACTTTGTTCATCCGGCCCGAGGCGCTCAGGCCCGCCGCGCCGGGGACTCTTTCGGCCTTCAACGCCGAAATCGCGGGCGCCGCCTTCGAGGGCCATCTGACCCATATCGCGCTGCGCGCGAGCGACGGGCGCGCGCTGACGATGTCGCTGGGGCGCCATCTCGGCGCGAGCGAACTCGCCAACGGCGAGACCGTCGGGATTTCCTATGCGAGCGCGGACGCTATCGTGCTGCCGGGGCGGGCGGGCAAGTGACGCCATGACCAATCCCGTCACCATCGCGGCGATCTTTCTCGGGCCCCTAGCGGTCATCTTCGGCTTCTTCGTGGCCGCCCGTTACGAGCGCAGCCGCGCCGGCGCACTCGCCCAACCCGGCTTCTTCGAGCGCAACGGCGTTCCCGTCGCGATCTTTCTCATCGTGGCGGTCGGCTTCTGGGCGCTGTTCCTGATTGTGTTCCCGCAGCTCTACATGATCGACTATTCGTTCCACCCCAAGCTGCCTGTGAGCAAGCGCGGCGGGCCGGAAGACGTCTACACGCTCGAGAACTACCGCTATTTCCTCTATGGCTCGACGCGCGACTTCAGCCATTGGAACACCACCCATCTGCACGCGTTCTGGATCACGATCTTCGTCTCGATGATCATCACGGTCGTCAATTTCGTGATCTGCTATCCCCTTGCCTATTTCATGGCGCAGGCCGCGCCCGCGCGCGCCGTGCTCAGGCTGATGCTGCTGCTGGTCGTGCCCTATTGGATCAACGAGATTCTGCGCGCCTTCGCCTTCCGGGTGCTGCTCGGCACCGGCGGCGTCGTCAACAACGCCCTGATCGGGCTCGGCCTGCTGCACGACCCGATCGATTTCCTCGGCGCCGACGTCGCGCTCTATGCGGGCCTGACCTACGCCTATATCCTGATCATGATGTTCCCGCTCTACAACGCGATCGAGTCGCTCGATCGCAATCAGGTCGAGGCCGCGCGCGATCTGGGCGCGCCGTGGTGGCACATCCATCTCTTTGTCGTCATGCCCTACGCCAAGCCGGGCATTGCCTCGGGCGCCACGCTGGTCTTCATGCTCTGCGCGGGCGCGCTCGCCGCGCCGCAGATTCTGGGCGGGCCGAAGACGCTGTGGTTCACGCCGATCGTCTACGACCGCTTCTTCCAGGCGTTCAACTGGCCGCAGGGCGCCGCCTATGCGCTGATCCTGCTCGCCGCCTGCATGGTTTTCGTCCTTCTGGTGATGCGCGTATTCAAGGTCAGCCTTTCGGAGATCGCGCGATGAGCTCGCGCGCGATCGGCCGCGTCATGCTCGGCTTCTATCTCGCGCTGTTCTTCGTCTTCCTGTTTGGCCCGCTCCTCGTCATGGGCGTGACCGCGTTCAACACGCCGTCCTATCCCCAGGCCTGGCCGATCGAGGGCGTCACGCTCGACTGGTTCGTCAAGCTCTACAACGACCGCAGCGTGATGGAGGGGCTCAGCAACAGCTTCCTGATCGGCGGCTTCGTCGTGCTGCTGTCGGTGCCGCTCGGCCTCGCCGGGGCGCTCGTGATGACGCAGGTCTACGAGCGGGCGCGCGGCTTCTATTATCTCGTCGTGGTCTCGCCGGTGCTGACCCCCGGCGTCATCATCGGCATTTCGACCGTCATCTTCTGGAAAGACGTGACGCAATGGACCGGCGCGCAGCCTCTGTTCAACGGGATCCTGCTGGCGACGTTCGGCCAGGCGACGTTCATCTCCGCCTATTGCATGCTGATCTTCCTGTCGCGGCTGCAGCGCTATGACCGCGTCCAGGAGGAGGCGGCGCTGGATCTGGGGGCGAGCCGCACGCAGGTGTTCTTCGACATCCTGATCCCGTTCCTGCGCCCGGCGATCTTCTCGGCGGCGGTGATCGCGTTCCTGTCCTCGTTCGAGAACTACAACACCACCACCTTCGCCATTCTCGCCAACAAGACGCTGACGACGGTGCTCGCCGGCCGCGTCCGGCAGGGCATGACCCCCGCCATCAGCGCCCTCGCTGTCATCATCATCGCGGTGACGGCGGCGGGCGCGGTGCTTTACGAGGCGGTCAAGCGCGCCGAGATGCGGCGCGCGGCGGCGGCGCAGGCGTGAGCGCCCGCGCGCAGCCTCAGGGCGCGCAGGGGAACGACGGCTGGCCGTTGGGAAGCGCGGGCCAGGCCGAGGAGTTCTCGGCCGTGCTCAACTGGGACTGGCAATTGGCGACCGTGTACAGGCTGTCGAACGGGCCGGGCGCGCCGTTTGCGGCGTTTTGCGCGATCACGGGCTGCATCGCGGCGACTTGGACCTCGCAAGCGGCCTCCACCTGTTGGCAGCTCATGTAGCTCTGCGCGCTGGCGAGCGATGGGGCGAGCGCGACGGCGCTCGCAATCGCGGAAGCGAGCGCGAAGGCCGCGCGCGCGGGCGAGATTTTCTTGGCGGTCTCGAACATGGGTCGGATCCTTTTCATTGGCGAAGAGGAATGGAGAGGAGGGACGGGCGGCGCGATCGCCGCCCGGAAGGCGCCAGGGCTATTTGATGAGATGGGTTGACGTGCTGCTGCCGACGACGGTGTTCGCCGAGGCGGGCCAAGGCCAGTAGTATTGGTAGCCCACGCTGGTAGCGCTGCTCACCTGAAACAACTGGCTGTTGGCGTTGGACATGCCGGACAGGGTCTGTCCCCAGAGGCCGCCCGGCGTTCCCTGCGCGCCGACGTTGGTCGCGGTGATGATGACGTTGCCCACGCCCGGGTTCTGATATGTAAAGGCCAGATTATAGCCTTGATAGTTGATGTAGACCCAGTTGTCTTTCCCGTAAAAGTTGGTCAGGTCCTGGATCAATGTGGTGACGACGCCGTTGAGGTAGGAGCCTTTGCAGGGGTTCGCAACCGTGCAGCCGCTGGCGGGTTGCCCATGATAGACGCCGTCGATCGTGACGCCGCCAAACCAGGCCGTGCTCTTGACCAGGTTCCAGTCCCCTATCGAGTTGAGCGTCGCCGGCGGAGCGGTCATGCTGATCGTGTGCTGTCCATCGGCCAAATTCAGCACGACCGAGAAGGCTTGGATGTAATTTTCGCCGTCGGTCGGCAGGAGATTGCAGGCGATGTTGACCGCGATCCCTCCGTCGCTGATCACATTGTACCAGCTCCCGACGGGCGACGTGCAGGCGATGTAAAAGTCCAGAGTGGTCGATTGCACATGCGGGTCGCCATAGACGCTGCCGCTGCCGCTGAAGCACAGGGCGCCAGGCAAGGCCAAAGGTTGAGCCGCAGCCGCAGCCGGAACCAGACGCCGCCGCCCGAGCCGTTGCCCGAGCCGGACCCGCCGCCCGAACTGCCGGCGCCAGATTTGGCCGCATACATCACCTGCGCCTGCGAAAGCGCGTCGACCGGCAGCGACGGCGATCCGAGGGCCGTGCTGGAGATCAGCGACGGAACGGTGCCGTTGTATTCCATCTGGGTCGTGATCGTATTGTTGTAATTGGCGGGATTGACATAGAAGAGCCCGTTTGTGGGGGCGGTCGGAGGCGCGTTGACCCTGAAGTAGGCATAGGCAAGGGGCGAAACGTTGGTCGACGCATTGGCATTGAGCGCCTCGGTCGACGCGATGGCGGCGGTGTCGGTCGCCGACTGGACGTCCGACTTGTATTGCAAGGCGTACATGTAGCTGGTGACGCCGGCGATGCAGATCAGGACGATCGGCGCGGCGAGCGTGAACGCGACCGCCGAGGCGCCGGTGCTGTCCCGGCCGAACCTCGAGGCGCTCCGGAATAAGGAGGATAGCGATCTGCGAAGGTTGAACATGACGGACTCTCTCTGTCGGAAACAGTCCCCAGGCAAGAAGGCTCGCCAGGGATTGCGCATGACCATGGTGTGAAAGTAGCAAACCGAGTATGAATTCGATCCTCGAATTACTCATGCAATTTGTACATAAGACGGTCTTGGTTGTCGCGAGGTAAATCGGTTCATGATTAATTTAGACAGTTAAGAACTGTACGTTAACTCTGACCATGAGCCTGATGAGGCGAAACCGCGGGCGCTCTGCAACTCCGACGTCAGGACAGGCCCGTCGCGGCAGGGCCTGGGCGGCGGCGCGGGCAAGGTCATGCCACGCGCCGAGGCTCGTTTCGGGCGCCGATTTTCTGCGCCGACATCCATTGGGTAAAACTCGCCGCCGGAAATCGCGTTAGCGGACAGCCGCCCAAGACTTCCGGGCCGTGCGGACTTGCGCGAAGCGACGCCCGGTCCGAGCGGAGTCGATTTGGGGGCGGGCGCGGCTGCGGCGTCGGGGCGGCGCAAAGGCGCCGTCCGCCGCTCAGTCGAGGGCGATCGAGCTTCCGTTTCGTGGCTCGATATAGAGCGAGCGGGTGAAGTTGAAGGTCGTCAGCGGTCCGAACGAGATATAGATCGGCGAGAACTTATATTGCACCTGGGCGAGGATCTGGTAGGTCCCCGCCGGCAGATAGCCGTTCGGGACCGTCACCGTCGACCCCGTCTTCAGGGCCGTGCCCCCGAAGCTGGCGGCTTGGCTCCATTGCACGACCGCCGTGGTCCCGCCGGTTTTGACGAGAACCTCGGAAACGACGACGGACAGTCCCGTGGTGCTGAAGGGCGCCATAACCTGGGAGGCTGCGGTGATCATGCAATCCAGCGAGGCGCTGGGCAATGTGTTGTTCTGCTCGGAGACGAGATAGGCGACGGTCCTGGCGGTCAGGCTGGTCTTGCCGAGCGCCTCCATGCCCTCGCCGATTATGACGACCAGGGCTATGAACAGGAAGGCGACGGGGGTGATCAGGGCGAATTCGACCAGCGCAGAGCCTGACTTGTCGAGGCAAAGCCGCCCTCGCAAGAGCCGGCGCCGCGCCCTTCGGGCTGCGCAGAAAATCTCTCGTCTCGCGGCGAGCTTCCTCATGGTTCGTTCACGAAAACGATGGTGGCGTAGATCAGCATCGTGCCGTTGGCCTGGTTGGACCAGTTCAACAGCTGGGCTCCGAATATGGGCAGCGGATAGAGCGCCTGCAAAACGAGGATGCTGCCGAAAGTGCCCGGATTGTATGTCGGAACGCTCGTGAGATTGCCGTTGCCGTCGTAAGTCAAGTTGGGCGGCGCGGTCGACACCGCGCTGCATGAGGCCTGCGCGACGACGCTGACATAGAGCTGGTTGCACTGAATGATGACCGCGATGTCGGCGCAGACGGTCGCGTTGAACTCCGCCTGCGTCATGCTCTGCGTCTGGTCCAGTTCGACGGCGCGCGCCGCGTCGCCCGCGATCCGGTTCAGTTCCGACTTGGCGAAGCTGACGTAGCCGACTTCGACGCAAGCCAGCAGGATCGCAACCAGGAAGGGCGACAGGATCGCAAATTCGGCCGCGGCGCTGCCGTCGGCCGAACCGAAACGTGCGATCGCCCGCCGCAAGCGTGCTGGGAAACCCAGCGGCTTCCCGGCGCCCATAGCCGTCATTTCCAAAGACCTCGATCTCGAACAGCAATATTCGCAGTTCGAAAACGTGACTCATAAAGTTTACAAAATCGTATCGGGAATTGCGCCGGGGGAGAGTCCGGCGCTTAACTTTTCCTGCGGCCTCGCTCAGGCGTCCGTCGTCGTCCACTCGATAGTTGAGCGGTCGCGGGCTAGGAAGCCGCGTCTATTCCGCCGGAGGCGCAATTGTCCGATTTGCAGTTCAAGACCATGACGGTCGCCGACGCCGAGCCGGCCGCAGCGCTGATCCGCTCGGCCTTCGCCGAGCAGGGGGTTGCGACCACGCCGCCGTCCTCCGCTTTGCGCGAGACGGCCGAGATCGTCGCCGGCAAGCTCGCGGCGGGCGGCGGAATGGGCGCCTGGGCCGGCGGCGAACTCGCCGCCCTCGTGCTCTGGGCGCCGGAGCCGGACGCGCTTTATCTCGGACGGCTGGCGGTCGCGCCGCCGTTTCGCGGCCGCGGCCTCGCCGCCCGTCTGGTCGGCCATGGCGAGGCCGAGGCCCTGCGGCGCGGCCTGCCGAAGACGCGCGTGCATGCGCGCCTGCAACTGCCGCTCAATCTCGCGCTGTTCCAGCGCCTCGGTTATGTCGAGGTCGAGCGGCGCGCCCATGCCGGCATGGACAGACCCACCATATCCGTGATGGAGAAGGTTCTGCGATAAGCGCGCGGGCCGCCGACCGCATGCGGGGGGCTCGCCGTCGCAGCCGGGCGGGCGGACGAAAGAGAGGCGGAATGAATTGGCTGTTGCGTTTGGGCGCCGTCCTGCTGGCGGCCTCGGCGCTCGCCGGCCCTGCCGGGGCCGCCGGCGGGCCCGAGCGGATCGTATTCGTGCGCCATGGCGAGAAGCCGAAGGCCGGCCTCGGCCAGCTCAATTGCAAGGGACTCAACCGCGCGATCGCGCTGCCCGGCTATATCGCGAAAAATTTCGGCAGGCCCGCTGCGATCTTCGCTCCCGACCCGAGCCGGAAGAAAACCGACGGCGGCGTCGCCTATAATTACATCCGACCGCTCGCGACGATCGAGCCGACGGCGGTCGCCTTCGGCCTGCCGATCCAGGCCCATATCGGCTTCGATGACGTCGCGGGGCTGCGCAAGGCGCTGGAGGCGCCGCAATATCGCGGCCAGCTGGTCGTGGTCGCCTGGGAGCACAGGCTGATCGACGCCGTCGTCAGCGATCTCTTGAAGACTCATGGCGCCGACGCGAGCCTGGTCCCCGCCTGGGACGACGGCGATTACGACAGCGTCGACATCGTCACGATCGACAACTCGGGCCGCGCGTCTTTCGAGCGAACCCGGGAAGGCCTCGACGGCATGAGCGAGGATTGCCCGCATTAGCGCGCCGATGAAGCCGCATCCGGCGCCTCAGCGCTCGACCGCTTCCCCGCGCGCGCGCCAGCCGCCGGTTCCCGGGGCGTAGTGCCTGATGTCGGCGACGCCGGCGGCGAGCGCGGCGCGCAAGGCGTTGAGCGAGCGCCCGCCCGCCTGGCAGACCAGCACGACCGGCCTGCCCTTCGGGAGATCGTCGGGATGGAAGCGCGACAGCGGCAGATTGGTCGCGCCGGGAATGTGGCCGGCGGCGAACTCATGTTCCTCGCGCACGTCCACCAGCGCACAGGCGTCGGCGGCGAGCGCCGCCCGCAATTCGTCGTGGTCGACCGTTCCGCCGTGGGTTTCCGGGGGGAAGGGGTGGGAAGGCGCATGCATCGCTGGGCTGTCTCCTCGTGGTCAGCTCAAGATAAGTAGCGTCTGGCGTATCGCGAGCCGAGGCTCGTCAGGACGTGGTAGCCGATCGTGCCCGACCGGGCTGCGAAATCGTCGAGGGCGCCTCGGCGCCCGAAAACCTTGGCGAAGTCGCCGGCGCGCGCCGCGTCCTCGGGAACGTCGGTGACGTCGGCGATGCAGAGGTCCATCGACATCCGCCCGACCAGCCTGCAGCGGCGCCCGCCGATCGCGACCTCCGCCCCCTCGCGCCCGTCGATCGCGCCCGCGCCGCGCGGCAACCCGTCGGCATAGCCGGCGAGCAGGGTCGCGAGCCGCGTGCGGCGGCGCGCCGTCCATTGGCTGTTGTAGCCGCAGGTCTCGCCCGGCCTCGATCCAGCGCGTCTGCTGGATCGCGACGTCGCAGCGTCGACGACCGGCCGCATCGGATTGTGCGCGCCGCGGCGTCGGGTTGCCGCCGTAGAGCGCATAGCCGGGCCGCACGAGATCGAAGGCGGCCGCCGCGGCAGGAATATCGCCGGAGGAATTGGCGATCGACGCGGCAGAGGTCCGGCAAGGCCGCGCGCGCGGCCGCGAAGCGCGCGATCTGCTCGGCGTTGAGCGGATTGCCGGGTTCCTCCGAGGCAACGAAATGGCTCATCAGCAAGTCCGCGCCGTACGGCGCCGTAGCGGCCGATGGCGGCGCGCATTTCCGCGAGCGAGGCGAACCCGAGCCGGTTCATCCCGGTGTCGAGATGCAGCGCGACGGCGGCGGCGCCGCCTGCTCGGCGATCGAAGGCCGACCAGCGCGCCAGTTCCTCCGCGCTGCCTATGACCGGCGCGAGGCCGTGCGCGGCGTAATCGACGGCCGGATCCGCCGCCGCCTGCAGTCCGTTGAGCACGAAGATGCGCGCGTCGTCGCCAGCGACGGCGCGCGCGCGCTCGCCCTCGCCGATATGCGCGACGAAGAAGCACCCGGCAACCCGCCTCGTACAGCGCCGGCGCGGCCGCCTCGATGCCGATCCCGTAGGCGTTGGCCTTGATGACCGCCGCGCAGCGCGCCGGCGCGGCGCGGCGCGCGAGATCGCGCCAGTTGGCGGCGAGCGCGCGCGAGATCGATCGTCAGCACGCCGCGGCGTCGGAGCGCGGCATCGCTGCGCTCACGCCTCGCCCCAACCGGTCGGCAGGCCGTCGATCGAGACTTTGTTGTTCTCGCTGGCGATAGGCGCGCGGTCTCCGCCTCGCCCTTGGCGGACCAGATATCGGTGCAGCGTCGAGCGCGTTCGCTTCGAGCTTCATCAGCGGCACGCCGAAGCCGCAGGCGGTGTGGCAGGAACTCGATGTCCATCGCGACGATCTGCCGCGCGCCGGGCAGAAGCTCGAACCGGTCGGCATATTCGCGCCAGAGCGCGCTGCCGGGCGCGCCCGTTCGCGTGCGGCCGTAGAGCCGCAGCACCAGCGGATTGCGCGTGAACGAGCAGAACATGATCGTGGCTCGCCCGCCCGCCCTGCGCATGCGCGGCGGTCTCGTTGCCGGAGCCGGTGATGTCGAGATAGGCGACGAGATTGGGGCCGAAGACGCGGAACGTGTCGAGCCCCTTGGGCGAGAGATTGACGCGGCCCTCGCGCGCGGCGCTGGCGATGAAGAACATCGGCTGCGCCTCGATGAACGCGATCAGCTTGTCGTCGAGCGCCTCGAAGAATTTCGCCATGTCCCGCTCCCGTCGGCCGAAGCGCCGGTTTGCCCCGCCCGCCGCGCTTTTGCTACAGGCTTGGCGCCAACTCTTTAACAGGGCAGCGGGATCGCAGGCGATGGACAAATTCGAGACCATGACCGGCGTCGCGGCGCCGCTCGAGATCGACAATGTCGACACCGACATGATCATCCCCAAGCAATATCTGAAGACGATCAAGCGCACGGGCCTGGGCGCCGGGCTGTTCTCGGAGATGCGCTACAACGACGACGGCTCGCCCAATCCCGATTTCGTGCTCAACAAGCCCGCCTACAAGAAGGCGCAGATCCTCGTCGCCGGCGACAATTTCGGCTGCGGCTCCTCGCGCGAGCACGCGCCCTGGGCGCTGCTCGACTTCGGCATCCGCTGCGTGATCTCGACCGATTTCGCCGACATTTTCTACAACAACTGCTTCAAGAACGGCATCCTGCCGATCAAGGTCGCGCCCGAGGATCTGCCCAAGCTGATGGACGACGCGCGGCGCGGCGCCAATGCGACGCTGACGATCGATCTGCCCGCGCAGGAAATCCGCGGCCCCGACGGCGGCGTCGTGAAATTCGAGATCGACCCGTTCCGCAAGCACTGCCTGCTCGA
>CAWEID010000006.1:7500-146204 GCA_963809055.1 uncultured Pseudomonadota bacterium | reverse complement strand
CGTCCGCCGTGCCGAATTCCGGCCCCGCCGCCATCAGCAGCGCGCCGCCGTCGCGGACATATTTGACGATATTTTCGAATAGACGCGCGGCAGGATCGCCTGACTTGAATAGCGGTCGAAGATGATGAGGTCGAAATCCTTGATCTTGCGCCCGAACAGATCGCGCGACCGGAAAGGCGATCAGCGACAGTTCGTTGATCGGCGTGCCGTCGGTGGTCTTTTCCGGCGGGCGCAGAATGGTGAAATGGACGAGATCGACGTTGGCGTCGGCCTTCAGCAGGTTGCGCCACATGCGCTCGCCCGGATGCGGCTCGCCCGAGACCAGCAGCACGCGCAGCTTGTCGCGCACGCCCTCGATCGTCACGACCGCCTTGTTGTCGAGCGCGGTGAGCTCGTCCGGAACCGGGGCGACCTCGAGCTCGAAGATGTTCGGCCCGGCGTGTTCGATCGGCGCCGGGATCTTGACCGTCTGGCCGATCTCGGCGCTGCAGCGTGGCGATCGGCTGGCCGTCGCGGCGAACGGTCAGTTGCGCGGGCTCGCTCTTCCCGCGCTGTCGAGGACGCTTGCTCGAGATCGTCTGATCCTTGCCGACGATGCCGAACCGCGGCGCCTCGACGAGTTCGATCCGGCGGTCGCGCTCGCCCTCGTGGCCGGTGATGAGCACGTGCAGCGGCGCATGGAAGCCCAGCGCTTCGGGCTAGCGGGAATGTCGTGCGCGATGCCGTCGGTGACGATGATCGCGCCGCCGACGCGTTCGGGCGGCGTTCGCTGAGCGCCGCGCGCAGCGCGCCGAAAAGCTGCGTGCCCTGGTTGTCGGGATCCTCGCGCGGCGTCTCGACGACGCGGCCTCGACATTGTCGAGCGCGCCGAGCCGCTTCTCGATCTCCGCCTTCGCGGCGTCGGTCTGGCGCTCGCGCTCGCCCAGTCGGTTGCCTGCGCCGACGGTCGATCACGACGGCGACGACGTCCTTCAGCGGGCGCCGGTCCTCGCGCTGCAGCGAGGGATCGAGCGAGCGCGCCGATCAGCAACGCCGCCGCAAGCGCGCGGCAGAACGCGGCGCGCGGGCGCGCGCCACAGCGTCAGGCCGACGACGACAAGCGAGCCGCCGCCAGCGCGCCGATCCAGGGCGCAGGCAACAGCGGGGAAAAGGCGAGCGACCAGTCGTTCAATGCGAAAGCCTTTCCAGCAGGTCCTTGGCGTGGACCTGGTCGGCTTTGTAATTGCCGGTCAGCGCGTACATCACCAGATTGACCCCGCCGCGCAGCGCCATCTCGCGCTGGCGCGCGCCGCCGGGCACGAGGGGATGCAGCGGCTGGCCGCGTTCGTCGACCGCCCAGGCGCCGGCGAGGTCGTTGGAGGCGACGATGATCGGCGAGACGCTGTCGCCGGCCCGCGCGGGGCGAGGCGCCCTGTCATTGGGATCGGGCGGCGGCAGCGCCTCGATCCAGGTCTGCCCCATGTCGGTCCGTCCGACGAAATTGTCGATGAGGTAGAAGGTCTTGGTCACGACATGGTCGCGCGGCACCGGCTCGAGTTCGGGCACGTCGACGCCGGAGAGAAGCTTGCGCAGCCAAAGGCCCTCCGGGGTGGGAGCGCCGCCGGGACGCGCGGTCAGCGCATCGCGGGTGTCGAATATGACCGTGCCGCCGTTCTTCATATAGGCGGCGATGCGGGCGACCGCGGCGGAAGGCGGCTGCGGCCGGCCCGCGACGATCGGCCAGTAGATCAGCGGATAGAATGCGAGTTCGTCGCGCGCGGGATCGAGCCCGATCGGCTCGGCGACCGCGGCGGAAGTGCGCTGGCCCAGCACCCGCGCGAGCCGGGCGAGCCCCAATCGCGAGGTCTCGTCGACATCGGAATCGCCGCTGATGATGTAGGCCAGATGCGTTTCGAGCGCGCCCTTCTCATCGTTGGCGCCCGGCGGCGCGTCGGCCTGCGTCTGCGTCTGCGCCTGCGCCTGCGCTTGCGAGTGAGGCCCGCCCGCGCCGGACACGAGGACGGCCAGGCGATCCCCAGCGCGCCGGCGCCATGCGCGAAGCGGCGCGGGCGCGAAATCCACAGCGTCGCCAGACCATCGATCAGGAAGCCGATCAGCGCCGCCAGCAGCAGCCAGGGCTTCAGCTCGACCGGCGGGGCGACGTCGAGCCCGCCGGAGCGCACCGGCAGGCCGGCGTAATCGGCGGGGGCCAGAGTTTCGCCGGGCGCGAGCGCGTTGACCGCCACCAGCGACTCGGGCGCGCCGTAGAAGCCGGGCGGATGGGCCGGCTCCGCCTGCCCCGGCGAAGGTCTCGGGGATCGGCTGCGCGCTGGCCGGCGGCGAGCCGAGCGTTCCGAAGCCGTCGAGCGTGCGATAGGGCGACAGCGTGCCTTCGACTTCGCCGCGCTTGCGTCGGCGTGGCCGGCGAAGCGCCGGCCTGGGCGACGACACGGCGCAGCATTTCGACGAACAGGCCGGAGATCGGCAGGTTCGACCAGGTCGTGTCCGCCGTCACGTGGAACAGCACGATCAGCCCCTTGCCGCGCCTTACCGCCGTCACCAGCGGCGTCCCGTCGGCGAGCCGCGCCCAGGTCTTGTCGGCGAGGCCGGGCTCGGGCTCGGCGAGCACCTGGCGCGAGATCGTCACCTCCTCGGGCGCGAACAGCCCGACGAACGGGCTCGGCGGCTCGAAGGCGGCGATGTGCTTGGGCGTCTCCCAGGACAGCGCGCCCCCGAGCGTGCGCCCGCCGCGGCGCAGGGCGGTCGGGATCAGATCGTCGTCGCCGGCCGCGAGGCGTGTGCCGGCGAAGCGGATCAGCACGCCGCCGCCCTCGACGAATTCGGCGAGCTTGTCATGGGCGGGACCGGGCGGGACGCTCATGTCGGCGAGCACCAGCGCCGACGGCTTCTCGTCGATGAGCGCGAGAATTGGATCGGAGGCGCCCGCCCGGTTCTCTCGGATTTCGGCAAAGGGCTGCAGGGCGCGTCTGATGTAGTAGAGCGGCGAGAGCAGCGGCTCGGCGATGTCGACGCTGGCGCCGGAGGCGATCCCGACGCGGCGGCGGCGCCAGCGCTCGTCGATCAGCCACGCCCGCGCCCGCCGCGGCTTCATCGGCCACGGCCAGGCGCGAGATCTCGTTGCGCAGTTCGACGGGGAGTTCGAAATTCGCTTCGGCGCTCGCGCCCTGCCCGAAGGCATAGGGCGCCTCGCCGATCGCGCGGCCCTGCGAATCGAGCGCGCGCACGACGCCGTTCGGCCGCGCATGGGCGTCGGCCCGGGTCAGATGCGCTTTCAAGGCGCCCGGCAGGCTTTCGACGCTGGAGATCGCGACCGGCGTCTCGGCGTCCGCAGCGACGGCGATCGCGTGGCTCCCCGAAAGCGCGCGCAGGCCCGAGGCGAAGGCGCCGGCGCCCCCGAGCTCCAGACCGTCGGCGATCCAGAGAACCTCGGCGGACCCGTTCGCGTCGAGGAAGCGCTCAACGGCGCCGAGCGTCGCCGAGCGGCTCGGCGCATAGGGAACCGGCGTCAGCGCGGCGAGCCGGCGCTCGAAATTGGCGGCGTCGAGCGCGGAGAGGTCGGCGCCGCCTTCCGAGATCGGGGCGAGCGCGACCAGCCGGCCGGCGCGGGTCGCCGCGCGCATCGCCTCGCGCGCCGCCGCGAGACGGCGGTCCCAGGTCGGCGCGGCGGGCCAGCCGTCGTCGAGCACGACGAGAAGGGCGCCGTTCGTCCCGATCGCGCTCTTGGCCGCGTTCCAGATCGGTCCGGCCATCGCGATGACGACCGCCGCGGCGGTCGCAAGGCGCAGCGCGAGCAGCGGCCACGGCGTCTTGACCGGCGTCGTATCCTTGTCGCTGAGGCCGAGCAGCAGCCGCAGCGGCGGAAACAGCTCCTGCCGCGGGCGAGGCGGCGTCATGCGCAGCAGGAAGTAGAGAACGCCGAGCCCGATCAGGGCGGCGAGCACCGCAGGGGCTGCGAAGGCGAGCGGCAGGCCGAGCATCTCAGGCGCTCCGCGAGACTGTGGCGGCGGGCGCGCGTTCGGCGAGCCGCGCCGTCAGGCCGAGCAGCGCGGCGGAGGCGGAATGATCGGTGCGATGCAAGGCGACGTCCCATCCGCGCCGAGCGGCGGCGGCGCGCACGGCCTCACGATGGGCGGCCAGTCGCGCGAGATAGCCCGCGCGCAGATTTTCCGCCCGCGGCGCGCGGAAGCGCCGATCGCCCGCGGCCTCGAGAAATTCGGTATGGCCCGCGAACGGGAACGTCTCCTCGATCGGGTCGGCGATCATCAGCAAATGCCCCTGCGCGCCCGCGGCGCCGAGCGCGGCGAGGCTGCGCGCGACCTCTTCGTGCGGCGACAGGAAATCGCCGATCAACACGATCTTCGAGCGCGACGAGATCGGCGCGGGCGGCGGCAGGGCGGGCGCCGGCGCGCTCTCGACGCGCTCGGCCGCGAGCAGGATTTGCGCGAAGCGCTCGATGATGCCGCGCGAGGCGATCGGGCGCGAGAGGCCGATCAGGCCGACGCGCTCGCCGCCGCGCACGGCCAGTTCGGCCAGCGCTAGCGTCAGCACGATCGCGCGGTCGAGCTTGGAGCCTTCGGCCAGCTTCGAGCCGAACCGCATGGACGGCGAACGGTCGAGCCACAGCCAGAGCGTCTGGGCCGCCTCCCACTCGCGCTCGCGCACGAAGGCGCGGTTCTCGCGCGCCGAGCGTCGCCAGTCGACCCGCTGCGCGGGCTCGCCCGAGACGAACGGGCGGAATTGCCAGAATGTCTCGCCCGGCCCCGCCTGTCGCCGGCCATGCACGCCGTGCATCACGCTGAGCGCGATGCGCCGCGCGGCGACCACGAGGCCCGGCAGACGCGCCGCCAGCGAGGCCGCCTGTTCGGCGTTGCGGGGAGAAGGCGAACTCGCGGCTGTCGCCATCGCGTCAGCGCACGTATTTTGCGACGAGCCGCGCGACAATCGCCGGCGATCGTCTCGCCCTCCGCGCGCGCGGCGAAGGTCAGCGCCATGCGGTGCTTCAGCACGGGCTCGGCGAGCGCGGCGACGTCGTCGCGCGAGGGCGCGAGCCGTCCGTCGACGATCGCGCGGGCGCGGGCGGCAAGGGTGAGGGCCTGCGCGGCGCGCGGACCTGGACCCCAGGCGATCGCGTCGGTCAGCTCCGCGTCGCCCTCGCCCGGGCGCGCGGCGCGCACGAGATCGAGGATCGCTTCGACGACGCTCTCGCCGATCGGGGCGCGGCGCACGAGGCGCTGAGCCGCCATCAGGTCGGCGGCGGTCATCGCAGGCTTGGCGACCGCTTCACTAGCGCCGGTCGTCTCGATCAGGATGCGCTTTTCGGCCTCGCGGTCGGGATAGCCGACGTCGATCTGCATGAGGAAACGGTCGAGTTGCGCTTCGGGCAAGGGATAGGCGCCCTCCTGCTCCAGCGGATTCTGGGTCGCCAGCACATGGAAGGGGGTCGGCAGGTCGTGCCGGGCGCCCGCCACGGTGACGTGGCGCTCCTGCATCGCCTGCAGCAGCGCCGACTGGGTGCGCGGGCTGGCGCGGTTGATCTCGTCCGCCATCAGCAATTGCGCGAAGATCGGCCCTTTCAGGAAGCGGAACGCGCGCTTGCCGTCCGCGCCTTCCTCCATGACCTCGGCGCCCAGAATGTCCGAGGGCATCAGGTCGGGGGTGAACTGGATGCGCAGCGCCTCGAGCCCCATGACCACGCCGAGCGTCTCCACAAGCTTGGTCTTGGCGAGGCCGGGAACGCCGATCAACAGGCCGTGACCGCCCGCCAAAAGCGTGACGAGCGTCTGCTCGACCACTGTGTCCTGGCCGAAAATGACCGCCCCGATCGCTTCGCGCGCCGCGGTGACGCGCGCGAGCGTAGCTTCGGCCGCCTTGGCGACGCCGGCGTCGAAATCGGCGATGGCCATGAAATCTCCTGTCTTCGAGGACCCGAGCGGCGCCGCCGCGAGGGATGATTTTGCCGCCGCTGTTCCCAAGCGGGGCTTTGAACCTTAGATATAACGCGAGAACCCTAACTTAAACCTCGCGGCCCGCTGTCGAGCCGCGGGGTCCCGGGCACCCTTGTCCACAATCTACGCGAGATTATGGCGACAGAGACGGAAAGCAATAACCAGGCCCCGCCAAGCGGAGCGCGCGCGCCCGACGAAGCGATCGCCGGCCTCGGCGAGGCCGCAGCGGCGCGCAAACGCGGCCCCGCCCCGGTTCATCTGTGGAATCCGCCCTATTGCGGCGAGATCGACATGCGCATCGCCTCCGATGGGACGTGGTTCTATCGGGGATCGCCGATCGGCCGGGCGGCCCTGGTGCAATTGTTCGCCTCGATTCTGCGCAAGGACGCGGACCGCTATGTCCTGGTCACTCCGGTCGAGCGGGTCGGCGTCGCGGTCGACGACGCGCCGTTCCTCGCGGTCGAGATGCGCGTCGAGACTCCGGACGGCGAACCGCGGATCACGTTTCGCACCAATGTCGAGGATTTCGTCACCGTGGACGCCGAGCACCCGCTGCGGTTCGAAAGCGGCGCGGCGGACGGCGTCAAACCCTATGTCCGCGTGCGCGCGGATTTGTGGGCTCTGGTCAAGCGCGCGCTGTTCTATGATCTGGCCGCGATCGGCCGCATCGAGCCTTGGCAGGGCGAGGATTGGTTCGGCGTGCGCTCGAGCGGCCAGTTCTTTCCGATGCGGCGCGCGAGCGAAATCGAGGGGCTCTGATCATTCCGCTCGCGCCCGAAGTCTCCCCCAAGGGCCTCACCCCCGACGCGCTTCGCCGGCTCGTGAAGGCGCGGCTGCCCGCCGAACTCGCGCCCGGCGCCTTCGCGGCCGACGCCGCGCCGCGCGTCAGCGACTTCGCGCTCAACGGCGCGCCGCCCGACGCGGCGACGCTCGCCCAGGCGCGCCCGGCCGCCGTGCTGGCGCCGATCGTGGCGCGCGAGCATGGCCTCAGCGTCATCTTGACCCAGCGCGCTTCGCATCTGCGCTCCCATTCCGGCCAGGTCGCCTTTCCCGGCGGCAAGGTCGACCCCGGCGAGACGCCGATTCAGACCGCGTTTCGCGAGGCCGAGGAGGAAATCGGCCTCGAGGCCCGGTTCATAGAGCCGCTCGGCTGGCTCGACCCCTATCTCACCGGCACCGGCTTTCGCGTCGCGCCTCTGGTGGCGCTGGTCGATCCCGCCTTCACGCTCCATGTCAATTCGGAGGAGGTCGCGGAGGTGTTCGAGACGCCGTTCGCCTTCCTGATGGACCCCGCCAATCA
Source organism: uncultured Pseudomonadota bacterium (assembly GCA_963809055.1). GTDB lineage: Bacteria > Pseudomonadota > Alphaproteobacteria > Rhizobiales > Beijerinckiaceae > Roseiarcus. The sequence goes on along the minus strand of CAWEID010000006.1, from coordinate 138,959 downwards.
TGTGCTGCAGGAACGCGAATGGCGCGGCGTGACGCGAAAGTTCTACGCCATGCCCTATGATGGGCGTTATATCTGGGGCGCCACCGCGGGCATGTTGCGCAATCTCTACGAGAGGCTGTTTTCCTGATGGAACGGGCCGTCGTCGAAACGCTCGGGTTGTTCCTCGCGCCGTTCGCGCTGTTCGCTGTCTATCTCGCGCTTCGCCTGCGCTATCCCCTCGCGCTCGAACATTGGACGCGCCAGCGGGTTTCCGCGCTCACCCTGCTCGGCCTCGCCGCGGTCGTGATCGGCCTGGTCGCGGCCGACCTGTTCGCGCCGCGCGCGCATGGCGTCTACGTGCCCGCGCATATCGAGAACGGCGCGATCGTGCCGGGACATTTCGAGTGAGCGCGCCGCCCGGGATTCTCGACGGCGGGCTGCGCGATCCCGGCGTCTTCCGGCGCGGGCCGCTCGCGCGGGTGATCGCCGCGCTCGACGGCGATGGCGAGGAGGCGCGCCTCGTCGGCGGCGCGGTGCGCGATCTCGCGCTCGGCGCGGCGCCAGGCGATTTCGACATCGCAACGACCGCGCTGCCGGGGATCGTGATGCAAAGGGCGCGGGCCGCCGGGTTTTCCGTCGTCCCGACCGGGCTCGCGCACGGCACGGTCACCGTCATCGCGGACGGACGACCGTTCGAGACGACGACGCTGCGCGAGGATGTCGAGACCGACGGGCGCCACGCCACGGTCAGGTTCGGGCGCGACTTTCGCGCTGACGCGCTCCGGCGCGATTTCACCATCAATGCGCTCTCGCTGAGCCGCGACGGGCGCATCCACGACTATTGCGGCGGGCTCGACGATCTCGCGGCGCGCCGGGTGCGCTTCATCGGCGACGCGCGCCAGCGCATCCGCGAGGACTATCTGCGCATCCTGCGCTTCTTCCGGTTTTCGGCGCGCTTCGCCGAAGGCGCGCTCGACGCCGAAGGCCTGGCGGCGTCGATCGCCGAGCGCGAGGGACTGGCTATCCTTTCGCGCGAGCGCGTGCGCGCCGAACTGATGAAATTGCTCGCCGCGCCGCGCGCAAGCGAAGTCACTTCGGCGGCGGCGGAGGCCGGCCTCATCGGCGCGCTGCTGGGCGGACTGGCAGACGCGGCGCGGCTGGCGCGGCTCGTGCGCATCGAGGCCGCGCGCGGGGAGGAGGCGGACCCGGCGCTCCGGCTCGGCGCGCTGGCGGTGGGGATCGTGGAAGACGCGGATCGGCTGCGCGATCGCCTGCGGCTGTCGAACGCGGAACATGCGCGGCTGGAAGCGCTCGCGCGCGCGCTGGAAGCCTGCCACGGCCTGGCGGCGCCGCCGAGCCTGGGCGAACTGCGCGTGCTGTTGTTCGAGCGCGGCCGGCAGTGCGCGCGCGACATGTTGACGCTCGCGCAAGTCGATGCGGGCGCCCCGCCCGACGAGGCGCGCTTCGCCTCGGCCTATCGCTTCGTCAGCGACACGCCGCTGCCGCAAATGCCGTTCAGCGGCGCCGACATCCTGGCGCGCGGGGTCCGGCCTGGGCAGCGCGTCGGCATAGTCTTGAAGTCGCTACAGGCGCTCTGGATACGCGCGGGCTTCCCAAAGGAACCGGAAACTTTGGCAAGATTGCTCGACGAGGCGCTGAACAGCTGATCGGCCGCGAGCCCTTTGACTGCGCCGGCGGCGACGCATCGAGTTTCGAACGCCCCGGCTGCAGCGCTCAAGAACGAACGGGGCGGCCCGCCAAGGCCGCCCCGTCGAGGGAAATCGCACGGCTCAGGCCGCAAATCGCTTATTTCGCCCGACGACGCCGCTGCTGGCCCAGGCCCATCTGTTTGGCCAGCGCCGAACGCGCCTTCGCATAGGCGGGGGCGACCATCGGATAATCCGCCGGCAGCGCCCATTTCTCACGGTATTGCTCAGGAGACATGTTGTACTGAGTGCGCAAATGACGCTTCAAAGACTTGAACTTGCGTCCGTCTTCAAGGCATACAATGTAATCGTTCGTGATCGATTTCTTCGGGGGAACCGCGGGCTTGGCGGCTTCCGGCGTCGGAACAACGGCGCCGGTCGAAACGCGGACAATCGCCGCGTGAATATCGGCCAACAGGGTCGGCAGTTCACTGGCGGGCACCGAGTTGTTCGACACGTAAGCCGAGACGATTTCTGCAGCCAGTTCTACGTGATTATCCAATTCGCTCATCTCAATAATAACTCCGATTATGCCGAATTTAGCAAAGACCTAAATTGACGACAGGGTCTTCGCCAAAGGCCGACCGCAACCTCTCAAGAGCCAAGCGCAACAAATTTTGATTCGCATGGGACTCGGCGATTGCTGCATACTGCTGAATTACAGTGAAATCAAGACTGAATTCGAATCTTTTCCAAGCATCTCATCAGTTTTCCGCAATCCAATTACCCTTCGGTGCTTGCGCAACATGTTCAAGATATGTTTATGACAAATGTAATTGCGTTTTGGAGCAATATTACGCAAATCTCGAATCTTGCCGACTCGGTCGCGATCGAGGTGAGGCCCGCGGCTAAATTCTCCTTCGCCTCCGCCCAAGGGTGGTAAAGGAGGGCGCAAAGACTATATCCCACTCTCGGGCGTACCCTCCGCGGACCATCATGCAACACCAGAAAACGACGAATTTCATCGCGGCGCGAACGCCCGCCTCGCAACGGGCCAGCTTCCTCGGCGCTGTCAGGATGCTGCTTCCCTATCTCTGGCCCGCCCATCGCGCCGACCTGAAGATCAGGGTTCTGCTGGCGATCTTCCTTATGATCGTGTCGAAACTCGTCACGATCGCGATCCCCTATGCGTTCAAATGGACGACGGACGCGCTCGCGCCCAGTCATATCGTTTCGCATGCGCCGCTGCCGGAAGTCCTGACCGGCGTCGTCGCCCTGACCTGCCTTTACGGCGCCCTTCGCATGGCGATGTCGCTGACGCAGCAGGGCCGCGACGCGCTGTTCGCGTCGGTCGCGATGCATGCCGTCAGGCGGCTCGCGATCGAGGTGTTCACCCACCTGCATCAATTGTCGCTGCGCTTTCATCTCGAGCGCAAGACGGGCGGGCTGACCCGCATTCTCGAGCGCGGCCGAACCGCGATCGAAACGCTGGTGCGAACCTCGATGCTGACGGCGGCGCCCACGATCGTCGAATTCGCGTTGATCATCGGAGCGCTGTTGTTTTCGTTCGACTGGCGCTATGTCGCCGCGATCTCCGCGACGGTGTTCGCCTATCTCGTCTTCACCACGATCGCGACCAACTGGCGCATCGCGATTCGCCGCTCGATGAATGAGAGCGACACCGACGCCAACACCAAGGCGATCGACAGCCTGCTGAATTTCGAGACGGTCAAGTATTTCGGCGCCGAACACCGCGAGGCGGTTCGCTACGACAAGGCGATGGCGCGCTATGAGCGCCTGAGCGTGCACACCTATGTCTCGCTCGCCGTGCTGAACGCGGGCCAGGCGGTAATCTTCACGCTCGGCCTCGTGGCCGTGCTGGTCATGTGCGTCGAGGGCATCCGGGAGGGACGAAACACGATCGGCGATTTCGCGCTGCTCAACGTAATGATGCTGCAATTGTATCAGCCGCTCAATTTCATGGGCATGGTCTATCGCGAGATCAAACAGGCGATCGTCGACATCGGCGCGATGTTCGACATTCTCGAACAGAATCCCGAAATCACCGACCTTCCCGGCGCCGCGGAGCTGAAAGTGACGGCGGGCGCGGTGCGCTTCGAGAACGTCGAGTTCCACTACGACGCCAATCGGCAGATCCTGCGCGGCGTGAGCTTCGAGGCCCCGGCCGGCCACACGATCGCCATCGTCGGGCCCTCGGGCGCGGGCAAGTCGACGATCTCCAGACTGCTGTTCCGTTTCTACGAGCCCTCGGCCGGACGAATCACGATCGACGGTCAGGACATTCGCGCCGTCACGCAGACTTCGCTGCGCGCGGCGATCGGCATGGTGCCGCAGGACACGGTGCTGTTCAACGACACCGTGCTCTACAACATCCGCTACGGTCGCGAGGGGGCCACCGACGAAGAGGTGCGCGAGGCGGCGCAAAACGCGCGCATCGACGCTTTCATCCGCTCGCTGCCGCAAGGCTATGGCGCGCAAGTGGGCGAGCGCGGCCTCAAGCTCTCGGGCGGCGAGAAGCAGCGCGTGGCGATCGCCCGCACGATTCTGAAGGGCCCGCCCATCCTCGTGCTCGACGAGGCGACTTCGGCGCTCGACAGCTTCACCGAGCGCGAAATTCAGGTTGCGCTCGAGCGCGTCTCGGAGGGCCGCACGACGCTGATCATCGCGCACCGGCTCTCCACGGTCGTCCATGCCGATGAGATCCTGGTGCTCGACAAGGGCGTCATCGCCGAGCGCGGCAAGCATGAGGAATTGCTCGCGCGCGGCGGCATCTACGCGGGCCTGTGGAGCCGGCAGCGGGAAGTCGACGCCGCCCAGGAGGCTTTGCGCCGCGCGGGCGAGCTCGAGGACAAGGACGACGAATTCGAGAGCCAGGCCGGCTTGGAAAGCAAGACCGGCTTGGAGACCTGACCCGTCCGCGCCGCGGCCGGGTGACTTTTCGCCCGTTTCGCGCACAAGACCGGCCTGTCGCAACTCCAGCGCCTCGCAAGCCCCGCGCCTCTCGAGCCGAGCGGATCCCATGTCCATTCTCAAGTCCGTCCGCGAGCAGATCTCCCCGATCCACCCCGAGGGCTATATCTTCCTCGCGGCTTTCATCGTCGCGACGCTGATTCTGGGCTGGCTCTGGGGCCCCCTGTTCTGGATCGGCGCGGTCGCGACCCTCTGGTGCGCTTATTTTTTCCGCGATCCCGTGCGCGTCACGCCGTTGCGCGCCGATCTCGTGGTGGCGCCGGCTGACGGGCGGGTCTGCTTCGTCGGCGCCGCCCCGCCGCCGCCCGACCTCGGGCTCGGCGCCCAGCCGCTGCCGCGCGTCTCCATCTTCATGTCGGTGTTCGACTGCCACGTGAACCGCTCGCCGGTCGAGGGACGCGTGACCCGGATCGCCTATCGCCCGGGCGCCTTCGTCAACGCCGATCTCGACAAGGCGAGCGAGGACAACGAGCGCAACGGCGTCGTCGTCGAGTCGCGCGCGGGCCAGTTCGGCGTCGTGCAGATCGCGGGCCTGATCGCGCGGCGCATCGTCTGCTTCACCCATGAGGGCGCGCATCTGGCCGCCGGCGATCGCTTCGGCCTGATCCGGTTCGGTTCGCGCGTCGATGTCTATCTGCCCGAGAGCGCGCGCATCGTCGTGGGTCTCGACAGCCGCTGCGTGGCGGGCGAAACCGTGATCGCGAGCGTCGGCGCGGACGAGCCGGCGCGACAGTTTCGCAAGAATTGATTTCCGGGCCGCCGCGAACATGAACGACACGACAAGCGCTCCCTCCTCCGAGCCGACGCCGAGCGCGCTGTCGCTCGACGCCGAGCGCGTGCGCCGCTTCCGGCCCGTGCCGCTGCGCCTGCTGATCCCCAATGTGATCACGCTGCTGGCGCTCTGCCTCGGCATGACCGCGATTCGCTTCGCCTTCGAAGGCTCGATCGAATGGGCCGTCACGGCGATCGCCGCCGCCGCGGTGCTGGACGGCCTGGACGGGCGGATCGCGCGCGCGCTCAAGGGCACTTCGCGCTTCGGCGCCGAGCTCGATTCGCTCGCCGATTTCGTCGATTTCGGCGTGGCGCCCGCCTTCGTGCTCTATCTCTCGGGGCTGGACGAGCTCAAGGGCTTCGGCTGGCTCTCGGTGCTGGTGTTCGCCATCGCCTGCGCGCTGAGGCTGGCGCGCTTCAACGTGATGATCGACGATCCCGACATGCCAGCCTGGCGCAAGGCCTTCTTCGTCGGCATGCCGGCGCCGGCCGGCGCGGTGGTCGGCCTGCTGCCGGTTTATCTCCGGTTTCTCGGCTCCGGCGGGCCGCTGGCCTCGCACGGGCTGATTGTGCTGGAGGATCTGTTCGTTCTGGCGGTCGCGCTGTTGATGGCGAGCCGAGTGCCCCATTTTTCCGGCAAGTCGATCGGGCGCATTCCCAGGGAAAATGTCGCGGTCGTGCTGATCGGCGTCGCCGCCGGCGTCCTGATGATCATCAATTTCCCGCTGCAGATGCTCGTCGGGCTTTCGCTTGCGTATCTGGCCTCGATCCCCTTCGCGATCCGCCGCTTCCTGCGCCTGCGCCGCGAAAACGGCGGGGGGATCGGTTGAACCCGGATTTTTCGCCGCTAAACCGGTTTCCTCTTTGAGTTGAAATCATATAGGGTCCGCGCGCCTCGCGCCGGTCCGTCCGCATCCAAGCTGCCGCCGGGGGAGAGGCGCGCGCCGAAGCCTCGCCGCTCGCCAAAGGCGAGGCGCGCGGCGACAATAGAAGGGCCCCTATGTCGAAAGAAGAATTGCTGGAGTTTCCGGGTTTCGTGGTCGAGTTGCTTCCCAATGCGACCTTTCGCGTCAAGCTGGAAAACGAACACGAAATCATCGCCCATACCGCCGGCAAGATGCGCAAGAACCGCATTCGCGTGCTCGCCGGTGACAAGGTTCTCGTCGAAATGACGCCTTACGACCTGACCAAGGGTCGGATCACCTACCGCTTCAAGTAAAGCCGGGCGCGAGGCAAACACCATGGGGCTCAACGCGTGAGCGAGACGTCTGCGCGCCCTCGCCTCGTGCTGGCTTCCGGGTCGCCGCGCCGGCTCGCGCTGCTGGCGCAGATCGGCGTCGAACCCGACGCGGTCATGCCCGCCGACATCGAGGAGACGCCGGAGCGCAACGAGGCGCCGCGCTCCCATGCCCTGCGTCTGGCCGTGGAAAAAGCCGACATTGCCCACGCCATGGCGCTCAAGCGCGCCGACGTCGGCCCCGCCCTGGTCCTGGCGGCCGACACGGTCGTTTCTGTCGGCCGGCGCATTCTGCCCAAATGCGAAATCCTCGACGAGGCCGAGGATTGCCTGCGTCTCCTCTCGGGGCGCGCCCACCGCGTCTACACCGGCCTCGCCCTGGTCACGCCCGGCGGCGCGCGGCGTTCGCGTCTGGTCGAGACGCGCGTCCGCTTCAAGCGGCTGTCGCGCGACGAACTTTCGGCCTATCTGGCCAGCGGAGAATGGCGCGGCAAGGCGGGCGGCTACGCCATCCAGGGCCGTGCGGGCGCCTTCGTGGTCCGCCTGGTCGGCTCCTATTCCAGCGTGGTCGGGCTGCCGCTCGCCGAGACCGCGGCGCTGCTGGCCGGCGAAGGCTATTCGCCGACCGACTTCTGGACGCCGGGGGCGTGACGTGAGCCAGCAACCCGGCCCGGACAAGACCCCCGAGGCGCCCACACGGGCCTGCCCCATCTGCGGGCGCCCGCGCGATCCCAAATACGATCCGTTCTGTTCGCGCCGCTGCAGCGACGTCGATCTCTACCGCTGGCTGAAGGGCGGCTACGTCATCCCCGGCGCCGAGCGCCCGAGCGAAGACCCGAACGCCGAGAGCGACGGCTGAAGCCGACTCAGACCGCGCGGCGCGGACGGCGCCTCTGCTCCGCCGCCCAGCGGCGCGAGGCCGGCGAAAAAGCGTCGGCGGCGGTCATGTAAACCAGGAAGATCAGCGCCAGGCCCGCCGCCGCGACCGCAAGCGTGATCAACAGGGGATAGCCGTAGACATAAACCAGCGCGACGAGCGCCAATGCGCAATTGCCCGCGAAATAATATTTGGCGTCCGGCAGGCCCCCGATCGCATCCTGGATCAGCCAACCGAAAACCGGCAAACGAAGCGCGAGCCGTCCCACCGAGTCCATGACAGTTTCCCCTTGAAAGACACGAGCTACCGCAATGCAACATATCATTGCTGCACTGCGACAGGTCTCGCCCGACGTCCTACAATCCGTCAACGACGGCCGTCTGCGGCAAATTGCCGCTAGCGCCTCGACGCCCGGCGCGAGGGCAGAGTCCGCGACACCCCGAATTCGGCCGGGCGAAAAGGCTTCAGACAAGAGCGCCTGCGCGGAGGAAAGCCGCCTGACGCCGAATTGAACCGAACGCCGCCGCGCATGCTAGAAGCACGCAAACGGCGGGGACTTCCGCCGGGGAGCCTCAGCGCTTGTCCACGATCTTCATTTGCGTCGTCGTCGCCGTCTTGACCTTCGCCGCCGGCTGGCTCGGCCTCTATGTGCAGAAGTTTCTGCCGGACCACCACATGTCGAACGGCTCGCGCGACATGATCGGCGCGATCGTGGGGCTGGTCTCGCTGTTGCTGGCGCTCGTGCTCGGAACCCTGGTCGGGTCGGCCTATGGCTTCTACGCGACCCAGAAGTCCGAAATCGAGGCGCTTTCGGCCCGGGCGGTGCAGCTCGACCTCGCGCTCGCCGAATTCGGCCCGGACGCCGCGCCGATCCGCGCCGGTCTGAAGCAGAGCGTTCAGCGCGCCCACGACCTCTTCCTCAGCGGCGAGACCACCAGCGCCCAGGAGCTGGACCTGCAAGCCTATCTGCCGGCCCTGCGCAAACTCGACGAAAGCATCGCCGCTCTCTCTCCTGCGACGCCGCTCCAGCGACAGGCGATGGGCTCGATAAATTTCAATTCCGCGTTCATCGAGCAGACGCGAATGCTCATGTCGCTGCAACTCGCCAGCCCGGTGTCCTGGCCGTTGCTGAACGTCGTCGTGTCCTGGGCGCTGCTGCTGTTCTGCGGCTTCGGCCTGCTGTCGCGAATGAACGGCACCAGCGTCGTCGCGCTCGCCTTCGGCGCCTTCGCGGTCGGGAGCGCGATTTTCCTGATCCTCGAAATGAACCAGCCCTACACCGGCCTCTTCCACATTCCCTCTGCGGCGGTCGAGGAAGCGCTGGCGGTGCTTGGCCGCTAGGGCGGCCTAGCGGTGCTCGGCGCCGACGATCGCGCGCCAGAAGCCGTCGCCGACCAGTTCGAGGCCGACGATCCGGAATTTCAGCCCGATCCCGTCGAGCGCTTCGTAGGCCGTGTTGCTGCAGGCGGAAAAGATGACGAGCCCCGAGGGGGCGAGGAATTCGCCGGCCCGTTCCAGGAAGCGGCGCAGGATGCGACCGCCGGGGTCGCAGAGATTGGCGCGCTCGAGATCGTCCTCGGGCTCCTTGTCGATCAAGGGGACGTTGAACACGATCAGATCGAACCGGCTCTGCGGGATGGAGGCGAAAAGGTCGGATTCGATCACGCGGATCTTGAGATCGTTGCGCCGCGCGTTGTCCTTGATGGCGGCGATCGCCTCGGGCGCGATGTCGGTGGCGACGACTTCCGACTTCCAGCGTGCGGCGACGAACAGCGAGATCGCGCCGCATCCGGCCCCGATCTCGAGCGTGCGCGGAATCCGCGGCTTGTTCATCGCCATGATGTTGCGGATGAACAGAAGAGAACTGGACTCCGGCGTGGGGTGATAGACCCCCGCCGGCGCGTCGATTGTCAGCCCGTCGATATGAAAGCGCGCCGCGACGCCCTGCTGCAGGGCATGCTGCCGGTGGCCCTCGGCGATGTCGATGTAACGGGTCGAGACGAGCTGCGCGATGCCGAGCTGCTCAAGAACTCTGCGCCGCGCCCGCTCCTTCTCGGTGACGTTCAAGGAAACGACGTTGTTGCCGGTCGAGCTTTTCTCGGCCTCTTGCGTTCGCTCAGCTTCGCCGAAGCGAACTTGGGGGAGGTCCATGCGTCGCGTCCTCGTATCCGCACTAAAAAATCGATCGACATTATGGATTGAGATGGCGCCCGGCGCCAATCCCCGGCGGCGGGGCGGCGGTTCGGACCCCGACGATCGGCCTCCCGACTGGCGCCGACCTCTTTTTGCATCGCACAAAATTGTGGCCGCGCAGCTGTTGCATTGTTCTGGGATGCCAGTCAAACGGTCGCAAGCGCAGCCGACGGATTTGGCCGGGTCGGCCACGGATGGAGCCGGAGTTTATCGCATGCGGGTTCTTATCGTTTACGCCCACCCCTCGCAGGACAGTTTCGTCGGCGCGCTCAACAAGACGGTCCGCGGGACCCTGCTCGCGCGCGGCCATGAGGTGGACAATCTCGATCTCTACGACGAGGGCTTCGATCCGGTCATGTCCCACCACATGTTCAAGACCTATCTCGACACCAGCCAGAACCGGATCGAGGTCGAGGGTTATGTCGCGCGGCTCTTGAATGCGGAGGCGTTGGTTCTGGTCTATCCGGTCTGGCACGATGGTCTGCCCGCGATCTTGAAGGGCTTCATCGACCGCGTGTTCCTGCCCGGCGTCGTGTTCGAAATCGGCAAGGACGGCGTTTTTCGGCCGCTGCTGCAGAACATTCGCCGCCTCGCCGCGGTCTGCACCTATGGCGCCCACCGCGATCGCATCGTCCGGGTCGGCGATCTCCCGCGTCGCCTGGTCAACCGCAATCTCGGCACTCTGATCGCGCCGGGAGCGCCGATCCAGTATGTCGCCGATTACGGCATGGACGGCGCTACCCAGGCGCACCGCGCCCGCTTCGTCAAACGGGTCGAAAAGGCCTTCGGCGAGTGGTGAGACGCAGATCGCTCACCCCGCCGCCATGGCGCGGCGGTTGCTCGCCGCCCGGTGCAGGTCGGAGGCGATCAGCAGCGTCACGTTCGGCGCGTCCACCGTCAGTTCGTGCACGTAGTCCTCGACCAGCCGGTCCGCATTGGTCACGCGTTCCCTGAGGTGCTTGGCCTCGAGCCAGGATTCGATCAGGAACGTCTCCAAGAACAGTCCCTTTTCCGCCACGTCCTCGAACACCCCCCAGGCATAGGCGCCGTCGCGTTTGCGCTGATGGCCGATTTCCTCGATCGCGGCGAGAAATTCGGCGGGATCGTCGCCCGCGATGCGGTAGCGCACCGTCACCAGCACCGGCCCGTTTTCATCCTCGACCTTCCTGGCGAGCATGGGCGCGCGCCAGTGCATCGACGGGGACAGGTCGACGCCCTCGGCCGTCTGCAACTTCCAGCGCCAGGTCAGCGGAATCGTGACCAAAGCGCCCACGGCGGCGGCGAACATCGCCGTGGGCAGTCCCGAGCGCGCGGCGATATGGCCCCAGACGAAGCTGCCGAACGTCACCGAACCGAAAATCACGGTCAGGAAAATCGCCAGGCCGCGGCCGCGCACCCAATCGGGCAGCGCGATCTGGGCCGACACGTAGAGCGTCGCGAGCACGACCGTCCAGGAAGCGCCGGCCACGAAGGCTGCGGCCAGCGCCATGGCGGGATAGCGCGCCAGGCCGAACAGCGCGAGCGCCAGCGCGATGCCGACCGTCCCGATCGCGACCGTCCGATCGGGCCCGCAGCGCGATTTCAGCCACGTCAGCGCGAACGATCCCGCGACGGCGCCGACGCTGATCACGCCCAGCAGGATTCCATAGAGCCGCGGCCCCTGGGTCATCTGACTGCGGGCCAGCAACGGCAACAGCGCCATATAGGCGCTCGCGAAGGGATAGACCGCGACGGTGCGGACCATCGTCGCGCGCAAGTGCTCGTTGTAGACGGCGTGACGCAGCCCCGTGCGCACCGCGCTGGTCCAGCGTTCCGCCGGCAGGCTCGCCGGAGCGGTTTGCGGCGAGCGCCACCAAACCAGGGCGGCGATCGTGCCGATATTCGAGGCGGCGAAAATCCAGTAGGGCGCCGCTATGCCGAGCCAGGCGATCACCAAGCCCGCGACCGCCGGCCCGACCGCACGGCTGATGTTGTAGCCGACGCTGTTGGCCGCCGTCGCGCCGTCGAGATCGCGGCGCGGAACGAGCAGAGGGGTAATCGCGAGCCAAGCGGGCGCAGCGAGCGACCAGCTTGCGCTCAGCAGAAAGATCGTGGCGAGCAGCGTGTTCGGCGTCTCCCAGCCCATCAGGATCATCGACCCGAAAATGACGATCAGCGCCGTGATGAAACTTTCCAGCGCGATCAGGAAGCGACGGGCCTCCACAATATCGGCCAGGGCGCCCGCCGGCAGCGTGAACAGGAACATCGGCAGGCTGCTGGCCACCTGCACCATCGACACCGCTTTGGGATCGGCGTTCAGATTGGTCATCAGCCAGCCCGAAGCCGTGTCCGACATCGCTATGCCCGTCAGCGAGCAGGTGGTGGCCGCCCAGATCACGGCGAACGGTTTGTTCCCGAATGCGCCCCAGCGTGTGGGCGCAGATTTCGGCCGGTTCGGCGGCGGAACTGGGGTCGAAAATCATGATTGCGCCTCTCCGCCTTCGCCCATTCGCCGGCTCGCGATACGTGCATCACGACCTTGCCGGCGACGCGGCGACCCCGCGCGACCCAATGCCGCGCAATCCCGCCGCACGCAACACCCCCTATCTGCGCGGCGGCCCTTTCCGCCATCTAGGTCTCCCTGGCGCGCTTTCCAAGGCGCGGCGACTGTCTGCCGCAGATGGATAGGATCGCCGCGTTCCGGTTGCCAAATGAGGCGCCAGCGGTCACTTTCGCCGCGCCCGGCCTGATCGAGATCCTCCATGTCCGCTGTCTCCGCCCATCGTTGGCCCGAATTTGCTGGAAAAGTCGCGATCGTTACCGGCGGCAGCCAGGGCATCGGGCGCGGGATCGTCGCCGCTTTCGCGGAAAACGGCGCCCGGATCGTCGTCGCCGGCCGCAATCTCGCGGCGGCCGAGCGGGTGGCCGCCGCGGCCGCGGCCGAATTTGGCGCCGAGACGCTCGCAACGTCGGCCGACGTGGCCAACCCCGCCGATTGCGGACGGCTGATCCGATCCGCGGTGGAGCGTTTCGGCGCCGCCGACATCCTCGTCAACAACGCCGCCTATTTCGACCTGATCCAGCTCCTCGACGCGACCCTGGCGGACGCCGACCGGATGCTGCAAACCAATCTGCGAGGCCCTTTGCTGTGCGGTCAGGCCTTTGCGCGATGGAACATCGAAAACGGGCGCGCCGGCGTCATCGTCAATGTCAGCTCCATCAGCGGCGCGCGTCCCGCATCCGGCTGCGGCCTTTATTCCGCCAGCAAGGCCGCGCTCAACAGCCTGACGAAGTCCATGGCGCTCGAATGGACGCCGCGTGGCGTCAGGGTCAATGGCGTGGCGCCCGGGCATGTCGAAACCGATGGCGTGCGCGCCGATTTCGAATCCGGCCGGCTCGACTATGACGCGATGACCGGGGCCATTCCCGCGCGCCGGATCGCCGATGTCGCCGACATCGCGAATGCGACGCTATTCCTTTGCAGCGATCAATCCCGCCATGTCGTCGGGACGACGCTGACCATCGACGGCGGCGAGGCGCTCTGAACCTGCCCGATCATGCGAAGGCCTTGGCCGCCTCGCGGTGCTGCGCCATCAATTGCGCCAGATCGATTCCTTCCGGCATGCCGTCGATCACGCGCCATTCGCCCGCCACCATCACCCGGTCGGCGCGATGCGCGCCGCACAAAACCAGCGCCGCCAGCGGGTCATGCGCGCCGGAAAAGCGCGGTTCGTCGAGCCGGAACAACGCCAGATCCGCCTGCTTGCCGACCGCGATGCTCGCCGATGTCGTCGCGCCCCAGACAGCGGGCCGCCCCCTCCGTCGCCCAGCGCAGCGCGTCGAGATGGGTGACGCGCGGAGGCGCCGTAGCGCAGCCGCCCGAGCATCAGCGAATGGCGCACCGCCTCCATCAAGTTGGACGAATCGTTCGAGGCCGAGCCGTCGACCCCGAGTCCGACCGGCGGCGCCCGCCGCCTCGAAATCCTTGGTCGGGCAGATGCCGGCCGCGAGCACCATGTCGGCGGCCGCGCAATGACTGACGCCCACGCCGGCCCGGCCGAGCCGGCGGATGTCTTCCGCGTTGAAATGGACCGCGTGGGCGATCCAGACCCGCGAATTCAGCCACCCCGTCTCCTCGAGGAAATCGACCGGCCGCATGCCGTGCGCCTCGACGCAGAAGCGCTCCTCGTCCTCCACCTGGCACAGATGCGTATGCAGCCGGCAATTGCAACGCTCCGCCAGCCCCGCCAATTCGCCCAATAACGGCTTGTGCACGGCGAATGGCGAGCAGGGCGCGAAGGCGATTTGCGTCATCGCGCCGGGCTTGGGATCGTGGAACAGGTTCGCGACGCGCTCGCAATCGCGATAGACGGTCTCGTCGTCCTGGACGACATTGTCGGGCGGCAGCCCGCCGTCCTTGACCGAAAAGCTCATCGCGCCGCGGGTGACGGTCATGCGCAGCCGCAGCGCCCGCGCCTCCTCGACTTCGAGGTCGATCGCGTTTTCGAGCCCGGGCGGAAACAGATTGTGATGGTCCGCGGCCGTCGTACATCCCGAAAGCAGCAGTTCGACGAGCGCCATTCGCACCGCCAGCCGCAATTGCTCGGGACGCAGGCGCCCCCAGATCGGATAGAGCGCGACGAGCCAGGGAACCAGATCCGCCTGCAGCCCGCTCGGATGGGCCCGCGTCAGCGTCTGATAGAAATGATGATGCGTGTTGATCAGTCCGGGCAGCACGACGTGACGAGAGGCGTTGAAGGTCGCGCCGTAGGGACTTTCCGGCGTCTTGCCGGCGCCCACGAGTTCGACGATCCGGCCGCCCTCGACGACAATGCCCCTTTGCGCGCCTTCGGCGAGAATGGCGAGCGGATCCTTTATCCAAGTACGCATTCGCGGATGGTTTCCTTGTCCGGGTTGCGCAAGCCGTCTCCGCTCCCCCCAGCGGGGGAAGCGGTCGATGCTCCGACCCTCACAGAATGTCGAATTTGACGGCCCGCGGCGCCGATGGAATTCAGCGTCCGCGGCTCACTTCGGGCGCAAGTCGAGGCCGACGCCCTTGTTGACGAACTGCAACGTGTACGCCTTCTTGTAGTCGGTGTCGGGCTTGACGAGCCCCGCCTTGACCATCTGTTCGAAGAAGTCCTTCACCCGCGCATCGGTCATGGCGCCAATGCCCTTGGTGAGCGTGTCGCCGGAATCCACGATGCCATATTCCTTGAGCTTGGAGATGGAATAGGCGATCTGTTCGTCCGTCATCTCCGGGTTGTCTTTCTTGATCGCGGCGTTGGCCTTCGCGTTATCGCCATAGAGATAATGGTACCAGCCGATCGCGGAAGCGTCGACGAATTGCTGCACCATATCGGGGCTCTTCTCGACGATCTCGCGGCGCGTGATGATCGTCGTCGCATAGCTGGAATAGCCGTAGTCGGCGAGCAGGAACACGTTGGGCTTGAAACCGCCCTGCCTTTCGACCTCGAACGGCTCCGACGTCACATATCCCTCTTGAATTGAGTTCTTGTCGGAAATGAAAGTGGCGGAATTGTAGTTGTACGGCTTCACGTTTTCATCCTTGAAGCCGTGGGCGACGCGCAGCCAGGCGTAGAACGAAGTGAGCGCCCCTTTGCTGACGATGGCGGTCGCCCGGTTCAGGTCCTCGAATTTGTCGAAGCCGACGCCCGGATGCGACATGAGGATCTGCGGATCTTTTTGGAAATGCGCCGCGACCGTGATCACGGGAATGTTCTGCTCGACGGAGAAGAAATCCCCGAGCATGTCGCCGCCCATGAAGAACTCGATCTTGCCCGAGATCAGCAGAAGTCCGCCGTTCGACATCGGGCCGCCCGGCAGGATCGTGACGTCGAGCCCGTATTTCTGGTAGGTCCCGTCGACCAGAGCCTGATAATAACCGCCCGCCTCGGGATCGGCGAGCCAATTGGTTCCGAACGTGACCTTGTCGAGCGCCCAGGCGCCGCTCGACATCGCAATAACACCCGCAAGACCCAGTAACGTGGCGACGCGCATTGACTTCCCCCTATGTCCCATTCGTCGGCCTCGCCTCTGAAGTCGCCCCGATTCGGGCGCCGATAAGAAACTCGAAGCCATGTCTTCTGGCTCGACTTGCCGCCAGTGTAAGTCGAGGTCGTTCGCCTTGTCACGTTCCTTTGCGCATGGCATAGCTCGAGCAAAGGCTGAAAGTCCCCTCGACCGGGGACGCGGCGAGGCTCGGGGCGGCGGGACTCGTCCGTCAGCGGGAGCGAGGAGACGCGGGGTTTGGCTGCAATCGCTTTGTGCGGCGCCGCCGGGTGCGGACGACGCCCCGGCCCGGACGCCAGGGTTGTCTCGCAATGAGCGCAGCCGAAGGAGTCTCGCCCGCCACACGCTCCGAAGCCCGACCGGCTGAGCCGCTGGTCTCGCTGCGCGGGGTGCGCAAGGCGTTCAAGAGCGGCACGGTTGCGCTCGAGGGCCTCGATCTCGATGTCTTCGACGGCGAATTTCTTTCGCTTCTGGGTCCGTCCGGCTGCGGAAAGTCGACGGTCCTGCGCCTGATCGCAAGTCTGACCGACAAGAGCGCAGGCCAGATCAGCTGGCGAGGCGGGCGACAGCCTGATCTCGGCTTCGTCTTTCAGGAGCCCACGCTGGCGCCGTGGTCGGACGTGGCGACCAATGTCTGGCTGCCGTTGCGGCTGCGCGGCGTTTCCCGGGCCGACGCGCGCACCCGCGTCGAGGAAGCGCTCGAACGGGTCGGTCTGTCCGGCTTTGCGCGAGCCTATCCGCGCGAATTGTCCGGCGGCATGAAAATGCGCGTTTCGATCGCGCGCGCGCTGGTCATGCGCCCCGCGCTGCTGCTGATGGACGAACCGTTCGCCGCGCTCGACGAAATCACGCGCATGCGGCTCAACGACGATCTTCTCAGCCTGAAGGCTTCGCTCGGGGCGACGATAATCTTCGTAACCCATTCGGTTTTTGAGAGCGTTTACCTCTCGACGCGAATCACGGTCATGGCGGCGCGGCCAGGGCGGGTGGTCGCGAACATCCCGATCGACGCCGGCGTCCCGCGCAACGAGGAGTTCCGGCTCGGGCAGTATTACTCCGAGCGATGCCGTGAAACCTCGCTCGCACTGCAGCAAGCCATGGGCGGCGACGCCTAGAGCCGCCCAAAAACGAGGCCTACCGTGGATTGGGATACTTTCGAGGACTATCTATTTCCGATCGCGTTGTTCCTTCTCTCGCTCTGCGCCTGGGAAGCCATAGTCCGCTTCGAGCACATCCCGGCCTACGTCCTGCCGGCGCCGAGCCAGGTGCTGTACACGCTCTATCAGGACTGGGACACGCTTTCGCGATCGCTGCTGGTCACGCTCAGCATCACCTTCGAGGCGCTGATCGCGGCGATCTTGGGCGGCGTGGCGCTCGCGCTGGCGTTTCGGCTCTGGCGCCCGCTCGAGCGCGCGTTTTTCCCGTTCGCGGTCGTCATGCAGGTCACGCCGATCATTTCCATCGCGCCGTTGCTGCTGGTCTATCTCTCCTCGGGAACCGCGGTGCTCGTGTGCGCCTTCCTGGTGGCGTTCTTTCCCATTCTGTCCAACACCGCGCTCGGGCTCGCCTCCGCCGACCACAATCTGATCGATCTGTTCGAGCTTTACGGCGCCAGTTCGCGCCAGCAGCTCATGCTGCTGCGGCTGCCGACCGCCCTGCCCTATTTCCTCGGCGGCCTCAGAATCGGCGGCGGACTCGCGCTGATCGGGGCGATCGTGGCGGAGATCGCCGCCGGCTCCGCGGGACAGGGCGCGGGCCTCGCGTTCCGCATCGTCGAATCGGGATTTCGGCTCAACATTCCGCGCATGTTCGCGGCGCTCCTGCTGATTTCGATCACCGGCATCCTGATATTCCTGTTCTTCACAGGAGTATCCTACCTGCTGCTGCATCGCTGGCACGACAGCGCGCGCGGCCGGGAGCGCTGAAACCGTTCGCCGTCCAAATCATGCCGCGCGTGTTCGACGCTCCCAGCGCACGTGGATGAGGTCGTGCTCGGGGTCGAGCACGCGCTCGAAATCCGGCTCGAGCCCGTGGCGGCGCAAGATGTCCTCGGGCGAGCGGCCGGCGCCCACTTCGGAAAAGACCGGGGTTCCCCCGGGCAGCGAGACGCGGCTGGCGCGAACCAGATGGAACGCGCGATAGCGGGGCAGGAACATGTCATAGGCGGCGGTCCCGCCGATGACCGCGGCCACGCCCGCCTTGACCCCGAGCGCCGCGCAGGCTTCCTCCAGGGAAGCGCCGGCCGGATTCCAGAGCCACACGTTGGGCGCCGAAGCATCCGGCGCCAATGCCTCGATCGCGCGCGTCATCAGCAATCGGCGGCGCATGTGCGAATTGGGCTGGCCTTCGTGCGACTTGCGCCCGTGCACGACGACGTCCACGCGATCGAGCGCCTCTTCGAACAGGCGCTGATCGGCTTCGAATTTCAGGCTGTTGGGCATCCAGCAATTTTCGTCGGCGATCATGCCGTCGGCCGAAACGATGGCGTAGGCGTCGATCGCGATTTGTTCGGGCCATGAGCTCAAGACCTCCTGTCCCAGATACGCGGGCGGATCGGCTTTGGATGAGTCCGCTCGGCGCGGGCGCGAGGGTGTCAGACGCCGCCGACCGCGCGCAGGAACTCGCTGCGCGTGCGCGGATCGTCGCGAATGGCGCCGAGCAGACGGCTGGTCGACAGCCTCGAACCCGGCGTGTTGACCCCGCGCAGCGTCATGCAACTGTGCTCGGCCTCGATCACGACGCCGACGCCAACCGGATTGAGGATCTCCTGGATCGTTTCCGCGATGTCGGCGGTCAGCTTCTCCTGAATCTGCAGCCGGCGCGAAAAACCCTGCACGACTCGGGCGAGCTTGGAAATTCCGACCACGCGGTCGCGCGGCAAATAGCCGATATGCGCCTTGCCGACGACCGGCAGCATATGGTGCTCGCAGAAGCTGACGACGCGCACATTCGAGAGCACGATCAGTTCGTCGTAGCCGCCGGTCTCCTCGAAGGTGCGCTCGAGATAGCGGCGGGGGTCTTCCTTGTAGCCGCTGAACAATTGCGCATAGGAGCGTGCGACGCGCGAGGGCGTATCGACCAGTCCCTCGCGGTTCGGATCGTCGCCGGCCCATTCGATCAGGACCCGGACCGCGGCCTCCGCATCGGCCTGGGTGACCGTCTTCGGCTTCTCGATCGACTTGTCTTCGAACCCCATAATGAAAAATCCCACACGAGCGCCGCGCTTTGGACGCGGCCTCTACGCTCCTGGAACGCTTAACACAAGGTCGGCGGGCGCGGAAGGATGGGCCCGGAAGATGTTCGGGCGCCCAAAGAGCCGCTTGCGAACAAAAGACGAAACGTGGTTCGGTCCGCCATGCCCTCGACGCCGATTCGCGCGATTGCGCGCAACGATCGCCCGACCGACCTGCTGGCCAGCCTCAATGAGGCGCAGCGTCTGGCGGCAGAGCATGGCGCGGGCGACCCGGAAGGACCCGAGCCGCTGCTCGTGATCGCGGGCGCGGGCTCCGGCAAGACCAACACGCTCGCCCACCGGGTCGCGCATCTCATCCTCGGCGGCGCCGATCCCAAGCGCATCATGCTCGCCACCTTCTCGCGCCGCGCCGCAGCCGAACTCAACCGGCGCGTGCAGCGCCTGCTGCAGCGGCGCCTGGCGGCGGACGCCGCCGCGCTCGCGACGCCGTCCTATGCCGGCACTTTCCATTCGATCGGCGCGCGGCTGTTGCGCGAATACGCGCCGCGGCTCGGCCTCGACCCGCAATTCACCATCCACGATCGCGAGGATTCGGCCGATCTGATGAACTGGGCGCGCCACGCGGCGGGACTTTCGGATCGGCCCGACCGGTTTCCGACCAAGGCGACGTGCCTTGCGATCTATTCGCGCGTCGTCAATTCGCGAAGTCCCCTCAGCGAGACGCTGGGCCGTCATTTCCCCTGGGCCGCCGCGCACGAGGATGCGCTGCGCGGATTGTTCGCCGCCTATGTCGAGGCCAAGCAGCGCCAGTCCGTGCTCGATTACGACGACCTGCTGCTCTATTTCGCCCAGATGCTCGCCGAACCCGAGATCGCCGGCGAGATCGCCGGCCGTTTCGATCATTTGCTGGTGGACGAATACCAGGACACCAATCGCCTGCAAGCCGAAGTCGCGCTTGCGCTTCGCCCGCGCGGGCGCGGGCTCACGGTCGTCGGCGACGACGCGCAGTCGATCTATTCGTTTCGCGCCGCGACCGTGCGCAACATCCTCGACTTTCCCCGACAGTTCGATCCGCCGGCCCGCATCGTCACGCTCGACCGCAATTATCGGTCGACGGGGCCGATCCTGGCCGCCTCCAACGCCGTCATCGGACTTGCCGCCGAGCGCTACGCCAAAGACCTCTGGACCGAGCGCGGCGCCGGCCCGAAGCCCGCGCTCGTCACCGTGGGCGAGGAGGCCGATCAGGCGCGCTACGTCGCCACCCGCGTGCTTGAAAACCGGGAGGCCGGCTACACGCTGAAATCCCAGGCCGTGCTGTTCCGGACCTCGCACCACAGCGCCGCGCTCGAACTCGAGCTGACCCGCCGCAACATCCCGTTCATCAAGTTCGGCGGCCTCAAGTTTCTCGACGCCGCCCATATCAAGGATACGCTGGCGCTGCTGCGCTTCGCCGAAAACCCGCGCGACCGCATCGCCGGCTTCCGCGTCGCGCAATTGCTGCCGGGGATCGGCCCGGCGAGCGCGGAGAAGATCGTCGCGGCGGCCGCCCAGGACGACAGTTTTGCGGCGCTGGGCGCCTACGCCCCGCCTGCCAAAGCGCGCGAGAGCTTCGCCGAATTCGTCGAACTGCTGCGCCGGCTGCGCCATGGCGCGCCCTGGCCGGTCGACCTCGGCGAGGCCGTCGCATGGCGACGCGACCACCTCGAGGACGTCTACGACAACGCCGCCACGCGCGCCGCCGACCTCGATGCGCTCGAACGCCTGGCGGCGACCTATCCCTCGCGCGAACGTTTCCTCAGCGACATGACGCTCGACCCGCCCGACGCCACCAGCGACGAGGCGGGTCCGCCGCTGCGCGACGAGGATTATCTGATCCTCTCGACGATCCATTCGGCCAAGGGCCAGGAATGGAAATCGGTGTTCGTGCTCAATTGCGTCGATGGTTGCATCCCCTCCGACCTCGCCACCGGATCGGGCGACGAGATCGAGGAAGAGCGCCGTCTGCTCTATGTCGCGATGACCCGCGCGCGCGACGATCTCGCGCTGATCGTTCCGCAGCGCTTCTACGTCCATGGCCAACCGAAAAACGGCGATCGGCATGTGCTGGCGAGCCGGACCCGGTTCATCCCGCCTGCGCTGCTCAAACATTTTGAGCGGACCGCGTGGCCGCCGCCGCGGAGCGAGCCGGACCGTCCGGCGAACGAGGGCCCGCGCGTGGACCTGGCCGCGCGCATGCGCGCGATGTGGCGCTGAACCGAACGGAGCGGATCCCGGGACCGAGCGGGCGGCGCGTTCACCTCGAGGGCGCCGCGGGCGCCGGCGAACCTGTCTCGGCGCGCGCGCGGCCGTGCTCGGTCTTGCTCCAATGGAACGGACGCACGGCCAGATCGAACATAGCGGCCCAGGTCGCCAGCGAGATGAGCCCGTAGTAGAGGGGCATGCGCAGGAGCACGCCGCAAACGCCGTTCATCCGCCGGCGCGCCATGGCGACGAGCGCGGGAACGACGACCGTCTGGACGCCCCAGAGCACGAGGATATAGGTCGCTACATCGCCGGCGTGGGACAGCGGCCCGCGCGGCGAGCCGATCTGCGCGAATGGCCGCGTCGCCGTCTCCAGCAGGAGGTAGGGTCCGAACAGGCCGCCGAGCCATGCGCCGGCGATCAGCAGGCCCGCCGCGACCGTCCGACCGGCGCCGAGTTCGCGACAAAGCCGGAGCGGACGACGAGAATGCACGATCAGCGTGTGCATCCAGCCCTTTTGCCACCGCACTCGCTGACGGAACCAGTTGCCGAATTCGTGCGGCGCTTCCTCATAAGTGTCGGACGACAGCACGCCGACCTGGGCGCCGAACCGCGCCAGGCGAATGCCGAGATCGGCGTCCTCGGTCACGTTCCAGGCATCCCACCCGCAGACCCGCTGCAAAGTTGCGACCCGAAAGTGATTTGACGAGCCGCCCAGCGCCATCGGCGCGCCGAGCGCGGCGAGGCCGGGGTTCAGAATGTCGAACAACGCGGCATATTCGACCGCGAAGGCGGCGCTCAACCAGGAATCCCCGGCATTGTGGATCACGAGCCGGGCCTGAAGGCAATCCAACCCGGGTTCGGCGGCAAAGCGCGCCGCGGCGAGGCGAAGCTGATCGGGGGCCGGCGCGTCCTCCGCGTCATAGACGACCAGCAGAAGTCCCGCGCGCCGCGCTCAGGGCGACATTGAGCGCGCGCGGCTTGGTCAGCGGAGCCCCAGGCGGCGCGACGATGACGTCGTAGCGTGCGGGCAGCCTCATGGCCGCGAGCGCTGCGAGCGTTTCCCGATCGCGCCGTTCGAGCACAAGCTTGATGTCGAGCTTGGCGCGCGGATAGTCGATGGCGTCGAGCGCAGCGACCAGTTTTCCGACGACGCGGGCTTCGCGATAGAGCGCGACGACAATTGTGTAGACCGGAAGTTCCGGCTCGGCGGGCATGGGAACCGGCGCGGGCGCCTGGGCCGCCACGACCGCGAAGGTGCGAAGCCAGAGGGCGCCGGCAAAGACGAGCCAGAGCCCGAACGAGATCAGCGTGCGAGCCGTCTCCGGCGACTGCGCCGCAAGCGCGGCCAGCGCGAACGCCCCGCATCCCGCGACCGCCCATTGCGCTGGGGTCGGGCCGGAACAGGCCGTCAGCGAAGGATCGCGTTCGCGCAATTCATTCGACGCCGCCCAGGCGACGCGCTCGCCCGACTGCGCGCGGATCAGGGCGCTCAGGCGCTGGCGCGAACAGATGGCGATCGCCGGCGCTTTTCGCCGCTGGGCCGCGCCTTCCAGCAGAAACCGAAGCGCCTCGCCGCGCGGCGCCACTGCGGCGCGCAATCCCGAAGCGTTGCCCCGCAACGCGACGAAGCCGCTGGAGATCGCAAATCTCGGATCGGCGGCTGGGTCCACGGGGGGCTCGCCCGCATAGTAGGGCGTCCGCAGCAGATCGGCCAAGGCGAGATAGAATTGCTCCTCGCCGATCATGCCCTCGTCGAGCAGGGCGGCTTCCGGACTCACGCCATGTCGCTCGGCGATCTCGCCGGCCTGCCTCAATGTCCGGCGATCGACGCCGTAATCCTCGAGGAACGCAATCTCGATCGGAATGATCGCGTCATCATGCGCCGATCTGTCCGAGGCAAGCGCCCGCCCCAAGTCCGGGGGCGCTTTTTGCGCGCGAGAGGCGACGGAAGACGGGGAAGCCACGCGCAATTGCCGGAACTCGATCTCGCGACCCGGGATCAACTTTGACCGATCGGGCTTTGCTTGTCACGAATTATCGCATCGCTCACGTTGAATTGTCGCGGCGCAATCGCCGATGTCGCGGGTTTGAATACATGCGCGTTGGAATGCTACGGTGGATCAAGACACATCCGGCGGCCGCCGGGGGAACTCCGTCGCCGCAGGGCGATGATCGCGATATGCGCTTGGGCGGCCTCGCCGCTTTGACGCAAACATCAAGCCTTGACGAGCGTTGGCGCGTAGAGCTTCCGAGCGACGCCCGCCGCGTCAACGTCGCGCGGCGCCGTTGCGAGGAGACCGCCCCTCAGGCGAAGGAAGAGGCCAAATGACCGCTGTCGATCTTCGCCAATGGATAGGCCGTTCGGAGCAGAAGCGCGATATCGCCGAGCCTGGACCGGTTCGACGTCTGGCCGCGCTGCTCGACCATGAAACGCCGCCTTGGGCGCCCGGGGTCCTGCCCCCGCTCGCGCATTGGCTCTATTTCCTGCCCGAGGCGCCTCAGTCGAGCCTGGGACCGGACGGGCACCCGCTCCGCGGCGGCTTCCTGCCCCCGGTCCAGCTGCCCAGACGCATGTGGGCGGGCGGGCGCATCGAGTTTCGGGCTCCGATTCCCTATGGCGCTGAGATGACGCGCCGTTCCACCGTCGCGGACATCACGGGCAAGACCGGCTCGACCGGCGAAATGGTGTTTGTCGTCGTGCGGCACGAGATCTCCGTCGACGACCGGATTGCGATCGTCGAAGACCACGACATCGTCTATCGCCCGCTCGCTGCGGCGCCCGCGCCGGCAAGGTCCGCGCCCGCTCCTGTTTCGACCGACTGGCGGCGCAGCGTGGCGCCCGGTCCGGTCGAGCTTTTCCGCTATTCCGCGTTGACCTTCAACAGCCACCGCATCCACTACGACCGCGACTATGTTCGGGATGTCGAAGGCTATCCCGGCCTCGTCGTGCACGGCCCGCTGATCGCGACCCTGCTGGTCGACAATTTCCTGCGCTGGCGGCCGATGACGCCAATCGCACGTTTCGCGTATCGCGCGAAATCGCCTCTGTTCGACGGGGCACGCTTCGATTTATGCGCCGCAGCGAGCCCGACGGGCGCTCGCCTTTGGGCGCAGGCGCCCGGAGCGCCGGTCGCCATGGAGGGCGAACTCACCGGCTAGCGCCTCTTCGGACCGGCGCGCCGCGGCCGCCGTCACCACCAGTAACGATGGTAATAGCCGGGACCCCAGTAATAGGGGCGGGCGTAGACGAAGAACGGGCCGGGTCCGCCATAGCCGTAGTAGGGGTAGCCGTAGGGCGGAGGACCGGGGGGCGGCGCGGTCACCTGGTTGCCCCTGGCGATCATGCATTGGGCGTAGACCGTATCGAGGCGCGCTTGCACGCTTCCCCCCGCGGCCTGAGCATTGGCGGATCCCGCGGCGGCGCCCGTGAGCAAGCCGGCGCCTGCGCCGATCGCGGCCCCGGCCCCCGCATTTCCGGATGCCGCCCCGATCGCCGCGCCCGCCAGGGCGCCCACGGCCGTCCCGACCGCGGCGCTGCCTACCGCCGCCTGATTCGCGGCTTCGCCCGGGGCTTGCCCGCCGATCGCCCGTTGCGCCGCATCCTGGCAGAACGCGTCGTCGCGCTGAAAGGCTTGGTAGGTTTTGCCCTTGCCGGGGATCGCGCTGAGGCTGGGCTCCGCGGGCCCTGTGGATGCGCAGCCCGCCAGCGACAAACCCAATGCCGCTAACGATAACAGCGAAGCCGGCGCCTTGCGCATCCGATGAATCCCCACGCCTCTGGTCAAATCGCCGGCTATGTCAGCGAATATTAGGGCGAGATTTGGGCGAGCGGGCAGGGCTGCGGCGCCGTTGAAAACGGGCGGCCGCCGCCATCGGGCCCGGTCGGCGAAACCATGCCACAGGACGCAGAACGAAAGCGGTTATCAGGCCGCAACGCGTATCGAAGCCGAACCCAGATTCTGCATCACGGTGCGCACGCGCTCGTCGACTTTCAGCGAGTGCGCCGCCGTCGCGCCGCCCGCCAGCACGATCCAGCCCGCCTTCAACCCGCCGAGCGCCGGCGCCGCCAGGCGCGCGGCCGCGACCAGCGAGCGGACGGGATCGCCGAGAATTGCGGCCGTCGAACCGATCTCGACGGGCCGGCCATCGACCTCCATCGTCAGACCGAGATTCGAGAAATCCTGCGCCGGGCTGGACCAGGGACCGACGACAAGGCCGGAGGACGAGGAATTGTCGGCGATGACGTCGGACAGCGCGAATTTGAAGTCGCGATAGCGCGAGTCGATGATTTCCATCGCCGGCGCGATCGCCTCGACGCAGGCCAAGGCCTCGGCGGGCGTCAGTTCGCCATCGATCGGGCGCTTGAGCAGAAACGCGAGTTCAGGCTCGATGCGCGGATGCACGTAGTTGGCGCGCGAGAGCGACGCGCCTTCTTCGAGCCGCATGGCGTCGGTGAGACGCCCCCAAATGACTTCGTTGACGCCGACCTGCGCCATTTTCGCGCGCGAGGTGAGGCCCATCTTGACGCCGACCAGGCGCTCGCCTCGCGAGAGACGGCGCGCGATGGATGTGGCCTGGATCGCATAGGCCTCGGCGACGCCGAGCGGTCCGCTCTGGGTGAATTGCGGGATCGCCTTGGCCGCGCGAGCGGCTTCGTCCACGATCTCGGCGGCATGGGCTATGTCGGTCATGGCGCGGCGGCCCCCCCATCACGTTGTTTCAAAATGTCGAGCGCGACATCCACGATCATGTCCTCCTGGCCGCCGACCATCCGCCGTCGTCCGAGTTCCGTCAGGATGTCTCTGGTGTCGACGCCATAGAGTTTCGAGGCGTTCTCCGCATGGCGCAGGAAGCTCGAGTAGACCCCGGCGTAACCCAGCGAGAGGCTCTCGCGATCGACGCGAACCGGGCGGTCTTGCAAGGGGCGCACGAGGTCGTCCGCCGTATCCATGAGCCCGTGCAAGTCGCAACCCGTTTCTACGCCCATTCGGTCGAGCACGGCGACAAGCGCCTCGATCGGCGCATTGCCGGCGCCGGCGCCCATGCCTGCCAAGGAGGCGTCTACGCGCACCGCGCCCGCTTCAATGCCCGCGACGGCATTGGCGACGCCCATCGTCAGATTGTGGTGGGTATGAACGCCTACTTCCGTCTCTGGCTTCAACGCGTTCCGGAAAGCCTGGACGCGCTCGGTGTACTGGGCGGGCAGCAGCGCGCCCGCGGAGTCGGTGACATAGACGCATTCCGCGCCGTAGCTCTCCATCAGCCTGGCCTGTTCGACGAGCTTCTGGGTCGGCGCCATATGCGACATCATCAGGAAGCCGACCGTATCCATGCCGAGCTTGCGCGCCGCCTCGATGTGCTGCTTGGAGACGTCCGCCTCTGTGCAGTGGGTCGCGATGCGCACGCTGCGCGCGCCTTTTTCGTAGGCCGCTTTAAGATCGTGAACGGTGCCGATGCCCGGGATCAGCAATACGGTGACGACGGCGCGCTTGCACTCGGCGGCCACGACTTCGATCCATTCGCCGTCGTCATGCGCGCCGAAGCCGTAGTTGAATGTCGAGCCCGTGATGCCGTCGCCATGGCAAATTTCGATCGCATCGACGCGCGCTCGGTCCAGCGCGCGGGCGATGTTGCGCACCGCGTCCAGGCGATATTGATGCCGGATCGAGTGCATTCCGTCGCGCAATGTGACGTCCTGGACATAGATCTTGTTTTTGTCGGGACGCGCCATCACGCGGCCTCCTTCTCGAATTGCTTGCCCGCCCAGCGATCGGCGGTCGCCAGGGCGGCGGAGGTCATGATGTCGAGGTTGCCTGCATAGGCCGGGAGGTAGTGAGCCGCGCCTTCGACTTCGAGGAACACCGTGGTCTTCAATCCGGACGAGGGGCCGACGCCCGGTATGCGTATCGGGGCGTTGTCGCCAATGGGCTCGAACTGCACCTTCTGCTTCAAGCGGTATCCCGGGACATATTCCTGGACCGCCGCGACCATTGCGAGGATCGATTCCTCTATCGCTGCGGGGTCTCCGCCCTGCGACAGGGTGAAGACGGTGTCGCGCATGATCAGCGGCGGTTCGGCGGGATTGAGGATGATGATCGCCTTGCCGCGCTCGGCGCCGCCGAGTTCGCAGATGGCTTTCGACGTCGTCTCGGTAAACTCGTCGATATTCGCGCGCGTGCCGGGCCCCGCGGACTTCGAGGAGATGGACGCCACGATCTCGCCCCAGATGACGCGCCTGGTCGCCCGCCGAATGGCATGGACGATCGGGATCGTCGCCTGGCCGCCGCAAGTGACCATGTTCACGTTCGGCTCATCGAGATTGACCTCGCCGTTGATGACGGGAATCGTGAAGGGGCCGATCGCCGCGGGCGTCAGGTCGATCACCTTCTTCCCATCGGCTTGCAGCACGGCGTTGTTGTGGACATGAGCGCCGGCGGAGGTCGCGTCGAACACCACGCCGATCGAGTCGTAATTCGGCAATTTGCGCAGGCCGTCGACGCCTTCGTGGGTGACCGGGACGCCGAGGCGCGAAGCGCGCGCGAGGCCGTCAGAGTCCGGATCTATGCCCGCCATCGCTCCCATTTCGAGATGGCGCGACATGCGCATGACCTTGATCATCAAGTCCGTCCCGATATTGCCGGAACCAATGATCGCGCATTGGATCTTCGCCATCACGCCGCCTCCTTCGCAAAGGCCGCGCGAACTGAGCCCAGACCGTTGATGCGCGCTTCGTAGACCCCGCCCCATTTTACGCCGACCATCGGCCCGAGCGCGCCCGACAGCACAGTGTCGCCTTCTCTGAGCGGACGTCCGGCCTTCGCCATCGTCTTGGCGAGCCAGAGCGTCGCCGAGAGGGGATCGCCGAGACAGGCGGCGCCGATCCCGACAGAGACGGGCTCGCCCGCGTGCTCCATCACCATGCCGGCCAAGCGCAAATCGAGGCCATCCAGTTTTCTGGGGCTGCCGCCGAGAACGTAGAGTCCTGACGACGCGTTGTCGGCAATCGTGTCTAGTATGCCGATTTTCCAGTCGGCGATGCGCGAATCGACGATCTCGATCGCGGGAAGCGCGAATTCGACGGCGCGAAGGACGTCGGCGATCGTCAAGTGCTCGCTCTCGAGATCGCGGCCGAGCACGAAGGCGATTTCGGCCTCGACCTTTGGCTGGATCAGCCGCCCATAGGCGACGTCCCAGCCGTCGGGAACCGCCATGTCGGCGAACAGCATGCCGTAATCGGGCTGGTCGACGCCGAGCTGACGCTGGACCGCCAGCGAGGTCAATCCGATCTTGCGTCCGACGATACGGCGCCCTTGAGCTAGCCAGCGCTGAGTATTGATTTCCTGCGCGGCATAGGCCTGACCGATAGCGCCCTGCGGCAGCAATTCGCGCACCGGGGGAACCGGCTTGCCGCTCGCATGCGCCTCATAAATTTTGTCGGCGATCCGTCGCGCCGCTTCGTTTGTCACAGCGTGTCCTTTCCAGGTCAGATTGTCGGGATCCGGGACTCAGGCGCGGGCGGCCTGCCTCGCGGCCGGATTGACGATGTCGGCATCGCCTTCGCCGCTGATCATCGCCCAGAGGTTCCGCGCGGCGTGCCAGCCGATGCCCGCGACGCCTTCGCTCGTCCAGGCCGCGACATGCGGCGTGCAGAGCACATTGGGATAGCGGAACAGGGGATCGTCGGGCTTCGGCGGCTCCTGATCGAACACGTCGAGCGCGGCCCCGGCGATTTTCCCGGATTCCAGGGCCTGCCTCAATGCGGGGTAATCGATCAGCGAGCCCCGGCCCGTGTTGATGACGAAGGCGTTCGGCTTCATCAGCGCGAACATAGACTGGTCGAGCATCTTATTGTTTTCGGGGCTTGGCGCCGCATGCAGAGTTATGAAATCGGATTGCGCGACGAGGTCCCGCAAGCCGACCAGTTCGACGCCTGCGGGAGCTTCGTCGAGATAAGGGTCATAGCCGAGGATCCGCGCTTCCCAGCCCGAAAGCCGCTGGGCGACGCCCCGGCCGATGCGCCCCAAACCGATGATGCCGACCGTGGCCCCTTTGAGTGGCGCCGAATGCGTAAGCCCCCGCCAGCCGCCCTGGCGCATGAATTCAGGCGTCCAGGTCCAGAATTGCTTGGCGAGGGCGAGCATCATCGCCACCGCATGCTCGCTGACGGTGAAGATCTGAAAGTCGTTCGGCGTATTGCTGACGAGGACGCCATGCTCGGTGGCGGCGTCCATGTCGATGCTGTCGACGCCGATGCCGAATTTGGAGATGTAGCGCAGTTTGGGCAGCGACTCGATCACGCGCCGCGTGATCCTCGTGCCGCTCGCGCCCATAAGCGCAATGCAGCCCTCGGCTTCGGCGATCAGCTGGTCTTCGCTGAAGCGCTTGAACGGCATTTCCCAGAGCGCATGGCCGGTCTTCACCTCGAGGCCTCGCCCGCGGAGCCATTCGATCGACGCGTCCGTCGGGTCGTAGCGTTCGAAGGCGAGAACCGCCAATTTCTTGCCTGCGATAGGCGCCATGCCTTTCCTCCGTCGCTGTTCAATATTTTGTTTGGACGTCAATCAGGACGTCGTTCCCCGATAAGATTCTGTCGTAGGTCTTGGTCAGATGCTCTCGCATCGCCTCGCGCGCGGCGCCGGGGTCGCGCCTGCGAATGGCTTCGTAGATCGCGACGTGCTCGTCCTGGACGGCCTGCAAATGGTCGGCGCTCTTGCTCAGCGAAAGGGTGCGGGCGATGTCGATCGTCACCTCGATCTGCGCGCGCATCGCCTGCAAGGTCGCCACGAACCAGGAATTGCCGCTCGCCGCCGCCACCGACAGATGGAAGCGGAAATCCGCCTCGACGCCGACGGCCCGCTCGACGACGGCGGCGTCGAGACGCGCGACCGCTTTGGCGACGTCCGCGATCAGCGCATCCGTATGAGCTCCCGCGGCGAGAAAGGCCGCCTCGCCTTCGACCGCCTTGCGAAATTCGTAGCTCTGTTTGATTTGCTCGACGCTGTCTATGGCGCGATAGGACGGGCCCGCGGGCGCTGCGACCGGCGTCGGCCGACGCTGCACGTAGCTTCCCGACCCGCGCCGGGAAGCGATCAGGCCTTCGTCTCTCAGGCGCGCAAGCGTTTCGCGAACCGTCGGACGGGACACGCCGAACTGGCTGGCCAGCTCGATTTCTGCGGGAAGCCGCGCGCCTTCGGGAAGTTCCCGTCTGTCGATCATCGAGGCCAGGGAGCGATACAAATCATCCCCCAAGCGCGGCGCCGATCGAATGCGTTCCATGGCTCTTTTCTCCGGGCCCTTCGGCGTACCTGTCAACTTTCTGCCATGTTGTTTGACCAATATGACAGGGATGCGATTTTCCTGTCAAGCAGCTTTTTAATCGGCTTGACAACATTACA
Organism: uncultured Pseudomonadota bacterium; assembly: GCA_963809055.1. Lineage (GTDB taxonomy): Bacteria > Pseudomonadota > Alphaproteobacteria > Rhizobiales > Beijerinckiaceae > Roseiarcus. The sequence continues at coordinate 108,421 of CAWEID010000006.1, read as the reverse complement.
TCGTCCGGTCCATCCTCAAAACGAAGGGGCGACCCCAAGGGAGGAATATCGCGATGGCCAATCGATCGCGGTTCGAGGCTTTGCCGGGGCGGCGCCGCGGTGCTTGAAGTTCGCAATGTCTTCAAGCGTTTCGGCGGAACGCAGGCGCTCAGCGACGTCAGCATGGCCGTCGGCCCGGGCGAGGTCGTCGCCTTGCTCGGCGAGAATGGCGCAGGCAAGTCGACGCTGATCAAGATCCTCGCCGGCGTTTACACGGCTGACAGCGGCGCCATCGCTTACAAAGACGTCGACATGACCCACGCGGTCAGGCGGATGCCGATCTCGTTCATCCATCAGGACCTCGGGCTGATCGACTGGATGACAGTCACCGAGAACATCTGCCTGACGCTCGGCTATTCCCGGAGGCTCGGCCTGATCGAATGGTCATGGGCGCGCAAGCGCGCCGTGCGCGCCCTGGAGAAGCTCGGGGCCGACATTGACCCCGATCTGCGCATCCAGGACCTCACGCGAACCGAAAAGTCGCTGGTCGCCATCGCGCGCGCGCTCGCCACCGACGCTGAGATTCTCGTCCTTGACGAACCGACCGCCAGCCTGCCCGCGGATGAGGTTTTGCGCCTGTTCGCCGCGCTGCGCCGGCTGCGCGAGCAGGGCGTCGGCATGGTCTATGTCTCGCATCGGCTGGACGAGGTGTTCGAAATCGGGGACCGCATGGTTGTCCTGCGCGACGGCAAAGTCGCCGGCGAGAGGGTTGTCGCGCAAACGACCCCGGAAGAGACGATTCTTCTGATCGTAGGTCGCGAACCCTCGCAGGTTTTCAAGCGGCCCAGGGAACGCGAAGGCGCGCCGCGGCTGGAATTCGCCAATGCCTTCTTCGGGGCGGTCGGACCGATCGACGCAAGCATTCACGCGGGCGAGATTGTCGGCCTGGTGGGCCTTCGCGGCGCCGGTCAGGAAACCGTGAGCCGGGCCCTGTTCGGGACGGAGCCGACCAGCGGGGGACAAGTGAAAATCGACGGCGCGGCGGTCGCGATCGACTCGCCGCGCTCGGCGATGGGCCTCGGCGTCAACCTCGTTTGCGCCGATCGGGTGGGCGAGTCGATCATGCCGGGCCTTTCCGTGCGCGAAAACTTCTTTCTCAATCCGCTAGCTACAGGGCGGTCCGCAACGACTTGGCTGTCGCCCAACGCGGAGCGCGCGGCGTCGCGCGCGCTCGGCGAGACCGTCGGGCTGCGTCCCAACGACCCCGATCTCGCCATCGAGCTGCTCTCGGGCGGCAACCAGCAGAAGGTCGTGGTCGGGCGCTGGCTCAATCTGAAATCGAAGATCTACGTGTTCGAAGATCCGACCGCGGGCGTCGACGTCGGCGCCAAGGCCGAGATCTACAAGCTCTTCGACGTCGCGCTCAAGGGAGGCGCAGCGATCCTGATCGTCTCCACCGATTTCGAGGAAGTCGCGAAAGTCTGCCATCGCGCGCTCGTTTTCGATCGCGGCCGAGTCGTGCGCGAACTTCATGGCGACGATCTGTCCATCAGCAATCTGCTTGCCGCCGCGTCCGCCAGTATAGCGACGGACGCGTCCACGGCGATCAACGCCGCCTATTGAACGGGGCTTCGAGATGCAGTCGATCAAATCCAACGCACTGGAGCCGACGCGGCCCGAACTCGCATCGCTGTCGTTCGGACAGAAGATCGTCCGCCTCCTGCCGGTCTATGGCCTGCCGCTGCTGACCCTGGCCTTGATCGTGCTGTTCTCGGTGCTGCTGCCCGAGACGTTTCCGACCTGGTTGAATGTGCGGTCGATTCTGGCGGACAAGTCGATTGTCGCGCTGCTGGCGCTTGCCGCGACCTTGCCGATGATGGCGGGCCGGATCGATCTGACCGTCGGCTTCGGCATCGTCATGTGGCATATTCTGGCGATAAGCCTTCAGGTGAAATTCGGCATTCCATGGCCCGTCGCCATTCTGATCGTTGTCGCCTGCGCCGGATTTGTCGGGCTGATCAACGGCCTTCTGGTTGAGGTCGCGCAGGTCGACGCCTTTGTCGCCACGCTCGGCACCGGCACGATCCTTTACGCGCTGGCGCTCTGGCACACGGAGGGACGCCAGATCATCGGCTCGTTGCCGCATGGCTTCGTGGCGATCAACACGACCTCGATCTTCGGCATCCCGATCCCCGCCTTCTATGTGCTGGGCCTGGCCACCGTGCTTTGGATCGTCAGCGAGCGTCTGCCGATAGGCCGATTCATCTACGCGATCGGCGCGAACGAAAAGGCCGCCGCGCTCAACGGCATACCCGTGCGAGCCTATGTCATCGGCGTCTTCGTCGCGTCCGGCGTGATCACCGGCCTGGCCGGCTGCGTGCTCGGGGCGAAGCTGCGCATCGGCCAGGCCAATGTCGGCCTCGACTTCCTGCTGCCGGCGCTTGTCGGCGCCTTCCTCGGTTCGACGACGATACGGCCGGGCCGCGTCAACATCTGGGGCAGCGTGTTCGGCATCCTCATTCTCGCCGTGGGCATCTCAGGCATTCAGCTTTTTGGCGGCGCATTCTTCGTCGAGCCGCTTTTCAATGGCACGACCCTGGTCGTCGCGATCGCGCTCGCCGCCTTTGCGCAGCGCCGGCGCACCGTAGCCAAGCCGCCGCGAGACGCCGCGGCCTCGAATCCGGGGGAATCCCCATCCACGAACGCAGCCAAAGCCATGTAGCGGTTTTGTGCGTAACCGCCGGCGGCGCGCCGGCCTGGAGCCGTCACGCGGCGTCCATTAACAACAGGGAGTGAAACATGGTATCGTCCAAGGTGTTGCTGAAAGGTCTGCTCGCGACTGCGAGCCTCGTTTCGATGGGCGTGGGCGCGGCGCGCGCCGACGACGCGGCCTATCTCGAGAAGGCGAAGGCCTTCCTGGCCAATGTCGCCGCCCCCGTCACCAAGTGGGACGGCCCGACCTCGGGTCCAAAGGGCGTCGGCAAGAAGCTGATCGTCATTGTCTCCACCGACCAGCGCAATGGCGGCGCGCAGGGCGCGGGCGACGGCGCGAAGGAAGCCGCCAAGGCGCTGGGCTGGGAAGTCAGGCAGCTCGACGGCCAAGGCACGGTGCCCGGTCACGCCACCGCGTTGCAGCAGGCCATTGCGATGAAGCCCGACGGCATCCTGAACGCCGGTATCGACTCGATGGAGCAGAAGCCGCTGCTCGAGCAGGCCGCCGCCGCCGGCATCAAGATCGTCGGCTGGCATGCGGGCGCGAACGCGGGCAAGCTCGAAGGCATCCCTGAGGTCTTCTCCAACGTGACGACCGATCCGAAGGAAGTGGCGGCCTCGGCCGGCTACGAAGCCGTGTTGAAAGCCTCGCAGGGCGCGGACTGCGGCGTGGTCCTGTTCACGGATTCGATCTACGCCATCGCCACGGCCAAGACGAATTATTCCAAGGAGGCGCTCGAAGGCTATTCCAAGTGCAAGGTTCTCGAAGTCGCGGACACGCCGATCGCGGACCTCTCCAATCGCATGGGCCAGCTGACGACGTCGCTGCTGTCCAAGTATGGAAAGAAGTGGACGTTCTCGATCGCCGTCAACGACCTCTACTATGACTTCTCCGCCCCTGCGCTCGAGGCGGCCGGCGTCGATCCTGCGAAGGGCTATCCCCAGCAGATCTCGTCGGGCGACGGCTCCGTTCCGGCGTTCAAGCGCATCCGCGACAAGCAGTATCAGCTCGCCACCGTCGCCGAGCCGCTGAACCAGCAGGGATGGATCATGGTGGACGAAATGAACCGCGCGCTCGCGGGCGCGCAGCCGTCGGGCTTCGTGCCGCACGTGCATCTGTTCACGGCCGAAAACCTCGACAAGGACGGCGGCCCGGAGAACAAGTTCGATCCCGGCAACGGTTATCGCGACGAGTACAAGAAGATCTGGGGCGTGAAGTAATCGGCTCCGGCGGCAATTCGCCGGAACGCCTCTCTGACCCTTTGTAAAAGGGGAGCGTCGACGCCTAAAGTCGGCGCTCCCCCCTTTCGTTTCACATCCGGAGATAAAGCAATGAGCGGCTCACTTCCGCGCCCCGACTATTCCACGCCCAACATGCGCCTGGTTGGCTACAGCGACCAGGCCGGCCGCTGCGACGGCGTGCAGATCATGGTCCACAAGGGCTACGCCTATATCGGGCACATTTTCTCGAAAGGCTTCTCGGTCGTAGACGTGCGCGATCCCGCGCATCCCAAGACCGTCAACTACGTCGCCGCGCCGCATAACACCTGGACGCTGCATCTCCAGGCGGCCGAAGACAAGCTGCTCGTCATCCACAACAAGGACATGTTCGCGCAGGCCGAACTCGCCGACGAAAAGAACTACTACAAGGGCTCGGTCGACCATCACGCCAGCGAGGTTCACACAAAACGCGACTGGTCGGCAGGACTGGCCGTTTACGACCTCGCCGACCCGGCAGCGCCCAAGCAGATCGGCTTCATGCCCGTCGAGGGCACCGGCCTGCATCGCGTCTACTGGACCGGCGGTCGCTGGGCCTACGCCTCCGCGCTGCTCGACGGCTTCACCGACTATATCATGATCGTGATCGATCTCGCCGATCCGAAGAAGCCGCAACTGGTTGGAAAGTACTGGCTGCCCGGCATGAACAAGGCGGCCGGAGAAGTCGCCAATTGGCCCACGAAGAACGGCCGCTTCGGACTCCACCATCCGATCGTCCAGGACGACGTCGCCTATTGCAGTTGGCGCGACGCCTGTCTCGCCGTGGTCGACGTCAAGGACAAGTCGAACCCGAAGCTGATCACGCACAAGACCTGGGCCCCGCCGTTCGGCGGCGGCACGCATAACGCCCTGCCGCTGAAGACTCGCAACCTGCTGGTGGTCGTCGACGAGACCGTGCTCGACAATCAGGAAGACGGGTTCAAGCCGATCTGGATCTTCGACAATCAGGTGAAGTCGAACCCGATCAGCGTCTCCACCTTCCCCGCGCCTTCGGACAAGGACTATCTCAAGGTGGGCGGCCATTTCGGGCCGCACAACGTGCATGAGAACCGGCCGGGCAGTTTCGTCAGCGAAGAGATCATATTCGCGACCTATCAGAACGCCGGCCTGCGCGTATACGACATCAAAGATCAGTATCGCCCGCGCGAGATCGGCGCCTTCGTCCCGCCGCCGCCCGCCAAATGGGTCGATCCGCGGCCGAATCGTCCGATCGTGCTGCATTCGGCCGATGTTTTCGTCGACAAGAACGCGCTCTGCTACGTCACCGACTTCAGCGCCGGTCTCTACATCGTCGAATACAAGGGCTGAGGAAGATCCAACGCGCGAGGCGGGCTTCATGTTGTTCGATCACAGAATCTACACGACGAGGCCCGGAACCTTGCACAAGCAGCTCGCGCTGTATGGGGAGCACGGCTATCCCATACAGCGCCGGCATGCGGGCGAACCGATCGCATTCCTCGTCACGGAAAGCGGCGCTCTCAACAGTTATGTCCATCTCTGGGCCTATGAGGACGCAGGACACAGAGAGCGGTCGAGGGCCGCTCTGCAAGCCGATCCGGATTGGGTCGAGTATCTTGCGCGCAGCGCGAGGGAAGGCAACATCGTCTCGCAGGAAAACCGCCTGATGGTCCCGGCGCCTTTCTTCAAGCTCGGGAAATGAGGCGCGCGGGTCGCAGCGGCGCCCGAGCGGGCGTCCAAGACGCCGTCGACCTGAACCTGTAAGGCGCGGCGCTCCCGGCTTCCGTGCATCGCTCCGTCAGGAGCCGACCCCGGCCGGCGGCCCGTCGAAAATCCGCAGGCAGGCGTTTTCGAGATGAGAGCGCATGACCCGCCGCGCGGTCTCGCCGTCTCCGGTCTCGATCGCATTGAAGATTGCGACGTGCTCGCCCTGGATCGTCATCATGTGTTCGACATTGCGCGTCAAAGAGAGACTGCGCGCGAGGTTGATCGTGAACTCGATCGGCGTCTGCAATTGACGCATGATCGTCTCGAAGAACTCGTTTCCCGAGGCGCGCGCGATCGCGACATGGAGTTCGTAATCCGGGCTTATTCCGACCATTCGGCCAACCACCGCCTCTTCCAGCCGTTCCAACGCGGCCCGCATTTCCGCCAGAGACTCCGACGTGCGGTTCTGCGACGCGTAGTAGGCGGCGTCCCCTTCGATGGTCGCCCGAAACTGGAAGCACTTCTTGACCTGGGACAGGCTGCTGAGCGGACCGAACGGCGTGTCCGCGGGCCCGGCGGAGGCCGTCTCTTCGCGCTTCTGGACATAGCTGCCCGAGCCTCTGCGCGAAATGATGAGGCCCTGCGAGCGCAGGCGAGACAGGGCTTCGCGGATTATCGGCCGGGAAACTCCAAAGCGTTCCGCCAGGTCGCTTTCCGCGGGAAGCCGGGCCCCTTCTTCAAATTCTCCGCTCTCGATCAGTTGGCCGATCCTGGCCGAGAGCTTGTCGCCGAGCGAAGCCGAGCGCGAAATTGCATTCCACGCGACGGAGTCGTCTGGGAGTCTGACAAGTTTCGCGATCATGTCGAAAACCTCGTCGCCCGCGGATCAGTCGGGCCGCCGCCAGGAGGGAAGACTCTCGTGAAAGCAGGGGATTGTCGCCCCCTCTGATAAAGCGGATTGACAACTTTACTAGATGCATTTAGGCGACTTTGTCCGGTCATGCAAGCCGGCGGGACGGCGGCGCGGCGAGCGAAATGGCCTCTACGGAAAATCTCGGCAGGCAGGCCACGGCGCCGGTGGGTTTTCCCGTGCCCATTCTCGCCCTGACGCTGTGCGCCTTTGCGATCGGCACGGCGGAGTTCGTGATCGCCGGGCTGCTCCCGGATATTGCGCGCGACCTCGCGGTCTCGATCCCGGCCGCAGGCCAACTCGTCACAGCCTATGCGATCGGCGTCGTCGTTGGAGCCCCGCTGCTTGCGGTCGTGACCGCGCGAATGCCGCGCAAGCTCGTGCTGCTGCTGATGCTCGGCATATTCATTCTCGGGAATCTGCTCTCGGCTTTTTCGCCGAACTACGTGCTGCTGATGGCGGCGCGCATCGTGGCCGCGCTCGCCCATGGGTCGCTGTTCGGCGTCGGCGTCATCGTCGCGACCGCGCTCGTTCCCGAAAGCCGGCGAGCCAGCGCGGTCGCGCTGATGTTCTCGGGACTGACGATCGCCAATCTCGTGGGAGTGCCGCTCGGCACGCTGATGGGGCAACTCTATGGTTGGCGCGCCACCTTCGGCGCGATCACGGGGCTTGGGATTGTTTCGCTGGTCGCCGTGGCGGCCCTGATCCCGGGCGTCGCCGGCGGCGGCTCCATCGATCTGGCGCGCGAATTTGCGATTGCGCGGCGCCCGAAGGTTCTGCTGGCCCTGCTGACCACAGTTCTCGGCTGGGCCTGTGTCTTCAGCCTCTTCACCTACATAGTGCCGATTCTCGAGGGCGTCACAGGCTTCGCGCCCTCGAGCGTGACAGCGATCCTCTTCGTGATCGGCGTCGGCCTGACGATCGGCATCAATCTCGGCGGCAAGCTGGCCGATCGCGGCCTCATGCCCGCGCTGATCGGCATGCTTGCGGCGCTCGCGGTTCTGTCTCTGCTCTTCGCCGTCGCGAGTCCGTTCATGATCGGCGCCGTCGTGGTCATATTTCTTTGGGGCATGGCCGCCTTCGCAACCGTTCCTCCTTTGCAGACCCGCGTGTTGGACGTAGCCAAGGAGGCGCCGAACGTCGCGTCGGCGCTGAACGTGGGGGCGTTCAACCTCGGCAACGCCGCCGGCGCGTTCGTGGGCGGCGCGGTCCTCGACCTCGGGTTTGGTTTGCGCGCCCCGCCCATCGCCGCGGCGGCGGCTGCGGGCGTCGGGCTCATCGCGGCGATCTACGGCGCCCGTCTCGATCGGCGCGCTGCGGACGCCTGACGCCGCCCGCAGAGGCGCTCTCAACCGGCGGCGCTCAACTGGCGACAGAGGCTCAAGGCGCTCCTGGCGAGATTGTCGCTCGCCTCGGGCGTGCGAAACGCCGAATGCGCCGAGAGTGTGACGTTCGGGAGCCGGGTCAGCGGGTGCCCGGAGGGCAGAGGCTCGACGTCAAACACGTCCAGTCCGGCATGAGCCAGACGGCCCGACTGCAGCGCCTCGATCATGGCGGCCTCGTCGACGAGCGCCCCTCGCGCCGTATTGATCAAGATCGCCCCGTCGCGCAGCGCGGCGAGCCGTTCTCGCGACAGAAAGCCTCTCGTTTCATCGACGAGTTGCAGATGCAGGGAAACCACGTCGCTTTGTTCGAGCAGAGTGTCCAGGCTGACGAATTCGACGCTGGGGCGGCTCGTCGGCGTCCGGTTCCAGGCCAGGACCCTCAGCCCCGAGCCGCCCGCGATCCGTGCGACCTCTCTTGCAATCCCGCCAAATCCGATCAGCCCCAACGTCTTGCCGGTGAGTTGAAAGCCATCGGTTCTCAACCAATGTCCCGCGCGCATTTCGCGATCCATCCGGCAGAGTCCCTTGGCGGACGCCCACATCAGAGCCACCGTCGCTTCCGCGACGGCGGTGTCGCCATACCCCTTGATCGTGTGCACTTCGATCCCGAGTTCGGCGAGTTTTTCCGGATCCATATAGCTGCGGGCGCCCGTGCCCAGAAACACGACATGCTTCAAGCCTGGGCATTGGCGCGCAACCTCCGTCGGCACCCGGGTATGGTCGACGACCGCGATCTCGGCGCCGTCGAGGATCACGGGCAGGCGTTCGGGAGAAATATGGGGATCGCGATGTATCGCGACAGGCAGGGGTTCGGCGCGAAGACGTCTGGAGAAGACGGCGTCAAGCGTTTCGTTCGCGTCTACAAAGACAGCCCGCAAGCTTTCCCCCTGTTCATCCGCCGCGCCCGGGCGTTTCCCCTGCCCGTCGTCGAGCGACCGCCCGAGGACCCATTTGCGCCGATCGAACTCCGATCGCCTGGGTCCGCCCCTGCGCATCGATTATGTTGGCCATTGGCCGGAAAGCCAAGCCGCGCGGCAAGGCTCCGGCGCATTGCGACGAAGGCGGCCAAGATCGTCGAAAGCGCGCATCGTCGCTGCCTGCTCCGTGAGGGGCCGCCGTTTGACCGATTTTTCATCCCGGACAAGATTCAACCGCGGGACAGGTGGACCGAGCCTCCGGGCGCCAATCGGGGACCCATGAGCGCGGCGCGGTACCAATCATTCGCAAGGATCCGGGCGGCCGCATCGCGTCGGCGAAGCGATAGACGTCTCGTGGGCATGTTCGACGACGGGCCGAAGCCTGCCGGCTCTCGCTGTTGCGTAAACGTTTTGGCTCTGAATTTTCGTCAACTACGTTCTGGCGCGCAGGACCGGCGAAGCGACCGCGTCCCTCGAGTCGACGCCTCGGCGCGTCGCATTTTCGGGTGACATGTCAGCGGCCTTGCTGTTAAGCTGTTCGGGAACAGGCGCCCGATAGAGGCCATGTTCATTGCCAAATCCGGGAATCCGGAGACATTCTTGGGAGGAGAAATCCATGCGCATGACCCGCAGAACAGCGGTCGCGAGCCTTTTAGCCCTGGCTATCGCGACCCCTGCATTCGCCGATGACAAGCCCGCGATCCTGGCCTCGGTGCCCGGGCTTACCTTTCCCTTCTTCGTACATATGATGAAGGCCTTCAAGGCCGAGGGCGAAAAGCAGGGCTTCGTCGTCATCGAGAGCGACGGCCAAGTGTCTTCGCCCAAACAGACCGCCGATATCGAGGCCGCTCTGACCAAGGGCGTCAAGGGCATAGTTCTGAGCCCCAACGAGGTCGACGCGATGGCGCCCGCGCTCCAGGAAGCCGTCGACGCCAAGGTGCCGGTCGTGACCGTCGACCGCCGGGTGCCGTCGGTGACCGGCATTCTCGGGCACGTCGGCGCCGACAATGTCAAAGGCGGCGAGGCGCAGGGCAATCTGGTTGTTCAGATGTTTCCCGACGGCGCGACCATCGTGAATTTGCAGGGCCAGTCGGGCGCGAGCCCGGCTATCGATCGCAACAAGGGTCTTCACAACGTCCTGGACAAGGCTGGCGCCAAATACAAGATTGTGTTTGAGCAGACCGCCGGCTTCGATCGCGCCAAAGGCCTCTCGGTGACGGAAGCGGCGCTGGCCGGAATGCCCAATCCGCCGCAAGTCATCGTCGCCGCCAACGACGACATGGCGCTGGGCGCGATGGAAGCGGTGAAGGCGCGCAACCTGAAAGGCGTCGTCATCATCGGCTTCGACGCGCTTCCCGAAGCGCTCGCGCAGGTTCGGGACGGCGGCATGACGGCGACGATCGAACAATTCCCGGCCAAACAGAGCGCGCTCGGCGTCCAAATCCTTGCGGATTATATCAAGAACGGCAAGAAGCCGGAGCAGCAGGTCACGCTGCTGACGCCCGTCGCGATCACAAAGGCGAACATCAACCAAGCCGAGCGTCTCGGCGAAGTAAAATGATGCGACGCGACTAACAGCGTCTTCAGGCGCCCGCCGCGCGCGCGGCGCCACGGACGCCGACTGGCCGGTCGATCCTTGCAAGCGCTTTTTTGCCGCGAGCGCGGCATCGACCGGCGCAGCCCTGATCGGGTCTCTGCAAACCAACGGATGCGCCATGATTGCCGAAACCGCGCCTGACGCCCCCATCGCCGGCGGGCCCAAGCGGCCGATCCTCAAGATGGAAGGCGTCAGCAAGCGCTTTCCCGGCGTGCGGGCGCTCGAGGACGTCCATCTGGAGGTGGGCGAGCGCGAGATTCACGCCTTGCTTGGAGAAAACGGGGCCGGCAAGTCGACTCTGCTGAAGATTCTGTCGGGCGCACAGTCGGCGGATGCGGGCGCCATCGAGCTCTTTGGCGAACCGATCGCCTTCGCCTCGCCGCACGACGCCCAACGCGCCGGCGTCGTTACGATCTATCAGGAATTCACGCTCGCTCCGGACATGTCGATCGCGGAGAATGTGTTCATCGGGCGCGAGCCGGGCTCCAGAATTTTCGTCAGTTGGCGCAAGCTCGCCGCCCAGACCCGTGCGATCACCGACAAGATTGGCCTCAAACGGGACCCGATGACGCTGGTGCGCGACCTCTCCGTCGCCGAACAGCAACTCGTCGAAATCGCGCGCGCGCTTTCGATGCGCTCGCGACTGATCGTCATGGACGAACCGACCTCGGCGCTCAGCGAAGCCGAAGTCGCCAATCTCGCCGGGATCATCCGGACGCTGAAGGCGGAAGGTCTTTCGATCATCTTCGTCACCCACCGCCTCGAGGAAGTGTTTCGCCTGTGCGACTCGCTACACGGTCCTGCGCGACGGGCGGTTCGTCGGCGCCGGCGCGGTCGAAGCGACCAACGTCGACGCCATCATCCGGATGATGGTCGGGCGCGACGTCGGCGCGCTCTACGGCGAGCGCCCGATTCCGGAGCCTGGCCCGGTCGCGCTGGAGGTCGAGGGACTGACGCGCAGGCGCACCGCCCGAGATCCCCATGCGATCGAGCTCGTCGACGTCTCGCTGCGCGCGCACAAGGGGGAGATCCTCGGTCTGGCCGGCCTCGTCGGCGCGGGGCGCACCGAGACCGCGCGGGCGATTTTCGGCGCCGACAAGTTTGACCGGGGCGTGGTCAGGATCGAAGGCAAGCCCGTTTCGTTCGAGGGCCCTCAGGACGCCATGAGCGCACGGCATCGGACTGGTGCCCGAGGACCGCAAGAAACAGGCGCTGTTTCTGAGGCTCGCGATCCGGACCAATATGACGATCGCCGCCCATGACCAGATCTGCCGCCTCGGGATGTTCATCGACGAGCGCAAGGAAAACAAACTGGTCGACGATTACCGGCAAAGGCTGCGCATCCGGATGTCGAGCCGAGAACAGGCCGTGGGCGACCTTTCCGGCGGCAATCAACAGAAGGTGGTCCTGGCGCGCTGGCTCGCGCTGCGGCCGAAAATACTGATTGTCGACGAACCGACCCGCGGCATCGACATCGGTTCGAAAGTCGAGGTGCACAATCTGCTCATAGAGATGGCGAAGGCGGGCATCGCGGTCATCGTCATATCTTCGGAACTGCCGGAAATCCTCGCCGTCTGCGACCGCATCGTCACGATGCGCGAGGGTCGCGTGACCGGCGAGATCGCGCGCGGCGCGGCGACGCAGGAAATTTTGATGTCGATGATGACGTTTCACGAGAGCGCGCCCGATCGCCGCGCTTCGATCCATTGAGGCCGAGCCATGACCGATACCAAGGCCGTTGACGCAAACCCGGGCAAGGGCGCCGATATCTTTGGATTCGGAGCGAGATTCGCGCCGTCCATTTTCCTGATCGCCTTGATGATCCTGTTTGCGATCATGGAGCCGAGGTTCCTGTCCTCGATCAACCTCTTCAACGTCATGCGGCAGGTCTCGATCACCGGCCTGCTCGCGATCGGCATGACGTTCGTCATTTTGACCGCCGGGATCGATCTCTCGATCGGCTCGCTCGTCGCCTTCGCCGGACTGGTCGCCGCGGCGGTCGCCAAAGGCGGCTTGCAGGACCGCTTCACGGTCGGGGCCGGCGGGATTGGCTATGGTTGGGGCGCCGCGGCGCTTGCCGCGATCGTGGTCGGCCTGCTCGGCGGGTACATCCAGGGCCTGGCGATCACGCGGTTGAAGGTGCCGCCGTTCGTCGTGACCCTGGGAGGCATGTCGGCTTTTCGCGGCGCGGCCTTGCTGTTCGCGGCAGGCGGGCCGATCTCCGGCTTCGAGCCGTCGTTCGCCTGGTGGGGGCAGGGCAAGATTGGTCCAGTGCCCGTGCCGGTGATCATTTTTCTGATCGCCGCCGCCCTCGCTCACATCGTCTTGCGCTACACCCGCTACGGCCGGCAGGTCTATGCGGTCGGCGGCAATTCCGAGGCCGCGAGACTTTCCGGCCTCAACGTCAATCGCGTGATCGCCAGCGTTTACGTCATCATGGGATTCTTCGCCGGACTCAGCGCTTTCGTGCTGGCGGCGCGGCTCAACTCCGCGGAGGCGGTGGCCGGCACCGGTTACGAACTGACGGTCATCGCCTCGGTCGTCATCGGCGGCACCAGTCTCTTCGGCGGCTCCGGAACGATTTTCGGCACCGTCATCGGGACAATCCTGATCGGCGTTCTCATCAACGGTCTCGTGCTCATGAACGTGAACGCCTACATCCAGCAGATCGTGATCGGGGCGATCATCGTATTGGCGGTCGCGTTCGACACCTTCGCGAAGTCCAGGCGGCGCAAGATTTGACCCTCATGCGCGCGGGCGAACCGCAAGGCGCCTCGCCCGGGACCGGGGCAATGGGCCGGCCAAGGCGCGCTGACCGAACGCTCGGGCCAGACCTCGAAGACCCCCGGAGCTGGAGCTCCGGCAAAAACTGACCCTCGCTTTCCGCGGCTCGACCCGCGCCGGCTGTTTCGATCTCCCGTCAAGCCGCCGCCCGACGCATCGGCCGACGCCGGCGCAGCCTTCGATCACAGCTTCCCGAGGCGAGCCTCCGCTTCGGCGAGCATGGCCATCAACTCCGCCATACGCCGCTCGCCGAGCCGGCTTTCGATCTCGCCATAGGTGCGCTCCGATTCCGCGCCGACGATGCGCAGCATATCCGCGCCCGTCCGGCTCAGCCAAATGATCGCGGCGCGGCCGTCGCGCGGATTGGCGCGGCGGCGAATCAGCTTGCGCGCCTCGAGGTCGCGCAAGATGCGCGTCAGGCTCGGGGCGAGAAGGCATGTCATTTCGGCCAGATTGGTCGCGTCGATATCCTCGACGCTGCCCAGAGCGCGCAGCACGCGCCACTGCTGTTCCGTCAATCCGTGCGCCTGAAGGGACGGCCGAAAATGGCGCATCACGGCTTCGCGCGCGCGCAGCAGCGCCATCGGCAGCGACCGGGAAAAGCCTCGCAGCGGGACCGACTCGCCCGCGCCGCCTTCAACCATCGCTTCGCCCGCGCGTTTCATTCGTCGCGCACCGAATTGACGAGGCGTCCCAGCCCCGCGACCTCGACCTCGACGCTGTCGCCGGGCTTCAGCCAGACCGGCGGATCGAGCCGCCCGCCGGAGCCGGAGGGGGTGCCGGTGAAAATGACGTCGCCCGGCTGCAAGGTGCAGAAAGACGAAACATATTCGACCAGCCGAGCGAACGGAAACATCATGCGCGCGGTGCTGTCGCGCTGACGCTCCTCGCCATTGACTCGCGTGACGATTTCAAACGGCCCTGCCCCCGCCTCGTCGATCGGGACAATCCAGGGGCCGAGCGACCCGGACCGCGCCCAGTTCTTGCCCGGGGTGACGTTGAACTTGCCGTGGCGCACCCAGTCGCGGATCGTGCCCTCGTTGCCGATGGTCCAGCCGAAGACATATTCGCTCCAGCGGTCGGCGCCGATACGGCGGCCCGCCTTGCCGACGACCATCGCCACTTCGCCTTCGTAATCGAGTTCGCAGCTCTCGGGCGGTCGGACCAGCGCCGCCTCCGGCCCGACGAACGACTCGGGAAAGCGAACGAACAGGCTTGGATATTTCGGCGCCGCCGACCCGTCGCGATATTCGGCGTTGCGCTCGGGATAGTTGACGCCGACGCAGAAACACTTGCCCCAGTCGGCCAGCGGCTTTTCGAGCGTCACCTCGTTCAATGCGCAATCCGCGGCGGCGCCGGCGTGGGCGGCGAGCAGAGCTTTTGTTTCCTCGCCCCCGGCCCGCCGCAGGAGATCGTGCAGACCGTCATAGGCGCCGCCGAGCCGAGCCCCGACGTCGATTACCCCGAGGTTTTCCAGCAAGCCGAAGGACGCGCGGCCGGCGCGCGCGAAGCTGATGATTTTCATGGGCGCCGACTCAATCCAGATGGTGTTCCACGATCACTTGGCCGCTTCCCGAAGAGGGAAAATAGGGACACAGCACCTCGGTCTCGCCTGCATATTTGTCCCATCCGAGCAGTCCGAAGATCATATGCGTGTCCACCATCAACGCCTCGCCGTTGCATTTGGTCGAGTATTCCGGGAGCATCCGCACGAACTCGGCGTAGCGGCGCTCCTTCCAGAGATCGAGCACGCGCAAATCCATCTGCCGGTTGAACTCGCTGCCGACCTGGCCCCATTGATTGTCGCCGACCTGATCGTTGGAGACCAGCTTGTGCGAAAGCGAACCGGAGGCGAGCACGGCGACCTTGCGGCCCGAGGCCGAGAATCGCGCGCCGGCAGCGCGGCGCCGAACTTGCGGTTCTCCTCGACCGTGGCGAAGATCGGCGCTGCGACGGAAAGAACGCGCGCCCAGCCGCCCTCGTTCATGTAGCGCATCGGCACGATCGCGCCATATTCCAGCGCGAGCGTCTCGACCTTATGGGCGAGCACTTCGAGCCCGTCCGTCTTGGCTTCGACGGCGATCGCGTCGGCGAGTTCGGGGTCGCCGGGATAGTCATAGGGCATGTTCTGGATCATGTGCGGCGCTTCATGGCTGGTGTAGACGCCGCGATGGCGCGCATTGGCGTTCATGTGACAGCCGAAGTTGGAAATCCAATGCGTGTCGAAGATCAGGAACGTATCGGCGCCGCGTTCGCGCGCGCGCCTGCCGACTTCGCGCAATGCGCGAATCGCTGCGTCGCGCTTGCCGTGCAGCGGTCCGGGCCGCTCGGAAATCAGAATGGACGGGACATGCGCGATCTTTGCGGCGAGTACGATTTCACCCATCGGACCTTCTCCTCCAAGTTGGCGGTTGACGCCAAGACCTTTCAGGCAAACGCGATTGATACGGACCCGTAGGCGCCGTAATCGGCGACGATCCGGTCGCCGCGGCCGACCTCGATGGGCCGGATGAACGAGCCCGCGAGCACGATTTCGCCCGCGGCGAGGGACAGGCCGTGCTCGCTCAGTCGCGCGGCGAGCCACACGATGCCGTTGGCGGGGTGGCCGAGCACGCCGGCGGCAAGGCCCGTCTCCTCGATCTCGCCGTTCTTGGCGGCGATTGCGCCGATCCATCTGAGATCGACCTCATGCGCAGCGACCCTGTGGGCGCCGAGCACGAGGCCCGCATTCGCCGCATTGTCGGAAATCGTGTCGAGCACGGTTCTCGTCTTTCCCGTTTCGGGATCGACGCGAAAGATGCGCGTGTCCAGGATCTCGAGCGCGGGAGCGGCATAGTCGGTCGCCGCGAGCACGTCCTCGACCGTAAGATCGGCGCCCGAGAGCGGCGCTTTCAGCACGAACGCGAGTTCGGCCTCGACGCGCAGGCCTATGAAGCGATCCGTGGGGACCTCGCCGCCGTCCGAGAACAGCATGTCATCGAGAAGAAAACCGGAATCGGGCTGCCGGACGCCGACCGCCGCCTGCATCGCCTTCGACGTCAGGCCGATCTTATGGCCGATGACTCGGCGCCCGCGCGCAAGCTTCAATTCGCGCCACGCGCCCTGAATCGCGTAAGCGTCGGCCATGGTCATCGCAGGGTTCTCGAGCGAGATCATGCGGATTTGCCGGCGGGCGCGTTCGGCTTCGTCCAGCCGCCGCGCCGTCGCGCGATGTTGCTCCGGCGTCATCGCTCAAGCTCCAATCCTGGCGATCTTGTGGGTGTCATAGGCGACCGCGACGTTCTTGGTCTCCATGTAGAAGTCGAACGAGTAATCACCGCCGTCGCGGCCGATCCCCGACATTTTCACGCCGCCGAACGGCGTCGGGAGATGGCGCACGTTCTCCGAATTGACCCAGATCATGCCCGCCTCGAGGTCGCGCGCGACCCGATGCGCGCGGCCGACGTCGCCGGTCCAGAGATAGGCGGCGAGCCCATAGCGGACGTCATTGGCGATTTGCACGGCCTCGGCCTCGTCATCGAACGGGATCACCGTCAGCGCCGGACCGAAAATTTCCTCCTGCGCGATACGCATATGGTTGGCTGCGTGAGTGTAGAGGGTCGGCTGCACGTAATTGCCGGCGCCGCCCATGGCGCGCGCGCCGCCGACCGCGACATCGGCGCCCTCGGCGCGCGCGAGCGTCGGGGTAGCTCAGGACTTTCTCGGCGTGGCGCGGATGGATCAGCGGACCGATCTCGGTCGCGGGGTCAAGCGGGGGGCCGACCTTGATCTTGGCGACCCGCGCCGCGGCGAGGCGGACGAAATCCTCGTAGATCGCGCGCTGCACCAGCGCGCGCGACGAAGATGTGCAGCGCTCGCCGTTCAGCGAGTAGATCATGAACAGGGCCGCGTCGAGCGCGCGATGCTGGTCGGCGTCGTCGAAGACGATGACGGGATTCTTGCCGCCGAGCTCGAAATGCACGCGCTTGAGCGTCGCCGCCCCCTGGCGCATGATCTGCGAACCCGTCGTCGTCTCCCCGACGAAGGCGACGGCCTTGATTGCGGGATGCTCGGTCAGCGCTCTTGCCCGCGCTTTCGCCCAAGCCGTGCACGAGATTGACGACGCCGGCGGGGCCGCCATGCCGGCGGATTTCCGCATCCATGATCTCGGTCAGGATGACCGCGGTGAGCGGGCTCCATTCCGCGGGCTTGTGCACGATCGTGCAGCCGGCCGCCAGCGCGGGCGCGATCTTCCATGTCGACAGCATGAACGGCGTGTTCCACGGCGTGATCACGCCGACGGGGCCGATCGGTTGGCGCAGCGAATAATTGATGTGGTCGGCGTCGGGCATCGACGCGGCCGTCGCCCGCGCCGGGCGCGCGGTCGGCGTAGAAGCGGAAGTTCTCGGCGCCGCGCAGCGCGGCCTTCGCCATGTAGCGGATCGGCTGGCCCGTGTCGGAGGATTCGACCAGCGCGATCTCGTCGGCGCGCGCTTCGATGGCGTCGGCGATGGCGTGCAGGATCGCGCGCCGCTTGGCCGCCGGAAATGTCGCGCCACGCCCGGAACGCCCGCGCAGCGGCGCGCGCGGCGCGATCGATCTCGGCGGCCTCGCCCGCGGCGACGATCGCCTGCCTCTGGTTGGTCGTCGGGATCGAGCGTTTCGAAAGTCGCGCCCGAAAGCGAGGCGACGGCCTCGCCGGCGATGAAATGGAGAACCGGCGCGCGGGTGAAGCGCTCGAGATATTCGGCGGCGCGGCTCCCGGTTGGCGGCGAATATCGCAGCGTTCGGCATTGCAGTTCCTCCCTGCCAGGTCAGGCCTGGCCAGCCTTGGCTTTCGCGCGGTCGCGCAAGTTGTTGCGGCGGGTCATGCGCTCCATCGTCGAGCTCGGTCACCTCGACCGAAAGCACGAGCCCGCGGCGTCTGATAGATGGGTTCGACGAGCGCATAGAGCGCGGCCATGATCCCCTCCGAGGCGGCTTTGCGCGCCGCGGGCGTGCGGCCCGGACCGATGCGCGCGGTGACGGCGATGAAGGCGTTTTCGGGATCGCCGTCCGCGACCAGGAATTTTTCGCGGCGCGAAGCGCGGGTGCGCACGCCCGCCGGCTCGAAGATCGGCTGCGCAAGCACCGCGGCGTGAACCGCGCGCACCAGCGCCATCGGCTCGACCTCGGATTCGAGATTGGCCGAATATTCGATCACCACGTGCGGCATTCCGGTCTCCTCCCGCGATACGCTTAACATGTGAAGTAGTTTTCCGCAACCCAGACACGGGCCCGGCGGGCCGATCGCGTGGGGCGCGGCGGAAACGCTTGCGGCGGCGCCGGGAATTGCGGGGGTTACAGCAGCGCCTTGAGCTTCACGTTGGCTGATGCGAGCGCCTCCGGTTCCGGCGTCGCGCGCCGCGCAATCAACATTTCGGCGACGCGGACTTCCCTCGCGATTTTTCCGATCGGCCCGACGCCGCCGGCTGCGGCCAACCGTCCGTCCTGGCTCAGATGAAACAACAGTTTCGCGTCGTCGCCGAGATTGCGCGTCACGGTGTGCACGCCCGCGTCGGGAAGCCCGGCTATCTGCAGGCAGAGGTCGTATTGGTCCGACCAGAACCACGGCACGGCCTGATACTCCTCATTGGCGCCCATCAACGCTCGAGCTAAAAATGCGCCCTGCTCTACGGCGTTGCGCCAGGATTCGAGGCGAATGCGCCGTCCGTCGAAAAGCGGATGGGGAAAGCTCGCGCAATCCCCGCAGGCGAAGATCGCGGGATCGCTGGTGCGCAGCCGTCCGTCGACAGCGACGCCGTTGTCGATCGCAAGCCCTGCCGCCGCCGCGAGCGAAGTTTCCGGCGCTGCGCCGACGCCGACGACGATCGCGTCCGCAGCGATCCGCCGTCCGTCGGACAGTGTGACCGCGTCGGGCGCGAAGCTGGCGAGGCCGACGCCGGTCCATATTTCGACGCCCTCGCGGCGATGGCGCGCATCGATGACCGAAGCGAGTTCGGGCGGCGTCGCGCGTTGCAGCACGCGCGGCGCCGCCTCGATCACGACGACCTCGCAGCCGCGCGCACGCGCGCTGGCGGCAAGTTCCAGACCTATGAACCCGCCCCCGACGATCGCAATGCGCGCGCCGGGGCGAAATCGCTCGCGCAGCGCCAGCGCCTCCTCATAATTGCGCAACGTCATCGCGAATTCGGCGCCGGGAAGCCTCAGGGTCCGCGCCCGCGCGCCGGTCGCGAGCACAAGGCGGTCGTAGCTCAGCGCTCGACCGTCCGTCAGCGACAGCCTTTTCGCCGAGAGGTCTATGGCGTTCGCCGAAACGCCAAGAATTGTCTCGACGCCGATCTCGTCCAGGCGGCGCGCATCCGCGATTTCGGGCGCGGCCGGCGGCTCGACGGCCACGATCACGGCTTTCGAAAGCGGCGGACGCTCGTAGGGCGCATGACGCTCTTCGCCGATCAGCGTCAGGTCGCCGTCGAACCCCTGCTTGCGCAGTTCGATCGCGACACGAGCGCCGGCTTCCCCCGCGCCGACGACGACGATGGCGCTCGCGGACATCGATCCTCGGCTCAACCGACGCGCAACTTGACGCGCGCGCCCTCGACCTTGACCGCATAGGTCCGGAGATTGACGCATACGGGCGCGCCCTTGGCGACGCCGGTCGTGAAGTCGAAGCGTCCGTTGTGCTTCGGGCACTCGATGATCGAGCCCATCACGAGCCCGTCCGCGAGATGGACCTGTTCATGCGTGCACAGCCCGTCGGTCGCGAAATAGCGATCGTCGTCGGTGCGGTAGATCGCATAGGTCTTGCCTGCGTGGTCGAAGCGCACGACGTCTTCGCTGTCGATATCCTGCGCCGCGACGGCATCGATCCACTCCTCGGCCATATCGGAAATTCCTCTCAACCCGCCGCCGACACCGCGCCGTCGACGGGCGCGGAACGCGCCTTGGGCGGCAATTCGCGCTTGATGAAATAGGCGGGGTCCCGCAGCTGACGGGCGAGCGCCGGCAAAATCTCGGCGTAAGCGGCGATCGTGCTCGGATAGGGCTCGGGGCAATCGGCCTTGATCGCCTCATGCAATCGCGGCAGCGCGTGATAGGGGATCATCGGGAACATGTGGTGCTCGATGTGATAGTTCATGTTCCAATAGAGGAAGCGGAATATCGGGTTCATATATACGGTGCGCGAATTCAGGCGATGGTCGAGCACGTCCTCGGCCAGACCGAGATGCTGCGTGCCGCCGAAATAGAGCGCCAGCCAGCCGCCGTACAGGGTGGGAAGTCCGATGAACATCGCCGGCAGAATCGAATGCGCGTAAAGACAGGCGGCGATCAGGGCCGCATAGATGGCGAGATAGATTCGCGCGACCAGATAGACTTTCGAGCGCTCCATTTGCGGAACGAAACTCGTCTCGTCGTCGGTCAGCCGGCCGCTCGCATGCAGCAGGACCTTTTGGAAGAACGCGATCGTGCTCTTGATCGCGAAGACGTTGAGCAGCAAGGCTAAGACGTCGGGCGGGCGCGGCGTGATGATCTCGGGATCGCGGCCGACGATGATCGTATCGGTGTGATGGCGCGTATGGCTCCAGCGCCAGATCGTCGGCTCCCGCATGATCATGAAACAGGCGATGTGATAGACGGCGTCGTTCATCCACGGCGTCTTGAACGCCGTGCCGTGGCCGCATTCATGCCAGCGACTGTCTGAAGACGAACCATAGAGCACGCCGTAGATCGCGAAGAAGGGGACGCAGGCCCAGGAGCCCCAGAAATGGTAGGCCAGCGCTCCTGAGATCGCGAAGCCCGCGAACCAGATCAGCGTGTCGCGAATGGCCGGGCCGTCCTTGCGGCGCATCAATTCCTTGAGCTGCTTGCGCGGAACCGGGCAGGCGTACCATTGCGCCGAAACGAGCCCCTTTTGCTCGGCCGTTCGCGCCTCGGGTCCCGACAGGCTGTAATCTCGCCTCATCGCCGCCAGCGACATCGCTTCCTCTCCCTTGCCACTGCCGCGCATCTCGGGAATTCCGCCCGCGAAGCGGAGTCTCTTCCCAACGGCTAACGGCATGCGCGTCCGTTCTCAATGCGCGGCTTGCATTTTCTTTCATTTTTCATCAAGGCTGAGCCGTCGCCCTTGCAATTCTTGCAAAACCGCGAGCTGCAATGTCGAAGCGTCCCACCCTGCTCGATCTCGCTGACGCCGCCGGGGTCAGCGTTGCGACCGTCGATCGCGTCCTGAACGCGCGCCACCGCGTGCGCGAGGGCACGGCCGAGGGGGTGCTGGCGGCGGCCGAGCGCATCGGCTTTCACGCGACGCCGTTGCTGAAACGGCGCCTGCGCGCCGAAGCGCCGCTGCGGACCTTCGGCTTCCTTTTGCAGAAGCCCGACGCTTTCTATCGCCAACTCGGCTCGGACCTCGAGGCGGCGACGTCGCGATTGGCCAATTGTCGCGGGCGCGCGGTGGTCGAATATGTCACCGAGATTTCGCCCGGCGCCATATGCGAAGCGCTCGCGCGGATGGGCGAGAGCGCCGATGCGGTTGCGCTGGTTTCGGTCGATCACCCCCGCGTGTCCGAGGCGATCGCGGACCTTGCCGACCGCGGCAAGCCGACCTTCGCGCTGCTGTCCGACCTCTCCGCCGAAGCGCGCGCCGGCTATGTCGGGCGGGACAACAGGCGCGAGGGCCGCACCGCCGCCTGGCTGATCGCCAAGGCCGCGGCGCGACCCGGCAAGATCGGCATCATCGTCGGCAGCCATCGCTATCTCTGCCAGGAGACCGCGGAGATCTCGTTCCGCGCCTATCTGCGCGAAAATGCGCCCGATTTCGTTGCCTTGGAGCCGCTGGTCAATCTCGAGGATGCGCGGCTGGCTCATGCCGCAACGCAGGAAATGATCGCAAAGCGCCCGGATCTCGTCGGGCTCTATGTCTGCGGAGGCGGCATGGAGGGCGCGATCGCGGCCGCGCGCGACGAGGCCGGCCACAAGCTTGCGATCGTCTGTAACGAGCTGACCCCGAAATCGCGGGCCGGGCTCATCGACGGGGTTCTGACGGCGGTCGTCTCGACGCCGACGGCCTTGCTGGCCGAGCGCGCGCTCGAGGCCATGAACCGCGCGGTCGCGGAGGGAAAGTCGGAAGCGAGCGCGCAGATCGTCGTTCCCTTCGACATTTTCCTCCCCACAAACATCTGAATTCCGCCATTCGGTCGGCAAGGGGCGACTGTCTTTTGGAACGCTCCTTCTGATATTTGCCATGGCCGCCAGGATCGGCGTCCCCATGGACAAGTTCGACGACGATGTCCTCACCGTCTTGCGCTATGGAATGTCCGCTTACGCCAGGACCCAGAAATACGTCGCGCTGCAGATCGAAGACGCCAAGGACGACGCGATCATCGTCAATCCGGTCGACGCCAGCGCCGCCGCCGCGATCCGCAAGGCCGCCAACGCCGATTGCAAGTCGCCGATTTCGAACACGAATATCCCGGACCCGGCGAAATGTTCAAACCTCGCGCCCGTCCTCTCGGACCTGCGGGCATTTGCAAACGCCGATAAGGTTCGCAAGCGATCGCTCGACCCATTCCAATTTCAACCAGTCCGGTCTTGGCCTCAACGCATTGAGCGAAACTCCCCGACTGTCAGCGGATCGCGGAGAAGCCGTATGGCCTCCGCGTCAGAGGGGTCATTGAGATCGACCACGCGTATGATTTCCCGATCCGGGTTCGGCTCAGGCAAATCGAGATAAGCCAGGGCGCCGTCCGAGCCGCGCAGTTCCAAAGTATCGAAAGAGAAGGCGTCGCCGGTGAGTTGAATCCGGATTTGCAGGAGATTGGGTCTCCCGGCGGGGCCAATGTGGCTAGCGCCGCCCGGAAAGGTGCGATCGTTGACAACCTTGTCGCTCGACGCCGCGATCCGGGCCGGCATTTGCAGCGAACGTTCGCTCCCCCGGTTCTCGGACCAGGCGACAGGCGCGCGCAATTTCTCTTCGCGGATCATATGATTGTATCGCGCCCTCAGAGCCCGATCGGTGAAAAGCGCGCGCTGCTGGTCCAGGCTCAGCGGCCGGCCTGAAGCCAGGGTCGCGCGCAGACCCTCTTCACTGACGGCCGAGGCCGGCGGCGGCGGCGCGAGACGCAACTCCAGCTCCGCCTTCCTCTCGAGCAGGTCGGCGACTTCGTCGCGAAGCGAGGGCGAGGCCACGAGCTTGGCTTCGAACGCCTCCAGCTCCGCGCCGGCCAGTTGCCCATCCACATAGGCGGCGATGTCGCCCGCCGAAGCCTCCACAGGCGCCCCTTGCGCGGCAAGCCCGTCCGAAAGGAACTCAGCCCATTCCTGCGCGAGCGAGGCTACACCGGCCGGCAGCGCAACATCCCCAGATCCGGCGGCGGCCGTCAGATGGTCAAGCAACTCAGCGATTTTCGGTTTCATCATCTTCCTGGCATCCTTTGCTTCGCCGAGGAGGGGTTCTTCAGCCGACCTTTCCGGATGGCGCCGCGTCGATATATTTGTCATTTCCGGAGACGGTCGCCATAAGATTTTTTGCAGCTTCGCTCGACAATAGCTTTTTCCGCAACTTGCCCTGCACGATGCGAGTAAGCTGATATACTTCCTCTACGCGAATATTCAATTCCCTCGCGATAGTTCTGGACGGCTTGCCTTCGAGTTGTTTTAACAAATAGAGTTGTTCTCGCGGCGCAAGTTCTCGCGCGGCCGCCAGCAGAGCCTGGCGGAACGCCGCCCGTTGCCTCTCTTCTTCAGCCATATCCATGGCGAAATTCGGGTCCGTTTCGGCGGCCATCCCGCTCGCGATATCCACCCTCTCGTCGATCGAGTCGGTGGCGGGTTCGAACACATCGCTTTGCGAATATCCGTTCTGTGACAGGGTCGCTTCGACTTTTACCTTGGCTTCGATGACCTTCTGTGCGTCGACGCCCGCAAAGTCTCGCGCCAACGCGAGAACGATCAATTGTGTAGATGACACATGGTGGAAATAAATCTGGCGGAACACCGCCTGCTCAAGCTTTTCCATTCGCTTTACGCATTCGGGGAGTTGGCGTTTGCGGCCCTCCACCGGCGCGTCGCCGGAATTACGGAAATCCTGCGCGAGATATTCGAGCTTCGTGATCACAAATGCGGGCGAGTCCGCCTGCTCGGCCCAAACCGCGAGCTGGCCGCGATCGTTCTTGATAACCTGCTCCAAGACCCAGTTAACGGCGTCTTCGTGCAGTTCGGGGTTCGCAATCCGCCGTTTGACTTTCCTCGCAATGTCTCTGCGGAAGAACGCCGCGAATTCCTCGATCCCGATCTCCTTGTCCCGTCGAATGATTGCCCTCAGCCGCTCGAACAGAAATCCGTCTTTGAGGACCTTGCTCGCAAATGTCTGAACAGAGGCTCGACCGTCATAACCGGCGAAAAAGTCGGGAAAATTCGGTGACAGCAGCAAATCCTTCAGCGCCGACGCGGCGGACTTTTCGTTTGGCGTGAACATCCGGCAGATTTCAAACAGCAGAGCCTCGTATTTCGCCTTGAATTTTTGCTGGGCGTCCGCGTCGCCGCGCCGCATCGCGTCGATCAAATCGACATCATTGCCATGAATGACGGCGAGCATGCCACGCACCTTTCGCGTGAGACTATGTAAAAAGACTATTCTGGCGACAAACGCCGTGCAAGCGCTCGAACTTTTCCGGGCCGGAAGCCGACGAGATTCTTTCAAGTTTTTGGTCGTCGGCGCGTCGAAAATCTTCCGGGCGTCCGTCCAAGGGGGTGTAGCCCTCACTCAGGAGACCCCCATGTCAAATTTCACTCGTCGCGCTTTCCTCGGCGGCCTCGCGGCCGCCGCTTTCGCCCCCTCCGTATTGCGGTCGCGTCCCGCCTCGGCGGTTTCGCTTCGCCCGTGCGGTTGCTGTCTTCGCGGAGGGACTGTGGGCGCGCTCACGTCGCGACCGCCAGGGATGGTTGCGCCCTCGTCGCAGACGATCGAATTGACTTTGAGTTCCGGCGACGCCGTCACGGACCAGTTCCTCGGCGCGGCCTTGCTCGGCCTGGCGGAAACTTTCAAAGTCCATCCCGGTTTCGGCTTCTACGACGATTCCCGGTCGCCGAACGCTCTTGCGGCGCCGGACGCCGTCATGCCCGGCACTTTCGGCACCGTCATTATGGGCAAACGACTCTTCATCGAGGAGATGGCGAATAACGACGCCGGCATGACGGTGATCGCCATTTGCGCCCATGAGTTCGGGCATATTCACCAGTTTCAACACGGGTATCATGAGCAACTGGCGCAGCTCAACTCCACAGCGCGGCCGATCGAATTGCACGCCGACTTTCTGGCCGGCGTTTTTCTGGCCACGCGCAAGAAGGAGCATCCGGACCTCGATCTGTTTGCCGTAGGCGAAACCTTCAACCGGTTGGGCGACACGGACTTTCGCAATCCTCAGCATCACGGGACGGCTCAGGAGCGGACCGCGGCCATCACCGCCGGCTTCGAACGCGGCCGAGGCGGAGTCGATGACATCGACAAGATTGCCCTGGCCGGCGTCGAGTACGTTCGCCGCGCAGTCTGAGTCGCGCACGCCGCGACCGCCGGTTGTCCTCGGCCTCGGCCGGGGCGCAGGCCCAGGGCGCAAGCCCTGGGCCTTCTTGTCGTTGGCCGGATGGAGGGCGCGGCGAGGAGCGGAAAACGAGCCGCGGAAAAAATATCGGCGCGTCGGCCGCAAATTTTTGGACCGCCTCCGTCTTCCTGTTCAGGCGATGCGAAACGGCGTCGCCCTCAGCGCCAACCCTCTCTTAGCAACGGAGTTCAACCATGTCCGCTCTTCGCAACACCATCCTCGGCCTCGCCCTCGCCACCGCTTTTGCGGGACCGGCCGCCGCCTCGCAGGTCTGCTACTTCGGCGTTTGCAAAGACGTCGCCTCCGCGCCTGCCTCTCCCGCTCCCGCCCCGGCTCCCGCCCCCGCGCCGGCTCCGGCCCCGGAACGCACCTCGGGAACTTCGAATGTCGTTGCGGCCTATGGCAGCTGGCAGGTTCTGGTTGACGACAGCGGTCGCCGGGTCATCGTCGACACTTTCGACAACGGCTCCAAGCTGATGATCGGAAAGGTGAATGGCGAGTTCGTGTTCCTGATCGCCGATTCGACCTGGCGCCTTGCGGCGGGCCGCTCCTATGACGTCAAGATGGATATTGACGGCCACGTCTTCACCGGCACCTCGCGGGTGGTGGACGGTCAGACGATCGCGATCGAGCACGTTTCGGCCAAGGTTCTCAAGTCGATGTATCATGGCGATCGCGCGACGATCTCGATCGCCGACGAGAGCTGGGATTTGAACCTGACCAACGCCGCCAGCGCAATCGACGCCGCCGCCGGTTTGGAGACCGCAACGTCAAACTAATTGCGCCAACCCATCGGGCCGGCTCAAACAGATAGGGACGGCGCAGGCCAGGCGGCCTGCGCCGTTCCGCGTTGCGAGCCCACAATCGGCTCGAGCGCGGCAGGCGCAGGCGCAATCGCGCCGGGACGGAAGAAAAATAAAGTCCGCGCGGCTGCAAAAATCCTCAGAGCGTCCGTCTCAACAAATAAGCCGCTGCTGGAGCGGCCCAACTGAAGGAGATTGGACATGTTCAACGCACAGACTTTGATACGGCGCCTGGCCGGAGGCTTGATCGCCGGACAGCTGATCCTGGGCGCGATTTCGATCGGCTCGCTGGCTTCGTCCTCCCCCTCGGAAGCCGCGACGGTGATGAGCCCTCACGGCGCCTGGCAGGGCATCGCTACGACCGGAAATGGCCAGATGGCCTATGGCGCGATGACGAAGCTGGATAAGGGCGGGATGGTTGCGTTTGTGGTCAAGGGCGACACGCTTTCGCTCGTCCTGAGCGATCCGAGCTGGAACCTGAGGTCCGATGGTTCGGTGCAAGTTCGCCTCCGGATCGACGGCGCGACCTACACCGGCACTGCGGTGGTCGATGATCGCGACATGATTGAAATCCCGAATGTCTCTGCCGAAGTGCTGAAGATGTTTGCAGGCGGAGCGCAAGCGGTGGTCGATCTCGGCGACGGCGCGGCGGTCTGGACGCTCAGTCTTGACGGCTTCACCGCGTCGATGTCCGACGCCGTGCGGTATTACCAAGCCTCCTACTGACGGCGGCGTCCGGCGGGTCCGTGCAACCACGGACCCGCCGTGTGCATATGGGGCGACGGCGCGAACCGGCCATCCCCCTTGTTGTTGAATCGCTAGGTCTGGTTGTTGATCTTTCCTCAGCCGCAGATCTAGTGTCGATTGAAGAGCCTATGTCGTGTGGAGCGCAGGCCATGACGAACGACCGCGTGCGGGTTCTTATCGCCACGACCCAAGGTCCGGTCGAGATTGAGGCCATAATTGATCTCGAGGCCGGGGAATCGTCGATCGTGGCGCTCGGCAGCACCGCGCAGGTGATTTCCGGACTGATGACGAGTTATCGAGCCTTTGTCGCCAAGGGCTCCGGCGTAATCGCGCGCAGCTTCGGCCATGACGCATTCCGACTCGAATTGTCCAGCCAGATTCATGCCGGCGATAGCTGGCAACTGGCCGCCTTCCTGGCCCACGCCTTGCACAAGCAAGGCCGTCTCGCCGAGGCCGGCGAGACGGCGTCGACAGTCGTTTGGGCGACCGGACAGGTCGACTATCACCTGCGCATCGCCGAAATCGGCCATATCCCGGAGAAGATTGCCGGATCGATCGCGCGTTTTCAGTCCGAACGCGAACGCGGCGTCGAGCTGCACGCGGCCTGGCCGAAAGCCAACGGCGCGGACGCGGACGAGTTGCTGCGCGAGCGGCTGCGCGGTCTTGGACTTGCGATCCACGAGGCCGATCAGGTCGGCGAAATTCTGGCCGCGCTCGGCATTCCCTGGGTCGAGGCCGCCGGGCCGCGCACCCCGGCCTGGGAGGGATCGCCCTATCGCGGCCTGGCGTCCTTTGGCGAAGCCGAGCGCTCGATTTTCTTCGGGCGCGGCCGGGCGCGCGAGGAGGCTCTTTCGCGGCTGCGGACGACGGCGGCGCAGGGCGTCGGGTTTCTCTTGATCCATGGCGGGAGCGGCGCCGGCAAATCGTCGCTGGCGCGCGCCGGTCTGCTTGGAGACATAACCGCCGAGGCGGACGAGGCGGACGCCTGGCGCAGCGCTGTTCTGGCCCCTGTGCAGCCCAATCGCCCGCCGCTGCGCGCGCTGGCTCAAGCGCTCGCGGCGGCCCTGCCGGAACTCTACCCCGAAGACGCGAACCGCGAAGATCGGCTGATCGGCCTGATGGGCGAGGATCCCGGCGAATTGGTCGCCCAGGTCGCCGCGATCCTCTCGCCGCAGGACGGGACGAGGCGATCCAAGCTTGCGCTCCTGGTCGATCAACTCGAAGACGTTCTTCTGTTTGCTCGCGAAGGCGACGCCGCATCCAGCGCCGACAGGAGTCTGGATCGCGACCGCTTCGCCGCCGTGATCGAAAGGCTGGCCAAGAGCGGCGCGGTGTGGGTCCTCGCGACATTGCGTTCGGATCTCTTGGCGCGGCTCGAAGACAGCAAGCCGCTGTCGCGCCTGGCTTCCGACGCCAGGCTCTATCGCCTGGAGCGGCCCAACCGCGCGGCTCTGCGAGACATGGTGCTGGGGCCGGCCAACCTGGCCGGTCTGGTCTTCGAAGGCAAGGATGCTTCCGGAACGCCTCTGGCCGACGTGCTGGTGGAAGCGGCGGCCCGCTCTCCCGACAGTCTGCCGCTGCTTCAATTCGCTCTGGACCGTCTTTACGACCTGCGGGACCGCAAGAGCGGCGCGATCACCTTCGCGGCCTATGAACGCATCGGCGGCCTCGAGGGCGCCATCGGCCGCCATGCCGAGGAGCGCACAATCACCGCCTTCGGCGACGATCCCGCGATGATTCGCGCGGCGGAAGACGTGATCCTCGCTCTGGCGAGGCCCGACCAGGACGGCGGCGCGGTGGTTGGGCGAACCCTGACGCTCGACGCCGCATTCGAGACCGAGCCTCGTCGGCGCGCGATGGAAGCCATGATGGCGGCCCGTCTCGTGACCCTCGACGAAGCGGCCCAGGGGGCGCGGAGCCTGCGCCTCACGCATGAGGCGCTGCTGACCCATTGGCCCCGCGCGCAGCGACTGCTGGAGGATCGGCGCAGCGCGCTCGAGTTGCGCGAGCGCCTCGAAGGCGAGGCCAAAGCCTGGGAAGCCCGCTCGCAGGATGCGTCCTACCTGCTGCAGGAGGGCCGCGCGCTTTCGGCGGCGATGGATCTCATCGACGAGGGCCGCCTGGCCTTGTCGCAGCGCGCGCACGCCTTCGTGACGGCCTCGGCGGAGGCTGCGCGCGCGGACGCCGAGACGCAATTGCGACGGTTGCAAAGCCAAGCCAAGTCCGAGCGCCGCCGTCGCCAGATCGCGGTCGTCGCCGCGGCGGGCATGTTCATCCTGGTTGGAGCCGCCGCCTGGTTCTGGAAGGACGCGCGCCAGCAGGCCGACGAAGCGCGCCGCCAGGCCGAACGCGCGGAGCTCAACCTGAATCTGGCCACCAAGACAGCCAACAGCCTGGCTCTCGACCTCGCGCAGAAATTCAGGGATTCGGGACTGCCGCTGGGCATCGTCAAGGACATCCTGGATCGGGCGCGCGAGCTGCAAGAACAACTCCTGAAGGCGGGTCAATCCACGCCGGATCTGCGCTATGGGCAAGCGTCCGCCCTGGCCATGCAGGCCGAGGCGCTCGTCGATCTCGGCGACGCAAAGGGCGGGCTCGCCATCGTTCAGCAGGCCCGGAAGATCTACCGCGAAGGGGCGGATCAGTTTCCGCACGACGGGAAATGGCGTCAGGGTCTTGCCGTCGCGGACAAGACGCTTGGAGACGCTTTCACAGACCTTGGGCGGCGCGACGAAGCGCTCGCCGCCTATCAGGAATTTCTCGATCTCGCAAAGGCGCTTGTCGCAGAAGACCCGGAAAACCAGCATTGGCTGGAAGATCTCAGCCGGGCCTATGACGAAGTCGGCCACCTGCTGCTGGCCGAGGGCGAGTTCGATCAGGCGCTCGCCAAGTTTCAGGACGGCCTCGAGTTCGCCAAAAAGCTGGTGGCCAAGGAGCCGGACAAGATCGAATGGAAGATGTCCGTCTCTATCGCCGACCGGTTGATCGGAGACGTGTTGTTCAAAATGGACAAGACCGAAGCCGCGCTCGCCGCTGAGCAGGACGGCCTTGAAATATTGAAGCCGCTTGTCGCCAAAGATCCCGACAACGTCAAGTTTCAGGACGAACTCGCGGAGATCTACCGAAAGATCGCCGATGCCGAGCGGCAACTGTCGCATCCGGACCTTGCATTGAACGCATGTCGCGCGGGACTGGAAATCACAAAGGCCCTTGTCGCCAAGGACCCCGCGAACGCGCAGTGGAAACTCGGCCTTTTCTCTGCCGAGGAAACGGTCGGCTCAATCGAATGGTCAAACAATCAACACGAATCCGCAATGGCGCACTATCGCGCGGCGCGTGACATCGCCAGCAAACTCGCCGGAATCGACCCCAAGAACAGCGGATGGTCGCAGGATCTCGCCGTGATCGACCGCGACATCGGCGAGGCGCTGTTTGAAACCCATAACTTCGAGGGAGCCGAGGCTTCGTATCGTGAAGCTCTCGAAATTTCCGACGCTTTCCTTGCCCAAGATCCTGACAGTGCGATATGGCAGAACAATGTTGCGAACTCCGAGTCGGATTTTGGCGACGTGGCCAAAGCCCGAGGGCGCATTCAAGACGCCATCGCGGCCTATCGGAAAGCTCTCGAATTGCGCAAATCGATGAGATCGAAATTTCCTACCGACATCGCGGGACAGAGACGTACCGTGTATTCCTACGAATTCTTGGGCGACGCGCTCAAGGACGATCATCAGCTGGAAGCCGCCTTGAGCGCCTATCAGGAAGGGCTGACGCTCGCCAAGGCGATCCTCGCCGGGCGTCCAGACGACGATTCATTGCAAGGACAGTTGGATGACTTGGACTTCGACGTCGGCGACATACTTCTCGAGCAACAGCATTACGACGCCGCGTTGGTCGCCTACCAGGATGGCCTTCCCTATGCGAAAGCCCGAGCCGGCAAGTCCCCGCAGGACGCGTCAAGACAATGGCGACTGTCTTCCTACGAGTATCGACTCGGCAACGTCCTGACCGATCTGAATCAGTCCGACAAGGCGCTGTCGTTCTACAATGACGCGCTGACCATCCGGAAATCGCTCATCGCCAATGATCCCAATAACACAGACTGGCAGGCGGGCGCCCTCGATGTCTACACGAAGATCGCAGACGCGCTGGACGAACAACATAAATACGAGGCCGCGGCGCAAGTCCAACAAGACGCGCTGGCCTTAGCGAAGTCGCTTATCGCCGAAGATCCCGCGAACGATCAATGGCGCCAAAATTTCGCTGCCGCCAATGAAGGCATCGCCAGGGAGGCGCAAAGCCTCGGGCGCCTCGCGACATCTCTTGCAGCCTATCGCCAGGCCCGCGACACACTATCCGCGCTTCTCGCCAAGGCTCCGGACAGGACCGATTATCAATTGTTCCTGTGCGATTTATATCAGGAAACCGGCGACGCGCTCAAGAGCCATAACCAGTTCGCGGCGGCGAGCGAGGCCTACAAACAAGGACTTGCGGAAACGCGCAAGCTTCTTGCGAAAGATCCGAACAACGATCAGGGGTTGGAACGCGCGGCCACATTCAACTCCAGGATCGGAGACGCGATGGCCGGCGCGCTGCAACGGAACGACGCGCTCGAGGCTTATCGAGAAGCGCTTCGCTTGGCGCAGGCTCTGGCCGCCAAGGACCCTAAGAACGAGCACTTCCAGTGGCGCGTCTACGACGCATACGTCGACGTAGGCCAAACATTGCTGGATCTGGACCAGATCGACGATGCGCTCAGCGCGGCGAAGTCGGCGCTTGCTATCGCAATGGCGCATTCGAGCGACCAGGTCGACGCTGCCGATTGGCGGATTGCACACGCCAAATCCGCTAGACGCTTGGGTTGGGCGCTGCTTTACAAGAACGATCTTGCGGGCGCAATGGCGGCGTTCGACGAGTCGATCGCAATCGCTCCCGAGGACTCCGACACTCGGGGGGGCCGCGGTCTGACGGAGATCGAGGCCGGACGATATGCGCAGGCGATTGAAGATCTGAAAGCGGCCGTCAAGTTGGATCCAAGCTATGTCTACAATGAGATATGGTTGCACATCGCGCGCCTCCGCGCCGGCCAGGACGATACTTTAGAGTTGAAATCCTACGCCGCCACGATCGACAAGAATGCCTGGCCATGGCCGATATTCGCCATGTTCCTGGGAGAAATATCCTCTCAACAACTGTCCGCCGCGGCGGCCGCCGCGGACAACCCGCAAAAGCAAAACGAGCAGACGTGCGAATCCAGTTTCTACCTAGGTCTCGTCGCCCTCGCGCGGGGATCGGGCGCTGAGGCCCGTCCCTATCTCGAAGCCGCGGCTAAGCTCTGCCCATCCTACTATGTGGAGTTGAAACTCGCCCGTATCGAGACGAAGAGACTATGAGAAGGTTCGGCCGTCCCGGCGCCCGGTTCAGTGAGAGGGAGTCTGCAGACTTTCGGCGGGGACGATCGTTACGACTTGCACGCGCCGATTGATCCCGTCGAAGGGATGCGCGGGATCGCGCAATTCGCTGGCGCCCTTCCCATACAGGTCGAGTCTCGACCTATCGATCTGATAGAATTGATAGAGGAAGGCGCCAACGGTTTGCGCGCGCTGCAGGGAAAGACTTTCATTGTAGGCCGCAGACCCCTTCGCGTCGGTATGGCCGACAATGCGGAAGCGCAGTTTGTCCAACCGGTGGTCCGTCAAGGCTTTTCCGAGCGCAGCCAGCGTGAGCGCGCCATCGTTGGTAAGGGTAGCGGAGTCGAACGCGAAATTGACCATCAAGTCGATTTCGGGCGGCGCTTCGGGTTCCGAGCCCGGGTCGACGTCGACCCCACGATTGAGCAGACTGCGGTAGACCGCGCTTTTCGGCTTGGGCAGCAGAGCCTTGACGATTGCGTCAGGGTCGAGGCTGTCGCCATGCGCAAGGTTCGCGACGAGCAGGAACGCTGTCGCGATATGTGCGGCTGCGAGAATGGAAAGCTTTCGCGACATGGTCACTATCTTCCGATGGTGAGGAAAAGAATGTCCGCGCCGATCACTCGCGGCGTTGCTCCGACGATGGGCTGCGTACGCAGACCGTCGTTGAGCGCGGAGAGCACGCGCCGATCTGGCGGGTCGTTCAGCGGGTCGCCTCTATTGTCGAATTTCGCCCGATAATAGCGCCCGCCGGATTGCTCCAACTCTTCCAATTGCGCTATCGGGCTTCGCGCGGCGATGGCAATGACGGCTTCCTGACCGGTCGGCGCCGCGGCTTTGAATTTCGGACCATTGCTCCCCGCATCGCCCAACCGCACGACAGTTCTCGGCGCCACCTGCCTGCGCACTGGGCCGTTCCTAGGCAACAAATTGACCGCCTGCCCATCCGCCTGCAAATAGATCAGATAGAGGAACGAGGGATAATTCGGGGTCTCGAGTTCGAAGCCAAAGCGCTCGCCTATGGCAAACGACGTCTGGCCGTTGAGCGTGCGCAATTTGGGACGATCCGCCGCGGCCAAAGAGCCCTCCAGAGTCAGCAACGCCTCGCATTGCGGCCAGGGCCTGATGTCAATTCTATCTGCGAGGACCGGTCTCCCCGCGGGTCCGACTTTGGCCTCGGCTTGCGCGAGTATCGCGTTGGCCCGCGCTCGATCTGCTTCGGTTTCCACGAATCCCTGCAGCCGATCGCCCTGCGGGCTTCGCACCAATTCGAGATGCGAACAATCGAGATTGGCGACCCCATGAGGATCCGGCACGTTCGCATGCGGCTGCGGTTGCGGTCCGGGTTGCGGCTGCGGCTGTGGCTGAGGCTGAGGCTGAGGCTGAGGCGCGGGAACCGGGGCTGCGGCCGGAGGCGGGCTCGGATGGTCGCCTTCGATCGCGAACGCCTCTTCGATTTCGGACTGGGCGCTGTCGTAGCTGATCCAGCCAAATCCGTTATCCGACCAGTCTTTCCCCCACGAATTCATCATTCTGAACGCTTGCTTGCCATTGTCGTAGCCGACGAGCACGAATGCGTGACGGCCATGATGCTTGCTCGTATCGCCCGCATACTGCGCCGTATAGACGTCGCCCGCGCGCAGGTCGTCGAGAAGGTCCTCGGTGGTTCGCATGCCGACAATGACCGGATACCCGTCGCTGAGCAGCTGGCGGACCAAATCGACATCGAAGGCTTTATCAACCTTTCTTTTGCCTTCGTCGTCGTAGGGCGCCATCGACAGGACCACGGCGTCGTTGATATGAAAAACGGGCGTCGCGGCTTGCGCCGTCTTGTCTTCGTCGACGCAGAAGCGCGATTGCGGAAAATCGTCCAGAGATGCGGTTCCGTGATCCTTCATGAACAGCAGGATTTCTATCAGGCTCGAGCCGGCGCATTGTTTGCTGTCGTGATGGACCTGGTTGAAGACAAAGGCGGGACTGAGAAGCAGGTTGGAGTTGCGCTGCTGAAAACGGGCGTAATAGCTGCCAGCTCCGTACACTGCCGCCCATGAGGCGCAGGTGCCGTCTTTGCCTTGATCGCCGGGCGCGGGCATGTTTGGGCTCAGATCTACCCGGTCGGAGACATAACCTCGTCGCAAATGCGCGGTCGGCAGAGACGCCGCCAATGCGGGATCGGACGCGGTCAGGCCAGTCGCATGAGTTTGCGCGTTCGCCTGAGTGTTCGCGACGACGAAACCGATCGCCAGGACGGAGGTCGCGATCAGGCGCGCCGCCGTCTTGCCGAAGGAGAAGGTCGGATTCAAGGGCGAGCGCAGTCCGCCAAGCCGTCGGTTCCTGGTTTTCTCAGTTGAACTCATCGACCCTCTTCCCCGGAACTCCCGACCCAAGTGGCTCGACGCTCTGCCGCATTCTTGGCGAAATCCGGAAACGTCGCCAAAGTTCGGATCACGACTTCAACCGTCGATTTGGAGGCCCTCGGTCAGCAGCCCACCAACTTGCATCCCATGACATGGCCGAGACCCTGGCCGATCCCCTGGAGTATGACGCCTGCGCCGGGCGCCGCAGCGGGTCGCGTTCCATAGCCGTGCGCTTGCCAATTCGTCGGCGCCGCCGATCTTGAAAGCGTCGGCGCGGCGGCGGTCGCTCCCGCCGGCGCCGTATCGGCCAGCAAAGCGTCGATCTGCGGCTTGTTGAGAAAGCCCGAGACCTTGTAGCCCCGGGCGGTTTGCCAGTTGGTCAGAGCGCGGCGAGTCGCATCGCCGGGATTGCCGTCGACGCCGCCGGTCCCGAACCCAAGCGCGGTGAGACGGCTTTGCACCTCGCGCCAGCGGCCCGTGTCCAGCGCAAGCGCATCCTCGGTCGCTTTGGTCGCATCCTCGCTCTTGAGCGCGGCCGGATCGGGTTTCGGCCCGGGCGCCGGCCCGGGCGCGACCCCCGGTCCCGCGCCGCCGGTCGAAGCCGCCTGGTCCAACTCAGCGAGCCGCAACTCCGCCAATTCGCTATATTGGCCTTTGCCCTTGGGGTATTTGCTCAGATAGAGCAGATATTCTTCACGACGCCCCGAGGCTTGCGCCGACTGCCAGAATGCGGTCTCGACGGCTTGCGCGTCCGAGACGCCGGCGTTGGGCGCTGGACCGGTCGACGGCGTCTGCGGACCTGCCGCGGGCTCAGCGGGCGTCTCGACGGCCGCCACGATGAAGAATTTTCCGGTCATGTTGGTGTTGGCCCAGGGCAATTGCTTTTTGTCGGTCGACGCTTGCACCTCGGCCCGCACCTTCATCATGGCGTCATTGATTTCCACGCCGGGGACCGCCAAATTGTCGAGAAGCGCACGGGTGAAGGGGCTATGCTCGTCCGCGCCGTCGATGGCTGCGGCCCCAGGGCTCGTAGCAAATGAGATCATCGTTCCTTCTGCGGACTGCATCGCGGCGAGCCCGGAATTGCCGGCCGCGCTGCAAGTCTTGGCATCGCCTTTCGACATCTGTTCGGCGAACGGATTGTCCCGGCATGCATCCAGAAGAACGAGCTTGACCTTCGCGCCCGAAGCATTGTCGACGAGGTCGTCGGCGTCGATAGCGTTGGCCTTCACGTCGAATGCAGAGTGAAGATTGGCGTCGACCGGAATCAGATAATTCTTGCCGGCGATCTGGACGCCGTGACCCGCGTAAAAGATGACGGCCGCATCGGCGCCGTCGCGCACGCTCTCTCCGAATTGGGCGACACGGTTCACCATTTCGTCGCAACTCAAATCAACGCCGCTGAAGACTTCGAATCCGACGGATTTAAGCAATTCGGCCATGGATCTGGCGTCGTTTGCCGGATTTGGGAGCTTTGTGACATGCTGATATGCGCCATTCCCAATCACCAGCGCGACACGCCTTTCAGCCAACGCGGTCCAGGATGTCAAACATGTGACGAGAAAGAAAAACAAAGCTGCGACCGCTTTCATAGTCAGCCTCCGCTCGTACCGTCCCACCTCTCGAATGGCTGTGCGATTTTTTTGGCGGCTCACGGCCCATCTGCTTTGAGGCCCTGAAGATCTCGCTTCCAAAATAAAATTAGACCAACTGTGGAAATTAGCCAAGACTTTGACTCAAAAATTACGTGCATATATTTCACGGTCAAACAACGTTTATCTTCGTCGCATATTCCGACGAATTTTTGGGCGGGGAATCCGTGACCTGCCTGCCAGATTCAGGCGGCTTTGAGATCCTGGCGGCAGCGCCCTCGCGAGGATATTCAAGATCGCGACGGGCGGCTGCGGCGATCGTTTGACGCGCGATGCGCAGACGGCCGCCAGGATCGGCGGCGCCGCGCTTCAGGCCTTCGCGATTGGGTTCTCGAGTTCAACGCTGACGGACCGACCGGCCTGACCGATCGAAAGCCGCCGGGGCCGCCGCCTCGTCGCAACGATACGCATCCGGCGCGCTCGCTGCGGTCATCGGGAGCGGCCCGATCCCAGCGAGCCACGGCGTCGTGTGAAGGCGAATCGTCGAGCTGACCGTCTGCGCATTCATCGGAGGCGAGGGGGGTGACAATTCCCGGCCACTTCCCGCCGGATTTATGTTGAACCCGCGGAATGCCCGCCAAATCCTCGCATGGCGACCCGGTCGCGCGAAATCTGCGAGACGTTCGAGGCCCCCATCAAGCCCATCGCGCGATCGATCTCCCCGCGAAACAATTCCAACACATGGGCGACGCCGGCCTGGCCGGCAATGGCGAGGCCCCAGAGCTGCGGGCGCGCGATGAGACATGAACGGGCGCCGAGCGCCAAAGCCTTGATGACGTCGACGCCCCTGCGAATTCCGCCATCCAGCAGAAGAGGCGCGTCTCCGGCAACCGCTTCGACGATCGCGGGCAACGCTTCGATTGAGGACGAAGCCCCATCCAGTTGGCGACCGCCGTGGTTGGAGACGATGATGCCGTCGACGCCGTGGGCCAGCGCCTGCTTGGCTTCAGCGGGATGCAAGACCCCTTTGATCAGCAGCGGTCCGCGCCAGATCCTGCGCAGCCAGTCGACATCGCGCCAGGAAAGAGAGGGATCGAGCATGGCGACCATGCGTTTGGCGACGCTGGCCGCGTCCGAGGGCTCGTCAGCGCGAACATAGTTTCCGAATGTGATACGCGGCAATTCGCGCCGCATGCGCAAAAGCCATTCCAGCTTCGATATCATCGCGACCTTGTCGGCAAATCGGAAGCTCGGCGGGATCGTGAAGCCGTTGCGCAGATCGCGCTCACGGTTGCCGGTCAGCTGATTGTCGATCGTCAGCACGAGCGCGTCGTAATTGCTGGCGGCGGCGCGGGCGACGAATTCCTCGGTGAGCCCGCGGTCGCGGTAGATGAATACCTGCATCCATCGTGGCGAAGCGCCGGTCGCCGCGAGATGTTCGATCGTGCAGACCGAGCCGTGGCTCAGGCAATACGGGACTCCGGCCGCGGCGGCGGCGCGCGCGGCGGCGGCCTCGCCGTCGGGCCACATCAGGCCGGCCAGACCCGTCGGGCCGATCATCAGGGGCATCGAGGCGCGGCGTCCAAACAGATCGACCGAAAGATCGCGCTCGGCGGCGCCTTCTAGCGTGCGCGGCAGCAACGCGATTTCGTCGAACGCCGTTTCATTGCGCCGCAGCGTCCGCTCATCCTCCGCGCCGCCGTCGGTGAAATCGAAGACGGGACGCGGCAGCGCTCGGCGCGCCTGCTCGCGCACGGCGGCAATGTTGACGCAGCGCTTGCGGAACCCCTCATCCACGAAGAGGCTCCCCCGGAGGGCGCTCCATGGCCGCGACGGCCATTTTCGCAAGCGGAGCGGCGCGCGCCGCGCAGGAAGGACGCCTGGGATCGCCGATCCCTCGATGGATCGCGTCGGCCCTCATTTCAGACGCCCTCCGGCCGAATTTGTCGAGCCGCCGAGGGGAGCGGCGAAAGCCGGCTTACCGATGATGGAAAGCGTCGCCGCGCGGCTCGCTTCGGAGGACGTCGAAAGCATGAATGGGAGCCGAGCGAGCATGATTGGCCTTCAGCGCGCGAGCCGCTCGCGCCCGTAGAGCAGCAGCATGGCGATGATCACAACGCCGTAGATGATCTGCCGGCCATATTCCGGGATCTGCATCACCGAAAGAATCGACTGAAGCAGGGTAATCAGCAAGACCCCCGCGACGGTGCCCAGATAGCTCCCGCGCCCGCCCAGGATCGAGGTTCCGCCAAGGACGACCGCGGCGATCGCCGGCAAGAGATACGCGTCGCCCATCGACTGCGCGGCCTTTGAGGCGTAGCCGGCAAGCAACACGCCGCCGAACGCCGACGCGGCGCCGGAGATCGCGAACACGGTCATGACGACCCTGCGGGTGTCGACTCCCGAGAGATAGGCCGCGCGCTCGCGATTGCCGATGCCGTAGATGGCGCGCCCGAAGATGGTGCGGTTCAAAATAATCACGGTCGCCAGGCCGACGACCGCCCAGCAGAGGACAGAATTCGGCACGCCGGGGATCGCAAATCCGGTCGCGATGTAGCGCATGACCGGCGAAGCCGAATCCTTGGGCGAGAAACCGCCGGTATAGACAACCATCAGGCCTTGCGCGACCGCGTTGGTGGCGAGCGTGACGATCATCGAGGGTATGCGCAAATAGGCGACTCCAAAGCCGTTCACCAACCCGATCGCGATCCCGCACGCGACGCCGCAAGGCACCGCGAGGATCGCGCCGGTCAGTCCGTGCCCGCCGATCGCGCAGGACATCATCGCGCCGACGGTCACGACCCACGGCAAGGACAAATCAATCTGCCCGAGCAGGATCGCAAGCATCATGCCGCTGGCGATCACGCCCAGGAACGAGGCGACCTTGAGCTGCTGCAGCAGATATTCCGGAGAGAGGAAATTGCGGGAATAGAGGCTGCCGACGAACAGCAGCAGCAAGATGCAGCCGAACGCCGTCGCCACCGCGGGATCGAAGCGGCGCCAGAAAGCTGTCTTTTCGGTCCGGACGATATCGCTCATCCGAACCATTCCAGACGGTTGCGCACCCGCAGGAGACCGAACGCGCCGAGGCTGACCGCCAGCAGCAGCACGACGCCTTGAAACAGCGGCTGCCAAAGCGGGTCAAAATCGAACACGAACAGGAGATCGCCGATGGTGCGAAAGGCCAGCGCGCCGAAGATCGCGCCGATCGCGCTGCCGCTTCCGCCAAACAGCGAGACGCCGCCGAGCACAACCGCTGCGATCGAGAACAGCGTGTAGGCGTTGCCGCTCGCATAAGCGGCATCGCCGGTATAGGTGAAAAAGGTCACGAACAGACCGCCGACGCCGGCCAGGAAGCCCGACAGCGTATAAGCTACGAATTTGGCGCGCCGGACCGGCACGCCCGACATGTAGGCGGCCGGCTCGGAGGACCCGACGGCGTAGGCCGCCCGGCCCGTCACGGAGCGGCTGAACGGGAACCAGACGATCCCCACGACGACGGCGAGCGCCACCAGGCTCGCGGGAACGAAGTCGAACAATCGGCCCGTCAGCGAGTCGGCGAGCGTCTCGTTGACGCTGCCGCCCGGCGTCGGCCGGAGCGCGAGCGCCAGCCCGAAATAGACGGCGCCGCTGGCGATGGTCGCCACGATTGGCTGCAAACGGCCATAAATGACTATGAGGCCGTTGACGGCGCCGCAGAGCGCGCCCACCAGCAGCACCGCTGCGACGCCGAAAGCGACTTGCAGCGGCGAACCAACGACGATCGCCGAAGCGAGGCAGTTGGTCAGCGTGAAGACCATGCCGACCGAAAGATCAATGCCGGCGGTGATAACGACCAGCGATTGCGCCATCGCG
The DNA here is from genome assembly GCA_963809055.1 of uncultured Pseudomonadota bacterium. Lineage (GTDB taxonomy): Bacteria > Pseudomonadota > Alphaproteobacteria > Rhizobiales > Beijerinckiaceae > Roseiarcus. Next base: position 67,854 of record CAWEID010000006.1, on the reverse strand, counting down.
ACGAAGGCGAGCAGGACGCCCTTGTTGGCGGCGGTCTGCACCACGTTGGCGCTGAAGCCGGCGGGATGATTGGCGCAGTAGATCACGAACATGACCGCGAAAATAGCCATGGCGAGCAGCGTGCCGCGCTGTTCGGCGAACCAGAAGCGCCAATCTTTCATGTGCCCGAGGCCGTCATGGCGCCAGCCTCCCCCGTCGAGATGTTGAGCGCGCTCGCGATCAGCGCCGTTTCGGTGATTTCGTCGCCGTTCAGTTCGCGCTTGATCATGCCATCGTACAGCACGAGCACACGGTCGCAGCAGCCTATCAGCTCGTCGTAATCGGTGGAATAGAACAGAATCGCCGCGCCGCGATCGGCGAGCCGTCGCAGAAGCTGATAGATCTCCTGCTTGGTGCCGACATCTATGCCGCGCGTGGGATCGTTGAGCAAGATGATGCGCGGCCTGTTCATCAGCCATTTGGCGATCACCACCTTCTGCTGATTGCCGCCCGACAGCGCGCCGACGGCGATGTCGGGACCGTTCGTCTTGATCGCGAGCAGAGCGATCATTTCGTCGATCATCTGCTGTTCGGCCGCACGGTCGATGAAGCCGCCGCGCGAGATCCGGTCAAGCGAAGCGAAGGTCAAATTCTCTCGCACCGTCATCGCCAGCATCAGGCCTTCGGTCTTGCGATCCTCCGGGATCAACGCCATGCCGACTCGTTCGCCCTTGGCCTGCGTCGGGCTCGAAATCGACTCCGATTGGCCGCCGATCAGCACCTGCCCGGCGCACCCGCGCAACACGCCGAACAGGGCCAGCAGCAATTCGCGCTGTCCTTGACCGTCGAGGCCGCCCAATCCCACGATTTCGCCGGCGCGCACGTGGAATGAGATATCGCGCAGCCTGTCCATCCAGGAGAGGTTGCGAATCTCCAGCGCGGGCGAGCCGGAGTCTCCCCGCAGCGGCGGCTTTGGCGGGAAGACATGGCTGTATTCGCGCCCGATCATCAGTTCGACCACCTGATTGTCGGTCTTGGTCCCGGCCTCGTAAGTCGCGACCTTCTGGCCATTGCGGAAAACCGAACATTCGTCGGCGAGCTCGGCGATCTCATGCATGCGGTGGGAAATGTAAAGCAGGGCGAGCCCCTCGCTGCGAAGGCGTTTCAGGACCTCGAATATTTTCGAGACATCTGCGGCCGTGAGCGCCGAAGTGGCCTCGTCGAGAATGAGAATGCGCGGCTTGCGCGCCAACGCCTTGGCGATTTCGACCAATTGCCGGCGCGACAGCGGCAGGTCCTTGACGAGCGCCGAGGGATGAACATCCTCCGCGCCGGCGCGCGCCAGGGCCTCCACGGCCAGTTGCTGCTGTTTGCGACGGTCGATGAGGCCGAAGCGCAGCGGCGGATCGCTGATCGAGATATTGTCGGCGACCGAGAGATCCGGGATCAGGGAAAGTTCCTGAAAAATGCAGACGATGCCCGCTTGGTTGGCCGCCGTGGGCGAAGAGAACGCGACCTCGCGACCCTCGAGTTTCATCACGCCCTGGTCGGGCGCGACGACGCCCGCCATAATCTTGATCAGCGTCGATTTTCCAGCGCCGTTTTCGCCCAGGATCGCATGGATGCGTCCGGACGAAACCACGAGATCCGCATTTTCCAGCGCGCGCACGCCCCCGTAGCGCTTGGACACGCCCACCATGCTGAACAGCGGCGGCGCCGGCGTCAACAGGACCTCCCCCTATGGACAATGAAACCGAAGCTCCGGCGCCGCCAACGCGATCGGCGACGCCGGAGCCATGTGAGTGAGCCTACTGGTTTTCCTTGGTCTGGCCCATGATTTCCTGCGCCTTGAAATTGATGTTGCAGGTCGGGAACGAGTTGCCGACGAAGAAATTGTCGGACTGGTCGGGGAAGTAGTCCTCGTCCGCCTTGAAGTTGGGATCCTCGACGATCGCAAGCGGCAGTTTTACCGATTGCGGCACGACTTGCCCCTCCAGCGCCGCGATCGCGGTCTTGATCGCCACCGCCACCTGCGCGGGACCGGTGCCGGCGGACGAACACTTCAAGCCGTCGCCGGAATGGGCCGCGCAGAATTTGCGGAAGCCGTTCTCCGTCTCGCCGCCGAACGGCATGAACGGATGTTTGGCGTCGATCATCGCTTGCACCACGCCGGTGTCGCCGCCCTGCGCCGTAATAGCCGTCGAACGGCCCGTTGGTTGCGATCGCGTCCGCGGTCGCCTTTTGCGCGACGCCGTCGTCCCATTTGCCGACGACTTCGGTGATCGTCCACTTCTTGCCCGAGGCGTCAAGCGTCTCGTGAATGCCGTTATGGCGATCGGTGTCGACCGAGGTGCCCGCGACGCCGCGCACCTCCAGAATCTTGCCGCCGTTCGGCACGTTCTTGATCAACCAATTGGCCCAGAGCACGCCGAGGCCCTTCTGGTCGACGTCGACGTTGATCGCGTCCTCGGTGTCGAGAATATTGTCGAAGGCGACGAGAATGACGCCCGGCTTCCTTCGCGCGCTTGATCACCGGACCGAAGGCCGTCGGGTTCTGCGCGTTGACGACGATCGCGTTATATCCGGAATTGATGAAATTGTTGATCGCCGAAATCTGCGCCGGCACGTCCTCGCCGGTGGAGACGACCTTGAATTCCTTGAGCTTGGCGGCGACTTCGGGCTGCGCGGCATAGGCCTTCGCGGTCTGAATCATCTGAATGCGCCAGGTGTTCGCGATGTAGCCGTTCGCCAGCGCAATGCGGAACGGACCCTTCTTGGCGGGATATTTGAAGAACTTGGTTTGCGCGGTCCAGGGCGCGAAACATTGCGGATCGGCGGACGGCCCTGAGACGATCTCGGGTCCCGCGGCCTTGGCGGCAATAGAAAACGACAGTGATGCGGCCGCAATCGCGCCGACGCTGACGAAACGGCATAGATATGCTGTTGGCTTCATCGGAATTCCTCCCTATACAGGACACATTACGATTCCGAGCGCCGATCTCTTCGAGACTTACGGCGTTGCCGCTTGCGCTCAGTCATTTATATATTTGTGTCACGTCACGATTACTTGTATAGTCTCGACCCAGGAACGCTATCCGAAGATGAAAGCGCTGTCAACGACACAATAAAAATCTGTAATGACTTTAAGCCTGAGAAGAGGCTTTGGAGACGACTGGGATAGGATAGGCATGGCGAGCAAGGCCAGAGCTTCGCGGATCACCCTGCACGACGTCGCCCGCCGCGCCGACGTCAGCGCGGTGACGGTTTCGCGCGTATTGCGCGATCCCGCCAAGGTCTCCGAGCCCTTGCGCCGGCGCGTGCAGGCGGCGGTGCACGATCTCGCCTACATCCCCAATCAGTTCGCGAGCGCTCTCGCCTCCTCGCGCACGGGACGGGTGGCGGTAATTGTTCCTTCGCTGACAAACGGCGTTTTCGACGACTACCTCAGGGCCGCCCACGACGTGTTCATTCCGGCCGGATTCCAGGTCGTCGTGCTGAACTCCAACTACGCGCCGGGCCACGAGGAAAAGGCCATCGCGACAGCGCTCGGTCAATTCCCGGAAGCCATCATACTGGCTGGCGTCGAACAAACCGAACGAGCGCGCAAGCTGCTCAAACAATCCGGCATTCCGGTCGTGCAGACAATGGAGATCGCCAACGACCCGATCGACGTCAATATCGGTCTGTCGCATTTCGACGCGGGCTACGCGGCGGCGCGTCACCTCTTCGAACTTGGCCATCGCCATGTCGGCCACGTAACGGCGCCGCTGGATTCGCGCGCGCGTCAGCGCGTCGCCGGCTATCGCCGCGCCGTTAAGGAATTCGGATCGACGCCGGCCATCGCCGCCAACGAAGCGCCGTCGTCGGTAAAGCTGGGCGGAGCGCTGCTGGTGCAAATGATGCAAGAGGCGCCGGCGACAACGGCGATCTTCTGCGGCAATGACAATCTCGCGCTGGGCGCGCTGTTCGAGTGCCAGCGTCGCAGCATCCGGGTGCCCGACGAGATTTCGATAATCGGGTTCAACGACCTTGAATTCGCTGCGAGCGCATGCCCTTCGCTGAGCACCGTCGCCACGCCGCGTTATGCGATGGCGCAGCGCGCCGCAGAGGTAATTGTGGAGATCACGCGGGGCAGTGGCAAGCGGCCCCGAAATCGTCAAATCGACCTCGGTTTCAAAGTGGTCCAGCGCGAGAGCACCGCCGCTCCGCGAAAGCCGTGATCGAAGGTTCCTCGCACTCTGCAAGTTTCGCTGCGCGGCGATGTCGAGTTCCTCGCGCATAAGCTCGCCATCGCTCTCCAGGCGACAGGCGACATGCGGCCATCCTCGCCGACGGAATGCGGAAGCCTTGCGTTGGGGCGGGATCGCCTCGGTTCCGCCGGCGCTCTCACGACTTGCGCGAAGGCGTTCAATCGCCGGTTCTTGCGAGCTCTTGTTGCTTCCACTCGGACGGCGGCAGCCCGGCCATGCTGTTGAAGAACCGGGTGAAGGCGCTGACTTCGGAATAGCCGAGGATTTGCGAGAGGCTACTGACGTCGACACGCGTGTCGCGCAACAATTGACTCGCCATCTCAAACCGCGCCTCGTTCAACGCCTCGCGAAAGGAGAGCCCGCGCGCCTGCAGCGCGCGATTCAATGTTCGAGGATGCATGAAGAGCATGTCCGCCGTCGTCTGCAAGGACGACGACCCCGCCAACACCGAGGGGACGAGCACGCGCATGACGCGATCGAGAATGTCGGGTTGAAGAAAGTTCCAGCTCTCCGCGACGAACTTGAGGATCTCCGCGTGGCGGTCGGGATTTGAGGTCGGGATGGGCGTCTTGAGCGCGGCGCGGGAATAGACGAGCCCGAAATGCTCCGCGTCGAAGACGAGTTTCGCGCGGCCGAACGCGTTCTTGTAGGGCGAGAGGTCGGCGGGCCGCGGCAGCGACACCAGCACGCGCGTTGGCTCCACGCCGCAGAGTTCGGCGAAGACCGCGCGACCGAACGCGCACGCGCCTGCGCTGAACGCCGACGAGCCGCGAAGCCCGGGGTAATGGACGCGATGTCCGACCAGGAGTCCTTCCTCTCCCCGATCTATGAGATACGTGCTTGCGCCGCGGACGTAACGGGGATGGTTGGCTGACGAAGTCCGCAAGCGCCGAGCGGAACGCAGCCGCAGACGAGAGCAACGTTCCGACGATTCCCAGATGGCTGAGACGGCCCGACGCGCCCAGGACAAGACTGAAGTCCTGGCGCTTGGTCGCCTCGGCGCATTTCAGCATAGAGTTCGGAGACGACAGCAAACGGAAGCCGGCCTTCGGGGTCCGAAAGCGCGGCTTCATCGACGCCGACGCTCGCCAGGAGCGGCGCCGGTTCGACGTTCATTTCCCGCAGCAGGCGGGGAACCGCGACGAGGACTCCAACTCTTTGCAAAGGCGCGTTTTCGTAATCCTCCAGAGACAGGAGGGCCGCGGCGCTGCGCAGGTCCTTTCGGCTGCGCAGGGTTTGAACGATCGTACATGTTCGACGGTCTCTTGAGCCTGCTCTCGCAACCTTTATCGAGCGCAGATTGTCCTAAAATGTCAAGACCTGGCCGCGCGGCAGTCCCATACGTTTCCCGACCCGCTGATACCGAGCGGAAATGCCTATGTGGGGGTCGAAATGTATTATACCGACGACTCGATCCTGCCTGAAAATATGGCTCCGCTAATCATCACCGCCGCGCCCTATGGACCGGCGTGGCTGCCGGGCGACGCCGACATTCCGCTCACCTGGGACGAGCAGGTGCAAGCCGCCGTCGACTGCTATAACGCCGGCGCCACGATGCTGCATGTGCATGTGCGCGATCCCGCCACGGGCCAGGGCTCGGTAAATTTCGATCAGTACAATTATCTGCTCGGTCGTCTGAAACAGGCTGTGCCGAAGATGATCCTGCAGGTCGGCGGGTCGATTTCGTTTGCGCCGCACACTGCGGACGCGAAGGCGAAATGGTTGAATTACGATACGCGCCACATGCTGGCCGAGCTCGATCCGAAGCCTGAGTTCGTCACCATCGCCGTCGGCACCACGCAATGGGACGTCGTGTCGATGTTTGTGCCCGACGACATCAAGGGCACGCATCTCGACAACAATCCGGCGGTTCAGGCCGCCTGGGCGGGCATGTATGTCGACGCCGGACCGGCGTTCTATCTCGAGCACCTCAAGCGTCTCAGCGCCAACAAGATACAGCCCTATTTCGTGCCCGGCCACATTCATCAGCTGGAGATCATCGAGCGCCTGATCCGCGCCGGCGTCTACATGGGGCCCATGAACGTCGCGATCTGCGGCTATGGCGGCGGCACGCTCGGCCGCAACCCGTACCACTGGATGGACTTCCTGCGACAGGTCCCGCAGGGCGCGGTCTCGACGTTCTGGTCGAGCATGCGCGGGCTCATTTCGCTCTCCGCGATGGCCATCGTGCTGGGCCAGCACGTGCGCGTCGGCAACGAGGATAACCTCTGGGGACCGGACAAGAAGCGCCGCACCTCGGTGCAGCAGGTCGAAGGCGCCGTCCGCATCTGCGAGGAATTTGGCCGCAAGGTCGCGACGGCGAGCGAAGCGCGGGAGATCATGAAGGTCGGCGTCTGGTACAACAGCATCGAAGAGACGCTGATGAACCTCGGCCTGCCGCCGAACCGCCGCGACGGCGAGAAGGGCTTCCTCGTCTGGGATACGGACGGCAAGAAGACGGTCGCCAAGGTCGCCGGCGATTCGCATCCGATGGCCTATTGCATGGTTCCCCCGGAAGCGGTGAAGATCGCGATGGAAGCGGTCGCCGCCGCCAAAGCCAAGGCGCCATAAGCGCGGGACCGCCCCGCAGGAAGGAAGTGGCGCGCGACGCGACGTCGCTCGCGCGCCGCATCACGCATTCTCGTTCAACACTGTCAGGATGGACGGACCTATGACCAAATCTTGGATGCTTCTCGCCCTCTCGCTCGCCTTCGTTGGCGCCGCCAAGGCCGATCCGGTCGATCTTACCGCCTATGCCGACAAGGACGGCTATATCGACGTCCAGAAGCTGACTTGCGCGCAGCTCGCCAACACCTTCCAGGAGGACGCCGACCACCTGACGACCTGGTACAGCGGCTGGTACAACGGGCTCGGCCATAAGCACATGATGAAGGTCGACCGCGCGATGACCCTGGAACATCAGGTGATCGAGTATTGCAAGGCCAACCAGGACAAGAAGGTCATTCAGGCGATCGACGTCGTCTTCAAGAAGTACCGCGCCGAGAACGGCATCAAGGTGAACTGAGCGCAGAGGCCGCCAAGGACCTACGCCGTGCGCCGGGGATCGCGCCATGTCGGGACAGTTGACCAATTTCGAGATTTACGGCGATGATCCCGAGGCCTTGGCGGCCTTCTATCGCGAGCTTCTGGGCTGGCGGATCGAGCGGGCGGAGGGCGTCGACTACTGGCGCATCGCGATCGACGCCGGGGCGGCGCCTCTCGCGGTCGGGGGGATAACGCGCCGCCCGTCCTTTGCGCATGCCGGCTGGATGAATTTCGTTCAGGTCACGTCTTTGGATGCGGCGCTCGAAGTCGCGGAACGTCGCGGGGGAGCCGTTCTCAAGGGCAAGACCGCGGTCCCGCGGACCGCCTGGCACGCGGTGATCGCTGACCCCTCCGGCAATGCTTTCGTGGTCTGGGAATCCGACCCGCTCGCCTTTCCGCCGCCGGAGCCGGGGTGACGCCTAGACAACAACGGCCGTGATGTGGGATTGATCGACGTTGGCCCGGACAGAACCCGCGGCGGGAGGGGCGACCCTTTGTCGTTTGAGAAAGCCAGTCATCAACAGAAAGAAGCGATGCAATGAACGCTCTCGTCACCGCAGCCGTAGTTTTCGTCTTGACGCTCGCGGCGGGATACGCGGGCTTGCATGCTCAGACCCGTCTGGAGGAGGCGCACAAGTCGGGCGGGTCTCGCGGGGTGGTCGGCCAGATCGCGGGATTGATCACGCTTTTGATCGCCTTGGTGCTGGGGACTTTGATCGGGGTGAGTTACTCGTATTTCGCGACCCAGAGGGCCGAGTTGGAGGGATTCGCCACGCAGGTCCTCAGGCTTGACCAGGCGCTGAAGCAATATGGCCCGGAGGCGGAGCCCGCGCGGGCGAAACTCAAGGCCGCTATCGTCAAAGGCTATGAGACTTTCTGGGGCGGGGGAGAGGTGGACCCTGCCGCGCTGACCGTGGCGGCGCCGCTGGCGGGCGCGCAAGCCATGATCGGATTTTCTCGCGACCTTGCAGCCCAAGACAGACGGGCAGAAGGCGGCGCTTGCGACGGCGAACCAGTTTGTGGGCATGATCGAGCAATCGCGACTGCTGATGTCCCTGCAGGTCGCGAGCCCGCCCGTGTCCTGGGGCCTCGTCGCGGTCCTGATCTTCTGGAACGTCGCGCTATTCTTCGGCGTCGGCTTGTATGCCGAATCCAACGGCGTGGTCCTGGCTGCGCTCGCCTTCGGCGCCTTGTCCGTGGCGTTCGCCGTCTTCCTGATCTTGGGGCTTGGACAGCCCTATACCGGCTTGTTTCGGATCAACCCGGCGGCTCTCCAGGAAGCGATCGAATTCATTGGAAAATAGCGGGTGCGACGGAGCGGCGCACTGACCGCGCTCCCGGTCTGGCGTCCTGCGTCGTCGAACCAAAATATTGGAGGCTTTGTTTGATCGGCGGATACTGCGCGGGCTAGCCGATGCGCGAGGACGAAATGGGCCCAGGGAGCGCCGCTCGGCATCGGCTGCGCGAATGGAGCCCGCATCGGACGCCCGCTCGCGCGGCCATGACGACGATCCCCGGGCGGACCGGCGTCCGGCCGCGGACTTGGGTCGAGCGGTCTGCCTCGCGATCGTTGTCGCCGGCGCCAAGCTCAACGATCAGGGCGCGCGACGGCGCGTCCGCCGCGCGCAAGGCCGGCGCTATCGCGTCGAGAGGGGCGGCGTCGATCGGGTCCCCCTCAAGAGCGTGGCGGCCTCTCCTTCCGGGGCAGCGGAGGGAGCATCGGGGGCGTCGCGGGATGAGGAAATTCGGATGGCTCGGCGCGGGGAAGCGAATGTGAAGTCTGCGGCCCGACGGGGCCGGATTGACGATTTGCGATGAGCATGCGGAGACGTCGGGAGATGGGGCGAAGTCAGAATCAGGATTTGGCCGTGAGCGCCAAGGCTCGCCGTGCGAAGCGCGAGCCTTCGCAAGCAGGGGCGAGCGAAACGGGAAGCGCCTTCGCTTATGACGACGGCGCCCCGTTCGATCGGGTCCAGTATTTGGAAGCCAAGCTCATCCTGAAACCGGATCGCTTCACCTCCGCCGAAAGCTTCCGCGATTTCGGCAAGCTGGTGCGAAAGACCGCCGAGAAGACCGGGGTCCCCTTTGCCGCGGCCAAGGGATTTCGCGACCGGCCCGAGGTGCGGGAGATCATCTTTCTCGACACTTCGGACTTCGCGCTTTATCGCGGCGCCTTCATTTTGCGCCGAAGGATCTCCTACGTCGACGGTTTCCCCGAAGGCGATCCGGAGATCGTGTTCAAGTTCCGCCATCCCGAGGAAGCCAAAGCGACCGGTCTCGACATGCGGCCAAAGATCGAAGGCAAGTACCGCATCAAGTTCAAGGCCGAAGTGCTCCCGCTCAAGGATCGCATCGGCGGCTATCGGATTCTCTATTCGCACAATTGCCAGTTCGGCCTCAGCCAGACGGCGCAGGGCGACCGGACCGCCATGAGCGCGCTGGCCAACGTGTTTCCGCCGCTGTCGTCGCTCAAACAGTCGGACCAGCGCGTTTCACTGGTCAACGGCGGCATCGTCGAGGAAATTCTGCTGCCGATCGGGACGCTCGATTTCGGCAAGGGCGTGTTGGCCAAGTGCGACGTATCGCTGTGGCGCACCCGCGGCGAGCACAAGTCGCTGGTCGGCGAATTCGCATTTCAGGCCAAGTTCGCCGACAAGGAAGCCGTAGCGGCCGCGCAGAAACGGCGCTGCGCCGACTTCTACCTCGCCCTGCAATCGGCAGTCGCCGACTGGCTCGCGCTCGGCGTCACGAAAACGGCGATGGTGTATCGGTTGAACGGAATCGAGCCGCAGAGCCATGAGTGAGCCGAGCGCCAGTGCGGACGCGAAGCCGATCCCGGCGGGCCCGGCGTCCTCCGCCATTCCGCTCGCCCTGATCTTTCGCGATTTCCTCATCATCGGATCGACCAGTTTCGGCGGGCCCGTCCCGTATCTGCGCGACAGGCTGGTCGTCAGGAACGCATGGCTCGACGACAAGCAGTTCGTCGAACTGCTCTCGATCAGCCAAAGTCTGCCGGGGCTGAACGCCACCAACATGGCGATACTCGTCGGCGACAAGCTGCGCGGCGTCTGGGGCGCGGTCGTGGCGATCCTCGGCATGTGCCTGCCGGGCGGGCTGATCATGTTCGCGGTCGGCATTGTCTATCGCGCGCACGGCGATCACGCCTGGGCGACCGCTGCGCTCAAGGGCGTCGCCGCCGCCGCGGTCGGCCTCATGCTCGCGACCGTCGTGCAGCTTTCGCAAGCGTTCGCTGGAACAGCCCATCGATTTCGTTTTCGTCGTTTTGACCGTGCTCGCGGTGAACCGTTTTCACGTCTCGGTGCCGAGCGCGCTGATCGTCCTGGGCCTGGCGGCGATCCTGTGGCACCGCCCGCGCGGATCTTCGGGAACCGACAGCGTCATGAACCAGCTGCCCAGCCTTTTCCGCGTCTTCGCCTATCTCTCGCTGCTCACGGTCGGGGGCGGAATGGCGGCGTTCCCGGAATTGAAGTCGCAGACCGTCGACGTCCATGAATGGCTGACGTTCCCGCAGCTCATTCATCTCTACAGCGTCGGGCAGCTCGCGCCAGGCCCGAACATGATGATGATCGTGCCGATCGGCGACTGGGCCGGCGGGATCGCAGGCGCCCTGATCGTCACGTTCGCCTTCTTCGGGCCCACAGCGGTCCTCACGCTCACGGTGGGGCGCCTGTGGAACCGGCTCGAAGCCTGGCCGTGGCGCAAGTCGATCCAGCAAGGCCTTGCCCCCGTGTCGATCGGGCTCCTGCTCGCCGGATGTTTCACGATGGCCAAGGGAGCGATCTTCGGATTCGACACCGCCGCGATCGCCGTCGGCGTTCTCTTGATCTTGCTGCAATACAAGGTCAGCCCGGCGCTGTTGGTTCTCGGCGGGGCCGCAGTCGGACTTCTGTCGTTCTAAGCGTCGGGGAGGCGGGGCGAACTGTTGACCGGACCCGCGCTCGCCGAAGGCATTCAGGAGGAGAGCTCGCATGACCGACGCGAATACGCAGGATCGCAGCACCGGACCCTGGGACACGGCGGCGCTCTCAAAGCTCCAGGAATGGGACCCGTCCTGGGCGGCCGCCTGCAAGGCTGTTTCGACGAACCCCTGGCGGAGCGGCGTCCTGTCGTCGAAAATGGTCGAGCTTGTCAGCCTCGCGATCAATGTCGCCTGCACCAACCTCAACAGTGAGGGAACGCGACGGCATGTGCGCCGCGCCCTCGAGGCTGGCGCCTCGCGTGACGAAATCCTTTTCGTCTTCAAATGTGCGAGCGTGATGGCGATCCATTCCTGCAGTCTCGGCGCCCCGATTCTTCTTGAGGAGGCCAGAGCCGCCGGCCTTGCGCCGAAACCGGCGTCGCCGGTTCCCACGCCGGCCGTCGACAAGATGAAGGCCATCGGACAATGGAACGCCGCGTGGGACGCCTTCCTTGCGCTCGACCCGGAATGGACGGACGCCTTCATGGCGACCGGCGCCGGCATCTACGGCGGCGGCGTCATGGCGCCGAAGGACATCGAACTCTTGAGCATCGCGTTCGACGCCTCGTTCACGCACATGTATGCGCCGGGAACCCGGCGGCATATCCAGAACGCACTGAAGACGGGCGCCTCGATGGAAGAGATCTTCGAGGTTCTCAAGATTTGCATGACCCAGGGGATCCAGGCCTGCAATCTCGGCGTTCCGATTCTCGAACAGGAGCTTTCGGCGCGGCAAGGCCGGGAATAGCAGGGATGACCGGGAGCGCTCGATGACCGCCAAGCCGAGCGACCCCACCGCCAGGACCGGCGCCCCGGCGGCGGGCGGGCGTCAAACCGATTGCCGGAAGGCGCGGCGACCCTTTGGGGTCATCTCCACGTCGCCAGAGTCCTGGTTTGAATTTGGCGCAGCCGCGCGGCGGGAGAAACGGGGCGCGCGCGGGCCGGGCGCGCGACGACGGCGGCTTTCGGGTGGAACTCCTGGAAAAGCCGACCTTCCTCCATCGTCGAGGCAAGCCGCAGTCTTCGCGCCGCTGGGGTCTCGCTTCGATCGGCAGCGACCTTCTGGCTTCCCATGCGGGCGCGACTTGCCGTTGAACAATTTGTCGGCGTCAGACAGCCCGGTCAATGCTGGGTGGAGACGAAGTCCGCCGCGGCGTCATTCGCAAATCTGGCGGCCTGCTCTATTGGAGTCCCCATCGCGATTCGAGCCGCAAGCACGCCGATAAAGCAATCGCCGGCCCCGTGCGTTGATACAACTTCAACGACCTTTGGCGGCAGGAACACGGGCGGTGCGCCCGCCGGCTTCACGACGACGCCCGATCCGCCCAAGGTGACGATGACCGAGCGGCCAGGAGCGGCAAGCCCCTTCAGCGCCGCCAAGGCGCTCTCGTGGTTGGAGACCTCGCAGCCCGCAAGCATCGTCGCCTCGACGCGATTGACCACGAGGATGTCGACGGAGCCGAGCAGGTCTTCCGACATTGGACGCGCGGGCGCCGCATTCAGGATGACGATCGCTCCCGCGGCGCGCGCGGCCGCGGCCGCCGCCAAGTTGACAGCTTCGGGGATCTCGTTTTGCAAGACGAGCACCCGAGCCCGGCCAAGCCCTTCCCAATGCGAAGCCAGGCTCGCAGGATTGATCCGCAGATTCGAGCCCGAAACGATCACCGCCCCATAGTCGCGATCCATGATATTGAGCTGGGCGATTCGCGCGGCGGCGTTTTCGCTTGTGAGATAGGAGCCCTGCGCAGTCGCGCAAAGAACGACGTCGCTCATCTCGGCAAGCGGTGAAGAGGCATAGTTGGTGACAGCGACGATGCTTGCCCGGTTCGCGCGCGCGATTGCCACGGAATCGAGCACTCCGGAAGTGCGGCCCGAATGGGAGAAGGCGACGACGATGTCGCCAGCCCGAAGGAGCGAGGCCGACATCGCCATCATATGCGTGTCGTCGTGAACGCTCGCGCGGATGCCAATCCGCAGGAACTTGTGGGCGACATCGCGCGCGATCTGCGCCGAACCGCCAAGGCCATAGAAGTCTCGCTGCCGCGCGCCGTGCAGCCGTTCGGCGGCATGGCTGAAGGCTTCCATGTCGAGAATCGACAATCTTGAATGAGAGGTTGATGTCATGCTGAAGGGAATCGATCGGACAATCACCGCCGAATTGCTGCATGTGCTGATGCTGATGGGGCACGGCGACCAGATCGTGATCTGTCACGTCAACCATCCCGCCGCGACCATCGCCAACCAAACCACCTACGGTCGTCTTATCGCGCTCGGCGGCTGCACGCTTCTTGAAGCGGCGCGGGCGATCCTCACGCTCATGCCGGTAGACACTTTTGTCGAGGAGCCAATCCTGCGCATGGAGGTCGTCGGCGACCCCAGCAAGGAATATCCGCTATTCGCTGAGATGCGAGAGGTCGTCGAAGCCGCCGAACGACGCTCCATTCGGATGGGCGCGTTGGAACGTTTCGCGTTCTATGACGCAGCGAAGAACTCCTTCGCCATCGTCCGGACAAGCGATCCCGGACCCTGCGGCTGCTTCATTCTGCGCAAAGGCGTTGTATAGAATCGAGATCCGTATTGTCCTCGCACGCGCGCGCACGTTGCCGGGCGTCGCGTTTGATCCGCGCAACCGGTCGCCCGAGACTGCCGCCTCTGGCGTTGAGACGCTCGAGCGCCATTTCAACGCCCTGAAGTTCGCTCTTGACGATCGAACCGCAGGCGCCTGTGACGCCTCCGGCAAAGCCCAGTTGGATGGGACCCTCGTCGGCCGTCGCCGCTCAACAGGCTGCAGTCGCCACGGCGACCGCCAAAGCCGGGGCCAACAACTGGCGGCTGACGGGTCCGCTCATTTTGCTCTCCCTTTGAGTCGCCGCGTTTTGAGTCAATTGGCGTCGATTGAGAGTGTCGCGATCCGACAGGCGGAACGCTCAAATGTCGCCATTGCGCACCATCTCGCGCAGGCGGAATTTTTGGATTTTTCCAGATGGCGTGGCTGGCATTGCCGGCGTGACGACAAGCTTCTCCGGAATGTATTGGATGGCCAGCTTCTGCGCCTTGAGGAATTCGCTCATGGTCGCGAAGTCGAAGGCGGCGCCGGGTCTCGCCACCACCACCGCGCAGGCGCGCTCGCCCAGGCGCTCGTCGGGATAGGCGACAATGGCGACCTGCGCGACCGAGGGGTGACGATAGAGCAACGACTCGATCTCGACGACGGGGATGTTCTCGCCGCCGCGGATGATGACGTCCTTGGCGCGGCCGGTGATGCGAATGTAGCCGGCTGCGTCGGTGCGGGCGAGGTCGCCGGTGTCGAACCAACCCTCCTTGTCGGTGTTGTTCCATTGCGGCCGCTTCAAATAGCCGCCGAAATTGGAGCAGGAGCGCACGAGCAGCCGGCCGGATTCGCCGGTCGCCATCTCATGGCCGTCGACGTCGACCACCTTCACCTCGACGCCCGGAAGCGGGCAGCCGTCGGTGGTGAAGGCGCGCTCGTCGGGGTCTTCGAGCTTGATGAGCGTCACCGCGCCGTTTTCGGTCATGCCCCAGGCCGAGACGATCTTGGCGCCTAACCCCGCGCGCGCCTGCTCCACCACGGGTCCGGGGATCGGGGCGCCCGCGCACAGGAACGAGCGCAAGGTGGGCACGCCCTGACCGGTCTCGGCGACAACTCGGGTGAGATCCGTCAAGAACGGCGTCGACGCCATGGTGAACGTCGCCTTTTCGTCGCGGATCAACTGGGCCGCTCTGATCGGGTCCCAGACGTCGAGCAGGACCGCGCTCGCGCCCAGCATGATTGGCATCATCAGGCCGTACATGAAGCCGGTTTGATGGGCCATCGGCGAGGCCATCAGCACGATGTCATCGGCGCCGAGTTGCAGTCGCTCGGCGTATGGGCGGATGTTGGCCATCAGCGTATTGGCCGAGTGCATCACGCCCTTCGGCTCGCCCGTCGTGCCCGAGGTATAGATCAGTTGCGTGATGTCGTCTGCGTTGGGACGCCCGCGCGACAGAACCGCCGCCGCTTCCGGCGCCTTCTCCCATTCCGGCGTCGCGAGCCGCGCGTCGAAATCGTCGGTCCCGCCGCCGTCGACCACGACGACGTGTTGGAGCGAGGGAAGTTGCGCTTGCAGAGCCCGCGCCATCGCCTCATGATCGAAGCCGCGGAAGCTCTTGGGAACGACGAACACTTTCGCTTCGCCGTGGCCGAGCATGAACGACAGCTCGCGCTCGCGGAAGATCGGCATCAACGGATTGAGCACGGCGCCGAGCCGCGAGCAGGCGAGATAGAGCACGGTGAACTGCCAGCAGTTCGGCAGTTGCATCGCCACGACGTCGTCCTTGACGATTCCGAGCCGGGAAAGCCCGATCGCGACGCGGTCGGCGAGCGCGGCGAGTTCGCGATACGTGAAGCGGCGCGTTTCGCCCGAATGGCGAACCGCCGTCAGCGCGAGCTTGTCGGGGCAGGCGGCAAGGCAAGCGTCGAGATCGTCGTTGATCGTGCGATCTCGCCACCATCCTTTTGCAAGACTTTCGGCGCGGCGCGGCGCCAGCAACAGGGCATCGAACTTCATGTTTCCTCTCCTTGCGGCGCGTTCGCGCTCTATGCACTTGTCTTCAGGCGGGCACGGCGGCGCGTCCCGCCCTCGCTCGCGCGATGATCGTCTTCATGATCTGGGCGGTTCCGTCGCCGATCTGGAAGCCGAGCACGTCGCGCAACCTCTGCTCCATCAGACCGCGATCGTATCCGCCATGACCGAAACTGAGCAGACACTGGTGGATGGCGTCATAAGCGAGTTTCGGCGCCCACCATTTGCACATCGCCGCTTCCGCGTTGTGCGGCAATCCCCTGTCCTTCAACCAGAGCGCCTGCAGGCAGAGCAGGCGCGCCGCCTCGATCTGGGTGTCGAAGTCGGCGAGCGGGTGCGAGACGCCCTGGAACGCCGACAGCGGCTTTCCGAAGGCCTGGCGTTGCGCCACATAGTCCCAAGTCTCCTCCAGCGCGACGCGCGCGACGCCGAGCACCTGCAAGCCGATCAGGGCGCGCGAGAAATCGAAGCCCTGCATGACCTGGACGAAACCCTCGTTCTCGTCGCCGAGCCGGTAGGAGACCGGCACGCGCACGCTCTCGAAGAACAGCGAGCCGCGGCCGATGGCGCGTTGGCCGTGACAATCGAAGCGGCTGCGCGTGATCCCGGGCAGGTCCATCGGAATCAGCAGCGCGGTCACGCCGCGCGCTCCGGCCTCGATGGCGCCCGTGCGGCCGAAAACGACGGCCGCGTCCGCCTGATCGGCGGCGGAAATGGAAGTCTTCTCGCCATTGACGACATAATGGTCGCCGTCGCGCTCGATGCGCAGCCGCAGGTTGGCGGCGTCGGAACCGCCGCGCGGCTCGGTCAGCGCGATGGCCAGCAGCGCCTCGCCCGCCGTCAATCTCTGTAACCAGGGATCGACGATATCGGGCGCGCCGTGCTGCGACAGAATCTGCCCGTTCAGCGACGCCAGCAGATTGACATAGGACATGCTGAGATCGGCGCGGGCGATCTCCTCGTGGATGACGCCCGACGCCAGACACCCGAGGCCGAGCCCGCCGTGCCGCTCCGCGAGTTCGGGCGCGATGAACCCCATCGCGCCCATTTCTTTCATCAACGCGCGGTCGAGCGTGCGCGTCCTGTCGCGCACTTGAAAGCCGGGCGCGATGCGGTCCGCGGCGAACCGGCGGACCTGTCCGGCGAGAGCGACGAGATCGTCGTCGAGATAGGGGTTCATCGGCAGGGTCTCGCGCAGTTTCCGCGGGGGCGTTATTTCGCGTGCTTGCGAAATTCCGGCTTTCGTTTCTCCCTGAGAGCGGCGACGCCCTCGCGCGACTCGTCGGTGTCGTAGTAGAGCTTCAGCGCATACATCCCCATGCCGGCGATGCCGGCCTGATGGGCGGTGTCCATATTGAAGCTGCGCTTGGCGATGGCGATCGCGGTCGGGCTGCGCTCGCCGATCTCTTCGGCCCATTTTTGCACTTCGGCGTCGAGCTGGTCATGCGGCACGCAGACGTTGGCGAGGCCCATCTCGACGGCCTGCTGACCGGTGTAGCGGCGGCACATGTACCAGATCTCGCGCGCCTTTTTCTCGCCGACGACGCGCGACAGGAACGCGGTGCCGTAGCCGGGGTCGACCGACCCCATCTTTGGCCCGACCTGGCCGAAAACGGCCTTGTCGGAGCAGATCGTCAGATCGCAGATGGTGGCGAGCACGTTGCCGCCGCCGATGGCGTAGCCTTGCACGCGGGCGATAACGGGCTTGGGCGCGTCGCGGATCGCCGCATGCAGCTCTTCCATCGGCAGACCGATCGTTCCCCGTCCGTCGTAGTTGCCGTCATGCGCCGACTGGTCGCCGCCGGTGCAGAAGGCCTTGTCGCCCGCGCCGGCGAGCACGATGGCGCCGATGTTCTTGTCGTAGCCGGCTTTGTTGAGCGCCTTGATCAACTCGTCGCAGGTCGTGCCGCGGAACGCGTTCATCTTGTCTGGGCGATTGATGATGATCCAAGCCACGCCGTTGCGGACTTCATAGAGGATATCCTGGAATTTCATTTGTTGGCTCCCTTGCACGAATTTCGCCTCAGCCGTTCATTGTCAGGCCGCCGGAGACGCTGAGCACCTGACCGGTGATGAAAGCGGCGTCGTCGCTGGCGAAGAACAGGATCGCGCCGGGCAAATCTTCGGGCTGCCCGATCCGGCCGAGGGGAATGGAGCGAGTGAAGGCTTCCGTCAGCTTTTCCGGATTGCCGGCGCCTTCCTTGTACTCGGCGAACAGAGCCGTATCGGTCGGCCCGGGGCAGACGACGTTGACGGTGATCCCGTGGCGCGAATGCTCACGCGCGATGGTCTTGGAAAAGGCGACCAGCCCGCCCTTGCAGGCGGCGTAGACGGCTTCGCCCGAAGAGCCGACGCGGGCGGCGTCGGAGGCGATGTTGACGATGCGGCCGGCTCGACGCGCCGCCATGCCCGGCAGCACGGCGTGGTGCATGTGAAGCGCGCCGGTGAGATTGATGGCGATGAGCTTGTCCCATTGCGCCGGTTCGCTCTTGACGAACGGGCGGAACACGTCCCAGCCGGCGTTGTTGATCAGGACATCGATCGGGCCGAACTCGGCCTCGACGCCGGCGACGGCGGCGTCGACTTGGGAACGATTGGCGATGTCGCAGGCGAAGGCTTCAGCGGCGCCGCCGGCCGCGACGATTTCGGAAGCGACCTTTTTTGCCGCATCGAGATTGAGGTCGAGCACGGCGACCTTGGCGGCTTCGTGCGCAAACCTGCGGCAGGTCGCGCCGCCGATCCCACCGCCGCCGCCCGTGACCACGACGACCTTTCCAGCGAACCGGGCCATTTTGTCTTCCTCCCCAGGGGTTAGCTATTGCCGTCGAAGCGAATTTAGGACAAGCTCTTCGCTATCTAGCCGACAAGTATGGAAACATATTGTCGTATATACCGACCGAAACAATCCGGCGCAAGAGAAAAATGACCGAAAATGCAGGAAACCGCAGCGCGAGCGCGTCTGCGACAAAAATCGAAATGGGGAACAGGTTGTTCTTTCGACTCTACCAATGCGCAAATATGTTGCATAAAACGGGAAGTCGCGCGGTCGAGGCGGAAGGCCTTACGACCCAGCAATGGGCCGTCCTGGGCGCGCTGTCTCGAAGATCCGCCCAAGGCGGCGTCAGCGTCGGCGATCTCGCGAAGTACCTTATGGTGAGCCGGCAGAACATCACCGGGCTGCTCAGCCGCATGGAGCGCGACGGCCACATCGCCATGGCTCCGGACCCGCGCGATCGCCGATCAAGAACTCGTGACGATGACCGAGGTCGGACGTCATGTCTGGCAAGACCTGGCGCTTCCGAAAATCCATGCCTATTACGATCAGGTTCTCGCCGACTTCTCCATCAACGATACGGCGCGCATGCTGCATTATCTCCTCAGCATCCTTGAGAATATGCAACGGTTGGACGCGGCGGCGCCGGCTGACGCCGCCGAGAACGAAGGGGAATAGCGGCGAGCGCCGCGGCGGGTCGTAAAGCTCGGAGCCATCGCATTCGACGCAAGGCCTTCGGTGGTGAATTCCGTCAGGAAACGACCCGGCGTTTGCAGGCCGACCTGACCTGCCTGCCATCCCAAACAAAAGATAGCAGAACGCTTTTCCGGCGTTGTTTCCGGGTCTGCGACGGACAGAAATCGAGAGCAACTATGGCTCAATCTCTGATGGAATTCCACAGCGCGGCGGCTCGAACAGGTCAAGCGCCGGCTCGACGGTCCGATCGCCGCGATTTCCGAGGGCTTGCGCGGATCGGGCTTGCAGGAGCGCATGAGCGCCCTGGAGGGCGAGAGGGCGCGGCTGGAGGAGATCCTGCGACGTCCCCCGCCGAGCCCGGTCCGGCTGCATCCGCCACTCGCCGAATCCCATCGCCGGCGCGTCGCCTCTCTCGCCGCCTGGCTTGAGCAGGAAGAGGGGCGGACCGAGGCGCTGGAGATCATCCGCAGCCGGATCGAGCGGGTCGCGATCACGCCTCTGGAGGGCGGCGGCTTCGAGATCGGGATCGAGGGCGAAGCTCGCGCGGATGGTGGAGATCGCGATGGAAACAGAAGGGGCGCCCAGAAACGCAAAAACGGCGCTCCGGGATACGGAGCGCCGTTTGGTCAAGTTGGTTGCGGGGGCACGCAACCGCCTTGATTTGCTCCTTGTTGGATGAGGCATTCGCAGGGATCCTCGCGCTACTGGACTTCACTCTTATTCTCTGTGCGTATTCGCTTCATGCTTTCGGATGTGAAGCTTCAGCAATCTCGCATGCCATGTACCCACCGATGGATCCAGGCCAAGCGCGGAACGGCGGACTGCCGACCGCAGGAGTTAGCAGCCTACCTTCGATCGCGCGGTATAAGGGGTCCCGGACTCTTGACAGGCGGCTATCTTAGAATCGAGTGGATTCGAGCGAAAGGTCGTTCGGCGGTAGATTTCTGATGACGGGCGGTTCACGCGCTTATCCTTGAGTAAAGCGGCGAATGCTCACCGCCATCTAGTTCGTCAACCGCGGCCGCCACGAGCCAATTGGATTAGAAAAAGCAGCTGGGCGGCGGCGATCGAGGCATTTAGGATCGCCGCAATAAATCCGACCCCAAGGCGGATGCCGAGTTGAGGCAGGAGAAGCCCTCCGACAATGGCCCCAGCGACTCCAACGATCATGTCTCCGGCAAGACCCAGACCGGCGCCTCGCACAATCCGTTCCGGCCAACAAACCCGCGATGATTCCTACAATGAGAAAGATAGCTAGGTCTCCGTTTGCCAAGATGTCCTCATTCTTATGCTCGAGGCCATAGAAGTTTGAGGCGACGTCCCTTCCAATGTGCAGATTCCACTCGAGAATGGCCGACTCCGGAACTACCTAATGGTGCAGCCGTCCGCACTTCGACACAGACCACTACGGCGCCTCTGCACCGCAGTATGGACCCCGTCGAAGACGACTTGCCGCCTATTGAACGTAGCTTTTGTGCTCGGGGTGATGTTGAACGTAGTGGCGATGATAGCGCCGATGGTTGGTCACTGAGTTTCCAACGACCGCGCCCCCAACCCCGCCTACGACCAGCCCGACGGGGCCGCCGACGACCGCACCGGCCACCGCGCCGCCGACGCCACCCGCGATCGCACCGTCGCCGTCAGCAAGCGCGGAATCAGACGAAGCTAATAGAAGCGCAACCGTCGAGAGAGCAATAATTCTGAAGTACATTTTCATCTCCTATATTTCGGTGCAAGGCATTGTCGCTAATTGAAGCCTACTCGTACTCGACGCCGGAGGTCAGGCTCGGATTCTACCCACATACGATGCAGGCGCGCGATTGCGCTCCGTTGCGCCGATAGCAATCAAGACGCCCAATGGTCCGAAATATCGCCGCTCATTTGTAAGCCGACCTCGGCCAGGGCTGAGACGACCCACCCGCTGAGTAGTTTCCGATCCTTCCGGGCTATCCACCGGCCGATTACGCTCGCGAATATGAGACGTCCGGGTCTGCAGGAAATCGACGCGCCTTAACCTGGGCACACTATTGTTGCGTGAACTCGCGTCATCTGATGTCAAGAAGCGCAAAAGGAGACGTCGATGCGCATGCTGCTTTCCCTGATCGTCATCATATATCTCATCGGAGTCGGCGTCGTGCTTTCGCCGACGAATTCTATCCAAATGGAGCAGCGCTTCCGCCTCGGATCTTGCGTCAAGCGCCTCCCAGGCCTTGCCTGGCGCGCTCGCCTGGCCCGCAAGGGCGCTTCGAAGCGTTGAAAACCGGGGATGACGGCGCCTCGGTCCATGAGCGATTAGGCGCTTACAAATTTGACGCTCAATGTTGCCCTCGCAGATCATGTGCGCCCCAGTCCGTACTCCACTCAGTGCGATTGGAATATGGGAACGTGCCCAGTCGCGGTCGTCTTGTGCGACCTCGTTCGCATGTCCGCATATCTCTCAGGCCACTCAAAACGAAAGGCCCACTTCATGAAACGCCTTATGACCCCGCTCATCGTTCTCCCGCTGCTTCTCTCAGGCACCGTGCATGCCTCAACGGATTCGCCTCCTGCGGCGCCAAAAGTTGCGCCTGTCGTTCGACTGCACGACGCAAGCGCCGTCGAAAGAAAGAGCTACGTGGAGATGCAGGAGGTTCGACTATCACAATGGCGACAACGGATAGTCGACTTCAACGAACGCGTGGAGACGACGACAACGACGGCGGGGCAGTCGGCGAAACGTGACATAGCGCACTCTTGGGACGCCGTCGAACGCGCGTCGAAAGAACTGACCAAGGCGAGCGAGGACAATTGGTTGGGCCTGAGGGCTGCCTATGAGCGCGCCACCCGAGATCTGGAGGCGACCTGGGTCAAATTCGACCCCGCCAAATCGTGAGATGCCGCGGCAAGCCTGAGGCCGCTTCTGATGACCTTCCTCATGATCTTGGGCGACTTCCTCCGCATGTCTTTGACGACTGACAAGGTCAAGCCTTCGCCCGTACCCAATTCGTAGAAAATTGCGAGATTGAGCGTCGCGAGGATCGTCATGGGCTTGGTCCAGTTGGCTTTGTCCGCAGCGTTTTTTGGCCGTCGGGGGCTATGTCGAAGGTCACGACATGCGACAACCGCGAGCGAAGACGCCTCTGGTCTCCTGCCCGAGTTCCCGGCGTGTGGCATCTAAGATCGTCGACGCTTTGATCGACTGTGGTTTCGCCATCAGATGCATCGCAATGCCTCCAATCGGCGGCGGCGCGCCATCGGCTTCGCATTCCCGATGGTTTTCGTGGAGGTTCCCTGGTTTCGCACGCTCGAAACAACCCAGCGAAAGCAAAGAGTGGGACGTCAGTCGCGACCTTTTCAAGACCGTCCGATGACAGGCTCGGAAATCCAAAACGCGACACCGGGTGAGCGCCAAACGAGAGTGAGTAGTTTCCGAACCTGCCTCGCCGGCGAGTTCGGCGATATTCACTTCGGCTAATGCCTATCCCAACGCCGGCCGGCGGTCCCCGAAGCCTCCAAATATGAGACAGCGCCGTCAAACGACGTTTCGCTCCTCCGCAATGGCCCGTCGTTCGCAAGTCAGAGTAGCAGCGCCAAAAGAACCGCGGCCGTCCCGAGCCGCTTGTTCGAGACACCAAGAGCAGACCGCTCACGTTCGACGGCCACTTCCGCTTCCGCTCGGTCTGCCGGCTCAGTCAATTCACATTGGAGATCGAGATTGCCAAGTTTGAACTTAATGATCGAAATCGGCAGGCTTTGTCGACGAATTCCGTCGTTCTTCAAGACGCCGTCCCCGTGGGATGATGAGACGCCGATACGCGAGGAATTGTTCAGCGTCGAGCGACTGGAAATCCATGCGCGGAGTCTCGCAGTTGCCCAAACCGTGCCTCCCGTCGCGACAGCAGGGCTGCCGCTTGCCCCTCGACTGGCAGACAATGGTCTGGTCCTTCTGTCGGCTTATCGATCGATCGTTGTCGCGATCGAAGGGAACCGCGCGATCACACCCGCAGCGGAATGGCTGCTCGACAATTATCACGTCGTCGAAAGACAGATCCGCCAGATTTCCACGGACTTGCCGCCGGGATATTATCGACAGCTCCCCAAACTCCTGACCGGGCCGTTCGCCGGCTATCCTCGCGTGTTCGGGATTGCGTGGGCCTTTGTCGCCCACACCGACAGCAGCTTCGATTCCGACATCTTCGTCAGTTTCATCAATGCCTACCAGGATGTGCAACCGCTCACGATCGGCGAGCTGTGGGCCGTATCGATCACGTTGCAGATCGTGATGATCGAGAATCTCAGACGCCTCGCGCAACAGATTACGAGGGGCCGGACCGCCCGCCACGATGCAGACGCGGCGGCCGATCGGCTGCTGGGGGTCGCCGGTCATGTAGCGGAAGCCCCCTCTATCGTCTTCGCGAGGCAAGGAACCGAGCCCCTGTCCCCGGCATTCGCCGTGCAACTCGTGCATCGACTGAGAGATCAGGATCCGACTTTCACTCCTGCCTTGACGTGGTTGGACGAGCGCCTGTCGAAACAGGACACGACAGCCGACGCTTCGGTCCGAGAGGTCCATCGCAGCCAGGGCGCCACGAATGTGACGGTCCGCAATCTCATGACCAGCCTCAGGGTCATCGCCGAGGTCGACTGGAAGGAACTTTTCGAACGGCTCTGTCTCGTCGATGCCGTGCTGTCCATCGACAGTCGGTTCTCGGAAATGGATTTTCCAACGCGCACGCTTTATCGCAGTGCGATCGAAGAGCTGGCGCGCGGTTCGCGCCACAGCGAACTCGATATTGCTCGCTTGGCGGCGGACGAAACCCGCAAGCCTTACCTCGATCACTCTATGCTGGAACAGTTGCGGCGCCGCGATGCGGGATACCATTTGCTCGCAGGCGGACGCCATGAGTTCGAAAAGACATTGGGCTACCGTAAGCGATATGCATTGCCCACGGGACGGATGGCCGGCTGCACTTTCACCGTCTACGCCGCCTCGATGCTTTCGACCTCCGCGGTCCTGATCGCCGCGCCGCTGGTCGCATTGACCCATCTGGGACTCGGCCCCGCTCAACTCTGCTGCCTTGCGATTCTCGGCGCCATTCCCGCCACCGATGCGGCCGTGGCGCTCGTGAACCGGTTCGTGACGGCCTTCGTCCGAGCCGCCGCCCTGCCTGGCCTGGAACTGGCGTACGGCGTGCCCGACGCGCTGCGCACGATCGTCGTCGTGCCGACGCTCCTTACGAATCAAGAAGATATCTCGAAGCTGGTTGAACGTCTTGAAATTCATCACTTGGCCAGTCCCGAGGGCGACTTGCATTTCGCGCTGCTGTCGGACTGGACGGACGCAGACCTCGAACATACGGAGGGAGACGCGGCATTGGTCGAATGCGCGCGCGCCGGCATTGAGGACCTCAATGAGCGCTATGGCTCCGCGCCTTCAGGCCCTCGCTTCCTATTGTTTCATCGTCGGCGGGTATGGAGCGAGAGCGAGTCGCGCTGGATCGGATGGGAGCGCAAGCGCGGCAAACTGCATGAACTGAACCGTCTGCTCCGGGGCGCGCGAGACACCACGTTTGTCGGCGCGGACGGAGGGACGCCATTGTACCCCGAAAGCGTACGGTATGTCGTCACTCTCGACTCGGATACTCGCCTTCCCCGCGACGCCATTCGGCGCCTCATCGGTAAAATGGCGCATCCGCTCAATCAGCCTCGCGTCGATATCGGCCGTTCGAGGATTGTCGAAGGCTATGCCGTGCTTCAACCTCGGGTCACGCCGTCACTTCCCGAAGGCGGCGACGGGTCTGTGTTTCAGCGCGTCTTTTCGAGTTCCAGCGGCATCGATCCCTACGCCACCGCAGTGTCGGATGTCTATCAGGACATGTTCGGCGAGGGTTCCTATGCCGGCAAGGGCATCTACGCCATCGACGCTTTCGAGACGGCGTTGTCCGGCCGCGCTCCCGACTCGACTCTGTTGAGCCATGACCTGTTCGAGGGAACATTCGCACGCGCCGGGTTCGCTTCCGATATCGAAGTCGTCGAGGAATTCCCGTCGCGATACGACGTCAGCGCGCGCCGACATCATCGGTGGGCTCGCGGCGACTGGCAGTTGTTACCCTGGATCCTCGGCTTCGCCAGTAGGATCGATGGCGGCAAGCGAACGCGCGCCCAATTGCCTCGCATCGGTCGTTGGAAGATGATCGACAATCTGCGTCGGACGCTGTCCGAGCCCATGGCCGTTCTCGCCCTTTTGTTAGGCTGGACCTTGCCAATTGACGCCGCGCTCGTATGGACGGGCTTCGTACTTGGAACGCTCGTCTTGCCCAGCCTCATTCCTATGCTTTCCGCCACAATGGCGCGACGCCCCGGAGTTTCGTTGCCGAGACATATTCGTGCGCTCGGGACCGATCTGTGGTTGGCGGCTACGCTGTCGGCGTTAAAACTCGTCTTTCTCGCCGATCAGGCATGTCTCATGGCCGACGCGATCGCGCGGACGCTCTGGCGGCTCTTCGCCAGCCATCGCCATTTGCTTGAATGGACTCCCGCGGCCCAGACGACCGCCGACGACCATCTCGATGTCAGGGGCTTTGTCGGACGAATGTCGGGAGCGATCCTGCTCGGTGGCGCGGCAATGCTGGTCGCATTCGCGTTTAGGCGCCACACATGGATGTTGGCGGCGCCTTTCTCCGCGCTTTGGGTCCTCTCGCCAGCCGTCGCGCGCTACACCAGCCTCCCCCCTGGCGGCGCAGGCCTCTCGAAAGTGTCGGAGACGGAGACCCGGGCTTTGCGCCGTACGGCGCGGCTTACGTGGCGGTTTTTCGAAGCGTTCGTCACGCCAGATGACAATATGCTTCCTCCTGACAATTTTCAGGAGGACCCGACGCCGGCCTTGGCGCACCGAACTTCGCCGACCAACATCGGTCTTTATCTCCTCTCCGTCGTCGGCGCCCGCGACTTCGGTTGGATCGGCACGACCCAAGCTGTCGAACGGCTGGAATCTTCGCTGGCGACGATGATCCGCATGCCGCGGTTCCGCGGTCATTTCTACAATTGGTACGACACTCGCGACCTCAAGGTGCTCGAACCGAAATACGTGTCTTCTGTCGACAGCGGCAATCTCGCCGGCCATCTCATCGCGCTTGCCAACGCTTGTCGCGAATGGAGAGAGAGGCCCCCGACGGCGCAATCGCGCCGCGCCGGCATAGCCGACATGCTCGCCTTGACCGCCGAGCGTGCTGTGCACCTGCGGATCGGTCGAAGGACCCAGACCGTGACGCCACGCCAGTTGGACGACTCGCTGGCTTCCCTGATCAAGGCGGTCGGGGTCGATCCATCGTCCGAAGCGGCCGTCTCCGCGCAATTTGCGGAACTCGCCAGAGAGTGCGAAATCCTGGTCGACATTGCGCGCGCGATCGCTCTCGAGCGTAGCGATGGAACCGGGTCGGATCTCCTGTTTTGGTCGCAAGCAAGCCTCTTGGGGATCGCCGCTCATCGTCGGGACATGACGCCTTCGGGTCCGGAGTTGGCGGCGCGCGATCTCAGATTGACCGCTTTGGAAACCGGCTTCCGCGCCATGGCGATGGCGATGGAATTCGACTTTCTCTTCGATGCCGAACGGCAATTGCTTTCCATTGGATACCTGAACGCGGAATCCGCGCTGGATCCCAATTGCTACGATCTCCTTGCCTCCGAAGCGCGTTTGGCCAGCTTTTTCGCTATCGCTAAGGGCGACATTCCCGCCCGACACTGGTTCCGGCTCGGCCGTACAGCGACTCCGGTCTCGCGCGGCGCGGCTTTGATCTCCTGGTCGGGTTCGATGTTCGAATATCTGATGCCGCCTCTGGTGATGCGCGCGCCCACGGGCAGCCTGCTCGAACAGACCGACCGGTTGATCGTTCGGCGGCAGATCGAATATGGCGAGAAGAATGGATTGCCGTGGGGCATTTCCGAATCCGCATACAACGCTCGCGATCTCGAACTCACTTACCAATATTCCAATTTCGGCGTGCCAGGGCTCGGGTTGAAACGCGGACTGGGCGAAAACAGCGTCGTGGCGCCCTATGCGACTGGTTTGGCGACGATGGTCGATCCTTCCGCCTGCGTCGTGAATTGGAACCGGCTCGCGGCGATGGGCGCGAGAGGTCGCTATGGTTTTTACGAGGCCGTGGACTTCACGGCGTCTCGCCTTCACAAGGACGAGACATTCGCGCTCGTGCGCGCCTATATGGCCCATCACCAGGGCATGACGATCGTCGCGATCGCCAACGCGCTTTTCGACGGCGTGATGCGCAACCGGTTTCACGCCGAACCTATAATTCAAGCGACCGAACTGCTGTTACAGGAGCGCGTTCCGCGCGAAGTGCCTGCGACCCGCCCCTGGGCGGCGGAGGTCAAATCCGCAGCTCGCGCCGATGTCGAAGATCCCTCGGGCGGGCGCAAGATCATCTCCCCGCACCTATCTTCACCGGCGACATTACTGCTCTCCAACAGTCGCTACGCCGTGATGTTGACTGCGGCCGGTTCGGGATATAGTCGCTGTGGCGACGTCGCGATCACGCGGTGGCGCGAGGATGCGACGCGCGATGATTGCGGCTCCTATATCTTCCTCAGGGACATGCGCACCGGCGCCGTCTGGTCGGCCGGCTATCAGCCCACGGGCGCCGAGCCCGACGAATACTCGATCCGCTTCAACGAAGATCGGGCGGAGATTACCCGTCGCGACGGCGCCCTGACGACGTCGCTCGAAGTGCTTGTCTCCGCCGAGGACGACGCCGAAGTGCGTCGGATTTCGATCACCAATTCCGGCGCCCGCCCGCGCGATGTTGAGATCACGTCCTATTCGGAACTCGCGCTGGGTTCTCAACGCGCCGACGTCGCTCATCCCGCCTTTGCGAAGCTGTTTGTCGAAACCGAATATCTCGTCGACCTCGGCGCCATCCTCGCGACCCGCCGGCGACGAGCGCCCTCGGAGCCGGAGATCTGGGCTGCTCATGTGAGCGTTGCCGACGGCGAAGCGATCGGCAAGCCGGAATTCGAGACCGACCGAGCGCGATTCCTCGGCCGCGGTCACGGCGTTACGGCGCCACTCGCAATGCTCGATGCGCGTCCTTTGACGAATTCGATCGGCGCCGTTCTGGATCCGATATTCTCACTGCGCCGCCGCGTCAGCATTCCCGCCGGCGCTACGGTCCGCGTCGCCTTCTGGACGATGGCCGCGGAATCGCGCGCGGCGCTCCTCGACTGCGTCGACAAGCACCGGGATTCATCGGCCTACGAACGGGCGATAACGCTCGCCTGGACGCAAGGACAGGTTCAGCTTCATCATCTCGGCGTGAAACCAGGAGAGGCTATTCTGTTCCAAAGGTTGGCCGGGCACGTCATCTTCTCAGGCCGTGCGCTGCGTCCGTCCTCGGACATCATTCGCCTGGGCTCCGGCCCGCAATCCGGTCTCTGGTCGCAAGGCATTTCCGGCGACTTACCATTCATTCTTCTTCGGATTGCCGACCTCGACAATCTCAATTTCGTTCGCCAAATTCTGAGGGCGCACGAATATTGGCGTATAAAGCAGCTCCCAGTCGACCTCGTGATCCTGAACGAGCGAAGGTCTTCGTATGTGCAGGACCTCCAAATCGCGATCGAGACCCTCGTGCGCACAAGCCAATCCAGGCCCGCGCCGGGCGTGGAGCGGCAGCCGGGACAGGTCTTCGTACTCAGATCGGATCTGATAGCCGCGGAAACGCTCGCGCTTCTGATATCCGCTGCGCGTGTCGTGCTCGCGGCGCAGCATGGCGCTCTATCCGATCAACTTGAACGCGTCGCCGATGCCGCCAAGCCGATCCGGTTGTTCGCCAAGCCCCTGCCCGCGCGCGCCCGGCCCACAGCGGCGCTCCGTTCGCCCGAACTGGAATTCTTCAACGGGCTCGGTGGTTTTACGGAGGGAGGGAAGGAATACGTGACGATCCTCGGCGCCGGCCAATCGACCCCGGCTCCGTGGATCAACGTAATCGCCAACTCCTCGTTCGGATTCCAGACGTCGACCGAAGGGGTCGGTTACACCTGGTCCGCCAACAGCCGCGAGAACCAGCTCACGGCTTGGTCGAACGATCCAGTCAGCGATCCCGCAGGGGAAGCCCTCTACATAAGAGACGAGGACACTGGCCATCTCTGGTGCCCGACCGCGCTGCCGATACGCGACCCGCAGGCGACCTATGTCGCGCGCCACGGCCTCGGGTACAGTCGATTCTCGCATACCGCTCACGGGATAGCCTCGGAACTCCTGCAATACGTGCCGGTAGGGGATTCGATCAAGATATCTCGGCTGCGACTGGCCAACGAGTCCAATCGCACGCGCTCGCTGAGCGTCACCGCCTATATCGAATGGGTTCTGGGCGCGACGCGTACGGCGTCGCTCTCGTTCATAGAGACCGAAATCGATTCGGTCACGGGCGCGATCTTCGCGCGCAATCCCTGGAATATGGCTTTCGGCTCGCGTGTCGCGTTCGCGGACATGCGCGGCGCCCAGAAAGACATGACCGGAGATCGCCGGGAATTTATCGGCCGCAATCGCACGCTAGCTGACCCCGCGGCCCTGGCGAGCGCAATCGCCATGTCCAACAAGGTCGGCGCTGCCTTGGATCCGTGCGCCGCGATGCGAACCACGCTCGAATTACCCGCCGGCGGCGTGACGGAGATCGTTGTCTTCCTCGGCCAGGCCGAAACACGGACGGACGCCCGCGTCCTCGTCCAGCGCTACCGCGCCGCCGATCTCGACGCATGCCTAGTCGAGGTAAGCGCTCAGTGGAGCGAGGTCTTGGGCGCTATCGAGGTCAAGACCCCGGATAGAGCGATGGACATCATGCTCAACGGCTGGTTGCTCTATCAAACTCTCGCCTGTCGCGTCTGGGCCCGTTCCGCCTTCTATCAAGCCAGCGGGGCCTATGGGTTTCGCGACCAGTTGCAGGACGGCATGGCTCTCGCGGCTGCCCGGCCAGATCTCGCGCGCGAGCACCTTCTGCGGGCCGCCAGCCGACAATTTGTCGAAGGCGATGTTCAACATTGGTGGCTGCCGCATTCGGGCCAGGGGGTGCGAACGCGAATATCCGATGACCGCGCGTGGCTGGCCTATTCTGTCGCCCATTACGTCGCGGCCACGCAGGATAAGCTCGTGCTGGACGAGTCCATTCCCTTTCTCGAAGGCCCTATTTTGGCGGAAGGCGAGACGGACAACTTCTTTCTGCCGACCATTTCCGAAAACCGCGCAACGCTGTTCGAACATTGCGCGCTCGCGCTGGATCGGAGCTTGACGGTGGGCCGGCATGGGCTCCCGCTCATGG
Source organism: uncultured Pseudomonadota bacterium (assembly GCA_963809055.1). Classification (GTDB taxonomy): domain Bacteria; phylum Pseudomonadota; class Alphaproteobacteria; order Rhizobiales; family Beijerinckiaceae; genus Roseiarcus. The sequence goes on along the minus strand of CAWEID010000006.1, from coordinate 37,243 downwards.
GCGCGGGCGATTGGAACGACGGCATGAACCGCGTCGGCGAAAAGGGAGAAGGTGAGAGCGTTTGGCTCGGTTGGTTCCTTCACGAGGCGCTCATCGCCTTTGTCCCGATCGCCGCGGGGCGCGGGGAAACTCATCGCTCAGACCAGTGGACGATGCACGCCAATGCCCTCAAGGTCGCGCTCGAGCGCGAAGCCTGGGATGGAGACTGGTATCTCAGGGGATTCTTCGACGATGGAACGCCGCTCGGTTCGGCGAGCAGCGAGGAGTGTCGGATCGACTCCATCGCGCAATCCTGGGCGGTTCTGTCCGGGGCTGCGACGTCCGGTCGCGCCTTGCGCGCGATGGCGTCGCTGGATCGCGAATTGATCCGGCGGGACGACGAGCTGGCCTTGCTGTTTGCGCCCCCCTTCGACCGAACAGCGCTCGATCCCGGCTATATCAAGGGCTATCCGCCGGGCGTCCGCGAAAATGGCGGCCAATACACGCACGCGGCAGCTTGGACCATTATGGCGTTTGCCGCTCTGGGCGACGGGGACAAAGCGGCAGAGCTTTTCGCGATGCTCAATCCAATCAATCATTCGCGAACGCGCGCCGACGTCCACAGGTACAAAGTCGAGCCCTACGTCGTAGCCGCCGACATCTACTCGCAGGAACCCCACATCGGACGCGGCGGCTGGACTTGGTACACGGGATCCGCCGGCTGGTTGCAGCGCGCTGGGGTGGAAGGCCTGCTCGGACTGCGGTTGCGCGGCGCCTCGCTCTATATCGATCCGTGCATCCCCAAGGCTTGGGGAAAGTTCGAAGCTACGATAAAATATCGTTCGTCGCGCTATCACGTATACGTCGACAATGCTGACGGCGTAAATCGCGGCGTGGTCTCTGCGACCGTCGATGGAGCCGAACTCGTCGAACGCCCGCTTCGCGTGCGGTTGCTCGACGATGGCGATCGCCACCAAGTCGAGGTTCGCTTGGGTTGACCGCCATTCCGGGCCTATTGTCAGCTCGTGGGAGGTTCGTTTGATCACAATTCGGGTTCGCCATCGAACCACTTATCGCTACGAAGGGGCAGTCGCTCTAGGGCCGCATCGGCTGATGCTGCGGCCCCGGGAGAGCCGCGATGTCCGCGTCATATCGAACGAGGTCCGGGTGACCCCATCGGCGGACCTGACCTGGGCGCAGGATGTCTTCGGCAATGCGATCGCGTCGGTTGCGTTTACGGGAATGACCGAGGTCCTGACTATCGAGGCCGCCACGGAGTTGCAGCTCTATGCGGTGGCTTGGCCGGTCTTCGATATCGCGGCGACGGCGATCGTGTTCCCCTTTCGTTACTCCGACGACGAATGGACCGACTTGGGGGCCCTGACGGTCGCGAATTACCCCGATCCCGCCGGACGTTTGAACGCTTGGGCGCGTGGCTTTGTGCGCGGCGTTACGACCGATACGCTGGCTCTGCTCAAGGACCTGAGCGCCGGCGTCGCGCAATGGGTCCAATATCAATCCCGAGACGATGAAGGCACACAATCGCCAGTCGAAACACTCGACAGGGGTTGGGGATCCTGTCGAGACTTCGCGGTTCTCTTCGTCGAGGCGGCCCGCCGCCTCGGCTTCGGCGCCAGGATTGTCTCCGGCTATCTCTTCAACCCCGATCAGGGGCAATTGGGAACGTCGGGCGCGGGCTCAACGCACGCATGGGCGGAAGTGTTTGTGCCGGGCGCTGGCTGGATCGCCTTTGATCCCACAAACCGCAGCGTAGGCGGTTCCAATCTCATACCGGTCGGCGTAGGCCGGAACATAGGTCAGGTCATCCCTGTCGTGGGAAGTTACGTCGGCGGCGCAAGCGTTTCTTCGAGCCTTTCTGTCGCGGTCAGTGTCGAACTCGTCGAGCGCTGATCTCCGAACGTTCAAACCGAGCTAGAAAGACGCGACGGCCGTCCGGCGCATTAGGTACTTTCCGACTCTGCCCTTGGGCCTCTTGGGCGCTTATGATCGTGCGCAGTTCGACAGCGGTAAATCGCGCTCGCGCGCCTTGAATCCCCGTTTGCCGGATAGGATAGAATGGGATGATCTCTATGTCTCGCGCCGCCTACGCTTCGGCTCTAAATCCCGCATATGGACCTTTTCTCTTTGCGACCATCGGAGAAGATCCAAATGGGAAACTCCTGAGCGTGCTGTCGGCTTTCGCTCGCAGGGATATTGATCCTTGGCAGGAGGCGGACAGCCTCGCGCGCATGCCGCGTCAAACCGCTACAGTCTGGATGGCCGAATTCATATCCGCGCTGCCCGATAGCCCAAATGCGCCGATTCCCGCCAAGACCATCGCCAACGACCTCGTCGCCTTGTTGCCGCAAGCGACGGAATCCACTGCTCCGAAGCATCATAAAGCAACGGAAATATTGACGCCGAACAGTTCCCGTTTAGGTTTTGGTTTCGCGGCGATTGCTTTCTTGATCTTGATTGCCCTCTTATCCTGGACGAAGCCGGCCCCCAGGCCTGAAACGGGCGCCAGCCTCCCTTCATCCAGCGAGAAAGCCTCCCCGCGGCAATCCCCGTCCGACCTCGCGCACTAACAATACATTCGTAGCTGCGAAGCGAAAGTGCGCACGAAGCCGCGCCCATATGCCCGGTGCGTGGGCGAACGAAATCGCGCCGAGGCCCGCCAATGACGGCGAGCCTCGAACCCGTAAATACTATCACGCCGCCGTAGGCGTCGGGACGGCGGCGTCCCCGGGGGCATTGGCCTTGTGGTGGATGTCAATCCGCGAGGAACCGGATTCACCCAGAATTGTCTTCGCGCGCTGAACTTCGCTCTCTGAGCCGCGCGCCATCACAAGAAAGCCATCCGCCTTGATGTCGGTTTCATATTGCAGCACGCTGTCCTTGGGGACGCCAATGCTATAGAGCGCCGCGCCCAGCGCTCCCAGGGCGCCTACCACGATCGCGTTTTCAATCGCAGAAATGGCGACCGCCGCGAGAAAGCCGACGACGAACACAGGCCCCGCGACCGGCGTCGCTATGAACAAGCCGCCGAAAAAGAGCCCCCAAAAGCCGCCCCAGAAAGCGCCTCGGGAGCCCCAGAACTTGATCCTATCGCCGACGTTGTAGAAGCCGACGACTTTCTCTTCGGAATGATATCCCTTTCCGACCACGCTCAGGTTCTTCATGTCGAACCCTGCGGCGGTCAAAGTCTTTACGGCTTTTTCCGCGGCGTCGTGATCGGAGAATATGGCGATGGCAGTTTCATATTTTCCCATGGGAGTTTCCTTTTGATGCGGGCGGCGACAAGCGGCGGTATAGAAACTCTCAAACCGTCGACTGCAATCCGATCGGCCAACCCTAGACGTCGGCGATCAATCAACGACAGATTCGGAAGCTACTCAGCGCCACACCTCCGCCCTCGCCCGCAATCATTGCGAAGGCTCTCGCAAAAGTCTTCTGCGCGGCGAGAGGTCGAACCTCGCGCGGGCCCCGGGACCTGAACCGCGCCAGCTGATATTGACGAGAGCGAGCTCGCGTAGAACCGCGCGATGATCCGCGGTCTGAACGCGGACACTGCCTGGACCTTAAATAACTGCGTCCATCGCAGACGCAGAAGGCTCAGCGATAGCCCGCTGAATCGCGGCAACGATCTCTGGCCCGCGAAACGGCTTTTGAATAAGAATGGCGCCCGGACCAAGCGCCAGATTTCTCAATATATCGCCCGTGACGAACACATGAGGCACGAAGCCTCCGTTGAGAATTTCCTTCACCGCGGCGACGCCGCTCGCTTCGCCCAAACCTACGTCCACGATCATCAAATCGGGGTGACATCGTGCGGCGGCCGCCACTGCGTTGACCGCATTGACCTCGACGGCGCAGACGATGTGACCGAGGTCTTCGAGCATCTCGGCGAGCAACGGCCCGATCATGACGTCGTCTTCGACGACCAAAATACGCAGCGGCTTCATGGTTCAATTTCCCGTCCGGCGGCGCCCTCATCGACCCGGATCGGCGCGGGGGTCGCTGCGCGTGAATTCACGATCTCCCGCCCCGCCGCGCGAGAAGAGCCCACATCAACCTCGTGGTTCCAGATAGGTCGAGCCGCCGACCGGCAACAAGTTTAACGATGCCGAAAACGGCGCTGACGTTGCTCATCATGGCGCGGCATAGGATTCAATATGCCGGAGTTGATGATCGACTCCGCGCGATATTTCCATAAAGAGAGCCGCGGTGTCGGAGTAGCCCATCCTTGCGGACTGGCCGATCGCTTCGCGCATGGACTGGCCGCATGCGGCCAAGGTCGAGGCGACTGCGAAAATAGGTTCCTTCTCGTCGGCAATGCGCCGAGGATTGGGAACCAGGAACGAGTTGGCGGCTGCGCCCTGCACTGCGCCCTCGGCGATGGCGCCCAGCCCAGCGACGCGTTCGGCTATCTGGTCGGAATTGGTCTCGGCGTCGGTCGCGACCTTGTCGAACAGCGCGTGGATCGCGATGAAATTAGGTCCCCGCACGTTCCAATTCGTCCGCTCGAGTTGCCCATGGAGACCAAACGACGAGGCGAGGACCCTGTCCTGGAGTTCGGCGGCCTGCGTGCGGATATTTTCCGAACGCGCGTTGTGAGTTACCTGCATGGCAAGGCCTCTGGGTTGAACAATTAGCGCGTGGACGTGCGGTCGCTTATTCGTGAAGATTTTACGACGATCAGATGCTGTGCAGAATACCGGCTTAGAGTGCGGGAACGGGAGGCTCGGAATGTACTCATGGTCGGGCCTCTCTCAACATTCCCGAGTTCGCATTCGCAGTCACCGGCGCAGCGGACTCGCTCCGAGATGGCCGACGCCGACCGCGATTAGGAATGTAAGAAGCGGTCGGTTCTCCATCCGGGCGCCCCTCGCATGCGACGCGTTTTGACGCTCTCGGGCCGCGCTCCGTGAGAATTCGCTTACGCCGTCCCTGACTGGACCAGCGACGGATTGAGCGTTGTCCCCGGCGCCGCTCTTCAGATGATCCGTCACGCCGAGACACTCGTCGCGCAATGCTGCGAGATCGCTTCGCACAGAAGCTAGACCCGCATCACAGATTCTCGATTCGCTCATATTGATGAACTTCCACCGATTGTGAAAAACTCGCCGCATATTATACGCGAAGCAACCTGCTCAATAGTTCGTGAATTGCGAAGATTCGGCTCTGCTCGGTCGCCCTCAGAGCGCTCAGCGCTCCGTTCGATTTCTGATAATACAATTTGATCGTCATCATCGACCGACTGTGGTAATGTTTTCCTACTAAACGCAGAAAGACTTTTCTCTTCGAGAAAAATATCAATATGCCCAAGAGTGGTTCCCATGCCGAAATGGCGGAGCCGCGGCGGTGGATATCTCGCCCCCTTTCCGTTAGCGATCGCATTGAGTTTCCCATTGTCGCGATCGGCGCTTCCGCCGGCGGCCTGGAAGCATGCAAGAGGCTTCTGAGCACCCTGCCGTCGCCAAATGGCATGGCCTTCGTCGTTGTCCAGCACCTGGATCCCGGGCATGAGAATCTGCTCGTCGATTTATTGGCGCTTCATACGTCGATGAGCGTCGCGCAGGCTGTGGACGGCGCTACGATCGAGCGCGAGAACGTTTACGTCATTCCGCCCGGGGTGTACCTCTCGGTCGACGACAAGGGCTTATTGCGGCTCTCAAAGCCGACGGAGCGGCATGGTGCGCGGTTGCCGTTCGACTTCCTATTAATGTCGATGGCGAAGGTCTTTGGCGCTCGAACTCGTCGCGGTCGTCCTGTCGGGCACAGGAGCGGATGGAAGCGGAGGCTTGAAAGCGGTCAAAGCCAAGGGCGCGTTGGTCATCGCGCAAGAAATTGCTGAGGCCGACTATGATGGCATGCCTCGCAGCGCGATCGCCACGGGCGCTGTCGATCGCGTGCTCCCCGCCGCAAAGATCGCGGCCACGCTGGTGGAACGCGAGCGCGGCGTTACACCGACGCCGACGCCCAAGGAACCTCGTCCCCACAATTCGGTTGGCGATTTACTGCCTGAGATCGTAACCCTGCTACGGACGAAGACGGTTCACGATTTCAGCCTTTACAAGCACGGCACCTTAGAGCGCAGGGTCGAGCGTCGCATGGCCATGGCCGGGGTTCCGTCTGCGACAGGATATCTCGCCCTGCTGCGCCGCGACGGCCAGGAGCTCGACGAACTCTCTCGTGATTTGCTGATTAATGTCACGACGTTCTTTCGAGATCCCGCAGTGTTCGAATACTTGGCAAAGAACGCTATTCCGGGCCTCTTGCGAGATCACCCGCCAGAGCGTCCGCTGCGAATCTGGGTAGCCGGGTGCAGTTCGGGCGAGGAGGCCTACTCGGTCGCTATTCTGTTTCGCGAGCAGATTATCGTATCGAAGCGCGACATTAAATTGCAGATCTTCGCCAGCGACGTGGACCCCGACGCCGTCGAGACTGCGAGAGAAGGTCTTTATCCCCCATCGATCGAGGCAAATATCTCACCGACGCGCCTCGCGCAGTTCTTTTCGCGAGAAGATCGGTCGTATCGAGTATCGCCGGAATTGCGGGCCAACGTCGTTTTTACGGTGCAAGATGTGCTCGCCGATCCGCCGTTCGCCCGCCTCGACCTCATCTCGTGTCGCAACCTTCTGATCTACCTGAAGCCCGAAGCGCAAGCCAAGGCCCTCGCGGTCTTCCACTTCGCCCTGCGCGAAGGCGGATTGCTGCTGGTCGGCAATGCCGAGACTGTCGCCCTCGACGGTGGCCGGTTTGACGTCGTCTCGAAGCCGGATCGCCTTTATCGGCGCATCGGGGGAAATCGTCCCGGCGAGTTCGCGCTGTCCGCAAGCCTCGGCGTGGGTCCCCGCATGCGCGCTCGACCGGGCGCTCCTTCCGCACCATCGCGGCAAGCGGTCCTGGCGGAACTCTGCCGAAGGCGCGTTCTGGAGGCCTATGGGCCCGCGGCCGTGCTGATCAATTCCAAACTCGAATGTCTTCATTTCCAGGGGCCCACGGATCTCTATTTGAAGGTGGCCTCCGGCCGGCCGTCGCTGGACTTGATCGGCAAGGCGCGAGAAGGCGTGCGGGCCAAGCTCAGATCGGCCATTCAGGGCGCCCGGCAAAGCGGCGCTCGCTTCGTCGTCGCGGGCGGACGGATCGCCTACGGCGCCGACGCCAAATCCTTCGACATCGTGGCCGAACCCATAGTACACGAAGGGCACGACCTGCTGTTGGTTTGTTTTGTCGAGACGCCGGAATTCCTCGGCCTGGAGTCTCAGCCGGCGACCGCGCTTCCTCGTGTCGCCGAACTCGAACAGGAATTGCAAGCGACCAAGCTCGAACTTCAAACTGCTGTCCGGAATCTCGAAACATCGAGCGAAGAGCAGATGGCGATCAACGAAGAGGCGCTTTCCCTCAATGAGGAATATCAATCCACAAACGAAGAGTTGCTCGCCTCGAAAGAGGAATTGCAATCCCTCAACGAAGAGCTGAACGCCCTCAACAGCCAATTGCAGGAGACTTTGGAGCGGCAACGCACCACGGCCGACGATCTGCAAAACGTGCTCTACAGCACCGACGTCGCGACGCTCTTCCTCGACACCCACTTCAACATCCGCTTCTTCACGCCGGCGACCAGGGCATTGTTCAACGTAATTCCCGGCGATATCGGGCGCCCATTGACCGACCTGACGTCGCTCGCCATCGATGGCGAGCTTTTGCCCGACGCCAAGCAGGTTCTGGAGACCCAAGCTCCGATCGAGCGTGAGGTCCAGGGTCAAGCCGGCGTCTGGTTCATGCGTCGGATATTGCCTTATCGTACGCGCGACAAGAAGACCGAGGGCGTCGTCATTACTTTCGAGGATGTCACGGAACGGCGTGGCGCCGCGGAGGCGCTGTCCCGGGCGAAGCGACAGGCGGAATCGGCCAGCCTCGCCAAATCGCGGTTTTTGGCCGCGGCGAGCCATGATTTGCGCCAGCCCTTGCAAACCCTCGCCTTGCTGCAAGGCTTGCTCGCCAAGAAAGTCGAGGGCGAGAAGGCTCAGAAACTGGTCGGACGCATCGACGAGGCGCTGGGCGCGATGACCGCCATGCTGAATACCCTGCTCGACATCAATCAGATCGAAGTCGGCGCTGTAAAGGCGGAGCCCGTCGATTTCCCTATCAACGACCTGCTCGACCGCCTGCGAGACGAATTGACCTTTCACGCGCAGGCGGTGGGCTTAAATTTGCGCGTGATGCCCTGTGCGTCCTTGGTGCATAGCGACCCGCGTCTGCTCGAACAGATGCTGCGCAATCTAATTTCCAATGCCATAAAATACACGCAGCAAGGCGGTGTTCTCGTGGGCTGTCGTCGGAGCGCGGGGCTCTTGCGGATCGAGATCTGGGATACCGGACTGGGTATTCCGGCGTCCGAGCTTCAGGCGATTTTCGAGGAATATCATCAAGTCGACAATCCCGCGCGGCAACGAAGCCGGGGCCTCGGCCTCGGACTTTCCATCGTAAAGAGTCTTGGCGAATTGCTCGGCCATTCGATTCGAGTGCGCTCGCTGCCCAGCAAGGGATCCGTCTTCTCGATCGAGGCGCCCACAACGTCGCGCCCTGCGCAATCGTTGCCGACGCGAGCTAAACCGGCCGAAGCGGCGCCAGCGCGGGAATTGCGGCGTTCGGGCTCGATCCTGATCATAGAGGACGATCCAGAGGTTCGCGATCATCTCGAACTCTTTCTGACGGAAGAAGGATACGCCGCCGCGACCGCCATCGACGGGCCCTCCGCGCTGAGCCTGGTGACGAACTCCGCAACCCCTCCCGATCTCGTGCTGGCCGATTACAATCTTCCGAACGGCATGAACGGCGTGGAAGTCTCGCAAACTCTGCGGCGGACGCTCGGTCGTCAAATCCCCTTCATCATTCTCACCGGCGACATCACGACCGACGCGCTGCGCAATATCGCGCTCCACGATTGCGTGCAATTCAACAAGCCGGTCAAGCTCCGCGAACTGACCCAGGCGATCGACAAGCTCCTCGCGCAGCCGACGGCGCCCGCCGTCGTTCGGCCCGCACATGTCGCCGAGGGGCCCGCGATTTATTCGGGCCCGATCATCTACGTCGTCGATGACGACGACCAGGTTAGGGAGGCGATCTGCGTCGTGCTGGAGGATGACGGCCGCAGGGTTGAATCCTATCCGAGCTGCGAGGCCTTTCTCAGAGCCTTCCAATCGGACGACTCGGCTTGCCTGCTTATTGACGCCTATCTCCCGGGAATGAGCGGCCTCGAATTGATCCAAAAGCTTCGGGCCGACGGAAACAATCTGCCCGCCATCATGATCACCGGCGACAGCGACGTGACGATGGCGGTCCAGGCCATGAAGTCAGGCGCCTCAGATTTCATTGAGAAGCCGATCGGGCGTGACGAGCTCATCCGCAGCATCGACCGAGCGCTCGAATTGTCGAAGGACTTCGCGCAAATTGACGCAATGGCGAGAGTCGGCGGCGACCCATCTGGCCGGGCTCACGCCACGACAACGCGACGTCATGGAGCGGGTGCTTGCCGGCCATCCCAGCAAGAACATCGCCGCGGATCTCGGCATCAGCCAGCGCACGGTCGAGAACCATCGCGCCTCGATCATGAAGCGAACCGGATCGAAGTCCCTGCCCGCACTCGCCAGACTGGCGCTTGTTGCGGCTGGCGGCAACACAGAACCGCCCGCCGCGGCCTTAACCGTGGCGGGCACTGCATCCTGACGGCGGACGTTTTGGAGTTTCAGGGGTCTCCGGGTGCTCAACGGGCCATTCCCAGGTCTTATGCGAGCGCCGGGCTAGTTGATGATCTGGACGACCCTGCCAGTTGCGGGATCGACCAGGACCGTCTGATCGTTGACGATCGCATACCGATAGCCGTGCAAACCGTACTCCGGCGGCACATCATAATATTGAACCCCGTCAGATGGCAAAATGACGCCCGTGCGAACCTCGTCGCCGTAGCGATAAGAGGGATGATGCTCGTGAACGACATATTCGTGAAAGCGAGGACGCTGATCGATGCCGAGCAGACCGTTGATGCCGCCTGTCACGCCGCCAACGACCCCTCCAACGACGCCCCCAACGGGTCCTGCTTCCGCGTTTCCCTTGTTGGCCCCGTTTTCCGCGCCTCCAACGATGCCCTGAGCATTGGCGCCGAGAGGCGCCAGGAAGATCAGAGCCATGGCGCAAATCGTAGTTAGGTTGCTTTTCATGAGGTGGGTCCACTTTCTGATTTCGAGTGAATGTACTTTTACAAATCCGATCGACCGGCTTCGCCATTGCGGCGGATGCGGACAACTGCCAGCATTCGCGAGCGGGAACTAGGCTCGGATATTACCCACATGCGTCAGCAACCATTAGGTCCTCTACTCAGGCCGCGAATAAGACGCTCAAGCGTTGTCGACACCCCGCAAGACATTGCGTCGTGAGAGTGATCACGATAAAATACAAGGAAGTTATTGACGCGGCGCAAGCGACGCCAGCGAACGGTGGTGGATCCAGCGACGAAGGACCGAGAACGGGCGCCGCGCCGTTGAGCAACATCCAACCCACGACACACACGTTGAGGCCCGCGATGAAGCTCGGGTGCTCATCAGGGAGGCGACTCTGTCCACGACGCGTTGGCGCCGCGTCGCGCTAGCGTGATGTCAGGCGTGTAGGCGCGCCAGGGCTTGGAACGTATCCTCGATGGCGATCGAACGTATCGACGGCGCCTCGTCCGAGCTCATATTCGACATTCTCGCTCGAAATCCCGCGCCGTCGAAAACAACTATCGGCCAACCAACCACAATACGACGAGCACGATTAGGACGGTGCCGAGAACCCCGCCGAGGCCCGGCATGCCGAAGTTGCTATGAGCATAATAGCCGCCTCCGCCGCCGAAGACCAACACCAGAATGATGATAAGAAGAAGTAAGCTCATGACCGTGCGTCCTGGCCGATGGTTGTCGTCGGGTGCAAAAAGCGCGCCTTCATGACTTCTTGACGGCTTCGCGCGCCGTGTCGTTCAATCCGCCGACCGCATTCTGAAGTTTTCCGACGGCCTGTTCGACTTTGCCGTCGCGCTGCAACTTTGCGTCGCCGACGATCTTGCCGATCCTCTCCTTCACGATGCCTTTCGCTTCCCGAGCCGAACCCGCGATTTTGTTCTTATCCATGGAGTGCTCCTATGATTGCGCCGACCCGCCATTCAATCGATCCCATGGGTCGGTCGTTGCTACGAGTTGGCTTTAGGCCGCGACATGGAATAGCGATAGGGTCGGAACATACGCATGCGAGCGCAATTCTTCCGACGCCTCAAAATGCCAAAGCAAGTCGGTTTGTGTATGTTTGATTGTGTTCGCGACGTGGAGGCGACACGGTGCCTGGGCAGGCCGACGCGACACCACCGAGCCGGCTCCCCGCTCCTCCGCTCATACTGGAACACGCCACAATTCGGACAGTCGCGATAGTCTTCGCAGCAATGATCACATCGCGAGGGCCGATAAGGGCTGCAACTGTGGGACGCGGCTTCGCCGCCAAACCCGCCCCGAGAAAAAGCCCAGCAATTGCGCCGATCGAAAGCGCTGAGCGTATGAGATTGTGCGTTGCGTGTCGCATGGAATGCCTCCTGGACGATCACGGACCCGTTCGTACATCCGCGACCTAGCGTTCATCTCGTCGTGATACGCGCGCTCGCTGCCTGGGCATCATCATCGGACTATACCCATTTCTTCGAGTTCGAGACGTCGTCGCTTCGGCGTTGCTCATCTCGCGGGTGTCGCACTGCGTACTTTCCGAAGCTACCGCTGACGTTGCGACGGCCTATAGATTCGATGGCTGAACGCCGACAGCTCCGGGCTCGACTTCAACGAAACACCCGGGCGCCGATGCGCAGCTAGATCCTTTGCGTCGATCTCTTCACGGCGACCAACGGGACAACTGAGATCGAGGAGTTTTGCAATGCCATCATCCAAGCTGAACTTGGCGCTGTCCGCGCTGGCCGCTTTGAGTTTCGGAGCCCGTTCGAGAATAGGCGCGCGCATGAGCCGAGCCGTCGTCGGAGCAGTCACCGGCGCCGTCATTGCGGCCCCGTGGACGCCGTAGCCGGCGGCGTCGCCTGAGCCCTCGAAGGTCCGGCGGTTGCATGTGCGATGGGCGTGCCGCATCGTCGTTGGCGTCATCACCATCACTGCCACTACTATTATCACCACCCACAGTACTGATCCGACAGAGATTTCGGTTTAAACTCGGGAAGTCGCCGTCCCAGGGTCAAGTCGAAAATGGGGGTGTTCGTCACGAGGAACGGCGGGAACGTCTCGCCATTCTGCACATAACGATCCCAATTTCCCTCGAATGAGGCGTCAAACCATGATGCAAGTGATCTCCGCCCTCAAAGGCTTCGGAATCATCGCCAGCGACGGCGAACTCGGGACAGTCGAAGATTTCCTTTTCGACGACATGAGTTGGAGCGTGCGATGGCTCGTCGTCGAGTGTGGAACCTGGCGGCACGGACGCAAGATTCTGATCCATCCTTCAGCGATTTCAACCGCCGATTTCGACGACCAGCGCTTCGAGGTTCGATTGACGAAGGCCCAGGTCGCGGACGTTCCGGAATTGATCGAGGATCTCCCGGTTTCGCGGCAGATGGAAGAGCAACTTTACAATTACTATGGTTTGGATCCGGAATGGGGCGCCCCTTATCTCGGCGGCGCTCTCGGCGCCATGGCGTCGCCACTCATGGGCCCGCCCTTCCTCGGCTTTCGGACGCACACGGCGGCTTCAGACGCCAAAGATGCCCGAGGCTCGGACGACCCCCATCTGCGCAGCTATTCAGAACTTGTCGGCTATCGCATCCATGCGACCGATGGCGACATCGGCCACGTCGAAAACCTTATGCTGCAGGATACGGACTGGACCGTTCGCTATTTTGTCGTTGATACGCGCCACTGGTGGGTTGGGGCGCATGTGCTGATTTCGCCTGCGGCGTTGATTGATATCGATTGGTTCGACCATCATATTCACCTCAATGTTTCGCGTGAACAAATCAAGGCGAGTCCGCCTTGGGATCCGCTGGTCGCCTTTAACCAAGTCTATTCGAAACAGCTCCATAGTCACTACGGTTGGCCTGGCTCGCAGGCCTAGCTCGCTTCGGGATCGGTGAAGCTAGAGATAGCCCCCGCCACGGGGCGGGCACGCAGTTGCACCCCATGACAGCACGACACATTGCCTCTTGTCACTGAGGTCCACATTCCGCTGTCCACTCGTGGTTGACGACACGAATTCAAATTGATCCCACGCCTCGCGCGCGCCTGCAGCTTATTAGTGAAAACGTCCGAGGCGGTTCGCCCCTGGCGAGTTCAGATGGCGGCGAATTCGCTATTCCGCACCGGGGCGACGCGAAAGCGCCGACCCCTGCGATCAGAGATGCGATCGATTGTAAGTATGGCGCGGGTTGGCGTCGCCGTCGCGCCCTCGCTGAGCAAGAACCGTTCATTTGGGAGCGAGGGCAATGGATCAACTAGGATCCATTGTGAACGCCGCGGCTGGCGCGACGCGCCGATCGTCCGACGACGCTTAACGATCGGCTGCGCCGCTGCAACCATCATTCACTACCTATCGATCCGCGCTGGAGACGTTCGCCCTAAAACCGCTTCCGTGGCTTGAACTCGCGCATGAGGGGCCGAACTCAGCCTTCTGCGCATCGTTCAGACTATCGTAGAGCGGCTTGCCCGCGTCGACGACCTTTCGGACTTCGACCGCGCTCTTTTCGATATGATCGACCATGATCGATATACGATAGAGCGGCGAGGGGCGAACGCTCGAACTCATGCGTTCTCTCGCCTCAAGCCAACGATCCGAACGCGCCTTAGCTGCGTCGCGGATTGCGGCTTCGAGGGACGGCCAGTACCTGGCTTGCTCGTCGCTGAGCTTCAGCCCAGCCATCATGCCGGCGAGATGAGCATCCAGGAGGATAGATTGTTGCCGCTGAATCTTCTGTATTTCGGCAATGCTGGGCGCGACGGTCGCGTTTGCGGGAGCAGCGACGGCGTCTTGGGCGGCCATCGATCCGATTAGACCAGCGAGCGCCATGGATAAGACTACACTTTTCTTCATGATTGCACTTCGTGCGCGGCATCTTTTGCTTTCAATTGGACATACAACGCGCACTGCCGTCGCCCAACAACGCTTTGCCCTGTGTCTTGATCGCGGGCGTTCAGACGGGCGCTGACCCATGCGATAGCAAAGAATGGTGCGTTGGACGCGGTTCAGAAGCCGAACGGGCCGCAAAGTCCAAGGGTCGCCTGAATTGGTCCGCAATAACCTCCGTAGTACCCGCCGTTCCCGCCCCAGCCGCGGCTTCCATGCCCAACGTGATATCGGCCGTGATATCCACCGCCATGACCGACAGCATCGCCACCTGCATGTCCGCCGCCATGTCTAGTAGCCGCCTCGGCAGAAGTCGGAAGCAGGGTCGCGGTTGCGACCAACATCTTGGCTAACGAACAGAAGGGAAGCGTTCGTATTCATTTGTTTGGCTCCAGGCTGAATGGGATAAAGCCCACCTCCTCATAAATAGATTCACAACACCCACAGCCAGACTCGGAAACTATTCATTTCGACGCGTTGCCCGTCACCGTCGATGCCCGCTATCCCAAGTTTGATATCAACCAGTTGCCGCTCTCTTTCGCGAGAACCCAGTGTCCGCACGCCAGCGTCGGGTCGCTGATTGTTCGCTCTGTTCGGGTTCAAGCGTCCAGCGTGGGTCGCGGTCCGCGCAATCAGGGTTGCCGCGAACTCGATTTGGACAATTCGCCAAAACATTCCTTTGCAATCAAGCCGAGCACGCATTAGGCCTTCAGCGGGCGCAACATTCGACAACGGACTAGAGCACTTGGTTGGTTATGCGTCGTTCCCGCCGCCTGTCTCAACCGCAAGCGTCACCCGTCAATTCCCGGTCTTCATGCTAAAAGGCGGAAAGCAACCACCAGGACTTTACGTCCTCCGCGTCCTTGCACGCTCTTACGACGAGTCGGTGACGTCATGACAGCCAACCGCCCGTGAACCCCACGCGGCGCAGTCCGCTAACCACATATCGGATTTCGCGCGTAAGTTTCCAAATCATCCGCGAACGATAGTTCTCAATCATCACAACCACTATGCTCTGGTCGAGACCGAAATGCCCGTCCGAGACCGAACTGGCCGGGCCGGCGCCACTCAACGTCGGATTGAACGCGCTAGGCAATCTCGATGAACTAATCATGTCGGAATATCGTAGGCGAAAGTGCTGCGATGCGAGCAGCGCAATGTCAGGCGCGAAGGGCAGCGACCCCAACGCGGCGCACGGGCTAATACTCCCATCGTCGGGCCCATAGGGCGCCCCGCGGGCGGCGTAGCCTAGAAAATGGCGTTTCACCCCGTCGATCTCGAGAGTTCGTGAATCCCGGACCGTCGCTCGCCGTGATTCCCCAACAATTCTTGCCATATCCCTCGAATTCATGAGGATTGCGTCTTGCATATTCACGCTGGACATAGGCAGCTAGCCGGCTGTTTTCGAAATAATCGCCGCCTCTGTCACCCATGAAGCGATCCTGTATCCCGTCGAAGTCGATCCAGGCGTTGGGGAAATGATGAACGAAGAGCGGCCCTGCGTAGAGCAACTCAGAATCGTAGATGTTCTTCCACTGATATGTCGACGTCCAAGCTGCGAAGCTATCGTCGCAAAGGGGATGCGACGGCGACGCCGATCCCAAAATGTAGAGAAGTATCGCCTCGCTATAACCCTCCCAAAAGTAAGGCAAAAATCCGCTCTCCGGCATCCAGCCTTGCCGAACCCTAGCTCTTCGCTCGCAAACTCATTCCCAGTCAACCCGAAGATAAATCGCATCGGCGAGTTCGCGAATTTCGATTTCGATCGGCGAATCCCTTGCGAAGTAGGCCGCTGCAGTCAATGTCCTTGCGAGGAAAAGCGTCGTGTCGATCGGCGAGAGTTCCGATCGCCAGGCGCGTCTGCCGGTCCTCATGTCTAGGAAGTGATAATAAAAGTCCTTGTAGCCTGTCGCGTCCGGTTCCCTTCCTTGCGGACTGTTCCTGAAGAATCGGAGGGTGACGAGCGTTCTCGTCGCAGCCTCCGCACGGGTGATCCAACCGCGTTCGACGCCCACTGGATAACTTGACATCTCAAAGCCTATGACTGCGATGCTCGCCGGCGCGCCTTCCTGGCTTCTGACGGCCACTAGACCATTCTGAGAGTTTGATTGCTCGATAAAATACTCGAACGCTGCGGGTTGGTAGAGGTCTAGCAATTCGTCCTCTGAATGGGACATATCAGCTATTTCGCGCCTCGCATTCGGAATCCGACGGCCGATGCGCCGATCTCGAACGCGCGCCGCCTCGTCGCGCGGTAATGTAACACCACATCGTTCACAACGACCCCTCGGTCAAATTCGCCTCGCGCGACCGTGAGCCATCGGCCCCTTGTCGCAACCGAAGTGGCGACTCGATGCTCCGGGAGGGCTATATGGCCACATAAAATGAGACTCACCGCGGACACTCGCGTTTTCGGTTGGGAACGGGCCGGATTGGCCGTAAACGGAAGGGCGGGCTTGGAAAAGTAGGACGGCGACGCTGACATTTATTGTCGATGGACGCACGGGGCGGCGATGATGTGGTTGTCACCCGCGTTCTTTGCGGACTCTCGCGCCCGATTCCCGATCGATAAATGCTGATTGCTTGGGATTGCGGTCTAAGTGAAGCCCTAATGCGTCGGCGTCGCTCTCAGAGTAAGAGAGCGGTGCTGGGTTTTGTTTCCGAATGATGGTTGAGAGAAACTATCCCGGTCGCCCGCCGCGGAGAACATTTCCGCGGCGGCCTGCCTGATCAGTGATGTTCGATCCGCATTTGCTTCGAGCTGAACGACGGAAATGATGGGCGAGGCAGCCAACCTGCGTGCGTCCGGGCTATTTCTCCAAACTGTCTCGGATGGACAGCAATTCCCGATGACGCTCCGCGCTGACTTTCGGATACGACATGTCCAACCCGTCGAGGGTGTCGAGGACGATCTGGGAGATGATGAGCCGCGCATTCTCCTTGTTATCGGCGGGAATGGAGTACCAAGGGGAAGCGCTCGTGCTTGTCGCGCTCAAGCACTCCTCATAGGCCGTCATATATTCATCCCAGAATTTCCGCTCCTCGATATCGGCCGTACTGAACTTCCAGTTTCTTTCCGAGTCATCGATGCGCGCCAGGAAGCGCCTTCTTTGCTCATCCTTGGAGAGATGGAGGAAGAATTTAATGATACGGGTTCCGTTTTCGTGCAGATGTTGCTCCAGATTGACGATTGAACGATAACGGTGGCGCCAGAGTTTTTTGTCGTCTTTGGGCGGATCGGCGAGCCCTTCGCTGGCTAGAATGTCCCGATGCACGCGAACGATCAGAACTTCCTCGTAATAGGATCGATTGAAGATGCCGATCCGTCCGCGTTCCGGCAGGTCACGGGTCGTTCGCCAAAGGAAATCGTGCTGCAACTCCGCCGGGCTCGGATGCTTGAAGCTGAACACCTGGCAGCCCTGCGGGTTGACACCAGACATGACATGCCTGATTGCGCCGTCCTTGCCGGCCGCATCCATCGCCTGGAAAATCAACAGGAGCGCGTGACGATTGGATGCGTAGAGGAGTTGTTGCTGCTTGCTGAGGCGCGCCACATGGCTCGTCAGAAGCTCCTGATATTCCTCTTTCGACTTAAAGACGGGATCGACCACCGTCGGCCATTTTCTCAAGTCGATCTTGGTGTCATCGGTTACCCGATAGTCCTTTGAATGGATTTTCATGACTTCCCTTTGCTGTGTTGGCCTTCAGCTTCCGAGCCCTACCCGGCGATTTGCGCTTTTATGTCGGCTCGCGCCGCGGCGATGGCGGAGGACCTGGGTCTGCCGGCGCCGGGGGGCATTGCGCCGGGGCTATGTGGCCTCGCAGCGTTGCGGGCATCAAGAACCCGATAGGCGAGCAGTTTGATCGGGTCGGTCAAGAGGAAGCACGTGAGGGCATAGGCCCACACAAAGGCCGCCCAAGTCCAGCCGAGAGGGGTCATGAACAGTCCGTAGACCGCGATCAGGGTCGCAAGCGCCTGCGTGCCGAACACGGCCAGGAGCAAGATCCGCGCGGGGCGTATCGACCACCAAGCGCCGCGCGTGCGCGTCTGGAAGATAGTCAGATGGCCGGCCACCGATAGCAAGAGGTACATCATGGTCTGGAGATGCGGACGGTCGAGGTGAAAAGCCCGGTCGCCCAGGAAGAACAGGCCAAAGGCCGCGATCGGGCCAACAATGCCGAGCGCGGTCGCGATGCCCAGCACTTTGCGCATGTTCCAGGCTTCGGGCCGATCCTTGTAGTGGACGTTGTCATAGGCGATGGAGAGGATGGCGCCGTCGTTGAGAAGCGCCAGCATCACTATCATTACCGCGGTCAGCGGATAGAAATTGAAGACCAGGATCGCCAGGGTCATGAACAGCAGCACGCGCAACGTTTCGGCGATGCGGTACATTGCATAGCTGTTCATGCGCTGGAAGATCTTCCGACTCTCCTTGATCGCATCAACGATTACGGACAGTCCCGGGGTCGTCAGAACGATGGCCGCGGCGGCGCGCGCCGCATCCGTGGCGCCTGAAACCGCGATGCCGCAATCGGCCTTCTTGAGCGCGGGCGCGTCGTTCACGCCGTCGCCCGTCATGCCCACGATATGGCCGCGCTTCTGCAGATCATCGACGATATGGAACTTGTGTTCGGGGAAGACCTGAGCGAAACCGTCGGCCTTCTCGATCGCCTCGGCCATGGCCGGCGTCGCCTGCTGTTTTTCGTCGCCCAGGCTCGAGGCGTCGAGGATATTCGCCCCCATTCCGAGCTTCTTGGCGGTTTCCTCGGCGATGGCGAGCGCATCGCCGGTCACCATCTTTACCTTCACGCCCAATTGTGCGGCCGTCGCGATGGTGGCCTTCGCATCATCTCGCGGCGGATCGAACAGAGGCAGCACGCCCAAAAACCGCCATTGACCGTCGCCTTCGGCGCGCGCGACGCCCAGGGATCGGAAGCCGCGACCCGCGAATTCGTCCACCGCTTTGTCGACGGCGGATTTGATCTCGGCGGCGTTGGCCGACAGCGCCAGGATAACTTGCGGCGCGCCCTTCGTCACCTTGAATGACTTTCCGTCTGCGCCCATGACGGCGGCCTCGGTGCGCTTGTGCACGGGGTCGAACGGTTGGAAATGGCCGACCTTATAGTCCTTCAACGAATGATCTTTTTTGAGGCCGCCCAAAACGGCGAGATCGATCGTGTCGTTGTTGTCGCCGCGCGAGGCCAACGCGCCCGCGAGGATCAATTGCTCGGGAGTTGTCTTGTCAACGGTGAACGGATCGCCCAGCGTCAGCTTATTCTGCGTCAGGGTCCCGGTCTTATCGGCGCACAGGATGTCGACGCCCGCCAGTTCTTCGATCGCCACCAGACGGGTGACGATCGCCTTCTTTTTGGCAAGCAACCGCGCGCCGACAGCCATTGTAACCGAGAGCACGGTCGGCATGGCCACGGGGATCGCCGCTACCGTCAGCACCAGGGCGAACTGCAAAGTCGTGAGGATCGGATCGCCGCGATAGATCGCGACGGCGACGATGGCTCCCACCATTACGAGGGCAAGGATGATCAAGTAGTTGCCGATCTTGAGGACGGCCCGCTGGAAATGGCTTACGGTTTTCGCGCCCTGAACGAGTTCAGCCGTCTTGCCGAAATAGGTGTTGGCGCCGGTGGCATAGACGAGCGCGCCGATTTCGCCCTGGCGGATGATCGAGCCGGAAAATATTGACTCGCCAGGACTGCGGGTGGCGGGAAGCGACTCCCCCGTCAGTGCGGACTGATCGACTTGAACCGGGTCGCCCGCCAGCAGTCGCGCGTCCGCCGGGACGATGTCGCCCAGACGCACGCGAATGACGTCGCCGGGCACGAGTTCGCGCGCCGGCGGGGTGGTCCATTTGCCGTCGCGCTTCACCCGAGCCTTGATCGCCAAGGTGGCTTTCAGGGCGTCGATGGCGTTGCCCGCCTCGTGTTCTTCCCAGAACCCGACGAGGGCGTTAGCGAGCAGCAGAACGAGAATGATGCCAAAGTCGGGCCAATGGCGAGCGGCCGCGGACAGGATCACGGCGATCTCGATCATCCATGGGATCGGGCCCCAGAAGTACGACAAGAATTTCAGGACTTGGTTGGCCTTCTCCTCCACGATCTCATTCGGGCCATATTGCGACAATCGCTTTCGCGCCTCGGCCTCAGTGAGGCCGTCCGGCGATGACGCCAATTGTTTCTCGACATCAGCCAAAGGTAGCGTTTTCAGATCGCCATTTGCATCGAACTGGGGACCTGGTTTCGATCCGGCAACGTGGCGCGTGGCGGCTTGTATGGTCATGGCGGATCTTCCTTCGATCAGGTCGATGAGGGTCGAACGATCGCGAGCGTGTGCTGCGCGATCATCAGTTCTTCGTTGGTGGGGATGACCCAGACGGATACGCGGCTGTCGGGGGTGGAAATCCGCGGTCCGCCGGACTCGTTGGCCTTGTCGTCGAGTTTCACGCCGAGCGACGCCACCCTGCGGCACAGAGCCGCCCGCACCGGGGCGGAGCGCTCGCCGATGCCGGCGGTGAACACGAACGCGTCCAGGCCGCCGAGCACCGCGGCATAAGCGCCGGCATATTTCGTCATCGCATGGACGAAATGCTCGATCGCCGCCGCGGCGGTCGGCTCCTCGCTCTCCTGCAAGACGCGCATGTCGCCGCTGATGCCGGAGAGCCCGAGAAGCCCCGAGCGCTCGTACAGCATCTTTTCCAGCGAGTCGGGATCGAACAGCTTGCGGCGCAGGAGATAGAAGAGCGCGCCCGGCGGCGCGTCGCCCGAGCGCGTCGCCATCGGCAGGCCCGAGAACTCCGGCAAAGCCCGTCGACGTCTCGACGCTCTTTGCGTCGAGCATGGCGCACATGCTGGCACCGCCGCCGAGATGAGCGGCGACCACCCGGCGGGCTCCCGGCGCGAATTTCGGCATCTCGACGCCGAGCGCCCGGGCGAAGGCGTTGGCGTTCTGGCAGATGTCCCGCTTCTGGTTCGTATCGGGCGCGATGTTCAGCGCGACATCGCTGATGACGAAACGGCGCGCATAAGTCGGCGCCGAGACCATCGCGCAATGGCTGATCAGCCGCCCCGCAAGAAGTTTCGCATTTTTCTGCATGATCGCGTGCAAGAGAACGTCGGTGTGGAGGCTGCCCTTCATCAGCGCCGCAATCTCGCCGGCGCCGGCGGCGGCCGCGGCCTTGAGCGCCGAATCTTCGGGCCCGTCTGTCGCCACGATCCGGTAATTGGAGATATCCAGGCGCGCTTGATCCGCAATGCGACGGATCTCAGCCTCCGGCCCGAACATAACGGGCAGGATCAGTCCAGCCTCGGCGCTCTCGACGGCGCCGGCCAGCGCGTCGGCGCTGCACGGATGAACGACGCCGGTCGGCATCGCCTTGAGGCCGCGGCAACGTTCGAGCAGCCCTTCGAGTCGATGCTCCGGCACGTCGCGCTTCTGCCGCGTCGTCGGCGCCACGCCTCCAGGACCGCGGTCGCGATGACATGTCCGGCCGGATCGGAGCAAAGCCCGTCCAGCACGACGATTCCCTGATCCGCATGCTTCTCGCGCACGACAGAGGCGCACAGTCATGACGACGTCGATGGCCAATGCGCCCTTGATCTGCACCGAAAGCGCTGCGGACGCTGGCGCCCGGTCCAGGCAGCGCTGAGCCGACGAGCGCGGTCAACATCGCAGTGACGATGCCCGCCGCGGCTTGGCTTTCCCCCGGGCCGGCAGGCGTGGCGATTTCGCCAAAGGCGGCCACCCAGGCCCGCACGTCGCCCGCTTGCAGCCTGCGTTGCGCCATGGCGGCATCGCCCACGGCGATCTCTTCAAAGCGTCTTGTTGACATTGATCCGGCATGACAAGAACTCCAGCGTGCGGACTTGCGCGGCAGGCTGCTCATATGACAAACGACGGACGCAACAGCGCGTCGGTCACGGCTGGCGGGCGGCGTCGCTTCCCGCCCCGCTGCGGCGGTGCAAGGCTCGGGCCGGACGCGACAGCCGCCAAACGCTTCTCAGGCAACATTTCGAGCGCCGTCGCCAACGCGCGCGAGCCGATCGCGTCCGGCGACGAGCGGAAATCCGCCGGCGCCTACGATCGCGTTCAACCGCTTCAGCAAGTCCTTGCGCGCGGCCCTCGGGCACGAGCGTCGCCAGCGCTTCGACAGCGCGGCGGGGTTCGAGTTGCAGAACAAAGAACTGGTCCCGCACGAGCGCTTTAAATTTGGCAAGCGATAGATGCATGAGCCGCTGGCGCGCGAGATTCAAGGCGAGGGCGCACCGCTGGTCGATCGTCCGCTCGGCCGCCATGACGTAAAGCACCGCGCGGGTCAGCGCTTCGTCGATCCCGCCAGTCTTGAGCATGGCCTCGTATTCTTGCGCCTTGGCCAGGCGCGCCATCACATCTTCGGACGAGAGGGCGGCAACGGGCCGCACTTCACTTTCGGCGTTGATCCCGAGAAGCGCCTGGACGGCGCGGGAGCCATAGAAAGCGAAGAACATTTGCTCGCACAGCTGGTCCCGAACCACCCGGTAGGCATCCAAACCGGCGGTGATCCGGCCGGAAATCCGGGTTTGCAGCGCCAGAAACAGGTTGTCCGAGGGGACGGGCTCGCGCGCCGCCACCGCCTCGGCAGCCAGCTTCTGAACAGGCCTCATCCAGGGATTTTTGTCGGCGAACAGGGTATAGCCGAGCCTGAACGGATCAAGGGCCCGGTTCAGGTCGGCGGTCGGTTGATTGGCGAGCGCGCGGACGGCGGGCTGCATGAATGTGCGGTAGAGCGACAGATTGATTTCAGAGAGCCGGGCCACGGCCGCGAAAGCGCGGTCGTCTTCGGGGCTGTTGCGCCCTAGCGAACGAATGTCGTCGAGCGAACGCTGTTCGAAGCGCGCGATCCAGTCGCCGGTGACGAACCCGCCCGCGGGGACGTCAGCCGGCCGTGGGGAAATCACCATTTCGTGCAGGCCTGGCGGCAGGCAGTCGATGACATCCGCCAACTGCACGAACTCTTCGTCCTGCTCAGCCCCCACCTTGGTGGAAACGAAGATGGCGAGATGTCCGATCTTGTGACTGAGACAGTAGACGATGGTTCGGCCCGTGGCGCGGATGTCGTCGACGTCGTGATAGAGATCGAGAATCCAACCGAGCGCCTGCGGCGGCGGACTGATATTGTCCTCCGTCGAGGTGAATACGATGATCGGCGAGGTGATTTTGCGGAGATCGAAAATCGCGCCGTCGTGCGATGCGAGCTCGTTGCGGGTAAGCTTGTCGCCAATGAAGAGGTTGTCGATCAGGAACTGCAACTCGTCGCCGTTGAGCTCGATGAAGTCGCCCCACCATTTCTCGAATTCGAGATAGCGTTCCGCCCCCGTGTCGATGTGGGAGTAGACCTCGTATTGCTTGCCCCAAAGCCAGTTGGCCGGATTCAGCACGTCGAAATTCAGGACCAGGCCCGCGCCGTCGAACTTGCCCTTGCCGAGGTCGCTGGTAAGGGCGGTGAGCCAGCTTCCGCCCAGCAGCCCGCCGGAGTAACGCATCGGATTCTTGCCACGAACCCCTTGCCAGTAGGAAATGGGAGATCCGGCGACGAGGCAGGGGCCGAAGAGATCCGGCCGCAATATGGCCACCATCAGCGTCTGATACCCGGCCTGACAATTGCCGATGGCAAACGGGCGCGGCGCCTCCGGATGACGCTCGACCACACGCTCGAAGAACTTCACCTGCCCCTCGACGACGTCGAGGAATTGCTGGCCTGGCTCGGGCGTTGAACTGAAGCCGATGAAATACACTGGGTGGCCAGTCGCAAGGGCGTCGCCGATTTCGCTCTCCGCCTTGAAGCCGCCAATGCCCGGCCCCTGGCCGGCGCGCGGGTCAACCACCACGACAGGACGTTTGCTAGGATCAGTTGCGCGCTCAGGCGTTGCCAGAATGCGTAGAAGCGAATAGTTGATCGGACGCGGCAGCGAGTGGCCGCTCATAACGACTTCGTGATCGAATCGCAGCACTGTCGCGGTCGGGCGGGACGTGATCTCGATCTCCTCGTTGCCTCGACGCCGCAGCAGATCGACGAACAGAATGCTGCGCTGAACCGCATCGATCATGTAGGCCGGCCACGCGTTCATGGCGTTGCCAGCGGCCGCCTGGAATAGCGTGGGCAGACCTTGACGCTCCGCGGCGCAAGGATTTTGCGCCGGATCGGCCTTTTGCGTTGGCGGATGTATCATTTGATCTCCAACGAAGGATCTATCAGTCGATGCGGAGGCTCGTCGGCCAGTCGGCGGTGTCGAGACCCATCGGTCGATTTTGGATCGAAATGCAGGCTATGAGCGGCCGCTGCCGTGCGACAGACTCGGAAAGTACGCAGAGGCGACCGATGCGCAGCGACCGAAGCCGTGCCGGGATATGGAAACGTCCGGCCTGACGAACCACGCAGGCTATCGGGCGTGTCATATAGGTGTGGTTTTCCCGGCAGGGGCCGTTCGGTGTAAAGCGGATCTGGGAAGAGACCCCTCCCAGCAATGCCGACCGCACGGGGATTAACGACTTGCGAACAAATTCCGACGCCGATCGGCAATCGGACCGCGCGCCGAAACACATCGTGGATCCACTTCGCGGTTGAAGGCGCTCGCCAACTCAATGGCGACTTCCGAGAAACGGCCATTCGCCGCCGAATGCCGCGAACGGGCACGCCCCGATCGTCGAGTGGTCGGTACGTGGACCTCCTCACTCTCCCGCAAATACGAATCTTCCGCGCCGGAAACAAAGTGGCGCGATCGCCCGCTGGAGGTCACCGGGATCGAGCGCGGTCGACATGAATGATCGGCTTTTGTGGAGGCCGAGCCTTCGGCGCCCGCCCGGCGGATCCCCGGCGCCCCGACCAGACCAACCTGACGATGACGAATTGGCGCCGAAACGGGACTCGCTGTATCGACGCGATCGGCTTACCCATAACCCGACCCGAAGATGGACTTCGAAGACGAACAACGCGCCTGGATTCGAACGATCTTGGCCAATGCCGGCGTGACGTCGCCGGAGGCGGTACAAAAGCTTGCCGCCGGCGTCGCCTCGTCAATCTCGGCGTTCGCGGCCGAGCGCGCGGCGTCGGGGGAGGCCTGACCTTCCGCGAGACCCACGACAATCTCCGTGACCTTTGGCTTCTTGCGGAACGCGCCGACCCGCCGATCGGACAGGTACGCGCCCGTCTCAACGCCCTGGCCGCCGACGTCCTGCGGCCAATCGAGAGGCGGGCGGAGCAATTCTGGCCGATAATGTTCGACGAGCCCGCGCCGACCGAGGGTGGGCCCGGTTGGCTCGCCAAGGCGCCGTCCGACAAACTTGCGGCCATTTTGGTCCGAAGCATCTCCGACGGGCGCGAGCTTGTTTTCGGCCGCGGCCGCGGCGGGGGGCGGCGATCCAAGGCGCATTTCGAACCGAGGATTCTCGGCGTCGCTCGCGGCGAGACGCCGCCGGAGCTTGTGGTCGACCCATCCCGCCCGGTTTCAATCGCCAACAAGTCGACCGCCGCCGCAAACGGCCGACCGCGCGATGACGCGGCAATGGACTTGGTCGCAATGCTGGCCGTCGATTGGGCGCTCGCTACGGGCGAGTCGCCTGCGGCGGGACGCAGCGACGAGAAGCCATTCGGCAATCTGGTGCACCAAGTTTTCGGCTGGATCGGCCGACGGGATGCGACCGGCGCCTTACGGCGGTACTGGCGTGAACAGGAGCGCCGGCTCAAAGGGGACGCCCGTCGGCAAAGCGACGAGGCGCGCTGAAAGGCGGCTCCTTTGCGCCCGAAGCGCTGGCGCCGGGTTTCGGCCAACCGGTGACGCAGGGCCCCACTAGGGAGGCGTCATGAGCGCCCTCCGGCCCCACAACCCTCACGACGACGCCGACGATCCCGTCGACGCTGCATTGGCGCGCCTCGTGACCACGCTCGCCCGCCAGGCGGCGCGTGAGGCGTTCTCGGCGCCGGCCGCGGACAACTCGGCTCGGCCGGGAGTCGCGACGGGGCAAGCGGCGACCGAGCCTCAACTCGAAACGAAGTCGGCCGAGCGATGAGCGCGCGGATTCCCGACCCCGGGCCCGGGCCTCGTCTTTTCAGCGTCGCGGAGGTGGCCGGCCGCCTCGGCGTTTCCGTGAAGACAGTGCGCCGGATGCTCGATCGCGGTGACCTGCCCGGCCATCGTATCGGCAGGTTGTTGCGGGTGGGCGAGAGCGATCTCGAGGCGTATCTGGCCGGCGCGAGGGCGAACGTGCGCCGCGATGTAGTATATAAAGAGGCGTGACGTCGCGTTGTCATGTATTAAATGAAGGCGTTATTGCCACTTTATTTGAATAGTGACCGTATATGGCTAAATTAACCTGCGATTTCGGCCTTGCGTTATCACGAATACGGTCGTAAAGTCCACTAGAGACCCCTGGAGTGCATCCATGTCCACCAAACCAGCCGCACTAGGGCCGATTCCCGGCTTCGGCCGCCCCATCGAGCGTGAGCGCGCGCCGCTATCCTCAGACGTCGCGCAGCTCTTTCCCGCCCCCGTTTCCCTCGCTTGGGTCCCGCCGGAGGCCGATCCGATCCCTGACTTCGTCGGCGGCGGCAACCGCGCGCCGGCGACGCTCGGCGAAGTTCTCGCCCGTCTCAGCGCCATGAACGACCTGCCGCGGCAACGCCGCGACGATCTCTGCTCGGCCGTTCGCCGGGTCGCCGGCCTGATCGGCATCCCCGCCGCGGACATCCCCGCTGATGCGGCGGTGCTACGGCGCAGACTTTCGGTGCTGACGCCAGCCGGCGCCGGGATGACCCCGCGGCGCTTCAAGAACGTTCGGGCGCTGCTCACGGCGGCGCTCGAACTGACCGGCGCCAAAATCGTACGCCGGCACAGCCGCTACGCCTTGACGCCGGCCTGGAGGGACCTGTTGGCGCGGGTCGACGAGCGCTACGAGCGCGCTCGGCTGTCGCGGTTTTTTGGGTACGCGTCAGGCCAGGGCGTCGGGCCGGATGCAGTCAGCGACGAAGTCGTCGCGCGTTTCACCGAAGGTCTTCGCGACAATTCTCTGGTCGAGCGCCAGACGCAGATCGTGCGCGATCTCTGCCAGGCCTGGAACCGCTGCGCGGCCGCGATCGAGGGCTGGCCCCCTGTTCGCCTGAACGTCCCGAACCGCCGGCTCGATTACGCCCTGCCCGCCTCGGCCTACCCCGCCTCGTTCGCCGCTGATCTCGACGGCTACCTCAAGCATCTGGCCGACGAGGATTTGTTTGCGGAGTTCGGCCGGCGACCCGCCAGCCCGGCGACGCTGAAGGAAGCGCGCCTGCGCATTTTTCAGATGGCGGCCGCCCTGGTTCATTCCGGGCGTGCGCCCGACACGATTCGGACTTTGGCCGATATCGTCTCACCCGAGGCGATCAAGGTTGCGCTCAACTTCTTCTGGCTGCGGAACGGCAGGCGCAAGACCGGCCAGATCCACAATTTCGCGCTGACGGCGATTAAGATCGCGAAGCATTGGGTCAAGGCGCCGCCCGAGCAGATCAAGGCGTTGCAGACGATCCGCCGCCAGGTCGACCCGAAGGAATCGGGAATGACCGGCCGCAATCGCGCCCGCATGCGCCAGTTCGACGATCCCGAGAACGTGAGCCGGCTGATCGACATGCCCGCCGGAGTCCTCTCGAGTCTGCCCAAGTCGGGCGCAGTCAGTTACGCCGACGCCGTCCGGCTGCAATCGGGGGTCGCGGTTGCGATCCTTCTCATCGCGCCGGTGCGGATCAAGAATCTGGCGGCCCTCCGCCTCGACCGGCACGTGGTCCAGACCCGCCTCGGCGGCGTGCGCCATATCGTTATTCCGGCTGCCGAGGTGAAGAACCGCGAGACGCTGACCTTCGAGATCTCCGAGGCGCTCGGTGAACTCCTCGACGCCTATCTCGATCGCGCCCGGCCGGTGCTGATGGAGGACGCCGGCGGCTATCTGTTTCCGGCGCGTCAAGGCGGCGCCAAGGCGCCGGCGCAGCTTGCCGCCCAGATCAAGCGTACGATCGCCCAGGAGACCGGGATTGATCTCAATGCTCATGCGTTCCGACATCTCTCGGCGACGCTGTTCTTGCGCGAGAACCCCGGCGAGTATGAGACCGCAAGGCTTCTGCTTGGACACAAGAGCCTGGCGACGACCGTAAAAGCCTATTGCGGCGTCGAGCAGAAGGACGCCCTGAAGCGGCTCGACGCTTTGATCGACAGCCACCGCACCAGGGGAGGCAAGCGCCATGTTGCGTGACGTCAGGCGGTTGCCGATCGAGGAATGGCCCGGGCGCGATCGCGCGATCTGGCTCGAGGGAGTCGAACCCCAGGGCCTGTTCGACGCCGCGGGCGCGGGCGCCGGCTGGTCGGAGCGCTCGCAGCGCAAGACTGCGGGGGGCTACGGCTTTTGGCTGTCCTGGCTCCTGGCGCGCGGCGAGCTGGATCCCGATCTCAGCCCCGCCGAGCGCGTCACCCGGGAGCGCGTCGCGGCCTATGTCGCGGAGCTGCGCGCGGAACGCCGGGGCTATACCCCGCTCAACCGCATCCAGGAGCTCTTGGACGCCTTGCGCGTTCTCGCGCCGCAGGCGAACTGGAGTTGGCTGGCTCAGGTCTATCGCAACCTTCGCTCCACTGCCCAGCCCGCGCGCGACAAAACCTCGCGCTTGAAGCCGATCGAAGAACTCGCCGCGCTCGGCGAGCGCGTAATGGACGAGGCCGAGACGGCTCACGATTGGTCGGCCCGGCGCCGCGCCGTGCAATATCGCGACGGTTTGATCGTCGCCGTGCTCGCCTACCGGCCGGTGCGGATCAAAAATCTCGCGTCGATGCGGCTCGGTCAGCACGTGAAGAAGGTTTCGGGGAAGTGGTGGATCCTCTTCGCCGCGGAGGAGACGAAGTCTCGCCGCCCCTACGAGGCGCTGTTTCCGGAGGCGCTGACGCCGCGCCTGGAGCGCTATCTCGATTGGCACCGGCGGATCCTGCTGCGCGGCGAGAGCGGCGGACCGGAAGCCGATGTCGACGCGCTCTGGGTTTCGGAAGTTGCGACCCAACTCGAGACCGGGGCGCTGGCGCGGCGGATCGTCAATCACACCAAGGCCGAGTTCGGACGCAGCGTCCCCCCGCATTGGTTCCGTGACGCGGCCGCGACCTCGATCGCCGTCGACAATCCCCGCCACGTCGGCGACGCCCAGCTGGTTCTCGGCCATGCCGGGCTGGAGACGACGCAAAAGCATTACAACCAGGGCAAAAGCCTGCAGGCGTCTCGCAAGCACGCGGCGGCCTTGACGCGGTTGCGCGCCTCGCTGGGCGCGCCCAAAATGTCGGGCAAGATCCGTTGAGGAGCCCACCCATGCGCGCCGTCATCTACGCCCGCTATTCCTCGGACCAGCAGCGCGAGGCCTCGATCGAGGACCAGATCCGGCTTTGCAAGGAGAGGATCGCGAGGGAGGGCTGGACGCTCGTCCAGGTCTACCGGGATTCGGCGATGAGCGGGGCGACGACGCTGCGGCCGGGTTATCAGGCGATGCTGGAGGGGGCGCGTGAGGCCGGCTTCGACGTCGTCGTCGCCGAGGCGCTCGATCGGCTCTCTCGCGATCAGGAAGACGTCGCCGCGCTG
>CAWEID010000006.1:0-2500 GCA_963809055.1 uncultured Pseudomonadota bacterium | reverse complement strand
CGAGCCTGTCGGCGCCCCGCCGTCCGCGCCCGGGAGTGTGCCTCCCGGCCGCTTCGCTCGGATCGCCTCTTCGGAGCAACAGAGATCGAAGGTGGGTTTCCCCATTCGGAAATTCACGGATCAAAGCCTGTTCGCGGCTCCCCATGACTTATCGCAGCGTACCACGTCCTTCATCGCCTCTCAGCGCCAAGGCATCCACCAGATACCCTTTAGGCACTTGATTGTTCTCATAACCAAGAAGCGGATCTGTCGGCCCAATGTCTCGGCAGACATTCGACCCTCCGCTCCCCGGTCGAAAAGACCAGTTTTGCTTCAAACACATCCGGGAGCCCCGCGGTCAAGCCGGGCTCACGACTGAGATGCTCTAATCAACCGGACCGCCGCAACGTTCTCGAGCCCGCCTCGCAGCGTCTCGCAATCCACGGCAACCGGCCTTTCGACCGAATGTGTTTCCTCTTCACGATGTCAGATAGACTTAACCCGAGCCGCAACGCCTCGGAGCGCGGCCCCGTTCACGCAAGACGCCTAGCGCGTCCCGCGAAACTCTCCAACGATATCGAACCTGCGCCCAAAACCCGCGCAAACCCTCGTCCGCAAACGCTCGCCCGCGAAGCCTCGCCGGCAAACCCTCGCCGCGCCCGCCGCGGGCCCTCGCCGCCGCGTCCTCGCCCCAAACCTTGGTGGAGCCAGACGGGATCGAACCGACGACCTCATGCTTGCAAAGCACGCGCTCTCCCAACTGAGCTATGGCCCCGTAGGAAACGCGAACGGCTCTCGCCCAACAACAAAGCCAGCCCGTCGCCACGCGCATCTCTCGCCATTCGCCAACCTGGTGGGCCTGGGAGGACTTGAACCTCCGACCTCACGCTTATCAAGCGCGCGCTCTAACCAACTGAGCTACAAGCCCGTATCAGAGGACAGAGGTCGGACCAGCGACGCGCAGGTCCCTCGGGACCCCTCGCGACGCCATCTGCCGTCCGATATAGAGAAGAAAGAGAGACGAAGGCGGCGGCATCCCGCAAATGCGGTCTTTGACAAGACCGCTGATTTCTGCCGGACGACAAGACATGGCGACCCGGATCCGAAAAGCCTGAGCCTTCCGTTCCGCATCCTCTGTCTTCTGTCTTCCGAATCCAGAAAGGAGGTGATCCAGCCGCAGGTTCCCCTACGGCTACCTTGTTACGACTTCACCCCAGTCGCTGACCCTACCGTGGTCGTCTGCCCCCTTGCGGTTAGCGAAACGCCTTCGGGTAAAACCAACTCCCATGGTGTGACGGGCGGTGTGTACAAGGCCCGGGAACGTATTCACCGCGGCGTGCTGATCCGCGATTACTAGCGATTCCAACTTCATGCACTCGAGTTGCAGAGTGCAATCCGAACTGAGACGGCTTTTTGAGATTTGCTAAGGCTCGCGCCTTCGCATCCCTCTGTCACCGCCATTGTAGCACGTGTGTAGCCCAGCCTGTAAGGGCCATGAGGACTTGACGTCATCCCCACCTTCCTCCGGCTTATCACCGGCAGTCCCTCTAGAGTGCCCAACTGAATGATGGCAACTAAAGGCGAGGGTTGCGCTCGTTGCGGGACTTAACCCAACATCTCACGACACGAGCTGACGACAGCCATGCAGCACCTGTGTTCCCGGCTCCGAAGAGAAGATCGCATCTCTGCAATCCGTCCAGGACATGTCAAAAGCTGGTAAGGTTCTGCGCGTTGCTTCGAATTAAACCACATGCTCCACCGCTTGTGCGGGCCCCCGTCAATTCCTTTGAGTTTTAATCTTGCGACCGTACTCCCCAGGCGGGATGCTTAAAGCGTTAGCTGCGCCACTGAAGAGCAAGCTCCCCAACGGCTAGCATCCATCGTTTACAGCGTGGACTACCAGGGTATCTAATCCTGTTTGCTCCCCACGCTTTCGCGTCTCAGCGTCAGTTCCGGGCCAGTGAGCCGCCTTCGCCACTGGTGTTCTTGCGAATATCTACGAATTTCACCTCTACACTCGCAGTTCCACTCACCTCTCCCGGACTCAAGACTTCCAGTATCAAAGGCAGTTCCAAGGTTGAGCCTTGGCATTTCACCCCTGACTTAAAAGCCCGCCTACACGCGCTTTACGCCCAGTAATTCCGAACAACGCTAGCCCCCTTCGTATTACCGCGGCTGCTGGCACGAAGTTAGCCGGGGCTTCTTATCTAGGTACCGTCATTATCGTCCCTAGCGAAAGAGCTTTACAACCCTAAGGCCGTCATCACTCACGCGGCATGGCTGGATCAGGCTTGCGCCCATTGTCCAATATTCCCCACTGCTGCCTCCCGTAGGAGTTTGGGCCGTGTCTCAGTCCCAATGTGGCTGATCATCCTCTCAGACCAGCTATCGATCGTCGCCTTGGTGAGCCGTTACCACACCAACTAGCTAATCGGACGCGGGCCAATCCTCCGGCGATAAATCTTTCGCCTCTCGGCCGTATCCGGTATTAGCTCAAGTTTCCCTGAGTTATTCCGAACCG
>CAWEID010000005.1:0-177540 GCA_963809055.1 uncultured Pseudomonadota bacterium | reverse complement strand
GAGCTGTTTCAGATCGGGCATGGTCACCGGCAGGCTCGCCGTGGGATCGCCGTCCATCAGACTTCGGCAACGATCGACGATTCGGTCGAGCCTGGTGACCAACACGGAAATGAATCCGGACACCGCGCCCAGAATGAAGGCTGGCGCAATCGACTGCGAGATGACATGCGACAGCTCCGATATCGGAAGCGTATCTACCACGAGTGGCCCCAGGCGTTGCGAGTCGGCGTCAGTTTTCGGCCGCCATCTCAAAACATATTTTTCGCCGACTTGGTAGGCGCCGGGCAGGCTTGACCTGCCGTGTCCGGGCGGCGTGTGCGCCGCGTCCGCGGCAAAGCGGCTGCGAGTTCGGCGCGGGTGTACATTCGCTCCCCGGTCAGGCACGCTGCGCAGATATGGCTTCGCAAGGGAATCGGGAGGGCTGGCGCCGAACCTGCGCGGGGTCGAGACGGAAAGGGTTGCGAGGCCGCGGCCCAGTTCAAACGGAGCCTGCAAAATGATTCGTATTTCGAGCCTGGCCCTCGCCTTGACTTTCGCCCTGGCGGCGGCGCCCGCTCTCGCCGCCGATCCCTACGGAACCTGGCTCCGCCCGTCCACGGGCACTCAAGTCAAATTCTACGATTGCGGCGGCAAGCTCTGCGCCAAGATCGTCGGCGTCAAGGACGCGAGCCGCAACAAGGAAATCGGCACGGTCATCATGAGCGGCGCCGCGAAGACCGGCGACAATCAATGGAAAGGCGACCTGCTCGACACCGACACCGGCAAGACCTACTCGGGCGTCGTGACGATGGAAGGCTCTGGCGGCCTCAATCTGAAAGGCTGCGCGCTCGGCTTCATCTGCGAGGGCGAGACCTGGCGCCGGCTGAACTGAAAGGCCCGCATCCCGCGCGCAGCCTCACGGCAGGACCTCATCCCCCGTTCGGATTATGATAGCAGCGATAGCCGAGCGGATTTGCGGTCGGCGGTCCGGGCCCCCAGACCGCCCTCGCCTCGAACGGCGCGCAATCGTTGGCGTTCTTGACGACATGGCGCACCTGCCCTGTCGCACTCACGACGGCGCGCGGCGGATCCCAGGCCGGCGCGCTGGCATAGGCCAAGCCGGGGCCGTGAAGGGCGCCGAATGCGACGCCTGCAGCCGACAGCAAAGTCGCGGCAACATGATGTTTGATCATGACGTCTCCTCCTTGCCCCCCGTCAGGACGCGGCGCAGAAGGTTCAGGCCTTCGTCAATCATGCGAGCTCGCCCGACAACGACGGGAACTCCCGAACCCACCGAGGCGCCAAGGCCGCTGTCGCACAGCAACCGGGCCTTCTTATGACGAATTTATAACAATCGATTCCGGGACCGAGAGTCGGCGCGGAAACGGGGCGTTCAACCGGCCCGGAGGCGGCGCTCGCCGGAGCTTGGCGACCTTGGCCGTCGCGCAAGCGGCCTCGATCGGCAAGCCCGGTCGCTCGGCGAGCCGTCCTAACGGGGCGCGTTGGGATTGTGGCAGCAGCGGTAGCCCAACGGCTTGGCGGTGGGCGGTCCCGGGCCCCAGACCGGATCGGCTTCGAAAGGTGCGCAATTGTTCGCGTTCTGGACGACCATGCGCACGCGTCCGGTCGAATCCATGACCGGGCGCGGGGGGTCCGGCCAAGCCGCGGACGCGGCGGCGGCGAGCGGATCGCTCGAGGCGCCCAAGCCCATGCAATAGGCCAATGCCGCGGGGACAGCGGTTTTCCACCCTTTCATCGTCCAATCTCCGCAACCTGAGTTGGAGACGTGAAGGTCCCGGCAGTCCATCTTCCCGCATGGCGGGTTTCCGGGACGCTCCGCGGCGCCCTGACTTACGTGACAGGAAACCTTGGCCCTGCTATGACGCATGTGTGACTTGCAAAATGGGACTATCGCCATGAACGTCACAATCGAGGAATCCGCCGCGATCTACGCCAAAATGACCCGAAAGCGGTTCGGGGCGAAGGCCTATGAACGGACGCGGGAACGGGTCGAAGAACTCGTCAGAGCCGGAGATCTCGAGGGCGCAAAGGTCCACGAGAGCGTCATGCGGCATCTCTCGCAGCTCGAAGTTCAAGCCGAAAGGGAAAGTCCGGCGAGCCCAAGGCGCGCTGCACGGGGCTAGACCCCTTGCCGACCGGACAGAATTGCAGCCCGCGTCATGGCGAGCGCGGCGCAGCCGTCGACCTCGTCGAGATCGTTGGCGTGTCGGACGGTTCGCCCGGATAGAGAAAACGGCTCTGGCAGGCCCAAACGGCTGTCGGGCCGCGATCGGCTCTGGCGACCATGCGTCCAACTCAGACCCGAACGCGAGGCGCGTGCGGGCTTTCTTATTCAAATCCGCTCCTCAAAACCCGAAGGCCAGGCCCGGCAGGGAAGCGACGTCGATAGAGCCGTCGCTCTCCCGGCGGCAGCTTCCGCCATGCCAACCGCGATCGCGTTCACAAAAATGTGATCACGCATTGCAGCATTTATGTTGCGCTGCACAATAGTTTATGGCAGAACCATATTGCCCGGGCCAAGCCGGCCGGGTTGACCATAGCTCAGATGAGGATGGAGCCTAAGATGACCAAGACCCCCAAAGCCGCCCACGAGACGACGCATGTTCCGCCCGTGGCGCCCAACATCGAAATTCCCGCCGTTGCCCGTGAACTGGTGCAGCGCGCCGCCAAGTCCGCCGAAGCCCGGGTCGAGAGCCTGAACGCCGGCGTCGAGAAGGCGACCGATACGCTCGAATCCGCTTTCGGCAGCACGGCGACGACATTCGCCGAGGCGAGCCGCGCCCTGCAAGGCGCCGTCTACGCCGATGTCAAGGCCGCGATCGCGCTGGTCGAGAAGCTTGCGGAATCCGCGAACCTCGCCGACGCCGCCAAGGTTCAGGTCGAGTTCTTCAACGCCCGCGGCCAGGTCGGCCTCGAGCGCGTCAAGGCCGCGACCGAGTATTTCGCCAAGGCGATGCAGACCGGCGCCAAGGCCACCGAGCACGCCATCGCCAAGTTCGCGCCGGGCGCGAACAAGGCCGCCTGATCGCATCGGGTTGATTTCAGGGGCGCTGCGGCGACGCGGCGCCCTTACTTTATCCGAGCCGCGCCGAGGCCGCGAATTCGCTGGATTTTGCCCATGCGAAATTGCACTTTGACAGGCGCGAGCGGAACGACAAGCGCTGCAACACGACGCCCCGTCCGGCAAGAGGCGGTTCCGGCGTCATAGAGGGAACCTCGGGAACGCCATGACGGACGCCGATCCAGGCCCCAAGCTCAATCCGCCCTCCGGCGCGCTGATGTTCGCCGAGGCGCGCAGCCTGTTCGAGCTCAACGCGAGCCTGATGCTCTCGCCGGTGCTGATGGCCGCCCCGCGCGGCGACGGCCATCCCGTGCTGGCGCTGCCGGGATTCCTCGCCAGCGACGCTCTCCACCGCGCTGCTGCGCCGCTACGTCGGCTTGCTCGGCTATGAGCCGCATGCCTGGGACCTCGGCCGCAATTTCGGCGGCGTCTACCGAATGCGCCAGTTGCTGCGCGACCGTCTCGCCTTCATCGCCGACGCCAGCGGACGCAAGGTCAGCCTGGTCGGCTGGAGCCTGGGCGGCGTCTATGCGCGCGATCTCGCGCTTGCACATGCCGCAGCGGTGCGCTCCGTGATCGACGCTCGGCAGCCCCTTCGCCAACGACGTCTCCGCCTCCAGCATCCGCAAGCTCTACGAGACGCTTTCCGGCGAGCTGATCTCACGACGCAAAGATCGAAGACATCCAGTGCGCTCGCCGGCGACCTCGCCGGTTCCCGCGACCTCGATCTTCACCAAGACCGACGGCATCGTGCATTGGCGAACGTGCCTCCTCAAAAACGACCCACGCGCGAAAATATCGAGATCGTGCTGGCGAGCCATACCGGCCTCGGCGTCAATGCGGCGGCGCTTTGGGCGATCGCCGACCGGCTCGCCCAGACTGAAGGCGAGTTCAGCCGCTTCAACCGGATGCGGGCCCTTCATGCTCGCCTACGGCAAGCCGGAGAGCGGCCGAGACTGACGCGCTAATCTGACGCCGCGCAGCGCATAGACGCCGGCGGACGCCAGGGAGGACACATGAGCGCCATTCGCAAACTCTCCACTGTCGACGCCTCGTTCCTCTATCTGGAGACGCCGGAGATGCCGATGCATGTCGGCTCGATGGCGATCTTCAAGCCGCGTCCGGGCTACGGCGGCGAACTTCTTCGAGGAGTTCAAGAAGCTGATCGCCTCGCGGCTGCATCTGGCGCCGATCCTGATCTCCAAGCTCGAAAAGTCGCCGCTCGACATCGACAATCCGAGCTGGGTCGATCGACGATCAGTTCGACATCGACCGCCATATCTTCCGCGCCAGCCTGCCCGCGCCCGCCGATCGCGCGACGCTCGCAGCGCACGGTCGGCTGGATGCACGCCAAGCTGCTCAATCGCGCGCGCCCGCTTTGGGAGTTCTATGTCTTCGAGGGTCTGAAGGACGGCGAGATCGGGCTTTATTCCAAGGTCCACCACGCCTGCATCGACGGCGGCGCGGGCGCGGCGCTGACCGAGATCGTCTATGACGTGACCACGACGCCGCGCGAAGTCGCCAAGAGTCGCCATCGCCGAAGGCGCCCAAGAGCGACATGCGCGATGTCGCCTCGACGTTCCTGGAATCCTATGTCGAACTCTGGCGCAAGCCCGGCGCCGATCTCGGCGGCCTGATCAAGCCGATCGACCTGCCGCGCACCGGCAAGAGCGATCTCGGCTCGATCCTGTTCGACAACGCGGTCGGCCAGTTCGAGCATGACGATGCGCGTCCTCAGCGGACTGCCCGCGATCGCCAAGACAGTCAACGAGATCGTCAGCAAAGTCGCTCGACCCGAAATCGAGGGAGAATCTCGCCGGCATGATCGCGCCGACGACGCCGCTCAATCGCTCGATTTCGTCCGAGCGCAGTTTCGCCGGCGTGACGATCTCGCTGCCGCGGGCCAAAGCGCTCGCCAAGGCCGCGGGCGGCAAGCTCAACG
This sequence comes from uncultured Pseudomonadota bacterium, assembly GCA_963809055.1. Classification (GTDB taxonomy): domain Bacteria; phylum Pseudomonadota; class Alphaproteobacteria; order Rhizobiales; family Beijerinckiaceae; genus Roseiarcus. The sequence continues at coordinate 172,537 of CAWEID010000005.1, read as the reverse complement.
ATGTCGTGATGGCGATCTCGAGCGGCGTGCTGCAGGCGCTATCTGATCGCGAGCAGGGCGCCCTGCCCCAGCGCTCGCTGACCGCAGCCGTGCCGATTTCGCTGCGCGAAGCGGGCGACGCCGCCGCCAACAACCAGGTTTTCGGCATGATCTGCTCAGCTCGCGAGCGACATCGAAGACCCCAAAGAGCGAATGCTGGCGATCATCCAGGAATCCTCCAAGGCCAAGGAGATGAGCAGCCCGCTGCGCCCGCTCATCCCGCATCTCAGCAACATCGCCCTGCTCGGCGCGCCGATGCTCGTGCAGATGCTCGCGCTGCTCTAACAGCCGCTCCAACCTCGCCGACGTGATGCCCGCGGCCGCCAACGTCACGATTTCCAACGTGCCCGGCCCGCGCCAGACGCTCTATGCCGCCGGCGCCGAACTCGTTGCGATTTTCCGGTCTCGATCGCCGCGCACGGCCTCGCGCTCAACATCACCGTGCAGAGCTATCGCGATCAACTCGATTTCGGCCTGATCGCCGGCGCCAATGTGATGCCCGACGTCGATAAGCTCGCGCGCCTGTTCCCGGAGGAATTCGAGGCGCTCGAGGCGGCGTTCGGACTGGAGCCGCCCAAGACCGCGGAATTGATCGCGCCGCCGACGCCCGCGCCGAAGAAGACGCCGCGCGCCAAGACGAAGGCCTAGCGCCGCCTCTCTGCCCCTCGTCCTCGCGAAGGCGGAAATCCTTTTCGCGTTTCGAGCATGACTGGCTTCGGTGGAAACGCGCAGGGTCCGATGTGGACGGCCCACATTGGTAAGCGGTTTCCTGACGCTTCGTCGCCTCGGTCGGTTGCGGTCATCGCGAGGCGAAGCTACTGCATCTCGTCGGCGACGAACGCCGAATGTCGCCCTTCGCACTCGATCTCTTAGCGGTTTCACACCCCGGCTGGATCGCCTCGCGATGACGACTAGAGGTTCCATCAAAGCGAAACCTCCGCCAGAGCGCCGCGCTTTCCAACGCCCGAAGGCGGCCTCACGAATCGGGAGCCCCCCCTCGCGGGCATGGCGCGCTGCGCCGCGCCGCGTCGTCCGCGCAAACGCCTCCGAGGCGAGCGTAAAAGCGCAGGTTCGCGTTCCGGTTCGCCTCCGATAATCCGCGCGCCCGAAAGGACGGCGAAACCTCGCCCGAGATTCGGGTCGCGAACCCCGCCCCCGCAAACCAACCCGCCCATTGACATTGCACATTTCGATTATGCATATGTATCGTACAGTTTTTTTCTGTTTATCGCATTCGGCCGGGTTAATGACGCCGATCAACCGCGGAGGACGCCGATGGTCACGCCGACGATCAAGATTGTAGACTGGAAGAGCGCTTTCAGCGGCGCCTATGGGACTTCATCGGACTGGAGCCCGGGCGTGACGCCGGACGACGCCCTCGGCGCGACGACGGATTACGACGTCTTTATCGGAGGCTCCGGCGTCACGACCGGCTCCGGGGCTTTCACGGTCACGAGTTCGGCGAACGAATTGGTCGATTCTCTCGACATCGGCGCCGCCAACGCGACCCTCTCGATTACCGGCCAGACCTTCACGGTCAACCGGGTCGCGGCCTTCGACGGCGACGATTTTCCCTCGACCGCCTACGACCTCGGCACGATCTCGATCGGCGCCGGCGCAAAGATGGTTTTCGGCGCGTCGACCGGCAGCGCCGCTGCCCCAATCAACTACAGTTACAGCGGCGAGATCTTCGACACCGGCGGCAAGGTCAATATCGCCTCGGGCGGGACGCTGCTGCTGAACGAGCCTTGGTTCAAGTTCATCAGCAACGGCGCCCAGGGCGCGGTCACGCTGACGGGCTCCGCCGTCATCGAAGGCGCGACGACGATCGGCGGCACGCTGGAGAACGTCAACAATCTGATCCAGGGCGCCGGCGTGATCGGCAACGGATCGGGGACGACCTCCTCCGGAGGGCTGAATTTCCAGAACGACGCCGGCGGCGTCATCAACGCCAATTCCACGACCGCAATGACGATCAACACCGGGTCGGCGTATGACGAGAATTCCGGGACGATCGAGTCGACCGGAACCGGCGGGCTGAATATCGACAGCAACATCAATCAGTTCGGGCAGTTGATCGCCGGCAGGGGAACCATCGCGATCAACAACGCGAATGTCGGCGGCAACGGCGGCAACGACATCGTGAAGAGCGGCGCACAGATTCTGCTCAACGCCTCGCAATTGACGACCGGCGGCACGATCTCCGTCGCCGCGGGCGGCCTGATCACGACCTCGACGGCGACCGGCAACGCCGCAGGCATAGGCTCGAACAACCACTTGACAGGCGATGCGCTGTCGAGCGGCGAAATCGAAAACTCGGGAACGATCGAAGTCGCCAACGGCACGACGCTGAACCTCAACGCCTCCGTCTATGACAACGCTGTCGGCAGCCAGATCTGGCTCGACAGCACGGGCGCGGCGACGACGCTCGAGATCTACGGCAACGGCGCCTCGATTTACGGCGCGGGCGGCCTCGTCCTGTCGAACAACGCCGACAATTCGGTCGTCGCCAACGGCGCCGGACTCCAGCTCAGCGATTACGGCGCGATCTCCGGCGCGGGCACGATCGGCGACGGCAATCTGCGGCTGTACGTCTCGTCGTCCGGCGTCGTGAACGCGAACGACTCCACGCTCCTGACCATCGCTGGCGACGCCACGGCGGCGAATGCGGGCAGCGAGAGTTCCGACTACAGCGCCGGCTTGATCGAGACCACCGGCGCGGGCGGGCTGACGATCAATGTGGACAAGGGCGGAATCGCCAAGGGCTCCAATGCCCCCAACGTCTTCGGCAACGCCGGCGCGATCGACGCGACGGGCAAAGGCGTCCTGACCCTCGAGAATGGAACGCTGCTGGACGGCGGCGTGTTGCAGACGACCGCGGCCGGCGCCTCGATCGTGTTCCACAATTTCGCGAGCTACAACAATGCTGTGAAAATCGTCAAAGGCAGCTCGCTCTCGACGGCGGCGGGCGACGCCGAGGACGAGTTGGCGAATCTGTTCAATTACGGAACGATCGTCATAGCCGAGGGCTCGACCCTCGACGCCTTCAATACCTGGCTCAACGCCGGCGTCGTCAACCTCAACGGCGCCGCCCCGACCAACGGCGGCTCGACGAGCCAAGCCGCCACGTTGGAAATCTCCGGTCTCACCCTTACGGGCGGCGGGACGATCAATCTGAACAGCGCCTATGACGTCATCGCCGGCAATGCGACGAATGCGCAGAACGGCACGGCCTGGTTCGGCAACATGAACAACACGATCCAGGGCTGGGGCGTGATCGGCGCGCTGAACGGCCTGACCAATTTAAATCTGCAGAACAACGGAACCATCGACGGCACGGGGGCGGCGGGCGCGACCCTGACGATCGATACCGGCGCGCAGACGATCAACAACAACGGAACGATCGAATCGACCGGAGCCGGAGGACTGACGATCATCGGCTCGCAGGGAACCCAATACCAGCAAGGCGTCGACTTGAATCAGAACGGCAATCTCATCGCCGCCGCAGGCGCGCTGACGCTCGAAAACGACGTAGCTCAAGGCGCCGGCAACGTCGAGGTGACCGGCTCGGGCGGCTCGATCGTGCTCGACAACAGCTCTCTGACCAGTTGGGGGATTGTGTCCGTGGCCGCCGGCGGCAACATCGTCGCCGAGGCGGGAACGACCGATCAACTCGAGCCGCAGAACGATATGGAAAACGCCGGCGTGATCCAGGTTCAGGACGGCGCGACTTTGGATCTCAACGTCTGGCTCAACAATACAGCGACGGGCGCTATCGACATCGGCGATGCCAATGGCGGCGGGACCCTGAAGATCCTGGGCTGGGGCGCGCAGTTCAACGGCGGCGCCGTAAATCTCAGCGACAATTCCCACAATCTGATCGCAAGCGGCGCGAGCGACGAATATTTGTGGAGCACTGCGACGATAACAGGCGATGGGACGATCGGCGACGCCAATCTGTGCTTCCAGAACCTGTCGGGCGGCGTCGTCGACGCGAACGACAAAGGCGGCCTGACGATCGTGGCGGACGTCGTCACCAACAGTCTCAACAACACCTACAACTCCGGGACCATCGAAACGACAGGCGCCGGCAATCTCACCCTCAACGGCGCGCTCGACGTGGGGACTCAGAATTTCGCGAACGCCGGCATTATCAATGAAGCCGGTTCGGGGACGCTCACGTTCGACGCCATCCAGGACACCGGCGGCGGCGGAACCGTCGAGGCGACGGGAACCGGCAAGCTCGTGCTCGAAGACGACAGCATCATCTCGCACGGGTTCACCTCGGTGGCGACGGGCGCCACGATCGCGACGACCGGCGACGACGCGATCGAGAGCAATCTGTCGCTGGCGGGAACCGTCGACGTCGGCAACGATTCGACGCTCCTGCTCGAAGGCCATTGGGAAGGCTCCGGTTCGCTCGAGCTGGGAACCGCGTCGGGCGGATCCGCCGACCTCACGCTCGAGTCCAATAACGCGCTGCAGTTGCAGGGCGGCGGAACGCTGCTCATGAACGGGTTGGACGACGCGATCGGCGCCCAGGCGCCGACGTCGGGCAATACGACGCTCCTGAAAAACATCTCGGACACGATTTCGGGTTCGGGCGCGATCGGGGACGCCAACTTGACGCTTCAGAACGAGGCGAGCGGGGTGATCGACGCGACAGGCGCGATGACCCTCAACACCGGCGACGATACGATCTTCAACGCCGGCCTGATCGAGGCGACGTCGGGGACGGGGATCACGATCGACAGCCAAATCAACAACGTCGGCAGCATCGTGGCGAACGCGGGAACGATCGACTTCAATGCGGCGGTCGACAGCTATGCCGGCGTGGCGACCGTCGACGGGACCGGGGCCGCCGGAACCGGCGGCACGATCGAGATCGGCGCGGCGTTCGACAACGACGTGTTCTTCGGCACAGGTTCCGCAGCCGGGGGCACGCTGATCCTCGACCATTCGGCGACCGATGCGCCAAGCGCGATATTCGGTTTCGACGGGGCCAGCGGCGGCAAGGACACGATCGACCTCAAGGACATCAGTTTCGCGAGCGCGACCTTCAGTTACGCCGGCGGCGCGCTCGACGGCGTCCTGACTGTGACCGACGGCCCGAATACCGCGAGCCTCTACATGGTCGGCGACTACACCCCGGCGTCGTTCAAGCTGGCGACGGACGGCCACGGCGGAGCGTTGCTGACCTGATCGCGGCGCTCCGTCGCCGCGCCGCAAGGGCGCTGCGCTCGCATCCCGAGCGCGGCGTTTTGTGAGCGGCATTCCCTTTCCAACGTTCCTGTTTTGTGCTAGGCTTCCCCGTTGCTTCCGCTCTGACGCCATTGCCGGGCCGTCAAGCCACCCCCGCGCCGAGGGCCAAAAAAACGCGAAATCAAACGTCCCTTAAGTCTCTGAAAACAAACAAAACCGCGAAATCGCCGATTTCGTACCCCAATAGTTTCAAAGACTTAGAGGGGTCAAAACGAAACCCAATCGTTTCGCAAACGAAATTTTCGTTTCGCTTGCGAAATGAGCGGCTTCGCCTATGTCGTGAGGGGGTTGCGTCCTTTGCCCCCCTGCCCCGTCGTGCTAGAAGCCGCGCCATGAGCGAATCCGTCCTCGCGAGTCCGCTCGCGACGAAACAGAGCCTTGCCGGCGCGACGCGCGGCGAGATCGTCAACGCGCTTGCCGAGATCGGCGTGCCCGAGCGCGAGAGGCGCATGCGCGCTTCGCAACTCTGGCACTGGATCTATCACCGCGGCGTCCGCGACTTTTCGCAGATGAAGAACATCGCGCGACCGCTCCTGGAGACGCTCGCCGGGCGCCACACGCTGGCGCGGCCGGAGATCGTCACCGAGCAGGTCTCCGCCGACGGCACGCGCAAATGGCTGCTGCGGATGCCCTCGACGGGCCGCCACGACCGCGGCGCCGAGATCGAATGCGTCTACATCCCCGAATCCGACCGGGGCACGCTCTGCGTCTCCTCGCAGGTCGGCTGCACGCTCAATTGCACCTTCTGCCACACCGGAACCCAGAAATGGGTGCGCAACCTGACGGCGGCGGAGATCGTCGCGCAGGTCCTCGTCGCGCGCGACCGGCTCGGCGATTTCCCCGGCGGGGTCGCCCCGACCGACGGGCTCACGCCCTCGGGCGAAGGCGTGCGCGCGGTCTCCAACATCGTGTTCATGGGCATGGGCGAGCCGCTCTACAACACGGACAACGTGCGCGACGCGATCGGCGTCCTGACCGACGGCGACGGGCTCTCGCTCTCCAAGCGCCGCATCACGGTCTCGACCTCGGGCGTCGTTCCCGAGATGGATCGGCTCGGGCGCGAGTGCGGCGCGATGCTCGCCGTCTCGCTGCACGCGACGAACGACAAGCTGCGCGACGAACTGGTGCCGCTCAACAAGAAATATCCGATCGAGGATCTCTTGCGCGCCTGCCGCGATTATCCCGGCGCCTCGAACGCGCGCCGCATCACCTTCGAATATGTGATGCTGAAGGGCGTCAACGACACGCCCGCCGAGGCGCGCGCGCTGGTGCGCCTGCTCAAAGGCCTGCCCGCCAAGATCAATCTGATCCCGTTCAATCCCTGGCCCGGCAGCCCCTATGAATGTTCGGACTGGGAAACGATCGAACGATTTTCCGACATCGTGTTCAACGCGGGCTACGCAAGCCCGGTGCGCACGCCGCGCGGACGCGACATCCTGGCCGCTTGCGGCCAGCTGAAGAGCGAAACGGAAAAGCTGCGCGCCCGCGCGCGCCTGATGCTCGAGGAGAGTCTCGCCGTTGGCCTCGATTGATCCAGGACAAGGCGCCCGGCCGCGCTCGCCCGCTAGAGGCCTCGGCATGAAAGTTCCCATGACGCCCGATGGCTCGGAGCGTATCGCGCGGGGCCGCGGGCGATGAACGACGCGCCGCAGGTCGAGGCCGACGAAGCCGACGCGCCTTCGCTGCTCGAGCACAGCCTCGGCGGCGTCTTCAAGCTGCCGCGCTTGGGGCGGCGCGGCGTCGTGCTGATCCTCGCGATCGCCTTTGTCGGCTGGCTGGCGACCTCGATCTACAGCGTCCAGCCGGAACAGCAGGGCGTCGTGCTGAGGTTCGGCCGCTGGGTCGACACCAAGGGTCCCGGCCTGCATTTCCATTGGCCCTATCCGATCGAGACGGTGCTGTTGCCGACGGTCACCAAGATCAACCAGATCCAGCTCGGCAACGCCAATGCGGCGACGCCGGGTTTCGGCGCCCGGCGCGACGCCGGGGGCGCTGCCGGGCGATCCCGCCGCAGGGCGCGAGCGGCAGATGCTGACGGGCGACGAGAACATCGTCGAGGCCGATTGCGCCGTGTTCTGGAAGATCCGCGACGCCGGGCAATATCTGTTCCGGGTCGAATCGCCGGAGCTCGCGTTGAAGATCGCCGCCGAGGGCGCCCTGCGCGACGTCATCAGCCGAACGCCGATCCAGGCCGCCATGTCGGACAAGCGCCAGCAGATCGCGGACGAGACGCGCATGCTGCTGCAGCAATTGCTCGACAAGGAGCAGGCCGGCATCGAGATCACTCAGGTGCAATTGCAGCGCGTCGAGCCGCCGCTCGCGGTCATCGACGCCTTCAACGACGTTCAGCGCGCGCGCGCCGACCAGGAGCGCGCCCGCAACGAGGCCGAGGCCTACGCCAACGACATCCTGCCGCGCGCGCGCGGCGAGGCCGAGCACGCGCGCCAGGACGCGGAAGCCTACCGCACTTCGGTGGTGAACATCGCCGAGGGCGACGCCAACGCCTTTCTCGCTCAGCTCAAAGCCTATCAGGCCGCTCCGGTCGTGACGGCGTGGCGGCTCTATCTCGAGAGCGTCGACGAAGTCCTGAAGCGTTCGAGCCGGGTCATCCTCGACACCTCGGGCAAGGGCGCAGCCGGCGTCGTGCCCTATATGAGCGTCGGCGAACCGAAGCCGCAGGTCCGCCCCTATGTGCCCCCGGGCATGGCGCCCGCGCCGCCCGGCATGATCGAAGCGGGCCCGCAGTCCGGCCCGCGCCCGACGCCGGGAGCCCCGAAATGAGCGGGCGCCTCCTCACATTGTTCGCGATCCTGGCCGCGGTCGTGATCTATCTCGTCTCGGCCTCGCTTTATATCGTCGAGGAGGGCCGTCAGGCGCTCGTCGTTCGTCTGGGCGCGCCCGTGGGGGTCGAAACCCAGCCGGGCCTCAAGGTGAAGGCGCCGCTGATCGATAGCGTCTATGTCTATGACACGCGCCTGCTGCTGCTGGAGCCGCCGACCGAACAGGTCATCATGGGCGACCAGAAGCGGCTCGAGGTTCAGCCTTATACGCGCTATCGCATCGTGGATCCGCTTCGCTTCTACCAGGCCCTGCGCACCATCGAGCAGGCGCGCGCCCAGCTCGCGCAATTCGTCTCCTCGTCGATGCGCCGCCAGCTCGGCCAGGTCCCGCTCTCGAAGCTGCTGACGCCCGATCGCGCCGCGATCGTCGAGGCGATCCGCAACGAGGTGGAGGTCAAGGCCGCGCCGCTCGGCATCGCGATCGACGAGGTCCGGCTGCATCGCGCCGATTTGCCGTTCGAGACCAGCCAGGCGATCTACGACCGCATGAAGTCCGAGCGCCAGCGCGAGGCGAAGGAGCTGCGCGCGCAGGGCTACGAATGGGCGCAGCAGATCCAGTCGAAGGCGGATCGCGAGCGCACCGTCATCCTGTCCGAGGCGCAGCGTCAGGCGACGATCAGCCGAGGCGAAGGCGACGCCGAGGCGAGCCGCCGGCTTGCCGACGCCTTCGGCAAGGATGCGAAGTTCTACGAACTCTATCGTTCGCTGCAGACCTACAAGCGCCCGCTCGCCGATTCCGGGCCCACCCTGCTACTCTCGCCCGACGCCAGCTTCCTGCGCCTGATGACCGCCGGACCGGAGACGGGCGCGCCGACCGAAGGCGCGGCGCCGAAATGAGCGGGCCGCCGGAGGCCCCGACGCGCCGTCCTGGGTCGGGTTAGGTCGCAGGAGACCCGTTCCGAATGGATTTTTCCGACGCCTCGATCTGGCTTCTGTTGCCGCTGCAGATCCTATTCGTCGATCTGTTGCTGGGCGCCGACAATGCGATCGTCATCGCGCTCGCCTGCCGCGGGTTGCCGCCGCAGGATGTCCGGCGCGCCATCGCGGTCGGAGTCGGCGGAGCGATCCTGCTTCGGCTGATCATGACCATGGTCGCGACCACTCTGCTGACGATTCCGCTGGTCAAGCTGATCGGCGCGCTCGTGCTGACGTCCATCGCGATGAACATTCTGGCCGAAGAGGGGCTCGGCGCCCTTCGCAAGAGCGCCCGCGCGGCGCGTCGAGCTTCTGGTCGGCCGCGGCGATCATCATCGTCGCCGACGCGACGATGAGCCTCGACAATGTCGTCGCGCTGGCCGCGATCGCGCGCGGAAACTTCTGGCTGCTCGCGATCGGCGTCGCGCTCAGCCTGCCCGTGCTCGCCTACGGCGGGTTGATCCTGACGACGCTGTTGCAGCGCGCGCCGGGGCTGATCGAATTCGGCGCCGCCCTGCTCGGCTGGATCGCCGGCGGCATGGCGATCTCGGACCCTCTGGTCGCGCCCTGGGTGGACGCCAACGCCCCGGGACTATCCGCCGTCGCGCCAGGGCTCGGCGCCGCGTTCGTCTTTCTTTACGGCCGGTTGGTCGCGCCCGCGGCGCGCGTGTCGCCGCCGAGGCCCGCCTTGCCGGCCCGCCCGGCGCCTGCGCGCGCCGTCGCCGCCTCGGCGCCGATGGTCGAAACGGCTCCCGCCGCCAAATTCGAGCTCGCGCCGCTCGCAGACCATTCGCCGGAGCCCGAAGACCGCCGCGAGCCCCCGGCCGTTCCGGCTTCGCGCGACGATCGCGCGGCCATCATCGGCGTGCTGTTGCTGGCGGTCGCCGCCGGCGCGATCCTGATGGTCGTGTCGTTCCTCGACAGCTACAACTGACCGCAAGCCATCAGTTGCAAGTCGTCAATTGCAGCACGCACTCGCCGCGTCCCCAGCCGCGCACCGCGTCCGTCGGGCCGTCGCTCGGCGTGAGCGGCTTGAGCCGTCCGACCTCCTGTTTCAGCGGCAATTCGACCCGGTACCATTCGCCGTCGCAATCCAACAGCGAGCGAAACGCAACGTCCTGCGGACCGCCGCCGCCGCTGTCGTCGAATCCGCTGAGGCTGACGACGTCGGGCGCGTCGTCGCGCGGCGCGGACTTGAGCGAATGCGCGAGAAGACCCATCCCAACGAGACTTCCGGCGACCCACCCCGCGCCCGAATAGAGCTTCGGCGCATGCGGGATCGGGCCGTAATCGGGATCGTACTTGGCCCCTTTGATCAATAGCCAGCCGTCCTTCGCGCCGATGATCTCGAAGATGGCGTCGAACGATCCCGATTGCGCATTCGTGACATGCGGCAGTTTTCCGAGGATGGGCGCCCTGCCGTTAGGGGCCGCGCGGACGTTCAGCCCCGCGGGATCGGGATCGCGCGAATAGGCCTGCAACGCGCACGCCTTCATGCCGGCCGGACGCTCGACCTTCGGCGTCTCCTGGGCCTGGGCCGCGCTCGCCAGGCACGAAACGAGCGCGACCCGCAGGAGTCGCGACGCTAACCGTCTCGTGACGTCCTCCGCCATGGCGCCTCCCGCCGTCAAGCCGCCGCGCGCATAAGCTCTTCCTCGACCTGCGCGAGCCGTTCCTTGCCGAAGAACATTTCCGACCCGACGAAGAACGTGGGAATGCCGAAGGCGCCGCGCTCGGAGGCCTGAGTGGTCAGATCCGCGAGCCTCTGTTTGATCTTCGGGCCGCTGCGAGTCCTCGAGAAGTCTCCGCGCATCGAGGCCGGCCGCGGCGATCGCCCCGCGCCAGAACCTCGGGATCGTCGAGCTTGAGGCCCTGCTCCCACATGCCCTGCAGTCCCATCTCGACATAAGCGGGTCCGTCGCCTGCGGCCTGAGCCGCGACGAGGCCGCGCATGAGCATCAGCGTGTTGACGGGAAAATGCGGGTTCATGCGATATTTCGTCAGCCCGTGCCGCGCGACGAAGCGCCGTAGCTCCAGCATGTCGTAGGCGAGCTTGCCCTTGACGCCAGCGAAGGCGACGAACGGCGCCTGATTGCCGGTCGCCTTGAACAGCCCGCCGAGCAACACAGGGCGTGATCACGAGCTTCGGCGCCCGCTGCGCCGCAGGATGGGCGGCAGCGCGCGATAGGCGAGATAGGCGTTCGGACTGGCGAAATCGAACAGGAATTCCAGTTGTTTCGTCATCGCGTCTTGCCTCACCAAGGTTCCGTCCAGGGCCGCAGGTCGAGTTCGAACGTCCAGGCGCTGCGGCGCTGTTGGTGCAGCCAGACGTAATTGCGGGCGATCTCGCGGGGATCGAGAATTTCCTCGCGCTCGACGCGCGCCGGCGCGTCCGGGTCGCGCTGGCGCGTGAAGGCGCCGTCGATCGCGCCATCGATGACGACATGGGCGACGTGAACGCCCTTCGGCCCGAGCTCGCGCGCCAGACTCTGGGCGAGCGCGCGCAATCCGTTCTTGGCGCCGGCGAAGGCGGAAAAGCCGGCGCCGCCCCTCACGCTCGCCGTGGCGCCGGTGAACAGGATGGAGCCGCGCCCGCGCGGCGTCATCGCCCGCGCGGCCTCCCGGCCGGCCAGGAAGCCCGCGAAACAGGCCATCTCCCAAACCTTGGAAATAGACCTGTGACGTCGTCTCGACCACGGGAAAACGCACGTTCGCGCCGATGTTGAAGACGACGATCTCCAGCGGGCCGATCTCGCGCTCGATCCGCTCGAAGAGGCCGACGACCTCCTCCTCGCGGCGCGCGTCGACGCCGAACGCGAATGCGCGAGGCCGCCCGCGCCGCGGATCGATTGCACGAGCGCTTCGAGCTGTTCGAGATGGCGCGGACGGCGCGTCAAGCAGACTTCGTATCCCTCGGCCGCGAAGGCTCGGGCGACGGCTGCGCCCAGTCCGTCGCCGGCGCCGATGACGAGGCAGGCGCCCCTTGGTCGATCCCCGCCGCTCAAATCGCACCCCCCTTGCCGGGGTCCGATCGTCCCGCGAGCGGCCCGAACTGTCAACAGACGCGCCCGGCGCAATTCGCCTCGCGCCGGTTTTTGCGCGAAAACAGGGCGGCGAGTGGATTGAGCGAAGGAGGGGAGGACCGTCGGTTCATGAAGGCGTCGCGGCTGCTCGCCAACCTGCCCAACCTGATCACGCTCGCGCGGCTCGTGATGACCCCGCTTGCGGTCAGCATGATCCTGTCGCAGCGCTTCGTGGAGGCGTTCGTGATCTTTGTCCTGGCGGGCGTTTCCGACGGCGTCGACGGCTTTCTCGCCAAGCGCTTCGACCTGGCACCGAGCTCGGCGCCTATCTCGATCCGCTCGCCGACAAGGCGCTGCTCAATTCGATCTACATCACGCTGGCGGCGATCGGGCCAGCTCGCGGCGGCGCTGGCGATCCTCGTCGTCTCGCGCGATCTGATGATCCTGTTCGCGGTGCTGGTGTCTTGGCTGCTGGGCAATCCCGTCGCAATCCGCCCCGTGTTCATCTCCAAGCTCAACACGGTCGCGCAGATCGCCTTTGCGGCGTTTCTGCTCGGCTCGCGCGCGTTCGGCTTCCATGAGCCTTTCGTGCAGGATGCGCTCGGCTGGATCGTCGCGGCCTCGACGCTGGCCTCGGGCGGCGTCTATATCGCGCAGTGGCTGGACCACATGAGCCTCTAAGGAGTTCTCGCTTGAGCCTCAGCCTCGCCGCCATCGCCTTCGTCGCGCCCGACTACGACAGCGCCATCGCCTGGTTTTGCGGCGCGCTCGGCTTCGAGCTTGTTCGAGGACATCGCGATGGGCCCCGATAAACGCTGGGTCGTGGTCGGCGCCGAAGACGGCGCCGGCGCCCGGCTGGTCTCGCCAAAGCCGAAGGCGCGGCGCCAGCGCGCGGCGATCGGAAACAGGCGCGGGCGGCCGCGTCGGTCACTTCTTGGAGACTGACGATTTCGAGCGCGACTACGCCGCGTTTCGCGCACGCGGCGTCCAGTTCCTCGAGACGCCGCGCCGCGAGCCCTATGGGACCGTCGCCGTCTTCGCCGATCCCTGGGGCGGCAAATGGGACCTGATCGAACCTAGGCGGCCTGGAGAGGCGGCATGAGCGTCGACAGCGGCAGATCCTGATCTGGGCTTCGGTGCTCGCCGTCCTGCTGCTTGCGCTGTACCTGCTCGGCTCGGCGGTGACGCCGTTCGCGACCGGAATTGCGCTCGGCTATCTCCTCGATCCCGTGGTCCACCGGCTGCAGCGCCTGGGGCTCGGCCGCCTCGCGGCCTCGCTGCTGATCCTCGGGCTGTTCGTCCTTACGCTCGCGCTCGTCCTGGTGATCCGTGGGGCCGATCCTCGCCAATCAGCTCATCGGCTTCACGCAGAAACTGCCGGGCTACGTGATGCGCCTGCAAGCGATGGCGGTCGACTGAAGGCGCCGATCTGCTCGACAAATACGGCGGGCCGTGGCTCGAGCCCCTGGGCATCACGTCCTCGATTTCGGCCGAACAAATCCAAAAGACCATCGGCGATTTCGTCTCGCGCGGCGCGCAATGGCTGCTCGAATTCGGCGCGCACGATCATGACCGGCGGCGCCGCGTTGCTGAACTTCTTCTCGCTGCTGGTGGTCACTCCGGTCGTCGCGTTCTACATCCTGGTCGACTGGAACAAGATGGTCGATACGCTCGACTCCTGGCTGCCGCTCGACCATCGCGACTCGCTGCGCAAGATCGCGGGCGAGATCAACCAGGCGCTCGCCGGTTTCCTGCGCGGCCAGTCGCTGGTCTGCCTGTTCCTCGGGCTCTGGTACGGCGTCGGCCTGACCTTGATCGGGCTCGATTTCGGCTTCCTTATCGGCGTGCTCGCCGGGATCCTCAGCTTCGTGCCCTATGTCGGCTCGCTTACGGCGCTGGTGCTTTCCCTCGGCGTCGGCCTCGTGCAGGGCTGGCCGAGCCTCAAACTCTTCCTGATGGCGTTCGGCGTCGTCGCCGTCGGGCAGTTCCTCGAGGGCTATGTCATTTCGCCTAAGCTGGTGGGCGAGTCGATCGGGCTGCATCCGGTCTGGCTGATGTTCGCGTTGTTCGCGTTCGGCGGATTGTTCGGCTTCACCGGGCTCATCATCGCGGTGCCGTCGGCGGCGGCGCTCGGCGTGCTGTTCCGCCATTTTCTCGGGGTGTATTTCGCCAGCCCGCTGTATCGCGGCGCCGCCGCCGCGGGCGAACCGCGGGAAATCCCGAAGTGACGGCGCCGAACCGACAGCTGACCTTGGAGTGGCCGCACGAGCCGAGCACCGCGCGCGAGGACTTCCTGCCCGCGCCGGAGAACGCCGAGGCGTTGCGGATGGTCGAGGCCTGGCCGAAATGGCCGAGCCCGATCATGCTGCTCCTCGGACCCAGCGGATCGGGCAAGAGCCACCTCGGGGCCATCTGGGCGCGCCTTTCGGGCGCGCGGACGATTCCTTGCGAGCGGCTCGCGCAGGCGCCGGTGGTCGAACTCGCCCGCAGTCCGGCGCTGCTGATCGAGGACGCGGACCGCGTCGGCGCCGCCGAGGCGCAATTGTTCCATCTGTTGAATCTGGTTCGCGAGAGCGGCGCCTTTGCGCTGATCACCGCGCAGCGGGCGCCCGACCTCTGGGGATTGAACACGCCCGACCTGTTGTCGCGGTTGCGGCTGGCCCCAACAGTGGAATTGCGCGAGCCCGACCTGGATCTGACCAAGGCCGTTCTGTTCAAACTGTTCAGCGATCGGCAGATCGCCGTCGATTCCTCTGTCGTCAGCTATATCGCGCTTCGAATCGAGCGCTCGCTCGACGCGGCCCGCGGGATCGTTGCGGCGCTCGACAGAGAGGCTTTGGCGCGCGGAAAGCCGGTTTCTCGCGCGATGGCCGCCGAATTATTGCGCGACGTTGCCGAAATTTGAGCCGATTGCCGCAACCTCGACACATTGGCGCGTTAACGATTCATTAGGAGTCGTTCGTCCTGGGCCATCAGGCGCGGGCGATAGATGCGGCCATTACATAAATCAAAAGCCAGAGCGCCGCATCGGAGAGGAGACGGGCATGCCCAAGCCTTTCGTGATGGCGCTTGCCATCCTGGGGTTCGGCGTAAGCGGCGTCGGCGCGGATCAGCCTAGTTCGAACCCATCGACATGGCGCTACGCCATCAGCACGATCTTGCAGGCGCAACGCGCTGACGCTCGATTTTCGGACGCCGTCGGATCGGTCGCCGCCGCCGACTTCGGTCAGCGTTACCAGCGATATTCCGCAACCGGACAGCCGGAAGCGGCGGGCCCGAAGTAACCGCTGCCGCGTTGCGCGCCTTGATCAGCTGACGCCCAGCTTGCGTTGCAGGTTGGTCGAGGACGTCGTGTACTGAAATACCAGCTTCTTGTCCGGATAGACGTAATGATGCGCTTTCTGCGCGGCGAGCGCGCCTTCGTGGAATCCCGATAGGATCAGCTTGAGCTTCCCGGGATAGGTGATGATATCGCCGATCGCGAAAATGCCGGGGACGCTGGTTTCGAATTTCTCGGTGTCGGTCGGAATCAGGTTCTCATGCAGATTGAGGCCCCATTCTGCGATCGGACCCAGCTTCATCGTCAGGCCGAAGAAGGGCAGCAGGTCGTCGGCCTCGCAGTCGATGATTTCGCCGTCTTCTTTGCGCAGCGTCACCGACGAGAGCTGGCCATCCGAGCCTTTGAGGCCGGTCGCCTGCCCCAGAATGAAATCCATCTTCTTGGCTGCGACCAATTCGCGCATGGCGTTGACCGAATGGGGAGCGGCGCGGAAGGCGTCGCGCCGATGCACCAGCGTAATCCGTCGCGCCACCGGATGGAGATTGAGCGCCCAGTCGAGCGCGGAATCGCCGCCGCCGATGATCATCACGCGCCGGTCGCGAAACTGCTCGATCTTGCGCACCGAGTAGAAGACGCTCTTGCCTTCGTAGGACTCGATGGCGGGGATCGGCGGCTTCTTGGGCTGGAAGGAACCGCCTCCGGCGGCGACGATGACGCATTTGCACTCAATTTCGGTTCCCGCGTCCGTGCGCACGCGAAACTTGGGATGCTCCGCCGTGCCCAGCACGTCTAGCGCCTCAACCATTTCGCCGAGGTGGAAAGTGGGATGGAAAGGCTGGATCTGCTGGGCCAGATTGTTGACCAGGCCTTCGCCGGAGACGACCGGAAAGCCGGGAATGTCATAGATCGGCTTTTCCGGATAGAGTTCGGCGCACTGGCCGCCGATCTTGGGCAGAATGTCGATCAGGTGGGTCTTGATGTCGAGCAGTCCGAGCTCGAAAACCGCGAACAGGCCGGCCGGGCCGGCTCCGACGATCGCGACGTCGGTGCTGATGATCTCGCCCATCGCCTCTTATCCCTGCTTCGAAGGCGTCGTCACGACGAGCCCGTCGAGCGCTTCGGTTACCTTGATCTGGCAGGAGAGCCGGGAATTCGGCCTCACCTCGAACGCGAAATCGAGCATGTCCTCCTCCATCTGAGAAGGCTTGCCTACGATTTCGGTCCATTCCGGAGCGACATAGACGTGGCAGGTGGCGCAGGCGCAAGCCCCGCCGCACTCGGCTTCGATCCCGGGCACGCTGTTGCGCAGCGCCGTTTCCATCACGGTAGAACCGACTTGCGCGTCAACCGTGCGCGACGCTCCACCGGCGTCTATGAAGGTCACTTTGGTCATAGGAAGAGCTTCATCCCTCTGGGCGCGCGAACGCGGAGCCAGCCCCCACGGCGCGCGTCTTCATAGGGCGATGCGGCGCACAACGGAAGAGCGGAATTCGACGCCCAAGCCCGGGAGCCGCCTGTGCAAGTCGCCGCCGCCTCAATCCTGGAAAGCGGCGATGACCGCCCGGGCCTCATCGAGGGACGAGAGCAGCGCCGCGAGCGACGCCGAGGGCTCGAGTCCGCCATCGACGGCGGATTCGCACAGCTTTTCATACTCTTGGGCCGCTTTGGCAACCCGCCACGCCCCGATCGCGAGCGCTGAACCGCGCACGCGATGCGCGATTTCCGCGCGGCTGCGCGGCGAAATTTCGCCCGAGCTCAGCTTCGCCGCCAGTTTGGCCGCCTGCCGATCGAACATGGCGAGCAGTTCGGCTTCCAGCACGTCGTCGCCATCCGTCTGGCGCGCGAGATGGACGAGATCGATCGCCGGCTCCAGCGCGCCTTCGTACTCCGGCTCCAAGCTTTTTCGGGCGTTCTGAGCTAGGGTTTGCAGTGCAAGCATTCGTGGCTCCTGAGCGCCGGAAGGCGTAAGTTTTCCACCAAAAACAACAGCAAATCCGACACGACCCGCAGTGCGCACCGAGGTCAATCTTGATAATGCGAGCCAAATCGTTAACGACGTTTTAAATTTCGAGTGGAGCTGAGGTTTCCATCGGCGGGAGCGGCCTGTAGACTGCCTTTGGTTAACTCTCTCTTGCGCGAGGGCGCGAGGCCATTGGCCGCGCGCAAATGGAGAGTTGGGATGGCGTGATTGCGATCCCCAGAGACGGTTAGAATGAGGCGGACGTCATGGCGCAGCAAAATTCGGCCCCCGATCCCGTATCGCAAGCGATGCTGGCGATTGAGGACGCGCTAAATCTCGGCGCCGAGTCCGAACCTGCCGGAGGAAGCGGCGGAAATCAAAGCCGAAGCCCAACCCGAGGCGGCGCCGTCCGCCGCGCCGCTGAAGTCGCCCGCGCCCGCCGCCAAGCCCGCCGACGCTCCCTTGCTCGCGCGCGCGGCCGCGCCCAGGCCCGCGGAGACAAAAGCGCCGCTCGCCACCGAGACGCCTCCGGCCAACGACGACCGCGCTGCCGTCCGCCCGATCGTGCAGGCCCTGCAAATCCGCCGCCCGAGCCGCGCGCCCTTCGTTATCGCGACAATTCTTTCGTTGGCGTGGCTGGGTCTTTGCGGCCTGTACGGCTATTCTCGCTTTTCCGACATCGTCTCCGGCGCGACGCCTCTTCGCGAGGCCTTGCTGCGGCCGGAAACAGCGCTGTTCCTTCTGTCGGCGCTTGCGCCGATGTTCCTGCTGTACGCCTTCGCCGCGCTTTCGCGCCGGCTGCAGGAGCTGAGGCTTTCCGCCAGTTCGATCGCCCAGGTCGCCATGCGACTGGCCGAGCCCGAAGCGATGGCCAGCGAGCATTTCGTCACTCTCTCCGAGGCCATTCGGCGCGAGGTCGCGACGATGGGCGACGGTGTGGAGCGCGCGTACTCGAGGGCGAGCGAACTGGACGCGTTGGTTCGCGCCGAAGTCGCCTCGATCGAGCGTTCGTCCGGCGAGAACGAGCGTCGCATTCGCTCGCTGATCGCCGAAATGGCCGATCAGCGCGAAGCGATCGTCGCCAACGGCGCCCAGGTGCGCGCCGCCATCGGCGACGTCCACACGAATGTCGCAGGCGACCTCAAAACCATCGGCGATCAGTTGACCGAGCGGCTCAGCCAGACGGGCGAGCGCGTCGCCGCCTCGCTGGGCGCTTCGTCCGAACACATCGCCATCACGATGGACCAGACCGGCTCGACGACCGTGCAAAAGATCGCGGAACAGAGCGACCAGATGCACGGCCGGCTTGCCGAAATCGGCTTCAGCGTCGCCGAGCGGCTTTCCAGCGCGGCCGAGCGCCTTGCGGCCACGATGGACCGCACCGGCTCGTCGACGGTGCAGAAAGTCGCCGAACAGAGCGATCAGCTGCACAGCAGGCTCGCCGAAATCGGCGACACGGTGGCGCAGCGCCTCACCAACTCGGCTGAACAATTCGCTGTCACGATCGACCGGACCGGATCGTCGACCGTGCAGAGGGTCGCGGAACAGAGCGATCGGATGCACGAAAGACTGGTCGAAATCGGAGCCACGGTCGCTGATCGTCTTTCGACCGCGACCGAGCAGAGCGCCAACGGTCTGCTGGCGCGCGTCGCCGACATCGACGCCCAGATCCACGCGACGGGCCAATCGCTGATTTCCGGGCTCGACGCGCGGACAGCCGAAATCTCCGGACGCATCGGCGAGGCGGGCGCGCAAGCCGTCGAGGCGATGCAGTCCAGAGTCGCTCGGGCTCGCCATTCAGGTGGCTTCCTCAGCCCAATCCGCCGCCAAGTCGTTCACCGAACAGACCGCCGAACTCGTCAGCCAGATCGACGTCAGCGGGGCCCAGGCGCGCGACGCGCTTCGAAGGCAGAGTGAAGCCGCGCTCGCGGAATTGTCGGGCGCGAGCCAGAACATTGTGGTCCAATTGTCCAATGCGGGCCGTTCGACGGCGCAGGAATTCGCCGATCGCGCAAATATGCTCGTCGATCGCATCGAAACCAGCCGCGGCGCCCTCGTGGGCGCACTCGACGAGCACGGCGACGCGGTCGCGCAGCGCCTCGACCACACCGTTCAGAACATACGCGCTCAAAGCGACGAAGTGGTGGCGCAGATATCTGACGCAGGGTCTTCCGTGCAGCGCGAGTTTGGCGCGCACACCCGATCGCTCGTCGAACGGATCGAGGCCAGTCGCGCCGCGTTGGCCGACGCGCTCGGCGACCGTGGCGACCAGTTGATCGGCGGCCTCAACGAAGCGGCCGACCGCCTGCACGAAACCGTCATCGTCCGCGGCCAAGCCTTGCAGGACGCCCTCGCTTTCTCGAGCGAACGCCTGTCCGCGCAACTTAACGAGCGCACTTCAGAGGCGCGGGCCGTATTCGACGCGGCCGACGGCGTCTGGGCCGAGCGCTTCGCCGCCCGGCAAACTCAGCTTCGCGAGCGCCTCGACGACGCCGCGGCGACACTGGCGACCCAGATCGAGGAAGCCGCCGTCCGCGCGATCGAGGCCATGGAGTCCTCAGGGCGCAGCGACCGAGGAACGTTTCGGCGAGCGCGCTCGCGCTGCGCTGGCGCGTTGGGCCGAAGTCTCTCACTTTGCGGGCGAGAAATTCGCATCCGCGGCGGGCGAGGCGGTCGCCGCGATATCGATCAGCGGCGACAGCATCCACGACACGCTCAGCTCGCGTCTGGCCGCCTTTGAAGAGACCCTGGGCGCGCGCGGCAGCGATATTGTCAACGCTTTGACGGAGCAGACGAGCCAGCTCGATCAGCAGCTGACGAAGCTCGGTTCGCTGGTCGGCGAGAGCGGCGACAGCGTCGTAAACCGGATCGGCGCGCATGCGAGCGGTCTGGGCGACAACATCGCCCGCCATGTCGAGGCGATCGACGCAATCATGACCAACCGGCGCGACGAGATCGATCAGCGTCTCGACTCCCATCGCGAGCGTTTCGAAAACAGCGCCCGCCGCAGCGTCGACGACATCGAGAACGCATCCGTCGGCGCACCATTCGGCGATCGACCTCGCGCTCGCTGCGCACGGACGCACAGTCGACGAGGCGATCCAGGACGGCCTCTCCGGGTTCGAAAGCGCGATTGTCGCGCGTAGCCAGGAGGCGGCCACGCGCATCGGCGACGAAGTGCGCTCGCTGGCCGCGCAACTCGCCGACAAGCTGACCGCGATCGAAAACACAGTGGTCGGCGGCGGCGGCGCTCTTGAAGAACGCCTGACGCAGCGCAACCAGGACTTCGCGGCGGTGATTGCGGCGAGCCTTGAGACGACGGACGCCAAGGCGAGCCAGCGCCTGCGCGAAGTCGGCGCTTCGCTCGAAGGGCTCGCGCAGCGCATCGACGACGGCCTTGCCGCGCGCGGCAAGGCGCTGACCGAAGTTCTCGCCCGGCAGACCCTCGACGTCGCCAGGACGCTGAGCGAAGGCGGACGTGAACTTGCCGCAGGCATTGGCGCGAAGTCGGCGGAAGTCGCCGAAACGCTGCAAGCCCGCGCCGAAGTCTTGACGAACGAGCTGTCCAACCTTTCCGGACGGATCACTTCGACGCTGGTCGGCAAGCTCGACGAAATGAGCGGCGCGCTCGGCGGCAGCGCCGACCGCTTCCAAAGCACTGTCGTCGCTCCTTTGCAGACCATCACAGGTCAGATCGATCGAAGCGGCGATGAACTCGCCAAGGCTGTCTCCGAACACA
This sequence comes from uncultured Pseudomonadota bacterium, assembly GCA_963809055.1. GTDB lineage: Bacteria > Pseudomonadota > Alphaproteobacteria > Rhizobiales > Beijerinckiaceae > Roseiarcus. Next base: position 151,479 of record CAWEID010000005.1, on the reverse strand, counting down.
CCGAGCGGCTGGACGGGCTATTCTCCGCCCATGGCCAAGCCATTCAGAATACGATGGCGGACGGCGCGACGAGACTCGAAGGGCTTGTCTCGTCGCATGGCGATACGGTGCAAGGCGCCTCGCCAATGGCGTGGCCAGGCTCGACGGCCTCGTGGCCGCTCACGGCCAGGCAATTCAGCTCTCGCTCGCCACCGGCGGGGAGGCGCTCAACAGCAAGCTCGCCGCGCAGTCGCAAACCTTCCAACGAGATGTCGGCGCGGCCATCGCAAATCTCGAAGCCGTGCTGGCCGAACGCGGCGGCGACCTCACCGGCGCCGTCACGGCTCGGATCGACGAACTGCGAAGGCTGCTCGAAGGCCAGGGCGCGGAATTCGTCAGCGCGCTCGACGCCCGCAGCGCGGCGGTCTCGCAAGAGATTTCGGGCGCTGGCGACCGCGCCGCCCAATCGTTCGAGCAGAGAGTTTCCGCCCTTGTCGCCCTGCTCAACCGGCGCAGCGACGACCTGATCGCCGCGATCAACGCGGGCGCGACAGAATCGGTGCGCTCGCTCGGCGCGCTGAGCGGACGAATCGGTCAGGAGGTTGAAAGCTCGACCGCGGCGCTGCGCACGGCCGCTGACGAGGCCAAGACGCAATCGACGGAGACGGTGGGCGCCCTCGTCAGCAAACTCACGAGCGAGGTCGAAACCTCGACCGCCGCGCTGCGCGGAGCGGCCGAAGAGGCCCAGACGCGGTCGACCCAAACGATCGGCGCCCTCGTCAACAAGCTGACGAGCGAGGTCGAAACCTCGACCGCCGCGCTGCGCGGAGCGGCCGACGAAGCCAAGACACGCTCTACCGAGACGATCGGCGCTCTGGTCAACAAACTTACCAGCGAGGTCGAGAGTTCGACCGCCCAGCTTCGCGAGGCGATGGAGAAAGGCGCGCAAACCTCGGTTTCGTCGCTTTCGTCCACTGGCGACCGCCTGCGCGGCGAGTTGTCGCTCGTACTCGATCGGCTGGGTCAGACGGCTTCGGCGCTCGATCGGATCGTCCACGACGCCGGTTCACAGCTCGGCGCCGTCGAAGGCGAACTCGGCGGCAAATTGGAGGAATTGCAGCGCTCGCTAGGCGCGATGGCTGCGCAAGTCACCGAGCTCGATCGCGTTTCGGTCGACGACGCGGCAGGATTCCAGCTCACTGGTCGAACGAATGGCGGCGCACACCGCTGCTCTCGCCGACGCGGCGCGCGATCTCGCCGCCAAGCAGCAGACGATCGATATGGCGCTTCAGCACCGTCAGACCAGCCTGCAGGCGCTGCTGGCCGATATCGACGCCAAGAGCAGCGCGTTGAACTCGCAGCTCGAGCAGCTTCACCAACTCGGTCGAAGAAAGCTTCGCCAGCGCCCAGCAGCGCGCGCAGGAAATCAGCGCCTCGCTCGCCGCCGCGACCAAGGGCGCGACGACGACGCGTCGCCGGCCAGTTCGACGCCATCCGCGAAACGGCCGGGCGCGAACGCGAACAGACCCAGAAGGCCCTGCAGGCCGCCCTTGAGCAGGCGAGCGCCCAACTCGCCGAGATCATGGGGCAAGCTTCGGAGCGGTTCCGCCAGTCGGTCGCCGAGGTCAAGCAGATGGCGGGCGAAGTGCAGCGCGAACTCGACGGCACTCGCAAGGAACTTCGCCGCGGCGTGTTCGAACTGCCGCAGGAGACAAACGAAGCGGCCAACGCGATGCGCCGCGTCGTCTCGGACCAGATCAAGGCGCTGAAGGAACTCGCCGCCGTCGTGACGTCCTCCGGCGCGCGAGTTTCGACGTCGCCGAACCCGAGGCCGCACCGCCCATGGCGCCGCTCGCGGCGCCTGTCGCGCGCGCCGAGCCGGTCGCCCGGATCGAGCCGGTCGCTGCGCCCCGGCAGGAGCCCCCTGCCCCGCCGCGCGCTCCGAGACCCCGGCGCCCGCCCCTGCGCCTGTCGCACGCGACGCGGATGCAGGCGCGCTCGTCGTCGCCGCACCGCCTGTGGAGCCTGTCAGGCCGCGCATTCCGGCCGTCGGGACCCCCGCTCCCGTCGTTGAACGCAATCAGGCGGGATGGCTGTCGAACCTGCTCGCTGCGGCTTCGCGCGAGGAGCCGCAGCCGCAGGCGCCGCGCGCGCCGCGGCCGACTCGCTGGAATCGATCTCGACCGACATCGCGCGTCTGGTCGACAGCGACGCGGCGGCCGAGCTCTGGGAGCGCTGGCGCGCCGGCGACGTTGGCGCGGTCTCGCGGCGACTCTACACGGTCGCGGGACAACAGACCTTCGACGACATCCGTCGCCGCTACCGCGCCGAGTCCGCCTTTCCGCGACTCGGTCAACCGCTATGTCCAGGAATTCGAGCGGCTGTCGACCAAGATCGGCCAGAACGACCGCGACGGCTCGCAATCGCAGGCTCGCGATGCTCTCGGACTCGGCAAGGTCTACATCATGCTCGCCCACGCCTCGGGACGCCTGGGCTGAGAGGGACAGGATCGTCCGTTGCGGCCGGGGTCTCCGACCCTGGCCTAGGTGGGCGTAAATCTGCGGATACCCTGGGGAACATTCAACAGCCGGGCTCAGCGCGCCCGGCTATGAATCACAAATCCCCGAACCCCTTGCCCTCGGCGACCAAGCTCTCCAGCAGCGCCGAGGGCTTGAACGCGTCGCCCATCGTCGCCTGGAAGCCGCGCATCGCCGCCAGCACCTTGTCGAGGCCGACCGTGTCGGCCCAGAACATCGGGCCGCCGCGATAGACCGGCCAGCCGTAGCCGTTGATCCAGACGATATCGATGTCGGAGGCGCGCTGCGCCTTGCCCTCTTCGAGGATCTTCGCGCCCTCGTTGACCATCGGATAGAGGCAGCGCTCGAGGATTTCCTGGTCCGAAATCGCGCGCCGGTTGATCCCCTTCTTCGCGGCGAAGTCGAGGATGATCTTCTCGACCACCGGCGAGGGCTTGGCGTTGCGGTTCTCGTCGTAGTCGTAGAAGCCGGCGCCGGTCTTCTGGCCGCGCCGGTCCTGCTCGCACAGGATTTCGCGGATGGTCGAGGACGGACGTCGTCTCCTTCGACCAGCCGATGTCGAGGCCGGCCAGATCGCTCATCGCGAACGGCCCCATCGGCATGCCGAAATCGTAGAGCACGCGGTCGACGTCCCACGGCATCGCGCCTTCGAGGATCAGCTTCTGCGCCTCGCGCTGGCGCTGCGGCGAGCATGCGGTTGCCGACGAAGCCGTGGCAGACGCCGACCAGCGCGGCGATCTTGCCGATCTTCTTGGCGAGTCTGCATCGCGGTGGCGATGACCGGCTTGGCGGTCTTGTCGCCGCGCACGACTTCGAGCAGCCGCATCACATTGGCGGGCGAGAAGAAATGCATGCCGAGCACGTGGTCCGGGCCGCTTCGTCGACCGAGGCGATTTCGTTGATGTCGAGATAGGAGGTGTTGGAGGCGAGGATCGCGCCGGGCTTGGCGATCGCGTCGAGCTTGCCGAAAATGTCCTTCTTGATCGCCATGTTCTCGAACACCGCCTCGATGATGAGATCGCAATCGGCGAGCGCGTGCGAGATCGAGCGTGCCGGTCAGCAGGCCCATGCGCGTCTCGACGTCGGCCTCGCTCATGCGGCCCTTCTTGGCGGTGTTCTCGTAGTTCCTGCGGATCACGCCCAAGCCGCGGTCGAGCGCGGCCTGCGCGGTCTCGACGATCGTCACGGGCATGCCGGCGTTGAGAAAATTCATCGAAATGCCGCCGCCCATCGTGCCGGCGCCGATGACGCCGACCTTGTGGACCGGCAGCGTCGGCGTGTCGTCCGGCACGTCGGCGATCTTCCAGACCTGCCGCTCGGCGAAGAACACGTGGCGCTGCGCCTTCGACTGCGTCGAGCCGAGCAGTTCCAGGAACGCCGCGCGCTCGCGCGCCAGGCCTTCGTCGAACGGCAGTTCGACCGCGTCGCGGACGGCCGCGATCGCGCGCTCCCAGGCCTCGAAGCCGCGGAATTTTCTGGCGTTGGCCTTGCGGATCGCCGCGAAGATCTCCGGCTTGCCGCGTGCGGGCGCAATCTTGTCGTCGAGGTCGCGCACCTTGCGCAAGCGGCAGCTTCTTGTCGATCGCCTCGCGCGCGAAGGCGATCGCGCCCTCGCGCAACTTGCCCTCCTCGACGAGCTCGTCGACCACGCCCCAGGCGTGCGCCTGCTTGGCGCCGAACGGCGTTCCCGAAAGGATCGCCTCCAGCGCCGCCTCCGGGCCGATCAGGCGCGGCAGGCGCTGCGTGCCGCCGGCGCCGGGGATGAGGCCGAGCTTGATCTCGGGCAGGCCGAGCTTGGCCGAGGGAACGGCGACGCGGTAGTGGCAGACCAGCGCGACCTCGAAGCCGCCGCCGAGCGCTGTGCCGTGGATCGCGGCGATGACCGGCTTCGGGCAGTCCTCGATCGCGGCCTGCGCGTCCGGCAGGCTCGCGCCCGTGAACGGCTTGCCGAATTCGGCGATGTCGGCGCCGGCGATGAAGGTGCGCCCGGCGCAGATCAGCACGATCGCCTTGACGGCGGGATCGGCCGCCGCCTGCGCATGCCGTCGCGCAAGCCCGTCGCGCACCTTCGCCGACAGCGCGTTCACCGGCGGCGAATTGATCGTCAGGACGGCGATGTCGCCCTCGACGCGTGAGATCGGCGACGGAATTGATGGCGGCCATGAAGGGTTCCTCCCAATTGGCGCGGCGCGCGCGCATCGGCGCGCCCGGCGCCGTTCAGTCCTCTCGATAGCACGGCCCGCCCCCGCCCGGCAAGGGCGCCCTGCAGCTTGCTTTCGACGCCCCACCGTCTAAGTTCGATCGGGCAATTGAGACAAATCGCGGGAGGGAGCCGCGTGTCGCTATTCGACCTCGACGGCAAGGTCGCCGTCGTCACCGGGCTCTTCGCGCGGCATCGGGCGCGCCATCGTCGAGCGGCTCGCCGAGCACGGCGCGCAAGGTCGTCGTGTCCTCGCGCAAGGCGCCGGCCTGCGAGGAAGTCGCCGCGGCGATCAACGCAGCGACGCGGCGCAGGACGCGCGATCGCCATGCCCGCCAACATCTCCTCGAAGGACGACCTGCGCCGGCTCGTCGACGATACCGACACAGGCGTTCGGCAAGATCGACATTCTCGTCTGCAACGCCGCCTCGAACCCGTATTACGGCCCGATGGCAGGCATCTCCGACGACCAGTTCCGAAAGATCCTCGACAACAACGTCATCGCCAACCATTGGCTGATCGGCTTCGCCGCGCCCGCAGATGAAGGCGCGCAAGGACGGCGCGATCGTCATCGTCTCCTCGATCGGCGGCCTCAAGGGCAACTCGCGTCATCGGCGCCTACAACATCTCCAAGGCCGCCGATTTCCAGCTCGCGCGCAATCTCGCGCGTCGAGTTCGGGCCGCACAATGTCCGCGTCAATTGCATCGCGCCGGGCCTCATCAAGACCGACTTCGCGCGCGCGCTCTGGGAGAACCCCGAGACGCTGAAAGCCACCAACGCGCGCACGCCGCTCGGGCGCATCGGCGAGCCCGACGAGATCGCCGGCGCCGCGGTGTTCCTCGCCTCGAAGGCGGGCGCCTTCATGACCGGCCAGACCATCGTCATCGACGGCGGCGCGACCATCACCTGATTCCTCGGACGGAGCATAAACATGAAAGCCGTGCTCAGCCGCGCCGTCGGCGGCCCCGACACGCTGAACCTCGAAGAGGTCGCCGACCCGTCGCCGCGCAAGGGCGAGGTCGTGATCCGGGTCGCCGCCTGCGGCGTCAACTATCCCGATTCGCTGATCATCGAGGACCGCTATCAGTTCAAGCCGGAGCGGCCGTTCTCGCCGGGCGGCGAAATCGCGGGCACGATCGAGGCGCTCGGCGAGGGCGTGACGCATCTGAAGGTCGGCCAGCGCGTGCTCGCCTCCACCGGCTGGGGCGGCATGGCGGAAAAGCTCGCGGTCGAGGCGCGGCGCTGCTGCCGATCCCCGACGCGATGCCGTTCGACGAGGCCGCGGCGCTGCTGATGACCTACGGCACGTCCTATTACGCGCTCAAGGACCGCGCCGCATCTGAAAGCCGGGCGAGACGCTGCTCGTGCTCGGCGCCGCGGGCGGCGTCGGCTCGGCGGCGGTCGAACTCGGCAAGGCGATGGGCGCGCGCGTGATCGCGGCGGCCTCGAGCGCCGAAAAAGTCGAGGCCGCGAAGAGCTGGGGCGCCGATGCCGGCGTCGTCTATCCCCGTGGCCCGTTCGACCGCGACGGGCAGAAGAAGCTCGCGGAGATCTTCAAATCCGCCTGCGGCGAAAAGGGCGCGGACGTGATCTACGATTCCGGTCGGCGGCGACTATTCCGAGGCGGCGCTGCGCGCGATCGCCTGGGAAGGCCGCTTTCTCGTGATCGGCTTTCCCGCCGGCATCCCCAAACTGCCGCTCAATCTGACGCTGCTGAAATCCTGTCAGGTCGTCGGCGTGTTCTGGGGCGCCTTCGCCGACGCGCGATCCCAAGGCGCAACGCGCGCAACGCGCTGGAACTGTTCGCGCTCTATGAGAAAGGCCTGATCAAGCCGCGCATTTCGAAACGTTTTCCGCTGCGCGAAGCCGGCGCGGCGATCGCCTGGCTCGCCGAGCCGGCACGCGCTCGGCAAGGTCGTGGTGACGGTGCCTTGATGCAGCGATGTCTCGCTTTCCCGCGATCAGCGTCGCCGAAGCGCCACGCGCGCCTGACCGCCCCCGGCTCGCCGTTCGAGATCGAGGAGATCGAAATCCGCGGGCGCGACATGCGCGTCTGGAAGACGCGCGCCGCCGACGCTGCGCGAGGCGTTCCTGGCGGGGCGCGCGCATCGGCAAAAGACCTTCCTCGTCTACAACGACGAACGCGCGAGCTTCGAGAGCTTTTGCGCGCGCCGCGCTCGCGGTCGCCGCAGAATTGCAACGGCTCGGCGTGCGAAAGGGCGACCGCGTCGCCATCGCCATGCGCAACCTGCCGGAATGGCCGGTCGCCTTCTTCGGCGCGGTCCTCGTCGGCGCCATCGCGACGCCGCTCAACGCCTGGGGAACCGGGCCGGAGCTCGAATACGGCCTGACCGATTCCGGCGCGAAGGTCGCCTTCGTCGACCGCGAGCGGCTGGAGCGGCTGTTCGAGCATCTGCCCAACTGCCCGCGCGCTGGAACGCGTCTTCGTCAGCCGCGAGAGCGAGGAGGTCGCGCATCCCCTTGTCGCGCAAGCTCGAGGATCTGATCGGCGAAACCAACGACTGGGGCGACCTGCCCGACCGCCCCCTGCCCGAGGTCGATCTCGCGCCCGACGACGACGCGACGATCTTCTATACCTCGGGCACGACCGGCAAGCCCAAGGGCGCGCTCGGCACGCATCGCAATTCCTGCACGACGATTCTCGCGCGCGCCCTTCGCGGTTCGCGCTCGCCACGCTAAGGCGCGGCGAACCCGCTCGCGCCCCCGACCCGAACGCGCCGCAGCGAGCCGTGCTGCTGTCGGTGCCGTTCTTTCACACCACCGGCTGCCAGGCGATCGCTGATCCCGACGCTCGTCTGCGGGCGGCAAGCTCGTCATGATGCGCAAATGGGACGCCGAGCTCGCGATGCAGCTGATCGAGCGCGAGCGGATCACCTCCGCCGGCGGCGTGCCGACGATCGCGTGGCAGTTGATCGAGCATCCCGACCGTCGACGAATACGATCTCTCCTCGCTGGAAAGCCTTAGCTTACGGCGGCGCGCCCGCGGCCGGCGGAACTGGTGCGGCGGATAAAGCTGCGCCTTCCCCAAGTCGCAGCCGGCACCGCCTGGGGCATGACCGAGACCTCGGCGACCTTCACCCACCACGTCGCCGAGGACTACGAGCTTCGTCCCGATAGCTGCGGGACCGCGCCCTGCCCGTCGGCGCAGATCCGCATCGTCGGCCGAGGACGAGCGCGACGTCCCGCTCGGCGAGCGCGGCGAACTCTGGGTGCGCGGGCCCAATGTCGTCAAAGGCTATTGGGGCAAGCCCGAGGCGACCGAAGCAGACCTTCGGCGGCGGCTGGCTGCGCACCGGCGACATCGGCAAGCTCGACGAAGAGGGCTTCTGCACCATCGTCGACCGCGCCAAGGACATGCTGATCCGCGGCGGCGAAAACATCTACTGCATCGAGGTCGAGAACGCGCTTTACGAACACCCCGCCGTCGTCGACGCCGCGGTGGTCGGCATCCCCCACCACACCTCGGCGAGGAGCCGGGCGCCGTCGTCACGCTGAAGCCCGGCGCGCAGGCGAGCGAGGCGGAACTGCGCGCCTTCGTCGCCGAGCGCCTCGCGGCCTTCAAGGTGCCGGTGAGCGTGATCGCGACCGCGAACCGCTGCCGCGCAACGCCAACGGCAAGATCATGAAGCGGGAGCTGAAGGCGATGTTTGCATGAGGTAGGCCTTTCTTCCGTTCCTGCGCACGACCATGGCGCGATGATCGGGAGAGCGGGGGCCGCCATCGCCGCGCCCCGCCCCTTCCGGACTTCGCCTCATTTCCCGGGAACCGGCGCGTCGGCGCGGATCAGCTTCTCGTGCTTCAGTTCCGCCCAGAAATCCGCGGGTATCTCGTGGTTGAACGCGTCCAGATTCATCGCGACCTGGGCGCGCGAGATCGCGCCCGGGATGACGGAAGCGACGATCGGATGGCCGAGCGGGAACTGCAGCGCGGCGGCGGCAAGCGGCGTCGTTGTGGCGCGCGCAGACCGCCTCGATGCTTCCTGACCCGCGCCTGGATCTCAGGGCCCGCCGGCTCGTAATTGTACATCGCCTTCGGCCCCGCGCCGGTCGCCGTGATGCCCGAATTATAGGGCCCGCCGATGACGATGCCGACGCCGCGCTCGGCGCAGCGCGGGAATTCGAGATCGAGCACATCCTGTTCGAGCAGCGTGTACCGCATCGCGATCAGGAAGAAGTCGATGTCGAACATGTCGAGGTAGCGCGGAATCGTCCCCATCGTGTTGAAGCCCGGCGCCGATGCCCTTGATGACCGCCTGGTCGCGCAACTCCTCGAGCGCGCGCCAGCCGCTGGTGTAAAGCTGGTTCATGTAGGGGCCGACGCGCGCCTCGGTCTTGAAATGCCAGGTGTCGAGATCGTGGATCAGCAACACGTCGATGCGGTTGACGCCGAGCCGTTGCAGGCTGTCCTCGAACGAGCGCATCACGCCGTCGTAGCTGTAGTCGAACACCGCATCGAACTTGAGGCCGCCCAGCCATTCGCCGCTGCTCGATCGGCCCGGGCTTCAGCGGACGGCGCAGCAGGCGGCCGATCTTGCTGGAGATGACGAAGGTTTCGCGCGGCTGGCGATAAAGCGCGCGCCCGACGCGATGCTCGGCCTGGCCCTTGCCGTACCAGGGCGAGGTGTCGAAATAGCGCACGCCGCCGTCCCATGCCGCGCTCAAGCAGCGCGCCCGCCTCGTCCTCCTCGATGATGTCCAAGAGTTCGCCGAGCGGCGCGGTGCCGATGCCGAGTTCGCTGACCTCGACGTCGGCGCGTCCAAGCTTGCGCCTGGCGAATGGCGCGGCTTGCGCGGACTCATGATCCTGTCCTCCCTGACGCGGCCGGCCGCCGCGCGATTGCCGTCTCGCTTTACGTCTTGCCGGCGATCGCCGCGACCGGCGCAACTGGCCTCCTGCGCCATAGCAACCAGCCGACGATCGCCAGATTGAGGACGTTCCAGATGACGCCGTTGAGAAATGCGGCGCGATAAGATTGGGTGAAATCGAATATCACGCCCGAGATATAACCGCCGAACGCCATGCCGAAAATCGTCGCAGCCGACGACGAGCCCGATTTTCGCGCCCGCCTCCCGAGGCGGCAGCAATTCGCGGCAGATGATGGCATACATCGGCACGATGCCGCCCTGAAACAGCCCGAACATCGCCTGACACGACGAACAGAGACGTCAGCCCGTCGAAATACATGTAGAGCAGCAACGCCAGCCCCTGCATGAACGAGCCGATCACCAGCGTTGCCGAAGAGCCGATCTCGTCGGCGACGAAGCCGGAGCCAATGCGCGAGACGACGCCGAGCATCAACATCAACGAAAGCATCTGAGCGCCGCGCGCGACGCCATAGCCGAGATCGCCGCAATAGGCGACGATATGCACCTGCGGCATCGCCATCGCCACGCAGCAGGAGAAGCCCGCGACGACCAGCAGCGTCATAAGAAGACCGCTGGAAATTCCGACCTCGGCGCGCGCAACGCGCATCGCCGCTTCCGCCTCGGCATAGACATGCGCCCCGGGGCGCCTGCGCATCCAGAAGCTGAGCGGGATGACGCTCGCCGCCACGAACAGTCCTATCGCGATATAGGTTCCGCGCCAGCCCAGGAGGGGAATCGTGACATTCATCACGAGCGGCCAGATCGTGCCGGCGAGATAATTTCCCGCCGCGACGACGACGACCGCGAGCCCGCGGCGGCGTACGAACCAATGCGAAATGTCCGCCATCATCGGCGCGAAGCCCGTGCCGGCGCCGAGGCCGATCAGCAACGCATGCGCGGCGGAAAACAGCGCCAGATTGGGCGCCAGGCCCGCCATGACGAATCCGAGTCCGAGCGCGGCGCCGGAAATGACCAGCGGCGCTGCGATCCCGAAGCGATCGGCGAGCCGCCCCATCGCAATCGTGCCGAAAGCGAGCGCGAACATCATCAGCGTGTAAGGCAACGATGCGGCGGCGCGGTCGACGCCAAATTCGCTCTGCGCCTCAGGCAGAACGACGATCACCGCCCACATGCCGACGCCCAGGATCGTCGAAATCAGCAGCGAAAGCCCCAGGCGCCGATAGGCATAGGGCCCGTCGGGCGCGTGACACTCTGCTATTTCGGAATGCGAAGCCCTGCTCATCGCGCGATGATGGTCCATCGCCCCTTCCCGTGGCAAGCGGGACCGATTGACCCTTATCAAGCGGCGGGCGAGCGTTACGACGCACCCTTGTCACGGTACCGAACGCAATTCACGAGAAGGAGCCGCGCATGATACATCGTCTCTCCCTGCTTGGCGGCGCCGCGGCGGCGCTGTTGGCGACTGCGCCGGCGCATGCCGATGCGAATGTGAAAATCGGCCAACTCACATGCAACGTGTCGTCGGGGCTCGGTCTGATCATCACCTCGTCGAAGGAACTCTTCTGCCGCTTCACGACGGCGAATGGCTATGTCGAGCACTACTACGGCAAGATCAGCAAATTCGGCCTCGACATCGGCGCGACCAACCGCGGCGTGCTCGCCTGGGCGGTGTTCGCTCCGACCGCCGGCGCGCGGCGGCACGCGCTCGCTGGCGATTATGTCGGCGTTGCGGCCTCGGCGACGGTCGGAGCGGGCTTGGGCGCCAACGCGCTCGTAGGCGGCTTTAACCGCTCGTTCACCCTGCAGCCGCTCTCGGTTCAGGCCCAGACGGGCCTCGCGCTAGCGGCCGGCGTCGCCTCGATGACGCTGCGCTGAATGCGGCTCCGGCGCTTGGTAACCCGGCGCTAATGGGAACCGGGCAAAAGGTTGCCCACGCGCGGCGTGGCGCGTGGGAGCTTTCGTCCTGTACACGACCAACCCCTTGCCCCAGATCTCCCGCGACGTGATGCAGGTCGCGATCGCGGGGTTGGCTTTCTGGCAAGCGAGCCAGTTGCAAGCCGCCAACGCCAGGATCGTGAACAATCCGCACGAAAGCGCGGCTATTGAGGCGACCTGGACCAAGCCGGGAAAGCGCGGCGGCAGGTTCGCTGATCTCTATTTTTCCAATTCCAGCGCCGGCGGCGCGATCGCGTGTCATGCGCGAGCGGTCCGAATCGGCGAGGCCTTGCAGCCGGCCCACATCGGCGAACATATCGAGGTCGCGCCGAATTCCCGGCAGTTGCGCGGCGCCGGATGTGTTGCGCGAAGCCGCGCCCTGGTTCGTCGTCCTGGCCATTTACGGCTTCAGCTTCGTCGTCGGCGCTCTCTCCCTGATGTCGCTGGCCGGCGTTCCCCTGTTCCCGCGGCGAATCAACGCCTGACCTCGCTTCGGGACTCGCGGGCGGGCTGCGATTTGGCTATGGGAGCCTCGAGCCGGCCGATCCGGCGCACGCCATGCCAACTCCCGCGAGGATCTGAGATTGAACGCCGCCCGAACCCGCCGTCTGCGCCGATTGGGATGGGTGCGCGTTCAGCGCACGCGCGTCGTGGCGCGCCGCCGCTTCGCGACCACCAGCGGCGCGGTGTTGTTGGGCCTCGTCGCGCTGCTGTTCGCGGTCAATGCGGACGGGGCGCAGCGCGTTTTCCTCGCCCTGCTCGCCCGGGCGCCGCTGGCGCCCATGATTTCTCACGCCCGCCGCCTTCGCCCTGATCGTCTTCATCACGCGCCGCTTTGCGCCCGGAGGCGCGCGGCTCCGGAATTCCGCAGGTGATCGCGGGCGCACAGAAGCCAAACTCGCCGGCGCTCGCGCCGCTGACTTCGCTGCGCACCGTGGCGTTCAAGTATGTCCTGACCCTCGGCGTTCTCGTCGTCGGCGGATCGGCAGGGCGCGAGGGGCCGACGGTGCAGATCAGCGCCGCGATCATGAAGGCCATGCATCGCGCCTTCGGCATCGAACTGACTTCCGCCGCAATCATTGCTGGCGGCGCCGCGGGCATGTCGGCGGCTTTCAATACTCCGCTCGCAGGCGTCGCGTTCGCGATCGAGGAACTCGCCTCGGCCTATGAGCAGCGCCTGGCCGTGCTCGTCATGGGCGCGGTGATGATCTCGGGACTGGTTAGCCTCGGCCTTGCCGGCGACTATCTCTATTTCGGCGCAATGCACGAGGTCGTGACGCTGAAGGCGGCGCTCGCGATCTGCCCCTTGGCGGGCATCGGCGGCGGGGTCGCGGGCGGCCTGTTCTCGCGCGCGATCCTCATGTTCGGCGCGACGCAATGGCGCCCGATCCTTTGGGTCCGCCGGCGCCCGATCGCATGGGCGGGCGCCTGTGGCCTGGCGATCGCCTCGGCGGGCCTGCTGAGTTCGGCGCGCCGACCTGGGGAACCGGCTACGCTGCGGCGCAGACCTTGGTGGAGGGCGGCTCGCAGCCTCTGTGGTTCGGTCCCGCCAAATTTTTCGTCACGCTGATGACGACGCTGAGCGGGGCGCCCGGCGGGATATTCGCGCCCTCTCTTTCCGCCGGCGCGGGCATGGGCGCGATGCTGTCGCTGCTGTTCCCGGCCCAGCCCGCCGGCGCCGTCGTACTGCTCGGCATGATCGGGTATTTCGTCGGCGTCGTGCGTTCGCCGCTCACCGCGGTCCTGATCATTTCGGAGATGACCGACAGCCGCGCGATGATCCTGCCGCTCGTCGCCACCGCGATCATCGCCGACGGCGTCTCCGCCCTTGTCTGTGGCGAACGGCTCTATCACGGCCTCGCCAGGGGCTTCCGGGGCCCGCAGGAGCCCTCTCCCGAACCTGGAGGCGCGGCGGCGCGGCGTCAATGAAGCGGGCCTTCCCGCGCTCGGACCGTGGGCTTGCAACGGTTTAAGCCGAAGAGCGCCCAGAGGCGGCCGCCGCATGGGAGGCGTCGCCCTTGCCGCAGTCTCCAAAGAGAGGTCGGCCAGACGACGCTCTCGGCGAGTTGCGGAACCGGCGTAAAATCCCGGCTCAGAGCGTCTTCGCCACGAACTCGACGATCTCGACCATAGCCTTCGACAAAGCCTGATTGAGCGCTTCCGTAGCGACATCGGGAGCGGTCGAGGCCAGTGGCCCGGTAACCTTCACGATGCGCGTGGCGACGACCCGCCCGCTAGCGGCGCTCACGAGTTTGACCGCGATGTCGACATCGACCAGCCCGGCGCCTGCATCGAGCTCGAATGCGCGCAGGTCCATCTCGAGATTGTAGTCGGCCGCGGCGCCGCCCTCGCCGACCGCGCGCGGACCATGGGCGTTCTGGAAGGTCTGGGTCAGGCGCGCCGCGATCAGCGAAGGCAACCGGTCGGCCCATTGGGCGCCCGCGAGCACCGCCAGCGAATTGTCAGGGGCCCGAACAAGAATGCGGTCAGTATCAAGTTCGGCAGTCGCCGTCGGCGGGCGGACGCCGATCTGGACGTGGGAAGCGGCGAGCCTGGCGGGTGTGGCGGCGGACAGATCGTAGGCGACGCGCGGCGCGCTGGCGCAGGCCGAGAGCGCCCCGGCCAGCAACGCGCCATACGCGAAACGACGCGCATTCGGAAATCGCGAACCGCCCATCATGGCCCGCCGTGATATTCTGGCAGCGCGTCGGCTTCGCGCCGAAATGAGCTGGTCGGAGTTCTTCTCGAATTCTGCGCAGCACGCGGTCGACGTCGTTGACGGTCCGCCGCCCGTCGACCGCGAGCGCCTCGTATTCCTGCAGACCCGAGTTGCTGAAACGGATCAGGCCGGCGGCGATGTCCTTGGTGCGCTGGTTCAGATCGTCCGCGAGTTGACGGATCGAACGGGCGGCGTCGCCGACTTCCGCGATCGGCCCTTTGACGTCCGGAGAGCCGACGAAGCCCTGCAGGCTGGTCATCAGCCCGTCGACCTTGTCGGCCGAATTGTTCGAGCTTGGCCGCAAGTTCGGCGCGTCCTTGATCATGCTGATCGATGTTGCCGCTGTTCTGCTTCAAAGCCTCGCCCAAGGCGTCGGCGCCGTCGACGAATTCGCCATCTTCTTGGTGTCGATCGCTTTCACCAGCGTATCGATGTCCGCAATCGCCGACGTCGAGGCTTGCCCGATGTGTCGTTGAGGCGCTTGGCCAGCGCCGCGGAATCGCCGAGCAACGACTTCACCGCGCCTTTGCTTTCGGCAGCGCGCCCGGTGAAGTCGGAGACATCGTCGACGACGCTTCTTGACCTTGTCCGGGTCGACCGCGACGACCAGTTTGTCGGCGTCGTCCGACAGCTTTTGCAGGCGATCCGCCAGCGGGCCGATCTTGCGGCCGATGTCGCCGAGCGCGGATAGCGCATTCTTCACGCCCTTGGAGTTGCCGCCCAATGACTTCGAGAAAGTAGTCGATGTTTTTCATCGTGTCGCTGATCGCGGAGCGCGTTTTCGCTGAAATCAGCTTTTCGGCCTTGCTCGAGCACCGAATCCGCTTTCGAGCCGATAGGTTCTGCACATTCTCCAGCAGATTCTGGATCTGCGAGGGCTCGCCATAGATGGTCGGCAACTCGCCATTCTTGCCCTTCAGGTCGGCGCGCGTTGGGCGCGCCGCCGATCAGTGCGACAGCGGCCCCGCCGGTCAGCCCTTGCAACTCCAGGCGCGCCTGGGTGTCCTCCTTGATCGGCACTCGCCCTTCGACCTGCATGTATGCCGCACCTGACCGGGATCATTGGGAAGAAGTCGATCGCTCGACTTCGCCGACGCGAAGGCCGTTGAACAGAACCGAGCGGCGCCGCGGGAAAGCCCGGAGACCGAACCGCTGAACAAGATCCTCGTAGGTCTTGCGCGAGAAGACCTCCCCGAGCCCGGAGAACCACAAGACGAGCATGAACACGCCCGCGTAGCACCGCCAAGGTGAACGCGCCGATCAAGCACGAAATGCGCTCTCGTCTCCATTCCGGCCTATATCTTCCCTGTTCGGCGCCGCTCACGAGCTCCGTGACCTACGCCGAAGCCGCATCCCTGCCGCAACCCTAGCCGATTCTCCCATGCGGCTCATGCCAATTTTCTCCGATCGGCTCATCGGGCCGGCCGCGCTTCCTCGCGGGCGTGGAACGCGGCTTCGCGTCCCGACCCTCGTTTGCCGTGAAAATAGGACTGGATCCACGGATGCTGCGACTCCAGCAAGCTTTCAATGGTCCCGATCGCGACGACCTTGCCGTGCCCCAGCACCGCCACGCGGTCGCAGATGGCGTAGAGACTGTCGAGATCGTGAGTGACCATGAACACGGTCAGCCCGAGCGTCGCCTGCAAAGTCGCGATCAATTCGTCGAATTCGCCGGCGCTGATCGGATCGAGGCCCGACGTCGGCTCGTCGAGAAACAAGCATCTCCGGATCGAGCGCGAGCGCGCGCGCCAGCGCCGCGCGCTTGATCATGCCGCCGGAGAGCTCGGCGGGAAACTTATCCGCCGCATCGGGCGGCAGTCCGACCAGCGCAAGCTTCAGCATCACGAGTTCGTCGCGCAAAGCGCGGCGAAATGTCGAGATGCTCGCGCATCGGCGCCTGAATGTTCTGTCTAACCGTCAGGCTGGAAAACAAGGCGCCCTGCTGGAACAGCACGCCCCAGCGTCGCTCGACCTTATCGCGCTCGGCTTCCGACATCGTGTCGAGATCGCGGCCCTCGACCTCGATGACGTCCCGGCGCGCTTGGGCATAAGGCCCAGAATTGTGCGCGTCAGGACCGATTTGCCGGCGCCCGAGCCGCCGACGAAGCCGAGCACTTCGCCATGATAGATGTCGAGGTCGAGCCCCTTCATGACAAGCTTTTCGCCGAAGCCGACCTCAAGCCCGCGAACGCGTATCTCGACCTCGCGCCCCGGCGGCGGCGCGCCATTTCCGTTGGCCGCGATCAAAAGTTCACCGCCGCGTAGAACATCGCGAAAATTCCGTCGAGCACGATGACCATGAAAATGGATTTGACGACCGAGGACGTCACTTTGCTGCCGAGCGATTCGGCCGAACCGCTGACCGCGAAGCCCTCCGCGGCCGCGATGATTCCGATCACCAGCGCCATGAACGGCGCCTTGAACATGCCGGCCTCGAAGCGTTGCAGGTCGATCGGATATTGCAGGCGCGTTACGAAGCTGATCGGCGAAACGCCGCCATAGCCCCAGGTCACGCACAAGCCGCCGAACAGCGCCGCTATATCCCCGAGGAAGGTGAGGAGCGGTAACGAGATGACGAGCGCGGTCAGGCGCGGCAGGATCAACACCTCGAGCGGATCGAGCGCCATTACGCGCAGCGCGTCAATTTCCTCGCGCATCTTCATCGCGCCGATTTCGGCCGTGATCGCCGACCCCGAGCGGCCGGCGACCATGATCGACGTCAGCAGAACCCCCAGCTCGCGCAAGGTGAGAATGCCCACGAGATCGACGGTGAAGCGAACTCGCGCCGAAGCGCGCGAGCTGGAAGATTCCCTGCTGGGCGACGATCGCGCCGACGAAGAAATTGATCATCAGAATGATCGGCGCTCCGCGCAGCGCGAAACTCTCGATATGGAACACCAGCGAAGTGATCCTCCACCGCCGGGGATTCAGGGCGGCTCGCAGGCCCACTTCCATCACGCGGCCGAGGAAATCGAGACCGGCCAGCAAGTCCGATCCCGCCGTGACGACGCTTTGCCCGATATCGGCGAGCAACGCGATCGTGGGCGTCACGTGCGGACGCTCGGGCGCCTCCGCTTCGCGATAATGCGCCTCGCGTAACAGGGTGGCGTGCTCGGCGCTGACCCCGACCAGCGTCGCCTGCACGCCGGTCGCCGCGATCGCCTGCCGCGATCGATCGATCACCCAGGCGCCCGCGGTGTCCAGCGCACGAATGGCCGAAATATCCAGCACGGCGCGATGGGCGGCGGCTGCGGCGCGCAGTAACTCAGCGGCCTCGCGTTCCAGTCCCGCGCCAGCGTCCAGCGTCCAGTCGCCGGCCAACGCCAGCCGCACGCCGTCAGCCAAATCTTGGCGCGCGATGGAAGGGGCCGCGGGCATCGGGCTTGTCGTCACCACGTCTCGGGAACGTCCAAAAGATCATCCCAGGGAAAATAACGCGCCGGGCGACGCCCGCGCCGTGACTGTGGCTTCTATCGCGGGCCATGCGCCCTGTCGAGGAGCGGTCACACGGCTCCGCGCGCGAGCCATGTGCATTTCGGGGACGCCTCGGCGGGAGCGGAAACAAAACCGGCACGAATCAGCGACGCGCGAATTGAATCCCATTTTTTGCCAAAAGGCGAGTCGAATCCGGCGCCGGGCGGGTCATGGCGAGCAATTCGTAAAACCCGTCCGGCGCCGCCGGCGCCAGAACGGGATGTTCCGACGCCAACGCGGACAAAGCGCGTACGAATCAGGAAAGCGAAGATTCGCCAGGGGTTTGTGCGCCGCCGCAAGGCGCCTTTTGCAGGCTTCTCCGCTCATGGTTACCCCGGAGTCAATGTCGCCGCGAACAGCCGATCCCGTTCCGGGATGCGCCGCTCGAATCCAGGACAAAGGCGCGACGAATCGGCGACACGGCGAACCGGTGGCTCTGGGAAACGAAAGCCGGGGCCCTGACGATCGCGCATCCACGCCAAGCCCGCCTCATTTCACAAGCGATGTTGCATAATTCTGTCGCCGCCCCATTGCTGTTAATCATAATTGATCGGTGAATTCATCTGCGCGATAATACTATTTTGGCGGGTGGATATGTCGAGCCGCAGATAACTCAAGGAGGGCCGGAGGATGGGCGGTTTGGTTTTTTACGAAGGTTCCGGTCGCGCAATCCGTCATGTACGTCGAGAGCAACGGTACGGTCGAAACGCTCTACAAGGGCGCGGCCGGCGTCAACGGCGGCGATACGGCGGACTCCACGATATTCGGCGGCGCGCCGACGCTGTCCGACGGCGGATACGTCTATTTCAACGGACTCGACGACCGCGGCTCCTACGATTTGATGGTGTTCGACGAAGCGACCAACAAGACGACCGTCCTGGAACTGCCCCCGAGCAAAGTTTTTGGCTATCTCAATCCGCAAGACCTGGTCCTGAGCGCAGGGGTCATCTACCTCGTCGGCGACACAAATGTCGGCCAACTCTCGGGGACCGACTTCACGCTCTGGACGACGAACGGGACGCTGAGCGGAACGCACGAGGTCTCAGGCTCGCCCGCCGACAACGGCCAGATGGCTTCCTATGCCTCAGCACTTTATTTCAACGGCGACGACAACATTTCGGGCGGCGACAACAGCGACAATGATCTGATGGTCTATGCCAAGGGCAAATTCTCCAAGGCGGCCGGGACGAGCGACGGACTCGACCCGCTCGGCACGGTATCGGGCACGCTCAGCAACGGGTCCAAGAGCGTCGCCGACCTGTTCCTCAATGGCGCGGACAGCGCGAACGATCGGGATCTGTTCGCCTACAACGGCTCCAAGTTGACGCTAATCGGCGCGAGCGGCCTCGACCCTCGCGATCTCGTGATCTTCGGTTACGGGCACTCCAACGGGACGACGGGCGGAGCCTCCGCGCTCGCCTTCAATGGCGTCGATAATTCGGCTTCCAAGGCCGGCGTCGATGGGCAGAAGACGGGGCGCGGCCTTTATATCGCGACCGTCGGTTCAACCGGCGCCATCACCGACAGCCTCGTGGCGGCGGGGCTCGATCCACAAGACATCACGGCGCTCGACGGCGAAATCTTCTTCGCCGGAGTTGACGGCAAAGACTTAGGCCAAGACGCGCATGGCGAGGGGCTGTGGGCCTACAATCCCTCGGCCAAGCCGGGCGCGCAATTGACGGAGATCGTCGCGAGTTCGAACTATGATCTCGACCTCAACGGCTCCGTGCTCGGCACGCTGCAGAACCCGCAGCCGCAAATCGCGGCGAGCGGCGGCGAGCTCTTTTTCTCCGCCACCCACGGCGGCACCGTCGAGGGCCTGTTCGAGTACAACCCGCTGACCAACGCGATTAGCGCGCATCTGGGCGGAACCGCGGGCGCGCTGCCCTACAATCTAACGCCGGCCTAACGGCGGCAAAGCCATCCCAAGGGGCGTCCGACGCAAGCGCGAGCTCGCAATGGACGCTTGCCGCCTGCAACAGACCCCGCGGGCTGCTGCGCCTCTTGCGTGGATCAACGCGAGTCGCCGCGTTGTTTAACAGCGAACGAAATGCTAGTGCGTACGCCAGGCGCGCGAGAGCGCGCCAATAGGGGGAACAGCCATGACCAATGCTTCAAGTTCGACGGCGACCGGCGGCCTGATGCCTGACATCGAACCGCTTCGCGCAAAATGGGGTTGGATCGTCGCGCTCGGCGTTCTCTATGTGATCGCCGGATTTATCGCGCTGGGCAGCGTCGTGTCGGCGACGGTGGTCAGCGTTTACGTGGTCGGCATCATGATGCTGGTCGCCGGGGTCGGAGAAGTGATCGGCGCGTTCCAGGTGAAGACCTGGGGCAAATTCTTTCTCTGGGTCATTCTCGGCGTTCTTTATATCATCGCCGGGTTCTCCGTTTTCGAAAACCCGCTCCTCGCCGCGGCGTTCCTGACGCTGCTTCTCGGCGCATCGCTCGTGGCTTCGGGAATCATGCGCATCTATCTGGCCTTCAGCATGAAGGCGCAATCGGCGTGGGTTTGGGCGCTCTTGTCGGGCGTCGTCACCCTGTTGCTCGGCCTGATCATCCTCGCACACTGGCCGTTCTCTGGCCTCTACATCCTTGGCCTGCTCCTGGGGATCGATCTCGTTTTTGCCGGAACCGGCTGGATCGGCCTCGGCCTGGGGCTTCGTCAGCGGGCTTAGGCGAGCGATCGCCCATCGGCCGACCGGCGACAGATTCGGTCCAGCAGGGCGTTTCCGGGACCCCCAAAGCCCCGAAGGCGCCCAAGACGTGGAAAGCCGCCAACCCTTATTCGCATCGGCGCCGATGGAGGCATGCGGCGGGCGGCGCTCGACAGGCGAGCCTCCATGTCCGTTAGGTTGACAAACGTTGCGGCGCGCTCGTCCCGACCCCGGATCCGCGAGCCTGCGAAACGGCGCGAGGCGTACGGGCGAGACCCTGCGCGCGTCGGCCCGAACCTTGCCGGCCGGCGCGAAAGCACACGCCGCAATCCGCCATTTCGCCCTGGGCCCGCATAGGCGACGGCGCGCACGGCAAATAAGGCCGCCCTCATTCTCTCGCGGCGGCTTTCAGGATGCACACCATCGTCGCATGCGCGGGCGCACCGCCGAGGTTGCGGATGGAATGGGGGCGATCGCAGCGGTAACGCAGGGTTTCGCCGGCCACCGCGGTCTCGACGACGCCGCCGACCTCGACCTCGAGTTCGCCCGCAAGCACGGAAAGGCACTCGACCGAACCTCGCGGGTGCGCCTCAGAGCCGAGCACGCCGCCGGGCTCGGCCTGGAAATCGTACCACTGCAGCCAGTCGACGGTCTTGAGCCAGCCGATGACGGCGAGCCTGCACAGGCCGTCGTCGGAAATCAGGATCGGCGTGCCGCCGCGGCTGGTGTGCTCGAGAAACGGGCCCTCGTCGGCGCCATGCAGCACCGCCTCGATCGTTACGTCGAGCGCATGCGCGAGCCGCCAGATCGTGGTCAACGTCGGGTTGGTCTCGTTGCGCTCGATCTGCGAGATAATTGACTTGGCGACGCCGGACTGCGCAGAGAGATCGGCCAGCGAAAGCCCGTAGTCGCGACGGAGCTTGGAAACCGTTCGCCCGAGCTGGTTCGACAACGCCGCCGCCCCCGCCTCAAGAACCTTCGCCTTGTCCTTGCCCTCGACGCCCATGTCCGCAACCCCGGGATGTTTCCTGAACGCCCTTCCTAGCCCAAACCGTCCGGAATATCGAACGCGTTCATGGCGCGCTCGCCGCCGAAACGATCCGAATCTGCCGTCGTGATCGTTCGCGCCAGATGACGAAAAGACCCGCGCCCGCAACGATGCCGGCTCCGACGAGAATGCGAGGGGTCGGGATTTCCTGGAAAAAGAGGATATCCAAGCGCCGCCGCCCAGATCATCGCGACGTAATCGAACGCGGCGATGACAGAGGCGTCGGCGTAGCGATAGGAATGCGTCATCAGGATCTGTCCGGCGCCGCCGAGGATTCCGATCATCGCCAAGGCGGCGAATTCGACCAAGCCCGGCGCGACGAACTGCTGGCTCGCAGCGAATTCGGCTCCCCGCGCCCCGCTTGGCCAAGCCGAGGCGAGGATCAGCAGGACCGCGCTAAGCACCGTCGTGACCGAGGAAAAATAGAACACGATCGCGCCGGTCGGCTCGGACTGCGTAAGCCTGCGGGTCTGGATCATGGCGACTGCGGAGGAGGCCGCGCCGGCTAGCGCGACCGTCACGCCTAGGGTTCCATTCGGTGTCGCGGCGCCGAGCCCATCCCCGAGATGATCGGAGAGCATCGTCAGCACGCCGAGAAATCCCAGCGAGACCGCGGCCCAGCGATGCGGCCGGACGACTTCGCCGAGCGTGAAGACGGCGAGCGGGACGACGATCAACGGAGTGGCGAAGGTGAATGCAGTCGCGTCGGCGAGCGGCAGCAATGACAGTACGACGAAACTGGCCAACATCCCGCCGCTGCCGGCGAGCGACCGTCCGATATGGCCGAACGGGCGCTGGGTGCGCAGCGCATGAGGAAATTCGCCCCGCCGGGCCAGCCAGGCCATCAGCACGATCAGCGCGAACAGCGAGCGGAACAGCACCACTTCGCCGAGGGGAAAGCGGGCCGAAGCCGACTTGATCAGCGCGTTCATGACGGCGAACGCGACCGTCGCCGCGACCTTGAGACCGATTCCCCGCCACATTTGACGTCAGAACGAACCGGGGAAGGCCCCGCCGTCGATCAGGATGTTCTGGCCCGCGATGTAGCCGGCATGCTCGCTGGCCAGGAACGCGCAGAGCTTGCCGAATTCCTCCGGCGTCCCGATCCGCGCCGCAGGAATGGTCGCGGTCCGCGCCGCGCGCGCCGCCTCCTCTCCGCCGGGATGGGCGCCGAAGGTCTGGCGGATCCGGTCAGTGTCGAACAGGCCCGGCTGGATCGAATTGATCGTCACGTTATCGCGGGCGTAGCGTCGCGCCGCACTCGCCAGGAATGCCGTCAGGCCGGCCCGCGCGCCGGAGGAAACGTCGAGCCGCGCGATCGGGGCGCGCACCGAGGCCGAGGTTATGTTGACGATGCGGCCGAACTTTCGGCTCGCCATGCCGCCGACTACGGCCTGGATCAACGCGATCGGCGTCAACATGTTGCTCTCTAGGCCGTTCAGTATCTCCTTGCGGTCGAGATCCTCGAAAGCCTTCGCCGGCGGGCCCGCCGTTGTTGTTCACGAGAATGTCGGGCCCCGGACAGGCCGCAATCAGCGCCTCCCGCACCTTGGGCATCGCCGAGTCGCCCGCCACGACGACGACCTTGGCCCCAGTCCCGGCTCGAATTTCCGCCGCCGTCGCCTCGGCTCTCGCCGCGTCGCGGCCGTTGATCACCACTTCACAGCCCGCGCGGGCGAGCTCGGTCGCGCAGGCGCGGCCCAGCCCCTTGCTGGATGCGCAAACGATCGCCTTGCGGCCGGAAATGCCCGAATCCATCGGAGGAACCCCATTTCCCCGCCCACGGCGCTTCCGCCTGGGCTTTCCGCGTCCCTCCTAGCGCTCCTGCAGGCTTCTGTCATCGCGCCGACATGAGAATCTGAACAGAAGACGCCGAGATGAACGCTCCTCGACCGGGAACTCGCGAGGCTTTCTGTGCCAAAACCGCCCGATCTCGTCACCCGCTATCGTTCGATCTTCATATCGGACATGCACCTGGGCACCCGCGGCTGTCAGGCGGCCCTTATCCTCGACTTCCTGCGCTACAACGACGCCGACACGATCTTCCTGGTCGGCGACATCATCGACGGTTGGCGGCTGCGCGCCGGCTGGTACTGGCCGCAATCGCATAACGACGTGATCCAGAAGCTGCTGCGCAAGGTCAGGCGCGGCGCCCGCATGGTCTTCGTGCCCGGAAATCACGACGAGTTTGCCCGCCAGTTCATCGGACTGACTTTCGGCGGCATCGAGATCGTGCGCAACACCATGCACACCACGGCCGACGGCCGGCGGTTCCTGGTCATGCACGGCGACGAGTTCGATGTCGTCGTGCGCCACTCCAAATGGCTCGCCTTCCTCGGCGACTGGGCCTATGACACGGCGCTGTTCATCAACACGTATTTCAACGCCATCCGTCGCGTGTTCGGATTCGGCTACTGGTCATTTTCGGCCTGGGCCAAGCTCAAGGTCAAGAACGCGGTCAACTTCATCGGATCGTTCGAGCGCGAGCTCGCCGGCGAGGCCAAGCGCCGCGGCGCAGACGGCGTGATCTGCGGCCACATCCACCACCCCACGATTCACGAAATCGACGGCAGTCACCTACGTCAACACCGGGGACTTCGTGGAATCCTGCTCGCTCGTGGTCGAACACGACGACGGCCGCCTGGAAGTGCTCTACTGGTCGAAGCCGATGGCCAAGGCCGCGACCTCCAAGTGCGCGGACGAACATGAAGAGGACAAGATCGAGGCGGAAGCGGAAGCCGAAGCCGCGTGATGAAAATACTCGTCGCCACCGACGCATGGAGGCCTCAGGTCAACGGCGTCGTGCACACTCTCGAACGGATGTCGGCTGCCGCCCGCGAATGGGGCGCAGAATTCGATTTCCTGACTCCGCAGGGTTTTGCGACCTTTCCGCTGCCGACTTATCCCGATATCCGCGTCGCGCGTCGCGACGCCCGGCGAAGTGCGCCGCCGGATAGAAGCTCGGGCGCGGACCACATCCATATTGCGACCGAGGGGCCGATTGGCTGGGCGGCAAGGCATTACTGCGTTCAGCGCGGCCGTCTGTTCACCACCAGCTATCACACGCGTTTTCCCGAATATATTTCGGCGCGCGCCCATGTTCCGGAGAGCTGGACCTATGAAGCGCTTCGGCGGTTTCACGCTCCCGCCGCCCGAGTGATGGCGCCGACGCGGTCAATCCGCGACGAGTTGGAGCGCCGCGGCTTCCAACGCGCCGTCGTCTGGACGCGCGGCGTCGACCATAAGCTCTATCGACCTCAGCAAGCCGATTCCCTGGGACTTCCCCGCCCGATTTTTCTCAGCGTCGGACGGGTTGCGGTCGAAAAGAACCTCGAGGCGTTGCTGCGCTTAGATCTGCCCGGCTCGATCGTCGTGGTGGGCGACGGCCCGGCGCGGGCTTCCCTGCAACGCCGATTCCCAGAGCGCATTTCCTCGGAGCCCGCTACGGCGAGGAACTGGCGCAGATCTATGCCAGCGCCGACGCATTCGTGTTTCCCTCACGCACCGACACGTTCGGGATTGTGCTCATTGAAGCGATGGCGAGCGGCCTTCCCGTCGCCGCCTTTCCAGTGACCGGGCCGATCGACGTCGTGGGCGAAAGCGGCGCGGGCGTTCTGAGCGAGGATCTGCGCGCGGCCTGCCTCGCCGCGCTCGAAATTCCACGCGAGAACGCCCATGCGCATGCCCTCAAGTTCACATGGCGCGAGAGCGCGCGCCAGTTTCTGAGCCATGTGGCGGACGCGCGCGCCGAGGCGAAACTCGATTTCAGACAAATAGCTTGAGCTTGTCTTCGACGCCGAGCGAATCAATCTTCGCGAGCGCCGACAGTCGCCCCGCGAGTCCGCCTGGGGCGTCGGGCCCTCCAGACGCAGGCGGCCCTGGCTGCGAGGAGTCCTGATGCAGGGGTTGCGGCAGTTCCCGCAATCGTGGCTCAGAACTCGGGTCGCGCCCGGCAAGCTGCCGCGCCGCATGGACCTCGGCCGTGCGCGCCTCGAGCCGTTCTATCGAAGCCAAAATACGCGCGGTGTCTTCGGCGCGGCAACGGCGCGCAAACTCCTGGAGAAACCAGCGTCCCCGCTCGGTCTCCATCACGGCCGCTTCGATGGCTTCGAAGTCGGCCGCGCTCATGCCTTGCGGTGGCGGAATCAAGAGCCGTCGCCTGATGGTTGATTTGATCGGCCAAGGATCTGCCATTGCGCGCCAATTGCAATAGCGGCGTCGCCGTCGGCGCGATGCCGCATCGCGGCGAGGAGGCCGATTGATCCCGAACGGCTATGCCTTCAATCCGCCCTGCGCTTCCGCGGCCGCGGCGCCGGCAAGCAAGATCAGTGCGCCCGCGATGAACCCGGAGGCGAGATCGCCGGTCGCGTCGGTGAGAAAGCCAGCCCCGACCGGGCCGATCGTCTGCCCGATCGCAAAAAGGGTCGTGTAGAGCGCAACCGAGGGGCCCCAGGCTTTCGGGTCCAGGTTCTTGCGCGAAAAATTCGTGACAGCGCTCGGAGCATTGAAGAACGCGACGCCGAACAGCAGCGCCGAGGCGACGAAAGCGATCCGGCTCGACCAGACGAGCGGCATCGCGGTCGCAACGCCGGTCGCCGCGCAGGCCAGCGAAAGCGGCCGGCCGGTGTCGAACATGGCGAGCAGGCGCCGCCAGGCGAGCGGCCCCGCCATCGCGCCAAGGCCGAGCGCGGACCAGGTCGCGACCACCCAAGCCGTTGGGATGTCGCGCGTGCGCATCCAGGCGACCAGGAACGTGAAATAAATGATGTAGCCGAGCGCGAATAGGGTGTAGCCGACCAGCGAAGGCGTCATGCGAGCTATCGGCAGCCGTGTCGGCGCGGGTTGCGGCGCCGCAGACGGCGCCGGGGCGCCATCGTCAATGGCCCGCACTGCGGCGAGCGCCCCAGCCGCGGAGAGCGTCGCCAGGGCGGCGAGCGCCCACCAGGCCTGCGGCCAGGCCGATGCGCCGAACCGATCGAAAAAGGGCGGCAGCAGCAGACCGGACAACAATACGCCGAGCCCACCGCCGCCGAAAAATATGGCGATCGACGTGGCGTTCAGCGAGGGATCGCGGCGGAACAGGCCCGCCGCGAGCGCTCCTCCCGCGATGAAAACCGGCGCGCCGCCGAATTCCGGCCAGCAGGCGCCAGAACGAGAGCGCCCAGATATTGTCGCCGATCCCAGTCATGATCAGCGAAAGCGTCGTCAGCACGACGCCCCCCACATACATCGATCGATTCCCGAAACGGCTGATCGTGGCGAGCGTCGCCGCCGAGCCGAGAAAATAGCCCAGCGCGTTGGCGGTATTGATCCAGCCCGCCTCGGTGTAGCTCCAGTCGAGGTCAGACCGCATGGCGGGCAAAATGAGGCCATAGGCGAATCGCCCGTATCCGCCCGCGATCGCCGCCCCGAGCGAAAGGCCGAATGCGATGCGCCAGATGCGGGCTTCCGAGCGCGTCCGAAGGTGTGAACTCGGTTGCATTTCCAGTGGCTCGTCCGGCGCTCGTTTCGGCGCCCAGAAGGGGCCGAACTCCGCGCAAAAGGCAAGCGGCGGCGAGGCGGTCTCACAATCGCCACATCCCTGGCCCATTTCGCCGGGGCCGCGGACGCCAGCGCCGCCATCAGGGACATGCGGGACTATGAATGCGACAATGCGCGCTCCCGCGCGCTTTTGGGTCGGCCTGAAAGGCGTGGCCGCGGCAATCGCCGTCGCCTGCGCGCTCGGCGGCTGCGCCAGCATGGACTTGCCGAGCCTTGGCTCAGCGTCGCGACAGGGCGGCGGCGGACCCCAGACCCAGGCGCACATGGTGCAGGTTTTCGTCGCGTCGACCCGCCGCGGCGAGACCGGAGCAGACCAGCAGAAGCCTTCGACCGATGGCGTGCATTACGCCTTGGCGACGCTCACGATTCCGCCAAACCATCGCGCCGGCGCGATCGAGGCGCCCATGTGGGGCGCTCCGAACGCCCATAGCGACATCGTCGTGGCGGGCGAGCGCGAGCTCGACGCGGACGAATTCAAGGCCGAACTCGCCTCGCATGTCTCGGGCCGCATCGGCGTAAATCGCGACGTTCTCGTGTTTGTGCACGGGTTCAACACCAGCTTCGACGAGGCGCGGTTCCGCGCCGCCCAGATCGTCGCCGACAGCAGGTTCGGCGGCGTGCCGGTGCTCTTCACCTGGCCATCAAAGAGTCAGGTGTTAGGCTATGTCTCGGACAAGGACAGTGCGACGGCTTCGCGCGACGCCATGCAGGACCTGCTGAGCGACCTTGCCGCGACGCCCGGAGTAGGCAAGATCCACGTGCTGGCTCATTCCATGGGCGGCTGGGTCGCCATGGAGGCGTTGCGCCAGGAGGCGCTGGCGGGTCATCGCGATCTCGACGGGCATCTCGGCGACGTCATGCTCGCCTCGCCCGACATCGACATCGACGTCTTCGCCTCGCAGATGGCCAAGGTGCGGCCGGCCAAAGTTACTGTGTTCGCAACCCAGAAAGATCGAGCGCTGTCGCTTTCGAGCGCGATCGCCGACTCGCGCCAGCGCGTCGGCGGCATCGATCCGTCCAATCCGGCCGACCGCGCCAAGATCGAAGAACTCGGGGCTAAGGTCTACGACCTGAGCAAGTATTCCGACGGCTTCATCGACCATGGCTCCTATGCGGTCACGCCCGACGTGTTGCATGCGATCGGCGCCGAAATGGCGGCCCCGCGCGCGGGGGAGACCGACACAGTCTCGGTCATCGACGCCAAGGCCTACGCCGACAAGCCGGACAATTGAGCGCCGCTTGCGCGCGGACGCACGCCGCGGCAAGGTCCGGACCCGAAATCTCGAGGAGGACGCGATGACGAGCAAGCTGGAGGCGCTCAGGCAGATGAGCACGGTCGTGGCCGACACGGGCGACATGGAATTGATCAAGGCGTTCAAGCCGACGGATTCGACGACCAATCCGACGCTGATCCTGAAAGCTGCGCAACTGCCGGCCTATGCCCACCTCGTCGAGGAAGCGGTGGCCTGGGGCGCGAAACAAGGCGCTCCGGCCCGCGCCGTGACCGATCGGCTGGCGGTCAATTTCGGCGCCGAGCTGACCCAAATCGTGCCCGGTCGAGTCTCCACGGAGGTCGACGCCGATCTCTCTTTTGACACGCCAGCTACGATCGCCAAGGCCAAGGCGCTGATCGCGGACTACGAGAGCCGCGGGATCAAGCGGGACCGAATCCTGATCAAGATCGCCGCCACCTGGGAAGGCGCGCAAGCCGCCGCGGTTCTGCAGCGCGAGGGCATCGATTGCAATCTGACGTTGATCTTCTCGCTCGCGCAGGCGATCGCCTGCGCCGACGCCAAGGCGTTCCTGATCTCGCCCTTCGTCGGCCGCATCCTCGACTGGCACGTCAAGGCCGGCGGCGGCCCCTATGATTTCAGAGACCGATCCCGGCGTCGTCTCGGTTCGCTCGATCTACGCTTATTACAAGACGTATGGCGTCGACACCGTCGTCATGGGCGCCTCGTTCCGCAACATCGGGGAAATCGCGGCCTTGGCGGGCTGCGATCGGCTGACGATCTCGCCCCAATTGTTGGCCGAACTCGCCGCCGACCAAAGCCCGCTGCCACGCCGGCTCGACCCGAAAACGCCCGGCGCGGCGCCCCAGCGGATCAGGCTCGACGAAAAATTGTTCCGCTGGATGATGAACGAAGACGCGATGGCGACCGAAAAGCTGGCCGAAGGGATCAGGCAGTTCGCCAAGGACCTCGGCGCGCTGCGCGATCTTGTCTCGCGCCGAATGGCGGCGGCCGCGTAACGCAGTCCTATCCTATCCAGCGATAACTCTCCCCGGGCGCGAAAAGCAGCGCCCGGCCCTGCCAGATGTTGATGCTGGCGGCGATCTCGGGTTCGACGCCGGCGATCAGATTAAACAGGGCCCGCGCTACGCCGCCATGCGAGGCGATGAAACGGTCCTGGGTTTGCGTTTGCAGCCAGGCCTTCAGACGCTCGCTCAATTGCGCATAGCTTTCGCCGCTGGGCGGCACGAAGTTCCATTTATCGGCTTCGCGCGCACGCGCGCCAGCGGGATCGAGAGCTTCAACCTCGGCCCAGGTCAGGCCCTCCCAATCGCCGAAGGTAAGCTCCATCAGTTCCGGCGACTGCTGATATTCGCCGGGCGGCAGTCCCATCGCAGCGCGGGCCAATTCCATTGTCTCGCGCGTGCGTTGCAGGGGCGAGGCGATGAACGCCTTGGCTTTGTCCAGCCGCGCGATTTCCTCGCCCATCAGCTTCTTGAGCGACCGCCCGACCGCGCTCGCCTGCTCGCGGCCTTTTCCGTTGAGCGCGATGTCGCGCTGGCCCTGGAGGCGTCCCTCGGCGTTATAGGGCGTCTCGCCGTGGCGGATGAAGAGGATGCGATAGGGATAATTCAGCACGCGCTCGTCTCTCCGCCTGGCGACAATCTCCGCGCGTTCCATACTGCGCCTGACCCGTCAAGTCGGCGCCGGACGATGGCCCCAGCGGTCGGCGAGCGCGAGACATTCCCCGACGCCCATCACCCCTGTCGTCGTCGAAACCTCGAGCATCGAGGCCGCCGCGCACGCATGGCCGAGCTTGAGGCATGTCTCGATCCCCCAGCCCTGATGCCAGCCGTAGAGCGCACCGGCGGCGAAGGCGTCGCCCGCGCCGTTGACGCCGGCGATCTTTTCGGGCGGCATCGCGACCGAGCCGAGCGCGAAGCGCGATCCGTCGCCCGTCACCGCGATCGCGCCCTCGGGAAAATGCGCGACGGCGAGACGGATGGGTCCCAGCGCAAGCGCGGCGCGCAGTGCCGCTTCGACCTTGACGGGCGCGGCGCCGTTGGCGTCGCGCGTTTCAATGTCGCCGACGGCGCCGATCTCGTAATCGTTGACGATCAAGAGATCGAGATGCGGCGCGCAGGAGCGGCCGAACGCGCGCACTTTCTCGCGCGTCGTCGAGACCATTTCGAGGTTGGTCTGCAACCCCTGAGCTCGCGCCCGTTTCAACGTCGCGGCCCAGCCCGTCGACTCCTCCCGCCAGGGCGCGTCCATGATCGCATGCGCGCCGGGCAGGCCGAGATGCAGGACGCGCGCCGGCGTCGCGCGGAAATCGAAATGATCCGGCGTCAGGTCCGTGGCGACGCCGGGATGGAAGAAATGCGTGCGCCGTCCGCTCTCCCGCGAATTGAAGCAGTCGCTGAAGGGGGTCACGCCGCCGGCAAGAGGTCTGAGCCACTGATGCGAAATGCCGAATTTTTCGCACTGCTGGATAAGGAAGCGTCCGTCGCCGTCGTCGCCGACGAGTCCCATCGTCTCGACGAACAGCGTGGGATCGAGACGTTTCAAGTCGATCGCCATGTTGCAGGCCGAACCGCCGCCCTGCCGATCGAGTTCGTCGATCGTGGTCATCGTGTCTTCGGCGGGCCAGCGCGGTATCGACTTGTTGAGATCGACGCACCAGGTTCCCGCCGTCAGCACGCCGCTCCGCCCGGTCATGACGCCGCTCCCTCAGGCCGACTTCAGCGGGGCTTCGGTGATCTCGGTATCCGCGGCGAGGCCGCGAAGGGGCGCAACGCCCGCCTTGCGCAGGACGTCGTGATAAGCCGCGACCGCCTCGGTCGGCGAAATCGCGCCGTCGGCGACCGCGCGCATGAAGCGAACGATGTCGAGCGGAGATTCAGCGAGGTTGATCTTGCGCCCGAACAGGGCGACGCGCGCGCCGTGCTTCTGGGCCTGATGGATCAGCTCGAAGCAGTCGCGCGTCGTGCCGGCGCCCCCGCCCAGGACCCCGACGATCAGCCCGGGGTCGTATGTGACGAGTTCTTCCAGGGCCCGAGGTCCATTATAGGCGATCTTCAGGAAGCGCGGTCGCTCGGCCTCGGTCAGTCCGGCTAGGCAGCGGACAATTGCATCATTGACGTAGCGCGGCATGTCCTCAGCGCTGAGGTTGGACGCGTTCGGATTGAAAACTTCCAGAAAATACGAGAACCCGTGCGCCGCCGCATCGGCGCGGAACTCGGCGAAAGCCTTCAGCGATTCGACGTCGGCGTCGAGATCATTGTTGAAGGTGATCGAGTAGAGCCCGAGGTCCGTCAGCCCTCGCAGCCGTTCCAGCGACGCCGTGCGGAACGGGCGCGAGGGTCGCGTGTGAATTGTCCCGCCGCGATGGCGCCAGATGTCGGTCGTATCGTTCGCGCGAATGGCGGGCTTTACGGCTGTGCCGGCGAAAGCCTTGCGCTCTACGAGCGTCTCGAGGTTGGAGACCGAGGTCAGCATGATGTCGACGACATCCTGCTTGATCACGGCCTCGATCGATTCGAGGAACTCGACGCGCGTGCGAAAACGATGGGACGCGCCGTCGCTTTCGCGTGCGGGCCCGACCGCATGGAGGCCCGGGCCCATATCGGGGTCCTTGGCGTCGGCGATGATGAAATCCTGCCGGCGATAGGCGTCCGCACGAATCCGCGCAAGTTTCTCAGCAAGCCTGAACATCGTCCCCCCTGACGCCTGACGTCGATGGCGCTCTTATCGCCAAGGCGGCGTTCTGGCAACGCGCGGTTTTGCCTTCGCCCGGCTCTTCCCATAATATGCGTCTATTCCCTGCCCTATGGAGTTTTCTATGCCCGACGCTCGTCTACGTGTTCTCGTCATCGGCGCAGGCGGCGTGCTCGGGCGGGCCATCGTTGCGGAGCTGGCGCCGCGTCACGACATCGTGACGGCGGGGTCGAAGTCGGGCGAGATTCGAATTGACATCGCGAACCCGGAAAGCATCGTCGCCGGCCTGAAGGCGGCCGGGCCGCTCGACGCGGTCGCCTGTGCGGCGGGCGCGGTCAATTTCCATCCGCTCGAAATGATCAGGCCCGCCCCGCTCTCGGATTCATCATATGGGCTCGGCCTGACCAACAAGGTGATGGGCCAGGTCAACCTCACGCTCGCGGCGCGCGATGCACTGCGCGACGGCGGGTCGATCACTTTGATCGCCGGCGTACTGTCCGAGCATCCGATCGTCGCCGGCAGTTCGGCCACGATGGTCAACTCCGCCGTCGAGGGATTCGCGCGGGCCGCGGCGATCGAATTGCCGCGCGGGCTGAGGATCAACGCGGTAAGTCCGACTGTGTTCGAGGAATCGATGGCGGGCTACGGGCCGTTTTTCCGCGGGTTCGACCCCGTGCCGGTAGCGCGCGCCGCAAGGGCGTTTTCGCGCAGCATCGAAGGCCGGCAGACCGGTCAGGTCTACAAGGTCTATTGAGCGGATGAACCGCACGCTGGTAGGGCTGGTTGCGGCGATCGCCGCAACGCTCGTCGTATTTGCGATCTGGCCGAAGATCGACCTCGCCGTATCCGGATTCTTTTATGGCCCGGAAGGGTTCCTCGACCACAATCCGATCGCACGGTTCGGACGCGACTTTTTCCGCGTAACCCCCTATCTGCTGCTGATAATCCTCACCCTTGCGTATGTCCTGCGCAGGCTCGGCGCGCCCCTGCCCTACGCGCCCAGCGGGCGGGCGACGATCTTTCTGCTCGCGACGATGGCGATCGGCCCGGGTCTGATTGTAAATCTGATCCTCAAGGACCACGCGCATCGGCCGCGCCCGGTGCATGTGGTCGACTTCGGCGGCCAGGACGAGTTCAAGCCTTGGTACCGTTTCGACGGCGCCTGCCAGAAAAACTGCTCGTTCGTCTCGGGCGAGTCGGCCCAGGGGTTCTGGATGGTCGCGCCGGCGATGCTGGTCCCGCCGCCCTATCGGCCCATCGCTATAGCGGCCGCGCTGGCTTTCGGCGCCGGCGCCGGCGCCCTCCGGCTCGCTTTTGGCGGCCATTTCCTGTCCGACGCGCTCCTCGGCGGACTGATCGCGCTGCTCGTCGTCGTCCTCTTGCGCCGCGCAATCTGGCCAACGGGCGGACCCTAGAGGGTTGCGCCCCGCCCGGCCGGGCTTATAAGACCCGCCGACAGGGCGGCGGACCCCCGGAGCCTCGCCTCGACCATGACCACGTGGCGGGAATTCGGGGTTGGTTCGCTCTGACGACTATTAGATTTCTCAGAAGCCCCGCAAGCGAGTTTCCATGTCCAAGCCGAAGTCCGACATCAAGCGCGTCGTCCTCGCCTATTCCGGCGGCCTCGACACGTCGATCATCCTGAAATGGCTGCAAACCACCTATGGTTGCGAGGTCGTCACTTTCACGGCGGACCTCGGCCAAGGCGAGGAACTGGAGCCGGCGCGGCGCAAAGCGGAACTGCTCGGCGTGAAGCCGGAAAACATCTACATCGAAGACCTGCGCGAGGAATTCGTCCGCGACTTCGTGTTTCCGATGTTTCGCGCCAATGCGCTTTACGAGGGCCAGTACCTGCTCGGCACGTCGATCGCGCGCCCTCTGATCTCCAAGCGGCTCGTCGAGATCGCGCACAAGGTCGGCGCCGACGCGGTCGCCCATGGCGCGACCGGCAAAGGCAACGATCAGGTGCGCTTCGAGCTCTCCGCTTATGCGCTCGATCCCGAGATCAAAGTGATCGCGCCCTGGCGCGAATGGGAATTCGCCTCGCGCACGGCGCTGTTGAATTTCGCCGAAAAGCACCAGATCCCGATCGCCAAGGACAAGCGGGGCGACGCGCCGTTCTCGACCGACGCCAACCTGCTGCACGTCTCGTCCGAGGGCAAAGTGCTTGAGGATCCCGCGCTGGAGACGCCGCACTACGTCTATTCGCGCACGGTCGACCCGGAATCCGCTCCGGACAAGCCGAGCATCGTCGAGATTGCCTTCGAAAATGGCGATCCCGTCGCAATCGACGGCAAGACGCTCTCGCCGGCGCAGCTTCTGACCGCGCTCAACAGGCTTGGCCATGACAACGGCATAGGTCGGCTGGACCTTGTCGAGAACCGCTTCGTCGGCATGAAGTCGCGCGGCATGTACGAAACGCCCGGCGGTACGATCCTACTCGCAGCGCATCGCGCGATCGAGTCGATCACGCTCGACCGTGGCGCGGCTCATCTAAAGGACGAGTTGATGCCGAAATACGCGGAGCTGATCTACAACGGCTTCTGGTTCGCGCCGGAGCGAGAGCTGCTGCAAGTGATGATAGACAAGAGCCAGGAACTGGTCGCCGGCCGCGTCCGTCTCAAGCTCTACAAGGGCGGAGTCTATGTGATCGGGCGCGACAGCCCGCATTCGCTCTACGACCAGGATCTCGTCACCTTCGAGGAAGGAGCCGTCGCCTACGACCACCGCGACGCCGCAGGCTTCATTAAGCTCAATGCGCTGCGCCTGCGTACGCTGGCCAAGCGGAAAATCAAGGCCGCAAAGAAACGTTGAGCGAAACTTTCGCTCTCGGCTACGGCTTTCTGCGAAGCTCCGCCAGGCTGGCGAGCATCGCGGCGCGCGAGGGCGAATCCTGGTAGGCGCTGACCAACGCTTGCGCGTCCGCGAGTTCAGCCTCGGCGGGGCAGCCGTGCGCGGCGAGCCATTGCAATGCAGCGAGCGGCTGCTCTCTGGCGGTCTCCTCGAGCAGCGCCGAATAGGATCGGGGCCCGGAGAGCGGCGGGCGCGAGACCGCCGCAAGTTGGCGCCGCACTTCGCGCAGCGCGGCCCTGCAGAGGGCGGGCGTCGGGTCGAGATCGAGCGTCGGCAGGAAGCGCAGAACCGTCGCCGCGCTGTCGGGATCGAACTCTGAGCTTAAGGCCTCTATCGCGTCGCCGGTGCGATGTTCGAGCGAGCGCGCGCCGATCAGCGCCTCCACCCCGAATTTGCGATCGTCTGCAAAACGCAGCCACGCCTGCAGACTCGATCTCGGCGTCAGCAACGAGAAATTTTTCACGTTGCTCTCGCGAAGACGCTCGACCGCCTCGCGATCCCGCAGGCTCTTGAGACGCGCCACGTCGAAATTCGGATCGAGATAGCCGCGCGCGACCGCCTCCCATGCGCGCGACGCGTCGCCGCAATCGCAGCCGTTGGCGACCAGCCATTCCAGCGCGTCCGCGGCGGCGTCGAACTTGTCGGCGATCTCGCGAAACTCGCGCGAACCCGGGGCGAGCGGCAGCAATCGCGCGGCGCCGCGAACAAGCGACGCCCTCGCCTTCTCGCAAAGCGATTGAGTGGGATCGAGGTCGATAGCGCCCAGCGCGCCGATCGGGAAAGCGTCCCCGTCAAGCAGCGTTTCGGCATCCCTCTGCCGGGTCGGGACCTTGCGCATCGCGGCCAAGACGTCCTTGCGGCGGGCTGGGGCGGCGGTCTCGAGCTGCTCGGTCCATTTGGCGAGTGGAGCGTTCGCCGGCGTCGCATCGAACTTGGCCTGCCAGCGATGGTCCGCTTCGGCCTCATGCCTTGCCGAGGCCTCGCGCATCAGATGAAGCGTCAAGACCGCGACGCAAATGAGCGCGACGCCGCCCCAGGCGACACTGCCCGCCAGACGGGAAGGCCACGCGCGCCGGAAAGGTCGGAACAGAATTGTCAGGGCATAGGCGCCAATGAGCGGCGGCGCTAAGGCGGGGGCGACGATCGACCCGCGCCAGATGGCCGCCGGCGCGCTCGCGAGCGGCGTGAGCGAACGCCAGCACGCCGCAAAAGCGAGCGGCAGCAGGACAAGGGCGGCCAATTTGGCGCCGCGCGTCATCTCGCCGGCCGCCGCGGCCAAGATTGTCAAGGCCGTCAGCAGCGCGAATAGCGCGATGAGTTCGAACGCGCCCAGCAACTGAATGGTTGCTTGGCCGTCCAAACCGACTGGGCCGAGTTGGCTCAGGTTGGCGACCATCGCAACCCAGACCATCGCCGCAAGACTGGCAAGCGAGAGGCCGCCGACGCGGGCGGCCTTCGAAATGCGCTTGCGAGGGGCCATGGCCGGAACCGCCTTTCAAGACCCGGACTGCCGCTGGCGGCCCTTGCCCGCGGCGTCCGGAGGCGCGGGAGCTTAGCCGGAGAGCAAGTCTCCGAACAACTGCCAGCTGGCTCCGTCGAAGGAGGCAAGCTGCATCTGCCGGATCGGGCTGTAGTTCGTCGGCGAGGTGTTGAGCTTGATTCCGTCGAGCAGCATGGGAAGCTGGAGGTCCTTTATGTTTGTGGCCTGCTTCAGCACGTTGTCGCGGCTCAA
This sequence comes from uncultured Pseudomonadota bacterium, assembly GCA_963809055.1. Classification (GTDB taxonomy): domain Bacteria; phylum Pseudomonadota; class Alphaproteobacteria; order Rhizobiales; family Beijerinckiaceae; genus Roseiarcus. The sequence goes on along the minus strand of CAWEID010000005.1, from coordinate 115,007 downwards.
GTCGCTGCCGCATTGTTTGAGCACCTGCACCATGGTCTGAGCGGCGCCGAAGCCGTAGGCGGCGTTGAGGTCGATGAAGTCGTTCGCCGACATATACTTGTCGCAGAACGCCTTCCACTCCTTCACGCCCGGATCGTCCTTGAACTTCGCATCCGTGACGTCCTTGCCATACGAGCCCGTAATCAGGCCCTTCGACTTGTCGAGGCCCGCCGGCTTCAGCACTGCGCCGATCGAATACGAGACGTTGGTGATATATCGCGACGCGTCCCAACCCAAATCGAACGACTTGCGGATCGCCTGCGCGGCAAATTTCGGCGTCGCGGCGATGACCAGAACGTCCGCCCCGCTGCCTTGCAGTGTCACCACCTGCGAGTCGACGCTCGGTTCGGAGACCTCGTACGACGCCTCCTTGACCACCATGCCTGCATGGTCGACCCCCAGTCCGTCCTTCAGACCGGTTTGATAGTCCTTTCCGAAGCCATCGTTCTGATAGAGCAATGCGATCTTCGCGCCCGGCTTGTTGGCAAGGATGTGCTTTGCGAAAATGCGCGCTTCGGTCCGGTAGCTCGGATTGAATCCGACCGTCCACGGAAAATGTTCAGGGTCCGCGAAGAGGCTGGCGCCGGTCGACACGAACAACTGGGGCACCTTGTTGTCATTGAGATATTGCCGAATCGCGGCGTTCGGCGCCGTGCCCAGCGTGTTGAACAGGAACGCGACCTGCTCCTGCTCAACGAGGCGGCGGACCTGTTCCACCGTCTTGGGCGGGCTGTAGCTGTCGTCCAGGCTGATCAGATTGATCTTCCGACCATTCACGCCACCCTGTTCATTGATCATCTTGAAATAGGCGGCTTCCGTTTTGCCGATCACGCCATAGGCCGAGGCAGGGCCGCTATAGGGCATGGTCTGACCGATCTTGATCTCGGTGTCGGTTACGCCCGGAGCATTGTCCGCCCGGGCGCGCCAGGCGCCTGACGCCAGAACCGCGGCTGCGGCGGCGCCCGAGGCGATAAAATTGCGACGCGTCGTCATAAGTTTCCTCCGTTGTGTTGCTTTGGTCCCGCGCAGCGGCGTCAAGCCGTGATCAGATCGCCAAAGATCTTCCAGTTTTCGCCGTCGAACTGGGCGAGTTGCATGGTTCGTATGGGGTAGTAATTGTCCGGCGAGGTGTTGATCTTGACGCCTGGCAACAGCATCGGCAGCTCCAGATCCTTGATATTGGTCGCCTGCCGCATGATGTTTTCGCGCGAGAGATCATTGCCGCAGCGCTTGAGGACCTCGACCATCAGAATTGCGAGATTGAAGCCATAAGCCGCGTTGGTGTCCCTGAGGTCGTTGGCCGACCCGTATTTGCCGATGAAGTCGGCAAAGGCCTTCAGCCCCGCATCGTCCTTCCACACCGCGTCCGTCGCATCCTTGGCGTAAGCGGCGGTGATCAGGCCCTTAGATTTGTCGAGGCCCGCAGGCTTCAGCACCGCAGCGATCGATACCGAGACGTCAGTGATATATCGGACTGCCGACCAGCCGACGATCGGCGGTCTTGCGAATCGCCTGGGCCGCATATTTCGGCGTCGCGGCGATCACGAACACGTCGGCGCCGGAGCCTTGCAGGGTCACAACCTGCAAATCCACAGTCGGCTCGCCATTTTCGTAGGAAGCTTCGCTGATGACCATGCCGACGTGGTCGGCGCCCAAGCCATCCTTCAAACCGGCGACGTAATCTTTGCCGAAGCCGTCGTTCTGATAGAGGATGGCGATTTTCGCCCCAGGTTTCGTGGCCAGGATGTGCTTGCCGAAAATGCGCGCTTCGGTCTGATAATTGGGCTGATATCCAATCGTCCAGGGAAAGTGTTGGGGATCGCCGAACATCGCCGCGCCGGTGGCTACGAACAGTTGCGGGACCTTGTTCTGGTTCAAATATTCGCGCACCGCGGCATTGGGCGCGGTTCCGAGGCCGTTCAGGATGAAGGCGACGCCCTCCTGCTCGACCAGACGGCGGGTCTGCTCGACTGTCTTGGGCGGGCTGTAGCCGTCATCGAGGCTGATGAAATTGATCTTGCGGCCGTTCACGCCGCCCTGTTCATTGATCATCTTGAAATAAGCGGCCTCCGTCTTGCCGATGACGCCGTAAGCGGAGGCCGGACCGCTGTAGGCTTCCGTCTGGCCGATCTTGATTTCGGCGTCGGTGACGCCCGGCGCGTTGTCCGCGCGGGCGCGCCAGGCGCCAGTCGCGAGAACCGCCGTTGCGGCGGCGCCCGATGCGATGAATTTGCGACGCGTCGTCATGGGTTTCCTCCACTCGTTCTATAACATTTCACGGCGTTTCAGCGCCGTTTCGTTTAAGTTGACCGCAATCGCGCTTTCAGTCTCGCGATCCCAGGGACGTCGACTTTACCAGCGAGCGGATAGCGCCCGCCACTCCGGCGGGCGCCGCCGCCATGATCAAAATCAGCAACAGGCCGTAGATCGCGCCCGGCAGCGCCTTGGCGCTCTCGCCGAACTGCACCGATAGCTGATCTGCGTAATTCGGCACAAACTCGATGAACAAGGCCCCGAAGATCACCCCGCCGATCGAGGCGAGCCCGCCGACGACAATGCCGACCAGGAACGCCAGCGAAAGCGCGAGCCCGAAACTGTCCGGCGAGACGAAGCCGACCGCGACCGCGCTGAGCCCGCCGGCGACGCCAGCATAGAGCGCGCTGACGCCAAAGCAGGTCGTCTTGTAAAGCGCGGCGTTTACGCCCATCGTTTCCGCTGCGATCGGATGGTCGCGGATCGCGATCAGCGCGCGCCCGACCCGGCCGTTCACGAGATTGTGCGCCACGATGAAAAGCACGGCGGCCGAGATGAGACAGACGACATAAGTCCACTGGTCGACGTTCAGCGGCAATCCGAAGGGCGCGTGCAGCTTCATCAGTTGAAGGCCTTGCGAGCCGCCTGTGAAACTATCGAAGCCCTTGTAGGAGAGGATTTGCGGCGCCGCGACGGCGAGCGCGAAGGTGGCGAGCGCGAGATAAAGCCCGCCCAATCTGAGCGCGGGAAACCCGAACAGGAAACCGGCGCAGAAGCACACGGCGCTCGCGATCGGGATGGCCGCCCAATAGGGCAGCCCGAGCTTGACGATCAGGATCGCGGCGCCATAGCCCCCGATCGCGAAAAAGGCGCCGTGGCCGAGCGAAATCTGGCCGTTGTAGCCTGAGCAGATTGAGACCGCAGAGCGCGATCGCATAGATGAGCACCTGCGAGAACTGATAGAGATGGTAGCCGCTTGCGAAGACCGGCAATGCGAGCGCAATCACGGCGGCCGCGACCCAGCCCAGCCGCGCGATCGCAGTCCAGAGCGCTTCGGCGTCGGGTGCGCTGGCCGTGCGGGACAGGGACATGGTCAAACTCTCGCCACGATGCGGCGCCCGAACAGGCCCGATGGCCTCACAACGAGCACGCCGATGATGATCACCAGGGCGACGGACAGCTTGACCTCCTCGCCGACGACATAGGCGCCCATGATGTTCTCGAGCACGCCGACCAGGAAACCGCCGAAAACGGCGCCCCAGGGATTGTCGATGCCTCCAAGCACGGCGCCCGCAAAGGCATAGAGCAATACGCCGCCCATCATGTTGGGATCGAGATAGACGATCGGCGCCGCCATCATGCCTGCGACTGCGCCGATCGATGCCGCGAGGCCCCAGCCGATCGCGAGCATCCAGCCGACGCGGATGCCGACGAGCCGGCTCGAAACCGGGTTCTGCGCCGAGGCTCTCAGGGCGAGGCCCAGCGGAGTGAAGTTGAAAAAGGCGTAGACCAGAGCCAGCACCGCGAAGCTCACAAGAATGGCGCCAAGCTCATGTGCGGACATGTAGCCGGCGCCGAAGAGCGGCCGGCCTGTAAAGGGACTGTCGAAGCTCTGCACGGAATAGCCGTAAAGCCAGCCCGCCAGAGCATTGAAAATGAAGCTCAGGCCGATGAACACGATGACGGAAGCGAGCACCGGCGCGCGAGCGAAGGGCCGCACGACGATCGCGCTCGATCGCGACGCCGCCAACAAAGGAGACGACGACGGTGATGATGAAAGCGAACCAATAGGGCCGCCCGGAGTTGATCATCTTCCAGGCGATATAGGTCGAGAACATCGCCATCTCGCCCTGCGCGAAATTCACCAGATGCGTCGCCTGGTAGATCATCACCAGCGCCAGCGCCATGATCGCATAGACGCCGCCCAAGGCGAGGCCCGACGCGAGTTGATGCAGGAACTGGACCAAACGCGGCTCCCTCAATAGCCCAGATATGCGCGGCGCACGGCATCGTCATTGCGAATCTCGTCGGCGGCGCCGCCGATCACCAGCCGGCCGGTCTCGATCAGATAGGCCTGATCGGAGAATTCCAGCGCAAGATTGGCGTTCTGCTCGACGATCAATATGCTGACGCCCTCGGTCCGCTTGATCTCCCGCAGGATGCGGAAAATCTCGGCGACGATCAGCGGCGCGAGGCCAAACGAGGGCTCGTCGAGCAGCAGCAGCCTGGGCCGCAGCAGCAGGGCGCGCGAAATCGCGAGCATCTGCTGTTCGCCGCCCGACAGCGTGCCCGCCTGCTGGCGCAGGCGCTCGGCGAGGCGAGGAAAATAGCCGAATACGCGGTCGAAATCCGCCGACACCGCCGCTCTGTCGCGCCTGACATAGGCGCCCAGCCGCAGATTTTCCTCGACCGTGAGATCGGTGAAGGTGCCGCGCCCGTCGGGAACATGCGCGACGCCCAGCCGGACTATATCTTCCGTCGAGCGCGACATCAGCGGCTCCCCTTGAACTTTATCTCGCCTTCGCGCCGGATCATCGCCGCAGATCGCGCGCAGCGTCGTCGTCTTGCCGGCGCCGTTGGCGCCGAGCAGCGCGGTCACGCCGCCCTCCTCGACCTCGAAATCGATGCCGTGCAGAACTTCGATCGGGCCGTAATAGGCCTTCAGGCCCCGCGCCTCGAGGATCGGCTCGTTCATGCCGCGCTCCCGAGATAGGCGCGTATGACCTCGGGGTTCGCACGCACCTCATCCGGCGTGCCGTTCGCAATCAGACGGCCGAAATCCAGCGCGACGACCTGATCGGAAATGCGCATCACCAGATTCATGTGATGCTCGACCAGCAGGACGCTGACCCCGCGCCGGTCGCGGATCGCGCGTATTTCGGCGCCAAGCGCATCGACCTCCTCATGGTTGAGGCCGGCCGCGGGCTCGTCGAGCAGCAGCAGCTTCGGCTCGATCGCCAGCGCGCGGGCGAGTTCGACCCGCTTCTTCGTACCGAACGGCAATTCGGACACCAAACGCTCCGCGACCTCGGCCAAGCCGAATTCCTCTATCAGCGCATCGGCGCGCTCGGCGATCTTCTTTTCCTCGCGCCGCGCGAGCGGCGTGGCGAGCGCGTTGGCGAGAAATCCGCCGCGCGCGATCGCATGCGAGCCGACCATCACGTTCTGGCGGACGTCATCGACGCGAACAGGGCAAGATTTTGAAACGTGCGCGCGATGCCGAGCGCCGCGATCTCGTGGCTTGGGAACGCGCTCGAGCGCCCGACCGTCGAACCGAATGGACCCCGAGTGCGGGTCATAGAGGCGCGAGATGCAGTTGAAGAGCGAGGTCTTGCCGGCGCCGTTGGGACCGATCAGCCCGCATATCTGGCCGCCGGCAACCTCGAACCGCACCTTGTCGAGCGCCACGACCCCGCCGAACCGGATCGTGATCCCGTCGATCGCCAATAGCGCAGGGGCCGAGCCCTGCGCGGAGGCGGACCGACCTCCGTTGGGTTCCCTCTCTGGCGTCATCATCCCCGACGTCTGCATGTTTGGTTGCGTCTACCTTTGACGGATTTTGAGCGTTTGTCACGCTCATTTCGCACGCACCGGCGCCGGGCCCGCCAAGCTTCACGGAAACCGGACGTCCCCAATGTTTTTTAGAAATTCGCCCGGAGTATCAAAAGCATCCCATTGGCGCGCGACAGGTCGCGAACTCCACCATTCGATTCGGCGTCGCCAAAAGGACTGAAATGACCATGAGCGAGCCCCGCGGAGAAGGCGCTGACGACGCCGAGACCGAGGGTGGGCGTGCTCTCCTGGCCGAAATCGTCGACCGGCGCGACGAGGTCTGGCGCGAGAGCGCCGCCTTGATGGCATTCTGGGGCGTGCGCATCGCCGACCCGTTGAGCGAGGCGCGCGCACAGAACTTGGACATTAAGTGGCGGTGCGCAGCCACGATCTGATCGATCTGCAATACAGGCTCACGGCTAACGGCTCGCGGCCTGTCGTCCCTCGGGCGCTGCGAGGCCCGGGTGATGCCGGCGCTCGAAGCCTTGATCGCAACGCTGCGCCGCCTCACCGGGGATCAGGCGAGCCGGCGTCCGGCAGCCGGCCTGATGCGCGCCGAGCTTTCCGAACTCGACGCGGAATCCGAACGCCTGTTCGCTCAAGCGCGCGACGGCGACCCACGCACGCGCGTTCTGGCGACCCTTCCGCCGGAGGCGGCGGACGATCCTGGGATTGTGAAGCGCCTCCTCGAGGCGAGGATGGATTGCGCGCGGATCAACTTCGCGCATCACGACGCTGTGGCGTGGTCGCACATGATCGAGAACTCCGTGCGGCCGTGGCCCAGTTGAGGATCGCGAGTCGCATTGTGATGGATATCGCCGCGCCGAAATGCCGTGCAGCCGAGGTGAGCGCGGCGCCGAAATACCGCAGTCAACGCGGCAATCGAGTGATTATACGGCGTAAACTCGGCCGCAAAGCGGCCGGCCAGCCGAATTTCCCATTTCGCTTCCGCAGATGCTTGGGCGACTCGAAAGTCGGAGCGATGTCTTCGTCGACGACGGCAGGGCGGCGGCGCGCGTTTCAGAGATTTCCGAGGGGCGCGCGGAGATCTAAGTCTACGCCGCAAGGGAAAAGTGGTCCGGCTCAAGGCCGACAAGGGTTTGCAATTCCCAACCACCGGCATCGAACTGCCGCCGCTTACCGCAAAGGACTTTCGGGAGCTCGACTTCGTCGCCGCTGACACCGATCTCGTCGGCTTCTCCTTCGTGCCGCGCATCGAAGACGTCGAACTGCGGCAGGCCCATCGCGCGGCCCGCCGCCCCGGGCTTCCAGCGCAAGCCATTGTGCTGAAAATCGAAACCCCGCTTGCGATCCGAAATTTGCCTCGCCTCGCGCTTCAATCCGCCGCCGATAATCCGACCGGCGTCATCACCGCGCGCGGCGATCTCGCGGTCGAGATCGGTTTCGTCCGCCTCTCGGAGATCCAGGAAGAGATCTTCGGCTATGCGAGGCGGCGCCCACTCCCGTCATCTCGGCGGCGCAGGCGCCTGACCGGTTCGATCGCGACGGCCTCGCCTCGCGATCAGAAATGACCGATGCGGCAATGCCGCAAGGCGCAAAGTGCGTCATGATGAACAAAGGCCCCCATCTCGTCGAGAAAGTCGCGTTCCCGACGGACGTCCTGACGCGCATGGATCGGCGCCACGCAAAGAAGTTTTCGCGGTATTCGCGGTTGCGCACATGGATTTGATATGGGCGCCGAAAATGGATTTACGGACGTTTTACAATGTCAACTGCGTTACGCTTTTTTTGCAGCGGGGCCGGCTGAAAAAGGGGTAGTCGGACGCCAATTCCTCGACAACTTCGTTCCCCAAGGTTGTCTTTCTCCAAGCGTGACCAATGAATTTAATACAACGTCTTCGTATTGTTATATTTGGTTATGCACGTCTACATCACGTATAACGTTACGTCGGAGGCTGAATCGTCATTTAAATCATTGCCTGACCGATCGGGTCGTCGACCCTGAAACAAAAACAGAAACGAAATCTTTATTTTCTACACGCAATGTCCCTCGCAGAATGGATATGTCCGACCTGCGATCGGGGCTGTTGCTTTATGCCGATTGATAACGAAATCGACAGTGAGGTCCCTGTCGAAATCTATGAAGCGCAAGTCGGCTCGATGTTCTCCGATGTCAACAACTTGGCGACAGGGGCTGTTGCCGCGGTAGTGGTTTCGGCGGCCGTCGCTTACAAATACCAAGCGGTCGATATTGGTTACGTTGCTATCGCTCTCCTGATCGTTGGGTTTTTCAGGCTCGCGTCAATGAGAGTTTACCCTCACAGATTGACTGCGAATACGAAGGTAGATGAACTAAAGAAATGGGAAGTTCTCTACGTTGTCGGAGCGTCTCTACACGTTTCGCTGCTGTCAATCTTCTGCTTTCTGACTTTCTTACATACTGAAGAGGCCTTTGGCCGCCTGACAAGCTTTGTGGCTGTAATCGGCTACCTGATCGGCATTCCTGGTCGCAATTTTGCAAGCAATCTACTTGTTAATACGCTTATCGCCTGCGGAGCGATTCCCCTGCTGGCGGCGCTGATTATGGCGGGCGGCGATTACTGGCTCGTCGCGATATTCATCCTAGTGCCGTTCTTCTGGAGCATGCGGACCATCGCAATCAAGCTGCGCGGCATTTTCTTGGAGTCGGCAAAGCAGGCTCGCGACGTTAGCCGGCTTGCAGCCCAGTTCAACTCCGCTCTGAATAATATGCCTTGTGGACTCGCGATGCTCGACCGCAAGGGTCGCGTAGTCGTCACAAACCAGCGACTTGCCGAATTGCTCAAGATCCCCGCCGGCGCGCTCGAAAAGCCCAGCGTGATGGACGGAATATTCGAAGGATGCGTCAAGACCGGCGTAGTCGCTCAAGAGCAAGCGGTCGAAGTCGTCAACGGTCTGCGCGAGCGAATGAAGGGCGGTTCGTTCGAAGAATTGCTGATGGAATTAAATAGCGGCCGGGTGCTGAGCCTGACCCTACAGCCCATGCAGAACGGCGGCGCGGTCGTGCTGTTCGACGACGTGACCGAACGCAACCTTGCGCAAGCTCGAATTAACGAATTGGCGCGATTCGATCCCTTGACGGGTCTGCCAAACCGCTTCGAGTTCCACGACCGCGCCACCCAATATTTGAGTTCGAGGGCGGCGGGCGCGCCAGCCGCTATGCTGTTCGTCGATCTTGACCAGTTCAAACAGGTCAACGACACGCTCGGCCATGCGGTCGGCGATCAATTGTTGGGCGCGGTCGCCGACCGGTTGCGTGGCCGGATTTCGTCCAGCGACCTGATCGCACGCCTCGGCGGCGATGAATTCGTCATATTGTTGAATGCAGTGCGGGATCATGAACAGCCGGCGCGAACCGCCCGGGCCATCATCGAGGAGCTCTCGCGCCCTTACGAAGTCGGCGGCAATCACATCACGCTCGGCGCCAGCATTGGCATCGCGATGACGCCCGAGGTGGAGGCCGAACTCGGCGCATTGTTGCGATGCGCGGATATGGCGCTCTATCAAGCCAAAGCAGACGGCCGCGGAATCGCTCGGTTCTTCGAGCAGGGCATGGAGATCAAGGCGCGAGTTCGGCGCGAGCTCGAACTCGACCTGCGCAGCGCCCTGGACAACGACGAACTAGAACTGCATTATCAGCCTATTTTCAATGTCGCCAAGCGCAAGTTCCTGGGCTGCGAAGCGCTGGTGCGTTGGCGGCATGCGACGCGCGGCCTAGTATCGCCCGGGATTTTCGTGCCGATCGCGGAAGAAATGGGCCTGATCCTGCGTCTGGACGACTGGGTCCTGCGCAAGGCTTGCCTGGCTGCAGCGTCCTGGCCGCGCGAAATCAAGGTCGCGGTCAATGTCTCCGCGGTCCACTTTCGCGATCCCAGAATTGTCGGAATCCGTGAAAAGCGCGTTGCGGGAATCCAAGCTCTCGCCGAACCGGCTCGAGATCGAGATCACGGAAACCGCATTGCTGCAAAACATGCAGATGACCCGGTCGGTGTTGCACGAACTGCGGAAACTGGGAGTACGCATCTCGCTAGACGATTTTGGGACCGGCTATTCCAGCCTCAGCTATCTTCATACGTTGCCGCTGAACAAAATTAAGATCGACCGATCCTTCCTGTTTGGCCTGGAGGAGGATAGCCGCGCCATGAAGCTGTTGAGCGGGGTTGCACGGTTAAGCAAAGACCTCGGGCTGAGCATCGTCATGGAGGGCGTCGAGACCCATGAGCAACTGGCGATGGTGACGAGAAACACCGCGATCGACGAAATTCAAGGTTTCCTTTTTTCCGGAGCCATCCCGCAGGCCGAGATTACCGCTCTGTTTGAAAAAAAGCAGCGCTCCGCCGCGTAAACCTAAGCAAAGCACGCCCGAAAGCCCGTGTTGGCGACGAAAGCAAAACGTCGCAAGCTCTCGGATTTTCTTTTTCTTGCGCATTCGGGCATCGGTACAACTACCCATTTAAATCGTTCAACACAACCTTAATATGGCGCCCGTTTACCACGTTAGTTGCAATTCGTTAACCCTACCGGCCGGGTATGTTAGTCTGCAGTTAAGTGCGGTGGGTTCGGAGGCCAGTATGTCTGTGTCGAAAGTGGTTCATGAGTCAGCGTTTTCAGAAAGCATCCGATCGTTCATCCCGCGCGTTGAGTGCCGTATCCCGACCCGTGAAGAGGACAAGGAGCGGATTTACAGGTTGCGTTACGCCGCCTACCTCAAGGAGGGCGCCCTGCCGCCTGACGCGCCTGAGATCTTCAAAGATAGATACGACGAGCTCCGTTAACGGCATGACTTTCGGAGTTTACGCGGACGGGCGCCTTGCGAGTTCGATCCGGTTCCACGTCGCGAACCAGGAAAATATGGACTGCCCGGCAATGATGGTTTTTTCAGATTATCTCCAGCCGCTGATCGACGCAGGGATGACGATCATCGACCCCACCCGCTTCGTCGTCGACCCTGTCAGCGCGCGCCTCTATCCCAAATTGCCGCATCTGACAGTTCGAATCCCATGGGTCGCGTGCGACCACTTCGACGCCGACATCGGATTGGCCACCGTGCGTGCAGAGCATCAGCCCTTCTACAAAAGGCTCTTTGGCCACACCGTCGCGTGCGATCCGCGGCCCTACCCCTCTCTCGCCAAACCAATCAGCCTGATGGTTCTCGATATCCGCAAAGCGCGTGAGTACATTTACGGTAGGTACCCTTTCTTGCGCTCTACGGAGAGTGAGCGCCGCGCGCTTTTCGGTCCGCCGCCCCATATCCGTCGAGCCGGGCGCATTACTAATCTTCGCACCGGCGCGATGGCGGGCGTCGACTAATTTTCATGCTTAGCCCAAGGCTCTGATTTGCCGCCTAAATAAATTACGCGGCGTTTACCCTAGCTTCGTTATGGCCGGGCGCACCCCGGTTTCGGACCCGGAAATGGCCGAGATTCGGCCGCTTGCATAGAATTTTAGCTTTCGCCTTCAAGCAAGGCCAAGAGCTATCCATCAGGATCGGCAATACGAACATAAGGCCGAACCTGGGACTGAAGAATATGACACTGCATGTTGTGGAGACCATTGGCGACGCCGATGCGGGCGCGGGCGGTTTCGGTGCGAAGTCGGTTCAGGTTCTTCCGACATCGCGTGCGGATATCGCGATCCGCCAGAGCGCCGGCCCCGGCCTGTCGGTCCTGCTGCTGCACGCTCCGTCATCTTCCAAGGAAGCCTTCGAGCAACTTTTTCAGAGTGAGCTTGCCGCCGACATTCGCTTGATCGCGATCGATCTGCCTGGCCAAGGCGCTTCCGGGGAGGCCCATGATCCCGCGTCCGCCTATACGACGGAGGGTTACGCCGACACGGCGCTCGAAACGCTGGAGCGGCTCGGCATCGAACGGGCGTTTGTAGTGGACGCTTCGACAGACGGATGGATCGGACGCGAACTGGCGACGATTTTTCCCGGCATGTTGGGACTGGCCATTCCCGGCACAAGCAACGTCGAGTTCGTCGACGACCAGGGTCGCGGCGCCCCGCCGGTGTTCGCTTTGCCCGACTTTTCCCCGCAGACGCTGACGCCGGTGATCAAGCGCATGGAGCTTCGCGAAGCCGCACTGACGCTGTCGCCGTTGCTCTGGTATGGCGGCTGAGAGTCCGCGCTAATCCAGGTTCGCTAGAAATTCCAACACGCCGGCCTTGTAGACCTTGTCGCCGACAGCCAGATTGTGGTCGCGGCCGGGGATGTCCAACGCGCTTCCGCGGGGGAACATCGCGGCCAGGCGACGCCCGTCGCCCGCAATTCCATCCCGAGTGCCGACCGCAACGAGCACGGGACAGCTTATCGAGGCGACTTCGCCGCGAGTAAGCGTCTGGCGCGAGCCCCGGATGCAAGCCGCGAGCGCCGCGCGGTCGGAGCCGGTCTGTTCCGCAAAGGCGCGAAACATGCGCTGCATAGGATCGGTCAACGCCTCCAGAGACGGCGCTTCCATCGCTTCGGCGATGCCGATCGGCAGGCCGACCCCCTCGACCAAATGGTCGCCGAGTCCGCCCAGCACCAGCGAGCGCACGAGTTCGGGACGCCTCAGCGCGAGGTAGCTGGAAATCCGCGCGCCCATCGAATAGCCCATCACGTCCGCGCGGGCGATGCGCAAATGGTCGAGAAGATTCGCCGCGTCGTCCGCCATCCTATCGGAACTATAGGCAGCGGGATCGTAGAGGTTTTCGCTGCGCCCGTGGCCGCGATTGTCGAGCGCGATCACGCGCCGACCGGCGCGCGTCAACGTGTCGACCCAGCGCGGATTGACCCAGTTGATGCGATGGCTCGAGGCGAAGCCGTGAATCAGCAGCATCGGTTCGCCGATGTCCTGGCCGACCGCGGCCACGTCTATGAAGGCGATCCGCACGCCGTCGGAGGAAAATTCATGCATCATGCGGGCCGGCCTGTCGAAGAGGAGCGTCTCCCGCATAGTCTGGCGCGCCGCCGCTGAAAAGGGCCAACCCACGTTCGGCGCCGCTTCCGCCGGCTTGACTCGCGGCCGTCGCATGGGGAACTGACAACCGCCCCGGGCGAAAATCGCGCCGCGCGGCGGGATATGACGCCTTTCAAGGAGCATGGGATGACCGAACGCCTATCCGTCGCCGTTCTCGTCGGCAGCCTTCGCAAGGCTTCGATTTCGCGCCGCGTCGCCGAAGCGCTGATCAAGCTTTCGCCCGGCGGCTTGCGCTACGAGATCGTCGAGATCGGAGCCCTGCCCCTTTTCAACGACGATCTCGACCAGGGCGGCGCGCCGCCCTCCGCCTGGGTCGAATTTCGCGACAAGATGAGGACGTTCGACGGCGTGCTGCTCGTGACGCCGGAATACAATCGCTCCGTGCCCGCCGCCCTGAAGAACGCCCTCGACGTCGGCTCGCGGCCCCATGGCAAGAGCGTCTGGAACCTGAAGCCTGCCGGAGTTGTCAGCGTCTCGCCGGGCGCGATGGGCGGCTTCGGCGCCAACCACCATCTGCGCCAGTCGCTGACCTTCCTGAACATGCCGACGCTGAACCAGCCTGAGGCCTATGTCGCCGCCGCCGCCCAACTGGTCGCCGACGATCGCACCGTCACGGTCGAAAGCACCCGCAACTTCCTGGCCGGCTTCATGGCCGCATATGAGGGCTGGGTCGCCAAGCTGGCGGCGGCGCGGCCGTAAAGCTAGAGGGCCGACTTTTTGCGCACTGGCGCGGCGGCGGCGCAATGCTTATGCAAAGGTAACGACAGAACCGCCGGAAACGCCTCGCCATGATCCGCAACAGCCAAGCCCCCTTCAATTTCGACCTCGGCGAGAGCGCCGACATGATCCGCGAATCCGCGCGCAATTTCGCCGACAAGGAGATCGCGCCGCGCGCGGCGGCGATCGACCGCGACAATCAGTTCGCGCGCGACCTCTGGCCCAAGATGGGCGCGCTCGGACTGCACGGGATCACGGCGCCGGAGGAATTCGGCGGGCTCGGCCTCGGCTATCTCGAACATTGCGTCGCGATCGAGGAAGTCTCGCGCGCCTCGGCCTCGATCGGCCTTTCCTACGGGGCCCATTCCAATCTCTGCATCAACCAGATCGTGCGCAACGGCAGCCCGGAGCAGAAGGCGCGCTATCTGCCCAAACTGATCTCCGGCGAGCACGTCGGCGCGCTCGCGATGTCCGAGCCGGGCGCGGGCTCGGACGTCGTTTCGATGTCGACGCGCGCGGAACGCAAGGGCGACCGCTTCGTGCTCAATGGCGCGAAGATGTGGATCACCAACGGGCCGGTCGCCGACACGTTGATCGTCTATGCCAAGACCGACCCGGCCGCCGGCGCGCGCGGCATCAGCGCCTTCCTGATCGAGAAAGGCTTCAAGGGCTTCCGCCCGGGGACCAAGCTCGACAAGCTCGGCATGCGCGGCTCCGACACGTCGGAGCTGATCTTCGAGGATTGCGAAGTGCCGCAGGAGAACCTCGTCGGCTCGCTCGGCAAGGGCGTCAACGTGTTGATGAGCGGGCTCGACTACGAGCGCGCGGTGCTGGCGGCGGGCCCGCTCGGCATCATGCAATCGGCGATGGACATCGTCATGCCCTATGTCCACGAGCGCAAGCAGTTCGGACAGCCGATCGGCGAATTTCAGCTCATTCAGGGCAAGATCGCGGACATGTATGTCGCGCTGAACGCCTCCAGAGCCTATGTCTATGCGGTCGCGAAGGCGTGCGACCGCGGCGAGACGACGCGCGAGGACGCCGCTGGCGCGATCCTCTATTCCGCCGAGCGAGCGACCCAGGTCGCGCTCGACGCGATCCAGATTCTCGGCGGCAACGGCTACACCAACGACTATCCGCTCGGGCGGCTGCTGCGCGACGCCAAGCTCTACGAGATCGGCGCCGGCACCAGCGAGATCCGCAGGATGCTGATCGGGCGCGAGTTGTTCGCCAAGGGGGCGTGAGGCGGGCAGGCTCAAAACTTCCGCCAGAGCGCGACGAGCGCGCCGCGCTCGCTGTTGGTGTTGACGGTCGCAATCGTCGCGAAAACCCCTGCCTGCACCGACCAATGCGCGTCGATCGCATAGACGAGGCTCGCCTGCAGGCTGGCCGAACGCCAGGCCGGGAATCCAGGCTCGCCCGGGCCGGCGGAGACCGTATTGAAGCTCTGCAGCAACGCCATCACCGAGGCGGCCGGCCGCAGGCCGAGCGTGAGATCGCCGTGCCATTCGTCGGGAGGGCCGGCGGCGCGCAGTCGAAAGGCGACTTCGGCGTCGACGAACGCCGGCATCGACCCGATAGCGAAATCATGGCCGGCGAGCGCGCGCGCCTCCGCCTCCCCGCCGGTGTCGCCGGCCTGAGCGGATTGCGAAGCGTCGCGGGCGCCGGGGACATAGCCGCTGACCTCGGCGGAAATGACCGAGGCGTCGTCGGACCATAAGCGCGCGCGCAATCCGAGGCCCGAATAATCCAGGCCGTTGTAGACGTCAGGCGTCGGCGCGCTCAAGGCATAGTGTTCGGCCGAGATTTCGCCGAACAGAGTCAGACTGTCGCAGAGGCCGTATTCGAACGCGGTCTGGGCCTCGATCCGGTTTTCGCTGGCGCCCGGCCCTCCGCCCCAGGGCGCGCCCTGGCCGCTCCAGCCGTAAATCGTGGCGATCATCTGCCCCGCGCCGGCCGGCTGGGTCCAGGCGCCGCCGCGGGCAGGCGCGGGCGCGAGGCCCGCGAGGCCCAACGCTCCGACCCCGATGGCTAGGGATATCCGCGCACGCAACCCGGCGCTCCCGATGAACTCAAAGCCGAAGCCCGCCAGACCTCCGGAAAATTAACCATTCGGGAAACAATTATCAACGATCCGGTTACGGTATATCCCGCGTTTTGATCCGATGCGTCGCGAGGCGGCGCCGTGAGCCGTCAATCGCTCTCGCATCCCTCCGGCCCTCCCCCGTCCGCCCTGGCCGCGTCGCTTTCGCGCTCGACGCACGAACCTGCGAGGGCTATGGAGCCTCGCCTCGTCTTGCGGAGGCGCCTCGACTCTGGCCCCGAATTGTCCTCATCCCGGCTCAAACCCCAAGCGCCCTTCCTGCCCGCATCCGCGGCGGCGCCGGTCGAATGGCTGGCGACGCCGGGACTGACCGACTATGCCCAGGCCGTCGTGGAAATGGAGCGGCTCGCGGAGGGCATCGCCGCGGGCGAGGCGAAGGAGCGGGTCTGGCTGGTCGAGCACCCCCCGCTCTACACCGCCGGGACCAGCGCCCGGGACGGCGATCTGCTCGACGCGCGCTTTCCCGTCCATCGCGCCGGCCGCGGCGGACAATATACCTATCACGGGCCGGGGCAGCGCGTGGCCTATGTCATGCTCGACCTCAAGCGTCGCCGCCCCGACGTGCGCGCGTATGTGGCGTCGCTGGAGGGCTGGCTTATCGACACGCTGAAGGCGTTCGGGGTCACAGGCGCCACGCGCGAGGACCGCGTCGGCGTGTGGGTCATGCGGCCCGAGAAGCCCACGGGCTTCGACGGAACGCCCGCCGAGGACAAGATCGCGGCGATCGGCGTGCGAATCCGCCGCTGGGTCTCGTTCCACGGCGTCGCGCTCAACGTGGCGCCGGACCTCGCGCATTTTTCCGGCATCGTGCCTTGCGGCATCGCTCAGGCCCATTACGGCGTCACCAGCCTCAGCGACCTCGGCCTGACGGCCTCGATGGACGATGTCGACGCTGCGCTGCGGGCGGCGTTCGAGGCGCGGTTCGGGGCGACGGAGTCCGCCTAGCGCCGCCCAGCATGCCCGGCGGATTTCGTTTGCGAAACGGAAATTTCGTTTGCGAAACCGGGGGATTTCGCTTTGCCCCTCCTAAGCCATTGAAATCCTTGACCCGCGAAATCGGCGATTTCGCGGTTTCGTGGGAAATCAATGGGTTGAGAGGCATTTCATTTCGCGATTTTTTCAGCGGCGCTGGAGAGGTCAAACTTGGGGCGGCGGAGTGCGGGTCGGGATAGGGATTTTGCTGACCAACAGTTTTCCTATACCATGATTTCCGTTTTTCCGCAATTGATTTTCAAAATCGCCCTGCGCGATTCCGAAATCGACGTGCACGGATCGCCCCTTTCGCCCGCTCCGCCGAAAGCCGCCGCCGCGCCTTGCCGGTCCAACCCCCCGTGGCTTCACGGCCGTCGCGCCGACCGGGATTGCTGTCTGGTATTCCGGCGACACTTTACTTAACCCCTGCAGGCGTTACGATCGCCGCCCGACCGGTCGCGACCGAAGCCCTCGAGAGCGCGGACCTAATCCGACGGAAAGGGGACAAAGTAAAGCGCCCCTCAATTGAGCTAAGACGTCTCAAGGGTTCGGCATCATTTACATAGACGGAGGAAACAGATCAAACCTAGAGCAATATTATCGGGGATTCAAAAATTGACCGACGCCACAACCTCGTTGGAAAGCAAAAGAGACAATAATTTTGGTTTTCTGCGAATTATATTTTCGACGCTAGTCATTGTCTCACACTCATCCGGGCTCATCGATGGCAATGTGTCGCGCGAATTTTTAGCTCAGACGTTTGGGACGCTGACCTTTGGAGAAGTTGCAGTTGATGGCTTTTTCATAATTAGCGGATACTTAATTGTAAAGAGTTTCGTTGAAAGCGCGTCGATTCCGGTGTATTTGTTTAAGCGATTATTACGCATTGTACCTGGTTATGTCGTGTGTTTTTGGATTTGCGTTTTCGTTGTTGCGCCTCTATTTGGTTCGGACGAGAAAATATTTTCAATACATGGTATATTTCACAATTGCTTGCGCATTCTAAGGCTTATGGAGCCTGATGTCCCTGGTGCGTTTAGCGGTCTACAATATCCAGTTTTGAATGGATCTATGTGAACCATTGCATACGAATTTCGATGCTATCTTGTAGTCGTTGCTTTTGGTGCTCTAGGAGCATTCAAAAGGCAATTCCGATTTACGATATTATTGGCAACAATTGCAGCAATAATTTTGACTTTTGCTGATATAATGCCAGATAACCTCAGTGTAATGGCTACTATATTCGGAACTCCGCATCGCAACGTTCATTTTTTTGCACTATTTGGGACCGGCGCTATTTATTATCTGTACCGAGACAGCGTCACATTGAATAATATTGGAGCAATCATTGCGTTGATTATTTTTATATTGGCGTTTAAATTCGAATCACTGGCGGAGACGGCTGTTTCTTTATTTGGTTCGTACTTAATTTTTTGGTTCGCATTCAAATTTCGCGTTATTTCATTGGCGAGATTCGTTAATAGAACAGATATTTCATATGGCGTATATTTATACGCTTGGCCTATACAAAGCATGATCATTTGGCATTATCGCACAATTACTCCATATGAACTATTTATCGCATCAGCATTTATTTCATATATAGTTGGGTATTTTAGTTGGATACTTATAGAGAAGCCGGCCCTTAGGCTAGCTCATTCAAGACCACCTGCCTGTCAGGGCCGCGACGGCCTGGGCCCGCCGGCCGCCAAGTCAGGGGCGCCCGCGCGCGAAACGGAGCCGCGGGGGGCCGGGGAAGCCAACGCCCAGCGGCAGCAAGGCATAATCTGAACGCTCGGCTTCGCAGCGCCAGCAATTACCTAGACAAGACCGGTTTTCGCTTATCTCACGCCTCCGGCAAGCTCGCGCCATGATCCGCATCGCCGGCATAGCGCCGCCGGGCGTTCCCACCAGGCCACGCAGCGGGGCAACCCGGCGAGTGCGTTCTTCGGCGCCGAGGACTGCGCGCTCTGTCTCGGCCGGCTCGCCGACTCCTGCGACAGGTTCGGGGTCGAGGTCTGGGCCTATCGCCGGACGCCCCGTCGCGTCCGTACGATCCTGGTTCCCGACTGGGCGTTTGCGCCCGGGCTCGCGCGACGCGCAAGGTATCGAACCCATCGCGCCGGAGTGGCGACGCGCAGGCGCGATCCCATCCCCCTGGCCCGGATCGGGTCCGCGCCTATCGATCGAAGGGCGTTGCGAATCTCGGGCGGACTCTTGGCGGCGGGCTTTCGGGCGTCTCGGGATTCGCCCCCGCCTGAATCGCGAGCCGCTCCAGCGCGGCGATCCCCTCTGACGGCATCGCCCAGCGCCGCGCCGAGGCGAGCACGGCCAGGATGTACTCGGGGTTCGCCCGGCCCGGTCCGGCATTGGCGCCGAAATAGACCAGCGCGCGCTTCGGCCCGCCGGCGGCCACGACCGGCTGCGAGGCCTTGGAATAGAGGCCGGCGCCGAGCTGCTCGAATTGGTCTAGCGCGGGAATGTCCGACAGAGCCAGGTCCCAGAGGACGCCATGGGTGGTCGCGCGCGCGTCGCGGATCGCGGTGAGCCAGCCCTCGCGCATCGCGCCGAGCCTGTGGCGCATCAGCCGGGCCAGGCCCAGCGGCTTAGAGCGCGGGCAGCGCTGCGCCATCCCAGCGACATCCATGTTGGCGCCATAGGCGAAATAGAGCGGCATCGGCTACCCGCTCAGCCTTTCCACCTTGCTCACGACGCTCTTGCCGCGCAATTGCGCGATCACGGCGTTGAGGTGCTGGATGTCGGACACCTCCAGGTCGAAGCGCACCTCGCGAAAATCCGGGCCCGTCGGATTGAAGACGACATTGTCGATATTGGCGCCGGTTTCGCCGATCGTGGTCGCGACGACGCCGAGCGCGCCGGGTTCGTTGAGCGTCGTGACCAGGATCTGGGTCGGATAGAGCGCCTTCTTGGCAGTGTCGAGATCCCAGCGCACGTCGAGCCAGAGTTCCGGCTTGTCGTCGTAATCGACCAGGGCGGGCGAATGGATCGGATAGATGGTGATCCCCTGCCCCGGCGTGCGTATGCCGACGATGCGCTCGCCAGGCACGGCGCCGCCCTTGGGCGCGAAGCGCACCGGAATGTCCCAGTCGACGCCGCGCAGCGGCAGCGCCTCGCCCGTGTCGGTCTGCCCCGGCACGCGGAAGACCAGGTTGGCCGCCTTGGCGAGCCCGAACCAGCCGCTTTCGTTCGGCGCCAGCGCGGGTCCGGCTTTGCGCTCCTCCTGGAAGTCGGGATAGATCGCGCGCACCACGTCGGCGGAATAGAGCTCGCCGCGCCCGACGCTGATGAAGACGTCGTCGATCGAACTGCGCGCGAGCCGCGGCAATGCGCTTTTCAGCTTCGCATCGCTGAATTTCCGGCCCGCCCGCTCGAACGCGCGCTCGACGATCTGGCGCCCGAGCCCGCCATATTGCGCTTTCGCCGCCTCGCGGGTCGCACGACGGATCGCCGCGCGCGCCCGCCCGGTCACGACGACGCTGTCCCAGGCGGCGGGCGGGGTGCGGCTCGCCGAGCGGGTGATGAGAACCTCGTCGCCGTTGCGCAGCGGCGAAATCAAGGGCGCGATGCGGCCGTTGATCTTGGCGCCGACGGCGGAATTGCCGACGTCGGTGTGCACGGCATAGGCGAAATCGATCGCGGTCGCGCCGCGCGGCAGCGCGATCAGGCGCCCCTTCGGCGTGAAGCAGAACACCTGGTCCTGAAACAACTCGAGCTTGGTGTGTTCGAGGAACTTGTCGGAATCATCGCTCGACAGCGCCTCGATGATCTGGCGCAGGCCGCGATAGGCGCGGCTCTCGCCGGTCTGCAGCCCGGCGCCGTCCTTGTAGAGCGCATGCGCCGCGATGCCGTATTCCGCGATCTCGTGCATGTCGTAGGTGCGAATCTGCAATTCGACGCGCTGGCTGCCGGGACCCACGACGGTCGTGTGAATCGAGCGGTAGTCGTTCTGCTTCGGCGTCGAGATATAATCCTTGAAGCGCCCCATCACGCTCGGCCAGGTCGTATGCGCGACGCCGACGGCGGCGTAGCAGTCGGCGACGGCGCCGACCAGAATGCGGAATCCATAGATATCGGAAAGCTGCTCGAAGGCGATCGAGTTGCGCTCCATCTTGCGCCAGATCGAATAGGCCTGTTTCTGCCGGCCCTTGACCTCGCATTTGATTCCGCGGCGCGCGAACTGGTCGCGCAATTCCTCGGTGATGCGCAGGATCAGCGGGCCATTCTTGGCCTTGAGTTCCTCCAGCCGCGCGACGATCAGCTTGTGCGCGTCGGGCATGAGATATTTGAACGACAATTCCTCGAGTTCGCTGCGCAGGCTCTGCATGCCCATGCGCCCGGCGAGCGGGGCGTAGATGTCCAGCGTGTCCTGCGCAATCCGCGCGCGCTTGGTCTCGGGCACGTAATGCAGCGTGCGCATATTGTGCAGGCGGTCGGCCAGCTTGATCAGGAGGACGCGCACGTCGTCGGCGATCGCGAGCAGCAGCTTGCGGAAATTCTCCGCCTGTACCGCGTGCTTGGAGGCGAAGTCGAGCTTGTTGAGCTTGGTCAGGCCGTCGACAAGGCTGCCGATCTCCGGCCCGAACAGCTTGTCGATCTGCTCGCGCGTGACGGGCGTGTCCTCGATCGTGTCGTGCAGCATCGCCGCGACTATGGTCGCGTCGTCGAGTTTGAGCTCGGTCAGGATGGCGGCGACTTCGAGGGGATGCGAGAAATAAGGGTCGCCCGAGGCGCGCTTCTGCTGCCCATGCGCCTTCATGGCGAAGACATAGGCGCGATTCAGCAGGTCTTCGTCCGCCGCCGGATTATAACGGCGCACGCGCTCCAACAATTCATATTGCCGCATCATATCAGGGGGCGGTCCTCGCAAGCTCCGCAACAATTCGTGCCAAATTCAGAGCGCGCCACGCCTTGATGAAGATCGCCCGCCGCCGGCGACTTTCCCGCGCGAGCGGGAACCCAGCGTCAAAGGGCGGCGCGGCGTAAAGATGGATCTCCGCCCTCGCGGAGAGGCCATTCTCGTCGAACTCCAGCAAATCGCAATCGGCTCCAGCCTTGCAGTATCGAATTGCCGGAGGCCCCGCGCAAGCGTTTGTTGGCTCAGGTCTGCGCGGGGGCCGCGTCGACAAGCCGCAATTGCGCGCGCTCGCGCCCGCCGTAGCGGTTAATCGAGAGCGAGCCGGCCAGATGCACCAGGCCGCCCTTGGCGCGTTTCAAGGCCTCGCCGAGCGGCTTGCCGGCCGCCCGGAAGGCGATCGCCTCGAGCGCTGCGCCGTCGCCCGCGACCGCGCGCAGGCGCAAATGATCGGTTCCGACCGGGAATACGTCGGTCAGGCGATGGCGCGGCAACGCGAACAGGGGCTCGGGATTGCCGGCGCCGAACGGGCCCGCGGCCTCGATCGAGCGCACCAGATCGGGGGTCGCGCCGGCCGCCGAGAGGGCGGCGTCCACGGTGAGGCCGGATTGGGCGCGCGCGGCGGCGACCGGCGACGGCGAGCCGCTCCTCGAGGAAGGCGCGGAAATCCCCGAGCCTGTCGCGCGCAAGGGTCACGCCCGCCGCCATCGCATGCCCGCCGCCCTTGATCGCGAGCCCTCCATCAACCGCGGCGCGCACGACCTTGCCGATATCGACGCCGGCGATCGAGCGCGCCGACCCCGTCGCCTCGGCGCCGTTGATGGCCAGGGCGAAGGCCGGGCGCTGGAAGCGCTCCTTGAGCCGCGCCGCGATCAGCCCGACGACGCCGGCGGGCCAGCCCTCGCCGGCGACGACGACGGCCGCGCCGCGCTCCTCGAGCCCGAGCGAGGCGAAGGCCTCCGCCTCGGCTTCGGCGAGCATGGCGATTTCGATCTGCTGGCGCGCGCGATTGAGCCGGTCGAGTTCGGCGGCGATCTCGCGCGCTTTCAATTCGTCGCGCGTCGTCAAGAGGCGCGCGCCGAGGGCGGCGTCGCCGATCCGCCCGCCCGCATTGATGCGCGGCCCGATGAGAAAGCCCAGGTGATAGGCGCGCGGCGGCCCGTCCGCGCCGGCGACGTCGAACAGCGCGGCCAGGCCCGGGCGCTCGCGCTTGCGCATCACCGCGAGGCCGCGCGTCACAAGGGCGCGATTGAGCCCGACGAGCGGCACGACGTCGGCGACCGTGGAGAGCGCGACGAGATCGAGCGCGGCGATCAGGTCCGGCGGCTTCGCGCCCTTGAAGGCGCCGGCTTCGCGAAGCGCGCGATTGAGCGCGACGAGCGCCATATAGACGACGCCGGCGGCCGAGAGATAGCCGAGGCCGGAAAGATCGTCCTGCCGGTTGGGATCGACCAGAGCGAGCGCCTCGGGCAGCGTCTCGGGCGCCTGATGGTGATCGAACACGAGGACGTCGAGGCCGAGCCGGCGCGCCTCCGCGATCGGGCCGTGGCTGACCGCGCCGCAATCGACGGTCACGACGAGATCGGCGCCCTTCTGCTTGAAGGCGGCCATCGCCTCGACATTCGGGCCGTAGCCCTCGACGATCCGGTCGGGGATGTGGATCAGCGTCCCGCAGCCGACCGCTTCGAGATATTCGCTGAGCAGAGCCGCGCTGGTCGCGCCGTCGACATCGTAGTCGCCGAAAATCGCGACCCGCTCGCGCCGCTCCACCGCCGCCTTCAGCCGCTCCGTCGCGGCCTCCATGTCGGCTAGCGTGAACGGATCGGGCATCAGATCGCGCAGGGTAGGATCAAGAAAGCGCTCGACCTCGTCGATGCCGACGCCGCGCCCCGCCAGCACGCGCGCCATCAATTCGTTCTGGCCGGAGATCTGCGAGATCGCGAGCGCGCGCGCCTCGCCGGCGGCGTCCAGCCGCGCGCGCCAGGGCCGGCCCGTGAATGAATTTTCCACGCCGAGGAAGAAACCGGACATGCGGCGCGCTAACCCGACCCGGCGCCGACGGGGCGAAGCCTCATAGGACCGCCGGCCGCGGCTCGCCCGCCTTATAGGTCGCGAGGATCTTGTCGCTCACAGTGTCGCGGATGCAGTTGAAGAACCGCCCGCATCCGACCGCATGACGCCAGCGCTCGGCCTGCGGCGCCGCGGATATTGTCGCGGAAATAGAGGAAATCGGTCCATTCCTCGTCGGTCGCGGTCTTGGGCTCGCGCGTCAGATGCGCCTGCCCCGCCGTATTTGAACTCGATCTCCGGGCGCTCCATCTCGCAATAAGGGCAACGGATCAACAGCATGGACGATTTTCCTCAATGCGCCACGGCGGCGGCGGTCGCCTCGTTGATGAGCGCGCCGGTGCGGAAGCGCTCGAGCGAGAACGGCGCGGCGATCGTGTTGGGCTCGCCGGTCGCCAGGAGATGCGCGAAAACATGGCCCGAGCCCGGCGTCGCCTTGAAGCCGCCGGTGCCCCAGCCGCAATTGACGAAGAGGCCGGGAACCGGCGTCTTGCTGAGGATCGGCGAGCGGTCCGGCGTCGTGTCGACGATGCCGCCCCAATTGCGCAGCATGCGCACGCGCGACATGATCGGGAACATCTCGCAGATCGCCTCCAGCGTGGCGGTCTGCGATGTGCAGGCCGCCGGTCTGGCTATAGGAGACATAGGCGTCGGTGCCGGCGCCGATCACCAGTTCGCCCTTGTCCGACTGCGACATATAGGCGTGGACGGCGTTGGACATGCAGACGCACGGCATGATCGGCTTCAGCGGCTCGGAGACGAGCGCCTGCAGCGGGAACGATTCCAGCGGCATCGCGCACCCCCGCCATGCGCCATCACGACGCTGGTCGAGCCCGCCGCGACGACGCCGATCTTTTTCGTCGCAGATGGCCCCGCGCGTCGTCTCGACGCCGCTCACCGCCCCGGAGGCGTCGCGGCGGATCGCCTTGACCTCGCAATTCTCGATGATGTCGACGCCGCGCGCCGAAGCGGCGCGCGCGTAGCCCCAGGCGACGGCGTCATGGCGCGCGGTGCCGCCCTTGCGCTGCAGGGCCGCGCCGACGACGGGATAGCGGATGCCGGGGTCGATGTTGAGGATCGGGCAGAATTCCTTCGCCTGCTCCGGCGTCAGCCATTCGTTGGGAATGCCGGCGAGCCGATTGGCGTAGATGTGGCGCTTGAACGCCTGCTCGTCGTGATGGTTGTGCGCGAGCAGCATGACGCCGCGCGGCGAGAACATCACGTTGTAATTGAGTTCCTGCGAAAGCGTCGGCCAGAGCTTGTGCGCATGGCCATAAATGCCCTCGGAGGCCTCCCAGAGATAGTTCGAGCGGATCACGGTCGTGTTGCGCCCGGTATTGCCGCCGCCCAGCCAGCCCTTTTCGAGGACCGCGATATTGGCGATGCCGTGCTCCTTGGCCATATAATAGGCGGTCGCGAGTCCGTGGCCGCCCGCGCCGACGATGACGACATCGTAGGCCGGTTTGGGTTCGGGCGAGCGCCATTGCTCCGGCCAATCCTGATGGCCGCGCAGCGCCTGGCGCGCGAGACTGGCGAAGGAGAATTTCAAGGCGTGAGGGCTCCGTGATTCCGGCTCAACTTACGAGGGGCGGCGGATTTTGTCGCGCGGCTGACGCCCCGTCCAGTCCCCATAGGCGGTTTCCGCCCGCGCCGGCGAGCGCAATCTCGCTCTGACGGGCTCTAGCCAAGGCATGGCCCGTGCGCGATGCGCGCAATTCTGTGGCGGAGCGAGATTAGGGCTTGGCGCGGACGCGGCCGCGCTTCAATATGGATTCGGGGCGGTTCGATCGGGCAAAATGCCGGGGACCCAGGAGGGCGAGATGGCCGAGGACTCCAACAGCGATTTTCGTCGTCCGGTGCCCCTCGCGCTGGCGGCGCTCGCGATCGTGGGATGGCTGCTGGTCGGCTATTTCTGGACGCAATCGGCCGACCTCAGGGCTCAGATGGAAGACGGGCTGCGGCGCGCCGAAACCGCGCGCCAGGGCCTCGCAGCGGACCTGCAGAACCTTCAGAAGGCGGCGGGAACCGAGGCCGAGTTGAAGAAGCGCGCCGACGACGCCCAGAAGGCGCTGGCCGACGCCGTCTCGGCGCGCGCCTCCGCGCAAAACGAACTCGCCGAACTGACCAAGCAGGTCAACGAGGCCAAGCTCGCTGTGTCGGGCGCGCAGGAGGAGGCGACCGTCAAGGCGCGCGATCTGCAGGCCGTCGAGGAACGGCTGAAGGCCGCAGGCGACCAATTGGCGCAGTTGAACTCGCAGATTGCGGGCCTGAACGCGCAGCAGCAGGCGGCCCAGGCCGCGGCCGACGCGGCCAAGACCCAACTCGCCGACCTGCAGCACCAGATCGAAGAGGCGACCCATGCGCTCGAAAATCTGAAGGCGCAGGCGGCGCAGCCGGAGCCTGCGAAATAGCGGTTTTTGCAAGATTTTGCGGTCCGGTCCGCTCGGCCCGGCAGGCGCGAACGTCAGGCGCGAGAGGTTCGCGGCCGCGACCCCGGGTCTAGCGGCGCCGGCTACAATCGCCCGAACAGCTTGGCCAGCGCGGGCTTGGTCGCCGCGCAAAGACCCCGATCCGTCAGGAAACCCTCGATCAGTTCTGCCGGCGTCACATCGAAGGCCGGATTGCCGGCGCGCACGCCCGGCGGGGCGAGTTCGACCCGCGCGAGGTCCCCGTTGGGCAGACGCCCCAGAATGTGCGTGACCTCGGACCCGTCGCGCTCCTCGATCTCGATCTCCTTCAGCCCGTCTTCGATCGTCCAGTCGATCGTCGTATAAGGCGCCGCGACATAGAAGGGCACGTTGTTGGCGCGCGCGGCGAGCGCTTTCAGATAGGTGCCGATCTTGTTGGCGGCGTCGCCGCGCGCCGTGATCCGGTCGGCGCCGACGATGCACATGTCGACTTTGCCGTGCTGCATCAGATGCCCGCCGGCGTTGTCGGCGATCAGGGTGTGCGGCACGCCGTGCTGGCCGAGTTCGAAGGCGGTCAGCGCCGCGCCCTGATTGCGCGGCCGGGTTTCGTCGACGAAGACATGCACCGGGACGCCGCGATCATGCGCGAGATAGATCGGCGCGGTCGCGGTGCCCCAGTCCACGGTGGCGAGCCAACCCGCGTTGCAATGGGTGAGCACGTTGACCGTGCGGCCAGTGCGCCGGTGCGCGGCTTCGATCAGGGCGAACCCGGCCTCGCCGATGCGCCGGTTGAGCGCGACGTCCTCCTCGCAGAGCTCGAGCGCGCGCGTCCAGGCGGCCTGCGCCCGCTGCGCCGGCGCCAGCGGCGCGGCGCGCGCGCGCACTTCGTCGAGCGCGAAGCGCAGGTTGACGGCGGTCGGCCGGCTCGCGAGCAGGCGGGCGTAGGCGCTTTCGAGCGCGAGGTCGTCGGACGCTTCGCGCAAGCCGAGCGCGAAGCCGAAAGCGGCGGTGGCGCCAATCAGCGGGGCCCCGCGCACCACCATCGTCTTGATCGCCAGGATCGAATCCTCGAGATCGCCGATCCGCCGCGTGGTGAAACGGTGCGGCAGCAAGGTCTGGTCAATCACCTCGACGGCCAGACCGTCCTCGGTAGGCCAAATGGTCCGGTAGGCGCGTCCCTCGACTTTCACAGTCCATTTCCCCGCTGTAAGATTTTTCAATCTGGGGTAGATTACATTGTGCAGATACACAAGCATGCTACAACTTCAAAAGGGAGGGCGCCCGCTCACCATCCAATTCAAGGGAACGAGACGATGGATCAGGTCAACCCGGGCGCCATCGGCGGCGGCGGTTCCGAATTCTCGGCGGTCAGAACCCGCTCGGTCGAGGAGCTGAAGGCTTCGGTGCTCGCCAAACTGACCTATACGGTCAGCAAGGACCCCAAGGCGGCGAGCCAACGCGACTGGTTCCTGGCGGTCGCGCATGCGACCCGCGACATCGTCGTCGAGCGCTGGATCGACTCCACGAACCGGGTCTACGAAGAGGACCGCAAGCGCGTCTATTACCTATCGCTCGAATTCCTCGTCGGGCGGATGCTGTTCGACGCGATGACCAATATCGGCATCGTCGAGCCGATGACGGCGGCCCTCGCGCAGCTCGGCGTCGACCTTTCCTCGCTGCGCAAGATCGAATCCGACGCTGCGCTCGGCAACGGCGGCCTCGGCCGCCTGGCCGCCTGCTTCATGGACAGCATGGCGACGCTCTCGATCGCGGCGCACGGCTACGGCATCCGCTACGACAACGGCCTCTTTCGCCAGATCATCCGCAGCGGCTGGCAGCAGGAGGTTCCCGAGGACTGGCTTTCGCACGGCAATCCCTGGGAATTCGAGCGGCCGGAAGTCAATTACGCCATCGGTTTCGGCGGCTGGGTCGAAGCGATCCCCGGCGAGGGCGAATTCATGCGCCACGTCTGGCATCCCCAGGAAACGGTCGAGGCGGTCGGCTTCGATACGCCGGTCGTCGGCTGGGGCGGGCTGCACGTCAACACGCTCAGGCTTTGGTCCGCGCGCGCGCCGGACCCGCTGAAGCTCGACGCCTTCAACGCGGGCGACTACATCGGCGCCCTCTCGGACTCGGTCCGCGCCGAAGCGATATCGAAGGTCCTCTACCCCAGCGACGCCACGCCTGCGGGACAGGAATTGCGGCTGCGTCAGGAATATTTCTTCGCCTCGGCTTCGCTGCTCGATCTCGTGCGCCGCCACATGAAGCAGCATCGCGACATCCGCACGCTTGGCGACCACGTCTCGGTTCAGCTCAACGACACGCATCCCTCGATCGGCGTCGCCGAACTGATGCGCATCCTCGTCGACATGAACCGGCTCGAATGGTCGGAAGCCTGGAAGATCACGCAGGCGGTGTTCTCCTACACCAACCATACGCTCTTGCCCGAAGCGCTGGAAAGCTGGCCGGTTCCGCTGATGGAGCGTCTGCTGCCGCGCCACATGCAGATCATCTATCTCATAAACGCCGCCCATCTCGAAGTCGCGCGCAAGAGCGGCCTGACCGATCCCGGCTTCATGGCCTCGGTCTCGCTGATCGACGAGCACGGCGGCCGGCGCGTGCGCATGGGCGCGCTCGCCTTCATCGGCTCGCACAAGATCAACGGCGTCTCCGGCCTGCACACCAATCTGATGCGCGAGACCGTTTTCCGCGATCTCGATGCGGTCTATCCCGACCGCATCGTCAACAAGACCAACGGCATCACGTTCCGCCGCTGGCTGATCGAATGCAATCCGCGCCTGACCAGCATCATCAAGGCCGCGGTCGGGCCGAAGGCGCTCTACGACGCCGAAACGCTGAAGGGGCTGGGCAAGTTCGCCGACGACCCCTCGATGCAGGAGCAGGTCGCGCTCGCGCGCCGCGCCAACAAGGTCGCGCTTTCGCAATTGATCGCCGAAACGCTCAACCAGCGAGTCGATCCCGACGCCTTGTTCGACGTGCAGATCAAGCGCATCCACGAATACAAGCGCCAGTTGCTCAACATCCTCGAGACGATTGCGCGCTATAACGAGATCCGCGCCAATCCTACGATGGACTTCGCCCCGCGCGTGAAAATCTTCGCGGGCAAGGCTGCGGCGAGCTACACCCAGGCCAAGCTGATCATCAAACTGGCGATCGACGTCGCTCGCACCGTCAATTCCGATCCGACGGTGCGCGGCCTGCTGAAAGTCGTCTTCCTGCCCAATTACAACGTGAGCCTGGCCGAGTCGATCATTCCGGCGGTCGACGTATCCGAGCAGATTTCGACGGCGGGCATGGAGGCCTCGGGCACCGGCAACATGAAGATGGCGCTCAATGGCGCTTTGACGGTCGGGACGCTCGACGGCGCCAATGTCGAGTTGCGCGATCTCGTCGGCGATCCCAACATTTTCATCTTCGGCCTCACCGCGGCGGAGGTCGCCGCCTCGCGAGCGCGCGGCATTGACTCGACCGCCCGCATCGAGGCCTCGCCGATCCTGCGCGAAGTCCTGGACGCGGTCGGTTCCGGCGTGTTCTCCGCCGACGACCGCGAACGCTACAAGGGTCTGGTGGAAACGCTGCGCCACCACGATTATTTCATGGTCTGCGCCGATTTCGATTCCTACTGGGCGGCGCAGATGAAGATCGACACCGCCTGGAACAACCGCAGGGCCTGGCTGCGGTCCAGCATCTTGAATACGGCGAACGTCGGCTGGTTCTCGTCCGACCGCACGATCGCGGAATATGCGACGGAAATCTGGAACGCGCCGTTCCGGCCGCTATAGAAGAAAATGTGGGGAACGCTTGATGCAGGAGACCTGGCGCGCCGAGGAGGAAGACGTCGATGCGATCGCAGCGGCGCGCCATGAAGATCCGTTTGCGGTTCTGGGGCCGCATCTGACGTCTGAAGGCTGGGCGATACGCGCTTTCGTTCCCAACGCGACCGGCGCGCGGGTGCTCACCCGCGAGGGTCAGCCGATCGTTCGCATGGAGCGCCGCAAGGACGATTTTTTCGAGGCGCTGCTGCCCGGCCTGACTGAGCGACCGGCCTATCGTATCGAGGCGGAACGGGTCGATGGCGTTGAATCCTATGAGGACGCCTATGCCTTCGGCCCCGCGCTCGGGCCGATCGACGACCATCTGCTGATCGAGGGCACGCATCGGCAACTCTACAAACGGCTCGGCGCCCAGATCACGTCGCATGAGGGCGCGGGCGGCGTTCTGTTTGCGCTTTGGGCGCCCAACGCGCGCCGTGTCTCCGTGGTGGGCGACTTCAACCACTGGGACGGCCGGCGCTGCCAGATGCGCAAGCGCTACGACAGCGGCCTGTGGGAAATCTTCATTCCGCATCTCGGCGCCGGCGCCGTCTACAAGTACGAAGTCGTCTCGCGCGACGGCGCGCTGCAGCCGCTGAAGGCCGATCCCTACGGCTTCGAGGCGGAACTGAGGCCCTCCACCGCCTCGGTGGTCGCCTACACCACCGATTTCCAATGGACCGACGCCGAATACATGGCCAAGCGGCGCGAAGGCGAAGCGCGGCGCAAGCCGATGTCGATTCTCGAGGTCCATCTGGGATCCTGGCGGCGCGGCGAAGACGGACGGTTCCTGACCTACGAGGAACTCGCGGATCAGTTGATCCCCTATGCCGTCGACATGGGCTTCACGCATCTCGAGCTGCTGCCGGTCAGCGAGCATCCGCTTGACGATTCCTGGGGATATCAGCCGATCGGCCTGTTCGCGCCGACGCGCCGCTTCGGTCCGCCCGAGGGCTTCGCGCATTTCGTCGACCGCGCGCATGCGGCGGGCCTGGCGATTATTCTGGACTGGGTGCCGGCGCATTTCCCGACCGATGCGCACGGCCTGGCGAATTTCGACGGCGAGCCGCTGTACGAACACGCCGACCCGCGCAAGGGCTTCCATCCCGACTGGAACACGGCGATCTACGACTTCGGCCGCAAGGAAGTCGCCAACTTCCTGCTCGCGAGCGCGCTCTACTGGGTCGACCGCTACCATATCGACGGCCTGCGCGTCGACGCGGTCGCCTCGATGCTCTATCTCGACTATTCCCGCAAGGCGGGCGAGTGGCTGCCGAACGCGCAGGGCGGCAACGAGAACCAAGACGCGATCGCATTCCTGAAGCGCGCCAACGAAGCCGTCTATGGCGAGTTCCCGGGATCGGTCACGATCGCCGAGGAATCGACCGCGTTTCCCGGGGTCTCCAAGCCGACCAATTACGGCGGCCTCGGCTTCGGCTTCAAGTGGAACATGGGCTGGATGCACGACACGCTCGACTACATGTCGCGCGACCCGATCTACCGGCGTTGGAGCCACGACAAGATGACCTTCGGGTTGCTCTACGCCTTCACCGAGAATTTCGTGCTGCCGATCTCGCATGACGAAGTCGTGCACGGAAAGCGGTCGGTCGTCGGCAAGATGCCCGGCGACGAATGGCGGCGCTTCGCCAACGCGCGGGTCTACTACGCCTACATGTGGGCCCATCCCGGCAAGAAGCTGCTGTTCATGGGTCAGGAATTCGGCCAGACCAGCGAATGGAACTTCAACGAGTCCCTGCCCTGGTGGCTGCTCGACCACAAGCCGCACCAGGGCCTGCAACTTCTGGTCAAGGACCTCAACGCGCTTTATCGCTCGCGCCCCGCGCTGCACGCCCGCGACTGCGAAGCCGAGGGCTTCCGCTGGATCGTCGTCAACGATGACACGCAATCGGTTTTCGCCTTCGTGCGCATGGGCGCGCCGACGGATTCCCCGGTCGCGATCGTGTGCAACTTCACGCCGGAAATCCGGCGCGAATATCGCATCGGCCTGCCTTCGCAAGGGCGCTGGCGCGAGACGCTCAATACGGATTCGGCGATCTATGGCGGCTCCAACGTCGGCAATTTCGGCGCCATCGTCGCCGAGCGGCGCCCGCTGCATGGCTTCTCCGCCTCGGCCTCGCTGACGCTGCCGCCGCTCGCCGCGCTTTATCTGGAGTTCGACCCGGTCAACCCTTCGCAGGAGGCGCAAGCCGAATGATCACGGGCAACGCGGAGTATCGTGCGTCGCCAGGAAACAAACTCGAAAAACTGAGGGAAACTGGGGTTTCCCGGGAATTGCGCGGGCGGCGGCGCTGAAGCGTGTCGGCGTCGAGGCCAGCGCAATTTGCTTCAATGCAAATCGGAGGATGCGGGGATGAGTTCGTTGAAAGCGCCCAGCGAGACGGCGGCCACGCCGCCTTATTCGCGCCAAGCGATGGCTTATGTGCTCGCCGGCGGCCGCGGCAGCCGCCTGATGGAATTGACCGACCGGCGCGCCAAGCCCGCCGTCTATTTCGGCGGCAAGTCGCGCATCATCGACTTCGCGTTGTCCAACGCGCTCAATTCGGGCATTCGCCGCATCGCGGTCGCCACGCAATACAAGGCGCACAGTCTGATCCGCCATCTGCAGCGCGGCTGGAACTTCTTCCGGCCGGAGCGCAACGAGAGTTTCGATATCCTGCCGGCTTCGCAACGCGTCTCCGAGACCATGTGGTATCTCGGCACGGCGGACGCGGTCTATCAGAACATCGACATCATCGAGAGCTACGCGCCGCAATACATGGTCATCCTCGCCGGCGACCATATCTACAAGATGGACTATGAAAAAATGTTGCAACAGCACGTCGAGTCCGGCGCCGACGTGACGGTGGGCTGCCTCGAGGCCCCGCTCGAGGAAGCCAAGGGCTTTGGAGTGATGCATGTCGACGAGAACGACCGCATTCTCTCGTTCCTGGAGAAACCTAAGGACCCGCCGCCGATGCCCGGCAAGCCCGACGTGGCTCTGTGCAGCATGGGCATCTACGTCTTCGAGACCAAGTTCCTGATCGAGGAACTCAAGCGTGACGCCGCCGATCCGAATTCGTCGCATGACTTCGGCAAGGATATGATCCCCTACATCGTCAAGAACGGCTCGGCGGTCGCGCACGCCTTCGCGCGCTCCTGCGTGGTGTCCAGTGAAGAGGCGCATATCTACTGGCGCGACGTCGGGACCGTCGACGCCTATTGGGCTGCCAACATCGATCTGACCGATGTCGTGCCCGACCTCGACCTCTACGATCGCGCCTGGCCGATCTGGACCTACGGCGAGATCACGCCGCCGGCCAAATTCGTCCATGACGTGGACGGCCGCCGCGGCGCGGCTGTCTCTTCGCTGGTGTCGGGCGGCTGCATCGTCTCGGGCGCCTCGATCTCCCGTTCGCTCGTCTTCACCGGCGGGCGCGTGCATTCCTTTTCGCGCATCCACGAGGCGGTCATCCTGCCCTATGTCAGGATCGGCCGGAACGTGCGGCTCAACAAGGTCGTTGTCGACGCGGAAGTGCGCATCCCCGACGGCCTCGTGGTCGGCGAGGACCCCGAACTCGACGCCAAGCGTTTCCGGCGCACCGAGGGCGGCGTTACCTTGATCACGCAGCCGATGATCGACAAGCTCGGGGCATGACGGATTTGCGGGTTCTCTCGATCGCGTCGGAAGTCTACCCGCTCATCAAGACCGGCGGGCTGGCCGACGTCGCCGGCGCGCTGCCCGGCGCGCTCGCGCGCGACGGCGTCGAGATGCGAACGCTGCTGCCCGGCTACCCCCAGGTCCTCGCCAAGCTCGAGCGCCCGCAGCCGGCGCATGTCTATGGGTCGCTGTTCGGGGGAGCCGCGCGCGTTCTGGCCGGTCGCGCGGAGGGGCTGGATCTCTTCGTGCTCGACGCCCCGCATCTCTACGACCGCCCCGGCAATCCCTACCTCGGACCCAATGGGCGAGACTGGCCCGACAATGCGCAGCGCTTCGCGGCTCTGGCGCGCGTCGGCGCGGACATCGGCCGCGGCGCGATCGGGGGGTTCGTCCCCGAGGTGGCGCACGCCCACGACTGGCAGGCCGCGCTGGCGCCCGCCTATCTCCATTACGACGGCGGCGCGCGGCCGGCGACCGTGGTCACGATCCACAATCTCGCCTTTCAGGGCCATTTCCCCGCCGCGTTGCTCGGCGTTCTCGGTCTGCCCGCCCACGCGATGACGATCGACGGCGTCGAGTATTTCGGCGGCGTCGGATTTCTCAAGGCGGGGTTGCAGTTCTGCGACCGGATCACGACGGTCTCGCCGACCTATGCGCGCGAGATCATGACGCCCGAATTCGGCATGGCGCTCGATGGCCTGCTCAAGGCGCGCGCGCATGTCGTCGAGGGCATACTCAATGGCATCGACGATCGGGTCTGGAATCCCGCCACCGACCCCGCGCTCGCCCTGAACTACAGCGCGCTGCGCATTGATCATCGCCCGCGCAACCGCGGCGCGCTTCAGGAGCGCCTCGGCCTGGCCGCGGATGCGGACAAACCGCTGTTCGGCGTCGTCTCGCGCCTGACCAGCCAGAAGGGGCTCGATCTTCTGCTCGCCTGTTTGCCGCAATTGATCGCCGAGGGCGCGCAACTCGCCTTGCTGGGCGCCGGCGAAGCGGAACTGGAGCGGGGATTCGCCGCCGCCGTGCAGGAATATCCCGGCGCCGTCGCCGCCATTTTCGGCTATGACGAGAAACTCGCGCATCTCATGCAGGCCGGCGTCGACTTTCTGGTCGTGCCGTCGCGCTTCGAACCCTGCGGCCTGACGCAGCTTTGCGCGTTGCGATACGGCGCCGTGCCGGTCGTCGCGCGCGTCGGCGGCCTCGCCGATACGGTCGTGGACGCCAACGAAGCCGCGCTGTCCGCCGGCGTCGCCACCGGCGTGCAGTTCCATCCGCCGACCGTCGCCGAACTCGGCTACGCCCTCAGCCGCGCAATCGCGATCCAGCGCGACGCCGCGACGCTGCGGCGCCTGCGCCTCAACGGCATGCGCGCCGACGTCTCCTGGCGCGGCCCCGCCAAGCGCTACGCCGCGCTCTATCGCGCCATCGCGGGCGGCGGCGGCGCATGAGTTCGAGCCCGCGCCCGCTGGGCCTCAGGCTCACGCCGGAAGGCGCCGAAATCGGCGTGTTTTCCGCCCATGCGAGCCAGGTCTATCTCTGCCTCTATGACGAGAGCGGAGCGCGCGAACTGCAGCGCGTGGCGTTGGCGCCCGATGGAGCGGGCGCGCATCGCGGCGCCATCCCGGGCCTGCGCGCCGGCGCGCGCTACGGACTGCGCGTCGACGGCCCGTTCGATCCCGCGCGCGGGCATCGCTTCGATGTCTCCAAGTTGCTCGCGGACCCCTATGCCTGCGCCTTGGACCGGCCCTATCGGCTTCATCGCGAAATGTTCGAATTCGGCGCCGACACCGGCGCGCTCGCGCCCAAGGGCGTCGCGACGGCGCCGCCGACGGGCGAGCCGGGCCGCAGCCGCGTCGATTGGCGCCGCACGGTCCTTTATGAACTCAACCTGCGCGGCTTCAGCCAACTGCGCCAGGACATAACAGAGGCCACGCGCGGCCGCTTCGCCGCGCTCGCCGAGCCGCCGCTGATCGCGCATCTGAAATCGCTCGGCGTCACCAGCGTCGAGATCATGCCGGCCGACGCCTTCGTGGACGAACGGCACCTGCCGCGGCTCGGCCTGACCAACGCCTGGGGCTACAATCCCGTCATTCTCGGCGCGCCCGATCCGCGCCTCGCGCCGGAGGGCTGGGCGGAAGTGCGCGCGGCGACCGACGCGCTGCATGCGGCGGGGCTCGAAGCCCTGCTCGACGTGGTGCTCAACCACAATGGCGAGAGCGACGAGTTCGGTCCGACGCTGTCGTTCCGTGGGCTCGACAACGCCTCCTACTTCCGCCTGAACCCTGGCGATCCCGCGCGATACGTCAACGACATGGGCTGCGGCAATTGCCTCGCGCTCGATCGGGACGTGAACGTCGAACATGTCGCTGGCCGCCCTGCGCCGATGGATGGCCTACGGCGGCGTCGACGGCTTCCGCTTCGATCTTGCCGTCGCGCTCGGGCGACGCGACTCGGGCTTCGATCCGCACGCGCCGTTGTTTCGCCGCGATCGCGAACGATCCGATCGTCGGCAAGGCGAAGCTGATCGCGGAGCCCTGGGACATCGGGCCCGGCGGATATCAGCTCGGCAATTTCCCCGAGGGCTGGAGCGAATGGAACGACCGCTTCCGCGACGCGGCGCGCCGCTTCTGGCGCGGCGACGGCGGCATGCGCGGCGATCTCGCGACTCGCCTGGCCGGCTCGCGCGACATTTTTTCGCACGCCCCCACGCCCGCCAAGAGCGTCAACTTCGTCGTCGCGCACGACGGCTTCACGCTCGCCGACCTCGTCTCCTACGAGCACAAGCACAACGAGGCCAACGGCGAGGACAATCGCGACGGGACCAACGAGAATTATTCCTGGAACCACGGCGTCGAGGGCCCGAGCGACGATCCCGCGATCCGCGCCAAGCGCGCGCGCGACATGCGCAATCTGCTCGCGCTGCATGTTCGCAGCGCGCGGCGTCCCGATGCTCGCGATGGGCGCGGAGACCGGGCACAGCCAGCACGGCAACAACAACGCCTATGCCCAGGATAACGCGATCTCCTGGCTCGACTGGCGCGCGGCCGATTCCTCGCTCGCCGCTTTCGTCGGCCGGCTCAGCGCCGTCAGGCGGCCCATCCCGCGCTGAACAGCGCTGACCTGGCTTACCGGCCAGCCCTTCGATGAAAGCGGCCTGCCCGACGTGGAATGGCGCGACGCCGAGGGCCGCGATGACGTCGGGCGAGCAATGGGACGCCCGGCGACGGCGAAGTCGCTCGTCGCGGTCTTCGCCGCGCGCGACGCCGGGGCGCTCGACCGCGTCGCGGTCGCCTTCAACCGCGGCGACGCAGCGCCTCTCGCTGCGACTGCCCGAGCCGCGCGCGGACACGCGCCTGGCGCATCCTGATCGACACCAGCGACGACGCCATCGCGACGCGCCGACGCCGCTCGCCGACCGGCTCGAAATCAAAGCGCGCGCGACGCTGATCCTCGCCGAGGCGATCGCGCCGCGCGAGGGTCCGCGCGCCCGGCCGCCCGACGCGCGAGGTCATCGACGCGCTCGCCGACGCCGCCGGCATTTCCGGCGATTGGTGGGACGTGGCGGCAATCACACCCTCGTCTCGTTCGCCAACCAAGCTCGCGCTGCTCGCACGCGCTGCGCCTGCCCGCGCGCTCGCAGCGCAGGCGCGCGAGTCGCTGGACCGCCTCGTCGAGGAAACGCGCGCGCGGCGCGCTTCCCTATTCCCTGACGATGCCGCACGACGGCGCCGATGAAATTCCCGCTTCGCGCCGACGCCTCCGCGCCCTCGCGCCGGCTCGATTTCCATGTCCTGACCGAAGACGGCGCAGACCATCGCGGGCCGCGTGCCCGACGCCGACGAGCGTCCGGCGCGAAGCTGGCGAACGGACGCGAGATCGTCGAGGCTTCGCTCGACCTGCCCCCGCTGCCGATCGGGCCGCCACCGGCTCGAAGTCGACGGCGTCAGCTTCGCGCTCACGATCGCGCCGCCCGAGGCTTACGGCTCGAAATCGCGACCTGGCGGCGCCGCTTCGGCGCCGTCGGCGCAACTCTACGCGCTGCGACGCAGCGAGGGCGATCAGGGCATCGGCGATTTCACGACGCTCGGCCTCGCGGGCGCGGCCGCGGGCGCCACGGCGCGGCGTTCCTCGGCGTCAGCCCGATGCATGCTCTGTTTCCGCGACGACCGCGAGCCGCGCGAGCCCCTATCACCCCTCCGACCGGCGCTTTCTCGATCCGCTGCTGATCGACGTATTCGGGCGCGCGGCCTGCCGACGGATCGGCCTCGCGGACGCGCTCGCCGCGTTCGACGAGCCGCTCGCCGCGTTTCCGCGCTGCGTCGATTACCAGGCCGTCTGGACGCTGAAACGCGCGGCTTTGCGGGCGCGCGCTACGCCGCCTTCGCGCGCGCGCGCGCGGCCAGGCCGAGCGATCCGCTGTTCGCGGATTACGCGCGCTTCGTCGCGAGGGCGGCGAGGCGCTGCGGCGCTTCGCGATCTTTCGAGGCGATCTCGCACGAGCGGCAAGGGCGAGGACTGGCGCGTTGGCCCGAGCGCGCTGCGCCGGGCGCCGAGCCGGCAGCCCTCGCCGCGAAGGCCGAGGAGCGCGCCGACGATGTCGACTTCTCGCTGTTCTGCTCAATTTCTCGCCGACCGGCAATTGCAGCGGGCCGCGGCGCGCGCGCAACGCTCGGGCGGGTTGGAGATGGGCCTTTATCGCGATCTCGCGGTGGGCGCGGCGCCCGACGGCGCGGAGAGCTGGTCGCGCGCGCGGAGAACTCGCGATCGGAGTCGAGCGTCGGCGCGCCGCCCGATCCTTTCTCGGCGCAGGGCCAGGTCTGGCACCTGCCGCCGCCCGACCCGATCGCCGGCGCGCGCGAGGGCTGGCGCGGGCTCGCCGCGCTCTATGGCGCCAACATGCGCCACGCCGGCCTGCTGCGCATCGACCACGCGATGGGCCTGACGCGGCTCTTCGTCATTCCCGACGGCGCCAGGCCCGCGCAGGGCGCCTATCTCGCCTATCCCGTCGACGATCTGATCGGCCAGATCGCGCTGGAGAGCCAGCGCCATCGCTGCATGATCATCGGCGAGGATCTCGGCACCGTGCCCGAGGGCTTTCGCGAGAAACTCACGCGCGCCGACATATCTCGGCATGCGCGTGCTCTGGTTCGAGCGCAACGGCCTCGATTTCCTCGATCCCGCCGATTATCCCGCGCTCTCCATCGCCTGCGCGACGACGCACGACCTCCCGACGCTGGCCGGCTGGTGGCTGGGCGCCGACATCGGCGAACGGCTGCAGCCTCGGCCTGCTCAGCCTCGCCAGACGCCGAGCGCGCGATCGCCGCGCGCCTCGACGGAAAAGCGCGCCATGGTTTCCGCGCTGCGCCGCGCCGGGGAAATCGCCGAGGAACCCGATCTCGACGCCCCGATGAGCGACGCCCTCGCCGCCGCGATCCACGCCTTCGTCGCCAATTCCGGCTCGGTGTTCGCCAGCGCCCAGTTCGACGACCTCGCCGGAGAGACCGTCGCCACCAACTTGCCCGGCACCGATCGCGAACGCCCCAACTGGCGCCACCGGCTCGCCGCCGATGTCGAGACGTTGCTGGCCGGTCCGAGAGCGAGCGCCATTTTCGCGGCGATGGCGAAGGCTAGGGGTTCGTAACCGCCTTTGACCTCGCCCGCGAATCGTCGTCCCCTGCGCCTATGCCGCCCCGGATTCTCTCGCTCCAGTCCCATGTCGTGTTCGGCCATGTCGGCAATAGCGCGGCCGTTTTTGCCTTGCAGCGGCTGGGTTGCGAGGTTCTGCCGATCCACACGGTGCAGTTTTCCAGCCACGCCGGCTATCCCGGCTGGCGCGGGCGGGCGTTCGAGGCGGCGCTGATCGACGATCTCGTCGAGGGGCTGAAGGCGATCGGGGCGCTGGCGGATTGCGACGCCGTGCTGACAGGCTATCTCGGCCGGCCTGAGATCGGCGAAGCGGCGCTCAGGGCGCTCGATGCGGCGCGCGCCGCGAACCCGCGGGCGGTTTACGCCTGCGATCCCGTGATCGGCGACGTCGGGCGCGGCGTCTACGTCGGCGCCGGCGTGCCCGAATTCTTCCGCGAGCGCGGACTGCCGCGCGCCGACCTCATCACGCCGAACGCGTTCGAACTTGGCTATCTCGCGGGCCGCGAAGTCGGCGACCTCGAGGGCGCGCGGGCCGCTCTGGCGCAGTTGCACGCGCGCGGCCCGAAGGCGATCCTCGTCACTTCGCTCAGCCTCGCACAGACGCCCGCCGACGCGCTCGACATGGTCGCCTCCGACGGCGCGGATCTCTGGCGGCTGCGCACGCCGCGCCTGCCGATCGCGGTCAACGGCGCCGGCGACCTGCTCAGCGCGCTCTTCCTGTTTCACTGGCTGGAGCGTCGCTCGGCGCCTGACGCGCTTGCCAGCGCGGCCTCCAGCGTCTACGGCGTCGTCGCGGCCACGGCGGCCTCGGGCTCGCGCGAACTCGCCCTGATCGCCGCGCAAGAGGAACTCGTCAGTCCGACGCGACGGTTTCAGGCCGAGAAATTGTAGGAGATCCCGCGATGCGCCGCGCCTATTACACGCTGGACGTGTTCACCGAAACGTCGCTCGCCGGCAATCCGCTCGCGGTGGTGATCGACAGCGACGGGCTCGACGACGAGCGGATGCAGCGGATCGCGCGTGAATTCAACCTCGCCGAGACCGTATTCGTTCGCGAGCCGAAAAATCCGGTCAATACGGCGGCGCTGCGCATCTTCACGCCCGCGCGCGAATTGCCGTTTGCCGGCCATCCGACCGTCGGAACGGCCGTGCTGCTTGCGCATTTGCGCGCGCGCGACCTGTTGCGCAGCGAGGACCTGCGGCTGGTGCTGGAGGAGAAGGTCGGCGACGTCGTCTGCATCGCGCGTCATCGCCGCGATCAGGCGATGGCGGCCTATTTCCATCTGCCGCGCCTGCCCGAGCGGCTCGGCGAAGCGCCGTCCGCGGCCTCGCTGGCCGCCGACCTCGGCCTGAACGTTTCCGACATCGGCTTCGACGCGCATCAACCGGCGCTGTTCGGCGCCGGCACGCCCAATCTGTTCGTGCCCGTCAACAATCTCGCGGCGGTCAGGAACGCCAAGCCCGACCGCCGGCACTGGGGCGAGAACGGCGGGCCGTGCGTCTATCTCTATAGCCGCGAGGCCGTGAACG
This sequence comes from uncultured Pseudomonadota bacterium, assembly GCA_963809055.1. Taxonomy (GTDB): domain Bacteria; phylum Pseudomonadota; class Alphaproteobacteria; order Rhizobiales; family Beijerinckiaceae; genus Roseiarcus. Next base: position 74,393 of record CAWEID010000005.1, on the reverse strand, counting down.
CCGGCTCGCAGTTCCACGCGCGCATGTTTGCTTCGGGCTGGGGCATCTACGAAGACCCCGCGACGGGCGGCGCCGCGGCGGCTTTCGCGGGCGTGTTGATGGCTTTCGAGCCGCCGGGCGATGGCGAGCACATGGTGACGATCGAACAGGGCGTCGAGATGGGCCGCCCGAGCTTCATCTCGCTCGGCCTCGAGGTCGAGGGCGGCGTCCTGCGCGGCGCGACCATCGGCGGCTCCGCGACGATCGTCTGTCAGGGCGCGATCGACTTGTGAGCCCGCCGCGCATTCTCGAGATCGCCGAGCTCGACTTTCGTCTGGAGCCACACGACTGGCCGTTCCTGAGAGAACGCGCCGCCGACATCGAGGCCCATTGGCGCGAGCGGCGCGCGCGGCAACCCAGTCTCTTCAACGGGCGCGTGCTGCTGCTCGGGCGGCATGAGATCGCGGCCCGGCCCGACGGCGCGCTCGCGCTGCGCGGCGCCTATTTCGAGGTCGAGTACGCCGCGTTTCTCGGCTGGCGCGCATTCGGCAATCCCGCCGACGGGGTCTGCAACGGCTTCGCGATGGCCGCGTTGCGCGGCGCCGACGGCGCCTTCCTGCTCGGCGAAATGGCGAGCCACACCGCCAACGCGGGCTCCGTCTATTTCGCCGCCGGAACGCCGGACCGGCAAGACGTGTTCGGCGACCGGGTCGATCTCACCGCGAGCGTGACGCGCGAACTGGAAGAGGAAACCGGCATCGCCGCGCGCGAGACGCGCTTCGGCGCAAGCTGGACCGTCGTCTACGACCCGCCGCGGATCGCCTGCATGAAGATCATGCAATTGGACATTTCCGCCGAAGCCGCCAAGGCGCGCGTCGAGGCTTTCCTGGCGCGCGAGGAGAAGCCCGAACTCGCGCGCATGCATGTCGCGCGCAAGACGAGCGATCTCGACGGCAAGCGCACGCCGGATTTCGTGCGGGCGCTGCTGGACCATGTATTCGCCGACAAACAAAGTTGACGCCGGGTCTGTGATGATCGAACAGCGACGCCGCCCGGCGCCTGATCCCTTGTGACGGCGCCTCCGGTCGTCATCGCGAGGCGATAAGGATCGCGCGGAACTCAGGGCGCGCCGAGCTCGCGCGCTGCGCTCACAAAGCCGTGGGATAGCCGTGCTTTTGCTTGGAGGCGACGATCATCGCGCGCGCCTGCGCGTCGTGGCCGGCCGCGCATTCGCGCTCGGCGTTCGCGATCTCGCCCTTGATCTGGTCGTAGACGGATTGCGCGACATGGCCCATCGAGAGATCGTTGTCCTGGATGGCGCGGTAGCGCGCGATCTCGGCCGAGCAATCGCCGCCCGCCGGCAACTGAAACCCGGGCGGCGTAACCGCGGCGGAGCCGGGCGCCGGCGCTGCGGCTTGCGGCGCCGGGGCGGTCGAATTGCAGGCGGCCAGGGCGAGAGCGGCGAACAGGATGAGCGCTTGGCGCTGCATGAGCAATCTCCGGGAGAATCACGGGGCATGGCGAGGGAACCCGCCGGACGCGGGTTCGTCAAGACGGGAGCTTGACGCCGCCGCTTCCGAAGCGGCATGGCTGGCGTCCGCAATTGCCGCCGCCGGAGACCCGTCGCGTGACCCTCTATTCGCTTCTCCTGTTCGCGGGCGTCTATTTCGCCGCCGTCGCGACGCCGGGTCCGGGGATCGCCGCGCTGGTCGGGCGGGTGATGGCGCATGGGCTGGCGGGCGTGGCGCCCTTCATCCTCGGCTATGTCGCGGGCGACGTCATCTGGCTGGCGATCGCAACGACCGGACTTGCGGTGCTCGCGCATGAATTCGCCATGCTGTTCCTCGCGCTCAAATTCGCGGGCGCGGCCTATCTGCTCTATATCGCCTGGGGCCTCGTGCGCGCGCCGTCGGCGCCCGACCCCGACCTGCCCCCGCCCCTCTCCACGCGCGGCCTGCGCGCCTTCCTCGGCTCGCTTTCGCTGACGCTCGGCAATCCCAAGGTGATCGTCTTCTTCCTCTCGATCATGCCGCTGGTCGTCGACCTCGACAGCCTCGATCTGGCGCGTTTTCTCGTAATCGCGGGGGTGAGCGCGGCGATCCTCTCGGCGACGCTCGCCTCCTACGCGCTGGCGGCCAACCGGGTGCGCGGCTGGATCCGCTCGACGCGGGCGGTCAAAATCGTCCGCCGCGCCACGGCCGGCGTCATGGCGGGCGTCGCGCTCGCGGTCGTGGCGCGATGAGCCTTCTGCCGTCGGCGCCGATCCTGTTCGCCTATGCCGGCGCCTGCGTCGCTGCTGGCGGCGACGCCGGGGCCCGACATGGCGCTTTTCCTGCAAAAGACCTTGAGCGGCGGGCGCGCGCATGGGCTGACGGCGCTCGCCGGCGTGATGACGGGCGTGCTCGCCCACACGATCGCCGCCGCGCTCGGCCTCTCCGCGCTGATCGCGGCCTCGGCGCGGCTCTATGACGTTCTGCGCGTCGTCGGCGCGCTCTATCTGCTTTGGCTCGCCTATGGCGCTTTGCGGCGCGGCGCCGCGCTGAAGCTCGATCCGCGAGGGGGCGTCAAAGTCGGCCTCGCCAAGACCTATTCTCACCGGCGTGCTGATCAACCTGACCAACCCGAAGATCATCCTGTTCTTCGTGACCTTCCTGCCGCAGTTCATCGCGGCGGGCGATCCGGAGGCGGCCAGCAAGTTCTTCGCGCTCGGCCTCGCCTTCGTCGCCATTGCGACGCTGGTGAACGGCGCGGCGATCCTGGTCGCGGCCCGTTTTGTCGCCGCCGCGCGGGCCCATCCCGGCGCGATCCGGGCATTCGACTATTTCCTGGCCAGCGTCATGGGCGCCTTCGCCGTGCGCCTCTTGATCGTGCAGGGGCGCTGACGCGCCAGGCAGGCATTGCGCGCGAAGCCGCGGCACCGTAAAGCTCCCGCGTCCATGGTCAACGCGAACCCCTCCCCCGATGCGGAACTGGCCGCGCGCGGCGCCGATGCGCTGACGGCGCTCGTCGAGGCTGCGCGCCTGGCGGGGCAGATCGCGCTGCGCGACTTCCGCTTAGGGGAGCCGACCGCCGCCCGCGTCGGGTACAAGCACGGGGGATCGCCGGTCACGGAAGCCGACATGGCGGTCGATCGCTTCCTGAAAGCGCGGCTGGGCGCGATTTTCCCGCACGCCGGCTGGCTTTCCGAGGAGACCGCGGACGACGAGGCCCGTCTCGCCCTCGGCGAACTCGTCGTGGTCGACCCGATCGACGGCACGCGCGCCTTTCTTTCCGGCGATGCGCGCTGGACAGTCTCGATCGCGTTCGTCGTCGGCCACAGGCCGATCGCCGGCGTCGTCCATGCGCCGGCGCTCGGGGAGACCTTTGCCGCCTCCACCGGCGCCGGCGCCACCCTGAACGGCGTTCCGGTTCGCGCCTCCGATCGGCAAGACCTGAATGGCGCTCGGGTCGGCGGCCCCCGCCAACTCGTCTCCGCGACATCCGCGGCGGCGGGCGTGGCCTTCGAAACCGAGCCGAAAATTCCCTCGCTCGCCTATCGTCTCGCCCGGGTCGCCAACGGCTCGCTCGACGCGGCCCTCGCCTCGGCCAATTCGCACGACTGGGACGTGGCCGGCGCCGATATCCTGCTCGAGGAGGCCGGCGCCGGGTTGCGCGACGCGGAAGGACGGCCTCTGCGCTATAATGCCAGAACGACCCGCCGTGATTCGCTGGCGGCGGCGCCCTGTGCGCTGCTGCCGAGCCTTACCTCGGCGCTCGGTCGCGCCGTTGGGATCGTGAGGGCGTAAAGCCATCGGCACGAAACTTGAACCGCGGGTCGGCTCGCGCCGGCGGTTGCGTTTTACTCGCCCACAGGGCAAAGCCCGTCGCCGCTCGTTCGCGCCCCGGAGCGGGGCCCTGGCAAGGATAGACGTCATGACTGAGACCAGCGCCGCGGCGCATGAATCGGAGCAGCTCCTGCACCTGGTGTTCGGCGGCGAGTTGAAAAGCCTCGACACATTCGATTTTCGCGATCCGTCGAAGATCGATATCGTCGGGATTTTCCCCAATTACGACAGCGCGGAAAAGGCGTGGCGGGCCAAGGCGCAGGCGACGGTCGACAGCGCCCAGACCCGCTACTTCATCGTGCATCTGCATCGCTTGCTCGAGCCGAAGGGCCTCATCCGGAAGCTTGCCTGAGAAAGCGACGATGGCGAAGCGGTGGGTCAGCGTATTCGCGGAAGAGGCGCTCGGCCTTCTCTTCGCGCTCTATCTGTGGTTGGTGCGCCGCACCAACCGCTTTGTTCGCGAACCCAGGGATCTCGACGCCGCCATCGCGGGCCAGACGCCCGTCATCGTCGCGATGTGGCATGGACAGCATCTGATGATCTCCTACGCGTGGCCCAAATCGATTTCGCGCATGGCCGCCCTGATTTCCCGTCATCGGGACGCCGGGGCGCAGGCCGTCGCGTTGCGCCATCTCGGCGTCACGCCGGTGCGCGGCTCGGGCGGACGCTCGCATCGCATCCGCGACAAGGGCGGCGCTTCGGCGACGCTTTCGCTCAGGCGTTTTCTGGCGCGCGGAGTTTCGGTGGCGATGATGGCGGACGTGCCCAAGCGGGCGCGGGTCGCCGGCCGCGGGATCGTGCTGCTCGCGCGCATCTCCGGCCGGCCGATCGCGCCGACGGCGGTGGTGACGAGCCGCCGTTTCGAATTCGATTCCTGGGACCGTGCGAGCGTCGGCAAGCCGTTCGGACGCGGCGCCATCGTGGTCGGGGACCTCATCCATGTGCCCGCGGACGCCGACGACGATGCGATGGAAGCGGCGCGGCTGGCCGTGCAGGCCGCGCTCGACGAAGTCCATCGCCGCGCCTACGCTCTCGTCGGCGGGCGCGATCCGGGCGCCGACCTCAGACCCGCCGACCTCGGTCCGGCGGCTTTGAGGCCGAAAGATCTGAGGTCGGCATGAGTCTGCCGCTTTCGCTCGGCGGCTACCGGCTCGCGACCCGTCTCGCGACGCCGCTCGCAGGGCCGCTGCTCTCGTTGCGTCTCAACCGCGGCAAGGAGGACGCAATAAGGCTCGAGGAGCGGCGCGGAGAGGCCGGCCAGTCGCGCCCGAGCGGCCCGCTGGTCTGGCTGCATGGCGCCAGCGTCGGGGAGTCGCTTTCCCTGCTGCCGCTGGTCGACAGACTGACCCAAAGCGGGCGGGGCGCCCTGGTGACGACGGGCACGGTGACGTCCGCGCGCCTGCTCGAGCGGCGCCTGCCCGCCGGATCCTTGCACCAGTTCGCGCCGCTCGACGCACCCGGATTTCATGCGCCGCTTTTTTGCCCACTGGCGCCCGGAACTCGGCCTGATCGCCGAATCCGAACTCTGGCCGAACATGATCGTCGAGGCCAGCCGCGCCAACGTGCCGCTGGTGATGGTCAATGCGCGCATGAGCGCGCGCTCGTTCGAGCGCTGGAGCTATGCCCGAAGTTTCATACGCGAGCTGCTTTCGCGCATCGACCTCAGCCTCGCGCAGACCCCCGCGGACGCAGAGCGCCTTGCCGCGCTCGGCGCGCGCGAAGTCCAGGTGATCGGCAACCTGAAATTCGACGCGACCGCGCCGCCGGCGGACCGTCAGGAACTCGCCGCCCTCGCCGGCCTGACCTCCGGGCGTCAGATCTGGATCGCGGCCTCCACCCACGAGGGCGAAGAGCGCATCGCGGCCGAGGCGCATCGCAGGCTCGAGGCCCTCTTCCCGGACGCGCTGACGCTGATCGCCCCGCGCCATCCCGCGCGAGGCGAGGCGATCCTCGCGCAATTGCAGGCGCTGGGCTTCGTCTGCGCGCTGCGCTCGCGCGGCGAGCGCCCCGAACGCGAGACGCAGGTCTACATCTGCGACACGATGGGCGAGCTCGGCTTGTTCTACCGGCTCGCGGGCGTCGTGCTAGTCGGCAAATCGCTGGCGAGCGAGGGCGGGCAGAACCCGATCGAGCCGGCCAAGCTCGCGAGCGCGATCCTGCACGGGCCGCATGTCGCCAATTTCGCCGATATCTACGCTCTGCTCGATTCCGGCGGCGGGGCGGCCCTGACGCGCGACGCGGACGAACTCGCCGCGACGCTGCTCGCCCTGTTCGCCGACGCCGGACGGCTGCGCGCGATGGCGCGCGCGGCGGCGAGCGCGGTCGAGCGCGAGGCGGGCGCGGTCGAGCGGGCGATGCGCGCGCTGCAGCCGCATCTGGCCGCGCTACCGGTTGCGCGCCGTTGATCGCGCCGCGCTTCTGGCAGGACGAGCGTCCGGGCTGGATCGCCCGCGCGCTGTCGCCGCTGGGAGCGATCTACGGCGCGGCGGCCGCGCGGCGCATGGCGCGGCCGGGCGTCGCGGCTTCGGCTCCCGTCATCTGCGTCGGCAATTTCGTTGTTGGCGGCGCCGGCAAGACGCCGACCGCAATCGCCGTCGCGCGCATGTTGCAGACGGCCGGCGAACGCGTCGCCTTCCTTTCGCGCGGCTACGGCGGCGTCAGGCGCGTCGCGCCGCTGCGCGTCGATCCAGCGCTGCACGGCGCCCATGACGTCGGCGACGAGCCGCTGCTGCTCGCGCGCATCGCGCCCTGCTACGTCGGCGCCGATCGGGTCGCCTCGGCCGCCGCCGCGATCGAGGCCGGCGCCAATGTGCTGCTGATGGACGACGGCCTGCAAAATCCTGCGCTCGCGAAAGATCTCTCGTTCGCCGTGGTCGACGGCGACACAAGGTTCGGCAACGGCCTCTGCCTGCCCGCCGGGCCGCTGCGGGCGCCGCTGGAGGCGCAGATCGGTTTCGTCGATGCGATCGTCTTGATCGGCGGCGACATCGACGCGCTGGGCGCGGTCTACGACGCCGCGCCGGGCAAACCCGTCTTTCGCGCCCGCCTGCAGCCCGACGCCGTCGTTTCCGCGGGCCTGATCGGGCGAAGGGTGCTCGCCTTCGCCGGCATCGCGCGGCCGGAAAAGTTCTTCGCCTCGCTCGCCTCGATCGGCGCGAGCGTGGTCGAGGCTCGGGTCTTCGCGGATCACCACGCATTTTCGCAACTCGAAATCGAGGCCCTCCTGTCGGAGGCGAGCGCGCGCGATCTCATCGCGGTTACGACCGAGAAAGATCATGTCCGGATCGCGCGGGCCTACGCGCGTGAGATTCTGGCGCTGCCGGTGACGCTCAATTTCGAAGACCCGCGCGGTCTCGCACGCCTGCTCGCCGCGACCGCGATTTCGCGCGGGCCGCCGAAGGCCGGCAATGGACTTTGAGCCGCCGGCGCCTTGAAACGGGGCGCCTCCGTCAGACGGCGGCCGAGGGCTTTGAAGCGACGCAGCGGCTGCCGCGTGCGACGTCGTGGATCTGCATCGTCTATTGGATCGTCGCGGCGCGATAGCCGCGACTCGCGGTTGGCGGGATTGCCGCCGTCGCTCCTGACGGCCTGGCCGTTCTAGACGGGCGGCGCTGTGCCCTCGGGGCGCTGGGGCGCAAACCGGCGCGGGAGGAGCGCAGGAGGCGCGAGCCATTCGGCGCGGCCCATGACGACCATGGGCGCAAGACGCCGGCGCGGGTTCCTCTTGCGAAGGGTCTCTGATGCGTCTCTATCCGACGCGCGCTCCCGGATTGAAATCGCCGAACCCAAGTCGATTGATCGGCCGGACGGGCCGAAGTGGGGTCGCGCCGCAATACGCTGCGAGCGGCGCCCGATCGCAATTCGACCGCGCCAACGTCTCCAGCGCCCAAGCGATCGCGACGTGAGCCTGCAGCGAGGTCAGATGTTCGCCGACGACCAGGGAATTGACCGTCAGGCGAAGCAAAGAACGAGGATCGGCCGGTTCTTCGGATTCGAGAACGACCCGCATGGCAATGCCCTCTCTGTCACATGACCTCAAACCGCCTTACGCAACCCCCATTACACCTGCGGCGCCGTGGCGGGTGACGCTGTGACGATTGTCACAAAATGAAACATTTCTGCGTTCCCTCGAATTTGCCGAATAGTTCGAGGCGATCGACGGGATGGGGACTGAGGCCTGCGTGTGGCGCCGAGCCGCTCACCCGCGACGCCGAGCCCGGCAAGGCGTCGATTTCGAAGGGTACGCGCGTCGCGAGAATTTCCGGCGCGGAATCCGCGGCCTTGCGAAATCCATCCCGGGCCTGCGGGAGCCCGTCCTCATGGCCCCGCGCTCGCTGGGCGGGAAGGGCTGACGATGACCTTCCCGTTCGCGCGGAAAAGCGAGGTCGTCGCTGGTCACTTCATAGGCGCCTCGAAACGGGCCCGACGCCTTCGCGCCGTGTGGGAAACGCCACAGACCCATGGTTAACGGGCGGCTACACCTCGGAGCATCAAAGGTCGAGCGGCGCGGCGCCTCTTCCCCCACCCGACCTGAACCACGAGACCATGGGGAACCGTCATGTCGAACAAGCTTCTGCCGGGACTTACCGCTCTCGTTTTCGCGTGCAGCACCGTTCCCACCGTCGCGATGCAACGCGATGACGTCGCATTGGTCAGTTTCTCCGGAATCAATCAATTCGCGGACGCGGTCGCCGCCGACGCGCAGTTCATCGCCGGGCGCGAAATCGCCGCGCCCCGGGTCACGAAGATCGCAGCGCAGTCGTCTGCGAGCGCCGAGCAGGCCGACCTGTACTATGCCGGCCAGTCAACGCTGACGTTGACGCTGGCGGTTCTGGCCGGATTGGCGATCGGCGCGGTCGCGATTGTCGGCAAGGCGTCCGCAGGACGCAAACCGCGCGACGCCGACGAGTCGCCGCGCCGCGATGTCTGGAAGAGCGACCTGCAGCAGATGCTGGAAGCCGACCTCATCAATCTGGACAGCTTAGCCCACGGGTTTCCGGCCCGCTGAGTTTCGCGACTGAGGCGTCAAACCTTGGCCGCCAATATCCGTCTAACGCCCGTCGGATCGTTCAGGACGATCGCCGACGGGCTTTTCGCGATCAGCCCGTCGCGTTCCAGCGCGTTGAGGATCTTGGTGACCGCCTCGCGATGGGAGCTGATGCGCGCGGCGAGTTCGGCATGGGTCGGCGGCGGCGACACGACCACGCGGCCTTCGTGTCCGTTGCGCGACAGGCGCAGCAACTCGGCGCAGACCCGCTGACGCGCGTCGAAATTGGCCTGCTCGGCCGCGCGCTCGTTGAGCGCCCTCGCGTCGGCGACGAGACCTTTGAGAACGCCTTCGCGCACGCCGGGATGGCCATGGATCGCCTCCCAGAACAGCGCCGCCGACATCCGCGCGACGACCGTGTCATTAACGGCGACGATGGCCGCCGAGCGCGGCTTGCCGTCGATCGCGGAATATTGGCCGAAATATTCGCCTTCCCCGATGTCGTGCAGGATCATCTCGCGTCCGGAGCCCATCAGCACGACGCGCGCATGTCCGCTGAACACGAAATACACGTCGACGCCTTCGGCCTGGTAGTCGATCACCCACTCGCCGGCGGAAACCTTGCGCCACTGGCAGCGCGCGTCGAGGGCCTTTATGTCCTCCGGGCTCAGCGACGCGAACAGCGGCATGCGCGCCAAAGTTCTGTGATCCCGGACCGCTCCCGATGTCGTGGACATGACCCCTCCACATTCCGCCGCTGGACGATACTCTAACGCATATCAAGAACTTGCGCGCGTCCCAAGCCTGGGCGACGAGACTTGACACGAGTGCGCGCCTGCCGCCCTCTGGAGCGCTCATCGCAGAGCAGGACCAGGGCATGAGCGAAGTCGACATACGGCCAATTCTCCCCAAGGATTGGGAACGCTGGCTCCCCATCTGGCGCGGCTATCACGAGTTTTACAAGAGCAATCCCAGCGACGAGGTGACGCGCACGACCTGGGCGCGATTTTTCGACCCCGAGGAGCCGATCTACGCCTTCGTCGCGGAAAACGACGGTCAGTTGCTCGGCGCCGTGCATTACCTCTACCACCGCAACACCTGGATGCTGACGCCGGTTTGCTATCTCCAGGACCTGTTCACGATGCCCGAAGCGCGCGGAAAGGGCGTCGGACGGCTTCTGATCGAAGCGGTCTATTCGGCGGCGAAACAGGCTGGTTCCACCCGCGTCTATTGGATGACCCACGAAAGCAACGCCCAGGCGCGCATCCTCTACGACAAGATCGCAGAGCGTTCGGGCTTCATCCAATACCGGAAGTCCCTCGTAGTCTGAGCTCGCCCCTCCTTTTGGGCACTGGACATGCCGGGCCAAATGCGCGCATGCTTGCAGTTTGTAGGACAGTCGCTCCACGGGCTCGGAATCCAGGTTCCCGGCCGCGGCGGTGGGGTGAAGGCATGTGCGTCGGGCTTGCATGCAAGACGCGCGAACCCCACATTCAGCTGAGATCGGAAGGCTGCCGCGATGATCGATTTGACCCGTCGTTCGCTGAAACTGGCCGGCAAGACCGCTCAAGCGGGGCTAGACGCGGCAGTGACCATTGCGGCGCGCGCCCCGGGGTTGGTCGCTCCGGGCCTCGACCTTTCCGGCGAGCGCTCGCGCGAGGTCGCGCCTGATGGTGCAGGAGAAATTCGCGGCCGCCTATGAAGGCGTCATCGGCGCGCAGATGGCTTGGAGTTCGTTCCTGATTCGGGCCGCGTTCGGCGGCGCGATTTCGCCCCATCAGGTCTCGCACGCCCTGGTCGACGTCGCGGAGGCCGCGACCGCGCCCGCGCGCCGTCGCGTGCGCGCCAACGCGCGGCGGCTGACGAGGCGGACGCGCGGCGGGCTAGTCCGAGCGAGGACCGATAGCTGACGCATGCCGCTGCTCGAGCATCTGCATCCCTTCATCGGCGAATACGGCTATCTCGCGGTCGCGCTGCTTGTGGCGCTGGAAAGCGCGGGCGTGCCGATGCCGGGCGAAACCGCGCTGATTTCCGCCGCCGTGTTCGCCGGGCAAGGCACGCTGCAGATCGGGCTCGTCATCGCGGTCGCGGCGCTGGCCGCGATTGTGGGCGACAATGCGGGCTATTGGGTCGGGCGGGAATTCGGCTTTCCGCTGGTCTACAAATATGGCGCGGCGATCCGGGTCGACGAGGGCCGGCTGAAGGTCGCGCAATATCTGTTCCTGCGCCATGGCGGCAAGATCGTGTTCTTCGGCCGCTTTGTCGCGATCCTGCGCACGTTCGCGGCCTTTCTGGCCGGCGTCAACCATTTGCCGTGGCCGCGCTTTCTTCTGTTCAATGCGCTCGGCGGCGCGGTCTGGGCGACGATCTTCGGTCTCGGCGGCTATTTCCTGGGCCTCGCCTTCGAGCATTATGCGCGCCCGGTCGGAATCGTCGCGCTGCTGTGCGCGATCGGCGGCGCCTTCCTGGCGCATCGTTTCGTCAGCGGCCATGAAGCCGCGCTGCGCGCGGAGGCGGAAGCCGCCCTGCCCGGCCCGCTGGTTTCACGCCAAGAAACGCTGACAAGAAACGCGAATGCGCCGGTCTCAGCGACGACCGACCGGCGGCGACAGCAATTGCGGCGCGCGCTCGACCGGACCGATCCAGAGCCGCGCCGCTCCGAACGCCTGAGGTAGCTCGACGCTGACCGCGCGATTGATCTTGTCGGCGTCGAGCAGGCGCACGAGATCCGCGACGCCGGCTACCGGGCTTGCCGTCGAGCCCGATCAATGATGTCGCCCGTCAGAAGTCCCGCCTGCGCGGCCGGACCGCTCTGGTCGATCGTCGATCAATTGCGCGCCGTTGGCCTGGTCAGCTGCATGGCGCAACGCGATGCGACGCGGAATGGCGATCGTCGCCGCGGCGACGCCGATGAAGGCGCGCCGCACGCGGCCGTGCCGGGCGATCTCGCCCGCGACGAAATGGGCGGTGTTGGACGCCACCGCAAAGCAGATGCCCTGCGCGCCCATGATCACGGCGGTGTTGATGCCGATCACCTCGCCGCGGACGACGACGAGCGGCCCGCCGGAATTGCCCGGATTGAGCGCGGCGTCGGTCTGCACGACGTCCTCGATCATCCGCCCGGTGCGCGACTGCAGCGAGCGCCCGAGCGCGGAAACGACGCCCGTCGTGACAGTCGCGTCGAAGCCGAGGGGATTGCCGATCGCGATCGCGATCTGCCCGCGCCGCAAGCTTGCCGCTGTCGCCGAGCCGGGCCGACGGCAGGGTGACGAATTCGTCGATGCGCAGCAGCGCGAGGTCGGTGTCGGGATCGTCGCCAAGCACGCGCGCCTGAAATTCGCCGCCCTTCCATCGTCGTCAGCGCGACGGTCTTCGCGCCCTGCACGACGTGACTGTTGGTCAGCGCCAGCCCGTCGGGCGAGACGATGACGCCCGAGCCGGACCCGCCGCCCTTGCCGGCGCGGCGGATGTCGATGCGCACGACGCTCGGGCCGACGCGGTCGACGACCTCGGTGACGACGCGGGAATAGGCGTCCAGCGCGAGATCGTCCGAAGGCCGCGAGCCGCCTTCGGCGCTGCGGGGCTCGCTGTCGATGGTTTCGAAGGTGGAGATGGCGTCAAGCATGGCTGCGATATGGTTGCGGGCGCCGGACGACGCAAGGGCCGCGGCCCCCGGGCATGACAGAGCCTCGTCCGGCGCGCTAATCTGCATCCGTCTTTCGCGACCCCAGGGGTTTTCCGCATGAGCGACGCCATCGCCTTTCTCTCCCGCGCGATCGAACAGGGGCGCGGGCTGGCCGAAGCCGACCTCGTGCTCAAGGGCGGGCGGCTGTTCGATCTGGTGCGCGGCGAATTGATCAAGAGCGACGTGGCGATCTCCGGCGACCGGATCGTGGGCACGCATGGCCAATATCGCGGCGCGCGCGAGATCGACATCACGGGCAAGATCGTTGCGCCCGGCTTCATCGACACCCATCTGCACGTCGAATCCTCGCTGATCACGCCGCTCGAATTCGACCGCTGCGTGCTCGCCCATGGCGTCACGACCGCGATTTGCGATCCCGCACGAGATCGCCAACGTTCTGGGCTCGACGGGCCTCAAATATTTTCTCGACGCCTCGCTCGTCACCGCGATGGACCTGCGCGTGCAGCTTTCGAGCTGCGTGCCCGCGACCCATCTGGAAACCTCGGGCGCCCGTCTCGAGGTCGGCGACCTCGTCGCCGTTCGCGTCGCACCCGAAAGTGCTCGGGCTCGCCGAATTCATGAACTTCCCCGGCGTGCTCGCGCGCGATCCGGCGTGCCTGGCCAAGTTGGCCGCGTTCCAGGGCCGCCGCATCGACGGGCACAGCCCGCTGCTGTCGGGGCTCGATCTCAACGGCTATCTCAGCGCGGGCGTGCGAACGGATCATGAAGTCACCAATATTCCCGAGGCGCTGGAGAAGCTCGCCAAGGGCATGCAGATCCTGGTGCGCGAGGGCTCGGTCTCGAAGGACCTGCATGCGCTGGCGCCGATCATCACCGAGCGCCATTCGCCGTTCATCGCGTTCTGCACCGACGACCGCAATCCGCTCGACATTGCCGAGGAAGGCCATCTCGACTTCATCATTCGCACCGCGATTTCGCTCGGCGCGCCGCCGCTCGCCGCCTATCGCGCGGCGAGCATCTCGGCCGCGCGCATCTTCGGCCTGATGGATCGCGGCCTCGTCGCGCCGGGCTGGCGCGCCGATCTCGTCGTGCTCGACGATCTCGCCAATTGCGAAGTGTCCACGGTGATCGCCGCCGGCCGGGTCGTCGGCGACGAATTATTCGCCGCGCGTGGAAGCGTCGCGCCGGTCGGACGCCACAGCGTCAAGGCGCGGCGGGTTTCGGCGAGCGATTTCGCCGCGCGCGGCCAGGGCGCCTCGACCCAGGCGATCGGCGTCGTGCCCGGCAAGATCATCACCGAACGCGCGCCCGTCACGCTGCCCTTCCCGAAGGGCCTGCGCGGCGTCGATCTCGATCAGGACGTCGTCAAGGTCGCGGTCGTCGCGCGCCATGGCGTCAACGACAACATCTCGGTGGCTTTCGTCAAAGGCTTCGGCATGAAGCGCGGCGCGATCGCTTCTTCGGTCGGGCACGACAGCCACAACATCTGCGTCGTCGGGGTCGACGAGGCCGACATGGCGGTCGCCGTCAACCGGCTGATCGAGATCGAGGGCGGCTTTGCGGTCGCCCGCGAGGGCAAGGTCGCGGCCGAGCTCGCGCTGCCGGTCGCCGGCCTGATGAGCCTTCTCAGCTTCGAGGACGTGCACAAGGCGCTGATCCCGCTGCGCGCCGCGGCCAAGGGCCTCGGCGTCACGCTCGCCGAACCGTTCCTGCAAGTCGCGTTCCTGCCGCTTCCTGTGATCCCGCATCTGAAGATCACGGATATGGGGCTGGTGGACGTCGATCGGTTCGAATTCGTCAGGGATTAGCCAGCAAAATCCGCAATTGTCCGCGCAGAGCGCGGCGGCGGGTTGGCTGCGGGCGTCGGTTTCCCGGATGCCCGCACGAGGCGGGCAAGACAGCGCTATTGTCGGCGCCGGCCCGCCGCCAGCCCAAAGCCAACCGCCATCGCGAACCACGACAGGATCATCAGCGAACCGCCGGTCGGCGCCGCCATCGGGAACAGGCGGCTTCCTGCGAAGGCGCGCATCGAGAGATCGCCGGCGAACAGCGCGGTCCCGAGCGCGAGACCGCAACCCGACGCCAGCAGGCCGCGCGGCGCCCGTTCGGCGTTGGCCAGATGCGCGCTAAGCCCGACCAGCGCAGCCGCATGCACGACCAGAAATTCAGCCGCGGTGCGCCCGAGTTCGCCGCCGGCGGCGTGGGTTGCGAGCGCGGCCAGCGCCACGCCCGCGCCGCCCATAAGGGACGCCAAGACGGCGAGAAGCATAGCGGGGCGCGGCATGACGATCTCTGAGCTGAGCGAGCGACGCGCGCTTTGACGCCTGCCGGAGGGTCGATGTCAACCGAGGAAAAAGCCCCGGCGGGGGCCGGGGCGCTGGCGACGAAAAAGCCCCGGCCGGGGCCGGGGCTCATTGGGACCGGGCGGGGAGCCCCGATCACTGGCAGACATTGACCGGTTCGCGGCCGAGGTAGTTGCCGTAGGCGTCGTAGATCGGGCGGTACTGGGTGCAGGACTGAGCGGCGACGTCGGCGGCGATGGCGAGGCCGGCGAGGCCGATCACCAGACCGGCGGGCCCGAAGCCGTGGCCATGCCAGGGATGCGGCCAGGGCTTGGCTTCGGCGGGGCTCGCCACGACGGCGAGGGCGAGGGTCAGCGCGGTCATGGACGCGGCGATCGTGGTCTTGAGGGAAGCGCGCATGGAAAATCTCCTAGAGTTTGCTTTCGAGGCCGGCGGGGTTCGCCGCTCTCACATCTGTTCGTCGCGGCGGGCAGGAGAAAGGTTCAAAGGCGCGCGCGTTTTTTTCAAGAAAGGAGAGTTCGCGGCCCCGCAAACGAAAAAACCCCCACGTTGCGGGGGCTCTTGCGATGGACGCCGGCGGCGGGCAGGAGGCGCCGCCGGCGCTGCGGTTCGGAGTTCCACCGGTCAGTAGCAGACATTGACCGCGCGACGACCGATGTAATTGCCGAACCCGTCATAGATCGGGCGATAGACGATGCAGGAACCATAGGCGTATTCGGCGGCGACGGCCCCGCCCGCCAAGGCCAGCCCGAGGCCGACGCCCGGGCCCCAGCCCCAACCGTGGTGGAAATGGGGGAAATGCGGGCCGCCGAACTTTTGCAAGGGATGCGCCGAGGCGGGGGTCGCGGAAACCGCGAAAGCCATCGTCAGGGCGGCGAGCGAGAGAGCGACCGAGGACTTGAGAGAAGCGCGCATGGGAGAACTCCTGTTTCCGTTTCGGGGCGGGCCGGGGTTGGCCGCCCTCGCATCGGTGCGTCGCGGCGGGCGCGCGAAAGGTTCAAGACATGACGAAATTATTTCGCGCTCGGACCGCCCTTGCGGACAAGAGGCCCCCTTGCGCCGGCGCTTTGAACCTTTCAGGCTGCTCGCGCGACATAGGTTCGAGGATCGGGATCACTCATGGCGGCGGAGTCCGACGGCGACCTGCTGGCGCGCATTCGCTCCGGCGACGCGCTGGCGCTGAAGGCGCTCTACGGGCGCCACCATGTGAAGATCTACCGGTTCGCGTTGCGCCTCCTGCGCGACGAGGCCTCGGCGGAGGATGTCGTGAGCGATGTGTTTACCGACGTTTGGCGCAACGCGGCCAATTTCGAGGGGCGGTCGGAGGCTTCGACCTTCCTGCTCGGGATGGCCCGCAACAAGGCCTATACGATCCTGCGCCGCAAGCGCGAGGATGAGCTCGACGATGACGCGGCCGCGGAAATCGAGGACGAATCCGACGATCCCGAAGTCGTCCTGCAGAAGAAGAACAAGGGCGACGTCTTACGCGAGTGCATAGCGCGATTGAGCGCCGCGCATCGCGAGGTGATCGATCTCGTCTACTACCACGACAAGTCGATCGAGGAAGTCGCCGAGATCGTCGGCGTGCCCGAAGGCACGGTCAAGACGCGCATGTTTCATGCGCGCAAGCAATTATCCGAGCTGGCGCGCGCCGCCGGCGTCGACAGGGGTTGGCCATGACGCAAGACGGCGACGAGATTGACGAAATCGAGGCCCTGCTGCCCTGGTACGCAGCCGGACGCCTGTCGCCGGCCGACGTCCGGCGCGTCGAGACCGCGCTCGCGACGCGCGCGGAGCTGCGCGCGAGCCTGCAGGCGATCCGCGAGGACCGTGACGAGACGATCGCGCTCAACGAAAGCCTGAGCCCGCCGAGCGGCGATCCCTGGGCGCGCGTCATGGCGGCGGTCCAGGCCGAGCCGCGCAAGCCGACGCTCGCCGCGCGCGCGAGCGCGCTGGCTTCGTGGATCGGCCTCGGGCCGCAGCCCAACCGCACGCGCCTCGCCTTCGCCGGCGCGGCGGCGGCGCTGGTGATCGTGCTGCAGGCCGCGACGATCGTCTCGATGCTGCCGTCGCAGGGCGGCGGCGGCTTCCAGACCGCGTCCGGACCCGACACGACCGGCGCGGGCGCCGAACTGCTGGTCGCCTTTGCGCCCGACGCGCGGCTCGACCAGCTCGCCGCCTTCCTGCAGGAGCGCCACGGCGTGATCGTCGACGGCCCGCGCGGCGGCCTCTACCGCGTGCGTTTCGGCGACAAGCCGCTCTCGAAAGACGATACGACGGCTTTGATCAAGGCGCTGAGCGCCGCGCCGATCGTGCGGATGGCGCTGCCGGCGGGCGGGAAATAGCCGGGCGGGCCAGCATCAAATCATGTCGTCCGCCGCGAGCGGGCGCTCGAGGAAACGTGCGCCCGGATTGTCGAGCCGCAACGCCTCTTGTCTACGACCGGCCCCCGTTTGCGACGCGGGCCGCGGCCAAGCCGCGCTTAGGGCCCTGCCGCCGCGACGGCGTCATGCGCGTCGACCACGCCGGCGCCGAGGGAGGCCTTTTCCGCGCCCGTTCCGACCGGGCGCGCGGTCGCGGTGAGCCATTTGCGCACCTCGACCGGCGAAGCCTTCGGCTTGTGCTCCAGGAGCAGCGCCGCAACCCCGGAGACGAGCGCCGAGGACACGGACGTGCCCGTCTCCAGGGAATAGCCGCCCTGCGGGGCCGGCAGCAGCACGTCGACGCCCGGCGCGGCGACCGCGACATAGGGGCCGATATTGGCCATCGCATAGAGCCTGTCCTCGGCGTCGGTCGCGGTGATCGCGATCACGTTCTCGTCGGCGCCGGGATAGAGCGGCGGCGATTTCGGCCCCGCGTTGCCCATCGCGCTGACGAGGATCAGGCCTTTCTTCGCCGCAGCGGCGAGCAGATCGTGCAACGCCGGGTCGCGCGGGCCCGCGAAACTCATGTTGACGACGCGCGCGCCGGCATGGGCGGCCCAGTCGATCCCCTTCATGATCGACAGGCTCGAGCCGAGCGCTCCGCCCGCGCCGTCGGTGTCGAAGGCGCGCGCCGACAACAAGCGCACATTGGCGGCGACGCCCTTGAGGCGCCCGCGCGCCGCAATCGCGCCCGCCATCGCCGTTCCGTGGTCGAGCGAGTGCGGCGGCCCGGCGCCGCCGATCGCGTCGAAGCGCGCGGCGAACGCGCCGCTGAGGTCGGGATGCGTCTCGTCGACCGCGGTGTCGATCAAGGCGACCAAAACGGGCTGGCTGGAGGCGAGATCGAGCGCGCCGTCGACATGCATCTTTTCGAGCGCATATTGCTCCGGCGCGGGCGCCGCGGCCGGCGCCGCCTCGTCCGAAGGCGCGTAGAGATAGTTGGGCTGCAGGCTCGCGATCGCGGGCTCGTTGGCGAGTTCGCGTATGACGGCGCCCACCTCGCGCCGATCGGAAACCCGCCAGAGCCGCAACGAGGCGCCGGTGAGCGTGAAATTCGTGACTTCGGCCTCGACGAGGCGATGGCGGCGCAGGATCAGCCCGACCGTCGCGGGGGGAACGCCGGCCCGGGTTTCAACCAGCACCTCGCCGGGGCGGAAGCGAGTTCGCCCGGCGGCGGCGGCGAGACGCGCGCCTGCAGCCGCGGCGCGGGCGCCTGCGGCTGCGGATTTGCGCGCCGCTGCGGCGGGGGCGGCTCATCCGGGTCGGGCAGAGGCGGCGGCGCGGCCAGGCCGGGCGCGGCGAGGAGCGCGCCTCCGACCAGCGGCAGGATCGCCAGGCCGGCATTGCCGCCCCAGCGGAAGCCGCCTTCGTGGGGAAACCGCGCGGGATAGCCCTTGCCAGCCACGGGCGGGACGCGCGCGCGGGTCGCGGACGGCGCGGGCAAGGCGCGAGCGCCCGTCACGGGCCTCGCCGTCGCCTTCGGCGTCTTGGACAGATCTTCGCTGGTCTGAGCGGGCGCCGGGCCGGCGAGGGCGCAGGCGAGGCCAACGCCGGCGAGAAGGAGCGAAAGCGTGGCCGAGAGCTTGCCCATGGGGGGTCACCTTAGCGCCAATGTCGACTGCGGCCAAACCGGCCGCCCTTCATCTGTCGCTTCGGCGCGCGAAAAGGTTCATTCGGGCGCGCTCACCGCCTTGGACCCGTGAACGGGTGGGTGCTGGAGAGGCCGCCGTCGACCGCGAAGGCCTGCCCGTTGACGTAGGACGCCTCGTCGCTCGCCAGGAACAGCGCCATCTCCGCGATTTCCTCGGGCCTTCCGGGCCGCTGCAACGGATTGAGCTGGCCGATCTTGCCGGAAGTGCCGCGATCGCGCGCCATGTCGAAGATCGGCTTGGTCATGCCGGTTTCGATCAGGCCGGGGCAGACCGCATTGACGCGCACGCCGGTCCCAATCAGGGCGTTGGCGGCGGTCTGCGCGAGCGATACGACGCCCGCCTTGCTCGACGCGTAGGGGCTGCTGCCGGCGTTGGCGCGCAGGGCCGCGACCGAAGCGGTCATCACGATCGATCCCCTGCCCTTGGCGGCCAAGTGCGGCGCCGCATGCTTGATCGCCAGAAACGGCCCGATCAGGTTGACGCGCAGGACCTCGGTCCAGAGTTCGACGCTCTGCTCGAACAATGGGACCATGCCGCCGCTGATCCCCGCATTGGCGTAAACCACGTCGAGGTCGCCGAACGACTCCAGCGCGCGGCCGATATAGCCCTTGACGGACGCCTCGTCGCCGGCGTCGCCGACATGGGCCAGAGCGGTCCCGCCCGCCGCCTCAGCCGCCTTCACCGTCACGGCCAGCGGGCCCGCCTCCCGGTCGACGGCGACGACCCTGGCGCCCTCGCGCGCAAAGGCGATCGCGCTCGCCCGCCCGATCCCGCTCGCCGCGCCCGTGACAACCGCGACCTTGCCCGCCAGTCGACCCATGCTCTGCTCCTCCCCAATTTGATTTGGTCCGACGGCGCCGAAGCGCCGGCCCGGCGCACCCTCCCCTTAAACCGGCGAGACGCCAAGGACGAAATGTCGCGCCCGCGCCCGGGGCGTCGGCGGTCATTCCGCTAACCTATCCGCAACAATTTTGCGCTGGGTCAAGAAATCCGTGACCATTCCGGCCGAATTTGCGCGTTAGACGGTTCGCGCCGCCCGAAGTCGGCGGGCGCGCGAGGGGTCGGCTCGGGACTCGCGCGCGGGGTCGAGTTGGGGCATATAGCGCTGAGGCGAACGGCCGTTTCGCGTGACGAGGCGGGCCGGGTTCGAGGACGGAACGGAAATGGATTATCAGGCCCAGTTCGAGGCGGCTATCGAGACCTTGAGGCGTGAGCAGCGCTATCGCGTGTTCGCCGATCTCGAACGCGACGCGAAGCGGTTTCCGCTCGCGCTCTGGCGCCCGAACGGCGAGGCCGAGGCCCCGCGCGAAGTCACGGTCTGGTGCTCGAACGATTATCTCGGCATGGGCGGGGATCCCGCGGTGATCGAGGCGAGCGTGAACGCGGCGCGCGCGCATGGCGCCGGCGCCGGCGGCACGCGCAATATCTCGGGCACGCATCATCCGATCGTCCAGCTCGAGGCCGAACTCGCCGATCTCCACGCGAAGGAGGCCGCGCTCGTCTTCACCTCCGGCTGGATCTCCAACCTCGCGGGCATTTCGACCATCGCGAGCCTGTTGCCGGACTGCCTGATCCTGTCGGACGCGCTCAATCACAATTCGATGATCGAAGGCGTGAGGCGCTCGGGCTGCGAGCGCCAGATCTGGCGCCACAACGACGTCGCCCATCTCGAAGAACTGCTGGCCGCGGCGGCGCCGGAGCGCGCCAAGCTGATCGTGTTCGAGAGCCTCTATTCGATGGACGGCGACATCGCGCCGATCCGCGAAATCGCAGGGCTCGCCAAGCGCTACGGCGCGATGACCTATATCGACGAGGTGCACGCGGTCGGCATGTACGGCCCGCGCGGCGCCGGCATCGCCGAGCGCGAAGGCCTGATGGGCGAGATCGACGTGATCGAGGGCACGCTCGCCAAGGGTTTCGGCGCGATGGGCGGCTATATCGCCGCCAGCGCGGCGATCGTCGACGCGGTGCGCAGCTACGCCCCGCAATTCATCTTCACGACCACAATCCCGCCGAGCGTCGCCGCGAGCGCGGCCGCGGCGGTGCGCCATCTCAAAGCCTCGAGCGCCGAGCGCGAGCGTCACCAGTCGATGGCGCGTCTCGTCAAACACGCATTGCGCGCGGCCGGCCTGCCGGTGCTCGACAATCCCTCGCATATCGTGCCGCTGATGGTGCGCGACGCCGCCAAGTGCCGCGCCGCGAGCCAGATGCTGCTCGACCGCCACGAGATCTACATTCAGCCGATCAACTATCCCACTGTCGCCAGAGGGGCGGAGCGTCTGCGCATCACGCCGACGCCGCGCCACACCGAGGCGCAGGTGGCGAGCCTGGTGGAGGCGCTGGTCGACGTCTGGAAGACCCTCGGCCTCGCCTTCGAAGAGCCGCGCATCGTGCCGTTCCGCCGACCGAGCGCCGAGCCGGCGAACTGCGTCTATCCCGAAATGAAGAAGGCGGCGGAGTAGGTCGCCGCCTCTTGCGCGCCCCGGCGCGTTTCGCGATAACGCGATGACTCCGCGCGTTCGCGGGGGCTCTCGAGACGCCGGGAATCCGCCGCCCATGAATGTCGCCGCCCCAACGTCCGCCGCGAAAACGGCCAAGCCCTTCCTGGCCGCGCTCGGCGGACAGCGGCAGCCGACCCCGCCGATGTGGCTGATGCGGCAGGCCGGCCGCTATCTCCCGGAATACCGCGAGATTCGCGCCACCGCCGCCTCGTTCATCGACTTCTGCTACACCCCGCGCCTGGCGACTGAGGCGACGCTGCAGCCGATCCGCCGCTTCGGCTTCGACGCGGCGATCCTGTTTTCCGACATTCTCGTCATGCCCGACGCGCTCGGTCAGAGCGTCAGCTTCGAGAGTGGAGAAGGCCCGCGCCTAAAGCCGATCGAGACGGCCGCCGATTTTTCGCAATTGCGGGAGACCCCGGACTGGTCGCGGCTCGCGCCCGTCTTCGAGACCGTCGAGCGCGTGCGCGCGGGCCTTCCCGCCGAAACCGCGCTGATCGGCTTCTGCGGCGCACCCTGGACCGTGGCCAGCTACATGATCGCGGGCCACGGCACGCCGGATCAGGCGCCGGCCCGCCTGTTCGCCTATCGCCATCGCGAATTGTTCGGCAGGTTGATCGACCGGCTCGCCGACGCCTCGGCCGATTATCTCGCGCGCCAGATCGCGGCCGGCGCCGAGGCGGTGCAGATATTCGATTCCTGGTCGGGCGTGCTGCCGCCGGAGGAATTCGAGCGCTGGTGCGTCAGGCCGATCGAGCGGATCGTCGCGCGTCTGCGCGCGCAGGCGCCCGCCACGCCGATCATCGCCTTTCCGCGCGGCGCGGCGACGCAGCTCGGCAAATTCGCCGACGTCGCGGGTCTGGCCGCAATCGGGCTCGACACCGCAGTCGAGCCGCGCGCCGCCGCCGCGATGCTGCCCGCGCATCTCGCCCTGCAGGGCAATCTCGATCCGCTCGCGCTGATCGCGGGCGGGCGCGCGCTCGACGAAGGCGTCGCGCGGGTGCTCGCAGGCTTTGCGGGCCGCGCCCATATCTTCAATCTCGGCCACGGCATCCTGCCGGAGACCCCGATCGCGCATGTCGAGCGGATGGTGCGGCTGGTGCGCGCCCCCGCCTAAGATTTGCGAATCCGCTGCGCCGACCCATATGAGGTCCTTCAACAGGGAGCCTCGGACATGACCAGCGCGACGGCATCGGGAATTTTCAAGATCGGCGGCAAGATCGCCGTCCACCGGCTCGGCTACGGCGCCATGCGCGTCACCGGACGCGGCGTCTGGGGCGATCCTCCTGATCGGGCCGAATGCCTGCGCACCCTCAAACGCCTGCCGGAGCTCGGCGTCGACTTCATCGACACCGCCGATTCCTACGGACCCTTTGTCTCGGAAGAGCTGATCCGCGAGGCCCTGCACCCTTACGCGAACATCCTGGTCGCCACCAAGGGCGGCCTCACGCGCACCGGCCCCAACCAATGGATCCCGCTGGGACGGCCGGAATATCTGATCCAGCAGGCCCACACGAGCCGTCGCCGGCTCGGCGTCGAGACGATCGGGCTCTGGCAATTGCACCGCATCGACTCGCGCGTGCCTCGCGACGAGCAATTCGGCGCGATCAAATCGCTGATCGACGCCAAGGTGATTGCGCACGCCGGCCTCAGCGAGGTTTCGGTCGCGGAGATCCAGGCGGCGCAGAAAGTCTTCAAAGTCGCGAGCGTGCAGAACAAATACAACATCGCCGACCGCGCGAGCGAGGACGTGCTCGACTATTGCGAGCAGCACGGCATCGGCTTCATTCCCTGGTTTCCGCTCGCGGCGGGCGAACTCGCCAGTCCCGGCGGCGCGCTCGATGCGGTCGCGCGCGCGCACAAGGCGACGCCGAGCCAGATCGCGCTCGCCTGGCTCTTGAAGCGCAGCCCCGTCATGCTGCCGATTCCGGGGACCTCGAAGGTCGCGCATCTCGAAGAGAATGTCGCGGCGGCGGCGATTACCCTGAGCGACAAGGAATTCGCCGAACTGGATCGGGCCGGACGCAGAGGATAGTCGCGCCCGCCCCGGTCCTTGTGGACGCAAGCCCGGCCCCCCGCAACGGCGCCGGGCTGCTCACGGCTCGCTCGTCAAGGCCGGCGGCTCCGGGCGCGAAAGCCCGCGGCCGGCCAAGAAAGGGCGCCTCGCAAGCCCGCCGTGACGGCGGGCGGGGACTCGTTTAAAGCCGAGCCGGACTGCGGAGGGCTCCGATGTACGCGCCAAATTTCCTGGACGGCTACGACCGGCTCGTCGCCTTCGACGCCGAGACGACCGGCAAGCGCACGCCGAGCGCCGAATTCATCCGCAAGCAGCCGTTTGCCTGGAAGCCGCCCGGCGTCGTCATCGAGGTCGGCTTCGTCGAAATGCTGCGCGATGGACAGGGCTGGCGCAAGGGCGCGGCCTGGCGCGAGCGAGTCAACCCGGACGCGCCTATCGACCCGCAGGCGATTCAGATCCACAAGATCAAGCCCGCCGATCTGAAGAACGCGCCGCGCTTCCCCGCGATACTGGCCAAGGTGAAGGCGTTCATCGGCGATTCCCCGATCGTCGCGCACGCCTATAAGAACGAACGCGACTTTCTCGATTACGAGTTCGCGCGCGCCAAGGCGATCATGTGGGGCGACAGCGCCTACCCCAACGAGCGCTATATCTGCACGCAGGTTCTCTACGCGCAGCTCTATCCCGGCGCGAGCAAATCGCTGACCGCGATGTGCGACCGGCTCGCGCTGGATTCGAGCGAGCGCGACGACCGACACGGCGCCTTGCTCGACGCCGACATGACCGCCGACGCGCTTGTGCTGCTCGAACGCCTGCTCAAGCACGGCCAAGACGAAGCGCCGCGGACATGGAGCACGGAATAGAGTTGCGGCGCGCGCGGCCAGCCAAACGTCACGCGACGGCGCGCCGGTAGAGCGCCCAGGAAGCGTGGCCGAGAACGGGGAGCGCGACGAACAGACCGAGAAAGGCGCTTGCGATCGACAAGGCCAGCAGGACGCCGATCGTCGCCGCCCAAACAAGCATGACGAACGGGTTGGCGATCACGACGCGCACGCTCGTCGCCATCGCCGTGACGAAATCGATGTCTCGGTCGACCAGCAGAGTGGGCGTCACCACGGTGATCGAAAAGACGATGAAGGCGATCAGCGCGCCGATTCCGTTTCCGACAATGAGGAACATGAGACCGGCCTCGGTCGTGGCGATTTCCACGGCGAACTCGCGCAACGTCGGCAGGTGCAGGCCGTGGAATACCAGAAAGACAGTCCAGGCAAAATCCACCCACAGGATCAGCGTGAACAGGCTGACCAGGGCGAGCCAACCGAGTTCCTTGCCGGCGCGCGACCAGACCGCGCCGAACACGCCCGACCAGGTCAGCGCGCGCCCGCGCTCGAGCGCGCGTGAAACCTCGTAGGTTCCCGCGCAGACGAAGGGCGCGATCAGCGCAAAGCCGATCGCCATCGGATAGGCGAGATAGGGCAGGTCGAACAGGAAGATCAGCGAGACGATCAGCCAGCCGCCGACAGCATAGACGCCGCCGAAGAACAGGCCGTAGAGCGGCGCGCGCGCGAAATCCGCCACACCCTGGCGAAGACTTTGCGCGAGGTCGTCAAGGCTCAGGCGACGCACGGTCGGCCGGCCCTTGCGCGGCGCCGACGCGCTGTCCAAGGCGGCGCCAGCGGCGTCGGGCTCGTTCGCGATCATTGTCCTCCTCCCGGGGTCGCTCGCGCCTGGCTGCGCGGAGTGTTCGCCGTCGCGGCGGCCTTGATCAAGCCTGTCTCCGCGCTCGGCAAGTTTGCGCGAGAATTCACGATCGGCGCTCGCCTCCGGGCATCACGGCGCCCGACCCGTCTCCGGGCAAGGCTGCGTGGGCGGCCGATCGAGCCGCGACGGTCGACGCCTGCATCGACCGCTCGCCTGAACAGGGCGGCCATTCGCGGCTCGAATAAAAGAGTCCGATCAATCTCAAACATGCGGAAGCTGCGACGAAGCGGCGGGACGCCGCGCGCACGGCGGGCGACGCCCTCGCTCGCGCCCGGATGTGCGATCTTCAGAGCCGAGCCCGAAGCCCGCGTCGACAGACCCGGAGGGTTCACGGGACAGCGACGTTTACCGAAGGCGTCGTTGAACCGCCTTCCCGATCGAGAACTTCGACGGCAGTCCGGTAGAGGCTATCCGCCCGTTCGGGCGTGCGGCCGATACAGACCACGCCGAGCTTGCCGAATTCGGAGAGCGCTCCAATCAAGTGAAAGGCGACGCCTTCGCCGGTCGTGGCGTGGAAATGCAAGCTGTTCTCCACGGCGATGTCGACGAGATCGTGCGGGGTGAGGCCGCGATAGCGCTCCGATTCGAGATTGTCGGATGCATAGTAATATCGCGGCTGGCCGAGCGGCGTCAGGAACTCGCCCGTCATGGGGTCGTAGCGGCCGTCGGTCAGGAACTGCAGCATCAGGAATGGGTGGGTGGTGCCTCCCTTTCTCAGGTTGATCTCAATCGCGAAGTGGCGCCACGCGTCGCCGTCCCTCACCGAAATGAAATCGACGCCGAACCGGCCGAGCACCCCCTTGCCGGCAAGCGCCCGGGCCACTTCGGCGCCGCGTGTTTGAATGTCGAGCCGGTAAGCCTTGTCGGCCGGGAAACGGCAGCCCAGGAAGATCTGTCCGTTGACGCCGCCCAGCACCTGGTCATGGGTCGAGACGGCGTCTATCCCCCCAATCGGATTGATTCGGAATTGTGCGGACGGAGATCGTTTCACCGCACCGGCAATGAACTCCTCGACGATCCCGCCCATGGAGCCGAGCTTTTCCTGATAGAACTCCCAACTCATGCCGCGCGCCTCGAAACTCAGCGCCGGCAGGTGCGCCTGGACCCAACGGACAAGCGATAGGTCCGACGGCGCCCTCGCGAAGTCGAAGACCGCATTGCCTTCCCCCGAGAATCCTTCGTTGAGCTTGACCACAGCCTTGCGCAATTCGGGCTTTCGGCGTTTCAATTCCGACAACGCCTGGGCGACCTGGTTGGCGTCGCCCAGGTCCTCGAAACCGAGCGGCAGATCGACGCCCGCCTCACGGAAGATCTTGCGCGAGCCGCTCTTGGAGCCCCAGTGCGCGAGCGACGGATCGCAGCCGTAGATCGGCACGCTCAACGCCAATGCGAGCTTGCGCTCAAATTCGGTCACTGTGAAGCAGGTCATGTGCGCGGTTTCCGGCTCGACGATCGCCTGCCGAATGCGTTGAAGCACGCGTGGTCGAGCGAGGATCTTCTGGGTGAGCGCGACCGGGGACGCGTCGTTGCAAGATATCAAAGTGAGGCGGCTGCGGGCATGCACGCCGGGCACGCCGGGCAAGAGATGAAGATAATAGTCGATGATCGTTTCAGAGATCGGCGTGCTGGTGACGTAGATCACTCGCGTTCGCGGCATGCGCAGCAGCAGCAGAAGACACAGCATCCTTTCTTCGTAGTGATGCACGCCCACGACCTTGGCCATGACCTGCGCATCGAGCGTCAAGCTAGGGACGATGAGGACGGTCTTCGGCAGCGAGGGAGTCTCGAAGATCTCGGTGAATTTGCCGGAGAACCGCGTCTGCAGATCACGGAAGGCCGCGAGTTCCTTCGCGGCGGCCGTCGGATCGACATCATTGAAGGGCGGGGGCGAGTGCGGCCCTGACACGTGTCGTCTCCCCTTCCCTGATGAGCGCGCCGGCTCCCGCGCCCTTCAGCCTGCGCCGCGCTCGGCGGCGCAATCGAGACCCCCCGATGCGCCGGAGCTTCCGCTCGATAACTCGCGCGTAGGCCTCTTTTGCATGTCCCATCATTCGCATGGTCATTCTTGCGCTGCCCGCCGATGGGAATCTTGATGCAGGTCAACGCCCTCCTCGCAACGGCGAGTCGCGCTCCCGGCGAAATCCGGAAAGCGGGAGCGCAGCCGGCAGCTCAGCGCGACTTCCGTCCGCGGCTCATCTGCCGTCATCTCGCGGATGTCGAGCCATTCTCGGATCGCCGCCGCGGGCAAACGATCTCGCGACGGGCGACGACCGGCGCCGCCGATGTCCGTCAGCGTCGGGAGCCGATCGAATGACGCTAATCCGTCGCTACCGCCAGGAGCGGCGTTCCGCCAATTGGGAAGGACTTCTGACGGCGCCTGCCAAATGGGAACGGGACAGCGGGCTGGATATTCCCGCATTCGTATCGAACCTGGCCGCCAGAGCCGGCTCCTTTTGATGGAAACACGGCCATCATCGCGAGCGCGGCGCGGCGCGCCTTGCAAAGACGAGTCCGTCAAATCGCAACAAGCGCTAGAACCCCGGCGGCGTGCGGCGCGGCGGGGCAACATGCGGCAAGCGCGGCGCGCATGGGCGCGGCGGCCAGGCAAGGCCGGCGTAGGGCGCTTGCAGCGTGAGCAGCGGGCTGTAGGCGGGATCGTCGACCAGCGCCTCGCCCCACTCGCCGCAGAGCCGATCGCGCTCGCGCCGCAAGCGATCTTCGCTGAGCGAGCGGTCGAGCCGCGCCAAGCCCGCGGGATCGCGCAGCCGAAGGCCGGCGTGCGGCGTGAACACGATGCGGCGTCCGCTCGCGCGCATGCGCAAACAGAAATCGACCTCGCTCAAGCCGGAGGGAAAACGCGCGCCGTCGAGTCCTCCGAGTTCCTGAAACAAACGTCTGCGCGTCAGCAGACAGGCCGCGGAGACCGCGCTGCATTCATGCGCGGCCAACAGCAGGTCGGAGTAGCCGGGATCGCCTTCCATCCGGTCCGCGAAGGCGACCGCGGCGGAGACATCGGGCCCGAGCGTAACGCCGCCGTGCAGGATGACGCCAGAGGGCGCGATCAACATCGCCCCCACCGCGCCGACATCGGGCTCGGCCATGCGGCCCAGCATTTCCGCCAGCCATCCCGGCCTCAGCGGGTCGAGATCGTCGCGCGCCAACAGCAGGAACTCGCCCGAGGCGACCGAGGCGCCGGCGCGCAGCAGACGCGAGTGGTCAAATGATCCGCCGGCCCGCGCCACGCGAACGCCCGTCGACGAGACTTGCTCCAGATATCCGCGCGCCTCGTCGCTCGCCGAGCCATTGTCAACGACGACAATTTCGGTTTCGACGTCCGACGTCGTCGCCGCGATATTGTCGAGACAGGGCCGCAGCCGGTCGAGCTCGCCGCGCGTGGGGATGACGATCGAGACTTTGCCCGGCGACCGCGGGCGGCTCACGCGAACCGCGGGAAACAACAGGCCGGCCGAAGGCTTCGCCGACGCCGCGATCCCGCGCGAGCCCAGATGCGCCTCGACCGCGCGGGCGAGCCGCACGGCGCCGTCGTCGACCTCCGGCGGCGGCAGGCGCGCGAGGAAACCGGGCGTGTGAACGACGGCTTCGCGCGCGCGCGGCTGCATTCCGTCGAGCGGGCGCATGAACATGCGAAAGAGGTCGCCGGCGCCCTCCTCGGTCGCCGCAATGGCGTCGGCGGCGCGCATCGCGAACACGAAAGCGCAATAGCCCTGCTCCATCATGCGCTCATAGTCGAAGGCGCCGAACGCAATCGGCCAGGAGGCGGTTTCGTCCTCGAGGATCAGATCGCCATAGGCGAGCTTGGCGCCGGGAAAGGCCTCGAGCGCTTCGCCCAGGCGCGCCAGCGCATGCGCCTCGAAGGCGACGCCGGCGGGCGCCAGGACGACAAATTCCGCCCCCTGCGCCTGCGATTCGAGAAAGCCCCTGAGATCGGCGGGCTCGAACGCAGTCGGGCCGCCGGCGGCGGCGAGCTCGCAGGCGACCCAGTCGCAATCGGCCTGTCCGCTCAGGCTCTCGAGGCTGCGAGTCGCATCCACGTCGCCGCAGAACGCGACGGCGACGCGGGGCCGGCGCTGGCGCGCGGGGGTCGCCAACGGAAACCGCCGCGACCAGCCGGCGAAATCCGAGAACGGATAGCACTGCGGAAACAGACGATCCCAAAGCCGCGCCCGCAAGCGCTCGGATTCGAGTTCCCCCCGGCTCGCGAGAAACCGCTGCAAGCCGTCCTCGAAGGCGACGAAGGCGCAGGGACTGCCGGGGAGATCGCGGCCGTTCTCGTCGATCACGCGCGCGCGCCGCAACCGCCCGTCCGCCATCCGGCTGGGCAGATCGAGCGCGAAGGCCCGCGCGGCGAAAGCTGAATCGCCCTCACAGACCTGGGTCCAGCCGTCGGCAAAGCCCTCCGCGACCACGACGCCGTCAACCAGGGCGCGCAGCCGGGGACGTTCGCCCCCATCGCGGCATTGGACCCAGCCCGTCAGCCGCAATCCGCCGCTCCAGCGCGCCTCGGCCAGCGCCGGCTCGTCGTCTTCTGCGGCTTCGGCCGCCCCGATCCTGAACGGTGCGGCAAGCGCTTCGCCGCTGTTGGCGAGCCTGACCTCGGCCCAGCGCACGCCGGTCCGCCAGGCGGGGTCCAAGGCGAAGCGAAAGCCATAGCAGCCGTCGCCGGCGCCCTCGGCGGCGAGGCGCGCCTCATAGATATGCGCGCGCGAAATCGCCGCAGGCGATCCGTCGAGCCAGAGTTCGACGACGAAGCGAGTTTCGGGTTCGTCGGGATCGAGCGCGTAGCCGCCGATCGCCCGATCCGAAATCATCCGAGCCTGCGATCGAAGCCGCCTCACATGCCCCCCGCGCCGGAAAGATCGTTTATTCCCTGTTTCATGCGGGATAAACCGAGCGGAGCCAAAAGGCGATGGCGGCCGCGGCTTTGGCGTCGCAGAGGCGCGGATCGAGGGCGAGATCGCCGGGATCGGACGCCAGCGCGCCGAATGCGGCGTCGAAATAGGCCATCGGCGCGCCCGAGCGGCGCGAGAGCCGCTGCAGCGGGCCAAAAAACGCGCTGCGGTCGAAGGAGGCGAGCGCGCCGATGCGATATCGCGCGATCATCGTTTCATGCTCGGCCGGCGCCGCCGGGCCGGTCACGAAAACCGGGCCGCTCGCCATGACGGCGAGATCGTCGAGGCAGCGCCCGATCACGACGATTTCGACATCGAGCGAATGCAGGGCGGGAAGTCTGGCGAGGCGGATCAGCAGGCGGTCCGTCTCGGCGCTGGGGAATGGCGCCAGGATGCCGAGCGAGCGGCCCCTCTGCGCGCGCGCCGGCCAAAGCGGATCGGGCGGCGTATCGAACGGCTCGGCCCTGTGGCCGAAAACGCGGCGGGCGAAGGCCGCGCCCATGCGATCGAGCGGCCGGATCGCGCGCGCCTTGGCGAGCGCGAGCGCCAATCGGACGCGCCTTTCCATGTCCTCGTCTTGCGAAGCCGCGGAGACCGCGAAGGCGGCCAGGCAGTCTTCGCAAGGCGCGGCGTCCCGCGTCGAGGCGCACGCGCCCTTTCTCCCGCCCGGGGTTCGGCGGAAGGCTTGCAGATCCGCGGCGATAAGATGCATCGGCGCATCGAGCGCGCTGAACTCCATCAGCAGGCGCGCGGGAACGCCGGTCGCGTCAAACAGTTCGAGGCCGACGCATCGCAGCCGGCCGAGATAGGCGCGCAGCCGCGCGAGCCCCGGATCGGAAAGCGGAAAGCTCAGCGATTTCGGCGCCCCCTCGCCCGCCCGGACGAAGTCGACGCGGTCTTCGCCCGCCCCGACGCGAGCGAGCACGACCGCCGGCGCGTCCGGCTCGGCGGCGAGTTCGCGCGCGCGCGCCTCGGCCATGAAGCTCGCCCGGCCCGGACCGCAGGCGATCAGCAGAACCTCGCCCGCCGGCGGCGCGAACTCCTCGAGGGCGGCGCGCGCCGAGTTGAGAGGATCGGCCGCCTGGAAAGCGTCGCTTTCTCCGCGGTAGCGGGGAAAGCGGGCCTCGAGCAAAGCCAGGTTGCGAACGACCAGCGCCCGCTTTTCCGCTCGAAACGAGCGCGAGCCGACGTGCCCGACGAACACGCCGGTCGCGCAGACATTGCGGAATCCGCGCTCGCGCGCGACGAGGCAGAATTCGACGTCCTCGTAATAGCCGCGCTGGTAGATTTCGGTCAGGACCCCGACGGCGTCCAGGCAGGCGCGCGTGATATAGAGGCAGAAGCCGACTCCGTTGACGAGATCGACCACGCCTCGGCCATGCAGGCGCCAGGCAAGCCGGTCGAGCGCATCGACTTCGGCCGGCGATGGCGTCGCGTTGGCAAGGCCCGGCTCGGGCCAGCTCGTCTCCTCGCCGTTGTTGGAGAACGGCGTGACCGTTCCGATGTCGGGCGCAGAATGGGCGACCTCGGCGAGGCGGCGAACGGCGCCCGGAGGCAGCAGCGTATCCGCGTTGAGCACCAGCACGTCGCCGGAGCCGGAGATCGCCAGCGCGCGATTGACCGAGGCTGCGAAGCCGAGATTGACCGCGTTGCGCAGGAGCCGCACGCCGGGCCGCGCCGCCGCGGCCTCGAGCAGCGCACGCATTCGGGGATCGGGCGCGGCGTCGTCGACCAGCACGATCTGGCGGCCGGACGCGTCCGCCTGCCCCAGCAGGCTTTCCAGGCAGGCGCGCGTGGCCTCGACGTCGCCGTGGATCGGCACTACGACGCTGAGGGAAATCTCGCCGATCGGCGGTTCGTCCCGCGCCTGCGCCGCCGGGGCGGACGCGAGGCTGGCCAGGACCTTGCCTTCGAAAGCCAGTTCGACCGCGTCCGCGTCGCGGATCTCGAACTCCGCCGCGAAGCCGGGAGCGACGGCGATCGGACTCGCCGGGTCAGGCGTCAAGAGATGCGCGACCCTCCGCCGCCCGTTCCGGACCCTGAGCTCCGGCGGCCCGCCGGACAACCAGGCCGCCCATCCCCGGAACCCGCCGTGCGTGGCGATCAGCCGATGGACCAGCCTCTCCCCACCCGCGAAGAGGAGGCCTACGGCCTCGGCGAGCGCCGCCGGCGCGTCGCAGCCGCTTGCAATCAGCCGCGACGCAGCCGATTGGCGCGATCCGGGGTCGCCCCAGCGCATCGCCGCGAGGTTGACCTCCGGCGAAGTCGGATCCTGGGCGATGGCGGAGGCGAGATCGACCCTGGCCTCGCCCGTTCGCCCCAGAAGACGCAAGGCCTCGGCCCGGAGCAGGAAATCGAGCGCGGCAGGCCGGATCAGGCGCAGGCGCCGGTCCGCAAGCCGAAATGCCGGCTCATGCCGACCGGCCGAGAGATTCGCGCTCGCCAGCCGCGCGAGCGCTTCGGGGTGCTGACCGGCGTCGAAAATCCGGTCGTCCGCCCATGTGCCGGAAACCCCGTCCAATCCCCTCGCTCCCGCCTCGTCATGCCCAGCCGCGCGACGCGCCCAAGCAACTCAGCCTCGTAACTCACGTCGTCAAGTCGCATTTTAACATCGCTTCCAGGTTGCGATAGCCCCCGTCGCCGCAGGGCCGCGCGGAGCGGCGCGCGCGAACGCGAGGCGCGCTGTTCCTATTAACTTTTGCAGGTAAATGCGGCCTCAAACCTTTGTTGCCGCAACGTCAGCTTCGACCGGTAACCTGAACGAATAAAACACTCATGAGTTGCGTAATTTGTAGTTGCACGATTTTCATCGGTGATATATCTCTTAAAACCGCGTTAAGAAGCGCGTTGCTTGCCTGTATCGAATTGGGAGCGTGGCGTGAGCGTAGTCGCGGGCAAATTTGAGCGAACTTCGACCGTCGCTGTGACGCGCGGATTGCACGTTCTCAGGTATGTCGCCGGTCCGGATGCTGCGGACGCTCCGATAGCGGTCGTCCGGCCGGCCTCAGGGTCGGACGCCTGGGTTGAGATCATTTCGGCGCCGGGAGGTCCGGCGGGCCAGTTGGACCGTCCAGGTTCGTGTGTGGTGGTGCGCGCCGAAAAGGACGGCGCGCTTGAGGTCGGCGTTCGCCGCCGCGCCGGCGGCGGTTCGCTCGATGCGACCTTGCGTATGGAGTCGCTGAGCGGGCCCGAGACCGCGGCGGCCGGCGCGACGGCAGTGCCAGCGCCGGCAATTGCGGCCTCGGGTCTCGCATTCGCGCATGCGGGCTTGGCCGCGACGGGAGCCTCGCTCGAGGCTGCGGGCATTTCGGTGCTGGCCCATGTCGCCATGCGCGGCGACGTCGTGGTCGGCGAAAACGAGTGGGCGGCGGGGCCAGACTCGCCCGCGCCCATCGAAGGACTCGAAATTCGCCCCGCGACGGCCGGCGGCGTTCAAGTCGAAATGCAGATCCTCGTGGTCGGGGCGCCAAGATGGTCGCAATGGGTCGGACCCGGCGCCTATGCGGGTACGCGCGGCCGCGGCTTGCCGCTCGCGGGGGTACGCTTGCGGCTCGCAGGGACCGACGCGAACCGAATGGAATTGTCGGCAGACGCTCTTTTCCTGGGGTCGCTGATCCTTTCCAAGCGTGGGTCCGAAATCGAGCTGACCAGTTCCACCGGCGCGGACCCGCTGGTGGGGTTCAAGCTCGCGGTCCGGCCGGCGGAGAGGGCTTTTGCCGGGCAGAACTCGACGAGCGGATGGCGCGAACGGGGTTCTAGGGTGCGTGTTTTCAGTTCTTCGGCGGGCGCGTGACAGGCGCAAGATTGGATTAGGGCGGTCTGATTTGAAGGGGACCACGGGGCATGGCGACTTATAATTACACAAAAGCGCAATTGCAGACTTTCCTGACCTCGCAGCATGTCAGCCAAGGCACGGAGAACGCGATCATCGCGGCGCTGACGGCCGCGGGCGATTTCCCCAAGACGACGACGAAGATCGACGTCGAAACCAACGCTGGCAATTTGCAGAACGCCTCTTTGGGTTCGGGCGCCAAGCTCGCCATCGAATTGAACGGGACGTCGAAGTCGATTTACGACGTGTCAACTTCTACCAGCGACCCCGCCGTGATCGCGACGGGCGACAGCAACGTCGATCTGACCGACGAGGGCCGATTGACGGCTTCGTTGGGCGGCGGCGGAGTCGGCGCGACGCCGATCCAGGCCGCCGGCGATACGCTGGTCGGCGGGTCAGGCACGGACACTCTCAGCGTCACCAGCGGCAACAATCTGCTGATCGGCGGATCGGGCGCCAACAAGCTCTATGGCGGTTCGGGCCAGGATACGCTGAGGGCGGGAGCGGGCGCCAACACGCTCTATGCCGGCGCGACGAGTTCGCTGGTCGCCGGCTCGGGCGCCAAGGAATATCTCTACGGCGACACGGCGACTCCGGGGGCGACCCCCTTCGACGATACGTTGGTGGGCGGGACGGGCGCCGACATTCTCAGCGTCACCAGCGGCAACAATCTGCTGGTGGGCGGGTTGGGCGCGAACAAGCTTTACGGCGGTTCCGGCCAGGATACGCTGACGGCGGGAGCGGGCGTCAACACGCTCTATGCCGGCGCGACGAGTTCGCTGGTCGCCGGCTCGGGCGCCAAGGAATATCTCTACGGCGATACGGCGACTCCGGGGGCGACCCCCTTCGCCGATACGTTGAAGGGCGGGACGGGCGCCGACATTCTCAGCGTCACCAGCGGCAATAACTCGCTGGTGGGCGGGTCGGGCGCGAACAGCCTTTACGGCGGGTCGGGCGCGGATACGCTGATCGGCGGCGGACACAGTTCATTGAAGGCCGGAAGCGGCAATCAGCTTCTCGAAGGCGACACCGCCACGCCCGGCGCGCATGTGACCTACGCCGAGACGCTCGTCGGCGGTTCCGGCGATGACACTTTGAGCGTGACCAGCGGCAATAACTCGCTGGTGGGCGGGAGCGGGGCCAACAGCCTCTACGCCGGTTCGGGCCGCGATACGCTAGTGGCCGGATCGAATAAGACCGTGCTCATAGCGGGCGTCACGACTTCGCTCTCCGCCGGCAGCTTCAGTCTGACCCTGTCGGGCGACACCGCGACGCCCGGCGGCGTAACTTTCATGGACACGCTAAGGGCCGGCTCCGGCGATGATCTGCTGAGCGTCAAATCCGGCAACAATGCGCTCTACGGCGGAAGCGCGTCCGGAATTACGACGATCGACGCGGGCTTGGGCAAGGACACGATCTACGGCGGGGCCGGCGTCGACTCCATCAACCTTCTTTCGGGCGGCGCGGCGTCGGTCAAGGCGGGCTCAGGCGCAGAGACGATTTCGATCGGGATGTCCGGCAACGACACCGTTACGGGCGGCTCTGCGCATGTGACGGTCCAATTGGACCAGGCCCCCGGCGACAGGACGAAACAATCGACCCACGCCGGCGTCACCACGCTCACCTTCCAAGACGGTCAGACCGTTACCTATTCCGGCGCACACGTGACGATCATCTATCACTGAACCCGCTGTTTCGGGCGGAGCGGTGCGCGTCGGCGGCGCTTCGAGCGGGAAATCGGACGGGCGCCGCGCGCGCTTTCGTCTCGCGGTCGCATCTCAGCGAGGCCTGGCTCGGGCGAGGCTTTCGCCGGCGTCGGACGACGCGCGCAGCGCAATCCGCGCCATACGCGACTGCGTCTCCCGGCGCCGAGGTCAGGTTTGATGAACGTATTGTTCGTACACAACAATTTTCCAGCCCAATTCGGCAACGTTGCGCGTGAACTGCTGCGCGACTTGGCCAACCGCGTCGCGGCGATTGGAGCTGAGACCGCTCCGGGCCTACCGGGCGTCGATCTCAGGCGCTACCGCATGCCCGCTTTCGACCTCTCCAAGACCCATCCGTTCGCGCGCCGTTTCGATCTGGAATGCCGCCGCGCCGAGCAGGTGCTGTTCGCCGCGAGCGCGCTGGCCGCTTCCGGATTCGAGCCCGACGTCGTGGTGGTCCATTGCGGCTGGGGCGAGAACCTGCCGCTGCGGCCGATGTTTCCGCACGCGCGCCATGTCGTCTATTGCGAATTCTATTATCGCGCCGAAGGCCAGGACGTGCATTTCGACGCCGAACAGGGACGTTTCGGCAAGGACGGCGTCGCCGGCCTGCATTGCAACAACGCGGCGACGCTGATCGCGCTCGCCGATTCCGACGCGGCGATTTCTCCCACATATTGGCAGCGCTCGACCTATCCCAGGGAATTCCATGACAAGATCCATGTCGCGCACGAGGGCGTCGATACGCTGAAAGTGCGTCCGAATCCGCTCGCGAGCTTTCGCCTGCCGGGCGGGCGGCGCCTGACGCGCGAAGACGAAGTCGTCACCTACGCCTCGCGCAGCCTCGAGCCGATCCGCGGCTTCCCCTCGTTCCTGCGCGCGGTTCCCGAAATCCTCGCCGCGCGCCCGAACGCCGAGGTGCTGATCGTCGGCGCCGAACACGCGACCTACGGACCCGGCGCGCCTGACGGAGCGACCTGGAAGACCCATTGCCTGAAGGAGATGCTGCCGCGCCTAGACCTCTCGCGCGTGCATTTCCTCGGCCGCCTGCCCTACGACCAATTCCTGAGCCTGCTGCAGGTGTCCTCGGCGCATATCTACCTGACCTATCCCTTCGTCCTGTCTTGGTCGCTGGTGGAGGCGATGGCGGCGGGATGCACGATCATCGGATCGGACACGACCCCGGTGCGGGAAGCGATCGAGGACGGGCGGACGGGCCGGCTCGTCCCTTTCCACGACAGTTCCGCGATCGCGGACGCCGTGATCGACACGCTCGCGCGCCCCGCGCGCTGGGCGCATCTCGGCCCTGCGGCGCGAGCCGCCGCCGAGCAGCGTTACGACAAGCGGGTATGCGTGCCCAGGGCGCTCGAAATTCTCGGCCTCGCTCCGCACGGCGCCCGCGTTTCGATTCCGTTTGCCGAGGCCGCCGAATGATCCCGCGCCGCGCCGAAGCGCAAACCGCGAGCCCGGGAACGCGATGACCGCTCCCGCCGAAGCCGCTGCCGAGCCGCGGGTCGAGCCCGCCTCCAAAGGCGTCTCGTCGCCGCTGTTGCGCTGCCTCGTCATCGCGGCGAGACCGCACGGCATGTTTCTGACCGAGCCGCAGCTTGTTCAGGACAATTCGCTGCCCGGCGGCGTCGTCTCGCCGGCCGACCTCATGCGATGCGCGGTCAGGGCGGGCTTGAAGGCTCGCAAGGTCACGCTCGGCGCGGCCGATCTCGCCGGACTTCGCAAGGCCCTGCCCGCGATCGTGCTGCTCGCCAATGGCTCGGGCATGGTTCTGGTCGGCTATGACGACGCGCAGGGCGATCCCTGCGTCCATCTCAGGGACCCCAACGCCGACGATAGCCTGCTTCTGACGCTGGACTTGCCCGCGTTCGAGCGCGCCTGGAGCGGCGAGGCCATCCTGATCCGCCGAAACCACGAACTGACCGACGAAGAACAGCCTTTCAGCCTCGGCTTGATCGCCGCCGTCATGCTGCGCGAGCGCCGCCTTGTGCGCGACCTCTGCATCAGCGCCTTCATCCTCAGCCTGTTCGCGCTCGCGCCGATCCTGTTCTGGCGCATCCTTTCCGACAAGGTCGTCTACTACTCCGCGACCAACACCTTCGTCGTCGTCTGCCTCGCCATGGCGACGGTCACGGTGTTCGAGGCGGTCTTCGGCTATCTCCGACAATTCCTGCTCACCGTCATCACGACCAAGGTCGACGCCCGCCTGTCCGAATACATGTTCGACAAGGTTCTGCGCCTGCCGATCGACTTCTTCGAGCGCACGCAAGTGGGCACGATCGGCCATGACATGAATGAATTCTACAAGATCCGCACGTTTCTGACCGGCCAGTTGTTCGGCACGCTGCTCGACTCGATGACCCTGCTCATTTTCCTGCCGGTCATGTTCTATTTCAGCCCGCTGCTGACCTTCATCGTGCTGGCGTTCTGCGCGCTGATCGTCATCTGGCTGATCGCGATGCTTCCGCTCGTGCGCCGCGTCACCGGCGCCGTGATCGCGGCCGAGAGCGCGCGAGGCGCATTCCTCTATCAGACGCTGGCGGGCATGCGCACCGTCAAGTCGCTTGCGCTGGAGACGCGCCAGCGCAACGGCTGGGACGTCCATGTCGCCAAGACTTCGCGCCTGCATCAGCGCGCAGGGTTCATCATGGCCACCATCCAGGCGGTCGTGCGTCCGCTCGAGCGCCTGGCTGTGAACGGCTCGTTCGCGGTCGGGGTCTATCTCTCGATCACGACGCACGATCCCGTTTATGTCGGCGCGATGTTCGCCTTTCTCATGCTGTCGCAGCGGGTTTCGGGGCCGCTGATGCAGATGGCGCAGCTCGTCAACCAATATGACGAAGCCCGCGCCGCGGTCGGCGTCGTCGGCGCGCTCGTCAATCGTCCGAAGGAGGAGGGGTCGAGCGAGCATGGCGTGCGCACGCCGCTGAGTCGGACATGTCGAATTCGCCAATCTGCGTTTCAAATACCAAGGCGCGACCCAGTTCGCGTTAGACGGCGTCAGCTTCGATGTGCCGACGGGATCGACGCTCGGCATCGTCGGGCGCAGCGGCTCCGGCAAGACCACCGTCACCCGCCTGCTGCAACGCCTTCACTCCGACTACGAGGGCCTGATCAAGATCGACGGCGTCGACGTGCGCGAATACGACATCACGCATCTCCGGCGCAGCCTCGGCGTCGTGCTGCAGGAGAACTTCCTGTTCAGCGGCACGATCCGCGAAAACATCGTCGCGGCCAAGCCGCACGCCACTTTCGACGAGGTCGTGCGCGCTGCGCGCCTCGCCGGCGCCGAGGAATTCATCGATCGCCTCCCGCGCGGCTACGAAACCTACATCTACGAGGGCTCGCCCAACCTTTCCGGCGGCCAGCGCCAGCGGCTCGCGATCGCGCGCGCGCTCATCGTCGATCCCGCGCATCCTCATCCTCGACGAGGCCACCAGCGCGCTCGATCCCGAAAGCGAGGCGATCGTCAACGAGAACATCCGGCGCATCGCCGAGGGGCGCACGGTGATCGTCATCTCGCACCGCCTGTCCTCGCTGGTCAATTCGGACGCGATCCTCGTGCTCGAACGCGGCAAGGTCGCCGACATCGGCCCGCACGACGAACTGCTGGAGCGTTGCGAGATCTACAGCGGCCTCTGGAACCAGCAGAACCGACACATCGCCGCCGCCGCCCGCGCCGCCGCCGGCCGAGGACCCGCCCGTGTCACCTGAATCCGCCGCCCGCACCGATGCGCTCAAGAGCGTGCGTCGGTTCCAGTCGGAGGTCGCCGCGATCCGCGAGGCCGACGAGCCGCTTTCGGCCAAGCTCACCGTGCATGCGCTCAGCGCGCTGGTCGTCCGTCGCCATCATCGTCATGTTCTTCGCCAGGGTCGACCGCATCGTCACCAGCGAGGGCGGCAGGACGGTCACGATGGAGCCCGCCAGCGTCTTCCAGGCGCTCGACCCCTCGATCATCAAGAGCATCGACGTCAGAGAAGGCCAGTTCGTCGCCAAGGGCCAATTGCTGGCGACGCTCGACCCGACTTTCGCCACCGCCGCCGTCGACCAGCTCAAATCGCAGATCAACGCCCTGGAGGCCCAGATCGCGCGCGATCAGGCGGAACGCTCCGACGCCGCGCTTGTGTTCCCGCTCGAACGACGATCCCGGCTTTGCCGCGCTACGTCAGGACTTCAGACCGAACTCTACGATCA
Source organism: uncultured Pseudomonadota bacterium (assembly GCA_963809055.1). Classification (GTDB taxonomy): domain Bacteria; phylum Pseudomonadota; class Alphaproteobacteria; order Rhizobiales; family Beijerinckiaceae; genus Roseiarcus. Next base: position 34,648 of record CAWEID010000005.1, on the reverse strand, counting down.
GCAGATGGCGCAATATCGCGCGCAGCTCAACAGTTTCGACCAGAAGATCGCGCTCGCCGAAGTCGACCATCGCCAAATACCGGAGCGACGAGCAGCGTTATCAGGAGGAGGAGCAGATCGCGCAGCAAATCGAGGACATGCGCTCGACGCTGGAGCAGCACGGCACCGGTTCGCTGCTCAACCGGCTGATGTCGACCGACTCGCGGCTCGAGGCGGCCCGCACGATGGAAATGGACCACAACAGCGTGATCGAGAACGAACATTCGCTCGCCTCGCTGAAAGCCGACCGCGAAGCTTTCATGCAGCAATTCCATTCGAGCGCCGCGCAGGACCTGGCTACCGCGCCGCGACGCTCGAGGGCGCCAAGGCGCAACTGGACTCGGCTATCAAGCACAGGGACCTCGTTCGGTTGACCGCCTCCGAAGACTCGATCGTGCTCACGATCGCCAAGCTCTCCGTCGGCTCCGTGCTCAAGGAGGGCGACGAACTGATGACGCTGACGCCGGCGCGCGCGCCGATCGAGGCCGAGGTGAAGATTTCCGCGCGCGACGTGGGTTTCGTGCGCGCCGGCGATCCGGTGACGATCAAGGTCGACGCGTTCAACTACGCCGAACATGGCGCCGTGGACGGCAAGGTGCTGCTGGATCAGCGAAGACGCCTTCCTGTCCAACGAGACAGGCGCCGTGGAGAGCCCCTATTACAAGGCGCACGTCTCCATCGACGCGATCAATCTCATCGACGTGCCCGCGTCGTTTCGCCTGATGCCCGGCATGACGCTGACGGCGGACATCAAGGTCGGCTCGCGGTCGCTCGGCAATTACGTGCTGGGCGAGATGATCCACGGCGCCGGCGATTCCATGCGCGAACCCTGACGCGTCTTGCGTTCGCCGCTCGACATCGCGCGAAAGGCCCGGCGGTTTGTCTCGCCGCGCGGCGGGCTCGCGCGCGGGATTTCGGCCGAGGCGCGCGGGCGCCCGCTCGAAGCTCTCGCCGAGTGGCGAGCGCGCCTATCGCGCCGGCTCGGCGGAGGCGGCCTATCGGATCGGACGGCTCTATATCGAGGGCCGCGGCGTGCGGCGCAATCCCGCGGAAGCCGCGTTCTGGTTCGACGAAGGCTCGCGCCGCGGCCACGCCGAGGCCCAATACGAACTCGGACGGATTCTTGTCTGGGGCGCCGCCGACGGCGGCGTCGCGCACTGGATCGCCTCCGCGCGCGCCCGCGCGAGCGAGGCCGCCGTCGTCGCCAATGTCGCCGCATTGTTTCCGCACGGCTTCGAGATCGCCGCGGACCCCGCGGCCGCGGCGCGCCTGTTCGCGCAAGCCGCGGCGCAAGGACATGCGGGCGCAGAGGTCCAGCTCGGCGCGCTCGCGCTCTCGGGGCGCGGCTGCGAGAAGGACCCCCATGCGGCGCGAGGCCATTTCGAGCGGGCCGCCGCGGCAGGCTCCGGCGAGGCGGCTTTCGCGCTCGGCGACATGTATTTCCAGGGGCTCGGCGTTGACCCTGACGCGGCCAGCGCGGCCGACTGGTATGAAAAGGCGGCCCTTGGCGGCCACGCGCGCGGCAAGGTCGCCTTCGCTACGATCCTGCTGACCGGCGAGGGCCGCCCGCAAGACCGCGACCGGCGCCGCGCGCTGGTTCCTCGAAGCGGCCGAGGCGGGCGAGGCGCAAGCGCATTGCCAGATCGGATTGATGCTGCTCCAGGGCGAGGGCCTGCCGCGCAATCTCGACCGGGCGGAGACGCATCTGCGCATCGCCGGCAAGCAGGGCCATTCGGGCGCAATTCTCGCGCTGGCGGAGTTCTACAGCCGCGGCGACGGCCGGGCGCCCGATCTGCGCGAGGCCGAGGTCTGGTACAAGCGCGCGGCCGAGCAAGGCGATGCGCAGGCGCAATTCATCGCCGGAAGGCTCGCCGCGACCGGCGACGGCGGCGCCGAGAGCCTGCCCGACGCCGCACGCTGGTTTCTCAAAGCGGCCGAACAGGGCCATCCGGTCGCCGCGCTACAACATCGCGAGCTTCTATGCCCACGGCCGCGGCATTGCGCGCAATCACGAAGAGGCGCGCCGCTGGTTCGCCGTCGCCGCCGAAAGCGGCGTCATCGCTGCGCAGGTGCGGCTCGCCCGCATGATGCCTCGAAGGCTAAGGCGGGCGAGCGCGATCCCGAGGCCGCGCGCGCCTGGCTGGACCGCGGCGGTCGAGCAAGGCGACGCGGAGGCCAAGGCGCTGCTCGGCTCGCTCTATCTCACCGGCGGGCACGGCGAGCGCGACCCGGACAAGGCCGAGTCGCTGCTGCACGAAGCCGCCGCATCCGGCTTCCCGCCCGCCGCCACCCAACTGGGGCATCTCTACGCCGGCCGCTACGATCTGACGCCGCGCCCGGAGGACGCGCTGCGCTGGTACGGGATCGCGGCCGAAGCGGGACAAGTCGGAAGCGCAATTCCTGCTCGGCGTGATGCTGCGCCACGGTCAGGGCGCGCCTGCCGACGCGACGGAAGCCGCGCAATGGTTCGCCCGCGCCGCCGAACTCGGCCATGCCGGCGCGCAATTCGAACTCGGCGTGATGTATTGCACCGGCGAAGGCGTCGAGCGCGACCTCGCCGCGGGCGCGCGCTGCTACGCCGAGGCGGCCGAAGCCGGCCATCGCGACGGCATGCACAATTGGGGCGTCATGCTGCTGCAAGGCATGGGGGTCGAGAAAGACGAAGAGACCGGCCTCGCCTGGCTGGCGCGCGCGGGTGTCGCCGCGAAAGGGTGAAAGACGCCTGCCTCCCGAGGCGCCGCCTTCCGCCCCTGGCGCTCACTTCACATATTTGCGCCAGTCGTGCTGCTCGCGAAAGCCCAGGACTTCGCGGGTCTTCCTGTTGGAGATCGGCGCCTCGAATTCGCCCATCTCGCGCGTGACCGGAGTCTTCGGGCAGAAGCGCGCGAGAATTTCGCGCGTCGGCTCGCGCGTCGTGATCGTGTCGTTGACCGCGTTGAAAACCTGATAGCCGAGGCCGTCCTTCGCCAGACAGCGATCGACGATCTCGCCGAGGTCGCGCGCGTCGATGTAGCTCCAGGCGTTGCGCTTGCGAATGGCGGGATTGGCAGAAAGGCGGGGAACATTTCGTATTCGTGCGGCTCGATCACATTGCCGATGCGCAAGGCGTAGATGTCGGCGCCGTAGCGCATCGCGAAGGCGCGCGCGGTTTTCTCGTTGACGACCTTGGAGAGACCGTAACTGTCCATCGGATCGGAGTCATAGCCCTCGTCCAGCGGAAAACTATGGAAATCCTTGTCGCCTTCCGCGAAACAGACGCCATAGGTGGTCTCGCTGGAGGCTATGATCACCTTGCGCACGCCGAGCTTCATCGCGGCCTCGATGACGTTGTAGGTGCTCATCACATTGACCGCGTAGGTGCGATTGTCCGGCTCGATCAGCACGCGCGGAATCGCGGCGAAATGCACGACCGCGTCCGGCGGGCCGGGCGGATGGCCGTCGCCGAAACCGTCGAAGCCGAAATGGGTCGTCAGCGCATTGAAGGCCTGCCCACTGTCGGTGAGATCGGCGATCAGCGTATTGACGCCGCGCAGCGGCAGCGGCTTCAGATCGACATTGAGGATTGTATGACCCTTGGCGAGCAAATGCGGAACCGCGTGGCGACCGGCCTTGCCCGTGCCCCGGTGAATACGATGCGCTTGGCCATTTCCGCCCCTGGATTTGGTTATCAAAAAAGCAGGCGCCGATCGTTTGCGCCGCGCCCGGCCGAGCCCCGCCTCTGCGCGCCAGACCCGCCTAAATCTAGCATAGCTCGCGGTAACGCCAAGCCTGACGCTGCGAGGCCTCAACAAGGCTGGATCAGAGATACGACGGTCGCCTTCAGTCGAGGCGCGCGACAACGGCGAGGCGCTTGACGCGCCCGCTCGTAGGCCTTCAGGAAGGCGTCGTAGTCCTTGAACGAAACGCATCCGAAGGAATCGCCGTTCGGGCCGAGCATGTAGGAGTGGGCCAGCAGACCCGCGCGCCCGAACAGGTCGCCGCCGCCGATCGGTTTCAGACGCAACGCCTGCACGCCGTGGAAAGACTGCTCGCGCGGCGTGAGTTCGTAGAGATTGGGCGGCGTCGGCCCGCGCATGCGCTCGTTCGCGAAACGCACGTCGTCCAACCGATCGCCGAGCCCGGAATGCGCTTCCAACCGCGTACCGTCCGGCAGATACACCGTATGGGCCGAGATGTCGTAGACGGCGGTGTATTGATCGTAATGGGCCGAAGGGCCGGTCACGGGCGCGCGCGTCTCGCGGGTCACGGTGCTGTCCGCCGGCCGGGATTCGCGAAGGAGGTTGCTTTCGGGCTCGGCGTAGGCGAGCGTCGAAGCGCCGCTGGGCGCAGACCCGAACAATTTCTGGATAAAGCTGCGGGTGTCCGCCGGGGCGGCGGCGGCGACGACCGGTTTCGAATTCCTGCGTCTCCTGCCGACGAACGGGCGCCGGCTGCGACGGCGCCGACGCCAATTCGGCCGGACGCGGCGGCGGCAACGGCGCAACGTCGCCAAAGCGGGACGCCGGACGGGCCGGAGGCCCGATTTCCGCAGCGGCATTCGCCACGACGATCTCCGGGACCCGGGCGGACGGCGGATTGAGCTTGGCCTGCAGCGCGAGGCTTTGCGCAAGCCAGGCCGGCGAGGACTCTCTTTCGAATCCGGGATCGACGAGCCCGCCATAGGGGTTCAAGCTGACCAGATTGCCATAGGGATTCGGTTTCGCAGCCAGCGCGGGAACGGCGGCCTGAGACGCGACCGCCTGCGCCTTCGGTCCGCGCTGGGCAGGCGTCAGACGCGCCTGAAAAGCCCAAACGCAAACCATCGCCATCACGCCGACCGCGACTGCGCTCGGAACAGCCTGAGACGCGAATTGCTTCGACAAACGACGGCGCTCTAAGGAAAGGCCCCCAGCCGTCGCACCAAACCCCTGTGTCATCTAACTGCGACTTCCCCCGCTTTGAGCCCAACTCATTTGCTGACTCTCGCCGCAAGAAACTACCCCGGTAACGTTAACGCCTCGCAAATGCGCCCCGCACCGTTCCGCAATTTGCGGAAGTTCGCCGCTGAGCGACATTAGAACCAAATCCCCTGAGAACTTCAAGCCTAAAGCCGCGGGTTCCACACAATGAAGGCGCTATCCCCGGCGCGCGCGCCACGAGTCCCGCCTCTCAAGCGCAGCGGTCTTTCACCATCGAAGTGGAAAAATTGTGTCCAACCCGGGCTCGCGCGGCGAAATGTCGCTGACTTGACATAACGTAATCAAATCAGCGGCGAACAGGCTTAGCGACGATCTTCGCTTGGGCTTTGGTCAGGGTTGACGGGCCGAGGGGCGGTTTGCATAGGACTGCCGGATTTTCGAAGATTCATCTAAATCACCGATCGAGAGGAAGCGTTCCATGATCGAGACTGGCGAGCACAACACCCAATTCGGCGCGGACCGCTTCGGCTTTCGTGGCCTGGCGGGGGTGCACTGGAACCTCGGCGCGCCGCAGCTCTACGAATTCGCCCTGCAGGGACACGAGGCGCATATCGCCGAACACGGCCCGCTGGTCGCCGACACCGGCGTGCATACCGGCCGCAGCCCGAAGGACAAGTTCGTCGTCCGCGACGCCGAGACCGACCCCATCGTCTGGTGGGACAACAACAATGCGATGTCGGTGGAGCATTTCGACCGGCTGCTCGAGGACTTCCTCGAACATGCGCAGCGGCAAGACGCTGTTCGCGCAGGACCTCTATGGCGGCGCGGACCCGGCGCTGCGCGTCAAGGCGCGCGTCTTCACCGAATACGCCTGGCACTCGCTGTTCATCCGCAATCTGCTGATCCGCCCGCCGCGCGAGGACCTCGCGGCTTTCGTCCCCGACCTGACGATCGTCGACCTGCCCTCGTTCCGCGCCGATCCCGAAGCGCCACGGCTCGCGCACCGAGACGGTCATCGCCTGCGACTTCACGCGCAAGATCGTGCTGATCGGCGGCACCAGCTACGCCGGCGAGATGAAGAAGTCGGTGTTCACCTTCCTCAACTACGTGCTGCCGAGGCAGAACGTCATGCCGATGCATTGCTCGGCCAACAGCGGCAAGGACGGCGACACCGCGATCTTCTTCGGCCTCTCCGGCACCGGCAAGACGACGCTTTCGGCCGACCCGCACCGCACGCTGATCGGCGACGACGAGCACGGCTGGGGCAAGAGCGGCGTGTTCAATTTCGAGGGCGGCTGCTACGCCAAGGCGATCAAGCTTTCGCGCGAGGCCGAGCCCGAGATCTACTCCACGACCGAGCGCTTCGGCACGGTGATGGAGAACGTCGCGCTCGATCCCGAACTGCGGATGCCCGACTTCGACGACGACCGCAAGACCGAGAACACGCGCATCGCCTATCCCCTGCACTTCATCGCCAACGCGTCGTCGACCGGCCGCGCCGGACATCCCGAAGAACGTCATCATGCTGACCTGCGACGCGTTCGGCGTGCTGCCGCCGATCGCCAAGCTCGATCCGGCGCAGGCGATGTATCACTTCCTGTCCGGCTACACCGCCAAGGTCGCGGGCACCGAGAAGGGCGTCACCGAGCCGCAGGCGACCTTCTCGACCTGCTTCGGCGCGCCGTTCATGCCGCTGCATCCGACCGTCTACGGCAATCTGCTGCGCGACCTGGTCGGAGCGCCATCATGTCGATTGCTGGCTCGTCAACACGGGCTGGACCGGCGGCAGGGTCGGCGTCGGCCGGCGCATGCCGATCCGCGTCACGCGCCGCCTGCTGCACCGCCGCGCTCGACGGCTCGCTGCACGACGCGGATTTCCGCACCGACCCGCATTTCGGCCTCGCCGTGCCGCAGGAAGTGCCGGGCGTCGAGCCGCATATCCTCGATCCCGTCAAGACCTGGCGCAACAAGGGCGAGTTCGCCGAGACGGCGGGCCGGCTGGTTCAGATGTTCCGCGACAATTTCAAGAAGTTCGAGGAGCACACCGACGACCACGTGCGCGCCGCCGGGCCGACGCCGCGCATCGCGCTGGCGTGAGGCGAGGTCCGTCCGCGACCGCGAATTGAGGGTGTCCGAAACAAGCACGTCGCCCGGCCCTCGCGCCGGGCGATGGCTTTGGGGCGTCGGCGGCTAGGATTGACGGTTTGGCGGCGGCATTCGCGCGCCTTCGGGAGTCCATGTTTGCGCCGCCCCGCATGGCAGGGTTCTCTGCGCCTTTCACGATGTGGCCGGCCTGTGTATCGTTTTGCGACACCGTCGGCGAACGTGAGAGGACGAAATGCGACCCTTTTTGATCGTTGCGGCCGCGCTGGCGGTCTCCACCCCGGCCTTCGCCGACCAGACCTACGTCTGCGCCTCGAAACCCGCACATGCTTTCGCCTTCAACCATTACGCCCAGCGATGGGGCAACGTACCGGTGACGCGCGGGCGCGAATTCACGCTCGTTGAGACCGATTCCGGCGGCCCCGAAAAGTCCTTCGCGCTTTACGATATCGGCGCCACGACGCCGGAGATCCTGTTCGACAATCCCTCGAACGGCGCCTTCGCGAATACCCCGAACGCCAGTCACGCGATTCGCTTCAACCCGCGGACTTTGCGCGCGCAGATCTACTATTGGCCAGGCTATCTCGCCTCGGAAGAATATGATCTGCCCTATGTCGAATTCGCGCGCTGCGCGCCCTACGGAGCGACCGCGCAAGAGCCGGTGCTGGTGCGCAGCTACTGAAGGCGCGACCGGCGTCCGCCACGGCAGGGCGCAGCCGGGTCGCCCGTTTGGGCTTGCAACGCCGCTGCGTTCCCGCGAAACCTTGGCGCGGCTCGAGGCCGATTTGGGATATGCGCGGCGGCCGTCGCGCTGTTTCGACGCCGCCGACTGAAACTTCGCGCGGCGCGGCTTTCGCCTCCTGCGCGAGCCTATTGACGCCGTCGTCGCCTCGGTTGAGATGGCGCTTCCGTCCTTGCCGCGATACTGGAGCCGAGTTTGAGGCCGTCGCCGATCCCTGCCGCCCGTCCGCCCGCCGGCGAAGGCTTCGTTCAGACGCGTTGGTGGTGGGTTCGGCACGCGCCCGTGCGCGAGGACGGCGGGCGCATCTATGGCCAGCGCGATATTTCCTGCGATTGCTCCGACGCTTCGGTGTTCCGCGCGCTGGCGCGTCATTTGCCGAGCGACGCCATTTGGATCGCGAGCCATCTCAAGCGCACGCACGAAACCGCGCACGCGATCTGGCGCGCGGCGGGCGTCGAGCCGGCGGGCCTCGAGCTTGTGAAGGATCTGGCCGAGCAGGACCTCGGCGATTGGCAGGGCCTCGATCGCGCCGCGTTCTTCGCGGCCCGGCAGATCGATCCGGCGAGCTACTGGTTCGCGCCCGCTGACGAGCGCGCGCCCAACGGCGAGAGCTTCGACGACATGGCGCGGCGGGTCGGCGAGGCGGTCGCTCGGCTGACGACGCGCTTCGCCGGCCGCGATATCGTCGCGGTCTCGCACGGCGGCCCGATCAAGGCCGCGATCGCCGCGGCGCTGGGCGTCGCGCCACGCCACGGGCTCGCTTTCGGCATCGACAATTGCTCTACTACGCGGCTGGAACATCTGTCGGGCAAGTCCGGCTCGGGCTGGCGCGTCGCCGTCGTCAACCATCAACCCTGGGCGGCGGACGCCACGGGCGCGACGAAACCGGCGTGATCCTTCGCGTGGATCGAGGGCGCGGCGCGCCCCGGCCGAGGCGTTCACGCCTGAAATCCCCTGGCCTGGAAGGTCTCGCGCCAGAGGGTCAGGTGCGCCTCCAACATCTCGAGCTCGCTCCAGGGCGGAACGATGCGGGCCGCCACGGCTTCCCAGGCCGCGGGATCGCCCGCGAAGCCCTGCGAAGAGGTCCGCCAGCGCGCGGGCGTCTCGCCAAGGAAATGTCGGCCCCGCCCTGCCCCGGCTGCACCCGCTCAGCAAGCCCGCCGATCGCCGTGGCGATCACCGGGCGGCCGAACATCCAGGCCTCGCAGACGACCAGCGGCGAGACTTCCCCACCAGGTCGAGGGAACCACGACCCAGTCGACCTCTGCCATGCGTCCGGCCAGATCTTCGCGTCGATAGCGGCCTCGTCGACGACCCGGATCGCGCCGCTGGCGAGCCGCTCGATCTGGCTTCCAGGTCGGCGATAGCGACGAGATGCGCGGGCGTCGCGAAATGCGCGTTGGCGCCGTGGATCGAAAATTCGATCCCGCAGGCGGGCGCGCGGCGCTCGCGCGCGAGCAGCGCCAGCGCCCGTAGCGCGACGTCGAGGCCCTTGGCGTCGGTGAGCTCGCCGAAATATCCGAACCGGTTGACGGCGGCGCTGCGCCGGCGCCGGTCGAAGCGCGGCGAAGGATGGGTTTGGCCGTTGGGGATGACGACGCATTTCTCAACCGGCAGGCCCCAGTCGAGATAGCGCTCGGCGAGAAATTCAGCGGGGAAGATGAAATGGTCGCAGGCGTCCAGCGCCTTTCGCACGGTCGCGGCGCGCGCGGCGAAGAATTTGGGGGCAATTCTGACGCAGGCGCTGCAGGCCTGCGGCGCGGCCGCGAGGCACAATTCGCCTGAGGGCTGTTTGACCATCTGGCCGTTCGCGACGCAATCGCGAGCATCTCATGGAAGGTCAGCGAAATCTCGGCGCGCGGCGCCGCCCGCCGCGTGGCGCCGATCGTCTCGATCCCGACGCGGTGATAATGATGGAAATGCACGACGTCGGGCGCGCTGCGCGATCCAGGCGCCGAAGGCCGCCAACGAGGCCGCGTCTGCGACCGAAAGGCCCTGATAGGCATAGCCGAGCGGGGAATAGAGGTATTGCCGCTCCCGGCCCGCAATCGCCGCGACGACGGCGCGGCGGGCGCATGAAGCCGGGCGTGATGGCCCTCCAGCGCCGCAATGAAAAAGGCGTCGTGACCGGCCGCCAGGCTCGCCTGGAACATCTCATAGGCGACCTGCTGCGCGCCGCCGGGCGTGATCAGGGGATGTTCGTAGGCGACATAGACGATGCGCATCGCGTCCCTCTCGCCGGCGCCGGCGTCGGTGCGCCGACCCTTATTACCGCAAGATTTACGGAGTTATAAACCCAGTCCCAAGGCGCCGATTGGCGCTCTTCCGGCTTTGTGATAGATAATCGAAAATAACATATCAGAGACGGTATATGTTGCGCGGCCATCTGGACGCATTTCGTCGACCGGCTTTGTCGAGGGCTGGGCCTATGACACCGAATTTCCGATGCGGCCGCTGCGCGTCGCCGTCGTCGCCGCGGACGGGACGCCGTCGGCCGAGGGGCTCGCCAATCTCTACCGCGAGGATCTGGCCAAGGCGAAATGCGGCGTCGGTTGGTGCGCCTTTCGCCTGATTACGGACGCCTCGCCGAGCCGCCTGCGGAACGGCCCGCTGTTCCTGATCGAGCAGCGCTCCGGCCAATTGATCCACCAGACCCTTCGGATCGACTATGTCGAGGCCGACCCGGCCGACGCGGATGCGTTCGACGACCTCGGCGCTATCGATCCCTATGTGCTCAGGTCGGTCGAGCAGTTCGAATTCCGTGCGAACAGGTTCTGGAGGACTTCATCCGCAAGGAAGGGCTCGAGACTTTCCTGCGCACCGCCTACATCTATGTGCTCGGGCGCCTCGTCGACGGTTCCGGCCAGATCGATTACCTCACGAAAATACGGCGCGGCGCGATCACGCCCTATGCGATGATCGTGGCGCTCACAGAAAGCGACGAATACAAATCGCGGCCCCGGCCCCTGGCGGCGCCCGATTCGGCCGGCTTTCCGTTCGTCAGTCTCTGACATGCTCGAACGCCCTGCCCTCGCGATCTCGCTTCCGGCCGGCGAACTGAAATCGGCGCGGCTTCCCGGTTCGGTCTTCGTCGCGCGCGATATCGCGTCGACGCCGCTTTCGAGCGAACTGCGCGCGGCGATATCGCTCGTCGAGGGCCTGTGCGCACAATCCGGTTTCGCGCCGACCTTCGTCGCGCGCCCGAGATCTTCACGCATGGCGAAAGCCTCGCATGGCTGGCCCGCAAGCTGGGCGGCGCGCGCGATCACCTCGCCTTCAGCGACGGCTCGACCGTGCGCATCCTGCCCGGCATGCGCAACCATGTGTTCTTCTACGCCCAGTCGCGGCTGAGCGACGGCGAAGCGCTCGCGCGTTTGGAGCGGCGCGCCGGCGAATTGCTCGCCGGGCTCGACCTCGCAGGTCAACAGCGCGCTGAAATTCGGGCGCGGCCGCGCGGCGGCGTCGCCCGAGACGATAGCCGTGATCGGGCGCGATCGCGCCTTTCTCGTCGAGCCGGAACTCTATCGCTTCCATTTCAACCCGCATGCGATCGAGGCCTGCGTGGCGCGCATTGTCGCGGAAGGCGCGCTCGGCCGCCCCGACGCGCCTTTCGAAGGCCTCGACTATGTCGCGCTCACCGAAGCGAGCCTGGCGGATGCGCCCTTCATGGCGGCGGTGGCGCGCGAGATCGCGCCGCTGTTCTTTCAGACCTCCCGCGCGATGGCGCTTCGCCTGCCGACGACGGCAGGCGGCTCGCATCGGCTGGAAGATCGCATATTGGCGACGCTGCGCGCGCTCGCCGAGGCCGAAGTCGCCATGCCCGGCGTGCCGGTCGGCAACATCGTTTTCGCCGCCGACGATCTCATGCCGCAACAATTCAAGTCCCTGGCGGGGGCCGTGGACTTCCTGACCCACGACACGTTCGAATTCTGGCGCAGTTCGCCTGCGTCTTACGCGCGCTTCCGAAAATTGCGCGTCGCCATCCGGCGCGCGCGCCATGCTCGCGCGCAATTCGAGCCGCTGCTGCAAGCCCTGTGCGGGCGCGCTCCCGAATGGATGCGGCCGGCGCCCAGGCGCCCGGCGTTCGCGCCTGAAGGAGAGCGGATTGGCGAGGATCGCGCACAAGCCGAAACTGACGCTGGACATAGCGCCGCTGCTCGAGCCGCAATGGACCGGCATCCCGGTGTTCACCCGCCGGCTCGCCGAGGCCCTGCTGCGCCACGGCGGCCTGGAGATCGACTTCGCCTGCAATCTCGTGCGCTTTCCCGCCGCGCGGACGCTCCATGCGCTGAAGCAGGGTACGGGCGCCTATCTGCTCGACCATTTCGTTCACTCGGCCGGGCGCGACTATGGCGTCGTCGACCCCGGAGCGCCGTTGCTTTACGCCTCCAACAAAAGCGGCGCCGGCGGCGCGCTCGCGCGCGAGGCGAGCACCGTCCATGACATGACGACGCTGTTCATGCCGGATACGCATGAGGAGGCGAATATCGCCCATCATCTCGACCATTTCGAAGACGAACTCGCAAGCGACGAGGCCGTGTTCTGCATCTCCGAGGCGACGCGCGCCGCGCTGATCGGGGCCATGCCGTCGATCGCGAGCAAGACGCGGCTGATCTATCAATATGCCGACTGGCCTGAGGATTTCGAGGCGATGGAGCGCAATCTCCCGACGCCGCGCCTGAAGCGCTACGCGGTCGTGATCGGCACGATCGAGCCGCGCAAGAACCTCGCGCTGCTGATCCAGGCGCTGAGCCTGCCCGAAGTCGTCAGGCAGGACCTGACCTTCGTCGTTATCGGCAAGCGGGGCTGGCTGGTGGACAGCTTCCTCGAGGGCCTCACCGACGCGCAGCGCAAGTCGTTGCTGTTTTCCGGCTTCGTTTCCGAATTCGTCAAATACCGGCTGATCCGGCGCGCCGAATTCCTGATCTTTCCCTCGCTGTGCGAAGGCTTCGGCATTCCCGCTCTCGAGGCGATGAGCCTGGGCAAGCCCGTGCTCGCCGCGCGCTCGTCCAGCCTGCCCGAAGTCGTCGGCGACGCCGGCGTCTATTTCGACCCGCTGTCGGTCGGCGAATTCGCCGCCGCGCTCGCCGAGATCGCCGACCCGCGCAGGCTCGCCGAACTCGCCCCGAGAGCCCTGCGCCGCAACGCCGCCTTCGGCCCCGAACGCATGGCCCGCCCGGTCGTGGACTGGGCGATGGGAAGGTGAGCGGCGGCGAGATGCTCAGCTACACAAGCGCGCTGAATTTCGCATCGGCGCAGGCGCCTCGGGTCGGCCTGCGCAACTCCTGGCCGCCCGAGGACGGCTTGGTCGGGTCCGCCGGCAAATGGTGCGAACTCGAATGGGCGTGCGACCCCGGCCGGGCGCGGCCCGAGCGCCTCTGGCGACCCGGACCATCGGCGGCTGGGGTTGAAGGTGGTTTCGCTGCGGATCAGGCGAGAGGCGTCCACGGCGCATCGTCCCCGGCCCAGCCATCACCCCGGGGGGTAAGGCAATTTCTTTTCACTTATCTCGAGGCGACTGACCTATTAGTCAACCGGGGTCTCGCCGATCTTTCGAATGACGGCCAATTTTGGACGATGATCTTCGCCGCCGAAAGCGGAAAAGATAGAAATCGCGCTCACCTCGCGCACGATCGCAGCCATTTCCTGCTCGGAAATGACAGGACTTGCGTCGAGTCGGTTGAAAACACGTCAGTCAGCAAATCTCGGGTTTTCGGCGTCGCGGGCAGCGAGGTTTCGTAATAGGGCGATTGCCATTGCCGTCCTTCGATGATGTACAGGCCGTGGTTCGCCAGTTTTGGAAATAACAATTTGAACGCAAGCTGTTGATGGTAGGAGGCATGCGAACCGTCATCTATTATTATGTCGATGCGCTCCAGATGGTCGCGTAGCCTGAACAGGTCTGCCTGCGAACCGAGGTCGCCCTGCACGAAGCTTGAAATCTCTCGTCCCGGATATGGGAAAAATCGGATATATCAAAACCAAAGACATGCGTCGCGGGAAGAAATTCAACCACATCCGAATTGACGGCGCATCGACCCGACGCTCCGCTCGGCAGCCCGACCTCGGGCCCGCCCACGGCCAATCCCAACTCTAAGATATTTATCGGCATGGATTTGAATTGATCGAATATCAATTCATAAAGATAAGTATATTTATGTTTGTCTCGCCATTCATGCGCTGCCCTTATCGGAACCAAATTTATTCGCAAGATAACTCAGTTTGTTGACGAAATAACTTGCCGCTAAGATAGTACCTAATGTAGCTTCTTCGCCCTTATGACCAGCGTCAACGATATTTGTCGCCTTGAGGAATCGGGCTCCCAATCCCCAATAACTCTTGCCACGTCGCGCCGCGCTCTAGAGATGCGCTGCTCCATATTTCCCGCCACACGCAACATCTGCTTCACGAAAGACGCGTGATCGCTGTTGATGAAGGATTGCGGTTGGAATAGAGAATGTCGTTCTCGTATTTCGTCCCTCGTATCACCGAGTGAAGCAAGGATTGATCATCAACCCCCGCGCTCCAGGGTTCAATCGCCTCTGATAATTTAGATCCGGCAATGCCTGATGCAGGAGCTGCGACCATTTAACTATGACTTCATTAGCGTGCGTTGGTCATATCATGAACGAACTTTGCAATACATTGAATTTTGATTCAATTCATATCTAACTGAAATCAGGAGATAAAATTGGATGCCCGTTTGGCCCGCACCTTGATTTGTTAAGAACTATTAACTATTTGTGAATTCTGATTCAAAGTCATGACTGCAACACCGCTTCGTCGAAGCCCGAAGACTCGACCACATGTGCTCCGCCAAGCACTGCAAGAACACACTCGCACTGCTTATCGCGAGGCGATTCTGGCCGCAGCTGAAACCATTATTCTACGGGACGGCTATCAACCAGCAAAGATGGCAGACATTGCTGAGGCAACGGGGGTCTCAGTAGGAACTCTTTACAATTACTTTGACAGTAAAGAGGCGGTCTTCAACGCCCTGTTCGAGCACCATCGCAGTCGCTTCGTAGCACATATCGAACAGCCATTCGATTCCGAAGACCCGCTGCTACAATTGCAGCAACTCGTGACGCGGAGCTATGAATTTGCGGAACAAAATGGGGCGATTTTCAATCTATACATCCGTTCGCGAACTCCCGAGATCTGTACGGGCCCCGACGAGTCGGATTGCATTGTGGACGAGGTCGAACACAAGCGATTTACCGGTTTGATGGAGACGTTGCTCTCACGGGCACAAGAAGCAGGTACAGTCAGAAAGGATATTCCGGTTTCAGACCTGGTCTGGGCGTTGCAAGCCCTGCTGCAGACCCTGCTGCGGCATTGGTGTCAGCACCCAAACCAAGTGTCACTGCGAAAACGCGGTGAAGAGGTAGTTGCGTTGTTCTTACAAGGAGCCTGTGTTCGATGAAACAGATGGTGTTGATCGCAACGCTCAGTTGCTTGCCGTTATTTGTGTCTGGCTGCAAAAAGTCGAGTGCCGCCGAGACCCTTCCACCTGCCACCGGGCCCGGTGCACCGGCAATGCCGAGCCTCCCTACACTACAGTCTAGTTCTCCGGCCGAAGCCGACACTGGTAACCAAATGTTGAGAGCGACCGGCACCACGCTGGCGCTGCACCAGGCCGAATTGGGGCCCAAAGCAAGCGGCGTGTTGGCCGCGGTAATGGTGGACGAGGGGGACAAGGTTCGCAAGGGCCAACCGCTATTTCGATTGGAAGCTACCAATCCAGCGCTCGCAGCTCAGCAAGCGCAAGCAGCTCTGATGCAATCCAAGGTCGGGCTCAGCCAGGCTGAGATTGACTACAATCGAACCAAGAGTCTTTTTGAGCAGGGTGCGGTGTCTCCAGCTGTTTGGGACCAGGCGCGCATCGGCTACGACCGGGCTCAAGTCAGTGTGCAACAAGCGCAAGTCGGGTTGTCAGCGGCGCGTGCCGTATTGGGCGACACCACGGTGGTGGCCCCATTTTCCGGTGTCGTGACCTCAAAGCGCAAGAACACCGGCGAAACGGTGACGATGATGCCCCCGACGGTCGTGTTGGTGATTCAAGATCTGTCCAAGATCGAGGTTCGCGCCAAACTCGCCGAAAATGCGCTCAATCGCGTGCACCCCAGTGAAGTGATGAAAGTGCACTTTCCGTCGCTCAACATCGATAAAGATGTTCCCATCGATCGCATCAACCCCAGCGTGGATCCACTCAATCGAACGGTGGAGATCGTTGGTGTGATTCCGAACGCCGATCGAACGCTAAAAGCAGGGATGCTGGTGGAAGTCACCTTCCCACAGGCACCAGCAATATCCAGTGCAGCAGCCCCAAACGCAGCGCCAGCACCGAGTGTATCGGTTGCTAGCGCGTCAGCTACGCAGCCATAACCAGGCCCGCACAACTTCGACTGAGCCAAGCGAACTATCATGAACCTCGCTAACGTCAGCATTCGCCGTCCGGTCTTTGCGACCATGCTCATTGCCGCCTTCATGGTGTTTGGCCTGGTGAGCTACAAAAAAGTCGGCGTGGATTTGATCCCCAACATCGAGTTCCCGTTCGTTGTGATCACGGTGACGTACCCGGGCACTGATCCAACGACCATGGAGCGCGACGTCGCCGACAAGGTTGAGGAGGCGGTCAATTCACTCGGCGGCATTCGGAACTTGACTTCCTATAATCTTGAAAGCGTAAGTCAGATTCTTATCGAATTTGAGCTCGAGGTCAAAGCCGACATCGCGGTTCAGGACGTACGCGAAAAGGTATCGCGCATTCAGAAGGACTTGCCGGCGGGTGCTGACCCACCGATCATCGAGAAATTCGACCCCAATTCGGCGCCGATTATGGCCGTAGCCTTGTCCGGCGATTTGCCAATCCGTCAACTGACGCATATCGCCGACAAGACCGTCAAAGAAAGGCTTCAGCGCATCAATGGCGTCGGAAGCGTTGAGATTGTCGGTGGGCGCGATCGTGAGCTTCAAATCTACATTGATCCGGACAAGCTCAATGGTCTGAACCTCACCGTACAGGATGTAGCTCAGACTGTTGCCGCGCAGAATCTTGAGATCCCGGCGGGGACGTTCAAGACTGGTGCGCGCGAATTCACGGTTAAGACCAAGGGGCAACTCGTTTCAGTCGACGATATTGCGGACATCGTTTTACCGACCCTAGCTGCAGCAGCGGGTTCAAATCCTGCTGATGTTACGACCCAACCAACGGTTCGCGTCCGAGATGTTGCGCGGGTCGTAGATGGGGTGAAGGAAGCGCGCTCAGCGTCGATGCTCGATGGTAAGCGCGCTGTGTCGCTCAATATCAAGAAGCAAACCGGCTCAAATACCGTGGCAGTTGCTCACGCAGTTAAGCACGAAATGGACGAAATGAAGTCCATTCTTGAACGTGACCATGCTCAGCTCACCTTGGCCATGGACACGTCAGGATACATCGAGCGGTCGATCGACGATGTTGGGATTGACCTGATACTTGGCGCGGGGCTTACCGTGGCTGTCATTTACCTCTTTCTGATTAATGGCCGCGCCACTTTGATCAGCGCCATTGCGCTGCCTACCAGCGTGATCGCCACCTTCGCGTTCATCTACTGGATGAACTTCACTT
Organism: uncultured Pseudomonadota bacterium; assembly: GCA_963809055.1. GTDB lineage: Bacteria > Pseudomonadota > Alphaproteobacteria > Rhizobiales > Beijerinckiaceae > Roseiarcus. Next base: position 17,256 of record CAWEID010000005.1, on the reverse strand, counting down.
TCAACAACATGACCATGCTTGCCCTATCGCTTGCCATCGGCGTGTTGGTCGATGATGCCATCGTGGTGATGGAGAACATCCATCGCCATTTGGAGATGGGCAAGCACTCGATGGATGCAGCATCTGACGCGACAAATGAGATATTTCTGGCCGTTGTGTCAATGACCTCGACAATCTTGGCCGTGTTCGTTCCGGTTGCAATTATGAAGGGCATTGTCGGCCGCTTCTTCATGCAATTCGGACTCACTGTGTCATTCGCCGTGGCAATGAGTCTGCTCGTCTCGTTCACGCTCACACCCATGATGTCATCACGGCTCTTGACGGCGCATTACGCGAATAACTGGTTGTCACGCGCGGTTGACGCGAGCATGGGCTGGTTGGAACGTGTATACGGGCGCATCATCCAATGGGCACTCTCGCATCGGTTCGTGACGTTGTCGGCCGCAGTCGCGATCCTGGTTGGCTCCTTCGTGCTGGTTGGTCGCATGCCCAAAGAGTTTTTTCCCAAAGAGGACCGGGCCCAGTTTACGGTGGACGTCGAACTGCCCACAGGTACGAACCTTGAGGCCACGAACGGTTACGTGCAGTCGATCGCCGAGGATCTACGCAAGAATGCCTATGGAGTAATGCATACGCTAGCCACGGTGGGCGGTGGGACGCGAGGTCAAGTGAACAAGGGAACCATCCAGGTCACGATGACCCGGTTGACGGCTCGCAATATCTCACAAGACGAGGTCATGAAGTGGCTGCGTACGCGCTATGCACACGTCGAGCCGGCACTGGTCACCGTCAGTGAAGTTGACATGTTTGGCGGGGGCAACTCGCAGCCGGTCCAACTGAGCATACGCGGTCGGGATCTCGATGAACTCGCGAGTGCAGCCAAAGCCGTTAAGGAGGAACTCCAAAAATCCAAGGGCTTCGTGGACGTTGACACCTCGTATCGCGGTGGCAAGCCTGAAGTCGCCTTACAGGTTGACCGCGAACGCGCTGCCGCCCTGGGGGTTCCCGTCGCATCCATCGCCACTGCGATCCGTGCGCTGATGGCGGGCGATGCCGTCAGTGAACTAAAAGACGGTTCCGACGCCTATGATATCATCGTACAGTTGCCGCAAGAAGATCGCAACCGCGTTGAGTCACTGTCTAGTCTCAAAGTGCGCAGTACCAGCGGGCAGCTGGTTGACTTGGCCAATGTCGTCAAAGCCACGCGCGCAACTGGTCCCACGTTGATCGAGCATTCGGCACGACAACGCCAAGTGACAGTTACGTCCAACTTAGATGGTCTGGCGCAGAGTATTGCGCAGAACATTGTCATGAAGGTTGTTGCTGAGAAAGTGCCAAAGAATCTTGAGGCGTCGCTGCAAGGTCGCGGGCGCATCATGGCCGAATCATTCGGCTACATGGGTGAAGCCTTGGTGTTGGCGGTCGTGCTCGTGTACATGATTCTGGCGGCTCAATTCAACAGCTTCATCCAGCCGATCACAATTATGGTCAGCCTGCCATTGAGTGTCGTCGGCGCGTTCGGCGCATTGAGTATGCTTGGCATGAACCTCAGCATGTATGCGATGATCGGCATCATCATGCTGATGGGGCTGGTGACCAAGAACGCAATCTTGATCGTGGACTTTGCCAACCAAGCCCGTGAGCGTGGCATGCAAATGCGCGAAGCCCTGGTCCAGGCAGGCAGCTTGCGTTTGCGGCCAATCTTGATGACTACCGTATCGCTGCTGCTCGGCATGCTCCCAGTGGCACTAGCCCTCGGCGAAGGCGGTGAAGCGCGGGCACCGATGGCGGTCTGTGTAATGGGCGGCATGATTGCGTCAACCGTTCTCACCCTCGTGATCGTGCCGGTGGTCTACACACTGTTTGATGCGATGGCCAACAGTCAACTCGTGGGGTTCATGGGCCGCAAGCTATTTGTCCCCGATCAGGGTGCAAGTCACGATACTTCAACAAACACAGGTGCTATGAGTCATCCAAGTGAAGCACACGATGCCCCGGGCACGGCCTAGTGGGATGTTGCGTGTGCGGCACTTTCGACTCAATCATCGTGTCTTATGTATTGCCAGCACTGAAAGGAACCTAGCCCAGTGAGAGCCCAGATTTCATCAGTTTTGACGCTCCTCGCAACCATTGGCGTGTCGCTATCAGCGGCCGCGCAAGCCCCGCGTCCGCAACCCATTGCGCCCGCTGCGCCAAACCCGGCGGCGCGTGCTGCCACGGCGCCAGCGAATGCGACCGCGCCAACGCCGGCTCAACCAATTGCAGCGGGCCAAGCCAACGCAGGCACTAGCACGATTGCCTTGCGCGACGCACCCGTCGGCAAAAACCCGGTTCTGGCTGCGTTTACGCCGAAACCAGGCGGACTGACCGCCAATGAAGTTGCGTCGCGCGCCGTTGCGACCAGCGATACGATTGCCGCTAAAAACGCGGAATTGAAGGCGGCGGCAGCCGCAGTTGATTCTGCGATGTATGGGTTCTACCCGAAGGTATCGTTGAAGGCGTCATATACACGCTTTAGTCCCGTCAATGTGTCGTTGAGTCCATATAACTTTCTGATGACTGGCCAACCACAGGGGCCCATAACGAGCGCTCAAGTAGCGAACAACGAGGTTCTTGCATATCCGCTGAATATCCCGATACCGAACAATTACTACTCTCTCGGCGCGTCATTAGGTGTGCCCATTTCAGACTATGTTCTTCGCCTCTCCGATAGTATCGAAGGGACCAAACAAAACCAGGAATCAAGCGAACTGAATCTGAAGGCCGAACGCCACAAGGTGGAAGCAGACGCGCGCGTAGCCTACTTCAATTGGGCGCTTTCAATTGGTCAAGTCGCCGTCACAGAAAAGTCTTTGGAACGCGTAAGAGCGCGGCTGAAGGATGCCCAAACTTCCTTTACGCTCGGTGCCGTCACAAAGGCCGATGTGCTTCGATTGCAGGCGCTAGTCGCCGGAACCGAATCGGCTCTGGTGGCGTCGCAATCGTTCAAGCAATTGGCCGAACAACAATTGTCAGTCATCATGGACTCGCCTGCTGAGGAATACGCGCTGGGGGAAGATGTTTTGGCGGAACGGTCACCCCTGCCGCTTCAACCGCTCGAAACCTTGGTTCAGGAAGCGAATGCCAATCGCTACGAATTGAAGGCACTGGACAGAGCAGCAGAGTCGATGCGGAATGCCGAAGCGGTGATTCGGAAAGGTCAACTGCCACGAGTCGACGGCTTCGCTGACTACACGTACGCGAATCCGAATCAGCGTTACCTCTTTGTATATGCCTGGAAGCAGTCCTGGGACGTTGGCTTGTCTGCCACCTGGAACATCAACGAAGTCTTCACCACCAACTCGAGTGGCAACGAAATGGCTGCCAAGCGGCAGGCTCTGGAAGCCAACCGCAAGGCCCTGGCCAAGGGTATTCGTGTCGAAGTCGCGTCAGCCTATACGGACGCCCGCCGATCAGCGGCAGCACTCGAGTCCGCCAAGCGCGGGGCTGAGGCGGCGCAGGCGGCGTACGACACCGAGGTCGAGTTATTCAAGGTCGGCAAGGCAACCACCACTGAGTTGATTGATGCTGAGTCGGAACTGGTGAATGCCCTTTTGACCTTGATCAGCTCGCACATCAACATTCGCATTGCCGACACGAAACTCGCTCAGGCAACCGGTCGCGATTGGAAGACAGTGCGGAACTAGAAGAGCGCGTTCCGCAACGGAACGTTGTTCAATGCCAACGCGATTGCCAACCACGACAGGCTGGCCAACGGGTGGAACTTCCCAGACTCAGCCCCTTCGTGATCGCCCGCTGCTGTCGCGCCTAAGGGCAGCGTCGAGCTAATTCAAGAGCACTGATGACACAAAGCCACTTCAGCTGAAGCAGTTTACGTGTCTATTATGTCACGAAGTTGCTTCGGCTGAAGCAGTTTGCGTGTCTATTATGTCACGAAGTTGCTTCGGCTGAAGCAGTTTACATCACAATTGTACCAAAGCTGCTTCAGCTGAAGCAGCTTTTCATGACATTGGTGTACTTAAATCCTTCAAACGAAGCCACTTGTGACATAATTGGTACCAATATCTGCTTCGCGCGAAGCACAAGGTAACATAGTTGTCACCATCTTGGGCTCAGCCCAAGCAGATTCATGACTACGTTGTCATGAAACTAGCGAGCGGCTCAGCGGCCTGGACTGTGGTGCCGCCCGGGAGCGTTCGGAGATGGGGCGTCTCGCTCGAGTGACGCGAGCCCCGAGTTTTCTGGCAACGGCCCACATGCGGCGCCCGACTGGCTGTCAACATCATGACAGCCGCACACTTCGATTTGTGCCAATTGCCCGAAATCAGAGACGACTCAGGCGTAGGCGCGACGCGTCTTCATGACTGCGAGGCACTGGCGCATGACGAACAATCCAATGGGATTCGATATCTGGTGGTTCGTGTGGGTGACTTGGTCAACTGTTACGCATATCCACTCGATACGGACCGCGTGGTTGCTATCGGCAATGCTGACAACGTCGAGCTCCGCCTAGCCCACCGAAACGTCGGAAGCCTGCTCTGCTACTTCGAACGCATTGGCGACGCCGTCTGGCTCATCCCGGCGTACATCAGCAGCGTGTTGCGCGTTGACGCAGCTTGCGTAGCGGGGCCACAGCCATTGGGCGAACAGGCCCTAATTGAGTATGAAGATTGGGTCCTGCGCATCGAGTGGGGGACGCTACCACCCTCTGGGATTGCGCTAGAATCCAATTGGCAGTCGGCACCCGACGCCCTTGCATTGGCGTGCAAAACGGACCGATTGCCCAAACCCGACGACATCACTCGGCTACCGTGGTCGCTGAAGCGTGCCGCCAGATTGGGTGTCGCAGATCCAGCAAGCAGCGGGTTGCCGGCTTGCGGTCAGACGAGCCATGAACATGTCACGCGCGTCCAGGGCATTACTTCGCTGACCCGGACCCTGCGTGGAATTGCTCCAGACGCCGTGGACGGAAATGCAATCCAGCATCGACCCAATCACGATTGCGCCGATCTGGCACACCCTGGAGCCCACAATGAGCGGGCGTTACCAGTCCTTTCGCAATGTGATTGGCTATATGCCATAGGGCGTCGCGCAAAGTACCGCCCCTTGCAGACCCGACTGCTCGCCATCGTGCTGGCCTTGCTCAGTGCCGCGATTGTCGTGACGGTGGCGCGGGTTTATCTGCAGCGAACGGGCTTTTGATCCAGCAGGCGCGTCGGTACCTCAGCGGACCAAATTGGGCATTGCAGGTTTGGTCGAGAACACGAGAATGCGTTCCGCTTCGCCGATACGCTGCAAAAACAGTCCGGTGAATGTGCTAAACAACGCGTCACCTGGCGCTGCTGTGCTGGTGCCCGTGGGGCGACTCACCCACCGTTTGATCTTCTGCAGTACGTCGTCGGAAACTGGATTCACTTGAACCCTAGCGCGGAGCACGAATGGTCCGGGGCCCGGCACTTGGTCGCGCGTCGCGGTCAATAACCGGTGTGCCTCGGCACAGCGACGCAGGACGCCCTCAACGGTCGTCGTCCAAATGGGCGGATGTAACTCGCCGGGTTTGAAAATCTCGAGCCGATAAGCTTCTTCCCAAACGTGCCAAGTGACCCGACAAGACTGGGCTGTGGTTGCAAGTACTTGGTTGAACCCCGGGCCGATGCAGAGTTGCGGTAAATACGATAGTTGTCGGGAGCCCGCGCGACATTTTGCTGCGGATCTCGTCGTCTACGATTTCTCGGAAGCTGAGGTCGGTCAATAGTCGGGTTGGCTCCGCGCCTTCCCAGGTCATTTTGGCATCTCGGGCAGCGCCGATAATCTCGCCCTCAGCGCTTGCGTGCCCGGGGATCAGGATCAGCGCCAGAACCAGCAAGCAGCGCAGCGCCTGGTCAAACACGTGCAGCAACGGGCGACACTGGCGTACGCATCGTAGTCGGCCGGAACACTGAGCACTTTGTTTGTGCTCTGCCACATGCACGCGTCTCACGTGCCTCCTCCACGAATCGGAATGAAGCTAAGAATATTCGAGAACGAGAAAGTCAAGCCACCGGCGCTGGTATCCATGCGAAAGCCAATGTTCGCGGTCAAATCGATGGGAATTCGCGCCAGCCCAGTGTAGTCGCTGGGCATGTTCATGAGATCATGGCGACTAATGAGCCCCCACAGACCTGCGCTCATGAAGAGGTCGATTCCGTAAACACTGCGGGAGCCGCGATACGCCGGAATTCGATACTCGAGCCCTAACTTAGCCGCATACTGACCATATCGCTGTTCTCCGATAATCGTGCGAAAGACGTTCGGCGGTGGCCGTCGTTCAAAGTTCAGCCCTTGCATGCGCGGCGCGCGAAAGTCCGTGAAGTCCCCCACGTAGTACTGCTCGAAGAACGGCACCACATATCCGGTTTCAGCGCCTGCGTACATCTGCAGGCGCAGCACGTGGGGTACGCCGCGAATCTGCCACCAACGTGACGCCGAAATATCGAAGCGCTGGTAATCGTAGTCGCTACCGAATACGGGGAGCGCCAACTCACCCCACGTGGAGACGTACCAGCCCCGGGTAGGCAGGAATGGATGATCCCGCGTATCGAGCTGGAATGTGGCGCGCAGCGTAGACAGCACGCTGCGACCATTGCGAATGTCGAACGTGATCGGCACATTGCCTTGACCAGGCACACGTTCCTCGTATGCCTCTAATGGTCGTTTGGCCTCGATGGTCTCTAAGCGATAGTAGGCCCACAGTTGCGTGCTGGTGCTCAGATCGCGCCCAAAACCAAGGGTGCCGCCGAACCGGGTGTAATCAAGCACCGCAAAACTGGCATGGTCATGAACCGTGCCGTCATAAGCAACCCAACTGACGTCCGACGTCGTGCCGAAGAAATCGCGCGCCTTATTGCCCAGCAATGAGCCAGCTACCATCCATTGTGAACCCAAGAACGCGGGGTTAAAGTAACGAATGCGTAGCGCAGTTTGCTCTTCTGCGACGGCGATTGCCGCGCCAATCGTCCAACCCGTGCCGCCAACGTTCGTTTCTGCAACGTCGAGTCCACCATATGCCGTCAATGGATGTTTGTGACCATTGTTATCGGCAACCGCCGACAACCCCATGCCCACGTCGTTGAACACGATCGTGCTGCGTTCCACGACCTCAACGACGAGCACGACCTGGCCACGTCGCGACCCCTTGCGTAGCGCGAACTGTACGTCGCGAAAGAAACCCGTACCTAGCAGTCTGTAGCGGGTCAAAGTCAATTCAGGGTCGTCGACATCGATGATGTCGCCCGGTTTGAACTTCAGATAACGCAGAATGACGCGGGCCTGGGTACGCGAATTGCCCCGCACCTCGATGTGTTCCAGAGTGTAGCGCAGATGTGCTGGGGCACTCGCATCCGCTTCGGGGCTTGGTGCGGGCCGGAGTTCCGGGAACTCACTCGCGCCCGCAGCGCTCTGCGGGTCAGGTTTTGCGTTCGATTCTACTGGAGCAGCTGGCTGTTCGTGCGGTTGATCCGATTCCTTATGATTGCCCGTGCCCCAAGTATCCACGGCTGGAGTGCTTGCGTTCGACTGCGAATTCCCCTGTTCGGTGTTCGAGTTGGGATCGGACGGCGCATTGGGTGCCTGCGCCATGGCTACATGAGTGGCCACGACCACTGGGAGCACGACGACGACGGAACGCCACGCGCGGCCGCGCCAGTTTGCGCTAGTTGCCAAGCCAGTAGCCCGCCACAACCAGGATGCGCCTTGCGCGTCCCCGTCTGCCGTGCCTTGCCGCGATGATCGCTGCGAGACTGGGCGATTCGCAACGTCGCTGGCAGCGAATCCAAGCTTCATATGGCGATTGACCACGCAAATCCTCTCGAGGTACCTGCCGCGCAACCCTAGCATGACGGCCGAATTTTTGGGGAAAATGCGCAGCGTGCAGGCACAGCTTTGTCTATTCGACCCACCGAATCGTATGTAAGACGCGGAAAATGTCAGAAGGGAATGCGCTCGTAACTGGCACATAGCTGTCGGAGGTGGCGCGCAGTGGCGTCAGTCAAAGCCCCGTTACTCATGCGCCATGCCCAGTTGCCGTTAACCGTGGCAGGAGTGTTCATGCGCGCTGCGGAGCCCAGCCCCAGCACATCTTGGAGCGGGAAGATGGCGGTATTGGCCACCGACTGCAACGCCAACCGAATGAACTTGGTGTGTACGGCTTCTGAACCATTGCCTACATACGCCAGTGCGCGCTTGCGTGCGTCGCGCAGTTGAGCCGGAAGCCTTCGACCACTGCCGCCGGAGGTCAGCCAACCAACGATTGTATCGTTATCGTGTGTGCCCGTATACACAACTGTGTTCGGCTCGAAGCGATGCGGCAGGTAGTCGCTGCCCTTGGGATCATCAAAGGCGAACTGCAGGATCCTCATGCCCGGAAAGCCCTGTGCCCGTCGCAGCTGGTGAATCTCATCGGTCACGACACCGAGATCTTCGGCCAAAAAAGGTAGCTGGCCAAAGGTCGCTACCAGCACAGCGAAGAAATCTTCTGCGGGGACCCTTACGTAGCGCCCGCGTTCGGCGGTCTTCGCCGCAGCCGGCACCTCCCAGTAGTGCCGAAAACCGATGAAGTGATCGAGGCGAACCGCGTCAAACCTGCTCAGCATGACACGCACACGTTCAACCCACCACGCGTAGCGGTCCTTTTGTAGCCGTTTCCAATTGTACAGTGGATTGCCCCACAATTGTCCGGTCTTGGAGAAGTAGTCGGGCGGCACCCCTGCAACACACTGGCGGCAGCCGAACTTATCCAGATAAAAAACGTCACGATGTGCCCAAACGTCTGAACTGTCGTAGGCAACGTAGATCGGCACGTCCCCCATTAGCAGCACTCCGAGCTCATTGCATAACTGACGTAAACTAGACCACTGCCGATGGAGCTCGAACTGCACGAACAAGTGAAAGTCAATTTCGTTGGCTAACGCCCTACGCGCCCCACTGATTGCGTGACGGCTGCGATCACGGAGGGCAGCGGGCCACGCGTACCACGGAAGCCCACCCTGGCTGCTTTTGATCGCGCAAAAGAGCGAGAAATCGTCGAGCCAGCTCGACTGTTCGGCGCAAAACTTCGAATACGCGCCCCGTTGCTTGGCACTCGCATCGTGCACGAATGCCGTGTGCGCTTTGCGTAGCAGCATATCCTTGAGGTTTTGCGACGCCTCGAATTGAGCGCTGGCCGCGCGCACGCCACGAGGTAGCTTACCCAGATCGCGCCGCGATATCAGTTGAGTTACGACCAATTCATCAAGACTAGTTAGCAATGGATTCATTGCATTGGCTGACGGGCTGTCGTAGGGCGAGTGCGCCGTGCCGGGGGGGCATAACGGCAGCATTTGCCAGTAGCTTTGGCCAGCCTGATGCAACCACTGGACAAATTTCCGCGCCTCGTCGCCCAAGTCGCCCGTACCGTGGCCGCCCGGAAGAGACGTTGGATGTAGCAGGATGCCACTTCCACGGAACTTGAAGGGTAACGGGTGTTTGGTAGGTACCTTTGAACTCTGAAGTGCCATCGGAGCAACGTCTTAGTCAACTGCATACACCGCAGTTTGTCGCATGACCAGAGCCAACTTTGGCGTCAAGTTATTGCTTGCCCCGGACAGTTGCGCGTTTTACGCTGCATTTCTCTGAACATCCCATGTCTGATACTAAGTTAATTCTGGTTCTAGTTTGGCTTCTATGCGGCACGGTGGGTTGCTCCAGCCAAACATGCGCTCCTTCCACAGTGCAAGGCTGCAAGGCCGCCAAAGGCTGCAATGGCCTTCAAACCTGTTCTGCTGACGGAAGTACCTGGGGACTGTGCGATTGCGGTGAGGGTCTTTACCCAACTCAAGACGCAGGTGTTGACGCGGGCAACTAGCGTCCTGAGTCCGCAATTGTTCACAGAATTACCCAAAGAAATTATGCGCGCAAAAATGGCAAAACCGAAGATTGTATGAAAGACTCAAAAGCTCCCCTGCAGCGCGATGGTTGCGCTTGACGGACTCAACTGCAAATCCAAGCGCCCTTGCCGACTGGGCATCGCAGTCTGACGGGGTCGCTCACCACCCGCAGGCCACATAACGTAGGCAACGGTGGCGACCAATGCGGCGCTACCTACACCCAACATCGCATAACTCCAGTTGTAACTTCGGTCCGCGCTCTTCAGTGCAGCGCGAAGTGGGCCGCAGTGTACGTCTTTCGAATTGGCATTGCACACGGAGGTGGACTGCGTCCCCGACAGGTCACTGATGATTTGACTGCGATAGTTGTCAGCTTTGTTGAACAGATTTACCAGCAGCATGCAATAGCACGCTAGCGGCGAAGAAACTTGCGGCACTGACGCCCAGCCCCAAGGCAATCGGAACTGCGCTACGCGTCGCCGAGCCCGCCGCAGCTAACCGGTTCTCACCAGGTGCACCTGTGCTGACGAGCGGAGACTGAATCGTCGAAGCAGCCGATGGCATGCTGTCAGCAACACCAACGTGTACGTCTTGTGACGCGTTGGCCACAGCCAGAAACGACTGCTCGCAGACCACGGTCTGGCCTTGCCGGACTTGCACGATGTGGGTTCCCGGCATCATGTATACAACACCCTGTGGATCACGCGCTTTGCCCAATTCGACGACGCGATCAAGCACGAGCGTGCCCGAAGTCGCTACAGGTTTAATGTGAACGGTGGCAACGTGAGCGGATGCTTCGCGAAACAAGGCCTCCACTTGGGTTCTTTGCGCGACACTCCCGGTCGCTGGAAACATGCGCAGACAACGGTCAAGGTAAGTGGCAGCCTTGGTGTATAATCCTAGCGTCAGCGCGACTTGTCCGAGATTGCCGGCTATGTCGTAGCTAGGCTTCAGTTGCCACGCACTCTCCAACAGACGCATCGCCTCCTGCCATTTCTGTTCGGCAGCCTGCTGCTTTGCCTCAAAGAACAGCTGATCGGCTTTCGCCTCGGTGTCGACCGAAGGTCGCAGATTGTTTGGTGCGGGCTGTGCCGATGCCGTTAAAGGGCTGGCGGTTGACGCTAGTGCGCACGCGGCAACGATCAACCACGCGAAGCGGGCCAAGAGCCTATCCCAGTAGGTCTCCGTGTCGCCGATGCGTCGCGGCGGGCCGCGTTGCAAGTCGTCAATCGGCTTCAGCATGCCTCCTCCTCGCACCTCGCCCACGACACGCCTCGACGCGCCGGCTCGGTCCGCCCGACTGGGATAGCCTCTAAAGTGAATGAATGGTGGGTGCAGCAACAGGCTTTAGGTCGATTCATGGTGGTCATTCATAGCCCTGAGGCTGGCATGTCCTCCTTTGAAACATGCGGAATTGCGGTACCCTTGTCATCATAAATGTCACGTCGTCGCGTGGGCTCTTCGACGGATTTGACGACTTTCGCGCTTGACGCAGACAATGTTGCCTGCACCGCGGCATTGGACGCAGAGCGAGCCTTGACAGACACGACGGGACTCTCGTCGGCAGGCCCACGCTCAGCCTCTTTGGGGGGTGAAACAATCGGCTGCGGCGGAGTAGGTTCGAATCGATGGCAACATAGTTGGGGTAATGGTCAAATTTCTCCTGCGCCGCTGGCTGTGGTCGCACTGACCAGCGCAGTAGACTTGCCAAAAGGACGCCAACCGCACAGCCAGCCACCGCCGACGGCAGCAAAGCCCTAAGATAACCCATCATGCCATGCTCTCGTCCGCGAGATTGAGCCTCACTGAATGCATGGACCGCACGTTGCAGCTCGTTACGAAAGGCTGCCACTGTCTTGTGGCGTCGAGCTGGATGTTTCTGAATGGCGCACGCTATGACGTGCCACAAGGCGGGAGACACATCATTGATGACCGCTGGTTGATAGCTGAGGTGCCGGTCAGCAAGTTCCGTCACACTCGGCCATTGTCCGGAATCCGACAGCGGATGATGTCCCGCCAAGCACTCGTAGGTAATCAAGCCCAGCGCATAGATGTCGCTGCGCGCGTCACCGGCGTGACCGCTGAGCCTTTCCGGCGCGATGTAGGCTGCCGTCCCGACAACCCTGCCAAATGCAGTTTGAATCGTCGGCGTATGTTCACCTGCGAACTTAGCTGTTCCGAGATCCAGAATCTTGGCACCACCCCGGGCGAGGCAGAATATGTTCTCTGGCTTCAGGTCGCGGTGCAGGCAGTTTGCCGCGTGGGCAGCTTGCACCCCCGCCGCGGCTTCATCGACTAGAGACCAGGTGTCCCGTACCGTCAACTTTCCGCGCGCGTTCAGGCGCTCCCGTAGCGTGGTGCCAATCAGCAATTCCATCGCAATGAAGACGTGTCCATCTTTCGTCAAGCCCGCGTTATCGACCGCTACTACATTCTTGTGCCTAATCGACGATAACAAGACGGCCTCTTGACGAAAGCGCTGCACAACGTCTTGACGTTGCGACAAGCTGTGGTGCATGAGCTTGAGCGCAACTCGCTTATGCGTGAATTGATGAAAAGCTTCATAGACGTGGGATGTACTCCCGGTAGCAATCAACTTCACAATTTGGTATCGATCAATAATCTGCCCGCTCCGCAGCGCGTCGAACTTGCTTCCTATCGGCGAACCGCCGTCAACTACCGCGGCCGTCACGGGCGCGGTGGCGATGTCCAAACCGCGAGGGTCGACGACGGGCGCAATCGGTTGTGCCGCTTGGCTGCCGTCGTTCACTTTTACAGTAAACCCCCGCATGTTTCGCAGGCCCTAGCCTAATTGAGCCGAATCGTTGCATGCAACGGCTACGTGAGCGAATCGCTAGCGGCAGTCAGCCAGGTGCGGACCGCCACACAACTCACCGGTCAGCGCACAAAAATCTTCGATAGCACGAGCCAGGTCAGCCACGCAGATATCAGGGCACTAGTGGAAAATGCCAGAACTTTTGACCCGGCCCGCACTTCCGCAGCCCTTCCGCTTGCAGAGACGGCCGGCAATTCAGTGCGCGTGTCCGCACCGTCGGACAATAGCATGGTGGGCTCGGGTGTTGGCACGGCCCTGCGAGGGACGCTGACTGGGGGGGGTGCCGTCGATCGACTCGATGCCGGCGCTGCTGCCAAGCTAAGCTGGGATACAATGATGTTGAGCGCTGATTCGAATGCAGTAGCGGATTGAAACCGTTGTTCGGGATCCATGTTCATCGCGGTCAACACCGCACAATCGAGAGCTTCGGGAATGCGCTGCTGCGCAGATTTCGACGGCGGCTCAGGCGCCCTGGTGTTCTGAGCAGCGAACACGCTGGCGTGACTCGATGCGTCATCCCACGGTCCGCGTCCACACAGGCACATGTACAGCACAACCCCCGCACCATACACGTCAGCGCGGTGGTCCACCACTTGACCCAATGCCGCTTCGGGACTTAGGAATCTCGGCGTTCCAACAATTGCGCCAGCGTGCGTTGGAACCTGTGGTGGCTGCAAACCACCTGCCAGAACCTCATCCATGATTCTGGCAATTCCAAAGTCCAGAACCTTGAGCGTACGGCGGCACGCATCGATTTGGTGCAGGAACAGGTTATCCAACTTGACGTCGCGGTGCACAATGCCGTGAGCATGTGCCGCCGCGAGAGCCGACAGCAATTGACGCGTCCATTCGATGGCAGCTGCACAAGACAGTTCGCCGCGCAACCGAAGCTCTTGGGCCAAGGTGAACCCCTGCAGAAGCTCCATAATGAAGAAGGGGCGACCGTCAGGTGTAATATCGAAATCGAAAACCTTGACGATGTTGGGATGATTGAGTCGCCCTAGGCTTTGAGCCTCGACACGCAACCGATCCGCGATTGCGACATTGTCGCGATGTTTGCCACGCAATACCTTGCCGGCAAATCGAGTGCCGAGTGCACGATGTTCGACGAGGTGTGCCCGACCCATGCCCCCCTGTCCCAGAATGGAAAGTGATCGATACTTAGTCCCCTCGAAGGGATCAACTCCATTCAGTGCTGAATCGAGCAATGGGGACATGTTACGTTTCTGCCACCGTAGCGTATAGGCTGTCTAGCGCGGTGTCCAGTTGGTCACTCAACGGACCGCCTGCTTGCGCAAGATCCGGGCGCCCCCCACCCGTCCCGCCCACGGCTGCCGAAGCGACCTTGACCAGTGCATTCGCCGAGAATCTCGTGGTCATTCGCTTGGCTACGGTACACACAAGTTGCGCCTTACCGTCCGCCACTGACCCCACCAATACAATCGCAGATTCGCCCAGCTTGTCGCGCAACTGCTCAGCCAATTCACGTAGTGCGCCACGATCATGCACCTCGGTTCTGAGCGCCAAAACGCGCGCGCCCGCGATGTCACGCGCACCCGCGAGAACATTAGGCCGCTCATTGCTCCCACCGGTAGCCAGTTTGCGCTCAAGAACATCGAGCTGCTTCTCGAGGTGCTTCTGCCGCTCAACGAGCTTGGTCAGCTTGCCCACAACCTCAGTGGGCGTGGACTTTGCGGCCTGGGCAATGGCCCCCAGCGTACCTTCGAGTTCCTGCGCATAGTGCAGAGCGTTGAGCCCCGTCAGCGCCGTGATGCGCCGTACGCCGGCAGCAATCCCCTGCTCGGAGATGATCTTGAACAAACCAATATCGCCCGTTGCCCGCACGTGCGTACCGCCACACAGCTCCATCGAGTCCGCCATGCTCAGCATGCGCACTACGTCACCGTACTTTTCTTCGAATATCATCATGGCGCCACGCTCGCGCGCTTGATCCATGTTCAGAATTTCAGTACGGACGGGGGTGTTAGCCAGAACCCGGTCGTTTACGAGCCTCTCAATCTGCTGCAGTTGTTCGGCAGTGACCGGACGATCATACGTAAAATCGAAGCGTAACCGTTCTGGTGCAACTACGCTGCCTTTTTGCGTCGATTGCTCGCCCAGTGTTCTGCGCAGCGCCAAGTGCAACAGGTGGGTCGCTGAATGATTGCGTCGAATGGCATCACGTCGGTCCGCGTTGACGGCCAACCTGACGGTCTCCCCTCGACGCACCGTCCCGCTTTGCACCCTGCCCTGATGAACCCAAAGCCCCGTGATGGGTTTGCGAGTATCAGTAATATCGATCAAGCATTCGTCCGTACTAATGTGCCCAGTGTCGCCGACTTGCCCACCACTTTCGCCATAAAACGGCGTCTCAGCTACGACAATTTCCACTTCGTCGCCTGGGCCGGCAGCATCCACGATAAGCCCATCTCGAATTAGCGCGGCGATCTTTGATGCGGCCGCTTCGCGTTCGTAGCCCAGGAACGATACTGCCTGATTCGGTACGAGGTCCAGCGCCGCTCGATAGACTTGCTCAACGGCATGTGCCCCACTCTTGAATTCGCTGCGTGAACGCGCTTGCTCGAGTGCGGCGTCATAGCCCGCCAAGTCAACCTCGATGCCGCGCTCAGCACAGATGACCTGCGTCAAGTCAAGCGGGAAACCGTAGGTGTCATACAGTTGAAATGCATCGGCGCCGCTCAGTACTTTGTTCTTCTCTTTGTTCAATTCATCGAACCGTTCTTCCAACATGCCTAACCCGCGTTCGATGGTCTGGCGGAAGCGCACCTCTTCCTGTTCAGCGATGGCGGCAATGAGTTCTTGACGTTGCACGAGTTCCGGGTACGGCTCTCCCATTAGCTCGACGACTTTGAGCGCTACTTGGTGCAAGAATGGTTGTGCAATGCCCAGTCGATGGCCGTGTCTAACCGCACGGCGCATGACACGTCGCAGCACGTACTCACGGCCGTTTCGATCAGGCAACACACCCTCTGCAATGAGAAAAGCCGTCGTTCGCGCATGGTCCGCAATAATGCGCATGCTGACGTCGTCAGCGCTCATGGTGGCTGTATAACTTTTCCCGGCAATTCCCGCGGCGCAATGCACAATCTCATTGAGCAAGTCTGAATCATAGTTGCTCAGCTTGCCTTGTACCACACCACTGAGCCGCTCTAGGCCTGCTCCGGTGTCGATACTTGGTGCGGGTAGTGGCTCAAGCCGCGCTTCACCGTTGACAATGCTGCGCTCAAATTGCATGAACACAAGGTTCCAGATTTCCATCCAGCCACGGCCTTCGGCAGTCTGTTCTTCGCCAGGAGAGAGGGGTGGGATTGCACGCTGGAGCGGAGTGGGGAGCGGGAAGTGGGGAGTGGAGAGTGGGAAGTGGGGAGTGGGAAGTGGGAGGTGGGGAGTGGGGAGAGACGAGGGAGAGAGGAGAGGGGAGAAGGGAAAGTACTGAGTACTCAGTACTGAGTACGGAGCACTGTTGCCGTCCACTTCCCACTTCCCACTTCCCACTTCCACTTCCCTCCGCCTCGGCTTTCGCATGCTCAAGGGCCTGCCGCGGACGGCGGCGGGACGGATCGTCGCTAACCGCGAAGGACAGCCTTATCGCTCCATCGACGATTTCGCCCCCGCCGCACCGGTTTGGGCCGCGCCGTGATCATGCGATTGGCCTCACGGCGCTTGAGGCTCGTTGGAAAGCGATCGCCGCTGCGCGCTCTGGGACGCGTGGCAGAGACCCGACGCCGCTGCCGCTGTTCGACGCCGCTGGCGAGTGGGAAGTGGAAGAAATGAGAGATGTCGAATCTCCCCACTCCCCACTTCCCACTTCTCAATCGACGCTCCCCACTCCCCCTTCCTTCCCGCCATGACGCCGGCAGAGAAGTTTGGCCGATTACCGCACGACAGGCCTTTCGCTCTTGGCGCATCCGCTACAGTTTCTCCGTGGGGAACTGGAGAGCTCCGCGTGATTCCGGCCGCGGGGTTGCGGACGTGGCCCGATGGCAAGTGGGTCCGCGTGGCCGGCTTGGTGCTGGTGCGGCAGCGTCCATCGACGGCCAAAGGAATCACGTTCGTCACCTTGGAAGACGAACGGCGACCGCCAACTTGATCATCCGCCCGGAAGTCTGGAAACGTTCCCACGACGCCGCGAACGTACGGTGCTTATCGCCTCGGGCCCTTTGCAGCGGAAGGACGAGAACATCCATGTCCTCGTGGCCAAACTCGAGGATTTTTCCGGCCATCTCGACGGCATGCAATCGCAATCGCGGGACTTCTGCTGAGAGGGCTCGTAGCAAGTCGTAGGCCGGAACAAGCAGAGCGCCGGTTCCAGCAAAGCCTTGTCGAAACGCCGAGCCGCTGCCGGAACTGCACAAGCTTGTTCCGGCCTACAACTCTTCCCGCACTTGAGAATAGCGACAACTGCTGCTAAATTAGAATATCATGCTACTGGACAAGCCGATCGGAATCGACCTGGGAACGACCAACTCGGCCATGGCCTGGGTCGATGCTGCGGGC
>CAWEID010000004.1:0-105109 GCA_963809055.1 uncultured Pseudomonadota bacterium | reverse complement strand
TGTTAAAAAATCAGGAAGTGAAAGGCTCCATATGATGCTCGAATACGCGCTGGAAAAATTTCCGATCTCAATGAAACTGCGTGATGGCACGGAATGTGTCGTGCGCCCGCTGGGCAAACGGGATGAAACCCGCCTGCACAAATTTTTTCTCGTGGTGCCGGAGGAGGAGCGGCTGTTCATCAAGCAGCCGGTTTTCGACCGCGAGATGTTCAAGGAATGGTGCCGGAACGCGGATTTCGAGCGGAACCTGCCGCTGTTGATGTTGCACGGGCAGAAAATCATCGGCGAGGCGACGTTGCACCAGCGTTTCGGCGGATGGAAACGACACATCGGCCTCATCTCCGTGCTGACGCATCCGCAATATCGCGGGCGTGACGTGGCCAAAATTCTCGTGGCCGAGCAGGTGGAAATTGCGCGCACGCTGGGTCTGCGGCGGCTGGAGGCGGAATTGAACGGCGAACGCAAAGTCGCCATCCGCGCGCTGGAGCAGATCGGATTTCAGCACCTGATGGAACTGGAGGATTACGTCCTCGACATGAAGGCCGTCATGCACGATTACGTGCTCATGGGCATGGACCTAAAGACGAATGAGGAATACGCCGGCGTTGGCGGCTGAACCTGAAGGCTGGTTGGTAATTTTCTGCCAGTTGACGCCCTGGACCGTGGCATAAGCGGAGAAGGCCTTTTCATTTCGAATGAGCACGGCGCGCACCACGCTCGAATCATCCGCGCGGCCCAATTCAAGAATGTTGTCCGGGATGAGGCCCATTTTCTTGTGCGTGTAGAGGAGCGCGAACACCGCCTGCGCGATCGTGGCGTACGGCAAATCTTTGTAAGCCCCTTCGATTGCGTCCTCGACGGCATCGGCCAGAAATTCCAGTTGATCCACGAGATGCGGATATTTCGGCGTGTTGATCTGGGTAAATTCCAGCTTCCACTGCGGCAACTGGCGCAGGACTTTTTCCGCTACGGCCGGTGTGATGCTCGCGGCGGCGTTGTTCACAAATTTCGCAATCTCAGGCATGACAGCGGCAATTTAAGGAAAGTCCCGCGCCAGCGAAAGCAAAAATGTAGTCATAAACACGCTTCCATTGACCGCCCCATTCTTGCTATGAACAGGCCGTGCAAGACCTTATCGCCAAAGCCGAGACGCTCCTGGAAGCGTTGCCGTACATCCAGAAATTCAACGGCGCCACCTTCATCGTCAAATACGGCGGCAGTTTCATGGACTCGCCGGACGACAACGTGCGCACCGGAGTCGCCCGCAACATCGTTTTTCTGGAAGCGGTCGAAATCAATCCCGTCGTCGTTCACGGCGGCGGCAAGGCCATCACCCGCGCGATGGAAAAAGCCGGGCTGAAGGCGAATTTCATCCAGGGCCAGCGTGTCACCGACGAGGCCACGGTGAAAATCGTGGACGACGTGCTGTCGCGCGAAATCAATCCGGAAATCGTCAAAACCATCAATGCGCTCGGCGGCAAGGCCATCAGCTTTGCCGGGTCGGACATTTTCAAGTGCCGGAAGCTCTGGCTCGACGACCAGGACAGCCCGGGCAAAAAATTGACATCGGTTATGTCGGCGAAGTGGTGGAGGTCAACGTTGCGCCGTTGAAGGAATCCATCCGGCGCGGTTTCACCCCCGTCATCAGCCCGACCGCGCGCGGTGAGGACGGCAAGATTTACAACTGCAACGCCGATGTCGCCGCCGCGCAAGCCGCCATTGCGCTCAACGCCCGGCGGCTGGTGTTCATGAGCGACGTGCCGGGCTTGCTGCGCGATCCGAAGAAGCCCGACTCAATCATTCCGCACCTGCTGCGGCTCGCCGCCGGCGTCGACGATGCAGACCCGGAGTCGATCCGCATTGGGATGCGGCCTCGCCTCGATCACGCGCGCAACGACGAAACCCGCGTATTTCTTGCCGGGATCCTCGACGCCCTCGACCTCGAGGCCGATGCGGGTCAGCGTGTCGACGATTTCGGCCAGCGAGGCCGTCGTGTCGAGGTGGTCTTTGAGCCAGGAGAGCGTGAGTTTCATCTTTGTCTCTGCATTCCATTCCGCGCCTTCTCACTGCAGCAGGCGCCTATCGGAAGTCATAGGTTTCCTTCAGCAAATCGTATCGCGGGCGCGCGGCCTGACGGCCATATTGAGACGCCTGACTCTGCTTGCCCGGCTTCGCCGGCTCGTCAGAGCCCACAATGTCAATCTTACCGAATAGACGCGATCATCCGCTCAATCCGCCCGCCAGCGAGGGAATGTCGAGCGGCTTGAACCCATAGTGCTCGATCCAGCGCAAATCTGCGTCGAACAGATCGCGCAGATCGGGCAGGCCGTATTTCAGCATCGCGATGCGGTCGAGGCCCATGCCCCAGGCGAAGCCCTGGTATTCCTCGGGATCGATGCCGCAATTGCGCAGCACGTTGGCGTGGACCATCCCGCAGCCCAGGATTTCCAGCCAGTCCTCGCCCTCGCCGAAGCGGATCTCGCCGCCCGAGCGCCGGCACTGGATGTCGACCTCGACCGAGGGCGAGGTGAACGGGAAAAGCTCGGGCGGAAGCGCATCTTGACGTCGTTGACCTCGAAGAACGCCTTGCAGAATTCCTCCAGCAGCCATTTCAGGTTGCCGAGGTGCGCGCTCTTGTCGATGACCAGGCCCTCGACCTGATGGAACATCGGCGTGTGGGTCTGGTCGAAGTCGGTGCGATAGGTGCGGCCCGGGCAGATGATGCGGATCGGCGGCTTCTGGCTCAGCATCGTGCGCACCTGCACGGGGCTGGTGTGGGTGCGCAGCAGCTTGCGCTCGCCCTTGGCGTCCGGCGCAAAGAAGAATGTGTCATGCATCTCGCGCGCGGGATGGCCCGGCGGGAAGTTGAGTTTGGTGAAATTGTAATCGTCGCTCTCTATGTCCGGCCCTTCGGCGATCGAAAAGCCCATATCGGCGAAAATCGCGGTGACTTCGTCGAGCACCTGGCTGATCGGATGGATGCGCCCGCTCTCCACGCCCGCGGGGCGCACCGGCAGCGTGACGTCGAGCGTCTCGGCCCTCAACCGCGCCTCGCGCGCCGCCGCTTTCAGCACCGCGCGACGGGCGGCGAGCGCCTCGCTCACTTCGTCCTTCAGCGTATTGATCGCAGCGCCGGCGCTCTTGCGTTCCTCCGGCGACATCTTGCCGAGCGTCGCGAGCAGGGCGGAAATCGAGCCCTTCTTGCCGAGCGCGGCGACGCGCGCGCTTTCGAGCGCGGCCTCGTCGGAGGCGGCCGAGATGGCGGCGAGAGTTTCGGCTTTGAGAGCGGAAAGGTCGGTCATCGTGGCCCGTCGTGAGCAGGCGGCGCCGCCGACGCCCTTCTCCCGCTCAGCGGGACTCGACAAAGGCTGGGCCATTGTCTCGGGCTGGCGCGCAGCGCCGCATGAGGGTCTGACAAAAAGAGGGCGCGCTGGCTCACGCGCCCTTGCGATAGCTCCCTCCCGCGAGCGCGAGAGGGGGCTTTCTCATTAGGCCGCCTTGGGCAGGTGGCCTTTGGCTTTCTCGACGATCGCGGCGAAAGCCGCCGGTTCGGTGATCGCGAGATCGGACAGGACCTTGCGGTCGACTTCGACGCCGGCGGTGATCAGGCCCGAAATGAACCGGCTGTAGGTGAGGCCGTGCTCGCGGACCGCCGCGT
The DNA here is from genome assembly GCA_963809055.1 of uncultured Pseudomonadota bacterium. Classification (GTDB taxonomy): domain Bacteria; phylum Pseudomonadota; class Alphaproteobacteria; order Rhizobiales; family Beijerinckiaceae; genus Roseiarcus. Next base: position 101,451 of record CAWEID010000004.1, on the reverse strand, counting down.
TGATGCGCTGGATCCAGAGCGCACGGAACTCGCGCTTGCGGTTCTTGCGGTCCCGATAGGCGTATTGCATCGCCTTGTCGACGGCCGCCTTGGCGGCGCGGATCGTGTTCTTGCGACGGCCGAAATAACCTTTGGCGGCGCGCAGGACTTTCTTGTGCTTGGCGTGGGACGTTACGCCGCGTTTGACGCGTGACATGGGAATTCTCCGGGAAGCTTAGAAAGGCAGGGATCAGCCGTTCGGCAGGAAGTACTTCTTGATGTTGTCGCCGTCGGTTTTGAACAACACGTTGGTGCCGCGCAGATTGCGGATCTGCTTGGTCGTGCGCTTGATCATGCCGTGGCGCTTGCCCGCCTGGGCGTAAATGACCTTGCCGGTTCCCGTGATCTTGAAGCGCTTTTTGGCGCCCGATTTGGTCTTCAACTTGGGCATTTGGCTCTCCTGGGCTTGGCGCCCTCTTGGAAATTGTTCGGACCTCGCGGCCCGTTCGCATCGGAATGAGCGAAAAGAACCGCCACGGCAGCCCTAACGGCCGGGCGGTTCTGAGGCCGCGGTGCATATCCGAAAGGGGGGAAAGATGCAAGAGCGGCGGTCTGCGGCCCGGTTGCGGATGCCTGGGCGCGGCCGGCTTCCGCACCGAGGGTCGTTGCGCCGTCGCGAAGGCGCGCCCGGTCTCCTCGATGTCCGCGGTTCGCGGAGCGGCGCCGGCATGGTCCATCATCGATTTGTATTGCAGCGCAACATATAGACGCGGTAGCACCGACGGGACGGAGGCGAGCCGAGGGGCAGCGAGGCGGGATGGATCCTCTGATCGAAGGCTACCTGAGATTTCGCGCGGAGACATGGCCCGCGGAGCGGGCGCGCTACGAGGCGCTCGCCCATTGGGGACAGAGCCCGGACACGATGATCGTCGCGTGCTCGGATTCGCGCGTCGACCCGCAGACGATCTTTGGCGCGGTGCCCGGCGAGATGTTCGTGCTGCGAAACGTCGCGGCGCTCGTTCCGCCCTATCAGCCCAAGTCGGGAGGCTATCACGGCTCGAGCGCCGCACTGGAATTCGGCGTCAGGGTCCTCCAGGTCTCGCGGGTCGTGGTGCTCGGCCATGCTCAATGTGGCGGGGTTCGCGCGCTGGCCTATGGCGCCCCGCCGCAGGCCGGCGATTTTGTCGCCGAATGGGTCGAGATCGCAAAGCCGGCGCTCGGCGGAAAGTTAGCCGCCGAAGCAGGATCGGCCCGGCTCTCCGAGATCGAAGCGGGCGTGGTGCGGGTCTCGCTCGTCAATCTATTGACCTTCCCCTGGATCGCCGAAGCGGTCGAGCGGGGCCAGCTCAGACTGCAGGGCTATATTTTCGACATCCATACCGGCGAGCTCCGGCGCGTGCTGCCCGAAGGCGTCGAGCCTGTGGAGTGAAACTCCGCATGCCGGCTTTGCGCCTGACAGTGCGTCCGCGCTAATGTGGCAGCCAGGCGCGTCGTGGGGCGCGCCGACCGAACGGATTCCTGCATGCCCGAGGCCGCGCGCAACCTCCCTGCTGACGCCCCGCAATTCGACGCGGCCTTTCAGGCCGAATTTACCGCGCTGCTCGCGTGGCGGCGGGACGTGCGGCGGTTTCGCGGCGCGCCGGTGCCGGAGGGGCTGCTGCAGGAGTTGATCGGCCTTACCGCCTTCGCCCCGTCGGTCGGCAATTGCCAGCCGACGCGATTTGTGCGCGTCGAGGACCCCGAGCGCCGCCGGGCCATTGCGGCGAATTTCGAGGCGGCCAATCGCGAGGCGCTGGCGTCCTACCACGGCGACCAGGCGCGCGCTTACGCCGCGCTCAAGCTTGCGGGCCTGAAGGAGGCGCCGGTGCATCTGGCGGTGTTTTGCGACGAGGCGACCGAACTCGGCCGCGGCCTCGGGGCGCGCACCATGCCGGAGACGCGGCGCTATTCCTCGGTCTGCGCCCTGCACACGTTCTGGCTCGCCGCGCGCGCCTGGGGCCTCGGCGTCGGCTGGGTCTCGATCCTCGATCCCGCCGGGCTGCGGGACCTGCTCGACGTTCCCGCGGCCTGGGCGTTCGTCGGCTACCTCTGCGTCGGCTGGCCGCAGGAGGAGCATTCGACCCCGGAACTCGAGCGGGCGGGCTGGCAGCGTCGGGTCGCGCCGACCCTGATCGCCCGATGAGGCTGGCCTAACCGCCGCCGCCGTCGTATCCCAATCCGATGAACGAGGCCTCCCCGATCGAACCGCCGAAGCGCCTGACCGCTCGCGCGCTGCTGGTGGGCGACCGCATCGACACGGCCGGGCTCGAGCGGCCGGACATGATCTCGTCGGTGCCGCTCGCCTTCCGCGCCGGCGCGACCGGCATGGTCGCGCTGTTCCGGTTCGGGGTCGCGGTTATGGTCGGCCTGACGCCGCTCGAGGAGGAAGACCTGCTCGGCCAGCTCAAGTCGCGCATTTCCGGGCTGCGCGCGCGCGCCGACGACGAGACCGCGATCCTCGAAATCGCCCCCGACGCCGACGCGCCGGCCGAGGCGGGCGGGCCGATCCTGATCCAGAATTTCTCGCCGCAGCGCTTTCTCGTGATCGCCGACGCGCTCGCCAAGACGGTTGCGCTCGGGCGCGACGAGCGCGAGGTCAATGCGGTGTTCGACGTTGTCGAGCCTTTCGCGTTCGAACTCTCCCGAAGCGGCAAGCCGCCGTTCCGACGACGCGACATGCTGCGCCTGATCGGCCAGACGCTGCTCGCCCAGCACCGCGTCTCCGGCCGCGTCGCGGTCGAGGAGAAGCCCGACGTGCTCTGGGACCGCCCGGACCTCGAGCGCCTCTATGCCCGGATGGAGGACGAATACGAACTCAAGGAGCGCGCCGACACCCTGAAGCGCAAACTCGACGTGATCGTCGAGACCGCCCACGCCCTGACCGACATCATCGACGCCGACCGCTCGACCCGTCTGGAGGCGACGATCGTCGTGCTGATCGTGGCCGAGCTGATCGCGTCGATGGTGCAGATCGCGCTGGCGCTGCATGCGAGGTGAGCGCCGCCCATCCTGACGCCCTTCATGCCTCCTCGCGCCTTTTGTGGTTGATATTCACCCCGAGAGGCGCGAGGAGAGGCGAAGGATTGTCGCGCGGGTCCAGCCGGCATTCATGCGAGCTCATACCGCTTCCAGCGCGAACCTCGGCTCGTAGGACGGCTCGATCGTCAGGCGGCCGACGGGCAGCACGGGCTTGGCGTCAGCCAGTGCGATCCGGTAGCGCTGGAGGAGATGCGCCAATACGATTTCGGCTTCCGTCATCGCGAAATGCAGGCCGATGCAGATACGCGGGCCGGCGCCGAAGGGGATATAGGCGGGCATCTGAGTCCAGGGCGCGCTCTTGCCGGCGAAACGGTCGGGAATGAAGGCGGTAGGCTGATCCCAATATTTGCGGTGGCGATGCATCACCCAGGGGCTGATCCAGACTTGCGCGTCGGCTTCGATTCTCTGACCGCAAATCTCGTCCGGCCCGATCGCGTCGCGCTGCACGTGGGGCAGCGGGGGATAAAGCCGCATCGCCTCGAGCATGACGTTGCGCAGGCGCGGCCAGTTCTGCAACTGATCGAGACTGCCGACGCGCTCAGGCGGAAACGCGGCGATTTCCGCACGAACGCGCGATTGCTCGTCCGGATTTTGCGCGAGCAGATAGGCGACCCAGAACATCATGCGCGCGGTCGTCTCCGAGCCCGCGAAAAACATGGTTCCGCACTGGTCGCGGATCTCGGAATTGGCGAGCGTCTCGCCCGTTTCGGCGTCCTTCAGGCCGATCAGCATGTCGAGCAGATCGCGCTGCCCGGCCATAGGCGGCGCCGCCTTTCGCGCGGCGATGATCGCGTCGATCGCGCCAAACCAATCGCGCTGAAAGCGCTCGCGCTTGTGCAGGAAATAGGGGAACGCGGTCTCGCTCTGCGCAAATCCGTCAAACAGAGTCGCGCGGCCCGGGCCCTCGACGAAGTCGCGCATCCTGCGGCCCAGTTTCTCGCGCTCGCTGCTCTCCGGCATCGAGAACAAGGCGCGCAGCACCGCTTCGAGCGCCGTGTCCTGGAAGGCCTTCGAGAGATTGGCGGGACTGGCGTTTTCTATCGCGCGCAGGAGATGAAGCCCCGCTTCCTGGAAATGCGCCACAAGCATATTGATGCCGCCGGGAGTGAACGTCGGCGCCATCAGGCGACGTTGGCGCCGCCATATCGGCCCTTCCGCGAGAAACAGGCCGGCGCCGCCGAGCGGACGCGCGAGTCGCGTCACGGCATAGGGGCGGCGGTAGTTGGATGCGTTGACCGTCAGCACATGCCTTATGCCCTCGGGATCGTTGACGAGCACGCCGTCGAAGCCGAGCACCTTGCGGCGAACGAAGGTCGCGTCGAAGGCATGTTCGGGACTGGCCGAGATCGAAGAGCGAAGCATGCGCCAGATGAGGCGCCAGCCCGGCAAATCCGTCTTGGGGACGGGCGGCGCGGGTGGAATGAACGGCAATGTCTGTACGCTCATGTCAACCTCTCATTTTGGCGTCCTGGAACTCTTCGCCTTGGCCTTGACGAACTGCGGCTCATCTTTGGCGCCGATGCCTTCGATGATCAGCCGCACCAGCTTGGCGACCCAAATCTCTTCGAAGGGCGCGCCGGTGAGCGCGTAGAACATCTGGTTGGCGAAGGCGCCCAGCAGCACCGCGGCAAGCGCGTTTGCGTCGGTGTCGCGTCGCAGGACGCCTTGGCGCTGGCCGAGGATCATCATGTCTCTGACGAGGCCATGGAACGAGGGACGATCGGCAGGCGGGATCATCGAGGGACCTTCGCGCGGCCCCGCGAGCGCCAATGGCGCGATCCTTCGATTGGCGAAACACCAGCGCGCGCTTTCCAGAAACGCGTCCTCGAGCAGCCGCAGCGCGCTCTCGCCCGCGTTCATGCGGGCGCGATAGCGCGCGTCGCTTTCGACCTCGGTTCGCGCGACGATCTTGCGGCCGATGTCCTCCTTGGAAGCAAAGAGATTGTAGATCGTCATGCGCGTCAGGCCCGCGCGCCGCGCGATCTCCTCCATCGTCACGTCGCCGAACGCCTTCTCGCGAAACGCCGCTTCGGCGGCGTCGAGAATGAGCTGGCGGGATCGACCGGTGCGGCGCGGAGGGGCCATAACTTTACACGTGTAAAAGTTTTACACGTGTAAAATAACGAGACGGGCATGTCAATGCTGCGCGTGCCCTTTACGCGGGGAGGCGCGCCGTCGATCTAACCCTAGCTCCGCTTGCCCCAGCCGCCGCCCGTCGGCGTGACGATCTCGATCGTTTCGCCTGCCTCGAGCACGGTCTGGGCGCAGCCCTCCAGTTTCTCGATGCGACCGTCTTTGCGGCGCACGATGTTACGGCCGAGTTCGCCGAGTTCGCCGCCCTGCATGCCGAAATTCGGGACGCGGCGGTGGCCGGTCAGCAGGGCGAGATCCATGCGTTCGCAGAAGCGCAGCCGGCGCCGCGTGCCGTCGCCCGCGCTCCATTTTCCCTTGCCGCCGGAGCCGCGCCGGATGTGGAAGTCCTCGAGCACGACGGGGAAGCGGGTTTCCAACACTTCCGGGTCGGTCAGGCGCGAGTTGGTCATGTGCGTGTGCACGCCGCTCGCGCCGTTGAAGCCGGGTCCGGCGGGGGCGCCGGAGCAGATCGTCTCGTAATATTGATAGGTCGCATTGCCGAAGGTCAGGTTGTTCATCGTGCCCTGCGCGGAGCCGAGCGCCTCCAGCGCGCCAAACAGAGTGTCGGTCACGGCCTGGCTGGTCTCGACATTGCCGGCCACGACCGCGGCGGGATAGCGCGGGCTCAGCATCGAGCCCTCGGGAATGATCAGCTTGATGGGTCTGAGGCAGCCCGCGTTCATCGGGATCTCGTCCTCGACCATGACGCGGAAGACATAGAGAACCGCCGCGCGCGCGACGGGCTCGGGCGCGTTGAAGTTGTTCGGCTGCTGATCCGAAGTGCCCGAAAAATCGACCGTCGCCTCGCGCTTCTGTGCGTCGACGGAAATACGGACCTTGATGACCGCGCCCTGGTCGGTCTCGGTCTGGAACTGGCTGTCTTTCAGGCGTTCGATCACGCGCCTGACGCTCTCGGCGGCGTTGTCCTGGACATGGCCCATATAGGCCTGAACGGTCTTGAGCGAAAACAGGTGGACCATGCGCTTCAGTTCTTGCGCGCCCTTCTCGTTGGCGGCGATCTGCGCCTTGAGGTCGTTGACGTTCTGCAGCGGATTGCGGGCGGGATAGGGGCCCGAGCCTAGCAGCTCGTAAAGCTCCTGTTCGCGGAAGCGATGGCGGTCGACGAGCAGGAAATTGTCGATATAGACGCCCTCTTCGTTGATATTGGTCGCGCGCGGGCTCATCGAGCCCGGCGATACGCCGCCGACGTCGGCGTGATGTCCGCGCGAGGCGGTCCAGAACAGGATCGCTTTGCCTTTTTCGTCGAACACGGGCGTGCAGACGGTGATGTCGGGCAGATGCGTGCCGCCGTTGTAGGGGGCGTTGAGCACGAACACATCGCCGGGCCGAATGTGGCCCTCGTTAAGGCGAATGATCGTCTCGACCGAGCGGTCCATCGAGCCCAGATGCACGGGCATATGCGGCGCGTTGGCGACGAGCCGCCCTTCGGCGTCGAACACCGCGCAAGAGAAATCGAGCCGTTCCTTGATGTTGACGGAATAGGCCGTGTTCTGCAGCGTCACGCCCATCTGTTCGGCGATCGACATGAACAGATTATTGAAGATCTCGAGCATGACGGGATCGGCCTTGGCGCCGATCGCTTCGCGTCGCGGCAGCGCCTTCACGCGCCGTAACTGCACGTGGTTCTTGGGCGTGATCTCGGCGCGCCAGCCGTCCTCGACGACGATGGTCTGATGCGGCTCGATGATCAGGGCGGGGCCGGCGACGCGCGCGCCCGGGCTCAACCCTTCGCGCAGGAAGACGCGCGCCTCGCGCCAGGCGCCGTTGGAGTAGAACCGCGTCTTGCGTTCGGCTCTCGGCCGCGCGGCGGTCTCGCGCTTGCGCGCGCGCTCGACGAAACGCGCCGCGCCGCCGGTCGCCTCGACGCTGACCGCCTCGACGACGATCGTCTTGGTTCGGTCGATGAAGCCGAAGCGCGACTTGTGCGCGCTCTCAAAAGCGCGCCGCATCTTGGCCTCGTCGGTGAAGTCGACCTCGAGGGCGGTGTCGGAACCGGCATAGCGCAATTGCGCGCGCGGACGCGTCGCGACGTCCACGCGCGCGACGCCCTGCGAAGCGACTTCCCTGGCGGCCTCGTCGCCGAGCTTCCTGACGAGGCTTGCAAGACGCTTCAGCGTTTTCGCGCTCAGCTCGCCCTCGACGCCCTGGCCGCGATGCGCGCCGATGTCGGCGAGCCCCATGCCATAGGCCGATAGCAGCGAGGAAAGCGGATGTATGAGGACGGTCTCGATCGCCAGACTGTCGGCGACGTCGCAGGCGTGCTGTCCGCCCGCGCCGCCGAAGCAGTTGAGCGCATAGCGCGTGACGTCATAGCCGCGCGCGACCGAGATTTTCTTGATCGCCTCGGCCATCTTGGCGACGGCGATCGCGATGAACCCGTCGGCGACCTGCTCGGCCGTGCGGCCGTCGCCGACCTCGGCCGCGAGCGCCTCAAATCCGTCGCGCACGGCGTCGGCGTCGAGCGCCTCGTTCTGGTCCGGGCCGAAGATCTTCGGGAAGAAATCGGGGATCAGCTTGCCGGTCATGAGATTGGCGTCGGTGACCGCGAGCGGCCCGCCGCGGCGGTAGCAGCGCGGTCCGGGATCGGCGCCGGCCGAGTCGGGGCCGACGCGAAAGCGCGCGCCGTCGAAATGCAGGATGGAGCCGCCGCCCGCCGCGACGGTGTGGATGCTCATCATGGGCGCGCGCATGCGCACGCCCGCGACCTCGGTCTCGAACGCGCGCTCATACTCGCCGTCGAAATGCGCCACGTCGGTCGAGGTGCCGCCCATGTCGAAACCAATGACGCGATCGAAACCCGCGCTCTTGCCCGTGCGCGCCATCGCGACGACGCCGCCGGCCGGGCCGGAAAGAATGGCGTCCTTGCCGGCGAAGAGATCGGCCGAGGTGAGGCCGCCTGAAGACATCATGAACATCAGCCGCGCACCGGTGCGCTGCACGTCGAGCGCTTCGCTGACGCGCGCGACATAACGCGAAAGGATCGGCGAGAGATAGGCGTCGACGACCGTTGTGTCGCCGCGCCCGACCAGCTTGATCAGCGCGGAACATTCGTGGCTGACGGAGACCTGCGCAAAGCCCATCGAACGGGCGAGCGCGGCGACCTGCCGCTCGTGTTCGGGAAAGCGATAGGCGTGCATGAAAACGATAGCGACCGCGTTGAACCCCTGCGCCTTGGCATTGGTCAGGTCGGCGCGCACGGCGGTCAGATCCGGCGCCGCCTCGACGCTTCCGTCGGCGAGCACCCGCTCGGCGACTTCGACGACGCCGGAATAGAGCTGTTCGGGCTTGATGATGTTGCGCGCGAAGATCTTCGGCCGGGCCTGATAGCCGATTTCGAGCGCGTCGCGGAAGCCCTTGGTGGTCACCAGCAACGTGCGCTCGCCGCGCCGTTCCAGCAAGGCGTTGGTTGCGACCGTCGTGCCCATCTTGACGAAACCGATCGTGTCGGCGGGGATCGGCGCGCCGGGCGCGAGCGAGAGGAGATCGCGGATCGCCTGCACGGCGGCGTCGGCATAGGCCGGGCTCTCGGACAGGAGCTTTCGCACATGCAGCTTGCCGCCAGGGTCGCGGCCGATGACGTCGGTGAAGGTGCCGCCGCGGTCGATCCAGAAATCCCAGCGCGCCGCGGTTCTTCTGTTGCGCACCCGATCCTTACTCGGACGCCCCTTACTCGTAACAGCCATTTGATCCCCTCGATCGCCCGGCGATTTGGCGTGCGCCGGCGGCCAAGTCTATAACCCCGTCGAATAGTCACGCAAAAGGGGCAAGCCATGGAAACGACGCGATTCGGCAAGACCGGCTTGAAAGTCTCCCGGCTTTGCCTGGGCTGCATGACTTACGGATCGCCCAAATGGCGCGAGTGGGTGCTGGACGAGGAGGCCTCGCGGCCGTTTCTCAAGGAAGCGCTGGAAAAGGGGATCAATTTCTTCGACACCGCGGACGTTTATTCGATCGGCGTCAGCGAGGAGATCGTCGGGCGCGCGTTGCGCGATTTCGCGCAGAGGCACGAAGTCGTCATCGCGACCAAGGTGCACGGCGCCATGGGCAAGAGCGCCAACGCCGGCGGCCTCTCGCGCAAGCACATTCTGGAAGCGATCGACCATTCGCTGAAGCGGCTCGGCACGGATTATGTCGACCTCTATCAGATCCATCGTTTCGATCCGGCGACGCCGATGGAAGAGACGATGGAGGCGCTCAACGACGTCGTGCGCGCGGGCAAGGCGCTCTATGTCGGGGCGTCCTCGATGTACGCATGGCAATTCGCGAAGATGATCTCGATCGCGCGCTCGAAGGGCCATGCGCAATTCGTCTCGATGCAGAACTATTACAACCTCGTCTATCGCGAGGAAGAGCGTGAGATGATGAAATATTGCGAGCATGAAGGCATCGCGGTCATTCCCTGGTCGCCGATGGCGCGCGGCTATCTCGCCGGCTCCGGCGTCGGTCCGAACGCCGCGACCGTGCGCGGCCGCACCGACCCGTTCAGCGTCACGCTGGGGCTGGGCTCGGAACAGGACGAAGCGATCCGCGCGCGCGTCGTCGAGACGGCGCGCGATCTCGGGACCAAGCCGGCGGTCGTCGCGCTCGCCTGGGTGCTCTCCAAGTCCTATGTCACGGCGCCCATCATCGGCGCCTCGAAACCGCACCACATCGACGACGCGCTCGCCGCGCTCGCGCTGAAGCTGGACGCGGCGACGATCGCGCGGCTGGAGGAGCCATACAGGCCGAAGGCGGTGACGGGGCACGTGTGAGGCAGCCGAAGAGGGGAGGAATCAACGGCGTTAGAGCACGCTCCGTCTTGACGGAACCACTTACGACGTCATCCCCGCGAAGGCGGGGATCCAGCGTCGTAGGACCGTGCGGCGGAAAGATGGATCCCCGCTTTTCGCGGGGATGACAACCCGTGAGCGCTTGTTTCCACGCAAATGCGTCATACGTTAGCTTCATCGCTAGGCATGGCCGAAGCGATCCCATTGCCGCAGGCGCCCATCATCGGCGCCTCGAAACCGCACCACATCGACGCCGCGCTCGCGCTGAAGCTGGAAGCGGCGACGATCGCGCGACAGGCCGAAGGCGGTGACGGGGCACGTGTGAGGCAGCCGAAGAGGGGAGGAATCAACGGCGTTAGAGCACGCTCCGTCTTGACGGACGCACTTACAACGTCATCCCCGCGAAGGCGGGGATCCGGCATCGTAGGACCGTGCGGCGGAAAGATGGATCCCCGCTTTTCGCGGGGATGACAACCCGTGAGCGCTTGTTTCCACGCAAATGCGTCATACGTTAGCGTCATCGCGAGGCATGTCCGAAGCGATCCCATTGCCGCAGGCGCGAAGGCTCGCGAAGGCGCGCCGTCCCTGCGCGACCCATCATCGCGCGCTTCGCGCGCCCTACCTGCGCCGTCGCCTCGGCCCTTCCGTCGCCTTCCTCTCCGGCAGCGCGATCGCGCGCCCCAGATTCTCGAACGGGTCGCTCGCGTGCGGAAAGGCCATCGCGGCGACGAATTCGGCCTGGAAATTGGGCTCGATCGCGGTCTCGATCTTCTCGATCCGGCGTACGACGCTCTTCGATCTCCGCCCGTGAGGCGAGGTTGAGCAGGGCGATGCGAGCGCCCGTGCCGGCCGAATTGCCGCCGGCGGCGACATGCGCGAGATCGCAATCGGGGATCAGGCCGAGCGCCATCGCATAGGTCGGGTCGATATGGCTGCCGAAGGCGCCCACCAGCGTCACACGCTGCGGCGAGCCGGCGCCGCGCTTCTCGACCAGCAATTTGGCGCCGGCATAGAGCGCGGCTTTGGCGAGCTGGATCGCGCGCACGTCGGTCTGATAGATCAGCAGGCGCGGCTCGCCTTCGCTGAGCACATAGGCGAATGTGCGCCCGACCGTCTCCACGCGCGGCGTGCGCGCGGCCAGCGCGGCGTCGATCACGCCGTCCTGCGTGATGAGGCCGCTCAAATACATTTCGGCGATCGCCTCGATGATGCCCGAGCCGCAGACGCCGGTGACGCCGAGCGAGGCCGCCGCTTCCGCAAAGCCGGGATCGTTCGACCAAAGGTCGCAGCCGATCACCTTGAAGCGCGGCTCCAGCGTCTCGCGGTCGATGCGCACGCGCTCGATCGCGCCGGGCGCGGCGCGCTGGCCGCAGGAAATCTGCGCGCCCTCGAAGGCGGGGCCGGTCGGCGAGGAGCAGGCGAGAAGGCCGTCTTTGTTGCCGAACAGGATCTCCGCATTGGTGCCGACGTCGGCGATCAGGGTCAGTTCGTCCCTGCAGATAAGGCCCTTCCGCGAGCGCGACGCCCGCGGCGTCCGCGCCGACATGGCCGGCGATGCAGGGCAGGGCGTAGACGTAGGCGCCGGGCGCGATCTCGAGCCCGAGATCCGCGGCGCGCGCCTCGTACCCGCCGTCGATCGTCAACGCGAAGGGCGCGCCGCCGAGTTCGGTCGGGTCGAGGCCGAGGAAAAGGTGGTGCATGATCGGATTGCCGGCGATCGTGACCTCGAGGATTTCCTCGCGCGCGACGCCAGCCTCGCCTGCGGCCTCGCCGATCAGCCCGTCGACGCAGCCGCGCACAGCGCCCGTGAGGTCGACGTCGCCGCCGGGGTTCATCATGACATAGGAGACGCGGCTCATCAGATCCTCGCCGAAGCGGATCTGCGGGTTCATCGCGCCGCAGGACGCGACGACCTCGCCGGTTTCGAGATTGCAGAGATGCGCGGCGATCGTGGTCGAGCCTATGTCGAAGGCGACGCCGATACGCGCGGTCGGCGAAGCCCGGGCTGCACGGCGACGATCTCTTCGCCCCTGCGCACCGCGACGGTGACTTTCCACTCGCCCTTGCGCAGGACTTTCTGCAGGCCGCGCAGCACCGGCAGGCTCGCGCGTGTTTCGCCTAAAGCCCCATTGCTCGCTGAGCGCGAGTTGCAGGCGGCGCAAGTCGCTGGAGGGATCGTGCATGTCGGGTTCGGCGACCTCGACATAATGCAGGCGCACGACCGGATCGATGTCGATCGGATGCGTCTCGGCCCGCTTGCGCACGACCTGGCGATGCACCTGGCTTTCCGGCGGCACGTCGACGACGAGGTCGCCGCAAATGCGCGCCTGACAGCCGAGCCGCCGGCCGGGCTGGGAAGGCGCCGCGCTTGTCGGCGTAGCGCTGCTCCACGGCGCCCCACGCGCTGACGTGATCTTGCGCCGAGGACAACGCGTGCTTGGCGAATTCGCCGTCGGCGACGTCGACCTGACAGCGCCCGCAAATGCCGCGTCCGCCGCAGACCGAATCGAGGTCGACGCCGAGCTTTCGCGCGGCTTCCAGCACGCTCACTCCGTCGGCGATCTCGTCCGCGCTTGCCGGACGGGGTGAAGACGATGCGATGCGTCGTCAATGGCTCAGCCCCGCGCCCGGCGTCGGCCTTCGCGCCGGCCGGCGCCCGCCTCGCCCTCGGGCGTCGGCTCGCGATAGGCGCGGATCCAGGCCCCGCAATTGGGATCGTGGCCCATCACGACGTCGGCGCCGAGAATGGCCTGGCGGTCCTCGGGATGCAGCGGGTTCATGATCGCCGAGGTGAGGCCCGCGCCGATCATCATCGGCAGGAAGCCGGCGTTGAGGCCGCGCCGGTTCGGCAGGCCGAAGGAGAAGTTCGAGGCGCCGCAACTGGTGTTGACCTTCAGTTCGCTCGTGCAGGCGGCGCAGCAGATGCATCAGCCGCGCGCCCGCGTCGTTGATCGCGCCGACCGGCATGACGAGCGGATCGACCACGACGTCCTCGCGCGGGATGCCGAAGTCGGCGGCGCGCTCGACGATCTTCTTGGCGACGGCGAAGCGCACGTCGGGGTCCTCGGAAATGCCGGTCTCGTCGTTGGAGATGGCGATGACGGCCGCGCCGTATTTCTTGACCAGCGGCAGCACGCGCTCGAGCCGCTCCTCCTCGCCGGTGACGGAATTGACCAGCGGCTTGCCCTTGTAGACGGCGAGCCCCGCCTCGAGCGCCTCGACGATCGAGGAATCGATCGAGAGCGGAACGTCGACCGTCTCCTGCACCAGCTTGATGCATTCGGCGAGAATGCGCGGCTCGTCGGCGAGCGGAATGCCGGCGTTGACGTCGAGCATCTGCGCGCCCGCCTGCACCTGCGCGATCGCGTCGGCCACGACGCCGCGATAATCGCCCGCCGCCATCGCGGCCGCGAGCAGTTTGCGCCCGGTCGGGTTGATGCGCTCGCCGATCATGACGAAGCGGCCGTTCGAAGCCGATGACGACTTCCTGCTTGTGGGAGGAGACGCGGGTTTCGGTCATTTCAGGCTTTCAAGGCGTTGGAGGGGAACAGCCAAAGGCAGGCCGGCGCGCCGGAGCCGAGGGACTGCGGAGGCGGGCTTGACCCGGCCATGATGACAGGCGACCGCGATTTAGCCGACAGCCTCATCGCGCACCTAAGCTTTCGACGGCCTGCATCTTCGGCACGAAATCGCGCCGCCAGGGCGCGCGGCCCTTCAGCACGCCGGATTCGTGGACGATCTCGGAGACGTATTGTTCCTGACGATAGGCCATCACATGCACGCCGGCGACGCCCTTCGTCTCGCGCAATTGCTGGATCATCTCGATGCAGATGCGCTTGCCCTCGGCCTTCTGGTCCTCGCGCCTTCGAGCCGCGCGATCACCTCGTCCGGGATATGCACGCCGGCCACGTTGGCGCGCATCCAGCGCGCGGTCTTGGCCGAGGCGAGCGGGCCGACGCCGACGAGGATGAAACATTTCTCGTCGAGCCCCATGTCGCGCGCGCGCGTCATGAACGCCTGTCAAGCGCGGCAGGTCGAAGCAATATTGCGTCTGCACGAATTGCGCCCCGGCCGCGATCTTCTTGGCGAGCCGCAGCGGGCGGAAATCGTAGGGCGGCGCGAACGGGTTCTCCGCCGCGCCGATGAACACGCGCGGCGGCGTCGTGATCTTGCGCCCGGAAAGAAAGCGTGCCTTCGTCGCGCATGCGCCTGATGATCGACAGCAGCGAGGTCGAATTCGAGGTCGAACACCGGCTTGGCTTCGGGATGGTCGCCGCATTGCACGCCGTCGCCGGTCAGGCAAAGAATGTTGCCGACCTCCAGCGCCGCCGCGCCCAGCACGTTGCCCTGGATGGCGATGCGATTGTAGTCGCGGCAGGAAATCTGCATCACCGGCGAATAGCCGACGCGCGTCAGCAGCGCGCAGATGGCGACGCTCGACATGTGGCAATGCGCGCCGGAGCCGTCGGTGGCGTTGATGCCGTCGACCCAGCCCTCGAAGATCCTGCGCGCGCTCGTAGACGTCCTCGGGATTGGCGCGAATCGGGCGGATTGAGTTCGGCGGTGACGGCGAATTCGCCGCGCCGCAGCACGCGCTCCAGCCGGCCGCGCGAGGTATGGCCGGGCAGGTCGACCAGCGGCGCGCCGGGATCGGGGCCGATGTCGTGCGGGATGCGGCTGCGGGATCGGTTCACTGATGTCGGCGCCGTCCCGGCCCGCTCGCGCACGCGCGCAGCCAGGCCGAGCGCGCCCTTCAGCGCGATGATCGATCGGCGGCAGCGACGTCGGCGATCCGCGCGCCGCCGCGCATCGTCAGGCTGCCCTCATAGGCCTTCACCCAGACGCAGGGCATTTGCGGATAGACCTCGCAATTGCCGTCGCTCGCGCACGCCGCCGCAGGGGCCGTTGCGCAGGGCCTTCGGGCAGTTCATCGGGCAGGACATGCCGGTCGAGGACAGCACGCAATCGCCGCACATGCGGCAGTCGAACAGCGCGCCCTTGACGTGCGCGCTCGACGAAGGCGACGGGCCGCTCCAGCCGCTCGAAGCCGATCCGCGCGCATCAGCGGCGCCGAGCGCGATCGAGCGCGGTCTCGAACATCGTGTATATGCGCTCCAGCAGCGCGCGCGTGACGCACGCTCCACAAGCCGCAGGCGCGGCCGAGCGAACGGGCGGCGGGCGTTTGCCGCGCGGCTCGAAGGCGGAAGGGGTCAGCGGCGCGGCCATGCCTCAGCCTTCTCGTCCCTCGTGCTTGGCGAGTTCGGCGAGGCGGTGAATATCGTATTCGGCCTCCAGCCGCGCCGCGGCGGCGCTACGCCTCGGCCTCGAGATCGTCGCCGCACGGCGTCGGCTCGGCGCGCCGCCAATCGGCGAGATAGGCGTCGGCGCTCGTCGCGCCGGCGCGCATCGCGGCGGCGTCGATGGCGCGGATGAAGCGCTCGGGCAGCTCGCGCTTGGCGCTTTGCCGGCCGGCCTTGACGATCACCTGGCTCGGAATGTCGCGCCAGTAGAGGATGGTCAGGCTCGCCATGCCGCCTCCTTGAGCCGTTGCTCCGCGAGAAAGCTTGTCGAGGCCGCCAAGGCCGGTGAAGCGCCGCTCGAAAGCGAGGCCGAGCCTTCGCGCGGCGGCTTCGGCCTTTGCCGTCAGCCTCCGCGTCGTCGGTCTGCGCGAGATAGACGAGGCGCGCGGTAATGTGCCGAAATAATCGTCGCGCAATTGCGGGATGGCGGTCGAGCCCGAGCCCCTCGATGACCAGCCGCTCGAAATGGCGCGCGAGAAAATCGGTGAGGAAGAAGCGTGCCTAGTTCCTCCTCCATCATCGCGTCGAAATTCGCCTCGCCGGCGTAGAAGGCGTAGCAATGCGGGCCCGCGATGCGCTTGACGCCTTCCTGCGGCGAGCACGCGGTCGAGTTCGCCCCCCGTGCCGCAATCGCCGTAGAGGCAGAGGATCTCGTCGTAACGCGCCGCGGTTCGCGCGGATCTTGCCGCGCACCGCTTCCGGAATGCGCTCGCGGCCGGTTGTGCAACTGCGCGGGCAGGCAGGTCACGTCGAAAGCGCCGAGCGGCCCGTCGCGCAGCGACAGGATTTCGCGCGCGAGCGCGCCGCAGGCGATCACCAGCACTCGCCGCTCGCCATCGCGCCGTCGCGTCCAGTGCGCGCTCGACCTCGGTTTCATCGGCGTTCAATGTTGGGTCTGCGTCCAAGCGATCGAGCGTCATGGCCCGGACCTCGTTGCGCCGTGCGCGTCAGACGCCCTGGCGCCTGTGCGGAGCCCTGTCGGCGCGCGAGCAGCGACTTGGCTGTCTCGACCGCCACCGCCGCGTCGCGGCAATAGGCGTCGGCGCCGATCGCATCGGCGAAGGCCTCGTTGAGCGGCGCGCCGCCGACCAGCACGATGTAGTCGTTGCGCATGCCCTTTTCCTTCAAGCGTGTCGATGACGACCTTCATGTAGGGCATGGTGGTCGTCAGCAGCGCCGACATGCCAAGAATTTCCGGCTGATGCTTCTCGATCGCCTCCAGATATTTCTCGACGCCGTTGTTGATGCCGATGTCGAACACCTCGAAGCCGGCGCCTTCCATCATCATGCAGACGAGGTTCTTGCCGATGTCGTGGATGTCGCCCTTGACGGTGCCGATCACCATCTTGCCCATCTTCGGCGCGCCGGTGGCGGCCAGCAGCGGGCGAAGGATCGCCATGCCGCCCTTCATCGCATTGGCGGACATCAGCACTTCTGGCACGAACAGGATGCCGTCGCGGAAGTCGATGCCGACGATCCGCATGCCTTCGACCAGCGCTTCGGTCAGCACCTTGTATGGCGTCCATCCGCGCTCGACAGCAGGATGCGCACGCCCTCCTCGATCTCCTCCTTGAGGCCGTCGTAGAGGTCGTCGTGCATCTGGGAGACGAGGTCTTCGTCGGAGAGCGTGGAGAGGTCGAGTTCGTCATCCGCCATGAATTTACCCGGGATCCGTCTGGGATTGAGATTTGGGGATACGCGCAACGCGCCGGCGAAGCGGCGCATATGCGCACTATTCGGCCGAAAGTCCTAAGCAGAAAGCATAATTATCGCGCGGTCACGACAATTTTTGTGTTGCGATAGCCGTGGCTCAGGCCGCGAATGGGACTTTGTGCTCGGCGACGGGGATCAGCCGGCGCACCCGCTTGACCTGGGAAAGGTCGAGACGGGTCGAGACGACGCCGACCCCGTCCGAGGCCTTGGCGACGACGAGGCCCCAGGGGTCGGCGACCAGCGAATGGCCGTAGGTGGCGCGGGTCTCGTTGCCGACCGTGAAGGTTCCGGTCTGCGCGCTCGCGCAAACGTAGCTTTCGGTCTCGATCGCGCGGGCGCGCAGCAGCACTTCCCAATGGTCCTTGCCGGTCTGCATGGTAAATGCGGCGGGAAGCGCGATCACTTCGGCGCCCTTCTCTGCGAGCGCCTGGAACAGGCCGGGGAAACGCAGATCGTAGCAGATCGCGCAGCCGACTGTGACTCCCTCGCAATCGTAGGTGACGACCAGGTCGCCCGCTTTCACTGTCGCACTCTCCTTGTAGGAGGCGCCGTCGGGGGTGGTGACGTCGAAGAGGTGGATCTTCCGGTAACGCGCGATCTCGTCGCCCTTGCGGTTGAAGACGACCGAGGTGTTGTGAATGCGTTCGTCGCCTTCGATCCTCTCCATGATCGAGCCGGCGTGAAGGAAGATCCCGTGTCTGGCCGCCAGTTCCTGCGCCATGGCGTATGCGGGGCCGCCGGGCAGGGACTCGGCGTTACGGGCCTTGTCGCCCTTCACGCCGCCCGCCCAATCGAACTGCTCGGGCAGGAGCACCCAGTCGGGCGCCTCCTCGGCGACCGCCCGCTCGATCAGCGCGCGCGCCGCCGCGATGTTCGCGGCCTTGTCGTTTATCGAGTTCATCTGGACGAGCGATATTTTCATGGGACCGGGCCGTTGGCGGGAAAGGCGATAGAGTGCGGGCGGGGGAGGCCGGCGTCAAGCGCCCGCCCGAGACCCGCGCGGAAAGGATTCCGACTTGCGCGGGACTAAGGCTGCCCTAGAAAGGACTGCACGAAGAAAGTCCCAGGGAGTCGAGCGCCTATGTATTCACTTTCCGACCTCTTTTCGGTCAAGGGCCGCACAGCGCTAGTCACGGGCGGCGCGACGGGGCTAGGGCGTGTTTGCGCGGAGGCTTTGCTCAGCGCGGGCGCGCGCGTGCTGATCGCCTCGCGCAAGGCCGAGGCCTGCGAGGAAGTCGCCAAGACGCTGTCGGCTATCGGCCCATGCCAGGGCTTCGGCGGCACAGTCGCGACCGAGGCGGGCGTGACGGCGCTGGCGGACGAGGTGCGACGGCGCACCGGAGAATTGCACATTCTCGTTAACAATGCGGGCGTGACTTGGGGCGAGCCGTTCGAGCGTTTCCCCTGGAGGGCCTTCGATCGCGTTCTCAACGTCAACGTGACCGGTCTCTTCGTTCTGACGCGCGACCTCATGCCGATGCTGACCGCGGGCGGGACGCTCGACCATCCTGCAAGCGTGATCAATCTAGGCTCGGTCATGGGCCATACGACCCAGTCGGAAAATTCCTATTCGTACTCCGCATCGAAGGCCGCGGTGCACCATCTGACCCGCATTCTGGCCAGCGAATTCGCCGGCCGGCATGTCAACGTCAATGCCATTGCGCCTGGCCCATTCCCTTCCAACATGACGAAGTTCGCGATCGGCGACGAAGCCGGCAGAGCTCGCGCCTCCAAGGCGGTTCCGGCGGGCCGGGTCGGCCGCCCCGAGGACATGGCGGGCACGTTGCTCTACCTCGTTGGCCGCGCGGGGGCCTACACCACGGGCGCTGTCGTGCCGCTCGACGGCGGGATGAGCATCGCGGCGACGCGGCCTATGTTCGCAGACGGGGAATAGGGGCGGCGCGGTCGGTCAAGCGCTCGCCTTTGGCGAACATGTAAAAGCAGCCGCGCCATGCTGGTCCTGGGCGGGCGTCCGGGAAGCCGCAGCGCCGTGCGGCGACCGTGGCCGGTTGCCCTCGCGGGGCCAACGCTCATCCCTCAAATTGAGGCTGGTCTCACATGAACCGCACCGGCGCGCCTGTCGCCGGCGTCGTCAGCTCGCCCTCCCACATCACGCGTCGCCCGCGTACGAAGGCGCCGACCGGCCAGCCCGTGACCGTCTTGCCGTCGTAGGGGGTCCAGCCGCAGCGCGAGGCGATCCAGGAATCGCGGATTGTCTGGACGCGCTTCAGGTCGACGACCGTGAAGTCCGCGTCGTAGCCCGCCGCAATGCGGCCCTTGCCTATGATGCCGAAGAGGCGCGCCGGGCCGGCGCTCGTCAAGTCGACGAAGCGGGTCAGGCTTAACCGCCCAGCGGCGACATGGTCGAGCATGACCGGCACCAGCGTTTGCACGCCGGTCATGCCTGAGGGGCTTTCGGGATACGGTTTGGCTTTTTCGGCCAGCGTGTGCGGCGCGTGGTCCGAGCCGAGGACATCGATGATCCCCTGTTCGAGGCCGCGCCAGATGCCCGCGCGATGCTCGGGGCCGCGCACCGGCGGGTTCATCTGCAGCTTCGTTCCGAGCCTTGCATAGTCTTCGGCGCTCAGCGTCAGATGGTGCGGCGTCGCCTCGCAACTCGCCACGTCTTTGGCGCTTTGCAGGAATTCGATCTCCTCGCGCGTAGATATATGCAGCACATGGACCTGCGCCCGCGTCTCGCGCGCGATCCGGATCAGGCGCTCGGTGCAGCGCAAAGCTGTGATTTCGTCGCGCCAGACAGGATGCGACGAGGGGTCGCCTGGCGCTCGCAGACCCTTGCGTTCGATCAGCCGAGCCTCGTCCTCGCTGTGAAATGCGGCGCGGCGCCGGGTCTTGCGCAGGATTGCCGCGACGCCGGCGTCGTCGTCGACCAGCAACGCGCCGGTCGAGGAGCCCATGAACACCTTGACGCCCGCCGCGCCGGGCAGGCGTTCGAGTTCGGGAATGTCGGCGACATTTTCGTGGGTTCCGCCGACCCAGAACGCGAAATCGCAATGCATCCGGTCCGTCCCGCGCCGCACCTTGTCCGCGAGCGCCTCGGCCGAGGTCGTCAGCGGATTGGTGTTGGGCATTTCGAACACTGCGGTGACGCCGCCCATCACGGCTGCGCGCGAGCCCGTCTCGAGGTCTTCCTTGTGCTCGAGCCCCGGCTCGCGAAAATGCACTTGGCTGTCGATTACGCCGGGCAGAACGTGAAGGCCGGCGCAATCGACCCGTTCGCCCGCCGAAGCGCGGGTGAGATTGCCTATCTCCGCGATTTTTCCGTCGATGACGCCTATATCGCGCTTGAACACGCCATCCTGATTGACGACGGTTCCGTTCGCGAGGATGAGATCGAAGGCGCGGTTCATGTCTGTGGCTTCCTTGCGCTTGGCGTCCAGCGGACTACGTAAGAATGCGGCGCCCGGCAAGCGGTTGCCAAGCCAGCGGCGCGCTGGAGCGGGCGCATCGAGGGGCGGCAGGATGACGAAAAAGGCAGTATGGCTCTCGGACCGCGGGTGCGTCAGGGTCTCGGGTCCTGATTCGGCGAGCCTCCTGCAGGGCGTACTGACCAACGACGTCGAGCGCCTCGGCCATCATGAGGCGCGCTATGCGGCGCTTTTGACCCCGCAGGGCAAGATCCTGTTCGATTTTCTGGTCGTCCGGCTGCCCTCGAGCGAAAATCCCGCTTTCGCGCTCGATTGCGCGGCGAGCCAGGCGGCCGATCTCGCCAAGCGGCTGAATTTTTATAAATTGCGCGCCAAGGCCGCGATCGCCGACGAAAGCGAGGATCATGGCGTGCTCGCCTATTGGGGCGGGGAGCCGGAAAACGCGCCGGCTGGCATCGTCTATCCCGACCCGCGCGCGCATGGGCTTGGCATGCGCGAGATCCTGCCGCGCGCCCGCGCCATCGCCATCGGCGAGTCCAGCTTGGCCGAATACGAGGCGCTGCGCATCGCCCTTTGCGTCCCGAAGGGCGGCGTCGATTTCGGCTATGGCGACGCCTTCCCGCAGGATGCGAACTTCGATCTGGTGAACGGCGTCGATTTCCAGAAGGGGTGTTATGTCGGCCAGGAGGTGGTCTCGCGCATGAAGCATCGCGCCGGCGCGCGCAAGCGCATCCTGCGCGTCAGGCTCGACGGTCCGCCGCCCCCGGCGGGAACTGCGATCCTCGACGGCGAATTGCCGGTGGGCACGTTAGGCGGCGCCTCCGGCCGGGAAGCGCTCGCGATGCTGCGCCTCGATCGCCTGGAGGAGGCCGGGGCGGCCGGAAGGGAGCTGAAGGCGGGCGGGATCGGGGTGCGGGTGGGGTAAGGGGTCTCCGACATATCGCTCTGCGCGTCATGGCCCCTTTGCGGCGCGGGGACTAAAGTGCGCCGCTATCCCCGCCGATTCGCGATGCGAACTGCGGGGTCGGGCGGGGGAGAACGAAATGATTGCGGGATTTAGCGTCGTAGCGCTCGTCGTGGCCGCATTCGTACTGCTCACGATCATGATGGGCGTGCGGCAGGTGCCGCAGGGCTGGAGCTATACGGTCGAGCGGTTCGGCAAATATCACAAGACGCTGACGCCCGGGCTCGGGCTGATCGTGCCTTATATCGACAGCGTGGGACGCAAGCTCAACACTATGGAGCAAGTCATCGACGTGCCGAGCCAGGAGATCATCACCAAGGACAATGCGACTGTGAAGGTCGACGGCGTCGCGTTCTACCAGGTGCTGGACGTCCGGCGCGCGTCCTACGAGGTCTCCAACCTCGAGAGCGCGTTGCTCAATCTCGTGATGACCAATATCCGCACCGTGATGGGCTCGATGGACCTCGACCAGTTGCTCTCCCATCGCGACGAGATCAACGTGCGGCTGCTCAATGTGATCGATGCGGCCTCGCAACCCTGGGGCATCAAGGTCACGCGCATCGAGATCAAGGACATCGAGCCGCCCAAGGACCTCGTCGATTCGATGGCGCGACAGATGAAGGCCGAACGGGAAAAGCGTGCAGTGATCCTGGAAGCCGAGGGCATGCGCCAGGCCGACATCACGCGCGCCGAAGGCAAGAAGGCGGCGGTCGTGCTTGAGGCGGAGGGACGCCGGGAAGCGGCCTTCCGCGACGCCGAGGCTCGCGAACGCAGCGCCCAGGCCGAAGCGACGGCGACCAGAGTTCTGAGCGAGGCGATCGCAAGCGGCGACATTGCCGCTCTCAACTACTCGATCGCGGAGAAATACGTGCGCGCGATCACCGCGCTCGCTCAGGCGCCCAACCAGAAAACCTTCATCGTGCCGATGGAACTCGCCTCGCTCGCCGGCACGCTCGGCGGCATCGGCGCCATCGCCGCGAGCGCGATGAAAGAAAGCCGCGCCGAGGATTCCGGGCGCGCTCCGACCCGGCGGACGGTCGTCCCCGACAGCCCGCCCTCAGCGGCGGGACCGACATGAACGAGCCTGTCCCCTATTGGCTCTGGCTCATCGCCGGACTTGCGCTCTGCGCGGCCGAGACTGTGGTTCCCGGCGCGTTCCTGATCTGGATCGGCTTGGCCGGGCTCATTCTGGGCGCGATCGATTTCTTCTTTCCGCTGCCGCTCGCCGTCCAGACGCTCGGCTTTGCCGCGCTCGCGGCGGCATTGGCGCTCGTCGGAAAGCGCGTCTATGGCTCCATCGACACTGTCGGTCCGTCCCTGCCCACGAGCCGGGCGCATGCCTTGGTCGGGCGCGAGTTTTTCCTCGAAGGTCCGATCGAGCACGGCTTCGGTCGCATACGGGTCGACGACAGCGTCTGGAGGGTGGCGGGCGAGGACATGCCCGAGGGCTCGAGGGTTCGCGTCGTCGGCATAGAGGACGGCGTCGCGGTGCGGGTTGAAAAGGTCTGAAACGTTTTGAGGGAGGAGCGCGCCATGCGGAATTTACAGGCGCCGCCGTTCTGGCGACCGCAGTTCTGCTCGGCTGTCCGATCGCCGGCGGCGGCCACGCCCTCGCGCAGAGCCAGAGCGCGGATTCGGACAGCGATGCGCTCGCGCAGATGCAGCTCAGCGAAGATCAGATCAAGCAATATATTGCGGCGCAGGGGGATTTTTCGGCGCTCATGGCCGAGGCGCCGCAGGACCCCGACGCCAAGCCGGACGCCAAGTTCATGGCCAAGCTGGAAGCGGTCGCCAAGAAATACAAATTCGCCAATTACGATGAATTCGACGTCGTGGCAGGGAATATCGCTCTCGTGCTGGAGGGCGTGGATCCCAAAAGCAAGAAATACATTGGCGCGGCCGCTGCCATCAAGCAGCAAATCGCCGAGGTGCAAGCGAACGTCAAGATGGCGGCGCCCGACAAGAAAGAGGCGCTGGATCAATTAAATGACGAACTCAAATCGATAACGCCGGTTAAATTCAAAGGCAACATTGATCTCGTCGTCAAATATTACGATCAACTCGCTGGCGATTCGCAGAACTGAAAACGGCGCACGCGCAGGGCAGGGACGAGACCATGAATCATGACGAAGCGCTGATTGCCGCGCGCGAGCTGCTCGCCCGCGCGCCGGTATTCGACGGGCACAACGATCTGGCCTGGGTGATCGGACATGACCGACAAGCGCGCGGCGACGTGTTCGCCTATGATCTAACCCGCGTGCACGAGCGCGGCGACACCGACATTCCGCGGCTGCGGCAGGGGATGGTGGGCGCGCAATTCTGGGCGGCGTTTCAGCCGACCCACGCGCCGCATCCTGCGCGCACCGCGCTCGAAATGATCGACACGATCCATCGCATCGAGAGCGCCTATCCCGACGTGTTTCTGCCCGCACGGCGAGCAAGCGATTTCGCGCGCGCGCGCCGCGCCGGAAAGATTGCCTCCTACATCGTAGTCGAAGGCGGCGTCGGGCTGGAGAATTCGCTGGCGCCGCTGCGCATATGGCACGCGGCGGGCGCGCGTATGTTGATCCCCTGCCACAACGAGACGCTCGACTGGGTCGACTCGGCGACAGACGCGCCGCGCCACGGCGGCTTCAACGCGTTCGGACGCGCGGTGATCGGCGAATGCAATCGGCTCGGCATGATCGTCGACGGCGCCCACGTCAGTCATGAAGGCATCCGGCGCCTTCTCGACGTCAGCGAGGCGCCGATCCTGCTTTCGCATTCCAATGCCTTTACCCTGTGCGACCACCCGCGCAACGCGCCCGACGACGTGCTGAGGCGCCTCAAGGCGAATGGCGGCGTCGTGATGGCGACCTTCGTGCCCGGGTTCGTTTCGCAGGCGGTGCGGGACTGGCTGAAGCGTTCGCGCGACGGGTACGGCAAGGCGCCGCTCGCGAGCGATCCCAAGGCGCAACTGGCGGAGATGGAAGCGCGCCACGGCGTCGCTCCGCGCGCGACTCTCGCCGAGGTCGCCGATCACGTCGTCTATCTCGTCGAGACCGCGGGCCTTGGCCATGTCGGCATCGGCTCCGACTTCTTCGGCGGCGCTCAGCCCATAGGCCTCGAGAACGTGGGGTGCTTCCCCGATCTGTTCGCGGAACTCGTCCGGCGCGGGTTTTCGCAGCGGGACCTCGAGAAAATCGCTTCGCGCAACGCGCTGAGAGTGATGCGCAAGGTCGAAGAGGTCGGCGAACGGCTGCGGGAGACGCAGGCCCCGGCGCTCGGGCGCCTCGAAGATTATCCCGGCCCCTAAGCGCATTCGTCTCGACAGTGCGGCGATCCTGACGCAATCTCGGGGGAAGCCGGTTCCATGTGGACCGGGCGGGGCGCGGACCTCGCTCGGCATTGAGGGAGGGAGCGGATGTATCCGGGAGTGCATGCGGTCACGCGCGCCGATCAACCGGCCGTCATCATGGCCGCGTCGGGCGAAGCCGTCACGTATCGTGAATTGGAGGCGCGCAGCAACCGGCTCGCGCATCTCCTGCGCGCCCACGGCCTGAGGCGGCTCGACCATTACGCGATGTTCATGGAGAACCATGTCCGGTTCATCGAATGCTGTGCGGCGGGCGAGCGGGCCGGACTCTATTGCACTTGCGTCAATTGTTTCCTGACCCCGGGCGAGCTCGCCTATATCCTCAACAACAGCCAATCGCAGGCGCTGATCACTTCGCGCGCCAAGCGCGATGTTGCTCTGGCCGCTTTGCCTGAATGCCCCGGCGTCAAACTCGTGCTGATCGTCGACGGGCCGAGCGAAAGCGACACTATCCTGAATCTCGACGAGGCCGTCTCGAGTTTTCCCGCGACGCCGATCGCGGATGAGGCGTTGGGAGTCCCGATGCTATATTCCTCGGGCACGACCGGGAGGCCCAAGGGCGTGCTTCGCCCGCTGCCGGAGCAACCGCCCGCGCAACCTTTGCCGCTGTACGCCTTCCTGACCAAGCTTTGGCGGTTCTCGGAGGGGCTGACCTACCTCTCGCCGGCGCCGCTCTATCATTCCGCGCCGCTCACGGGCGTCAGCCTGACGATCCGCATGGGCGGAACCGCCATCGTTATGGAGCATTTTGACCCGGAGCATTATCTTCAATTGATCGAAACGCGCCGGCCGACGCACAGCCAGCTGGTGCCGACCATGTTCTCGCGCCTCCTGAAGCTGCCTGAGGCGGTTCGGCGCCGCTATGATCTGTCGTCGTTGAAAGTCGCGATCCATGCCGCGGCGCCATGCCCGATACCGGTCAAGGAGGCGATGATCGATTGGTGGGGGCCGATCATTCTCGAATATTACGGGGCCACCGAAGCGATGGGCTTCACCTCTTGCGACAGCGCGGAATGGCTCGCCCATAAGGGCACGGTCGGCAAGACCTTGTTTGGCGAACTGCATATCCTTGATTCCGAAATGCGCGAGTTGCCAGTCGGCCAGACGGGCAAGCTTTGGTTCAAGACCGGTTCGCCATTCGAGTATTTCAACGATCCGGCGAAGACCGCCGAGGCCAATTCGCCTGATCGCACAATGAGTACGGTCGGCGACATCGGCTATGTCGATGAGGAGGGTTACGTCTATCTCACTGACCGCGCGGCCTTCATGATCATCTCTGGCGGGGTCAACATTTATCCGCAGGAATGCGAGAACCTGCTCGTAACCCATCCCAAGGTCGCCGATGCCGCGGTGTTCGGCGTGCCCAACGAGGAGATGGGCGAGGAGGTCAAGGCCGTGGTCCAACTGATGTCGGGGCATGAGCCCAGCGCCGCCATGGAGGCGGAGCTTATCGCATTCTGCCGCGAGCATCTCGCGCACGTCAAATGCCCGCGCTCGATCGACTTCGAGGCGCAGTTGCCTCGCCTGCCCACCGGCAAGCTTTACAAGACCCCGCTGCGCGATCGCTATTGGAAGGGACACAAGAGCCGGATCTTGTAAGACGCGCAATTTGCATTCGAGTGACGGTCGCTGAGGAAAACGCCGATGTACCCTGCTCCGCACGCTATTTCGCGCGCCAGCCAGCCCGCGGTCATGATGGCTCGCTCGGGCCAAACGATGACATACGCTGAGCTGGAGGCGCGCAGCAACCGGCTCGCGCATCTCTTTCGTTCCCTCGGCTTGCTGCGGCTCGATCACATTGCGATCTTCATGGAGAACCACATCCGCTACGTCGAATGCGGCGCGGCGGGCGAGCGCTCCGGGCTCTATTACACCAACGTCAATTCCTATCTGACAGCGAGCGAACTCGCCTACATCGTCAATAACAGCCAATCGCAAGTGCTGATCACTTCGCAGGCGCGGCGCGCGGTCGCGCTCGAGGCTCTGCGGGAATGCCCCCATGTGAAGCTCTGCCTGATCGCCGATGGGCCGGGTAGCGGCGAGCGCATCTGCAATCTCGACGAGGCGACGGCGCCATTTCCATCGACCCCGATCGTCGATGAAGTGCTGGGCGCGGCGATGCTCTATTCCTCGGGAACCACGGGCAGCCCGAAAGGCGTTCGCCGCATTCTCCCCATTCAGCCGCCATCGCAATTGCTGCCAATCTCGCAGGCGTTCTTCAAATTCTGGCGTTTTCGCGAGGGGCAGATCCACCTCATGCCGGCGCCGCTGTATCACTCCGCGCCGTGGGTTGCGGTCGCCGGTACGATCCGGATGGGCGGAACGCTGATCGTGATGGAGCATTTCGACGAAGAGCAGGTGTTGCAGCTGATCGAGCGACACCGCGTCACCCACGCCCAGTTCGTGCCAACGATGTTTTCGCGCATGCTGAAGCTGCCGGCGCAGGTGCGGGGCCGTTACGATCTGTCGTCGCTCGAATGCGCCATTCACGGTGCGGCGCCCTGTCCCATTCCGGTGAAGCAGGCGATGATCGATTGGTTCGGCCCGATCATCCACGAATATTACAGTGCGACCGAGGGCCTGGGTCTGGCCATGTGCGACAGCGCGCAATGGCTCGCGCACAAGGGCACAGTCGGTAAGGCCGTCCTAGGCGAACTGCATGTGCTCGATGAGGAGATGAGGGAAGTCCCGACAGGCTCGATCGGCAAGCTCTGGTTCAAGACCGCTTCGGCGTTCGAATATTTCAACGATCCAAAGAAGACCGCGGAGGCGAATTCGCCCGATCGCACGATGAGCACTGTCGGCGACATCGGCTATGTCGACGAAGAGGGGTACATCTATCTGACAGACCGCGCCTCGTTCATGATCATCTCCGGCGGCGTCAACATTTATCCGCAGGAATGCGAGAATCTGCTGGTCACGCACCCCAAGGTGGCCGACGCCGCCGTGTTCGGGGCGCCCAACGACGAAATGGGCGAAGAAGTCAAAGCGGTCGTGCAGCTCATGCCTGGCCATCAACCGGGCGAAGCCATAGAGGCCGAGTTGATCGCGTTTTGCCGCGAGCATCTAGCGCATCTGAAATGCCCGCGCACGGTAGATTTCGAGGCGCAACTGCCGCGCCTGCCCACCGGCAAGCTCTACAAGACGGCGCTGCGCGACCGCTATTGGAAAGGACACAAGAGCCGGATCTTGTGAGGCGGCTCAACGCCGCGCGGCGCGCAGTCTTTGCCTCGCTTTCGCCCCGCGCGCCGCCGCGACGGCGGCGTCGAGGGTTACGATGTTCGCGTATTCTGCGTGCAGGTTCGCTAAGCTGAGCGCGTGGACGTCCTCGGCGGGCCAGCGCCGGCCTCTCAGGTCGATCACGTCGACCGCCCAGCAGGCGTCGGCGACGACGAAGACGCGATAGCCGAGGCACGCCGCCGCGCGCGCGCTGGCTTCGACGGAATTGTGGGTGAGCGCGCCCGAGATGACCAGCGTCGTCGCGCCGATCTCGTCCAGTTCGGCCTCGAGCTCGGTTTGCGCGAAGGCGTTCGGGCTTCGTTTGCCGATCACGCGCTCGCCCTCGAGCGGCGCCGCCTCGGGCTTGAAGGCGTGACCCGGCCCATCGGGGCGATAGGGCGAGCCCCGCTCCTCGGAATCGTGCCGGATATGGAAAATCGGCAGCTGCTCCTCGCGCCAAACCGTGAGCAAAGCTGCGACCGCCGCCTCGGCCCCGACATTGTTTCGAGGCCCCCATTTGGGGTCGTCGATCGCCTGCTGGACATCGATGACGATCAGCGCGGCGTCGGCGGGCAGGCGCATGATCTATCCTCAGCGCGGCAGGAGGACCCAGATGTCGAAATCCAGCACGACGCTGGGATCAAAGCCTTCGCCCTCGCGCAGCGGGAAATCCGCGCAGGGGCGGTTCTTGGTCGCCACAAGCCGCACGCGCAGCGCGCCGACGTCGTCGCGGCCGGGCAGGGCGGCCGTGTCGAGGATCTCGCTCCAGGCGAAGACGGTGTCGCCCGCGAAAAGCGGCGCGACATGGCGGCCCGCGTTGATCGCCGCGACATGGAAGGCGTTGCCGAGACCGTTGAAGCTCAGGGCGCGGGCGAGCGAAATCACATGGCCGCCATAGATCAGCCGCCGCCCGAAGCGTCCCTGGCCCTCGCTGAACTGGTTGAAATGCACCTTGGCGGTGTTCTGGTAGAGGCGGGTGGCGAGCATATGCTCAGCCTCTTCGACGGTGACGCCGTCGACATGATCGATCTTCTCGCCTTTGGCATAGTCGCCCCAGCGGTGCGGCGAACCCGCCAGCGCGACGTCGTAGCGCGCCGCGTCGATGCGCGGGCAGGCGGCGCCAAGCGCCTCGGGCGCGACGGCGGCAGGCAACTCGGGCGCGAGCGCCTCGGGGGCGGGCGCGGCGAAGTCGCGTTTGCGCACCATTACCCAGCGGACATATTCGATCACGCTTTCGCCGCGCTGGTTGGAGCCGCGCGTGCGGACATAGACGACGCCGCTCTGCTTGTTCGAATTCTCCTTCAGCCCAATGACTTCCGAGACCGCCGACAGCGTGTCGCCGGGATATATGGGTTGCAGAAATCGCCCGTCGGCGTAGCCCAGGTTGGCGATCGCATTTAGCGATATATCCGGCACGGTCTTGCCGAACACGACGTGGAACGCCAGTAGGTCGTCGATCGGCGAGCGGGGATAGCCGATCGCCCGCGCGAAGGTCTCCGCGCTCTGCACCGCGAAACGCGTGCCGTAGAGGGCGGAATAGAGCGAGGCGTCGCCAGCGTTGAGGGTGCGCGGCGTCGCATGGCGAAGCGTCTGGCCGACCTCGAAATCCTCGAAAAATCGGCCGGCGGCGGTTTTGGAGGAGCTCATCGTCAGAACACGTAGGGATAGATGTAGAGCGCGATGATCTGCTCGATCAGCAGGATCAGCAGGAACAAGATGACCGGGGAAATGTCGATGCCACCGGTGTTGGGCAGAAAGCGGCGAATCGGCCGCAGCAACGGGTCGGTGAGGCCGACGAGCGTGTTCCAGATCGAGCGCACGAAATCGTTGCGGATGTTGACCACATTGAACGCGATCAGCCAGGACATCACCGCTGAGGCGATGATGACGTATTTATAGAGGTCCAGGACGAGGAAGACGATATTCAGCACCGCGCGCATGTGCGCTCCTTGATGAGGGCACGGCGCGCCGCCGCGCCCGCCCG
Organism: uncultured Pseudomonadota bacterium; assembly: GCA_963809055.1. Taxonomy (GTDB): domain Bacteria; phylum Pseudomonadota; class Alphaproteobacteria; order Rhizobiales; family Beijerinckiaceae; genus Roseiarcus. The sequence continues at coordinate 71,547 of CAWEID010000004.1, read as the reverse complement.
ATTTCCCTCGTTGACACGCGCGAGGCCGGCACGTAAAGAGCCGCGCGACGGGGCTGTAGCTCAGATGGGAGAGCGCTGCAATCGCACTGCAGAGGTCAGGGGTTCGAATCCCCTCAGCTCCACCAGGAAGTCGTTGGAAACATAGCGATTTCCACTCCCATGGCAAAGTCCGACATTTCCGTGGGTTAGACGGTCTGTTCTCGGTCTACCTTCCGTTTTGGACGAGTTTGGCAGGGCGCATGGCGCAAATGCACCCCCGGGTCTCTGCCGACAAAATTGCGTTTCCCGGAATGTAAAGTTTCACACAATCGGGGCTCTGACGCATTTTTGGTGAAGACACCGTCAGACGAGGCCCACCATCCGGGCCTGGAGTAGGTCGATCTTACCGCGCCCATACATCTGACGCTTCACGAGTTTGAGCTTGCAGATTTGGCCCTCCGTTTGTCCGTTGGACCATGCGGAGGCGATCGCGGCCTGCACGGCGTTCTTGTCTTTGAGAATGCCCTTTGCGAAGGCGGCGACAAGGCTCTCTGAGGCGCGCGCTAGCCAAGGGTCGAGTTCGCCCAGCGCTTTTCGTCGGATGATTCCTTGAAACTCCGCGATAATGTCTCGGGCCTTCGCCAAGGAGCCAACGCTTCTTTCGATCGCGGCCACGGTGACCGTCTGCGCTCTGGAAAGTCGGTCACGGCCGATCGTGAGCAAGCGCGCAATGGTTCGCGCGGAGGGCGCGCGGCCGATGGGGTCGGCATCGGTCGAGTCCGCTCGCTTCCGCCGAGCGCTCCATTCGCTCACGACGCCGCGGCAGCCAAGAAATCCGCGCTGCCGCAGAGCACGCCACAAGGCGAGGCCATTATGGCAGCCGCCTTCCCATTGCGCGTCGAGCCAAGGCAGATGAGGTTCGAGCGAGTTGGGACGAGTTCGGAAGAGGTCCGAGCGCTGGCCCCGCAGGATCTTGCGGATCAGGCCTCGACTGTATCCAGTTCGACGAACGATTTCCCTGATGCCAACGCCCTCTCCCGACAAGGACAGAATGGAGGCGTTAGTCTCTTCGCGACGCTGGAATCCTTCGTATTGAAGCTTCTCGGCGTACGTCAGCAGTGTTGGGTCTATTTTGGCGGCTCCAATCGCTCTGCGGATTTGTCGCATGCTTTTGCCGACTGCTTCGAGAAACGCCCGGCTCGCGTTTTCCAACAAGTGCCAACGATCTGCGACCTGCACTGCATGGGGAAGCGCTCGATATGCTGCGACCGCATAGCCGCCACCGCGGTCGCGAGCGACTAGCCTGATTTGTGACTGGCCCGCCAGCCAGGCTTGCGCAGTTGCCGGTTCCCGATCGGGCAGCAGCGCGATAGTCCTGCGACGTTCGAGGTCGCACAGGAGCGTCCCATATCGATGATTGCGCTTCCAGGCCCAGTCATCAATCCCCACGACTGTCGGGGCCGCAAACCGGGATGGGCCGCGTCGGCGAACGAGTCTTAGCAGCGTGTCGTTGCTCACTGCGAAGTTCAACCGCCGCGACAATGTCGACGCCGGCCTACCTCCGAGGGCGATCGCGAGGCTGTAGGCGATTTCGTCGAGGCGGGACATTCGTCGAGCGTAGGGTATCACAACACCCGCAAATCTCTCGGTGAAAACCCGCCGCCTACAGGCGCTCGCATCACAGAAAAAGCGCCGGGCGCGCAGGATTATCAGTGTCGGCCGACCCGCAACCGGCAGATCGAGCAGCCTACGCCCATAACGGCTATGAACACGGCTAGATGCGCTGCCGCAGAGGGGGCACATCTGGCTCTCCGCCGATGCCCGCACCTCCACTGACACGCGCTCCGCGAAAATCGTTACGTTCTCAACGACAAAACCCGACGGGAGCAGCTCCGAGATTCGCAGAGTTCGCATGGCTCTCGATTCCTTTGTTGAATCAGGACCACTCGAATCCTCAATTTCATCAAATATAGAGTCAGAGCCCAATCGGGACCCTGCTGAAAGACTCAATAACCATCAGCCGACACGATTAAATCGGGCGCTTGGCGAGGGGTTTCGTTGGATGCAAACTGGGCTAATGACGGAGACAGCCTTTATTAAGTCAAATCAATGCCTTATGCAAATCGTGGCGCGGGGTCCCTGTTCCGCGGGCATTCACGATCGGTCATTGACGGGTCCTTGGTGGCGTTGAGATTCGCAACCCCACCCTAACCGGGGAAACGCCAATGGCCGCCCTCGCGATTGGGGGCATGCTCCGCTTCGACCTACGGCCTGCGCTCCGCATCCCCCCAATCACGAATTAACCACGCCTTGGGACACGACCATGCTTGTGTCGCCACGACAATAAAGCCTGTGTCGCAGCGACAACAAAAAAGGCCGCTATGCAGCGGAGCCAGCTGCCTTCCTTTACGCTTGAGCGCCTACGCGTGCGCGATGGCGTTTTGCCACGGCGCTTCATCGCATGGGCGTCCTTCGGATTCATGAGCGGCGCATTTCAGAATTATCAACGCGCGAATCGAGGACCGGAGGCTGCTAAACCGCATTCCCGGCTTTTCGAGAAGCGAGATTTCGAAACAACCTCAGAGCCCATTCCGGATTTCAGGCTCCGCTAACAGCTCTCCCGTGCGACAGCTGGTCTCGAAATTTGCCGTTGGCTAGGAACATCAAACCTCCACCGTTGGAAGGAAAATGGCGACTGGCTCCGAAGATGGGCTCTCGCATCGATGCCGAACCGCGAATTTGGCGATTTCACAATGGCAATGGCGATAGCCGCTCGGGCGCCTGATCGGCGCAATTCGCCGCAGCCTCGTGATGGAGGGCGACAAATCATGCTCGGGCTCGCGCAGCCAGTCTAGCGGCTCGACTTCAAAAGGCTATTTACGGATCTCTTCCAGTCCATATAGTCGGGTCCGGCCCGCACGTAAATTTCGCGAACACGCTCCGCTCTTGCGCGAACGAGGGGATTGCATTGAGGAACAAGACCACCTTCGCCAGCCTAGTCGTTGCCTATTCCGCGTCGCTTTTTCTCGCGGCCCCGGCCCAAGCTGCAGGCAATCTCGTGTTTGACATCAATTACACCGACGAATGTCAGGAAACCTCGCCCAACAATGCCAATTATGGCGTCAAGCAGCATGTCGTCGTGACCCTACACGATGGAAACCGCGTGACCGAACAAAGAAGCTGGCAATCCCCGAAGACCACGGGCGGACTGGCCAGCGAAGGCGCCATGGGATCTGAGGTTACGGCAGGCCGCATCGCGATCGCATGGCATGTGCAGAGCCAAAATTCCTTGATCCGGTACCGGACCTTTCCCCAGCATGTCGAGACGATGCATATCTCGGTGTCCGGTCAGACTTGTGAGGTCGCGATAGAGCATAAGTTGAAGCCGGGGTTCAACGCCTACGAGCGGTTCGGCAATCACTGGGAGCCGCATTTCTTCAGCTCGTTGGTTTCAACCGGAATCACCTGCAGCGTGACGCCGCAATAAGTTCGCTGGCGAAGGCCATAATTCGAATGCGAGGTCGCCCGGCGCGGCGCAGAGTGGCGAGACCTTCGTCACTCTATCGTACAGGTGGCGCTCGTCACATGCGCCTGAGTGAAGGTAGCATCTATATCCGTGCCCGCGATCTTTCCCGTCGTAAAGGCCGCGCCCTGCTTCAGGAGATATTTGACGTCAATATTGCACGTTTTGCCGTCGCCGATTTCAATATTCCAGATCATCAACTGCTCATGGTTCTGGCTGATCCGCTGCAGCTTGTTGGCGCCGAGCACGTGCCAGACGCTCTTTCCGTTGTTCTCACCCAACGCCGTTGATTGTCCGCCGCCGGGGTCGGCGTGGACGCGGCGCGTGACGTCGGTCTGCTCCCAGGACTCGTCGATCTGTTTGTTCGCCTTCAAGGTGACGGTGAATTCGTGGCGTTTTACGATTCCCGGCTTGGGGGTCGGCGTCAGGCGATCATGCGTCTCCACGATCACGACATGGATCGAGGTCGCCTTGTCGGTCTGAGCGATCGCCATGCCGGCCGGACCGATCAGCCCGAGAAGCGCGATGACGGGACGCCATCGCTTCATGCGAGGCGTTTCATAGACGATGGATGTCGGCGCCGGACGCGGCGATCCCGCGAACATGTTCGCCTCATTTTGCCAAGCCCGTTGGAATGGGATTGCGCTCTCCAAAAATGCCGCCCCAACGCACCGCCGCATAGCAAGGCCCGCTCTCTGCTTCATTCGAATATGTTGCCGACCTGAACCTTGCATGACGCCTGATCTATCCCCATGGACACGACTTCGAGTCTTCGCTTGCTGAAAGGATCGATAAACGTCGAGGTCCCTGCAGCGCGCACAAAGTGCGCCGACGCTTTGCATGATGAAAAAGATGGATCAAATTGCACGATCAGCCTGATGCCGTCCGCGTTGCCGATCGAACGCACCGCTTGCATGGCTTGCCCGGTGAAGCTGATCTGACTGTAATACGCGACCTGGCCGCTGCTATGGTGATCGACCGCATTAACCGACAGTTCCTGTCCGTTGCCGTATTTGTGTGTGACTTCCCGTCGGCTGAAGACCCGGCCCGCAGAACTGAAGTAGAACTTCGCGACATCCTGCTGCACCTTGTCGCGATACATGTCGCCATTCTCCACGTTCCGCGTCGTCCAACTCGAATTCCAAATTATTTCAACGGATTTTCCACGAAACGATTGCGGCGCCAAATCATCGGCCTTTGCGACAAGGGACCAAGCTCCGCAGGCGCATAATGTCCAGATGCAGATCAATAGTCGCGCGCTCATGTTGCCTCCAAGACCTCTATTCCCCGACCTGTAGTTGGAAGGTCCCAACGTCATGAAGCATCGATGTCGCAGCTGCGCAGGCGCTGGCAACGCCTCGACGCAGCGCAAGAAACGGATTCATCCGCGCCGGCCATTCAATGAATCGCGCAGGACGTGCTGGTGACCCGGTAGCTTGAAAACCATCCATAGGTGTGAGTCGTAATTCTCAGGAACTCATATTCATTGAAGCCAGGCTTCAGAACGTCTTTCACATCCAAACGGCAAGTGGTGGGGGAAGTCAGCGTGACCGTCATCGTTCGCGTGCTCTGCGGATCGTGCTGGATGCGAACCAGTTGGTCCTTGCCGACGACATGCCAAGCGGCATAACTGCCCTCGTCGCCGGAACTTCCCAGAACCTGTCGCATCGCGTTCTGGTCAGAAGCAGTTTTTACGCTGCGATCACGATCCTCGGAGACCTTGTTGCGGTCAGACAAAATGACATGCAGATTGTGGTGGACGGCGATGCCAGGGTGGATTTCCGGGCGCACCATATCCATCACGGAATCATAGGTCAGGTCTATTTGGGTCTGTCCTTCGGCGCGCGCCGGGGCGGTCAGCGATGCGAGCATGACGATCGCAACCGACGACGACGGCAAACCCAACAAGCAGCTTCCCGGCTTTCGGTTGTCTCGCATGACTGTCAAGCTCCCGCCTTCACAATGTCACAGGTTCGACGTCCCGCTGCCTCGTCGTTGTTCAGCACGTATCCTTGCTTTATTTGTGCGGCATTATTTGCGACGAGACCGCGGTGTTGGCAAGACCCGAGACGTCGGCTTTCATCCACGCGATTACTACGTTATAAGCGGTCGGCGCGCACTTGCGGCGCCTCTCGCCCAAGGGCCCGGGCTTGCGAAGCCCGCCAAAAAGTCGCAAGTTGTATGTGGACTAGCGGCCATCTCGGCTATGTCGGGAAGACAGTCTTGCCAAGCCCGGATGGCGCGAAAGTTGACCCGCCGCGCGCCGTTCGTCGTCTTTCAATTGTGGAGACGAGGTTTGGCGTTAGCCCCGGTGAGGAAGGCGGGACATTTCACAGACGTCACGGCCGGGGGATATTGACCTTGCTGGGTTCGGATAGTCGCCATGGGGAGCAAGCGATGCAAAATGGGTTTCGGTTTCGAGAACGTAGCGATGTTCCAAGGCGCGGCCTTCTTTTCGGACTTTCCCTGTTTGCAGGCGCGAGTCTCTGCGCGGCCTCGGCGGGCGCGGAAGACGTGAAGAAGGAACTCGTGGGCGCCTGGGCGGAGCCGGGCAATTGCGACGCCACTTTCGTGACCAAGGGCGGGAAATGGGCGTTTCGCGAGCCGCGCGACATGGGCGGGCTTGGTTTCATCGTGTTCGAAAACCAATATGACGGACCTTTCGGCCAGTGCAGTCTCACCTCGATCACTCACAAAGGCGACAAAGACGTCCTCAATCTCAGCTGCCACAATACCGTCGGATATTTTGATCAGGCGGCGCCTATCGAAATTGTCTCCGACAGCCAACTCAAGATATTCTCGGCCTTGGACGGCATGAGCACGACGTATCAGAAGTGCTCTCGACAATAGTCGGCCTGAAGCCAATGGACCTCGTTCGAGCGAAGGCCGGAGCGCGACCTGCCCTTGCGTTGACCATCGAAATTCGGGATGGCCGACGATGGTTTGTCGGGCGCCCGTTTAACGGGCCAGTCGGCACAAGGTGAACATTCTCACCGACAGGAAAACTTCAGAGGACATATAATATACACCCAAAGGGGCGACAGGGTCGCCTTGGCGCCGAGGGCTTCGGTAGGGAGATCGCCCCTCTCGGATTTGTCATTGTGCTGAGTGATGCTGCCAACCAGGGGTTTGCCCGATGAAACGCCTTGGGCTTCCAGTCGCCCTGATTGCCGCTTTGGCGCCGGCGCCAGCGCCGGCCGGGGGGCAGATTCCAGTTGCGATCGTCGAAGAGATCAACGGAAATCCTCCCGGCGTCGAATTGATGGACTACCTGGATACCGGGAAGGTGATCGAGCTTGGCCCACAGGACTCGATCGTTGTGAGCTATTTGAGCTCATGTATCCGAGAGACGATCAGCGGCGGCGCGGTCAAAATCGGCGTTACGGAAAGCGAAGCCTTATCCGGCAAGATTGAGCGGACGACGGTAGATTGTGATGCGTCGCAAATGCTCCAGGCGGTCGGTCAGACCAACGATTCGGCGAGCTTGATCGTTCGTGGAGAAAATGCGCCAACACTCAAGCCGGCGCCAGCGCCGGAATTCATTATCTATGGGTTGAGCCCGATCTTTGAACTCAACGGCTCCGGCACGCTCGTCGTCGCTCGCCTGGACAGAAAGGGCGAGTATTTTGCGGTTGCCGTCGACCCCAAACAGCTCTTGAGGGGCGCGTTTCTGGATTTTGCCGACGAAGGCAAGTCTTTGACTCCGGGCGGCGTCTATGGCGTGCGGTGGGCGGGTCGCTTGACGACCTTCAAGGTCGACAGGAACGCCAAACCTGACCGTGCGCCGGCCATTGGCCGACTGCTGATCCTGGGATCGCGAAGTTGAGCGCTCTCCATTGAAGTGGCGAATGAGCGGGATCCGCGCCTCGACGATGGTGGCCGTCGTTGCGATCGCTTTGATCACTGGCGCCGTCGTCGCCTCCCCTGTTTTCAGCAATCTTGGCGGACCTTCGCTCGACGCTTTGACCGCGTTGCGCTGGCGTTTGTATGGTCCAATGCACAGCCAGCAGGACTCGCCGACGGCGGTCATCGCGCTCGATCCGTTGAGCTATCGCACGCCCCCATTCAGGGGAACGCCGACCGTGACCTGGACCCGCGAGATCGGCCGGGTCGTCAGCGCCGTTCTCGACGGCGGGGCGAAAGTCGTCGGCTTCGACGTGGTGTTTCCGACTTCAATCGAGGAATCCGAGATCGCGTTCGGCGACGAGACGATAGGCTCGCGATTGCGCGGCTTCGATCGCGACTTCCTGCGTGCGCTCGCGATCAATGCCCGGGCGGGCAAGCTGGTGCTCGGCGAAGTGCAGCAAGGCGACAATTTCGTCGCTCCGGCGCCGGGGCAGCGAGCCGCGGTCGGCCAGCAACGCAATATCCGCTCCCTCAACGTCTACAGCGAGTCTGACGGCGTCGTTCGGCATGCGCCGCTCCTGTTCGCCGCCGGTGACAAGACCGTGCCCTCGATGTCGCTGGAGCTTGCCTCGCGCGCGCTTGGAGCGGCGCCGCAAATCGAACCTGAGGCGGGCGTCACCCTCGCTGGATCTCACATACCGGCGCGTACGCCCAATGCGATGACGCTCAATTTCGACGGCGGATCGGACGACGTGCCGACCTATTCCTTCGCCGATCTGCACGCCTGTCTGGATCAGGGCGACACGGAGTTCTTCCGTCGCAACTTCGAAGGCAAGGTCGTGCTGCTCGGAACGACGCTAAGTTTCGAAGACTCCAAGTCGGCGACGAACCGTTTCGCGCCACCGCCGCCGACGCGGACCGGCCCGCGCTGCATTCTGCCCGCCGAAACCGGAGCCCCTGTTGCTCGCAATTCGATCGACGGCGTTTTTGTTCACGCGACCGCGGTCAACAACCTGATGCGCCATGAGGCGATCGCCGAACTCAGCGGCCTGCGTCGAGGTTTGATCATTACAATCGCGGCGGGCCTTGGCGGGGTCGCTGCCGTCGCCTTGACGCCGGCATGGGCGACGCTCGCCTATGTGTTGCTGGCGGCGGCGTGGACGGCCTTTGCGACGCAAGCGTTTCATTCCGCGTTGGCGCTCCCCCTGCTCGAACCGCTCACATCAGGTTTGATCGCGCTCGTGGCCACGACCGGTTTCCGGCTGTTCGTCTCCGACAGGGACAAGCGCTTCCTTCGCCGGGCCTTTGAACTCTATCTCGCGCCCGCGGTGATCGAGAAAATGCTAAACTCCAGCGAGCCGCCTGCGCTTGGCGGCGAAATTCGTGACGTCACATTGTTCTTCTCGGATATCGTCGGGTTCTCCTCGTTTTCGGAGACGATGCAACCGGCTGAACTGGTGGCGTTGATGAACGCCTATCTTTCCGCCATGACCGACATCATCGAGGCGCACGGCGGCTTCGTAGACAAATATATTGGCGACGCAATCGTCGCGGTGTTCGGCGCGCCCGTCTCCGCCAGCGACCACGCGGCGCAGGCCGTTTCGGCGGCGTTGGATTGCTCAGCCGAATTGGAGAAGCTCAACCAAGTGGCCGCAACCTCGGGTCACCCCAGGCTGGCGCACCGCATCGGCTTGAATTCGGGCCAGGCGCTCGTCGGCAATATCGGTTCGCGGCGGCGATTCAATTACACGGTCATGGGAGACGCGGTGAACCTCGCCTCGCGGCTCGAAGGCGCCAACAAATTCTTCGGCACTTCGATCCTGGCCGCGCAAACCACCAGGACGCTCGCGGGCGAAGCCTTTGTCTGGCGCGAAATCGACGCGATCCGGGTCAAGGGCCGCACCGAAGCCGTCACGGTTTACGAGCCGATGGCTCGATCCGGTCTGCAGTCCGACGAGCAACTTGCCCGGAATTCATCTTACGGCGAGGGTTTGGCCCAGTGGAGATCTCGCGAGTTCGCCGCCGCGGCGGCCGCCTTCTCGCGCCACGCGCAAACGGACGCGCCTTGCCGGCTCTTCCTCGCCAGAGCCAAACGGATGCAGCAGCATCCGCCCGCGGAAAATTGGACGCCCGTTCAAACGCTCGACGAGAAGTAGGCTTTCGTAAACGCGGCGGCGTTCCGCGCGCAGGAGAGTTAGCTCGGTACGGCGCCTCGATCTGCCTGAAAACTCATTCGCAATATTGCTGCGAATTGAACACGAAGCAGCGTCCGGACTGGCCCGGCTTGGCGAGGGCGACGGCGTGCGTATGCCAGGGCGCTACGCTGCGCCGCGGCGCGTAGCGGGTGATCACGACAGGCGCGGCCTCGACGCGCAGTTCGACCTGGTCCGACGGCGGCTTGGCGGCGGTCGGAGCCACGGAGCCGGGAGGCGTGAAGCTGATGCGGCAACCGCCGCTCGGCTGAAGCGTGATCGATAGCTGGTTCGCGCAACCGTCGCACAGCAGCGCCCGCGGCACGCGGCAGGAATATTCATTGGCCACGGCTGGCGCCGCCGAGAGCAACGCCGCCATGGCGCCGATCGCGATCGCTCGCAGGACTGTCTCTCTTGAAGGCTTGACCATTGTCACTCGCAGTACTGGTTGCCGTTGAAGTTGAAGCAATGCCCCTTGCCCGACGAGGGAGCGTCGGCCTTCGGACCTGTCGCGCGCATCGCAGCGATATGCGGCGTGGCGGGCGGTCGCGGAACGCAGGCGCCGGTCTTGGTCAGATATTCATTGGCGGCGCAGGTCTTGGCGACGCATCGCCCGCCGGATTCCACTTCCCGCGCCGAGCATTCCGACGGGCAGACGCGGTCACGCTGCTGCTCCAGGTTCTCCAGCAGCGCCACGCTCGGCGCATCGGGCGGTGAGGCCAGCTTGGCGTAACGCGCATATTTGGCGACAGTGCGCTGCATGTCCTGGGAAGCCCAGTCGCCCGCGGCGCCGTAGCAGCCGACGCGAATGAGTTCGTGCTGGATGGGGGGAACGAGGGCGGCCTGCTCGGGCGTGAGCGCCGGGTTCGCGCCGGTCCCGACAACCGCCAGCGCCTGTTTCGTATCCGCTGCGCTGGCGGCTTTTTTCGCGTCGGCCGCTTTCTGGGCCTCGGCGGCCGCCTCGGCTTTCGCCTGTGCGGCCTGCTGCTCGAGTTCTGCTATCTGCGCCTTTAGCGCAGAGGCTCGATCCGCCTCGGCCTGGAGGGCTCGATCCGCCTCTTCCTGAACTTTTCTTTCGTTCGCTGTGGCGGCCTGCTGTCGTGAGGCCTGCTCGGCCTCGCGCTGAGCAAGTTCCGCAGCGAGCTTCTGGCGGTCGGCTTCGGCGGCGGCCAGCTTCGCCGCGAGCGCCTGCTCCTGTTCGTGCGCTTCGTTCGCTATGCGCTCTCTCTCGGCCTGCTCGGCCTTGAGCCGAGCCGAGTTCACGGCGGCCGCATTTGCAACCGCAGTGTCCTGCGACGGTTTGGGGTCCTGCGCCTGCGCTCTTTCGCGCTCGGCGCGATCGAGCAATTCGAGTTGCGCCCTTGCGTCCGGGGCATAAAAACTCGTGGGGTAGCGATCGAGAAACTCCCGGATCGTCTCGGCGTCGGCGCCGGTGCGAATGCGCGCCCAGATCGTCTGATCGGTCTCGGCCTGGTTCAAGTAATATTCGGGCACCAGCGAGATCGAGAGTTCGGGCGACTGCTCGCCGTTGGTCGCCTGATAGACGTCGCTGCCGATGCGCCGGAACATGGTTCCGATCTCGAGACCCGGCTCCTGGATCTCCTTCAGGAACGCCGCCGAGAACGGACTGTTGCGGCCTGTCCCGTCGTGCGCGACGTCGTCGGCCTGCGTTGCGTAGACGATGATCATGCCGCGCGTCTTCTCGGGCCGCGCGTAGCCCTGCACGTTGGGGATGTCTCGCGTGTTGACGCTGATTGAGCGCACCAGCTTGGTGGCGAGCGGATTGTTGCGGCAGGAGTTCGAGCACCATGATCTTGACGCCAGGCGAACGCTCTAGCGCCGACTTGACGTCGTCCATCGCAGTCATTTCATAACGCAGGCTGATTTCGTCCCTGAGCTCGGCGTCGACGGGCATGATGTAGTTCTGCCCCTGGAACTGCATGCCATGCCCCGCATAATAGAACATGGCGGCGTCGGCATTGGTGGCGTCGCGGGCGAACTGCGCGATCGCCTGATCCATGTCTCGTTTCGAGGCGTCGAGCTTCAGCGCCACCTTGAAGCCAATCGACCCGAGCGCCCGGCTGACGTCAGTCGCGTCATTGACAGGGTTCTCGAGCGCCGGGGTATTCTGGTAATGCGAATTGCCGATAACCAACGCGACGCGCTTGTCCGCGAGCGCCGGCGCATGCTGCGCCAGAATCGCAACGCAGACGACCAGCAGCAGAAAAATCAGCTGACAATGGCGCTTCATGAAACCCCTCCATCGGGAAAGCGCATAGTCAAACACAGGATAGTCTTTAACTCCGGCAAGCCAACCCTGTCGGTGAAGCTTTTCACAGTGGAATTTGCCGCATTCCCAGGACATTGGCAATAACCCTGGGCTGGGCCCCGCGCTGCGCCTTGCGGGAATTGTCCGCGCGGGCGCGTGGTTCGGCCACGGCGCGATCATGACCGGGCGCGCGGCTGCTCAGCTTCCGCGCGACCGAGCCGTCACTCGCACTCGACGCGCCGATTTCGGCCTTGCAGGAGTTCGCGGCCTCCCAGCCGGCCCGCGCGCGGGCGGTCGGCTCGCTCGCAGATTTCACCATCGACATCGCGATCGCCGCGATCATCGATTTGCTTATTCCCGATTCGAACCGCCGTTTCGCGGCGGTCGTCCTGCGACGTCGGGCGTCGACATGGTCGACCCGAACGAGACGCCAGTCCTGCTCGGATTGCGCCAATCCGAACTCGCCGAGATGGTCAACCCTTAGGAATGCATGGTCAACCGCATCCTGAAGCGGTTCAAGGCCCGGGGCTGGATCGAGGCGGCGCATGGCGGCCTGACGCTCGCCGATCCAAAGGCCCTGTATGCATTCGTTGCTGAAGAGTGAGCCGCAGAGATTCCAACATTTGTCCAAGTCTGACGGGACAGTCTATGTAAGTCATCTCGGAAGCTCGCCCGTCGGGGGTGCGAGAATAACGGACCCGGAGAGAAATGCGATGTGCGTCATGTGCAGTCCGGCCTTTACCGAAGCGTTCCGAAACACCACATTCCCTTCGCGCCGCCAGATGCTGAAATCCGCGGCCGCGGCGTCGGCCGGCGCCTTCTTGTGCGATGCGGCCGCTCCGGCCCTCGCCCGTGAGGAATCGCTTCAGGATCTGGCCAACCGGTTTGCAGGCAAGACGCTGCCGGGTGTCACAATTTTTCGCGCGAAGGAGATCGTCACCCTCGATCCCGACAAGCCCTCCGCCACCGCGGTCGCGGTCCTAGGCGACCGCATCCTGGCCGTCGGCTCCTTCGACGAGTTGAAAGCGGCCGCCGGCGGCCAGCCCTACACGGTCGACGAGACCTTCGCCGACAAGGTGATCACGCCCGGCCTGATCGCGCAGCATGATCATCCGCTTCTGACGGGTCTGACGATGGTGTCGGAGATCATCGCCATCGAGGACTGGGTTCTGCCGTCGGGCGTCGTGCCGGCCGCCAAGAGCCCTGAGGAATACCGCAAGCGCCTCGCCGAAGCCGACGCGAAGCTCAAGGATCCGGCCACCCTTCTCGTCACCTGGGGCTATCACCCGGTGTTCCATGGGCCGCTTGACCCGCGCCGATCTCGACCGGATCAGCAACGCGAGGCCGATCATCGTCTGGCACCGCTCCGCCCACGAATTCATCGTCAACACGAAGGCGCTCCAGACGTACGGGATCGACGCGGCCTTCGTCGGCGGCCTGTCGGAGGGCGCGCAGAAGCAATCCAATCTCGAGGAGGGGCACTTCTGGGAAGGCGGCATGTTTGGCGTCATCCCGAAGCTTTTGCCGGCGATCGCGACGCCCGATCGGCTCCGGCGCGGCCTCGAATTCGTCGTGGGCTACTATCACGCCAACGGCGTGACGCTCGGCTGCGAACCCGGCGGCCTCTTTTCGAAGCAGCTTCAGGACGCGCAGAACGCAGTCCTGTCCAGGCCCGACAGCCCCTTCCGCTTCTATTTCATTCCGGACGGGAAATCGATCAGCGCGGCGTTCCCGGACACCACGATCAGCGAGACCGAGAATGTGCTGAGCTGGGGCGAGGACATGACGGCGATGACGCCGGGCATGATCAAGCTCTTTGCCGACGGCGCTATCTATTCCCTCGCCATGCAGGTGCGCGAACCCTACATCGGGGCGGGGCATGGCGAATGGATCATGGATCCGGACTTTTTCGCGCGCGCCTTCAAGGTCTACTGGGACGCCGGCTACCAGATTCACGTCCATGTCAACGGCGACGCGGGCCTCGACATGGTGCTCGACAGTGTCGAGACCAACATGCGCCGCCATCCGCGCTACGACCACCGCACGGTCGCCATCCATCTCGCGGTTTCGCAGAAGGATCAGATCGACCGCATGAAGCGGCTCGGCGTGATCGTCAGCGCCAACCCCTATTACGTGCGCGCGCTCGCCGACGCCTACGCGAAAGAGGGCCTCGGACCGGAGCGGGCCGACAATATGGTGCGGCTCGGCGACATCGAACGGGCGGGCGTTTCCTATTCGCTCCACTCGGACATGCCCATGGCGCCCGGTCAGCCGCTGTTCCTGATGCATTGCGCGGTGAACCGCACGACCGTGTCAGGCCGGATCGCGGGACCGGACCAGCGCGCAACCCGGCTCGGCGCGCTCAAGGGCGTCACGCTCAACGCCGCCCATTCGTTGCGGATGGAAAACGACGTGGGCAGCATCGCCCCCGGCAAGCTCGCTAATTTCACGATTCTCGGCGACAACCCGCTGACGGTCGACGCGGCGGCCATCAAGGACATTCCCGTCTGGGGCACCGTTCATGAAGGACGCGTTCTCCCGGTTGCGCGCAGTTGAGCGGGATGAACGGCCGGCAAAAACGAAGCGTTTGTCTACACTTCAGAAGCGTTTGGCTACACTTCAAAGGCGAGTTGACCCTACCTCCTTGCGGTCCGGACTGCGACCGGCGAGCCCTAAGCGTAGGGTTCGGCCCCCTCCCGCAAAAGACCGCTATTCCGGTGACGCCACCGCTGACTAGAGTTCGAACCGTACCGAGGGAACGTAAGCGTGTTTCTGATGTGGCTGTGCGACCTTGACGCCTCGATCTTGTATCCGATAGCCGCCATCCTGATTGCCGGCGCCGGCGAGGCCGGCAGAGGGATCGGGTTTCGGCATCGCAATACACAGGCCAACAGAAACTAAATCGCCACTGTGACGGGCTCTGCGCTCGGTCTGCCCGCGCTGTTGCTGGCGTTCAACTTTTCGCTGTCGCCATCCCGATATGACCTGCGCCGCACGATGGTCCTCGAGGAGGCGAACGCGAGTGGATAGTTTTGGCAGCCGCAATTTAGGCGGGAAACACGATCTCCCAGTCGCGCTTGATCTGCAAAAGGGTCCATCCCCGGCCCGGCCCCTCGTCCAACCCGCGCGCTAGGCGGGCAAGGCCGGCGTCGCGATCGTATGCAAACTCGCGCACAGGGTCGTCATGATGGACGAGCAGGCCAAAGCGAGCGCCGGGGCCGCTTGTCACCCATTCCAGCATCGCGAAATCGCCGTCGGAATTGCCGAACGCGGCGATCGGGCGCCGTCCGATATGGGTGTTGATCGCGACGGGCTTGCCCTCCTTGTCGCTGAAGAAATGCAATTCGGTCTCGCGGAGCAGTTCCGGCCCGCGATCGTTCACGACATATCGGGTGACGATGCTGCTGCCGATCACCTGCTCGGGTGGAATGCCATAGACAGCTTCGCTGAAGGTTCGCATGAACTCGATACCGCCGCCCGACACGATGAACGTCTTGAAGCCTTTGGCTCGGAGCAGGGAAAGCACATCAAGCATGGGCCGGTAGACGAGATCGGTATAGGGCCGGTTGAACCGCGGATGGCGCGCCGTTGCAATCCAGTCGCGGACCAGCGACGCGAAGGCGTCGGTGGACATGCCGGCATGGGTCGCCATCACCAGTTTTGTGAGGCCATCCATGCCACCGGCCATGATACTCGCCGTGTCGCCTTCAAGCACGGCCTTGAATGGCGGCTGCGCGCGCCATTCAGGGTTCTGCGGCGACAGCGCACGAATGCGGTCGAGGACAAAGAAGGCCTGCACTGGCAGCGGCTGTTCAACCCACAATGTTCCGTCATTGTCGAACACGGCGATGCGTTCAGCTGGGGACACGAAATCGGGGTGGCCGACGGTCGTTACGCGCGCCACGAAATCGAGGATCGCCTGCTTTGCGGCGCCGTCGCGCCATGCCGACAGTTCGGGATCGCCGCCTGCAGGGCTCATCCGGCGGCATCCCAGCGCTTCAGGAGCCTGGCCGCCGTGCCGAAAGGTCCAAGCTGGTAAACAGCGGCGGTGACGGGCGCAAAGGCGAACGGTTCGAAGGGTTCCGCAACCATCCGGTCCAGATAGTCGGTTGCCCCTGCGCCTGTACTTACGTGCGGGTCGAAATTCGCACCCGCGCCCTTTGCGACGAATGCAGTGACATACTCAATTAGAGCCGCGTCGAACTCTGCGTTACCATGACTGGCGGTAAAGGCGTCGATGCCCGCGCTCTTCACCATGAACGGCGCGGCAGCGGCAATCACATCCGCTTGCAACTTCGAGAGCTCCGGCGTCACCGCAACCCAAATGCCGGCCACTCCCATGCCTGGTCCGGCGGTATAGCCATATCGGACCGCTTCCAGCTTCATGCTTGTCACGTTGGATCTGCGGACCACGACGCCCACCGCTTCGCACAGCGGTTCCAAATCGTCCATGGTGACAAAGCACTGCAGAAGCGTGATGTGTGGGCGGTGTTCCGCATCAAGCGAAAAGCAGCTCGGGAACGCTTCGCGCAGACGAGCGTTATTCTTCGCCGCACGTTCGAGCATTCGTGTGTCGGGCTCCAGGAGGATGTCGACAGCTTTTATCTCGGATTGCGGCATGACGGTCTCGGTCTGCAACACCAGAGAACACTATGCCCTAAACATCCGCGCAGGGGAAGCGATCGATCCCCGTAGACGCCCAGAGGCGTGACGTTAGAGGCGTGACGTTAATGGTCGCGCGCTGCCGCGACGCTATGCAGGACCAAACGGCTCCTCGACAGTCTTCGCGCCAATAGCCGACAGTTCGCTTTCGGCCAGACTTCCATGTACCGCGCGACAGTCGTCAAATTGCTTCTCCGGCCGATGATGGTCGGTAGAGGAGCAAGTCATGGGACATTCAGAATCTCATCCCGGCGCCAAAAGACGGCGCCCTTGGAACGCGGGTCGGATACGGGGCGAGAAACGCGCGTTGAAGCCGCTGCAGGTATGGGCGATCCGATTTTGGCTCGACCGCGAACAGCGGTTGCGTGACCGCGCAATGTTTGACCCGACGATAGATAGCAAGCTGCGTGGATGCGACGTCGTGAAGATCAAATTCGGCGATCTCGTCAGCGGCGGCAGTGTCCGGTCGCGCGCAATCGTGGTCCAACAGAAGACAGTTCGCCCTGTTCAGTTTGAACTCCTTGAGCCCAGTCGCGTGAGCAAACAGGCTTGGCCAGAACGTCGAGGTGGCGACTTCGACGACTTTGTGCTTCCGAGCCGGATTGACCACGCCGATCACATGAGCACTCGGCAATATGCCCGACTTGCCGACGAGTGGGTGAAAGGGATCGGACTGCGCGTCGAAGACTATAGCGCGCATTCGCTTCGGCGAACGAAGGCGTCCATCATCTATAAGCAGACTGGCAACCTGCGTGCAGTTCAGATCTTGCTTGGTCACACGAAGATTGAAAGCACCGTCCGCAATCTTGGCGTCGACGTGGAAGACGCCTTGGCGCTCTCAGAAGGCACGGAAGTTAGCTATGTGGCGAACTCCTCGATCCCGGCATCGAGGAGCTTTTTGCCTCGAAGTCACGGTCAGCCTCGCGCCCAGTTTGGGCATTCGGCGCCGTGAGCAAAATTCTCGGAAGCGGACATAGAGTTATCGTGGACTCGACCATCGCAAGCTCAGCCAAACCGCGTTTGCGGCCGACGCCGGACATTGGGAGCGGACGCGGCCTCACATTGCGCGCGCTCGACTCCCGGCCGGGCGCGATAGTGCGCGATGGACGCACGCGAACAGCCCGGTGGTCGAGGAGCGGCCGGAGTCGATACCGGGGTATTCGACTTAACGCTTCCTTTTCGAAAGGTATTCCGAACAAATATTTTGCGCGATCTCGATCATGATGGGCGTCAGCTCGATGGCGGTCTCAGTTTGGCTGCGAGTATGAACCCACCCCAGATAGGTCAGGCTTCGCGCCACGTAGAATAGGTCCATGGCCTTGAGATCGCGGAGCGAAAGCGGCCGCGCGCTTTGATAGCCCGCGAGCGTCATAGTCGTTGGCCTCGCCCGTCTGCATGGCAATGCCCCAGCTCTGAACGACGCGAGAGGGGTATATGGGGGTCGGTAGCTCTGCCGGGGCAAAATATCGGAGCCAGGCGCGCCGGATCAGGTTGCCTTCGAGGGGGACGGGGCGCTGCTGGTGTTGGGCGGAGAAAAGCAGGCTGCCCACCTCCCGCTTGATCGCGTCGAGCGCGGCCTGGCCTTCGCGCTCGGGGTGCAACACGTCGCCGATCTCGCGCGCGTGGATCCCGCCATGCCCCAGTTCGACGATTTGGCGCTCCAGCGCCATGGCGGGAAAGTCCAGATGGTTCCAGCCGCCCTGGCGCAGCAGGTGGCCCGCGAGGTCGTCCTCGTGCAGCCGCTGCATGACCGCGACGATGGCGCCGGTGCGCTTGTCGTTGGACGTCGCATGGGGGAAGTGAGCATCAGAGTGCGCGAGCAGGAATGGATTGAGAAAATTCCCTGCTCGCTCGCGTAGGGAATTATCGTCAGAAGTGACGGAGTATCAGGCGTCGAGCAACACCGACTCTAGCTTTAGAGGCAGTATTTTGAAGAAATTCCCGGCAAACTCCCTGTTAGCAGGGAATTCTCCCCCCGCGCAGACCGGTTTGCAGGGACTGCATCTGCCACCAGGAAGTGTTTGAAAAAACTGATGAATTCCTGCGGCGATAGTTTTCCCCACATTACCGTAGGCTAGCGACTTTCGCCTCGGTCTGCGGCAGCCGCCTGGCGCGATTCGCCGGGCCGTCGGGCCAACGACGGCCCGAAGTCTCTGGCCGCAAAATTCCGTTTCCCGGATAGCCGAAGGGCGGCAAATGACGCTCGGCGGCGGATCGCCGGAAGTGGGCGGCGGCTTCGTCCATTGTGCCGCCGAACCCATGTTTGACCGGCCAAGAGCGATTTACGGCGCTCGGAATAGGGGGGGTCGGAAAGGGTCCTGTTGGCTTCAGTTCGCTACGGGATCCGTAAGTCCGAGCGCGACCCATTGCGCCTACCGAGCCATCGGTAGATCGGTCAGCCGCGTGACGCCAAAGCCGCGCGGCAATCGGCCCTCGATCGACGTCTTGACGATGCCAGGCGCGAGGAAAGCCAGCGACAGCGTCATGCGGATCGAGCGCTCTGTTTTGCCTTTGCGGGCGGCGATCAATTCGACCCTCTGCCGGGGATCGGCTATTGGCTCGTCGAGCCAGCGGTGCGCGCTTCGCAAAGCGTCGATAAGCCCAACCCGAGCCTTCGCCCGCATCGGACGGATCGACAGCGTCGGCATGCCGTCGCCTTGGATGACCTACGTCGCCGGGTCGCCGACGGCGCCGTCCATCGAACGTTCAATATCCGATCCCGTCCTTCGCCGGCGATGGCGTCCGTCAGTTGAATCGCGATCGTGCTTGGGCTGACCGTGACGCGCTCGACGGCGTCACGGTGAACCGCCGTCTGGTCGCCGGCGACGGGTGTGCGCCGAACGTCCTAGGCACGATGTTGGTGTCGGCGCGGGGCTTGGGATGGGGCTCGGCGTCGGAGTTTGGAATCGATTGCGCGAAAACGCGGAGGCGGCTCCTGATCGCATCAGCGACCTGTCGTTCCATCTCCGCCGCCGAAACCCGCGCAAGTGAACCTGCATCGGGTTTGCGGCCCAGCGCTAGCGCCGGAGAGACATAGTAGCGGCGTTGTCAGGTTTTGGGTGAGCTTTTCTTTGTGCTGAAGAACTCAGTCGGTAAAAATAACGAACGTCAGTACGCGAGCGGTCGCTTCCCCTCCGAGATAGTCGTCACGCGATCTGGCTATATATCCGGAGAGCTGTTGAGAAAGCAGAATGGATTTCTTGTTCTCGCAAAGACCTCAAGCGGCCGCGGTTCGGAAGCTGCCTGGACGCCGCCCTTACGCGGCGGCTCGATCGTTCTTCCCGCGGTTCCGTGCGTGGGCATGGCTTGTTCAAAGCGCTTCGCCTGGCCAACCCGCATAGACAGCAAGACCCCGCTTTGCGATCTGGCCGCCTACGACGGCGCGCTGGATTTCCGAAGTGCCTTCCCAGATGCGGTCGACGCGTACGTCGCGATAGAGCCGCTCGACCGCGTTCTCCCGCATATAGCCGCGACCGCCGAGGATCTGCACAGCGCGGTCGAGCACACGACCAGCCGTCTCCGAGGCGAGCAGCTTGACGGCGCTCGCCCGCGCATGCACCTCCTTGCGGTCCATGCCGGCGTCGATCTCCCAGGCAACTCGCATCAGCGTGCTTTTAGCCGACATGATCTCGACGGCCATATCGGCGATCATGAATTCGACCGCCTGAAATTCGCGGATCGGACGGCCAAACTGGATCCGTTCCTTGGCGTGGGCCTCCGCGATCTCCGCCGCGCGCGTCGCCGCGCCGATGCAATGAGCTGCAATCTGAAGCCGCGCCTCGACGAACCAATCCTTGGTGAGGTCGAGGCCGCGTCCGATCTCGCCGAGCATCCGATCAGGGGCGACGGCGACCTCGTCAAACACGAGTTCGGCGTGATCGAAGATGTAGTCGTGCATGAATTTCGGGGAACGCACATGTCTCGAGTCCGCGAGCGTCATGGTCGACCAGAAACAACGTGGGCTTATCGGGGTCCGCGTCGACGTGAGCGTGCACGATGACGTAATCGCATGCGTCCCATGAGGTCACAAACCATTTTTCGCCGGAGATGCGCCACAGGCCATCGCGAAATACAGCTTGGGTCTGAACGCGCCTTGGATCGGATCCGGCGCCGGGCTCGGTAATGGCGAAACATCCGCGCCTCTCGCCGCGACAGCTCGGCTGAAGATATTTCGCCTTCTGTTCCGCGGTGCCGAAGCGCAGTGGAATCGGAGGTTGCCAGACAGCCGCCCAAAGTCCGCAGCTCGCTCGACCCAATTGTTCGTTTATGAGCATCTGTTCGACGATCGAGAAGCCGCAGCCGCCGTCCTCGCGCGCATGGTTGATGCCTGTAAATCCGTGCTCCACAACCGCGCGGCGCAGTGCGGCGCGATGCTCCATCGGCAGATGGCCATTCTCGGCGACCAACGTCTCCAACGGCGCCAAAACCTGCTCGGAGAAAAGCCGCGCTCGCTTTTGAACCTCGGCCTCTTGCGGGCTAAGTCTGAAGTCCATGGCTTGCTCCTTTGGTATTCGGCCGGCGACCAACGACGAGCGCATCCACGGCGACGGCGCCTGTGGGACCCACGATAAGTGGGTTGACGTCGAGTTCGACGAGATTATCGCGCAGGTCGAACGCGAGGTGGGAGATGCGGCGCAATGCGTCGGCGAGCGCGGCTCGGTCAGCGGGCTTGGCTCCGCGCAATCCTGCGAGAACTCGCGCCAGCTTGAGGCGGGCGATCATAGCGTCAGCCGCCTGCGCGTTCACAGGAGCGAGCGCAACAGCCCGATCGTCCATCAACTCGATCAACGCGCCCCCTGCCGCAATCATGACATAGGGTCCAAAATCGCCCGCGTTGACGACGCCCAATGCGGCCTCCACGCCCTTTGGCGCCATAGCCTGGACGAGCACCTCCGGCCCGAGCCGGGCCGCCAAATCCTCGTAGGCGGCCATCAGGTCCTGCCCGTCGCGAAGGCCGACATGAACGCCGGCGACGTCGGTCTTGTGTCTGATTCCTGCCGCCGCCGTCTTGAGCGCAACGGGATAGCCGATCGCCTCGCCCGCCTGCAGCGCTTCCGCGAGGCTCGTCGCTCGCCGCCGTTTCGGCGTTGTAATTCCGTAAGCGTCGAGCAGATCGAGACCATCGCTCTCAGTCAGCGGTTCGCCAGCTAGCCTGCGCAGCCAGAATTCGCGCGTCTCCCGGGCGACGGGGGTCTCGCTGACGTGCGTCGAACGCTGATGGAAATCGCGAACCGCGAAGGCGTGCTTGACGGCCTTGAGCGCCTCCGCCGTTCCATCGAGAACAGGTACGCCGCTTAGCGTCAGTCGCAAGGCAATATGCTCATGGCGGACCCAGGAATAGTTCACGGCGATCGCGATCGGCTTTTCCGACCGCGCCGCCGCCGCAATCATCGCCTCCGCATATTGGTCGGAGAGGTAATAATTGTCGCGGATATCAGCGAACAGCACGCCGATCGCGGAATCCGGATCGCTGATGAGCGCGCTCATCAACTCAGTGAAATTCGCGACGGTGTTAGCACCCGTGCCCCATGCGTCGAGCGGATTGACCGGCAGCAACCCGGGATCGAGGGCCGCAGCCAGACGAGCTTCGGTTTGAGGAGAAATCCTCGCGAAAGGGACACCGATGTTTGCGTCGATATCCACCATCAATTCGCGCTCGCCGCCGGAATCATGCATCGCCGCCAAACCGCCGCGCGAGGGCCGCTTGTTATGCGAAAGAAGCAGAAGCGTCGCGGCGAATTCGTCGATGTCGTCGACCCGGACAACTCCATAATGCTCGAACAAAGCCTCATAGGCCGCATCGCTGCCTGCGATCGCTCCCGTATGGCTCAACGCCATCGCCGCGCTTTCTGGCGTTCTGCCGACCTTGAGGACGACTACGGGAATGCGCCGGTGGATCGCCTTCTGCAGCCCCGCCATGAAAGCCTGGGGATCGCGGACCGTCTCCAGAAACATTCCAACGACGCCGGTCGTTTCCTGATCCAAGGCCCAGTCGAGATAGTCTGCCGCAGTGGTCGCCCATTCCCCGCCCGAGGAGACCGAAAGATTAAAGCCGAGACGGCGATCGTTGTGGGAAAGTGCGCCGAATGCCGAGCCCGACTGGGCGATGAACGCAATTGACCCGCGGCGCATGTCGAGCGCAGAGGAGAACGCGACGACCCGGAGATTCTGGTCGAGATTATCAAAATCCCATGCCATTGCCGCCGCAAAGCGCCACGCCCGCTTCCCTCGCACGCGCCCCGAGACGCTGCGCGAGATCGGCCCCTCCATCGCCCTCCAACACGCCGCTTGCGAATATCGTCGCCGCCTTGGCGCCATGGGCGATCGCGTCCTCCAAGGCCTGCTCGAGCCGGGCGTTGGCCACTCCGAGCACGACGTGATCGACCGTTTGCGGTAGCGCGGCCAAGGAGGGGTAACACGCGAAGCCGTCAACGGAGTCATAGTTCGGGTTGATCGGATACAATCGACCCTGCCAGCCCGCGAGCCTGGGCATCCGGACCATATTGTTTCCCGGCGTGTCAGGGCGCGGAGAAGAGCCGACGAGCGCGAGCGAGCCGGGCGCCAGCAGCGGATCGAGCCGATGACGAGCGCGCATCATGAGCTTCGCCGACTCTTCAAGTCTTTCAGAATTTCCCGCTGCGCGTTGTAGCCGGGAATGCCCGAAACTCCGCCTCCGGGATGCGCAGACGAGCCGCACAAATAGAGCGCGTGGATCGGCGTGCGATAATCGGCGAAATGGGACGCCGGGCGCTGGAAAAACAGTTGATCGGGCAACAGCTCCCCATGAAAAATGTGGCCTTGAGGCAGGGCGAAGATCTCCTCCAGGTCCGGGGGTAGAAGCACCTGCATATCGAGAATCCGACTCGAGAAATTCGGAGCGAACTCGTCCATGACCGCGAGAGCGTTCTTGACGAATCCTGCGCGATGTTCGGCCCAGTCTCCGCCCGCAAGTTCATAGGGCGCGTGTCCGCCAAACATGTTGACCACGTGCTTGCCCGGCGGCGCGAGCGTGTCGTCGACGAAAGTCGGCACCACCGGCGTTATGAACGGTCGGCGGGAATAGCCCCCGTATTTCGCGTCATCGTAGGCCTTTTCGAGATATTCGATCGACGGGCCGATGTGAGTATAGCTAGGATAGGCGAAGCCGGCCTTCGAGGCGTCGAAGGCGCGATAGCGCGGCGCGTCGTCGCAGGCGGCGTTGATCTTGAAGGCGGTGGAGAAAGTCCGGTAGGAATTGATCTCGGCCATGAACGCCTCGGGCAGTCGCTTTCGATCCACGAGCTTCTGGAACAGCAACTTGGCGTTGAGGTTTCCGATCACAATCCGGGCAGGAATCTCCTCGCCCGAGGCGAGCGTAACGCCCCGCGCCGCGCCGTCCCGCACAATCACGGAAGCGACGTCGGCGTTGGTGCGCGCCTCGAGCCCGTAACGCGCTCCGGAGGCCATTATCGCATCGGAGATCGCCCCCATGCCGCCGCGGACGAAGCCCCACCCCCCCGCGCCTTCGTGCTCACCCATGATATGGTGCATCAACACATAAGCCGTCGCGGGCGACTTCGGCCCTGCGAACGTGCCGATCGAAGCGTAATAGGCGAGCAGAGCCTTGATCGTCTCATTCTCGAACCACCGGCTCAGGTAGTCGTAAACACTCTGCGTCATGAGATCGACAATGCGGTAGACGTGGACGCCGATGCGGCGCTGGCGCCATAGCAACCCTGCCATTCGCTTGAAAGTTCGCCAATCCCGGCGTGAGACATCGACCGGCGTCTCGTAAAGCAAGGCCCGGACGACGCGCGTGGCCTCCTTCAAATAGGCGTCGAAGACCGGATAGATTTCGGCGTCACGGCGAGAGAAGCGAGCCAATTCCGCTTGAGTCTTCCGCATGTCGTCGTGCAGAAATATATGGTCGCCGTTTTCGAGCGGCGAGAACAGATCGTTTGCAGGCAACACGACGAGGCCGAAACGCTTCAATTCGAGGTCGTTGATGACGCGAGGCGACAGCAGGCTCATCACATAGGACGCCACCGACATGCGGAAGCCGGGAAAGACCTCCTCGGTGACCGCGGCGCCGCCGAGGATCTTGCGGCGCTCCAGCACCAGGGTCTTCAGCCCCGCGCGGGCGAGATAGGACCCGCATACGAGGCCGTTGTGCCCCCCGCCTATGATCACCGCATCCCAGACTGGCGCCATTTCGATCTTCTCCGAGTTCCACTCAGGCCGAAGGCGCGCGGAAACGCGAGTCGCGCCACGCCAGCGCCGCCTTGAGGCCCTGTTCCCGGCGGATGCGGTTGAATTCATTGCGCTCGGGACCGCCCGAACTTTCGATCAGGATGTCGGTCTCCAGCGCTTGCAGCAATGCCTGCCGCATACCCATTATCTCGTAGGTTCGGTTGATTGCCCGCTTGGTCATGCGCACGGACTCCGGAGCCGCCGCGAGCATGTCCCGTGCAATGCCCTGAGCCGTATTCATCACCTCGATATCCGGCACGACGTGATTGACGATGCCAAGTTCGCGCGCCCGGGCCGCGTCGAGCCGATCTTGGCCCGTGAGCAGGATCTCCTTGGCGGCTTTCGGCCCGGCGATCCATGGCAGCAGCAGCGCCACGAATTCCGGACCCGAACCGCACCTCGGGCTCGCCGAACCGCGCGCTCTCGCCCGCGACCGTCACGTCGCAGGCGAGCATCAGTTCAAAGGCGCCGCCGATGCAATAGCCATTGACGGCCGCGATCGTAGGCTTCGGACAATCCCAGAACTGCATGATGAAGTCGAAGTCGACTTCCAGCACCCGCCGCCACTCCACCGATGTGCGCTCGCCGGCGCCGGCGGACGCCTTGATGTCGAAGCCGGCGGAAAAAGCGCGCCCGGAACCGCGGACGACAATAGCGCCGACCGAGTTGTCGTCGATCAGGGCGGTCATCGCGCGATTGGTCTCCTCGATCAGGACGGGATCGAAGGCGTTGAGGACCTGAGGTCGCGAGAAGGTCAGCCAGGCGACGCCGTCCGTCTTCGCGACCTCTATCGTTTGGAAATCCATGGCGAGGCCCGTTCGTCATGTGGAGGCAAAACGGCGCGAAGGGCGCCGGACGGGAACGCTCATCAGCCTAACTGGAATTTCTTCCAATCGTCCTCGTATTTCGTCACGTATTTTGCGACCTCTTCGTCGTTGAAGATGCAAGCGTCCTTGATATTGGAGGGATGCGAGACGTATATCTTTGCCTGCTCGGGCGTCGCCTTGGCGGCCGCCGAGGCGAGGACAGGGCCGTATGTGCCAAGCCCGAGGAGCGCGGTTTGCGCTTCCTCGCCGATCGCGAGGTTGATGATCTTCATTGCGACGTCGCGGTAGGGCGAGCCTTTCGGCACGACAAAGGCATTGCCCCAGGCAATGGCGTCCTTGTAGGTCAGTTCGACGGGCGCTTTCTCTTTGATGACGTCGAGCACGCGGCCGCTCCAGGCAGCGGCCAAGGCGACCTCGCCAGACGAGAGCAACTGAACCGGCTGGGCGCCGGCCGTCCACCAAACTTTGACGTTGGGCTTGATTTCGCGCAGCTTGTCAAAAGCCAGCTTAACTTTTTCATCGGTAGCGGGATACACTTGATCGCGCGGAACGCCGGCGGCCAGCAATGCGGCTTCATAGTTGTAGTAGAAGCGCGAATAGAGCGAGCGCGGCCCCGGGAAATCCTGCACATTCCAGAAGTCCTTCCAGGACTGCGGGCCCTTGCCGGCAGGGAAGGCGTTGGTGTTGTAGGCGATTACGGTAGCGCCTGTGCTGGTAAAGACACCGTAGTCCTTCACCCAAGCCTTGTCCAACTTGGACGCGTCGATTATGGAGAAGTCCATCTTGTCCAAGAGGCCCTGGTCACGGCCCTGGAAGATGAATTGACCGCCGACGTCGACAAGGTCCCATTCGACCGCGTTAGCTTCGACCATCGCCTTGATCTTGGCGTAGTTGGTCGGCGAGACGTTGGCGATCTGCACGCCAAATGCTTTCGACGCAGGATCCATGAAGGCCGCCTTCTCGGTCGCGGAGAGCGCGCCTCCGAACGAACAGAATGTGAAAGGCCGATCCTGCGCGAGAGCGGGCGACCGGTCGAAAATGCCCGCGGCGCTAGCCGCTCCGAGCAGTTGCAGTGTACGACGCCTTGTCAACATGTACGTCACCCTTTCCTCGTTGATCGGTTATAGGCACTATTCGCACGTCATGCGGTTCCCATGTGAGCCGCGCTTCGCGTCCCTCAACAGGAGTTTCGGCTCCTGAAAAACACCGACGCCAGACCTGTTGTCCCGTCGCGAGCGACAGCCGGATCGCGACGAGCTCGCCGAGATAGACAACCTCGGCAATGCGCGCGGGAAGGCCATCGCCCTGCGGCGCGAAACACAGAAATTCGGGACGGATCAGCGCCCCGGCCGGCGCCCCGATCGTCAATCCCTCGCCGCAATTGCCGTCGATCTCGATGCCGAGTTCATCGCAGGCGATCCGCGCGCCGCCAGAGGAAAACGCGATCACCCTGCCTCGAAGGAGGTTGGAACTCGCCAAGGAATTCCGCCACGAAGGCATTGGCTGGGCGTCGGTATAGGTTTTCGGGAGTGTCGATCTGCTCGATTTGCCCATTTCTCATGATGCCAATGCGATCGGACATCACGAGGGCCTCCTCCTGATCATGCGTAACGTATAGCGTGGTGCTTCCGAACTCGCGATGAAGGCGGCGGATTTCGAGCTGGACGTGCTTGCGCAACTGCCGATCCAGGGCGCCAAGAGGCTCGTCCATCAGGAGCACGGCGGGCTCGATGACCATCGCGCGCGCCAGCGCGACCCGCTGCTGCTGACCGCCGGAGAGCTGAGGAATTCGCCGGCCGGAAAGGCCTCCGAGTTGCACCATCGTAAGCGCGCGCTCGACACGGCGGGCGATCTCCGTGGAGCCGACGCCGCGTACGCGCAGCCCATAGGCGACATTGTCGAATACGCTCATGTGCGGAAACAGCGCGTAGTTTTGAAACACCATGCCGATATCGCGCCGGCGAGGCGGCAGATGCGTGACGTCGACGTCCCCAATCCGCAGGACGCCTTGATCGGGGGTAACGAAGCCGGCCGCGATGTTCAGCAGGGTCGTCTTTCCTGAACCGCTTGGGCCGAGCAGGGTGACGAACTCCCCGGCTTTCACCTCCAACGAGAGCGGGCGCAGCGCCGCGACGTCGCCGTAGGATTTGGCGACGTCGCGAAAATGGAGCGGACGCGCCCTATCCGACATCGCCGCCTCGCCGGTCGGGAGATAAGCGAGCGAACCATTTTATTCCGACGAACAGAACCAACGTCAGCGCCAGCAATAAAGTCGAGGCGACCGCCGTCACCGGCGTGAATTCGACGCGCAGCGTCTCCCACATCTTCACCGGCAGGGTTTTGGCCTGGACCCCGGCAAGAAAGATGGACACCACCACTTCGTCGAAAGAGGTTATGAAGGCGAAAGCGGCGCCGCCGGCGAGCCCCGGCAAGATCAGCGGCACGGTAATGGTCCGGAACGCGTGCAGCGCTGACGCGCCGAGCCCTTGCGCGGCGCGCAGGTAGTTGGGATCAATCCCGCGCAGCGAAACGCCGACATTGACGACCACAAACGGCACGGCGAGCAGCGTATGACCGATGGCGAGGCCGAGTGTCGTCCCATGCAGGCCAAGCGGCCGCAAAACGTAATACAGCGCGATGCTCGTCATTATGACGGGAACGATGAGCGGTGAAACCACGAGCGCCAATAACAGAGTCCGCAATCTCGGCGAAACTCGGTCGAGGCCCAAGGCCGCCAACGTGCCGAGCGCGACCGAAAGGGTCGCGGCCATCACGGCCACCTTCAAACTCGTCAACAGCGCGGAAAGCCATTCCGGATCCGCCAGGAATGCGCTGTACCATCGCAGCGACCAGACCACCGGCGGAAGGCGAATGAAACTCGCATTGTTGAACGAGGCTGGAACGACAGCGAATATCGGCAAAACGAGAAAGGCGAGCACACTGGCCCCCACGACATTCGCCGCTATGGCTGTGCGGGAGTTCAACGCGCCGTCACCGTAGTCGCGAGGTTCAGGAATCGACTGGCGACGAGCACCAGCGCGAGTATCAACAGCAGTAACCAAAACGACGCCGCCGCCGCGAGGGGCCACACCAGACGTTCGGTCACGAAGACGTCGATCAACATCGCGATGGTGAGGTTGCCGATGCCGCCGAGCATCGCCGGGGTGACATAGAAGCCGAGCGCCAGCAGAAACACCAGCAGGAACCCCGAGGCCACGCCGGGGCTCGTCAGCGGCAAATAGATCTTGAAAAAAGTCTGCAGCGGGCTGGCGCCGAGCCCGTCGCTCGCCATCAACAGTCGGCGGTCGACCGTCCGCATCGAGCTATAGATCGGCAACAAGGCGTAGGGCAGCAGCACATGCACCATGCCTATGTAGACGCCCAGCGAATTGAACAACATAGCGACGGGATGACCGACGATCCCGAGTCCCACCAGGGCGCGGTTGATCGGCCCATTCTGCTCGAGCAGCAGCATCCATGCGAACGTTCGCACGAGAACGCTGATCCAGAGTGGGAACAGCAGACACGCTACCGCGAGGGAAAGCTGAAAACCGCGCAATCGCGAAAGCATCCATGCCGTTGGATAGGAAAGAACGACCGTGATGAGCGCGACGTTGAACGCCAGGAGCGCCGTGTTCAAGAACACCCGTCGATAGACCTCGCTTTCTGCGATCTCCCGGTATGCCGACAAGGGGTCGGCCGCATTGGCGAAAGACAGCTTCAACAGCGCGCCCAAGGGCACGAAGAAACAGATGATCACAAAGATCAGCAGCGGCGCCAGCAGGGCGGCGGCCGCGAATTGCCGCCGCACCGATTCGGACAGGCTGCTTGGCCCCCTGCGCATGGAACCAGGAACCGTCGAGGCAGAGGAATTGGCATAGCTCATGCCCGAGACCCTGAGAATTGGGCGGAGCCCATCCTCGCCAATTGAAATTTTAGATACATATTTTCACGGCTTTGAAAATTTGGCAAGATGGTGACGATGGCCAGGAACCTGCCCACTTTGCGCCCGCTGCCTCCTACGGATCCCTCTGTGTCCGGCCAGACGCGCGTCGAGGATCCCTCGCGCTTCGGAGCCGAGATCCGCCACCTGCGGCAGGCCAAGCGGATGACGCTGCAAAGTCTCGCCGAAAGCGCAGGGATTTCGATCGGGCTGCTTAGCCAGCTCGAGCGGGGCCGCTCCACCCTCACAATCGGCGCCTTGCAGAAGATTTCGAAAGCCCTGGCAGTGCCGATGAGTTTTTTCTTTTCCAAGGCGGATGGACCGCGCGGCGCTGAGGACGATATCGTCGTTCGCGCCCAGCAGCGCCGGCAGCTCACTTTTCCCGGCCTCGGTATCCGCGAGGATCTTCTGTCGCCCGATCTCTCCGGCCCGATTGAAATGTTGCTCAGCCTCATCGAGCCCGGCGCGGATTGCGGCGAGGCCTATTGCCATCAGGGCGACGAGGCCGGCTTCCTCCTCTCAGGTTCGCTCGACCTTTGGGTCGGCGAACGTCACTTCTTGCTGAAGGCGGGCGATAGTTTCAGCTTCAACAGCAGTCTGCCGCATCGATATCGGAACAACGGCGAAGTCGTGACCCGAATCATCTGGATCATAACGCCGCCATTCTACTGAAAGCTGCGCCCGTTTTCATCGGCCTGCGACGCTGCTCACCTCGTCATGAAGGGACACCATGCAGCCTTTTCCTCATCTGTTTTCGCCGCTGCGGATTTCCAATACGGAAATCCGCAATCGGATATTGTCCACGGGGCATCAGACCTATCTGGCGGAGAATGGGCTTCCGGGAGATAAACTCATCGCCTATCATGAAGCCCGCGCGCGCGGTGGAGCTGGATTGATAATTATCGAGGCGGCGCGCTTCCACGAGACCGCGCTGAGCGATTCGCCTGAGTTGGTCGTGCTTTCCGACGATTGCATTCCGGGCTATCGCCGACTGGCGAGCGCGGTGCATCGTCATGGCGCAAAACTGTTCGGGCAGTTGTCGCATTCGGGCCGGGTTTCGCGTCGGACGACCATGGGTATGCGCGGCGTCGCCTATGCGCCCTCGGCGGTTCCGGACAACCGATTTCATACGATGCCCCGGGAAATGACTGTCGAACTGGTGGAAGAGTTGGTCGTCGCCTGCGCCGACGCCGCGGGCCGGTTCCGGGAGGCCGGTCTCGACGGGGTCGAACTGGTTGCAAGCCACGGATTGCTGTTCGCGCAGTTTCTCAACCCTAACACCAATCACAGAACCGATCGCTATGGCGGCGATGAAGAAAATCGTATGCGGTTCCTGCTAGAATGCCTCGCTGCGGTTCGCGAGCGGATCGGCGCGGACATGCGCCTTGGCATGCGCATTTCGGTCGAAGAAGTCGAGCCGGAGGGCATGAAGGCGGATCAGGTGATCCCGATCTGCCGAGAACTCGCGCGAAGACATGCCCTCGATTATATCAACGTGACGATCGGCTCGATGTCGGGGTTGGGCGGTTCCATTCATGTTGTCCCGCCGATGGAGATAAAAGCCGCCTACGTTGCGCCGCAGGCCGGCTCGCTGCGAGCCGCTGTCGGTTTGCCGATCTTTGTCGCGGGCAGGATCAACCAACCGCAGATCGCCGAACAGATCCTCAAACAAGATCTCGCCGACATGTGCGGCATGACCCGCGCTATGATCTCGGATCCGGACATGCCGAACAAGTCGCGCAGCGGGCAACTCGACGATATTCGTGCGTGTATCGCGTGCAATCAGGCGTGCATAGGCCACTATCATCAGGGCTATGCGATCTCCTGCATCCAAAATCCCGTTGCGGGACGCGAAGCGAGTCTCGGTTCGCGCGTCAGGGCCGAACGAAAGAAGCGGGTCCTGGTCGCAGGGGGAGGGCCCGCGGGCATGAAGGCTGCGGTCGAGGCTGCCTCACGGGGCCATCAGGTGACGCTTTGCGAAGCGGGCCCGCAAGTCGGCGGGCAGGTTCTGCTGGCCCAGCGGCTGCCCGAGCGCGCCGAATTCGGCGGTCTGGTCACTAACCTGAAACAGGAACTTGCCGAGGTCGGCGTCGCGTTGCGCGTCAACGCTCGGGTAGACGCGGCGCTGGTTTCCAAACTGAAACCCGACGCTGTCATCGTGGCCACAGGCGCCAAGCCGTTCACACCGGCAATCGAAGGCCGGCAGGACGGCCACGTCGTCGAGGCTTGGGACGTGCTGACGGCAAGGGTCAATCCGGGTTCGCGGGTGCTGATAGCGGATTGGCGGTGTGACTGGGTTGGGATGGGGGTGGCCGAAATGCTTGCGCGCGCCGGCCATCACGTGCGGCTTGCGGTCAACGGTCTTTACGCCGGCCAAAATCTGCAGATGTACTTGCGTGACTTATGGGCCGCCAGGCTTCACGATCTCGGGGTAGAGATCATCCCCTATGCGCGCCTTTTCGGAGTCGATCGTGACGCCGCGTATCTCGCGCATATCGTCTCGAACAAGGCGATTGTCTGCGAGGAGGTCGACACCGTCATCACGGCCTTCGGCCATTCCCCCGATAACAGCCTAGAGCGTGAACTCGCCCCGCTTGACGTGGAAATGCACCTGGCTGGCGATTGCCTCGCCCCTCGCTCTGCCGAGGAGGCCATTTACGAGGGGCTCATGGCGGGTCGCAAAGTGTAGCCGCGCCATAGGGTTGAGAATGCCCGCCGAACAGGGATCCCGCATCATTAGTTGTATAAGGATTTGATTTGTCATTGTAACTGTGGTCTTCGCCATTGGCCCGGCTTGCGTCCTGCGAAACCGCTCGCCAGGCGCCCAATTCAGTCCTGTCGCCAGATCGTCGCCAAGTCTTTCAGCAGGACGCGCTTCGGTGAAGCCTTGCAGATTGGGTCACGCCGCCGGGCGGCGAGAGGTCGCCAGGCCGGTAAACCGGGCCGCGCACGCATGAATATTCGTCGATGTCCGGTTCGCGCCCGACGCCGACCACCTCAGTGCAACTGCAGCAAAGGTCGCGATGGGCCAGAACCGAACTTGTCTCAAATCGCGTGACGCTCAGCGATTCTGGCAAACGCTGCGGCCGGGGACAAGCCACGATGATGGCTGGCGGCCAAGATCGCGGGAGCGTTCTCTTGCGCCCGCCGTCGTTGTTTGGTTAGGAACGGCGCGTGGAGGCGCGATGCGAGGATCCCTCGGGGAGAAGATCAACCAGGGCGGCACGGCGGACATCCACGCCTGGGCGCCAGGTCAAGTCGTAAAACTCTTCAAGGAAGGTTTCCCGCCGTGGATCAGCCGGCAAGAGGCGCTGATGACCCAGGCAGTCTTCGCCGCCGGCGGGCCCGCGCCGGAGGCGTTCGGCGAGGTGATGCTCGATGGCCGCTTCGGCATCGTGCTCGGCCGCCTCGAAGGACCGACACTGCTGCAGGCCACCCGCAGCGGCGCCGTGACGTTCGCTCAGGCGGGCGCGATCCTTGCGTCTCTCGGCTTATCCGTTCACAGGATGCCGCCGCCGCCGGGGGCCGTCCATCTGCGCGGCTGGATGGGCGCCGCCTTCAGGCTCTCGGGCGACATCGTGCCCAGGCGCATCGTCTCCGGCATCCTCGCGCTCATCGATCGCCTGCAGCAGCCGGGGGACGGGCTGTGCCACGGCGACATTCACCCCAACAACGTGATCATGACAGCGGATGGTCCGCGGCTGATCGACTGGACCTTTTCGATCCGCGCGCCTGCGGCCCTCGATCATGGGTTCACTCATATCAGCCTGACCGAGTTTGCCCTCGACGTCGCCGACAATCCGCAGCGGCCGCTTGCGGTCAATGCGGCCGCGCAATCCGAATACGCGCGGCTGTCTGGCGAACCTGTAGCGGCGCTGAGGCAAGCGATGGAGACTTGGCTGCCTATCGCGATTGTTCGCTACTTCCTGCTCATGGGCGGGCCGACAAGCGAGCGATGGCGGCGGATGATGCAGCGCGCCGAAGCGGCCTTGCGCTTGCAGACCTGAATCCTCCCTCGCGCGCGCGTCGCCGTCCATGCGGCTGACAATTGTCGGCTTCGGGTCATTTTCGACGGCTTCGACACGGTTTGTCCGTTAGTTGATGTCCGCTTCCGCGCATAAGCGCCGCAGCGGGCCCGGCGAGACGCGTTGCGTTTGGCCACATCCCTATGATTTGAACTCCCTAAACTGGGGGCTCGAATCCTACGTCACGAACTCGCCGAGTATGAATGGGCCGCCGACAAGCCGATGGCGCCGAATCGGCGGAAGCTCGGATTGACACGGACCTCGAAATCGTCCTCGCGGCGCATGTCCTCGCATTCCCGGCGGACGGCGATCTCCCCTTCCGTCGCCGCGGGACGACGCTACAAAAAGTCGTTGTTCACGCGCGCCCAGCCGTTCGGTCTTAATTCGGCGGCGCGCGACCGGGCGATTGGAATATCTCACTGGCCTCTCCGGCGATCCAGACGGCTTGCAACTCCAGTTCATTGGACAAATGCACGAAGTCGGCTCGCGCCCCGGGCCGCAGCCGTCCGTGGGTCTTGTCGATTTTCAGGAGGCGCGCTGGAGTTCAGCGTAGCCATCTGCAAAGCCGCGGCGACGTCGATTCCGAGCGTCCGAGTCGAATAGCGCACTGCGTCGAGCATCGTGATCGCCGCGCCTGCCAATGTTCCATCGTCAAGCGTGAGTTCTGAGTCCCTCCTGGCTGACGCGGCGCCCCTGCAGTTCGTAAACCGGCGGCCCGTTTGCCGCGGGCGGCATCGCGTCGGAAACGAGCGCGATGCCGCTCGCTCCCTTGGCGGCGAAAGCGATGCGCGCCGCTATCTCATGAACGTGAAATCCGTCCGCGATGAAGCCACAGATGACGTTGGGATCGACGAGGGCGGCTCCGACGAGACCCGGCGCGCGATGGCCGAGCTGGCTCATCGCGTTATAGAGATGCGTAACGGCTCGGGCTCCGGCCTCGAAGGCCGCGCCGGCCTCTTCTGCGCTGGCCTCGGAATGGCCGATGCTGACGACAATCCCATTCTGCGCCAGCCTGGAGATTTGACTGTTCGAGACAGAGGCCGGCGCCAATGTGACAACCATGACGCCGGAGCGCCCAGCGATGAGCGCCTGGACGTCGGCTTCGCGCATGGGCCGGATCCACTCGAGCGGATGGGCGCCCTTGCGCCGCGCATCGATGAAGGGGCCCTCGAGGTGAATGCCGAGCGCGCCTGGAATGCTTGCATGCGCCTCGCGCGCGGCGTCAAGCGCGGCCTGGAGCTTGTCCGGTGCGTCAGTGATCAGCGTGGGCAGCATGGCCGTCGTACCGAAGCGGCGATGCGCTTCCACGATCGCGCGAATGCCCTCCATTGTCGGCGTCTGGTTGAAAAGAACGCCGCCGCCGCCGTTGACCTGCCAATCGATGAAGCCCGGCGCCAGAATGCCGCCGCCGAGATCCCGCGGCTTGATTTCGCGCGGCCGCTCCGCGTGGGACACGATGGCGAGAACAGCGCCCGCTTCGACGACGAGATCACAATCTTCATGAAATCTTTCGCCGTCGAAGATTCGCGCACCGGTAAAGAGCTGCATCAGCGCGTCTCCGTAACTTTGCGCAAATGGGGCGGATTGTCGGGGTCGCGACCCAGCCGCCGCGAGCAGAATTCGGCAAGCCGATAGAAGCGGTGGATCATCGCGATGGGCGCCAGTTGGGGATGGCCGACGTCCGCCGCTGCGAGCAAGGCCGGCCCATCCTCGCTGGCGACGTCTACGATCAGCACGCGCGCGCCCATGTCGGTCAGCCGCAGAAGCGTGTCGCCCATGCCCTCTCGCGCTTCGTCTTGCGGCATGAAAGCGATGATGAGAAACCCCGGTGCGACAATTCCGGCCGGGCCGTGCAAGACTTCGGCGGACGAAAACGCCTCGGCGTGGATCGCGCACGTCTCCTTGAGCTTCAGGGCCGCTTCGGCGGCAATCGCGTAGGCGGCGCCGCGTCCCAGCACGAAAGCCGATTTCGCGCTTGTGACGATGTCGACGATTCGCTCCGGAGGCGGCGCGTTCTGTCCATCGAGCAATTCCGGCAATCGTCCGAGGGCGGCGTCGAGCGAACCGTCGTCGCCCCAGGCGGCGACGAGCGCGGCGCCGGCGGCGAGGCCGGCAATCATCGATTTGGTGGCGGCGACGGATCTTTCCGGTCCGGCCCACAGCGGCACCAAATTGTCGGCGCCCAGCGCGAGCGGCGAATCCACGTCGTTGACTAAAGCGAGCGTCAGTGCGCCCGAACGCTTGGCCGAGTTCTGCATCGCGACGATGTCGGGGCTGCGTCCGGATTGCGATATCGAAATCGCCGCCGCATGTTCCAGATGCAGCTTCGAGCGATACAGGGATGCTATCGACGGGCCAATCGAGGCGCACGGGATCCCCAACCCGATCTCAACGAGATATTTTAAATAAAGGGCACAATGATCCGAGCTGCCGCGCGCGTTCGTGACTACAACGCTCGGATCGCGAGCGCGAATGCGCGCCGCCAGTTCTTGCATGACAAGCCGGTTCGACGACAATTGGCGCGCGAGCGCGGCGCCGGATTCGGAGATCTCGCGCGACATTTGGGTGGGCTGGCCGGTCGTGTCGATCAAGCTCTGTTCCTGCGCATCGAAGGCGATAACGTCAGTTCTGATACGAAGTCGTAGGTGTCGGAGCGATAATACGAACGGGTGAATTCGACGCAGCGACCTTCCGCGACATAGGCGATACGTTGAATATAGAGCGCCGCGCTCTTCGGCTCGACGCCCAGAAGGGCCGCATCGCTTTCGCCAAGCAGCGTGGCGCGCAAGCGTTGCAGCGCGCGCACCGGCCTGAAATTATGCTGCTCCAGGGCGTCGTAAAGCGACGAGCCGATGTTCTCGGGCTCGGGAATGAAGCGCAGAGGCACGACGGCGTGCTCGATCGCCATCGGCACGTCGCTGGCAAGACGAAGCCGCGATAGACGAAATATGCTCTCGCCAGGACTGACGCCGAGCATCATGGCCTCTTCTGGGGTCGGGAGGAAGACCCCGCGTTCGAGCTCGCGGGAACTTGCAACGAAGCCGCGCTGTCGCATGTCCTCCGTAAATCCGGTGAGGCGGGAAAGCGGCTGATCGACGCGCGGCAATCTGCGCCGGATGAAAGTGCCGGCGCCATGACGATGATAGAGTACGCCTTCCGCGACCAGTTCGGTGATTGCGCGGCGCAATGTGGTGCGTGAGACTTTGAACAAAGCGCAAAGCTCGCGCTCGCCCGGCAGCAGCTCGGTGTCGGCGAACCGGCCATTGGCGATCTCGCTCTTGAGCGTCTCGCAGACGGAGCCGTAACGGGTGAGACGGCGAGGCGAGCTATTCACCAGCATGGGCTAGCCTCTCCGACGTATCCGGCAGGGCGCCGCCGACAAGAAGAATCGCGCCGTCCGCCGCATCGAACATCGGTTCGCACAGCGATTCGTCAAGCTCCGCGCTCATATGAGAACGGATGGCGCGGCTGAGTCCGCCAACCATGGCGATGCGGGATGCGCCCAGGGCTCGAACCACGCGCGCAAGCGCGCCCAGCGCGTGAACCGCCGCGGCGACGATGGGCGCCGCGGTCGCGTCCCCCGCATTGGCCGCCTCCAGCACCAGGGGGGCGAAGGCGCCATAGTCGCTTGGCTTCGCCTGCAACGCCCAATCCAGCATCGCCAGGGGATCGCCGCCAAAATGGGATATTAGCGTTCGGGAAATCTGCGTCATTGGTTGCAAACCGTCATGCGCACGCAACGCGGCGCGCAGCGCTTCGGCGCCGATTCGCGCTGCCGAGCCGTCATCTCCGAGCAAAAACCCGCGCCCGCCGACGATGCTCTCGCGTCCATCCACGCGCGCAATGCCCGCGGAGCCAGTGCCCGCGATCAGCAGACCGCCATCGCAGCCGGCATGCGCGCCGATGCAAGCGGTGATCGCATCGTTCGCGGCGCGCGCGCGGCGCCAGCCGGGAAGGGCCAAGACGACCTGCGCGGCCTTAGCCTCGCTGGAGACGCCTGCAAGGCCTAGCCCGAGCGCCGTGCGGGCCCGATCGTCGATCGATAGTCCCGCATCGGCCAACACGCGCGCGGCAACCTCATTCACGACGGCGATAGCGCGATCGAAATCCACGTATACATTCGCCGCCGGCCCTTCCGCGCTTGCGAGCTTTCGCCCGGATGCGTCGCGCAACCGCACGCGGCAGCGCGTGGCCCCGCCGTCTACGCCCATGAAGAAGTTGTCGTCCGCCACCGATATTTCCGCCCGCGCTTCTCGACCCAGACCCTTCTTGAACCCCGCCAAGGATTGCGGTGCGCGTCCAAAATTGGGTCTAGACAAGAGGTATACCTTTAGTTAAGACTTAAGACAAGAGGTTCGAACCAGTTGCGCAAATCTGGTTTTTTTGTCGGAGTTCTTCCGGCGCTTCAGTCGTAGGGAGGGCGGGTGATCGCAACAGACGTGACGTTGGGCCAGAACGAGGCCGACTTCCTCGGGGCGCTCTTGGCCAGTCAGCGGCGCGCGGTCGACGCGGTCGCCGCCGCGCTTCCGGCTGTCCAACGTGCGGCGGAGACGGTCGGCGCCAGTCTTGGCGCGGGCGGTCGATTGATCTATCTCGGGGCCGGTTCGTCGGGCCTCATCGCCATGCAGGACGGCGCCGAGCTTCCCGGAACATTTGGCCTCGATCCGTCGCGAATTATTTTCCTCATCGCCGGGGGCGCGGCGCGCGCACACGACATTGACCCGGCCGCCGAGGACGATGTCGAGGCGGCCCGGCGCGACGTCGTCGCGCTCGGCCCGCTTGCGGGCGATGTGGTTGTCGCTGTCTCGGCGAGCGGTTCGACGCCTTACACGCTTGCGGGCGCAACGGAAGCGCGGATTCGGGCGCCCTGGTTGTGGCCATCGCCAATTGCGCCCGCTCGCCGTTGCTCGAGGGCGCGGACTGCCCGGTATGGCTCGACAGCGGCGCAGAGGCGCTGCAGGGCTCAACGCGGCTCGCCGCGGGCACGGCGCAAAAATGTGCGCTTGGCCTGATTTCGACTCTCGCCAATGCTCGGCTCGGCCATACTTATCGCGGTTTGATGGTGAACTTGCGGCCCGACAACGACAAGCTGCGCCGCCGCGCGATCGACATCGTCGCTTCCATCGCGGGCGTCGACGAAAACGTCGCATTGGCCAGCCTCATTCGCGCCAATGACGATGTGAAGTGCGCGGTGCTGATCGCATCAGGCGCGCCAAGCAAGGAGGTCGCGCAAGGGCTCGTCGGTTCGGCCAATGGCCATATCGGCGCGGCTTTGTCGCGCCTGAACGGATGCGCCGGGGCAGGCGCGGAAAACTAGGCAAGGGCATAAGCCCGAATTGAGGGAGACAGTTATGGACAGGACACGCATAAGCTTCTTGGGGGCCGGCGCCGCAATGGCCGCATTGCTGGTCAGCCTCGCCGGCGCGCAGGCCGGCGACCTCAAGATCGAAAGCTGGCGCAACGACGATTCCGATATCTGGAACACAAAGATCATCCCGGCTTTCAACAAGAAATATCCTGACATCAAGGTCGAGTTCTCCGCCACGGCGCCGAAAGAATACGACGCCGCGCTCGGCGCACGCCTCGCCGGCGGCACCGCGGGCGACCTGATCACCTGCCGTCCGTTCGACAAGTCGCTCGATCTCTATAATAAAAAGGTCCTCGAGGGTTTGAACGACCTCAAGGGCATGGCGAATTTCTCGGACGTCGCGAAGTCCGCCTGGACGACGGACGACGGCAAAACGACGTTCTGCGTACCGGTGGCCTCCGTGATCCACGGATTCATCTATAACAAGGACGCGCTGAAAAAAGTCGGAGCCGAGCCGCCCAAGACGATGGACGAGTTCAACGCGCTGCTCGAGAAGCTGAAGAAGGACGGAACCTATGTTCCGCTCGTGCTCGGAACCGCGGACCAGTGGGAAGCGGCGACGATGGGGTTCCAGAATATCGGCGTCAACTACTGGGATGGGGAAGCCGGCCGCAAGGCGCTCATAGCCGGCAAGCAGAAATTCACCGATCCGCAATACGTCGCCGTATTCAAGGAACTGGCCGGCTGGGCCCCCTACTTAGGCAATGGCTTCCAGGCTCAATCCTATCCTGACAGTCAGAACCTGTTCGGTCTCGGAAAGGGCGCGATCTATGCGGCGGGCTCATGGGACATCGCGACTTTCCGGGGCACAGCGAAATTCCCAATGGGCGCCTTCAAGGCTCCGACGATCGCCGGAGAGAAAGATTGCTATATCTCCGATCACACCGATCTCGCCATCGGCCTGAACTCGGCTTCCAAGAACAAGGAAGATGCGAAGAAATTCCTGGACTGGGTCGCGAGCCCCGAATTCGCTGAACTTTACGCCAACAACTTGCCCGGGTTCTTCCCGTTGTCGAATACCCCGGTCAAGATCAGCGACGATCTCGCGGCGACGATGGTTGGCTGGCGGCAAGAATGCAAATCCTCAATCCGCAACTCGTATCAGATCCTCTCGCGCGGCACGCCCAATCTCGAAAACGAAATCTGGAATGTCTCGGCGCAGGTCATCAATGGCAAGTTGACGCCGGAAGCCGCGGGCGCGCAGCTGCAATCGGGTTTGGACAAGTGGTATAAGCCCGCGCAATAAGCGGCCAGTTCCCGACCGGCGTGGGCGGTCCGTTTTCGCCCCCGCCGACACGGCGGCCTCGAGTTAGCGAGGCCGCCGCGTTCCCGCGGTCGCTCGCTTCCCAATGGGAATCGGCATCCAACGGATCGACCGCTCCCAGCACCGGACTTCCGTGATCTCATGGCCGCAACCTCCCGAGTCGTCGAATCCATGCCGAGGTCCCGATTTGTTGGGCTCATGCTGCTATTTCTCGGGCCCGCTCTGGTCGTTTATTCCGCATTCTCGATTTATCCGTTGTTGGCGACCATTTCGTTGTCGACTTACTCCACGACGGAAACCGGCGATCATGTTTTCGTCGGCCTCGCCAATTTCATCACGTTGCTGACGGACGAGGTCTGGTCGAAACCGTTCTGGAATGCGTTCCTCAACAATATCCTGCTCTTCTGCGTGCACATGATCGTGCAAAACCCGATTGGCGTCGCGCTGGCGGGCCTGCTGAGTTTGCCGAACCTGCGTTTCCGTGCGACGTATCGCACATTGTTTTTTCTACCCACGTTGCTGTCGGTCGTGATCATCGGCTTCACTTGGAGCCTGATTCTGTCGCCGCTATGGGGCGTCGCGGAGGGTTTGCTGAAAGCCGTCGGCCTCGGCTCGTGGTTCGCGCCATGGCTCGGCCTGCCGTCGACGGCGCTGATTACGTTGTCGCTGATTTCGGTGTGGCAGTTCATCGGCATTCCGATGATGTTGATCTACGCTGCGCTGCTCAACATACCAGAGGAG
Organism: uncultured Pseudomonadota bacterium; assembly: GCA_963809055.1. GTDB lineage: Bacteria > Pseudomonadota > Alphaproteobacteria > Rhizobiales > Beijerinckiaceae > Roseiarcus. The sequence goes on along the minus strand of CAWEID010000004.1, from coordinate 30,679 downwards.
TTGGTCGACGCCGCCCGCGTTGACGGCCTCGGTCAGTTCCGCATTTTCACGCATATCAAGCTGCCGTTGATCCTGCCGACGATAGGTATGGTCTCAATCCTGACTTTCGTGGGGAATTTCAACGCCTTCGATCTCATATACGCTGTCAAGGGCGCCCTTGCCGGCCCCAATTTCGCCAGCGACATCCTGGGCACCTTCTTTTACCGAACGTTCTTTGGTTACCAATTGCAGGTCGGAAGCCCAACGATGGGCGCGACAGTGGCGACGGTGATGTTTCTTATCATCCTCGCGGGAGTTTGTGTCTATTTGTACTTGGTCCAGCGGCGCATGCTGCGCTATGCCTTCTGACGCAAGAGGCGACGAACGATGCGCTCACGTTTCGCTAGGCTTGGCGTGCACCTGATTTTGATCCTGTACGCGCTGCTCGCGACGTTGCCCATTTTGCTGGTGATCATGAACTCCTTCAAGAGTCATGAGGCGATTTTCGGCTCGCCGCTCTCACCTCCGAACGCCCAGACATTTTCGCTCATCGGATACGCCAAGGTGCTCGGCAAGGCTCACGCCGGCACATATTTTTTCAATTCGTTGATCGTAACGCTCGGCAGCATGGGGTTCGTGTTGCTGTTTGGCTCTATGGCGGCATGGGCGTTGACCGAATACAAATTCCGTGGTTCGAGTTTGCTCGCGCTATTCATGGCGATAGGGATCATGGTGCCTATTCGCCTGGGTTCGGTCGCGATCGTATCCATGATGCGGCAGTTCGGCCTCAACGATACTCTGACGGCGTTGGTCCTCGTCTATGTCGCCCAGGGCCTGCCAATGGCGATCTTCATTCTTTCGGAATTCATCGAGCAAATTCCTAAGGACCTGCGCGACGCGGCGCGTTGCGACGGCGTGCCGGAGACCCGCATTTTCTTTGAGGTGGTCGCCCCGCTGCTTAGGCCCGCGATCGCGACCGTAGCCGTGTTCACGATGGTGCCGGTATGGAACGACCTTTGGTTCCCGCTGCTGCTGACGTCGAGCGATCGGACGCATACAATCACTTTGGGCGTGCAGCAGTTTCTCGGGCAATACACCACGGACTGGAACAGCGTGCTCTCGGCGCTCTCGCTGGCGATTTTGCCGGTAGTCGTCATCTATATCGTGTTCTCGCGGCAGTTGATCAGCGGTCTGACGGCCGGAGCCGTCAAATAAGACAGGCATGAGTTATGGCGACAGTTCGCATTGAAAAGCTAAACAAATCCTACGGCGACGCCGCCATCTTGAAGGACATCGACCTCTCGATCAACCAAGGCGAGTTTGTCGTTCTCGTCGGGCCTTCCGGTTGCGGCAAGTCGACGTTGCTGCGCATGGTCGCGGGACTTGAGGGGGTCACCAGCGGGGATATCTACATCGGCGAGCGCAGGGTCAACGATCTCGAGCCGGCGCAAAGAAAGATAGCGATGGTATTTCAGTCCTACGCGCTTTATCCCCATATGAACGTCAAGAAGAACATGACTTTCGGGTTGAAGTTCGCGGGCATGGCGCAGGCGGAGATGGACCGGCGGGTCGCCGACGCTGCCCGGATGCTGCAATTGGAGTCGCTGTTGGAGCGCAGACCTCGCGATCTCTCAGGCGGCCAGCGCCAGCGCGTCGCGATCGGCCGCGCGATCGTGCGCGAGCCGGACGTATTCCTGTTCGACGAGCCGCTTTCGAATCTCGACGCGGCGTTGCGCGTTTCGACGCGGGTCGAGATCGCGAAATTGCATCGCATGCTAGGCGCGACAATGATCTACGTCACTCATGACCAAATCGAAGCCATGACGCTCGCCAATCGAATCGTCGTGATGAACCGCGGCCGGATCGCCCAGGTGGGGCGGCCGCTCGATCTCTACTATACGCCGGCAAATCTCTTCGTGGCCGGATTCATCGGCTCGCCCGCGATGAATTTCTTTGACGCTGAGGTCGTCAGGAAGGGAGCGGGATCCGTCACGCTCTCCGGTGCGGATCTGCAGACCGTCGAAATTCCCGCGACAAACTTCGGGCCGGGCGTCGGCGCCAAATTGAAGGTCGGGGCGCGGCCCGAGCATCTCGCCGTGACCGCCAATGGCGGTTTCCGCATCGCGGGCGCCGTCGAACTCGTCGAGAGACTTGGCGAAGCCTCGTACATCTATGTGCGCGTCGCCGGGGGTTCGCTGATCATCGCTGAGATGAAGGGACGCGACGTGCCGAACGTCGGCGATGCGATTATCCTTCGCGCCGCCGATCAGGATTTGCATATTTTTGACGAAGCGGGTCAGCGCGTGGTCTATGCCTGAACCATCTAACCCAACGAGGGGTCGATGAAGCCGGTAAGAGTTCTCGTCGTCGGGCTCGGCAATATGGGATTAAGCCACGCCCGGGCCTACAAATCCATCGACGGATTCGAAATCGCGGGCCTTTGCAGCCGCGACATCGAATCGCGCGCCGATATCGCGCTGGAGTTTCCGGGTGCGCCGCGCTTCCGGGACTATGAGCAGGCGCTCGCTCAAACGAAGGCCGATGCGGTTTCCATCAATACCTGGCCCGACACTCACGCGGCCTTTGCGAGAATGGCGCTCAATGCGGGGCGCCACGTCTTCATCGAGAAGCCGTTGGCCGAAACAGTTGCGGAAGCCGAAGAGATACTCGCTCTGGCCTCGTCAAAGGGGCTGAAAGTGGCGATCGGCTATATTCTTCGCGTGCATCCCTCGTGGGCCAAGTTTGTCGAGATCGGCAAGACTCTGGGCAAGCCGCTGGTGATGAGAATGAATCTCAATCAGCAGTCCTCCGGCAAGCAATGGGAGGTCCACAAGCGTCTCATGGAGTCCATCAGCCCCATTGTCGATTGTGGCGTGCACTATGTCGATGTGATGTGTCAGGTGACAGGCGCCAAGCCTGTTCGCGTTCATGCCGTCGGCGCGCGCCTCACCAACGAGGTCAGCGACAGAATGTACAACTATGGGCATCTCCATGTCGCCTTCGACGATGGATCCGTCGGTTGGTACGAGGCGGGGTGGGGCCCAATGATGAGCGAGACGGCGTTCTTCGTTAAGGACATGATCGGGCCGAATGGCGCGGTGTCGATCGCGGTGGAAGAATCCAAGACCGCTTCGGCCGATGTCGACAGCCACACGCGCACCAGCGCCCTGCGCGTCCATCACTCGATGTTAAACTCCGATGGGCGGTTTGCCGCGCCCGATGAAATCCTAAAGATGGATGACGAACCGGGGCATCAGGAGCTTTGCAACCGCGAGCAGCGCGCGTTTCTGAACGCGATTCGAAACGATGAGGATCTTACGCAGCATGCCCGCGGCGCAGTGGATTCGTTGCGTGTCGTGCTGGCGGCCGATGAGAGCATCCGTACGGGACAAGTGGTCACGCTTGTCTAGCGAAACCCGTCGCTCAATACGTTGATGCTTTGGCAAAGCCGGTTCGGCGAGATGCGGATCTGCGCCGCCGTTCAGGCCGAAGCGATAAATCTGGCTGCGGTTCGAAGCGCCGCATGGGCCGTTTTTCTTCGCGGCTCAAAGATGGAGACGGGGGCCGGCGCGCCTGCCCCGTCTCCATCCGCTGGCCCCGACTGATGGGAAGCTCCGTCAAGTTCCGGAGCATTGTCCCGTCTCCTCGCAGCCCATTGCGCGCGTGAACTTATTTCAGGCTGATTTGCATTCCGCTCAAGTCGATCGAAAACATGAAGCCGACCTGCCGCCCTCGAAGCCGCAGGACGACGCCTCTGGAGTTCGAGAGTTGCGCGACCGAGCGACCCCCGGCAACCGAAAGGCCTGCTCCGGCGGCAGAATAGATGCCCTCGATATCGTGGACGTCGTGAATGTGGTAGGCCGTTCCGACGAGGTCGGTTCCCGAGGCGCCGATCGTCGCGCCGGCGCTGATCCCGCCAACGGAAAGCGGATATCGATGGCCGCCCAAGGTCAGCACGCCGCTGCCGCCCGCAACACCTACGATAAAGCCGGCCCTGAGGATTTTGATCGAGATCGACGCGGTCGCAGCCTCGGCGGACGAGGCAAGCCCTCCGGCGGCAAGCGCGGCGCCGGAGAAAATCAGGCTACGGCGGGTTATGTTGGTCATGAGGTCCTCGTTGCGAGGGGGCGGGATGAATATGGCGGCCATGGCGCACGCCCCGGAAATGCCTGGCCGAATAAGCATTCACATGTGTCGGAAACGGCCCCCCTAGGGCGAACGGCAAGACTCTCATGCCGCGCCGCTTCATAGCCTAGTAGTACGGGCAGTTCAACCAAAGGGCTAGGCCCGTGGCGCGAAATGCCGACCGAATGCCGGTCGACATTGACGCTAGTGCTGCAAGAGAGTCCAGATTGTCTTGGCTCTCGCCACTGCCGAGGACTGCGACATTCGGCCTCAGACTTTACTGGACGCTGACCGCAATCGATTCCCCCCAGGGCGGGCCGGCAAGGGCGACACGCAAGGCGCGCCGCACACGCGTCTGGCGTATCGGGGCGCCCTCGCCTTCGCGCCGCTGCAACCCTCTGCGCTCTGTGATCATCTCCGCGCCAATGAATGGCCAGCGAAAATTGAGCCCGTCAGTCCGCTGGCGCCCTGCAGCATCGCGCAGAGCGAAACTGGAGATCACGGCGTAGTTAAGGCGCGCGCCCCACAGGACCTCTCGAACCCATGGCCGGGGTCGAGCGAGACGACGCAGCGAATCGCGCCCGGACGAAAGCCTCGCTCGCGGTCCGGTTCTCACGGCGGCGGCGCAAATCGCTCCAACTTTATCGCCGCTATCATCCGGCCACATACACGAGCGGCAAAGACATTTGCGCCGATTGCAATCGGTCAGGCGCTCGCTGCGGACTATGCCGGGCGAAAGAATGGCGGCTTTTGCAGCCGGTCGAAATGTGATTGGCCGGGCCGTAAGCCGCCCGGCGTAGTTGCGGGGCGCCGCCTATTGCGAAGAGGCCCAGTCGGCGGCCTGCTTGGTGTCGACCTTCGTCCAGCTCTTGTCGGGGTCAAACACCGTCATTCCGCCGGCGACCCAGGGCGTGTTGAAACCGAGATCCTTCTGATAGACGTCGCCGGTGTAACTGACGAGGAAGGTCATGACGCCGGAATTGCGATACTCGGAGGGATAGGCGACGACAGCGAAGCCGCCGATCATCTTACCCTTGGCGACATAATCGACCGCGCCGCCCGTGGCCGATGGGCCCTGACGCGTGAGGATCTTGTAATAATAGCCGTGATAGGGCGCCGGCGCATTGGCGTGGGTGTAGCCCTCAGCGGAGGCCGTGGCGGCCAGCGGGCCGAGCGGGCTCGGAGGCTGGCCCTCGGCCGTCGGCCAGTAGAGGCCGTCCTTCTTGCCTTCGGAACTGAAGAAATGCTGGGCATAGACGCCAGGGCCGTCGCCGCGGTCTTGGCTGGCATATTCATTTTCGGCGTCCACAATGGCGAGCAGCGTCTCGATCGCGCTGAGCTCGTTGCGCCCGATGCGGCGGTACAGGATTTCGTTGCGCCCTGCGGCGACGTCGAACGACCAGGTTCCGTTCTTTGAACGCACGAGCGGGATCGGGAACGGATAATCTTTCTCGCCGAGGATAAGGGCGGCCTTGTTCTGACCTTCCATCTCGATCTGATGCTTGGCGTCGAAGGACGCGACGAATTTGGCGCGCCCGGCTTCGTCTTCGACCTTGTCGCCCGATGAGATGATGTCCTGGCTGCCCTTGCCGAGCACGACAGCGGCCGCGGCTTCGTCATTGCTCCGGGCCGCGTTGATAAGCGCCTCGACGGCGCCTTCCGGCGTCTTGAAGGCTTGCTGCGCGAGCGCGGAGCCGAGGCTGAAGGAGATTGAAGCGCCGAGCGCAACCGTCAGCGTCAGCGTTTTGAACGATGCGAGAGAGGTCTTCATCACGTCCTCTGGAGTTCGCTTGAAGCGTGGGGCAGGTTCGACGGTCATGGCGCAAGCGTCCAGACTTTCGGCAGGCGCGCGCCCTCGGCGAGCCATCGGTCGTAGGTTTCGAACGGGACGCCCAGTTGATCGTAATCGACTCTGAGATAGCCATCAGCGCCCCGCAGCACCGCGGAAGGCGCGACCGCCTGAACCTCCTGCGCCATTACGCCCACGTAAGCCGTGTGGCCGCCCTTATAGACGAAACGATAGTAGTTGAGCCCGTCATCGAGCCGGCCGAGCAACATTATGTCTCGCTTCAGCTTGATGTCAGAACGGCGGACGCCGCCCCCGCCGCCGCCACGGCCGCCGCCGCCGCCGCCTCGCATACCGCCGCCGCCCCCGCCGCCGACGCTTGCGCGTCCGCGCGAACCTTCAAAGTTCGCCGCGCGCCCTGAGCCAGCATTGAACGCGCCGCCACGATTGTTCCCGCCGCCCATCGCGGGCCGTTGCGAAGCGCCGCCGCCGGGCGCGGGCCTGGTCACGTTGGGGCGGGTCGCGCCGCCGTTCGGGCGGTTCTGACCTCCGCCGACATTCGGGCGGTTCTGACCTCCGCCGACGTTCGGGCGGTTTTGGCCTCCCCCGACGTTCGGGCGATTGGCGCCGGCATTGCCCGCGCCGCCCCCGATATTCGGGCGGTTCTGGCCTCCGCCGACATTGGGGCGATTGGCGCCGCCGATGTTGGCGCCGTTCCCGCCGCCGAGGTTGGGGCGATTGGCGCCGCCTATGTTTGAGCCGTTGCCGACCCCAGCGCCTGGCTTCAAGACTTGATCGCCGCCGCGACCTCGAAAATCCGCGCGATTCTGCGAATTGCCGATATTGATATTATTGCCGCCGCCGAACTTGTTCGCGACATTCGTGTTGTTGTAACGCACGCCCTGGCGATGCACGGGATTGTGCTGCCAGACGTTTCCGCTACCGATATTGCCGCGATTGATATTGATGTTGCCGTTGTTGACGAAGTTGCGGTTGACGTTGATATTGCGGCCGCCCCAGTTGACGCCGCCGCCCCAGTAGCCGCCTGAGGTCCAGCGCCCGAGTGCGTAACCCGTGCCGAAGGCGATGCCGGTTGCGATGAGGCCGCCGGCGATATAGCCCGGCGCCGGCCAGAAAAAGGGAGGATAGGCCGGGTAAGGCCAGGCGCCGAATACGACCCCGGGATCATAATAGGGAACAAAAATCGTGTCGGGCTGCGCCGGCTGGATGACGATCACCTGCCTCTCGCCTTGCGTCTGCGTCGTTACCGTCTGCTGCGGGTTGGAGGCCAACTTATTGTTCAACTGCGCCTTGACGCGCAGGCGCTGCACCGCGTCCATCACGTCGGGCATTTGTGCAAGCACGGCGTCGCCGAGCTGCTGCATCCAACCCAGCTTGTCGCTCATCATATGCAGAACGGAGGGCGTCGCGACCAGCGACTTGACGCTATCGTCCCAGCTCTGCTTGTCGACCGCCGCCTTCAGCGCCTCGCCTTTAAGCGCCTGGTTGGCCTGCGCCCAGCGATCCGCTTCGATGACTTCGAGCGGATAAGTCGAAGCCATCAGGACCTGGGCCAGCAAATCGTCGGGAAAAAGCGCGATCGGCGCCACGAGCGCGTCGAGTTGGCCTTGTGTCAGCAACTGATCCGTTGGAGGCGCGGCTGGCGCCGAAGCCGGCGCCGCGGGCGCTGCCGGTGTCGCATCCTCCGCCCAGACGCCTTGCGGCGAAGCGATCAAGATCGCGGCTGCGATGGCTCCCCACTGTCGTAACCGCAAATCGCCCCTCCATCGATTTTGGCAAGCGCCCACGCCTAAATATTATCGTCCGCCGCGCATTGCCGGGCCACCCTAGTCCGGAAGTTTCGAAATTCCAAGCCCGCGAGTTTCTTGGATATAGCCGAGAGTGTCCAGACCGAGGGCGCGCACGAACCAACACGGCCTCCGTCGGCTGCGCTTTTCGTGAGGAGAGTGCCGCCGGCCGCCACCAACTGCGGCGGCTTGCCGCAGCGGGATTATGGTTAGGCATAGCCGGCGCCGATCCGAGCAGGTCGCTGGCTGAGGAGAGTCTCGTTGAGGTTAGGCGCGGCGATCTGGAACTGATCCGAGACGCTCATTGACTTGCTCGCGGATATCGCTCGCTCCAGATTTTCCAAGACGGATAGCCGCAGTCGCCTGCGCGAGCGCGATCCGGCGATCCATGTCGCCGCTACTAGCGACGGAATTTTCCGGACTGGCGAACTTCCAGAGTACGTCGTGTGATGGCCCTGAACGTTTGCGGAGGCATAAGCTATTGCCAGTAACCAACTTGTCAGGAGGAGTGCACGGCGGCGCGCCGATGTCGAATTGGCGGACGAGGACCCCGGCCGCGTCCCATCCGAGATCACGCAGCCACGCGCAACACTCGGCCGTTCTGAACCTGGGAGGGTCGGCGGAACAGGGCGAGGCTGGCGCGCAATGCGGCGGGCCGTCCTGCGCCGATGATTGCGGTCTTGAAGGCCTCCAGCGCATCCTTCAAGCCGGCGACATCCTTGTCGAGCCGCTCGAGAAACGCTTCGCGCTCCTTGGGATCCGCCTTTTCCCAATGCTGAAGACTGGTTAGCGCCGTGGCGACGGCTGCGATCGTACGGGCGAGCGCGGGCGAAAGCGACTGAAAATAAAAACCGATCAGCATCTTCGAGTTTACCAACTCGCCTCCGATTTTAATCAGAGCCTCTTGCTCGTTTTCCAGCTTCTCGCCACAGATCGCGCTGAAAGAATATTTCGAACCGAAATATTTCGACACTTCGCGGTCGATCGCCTCGGCCGAGCAGTAAAGCTCTTCCGCTTTCTTGCCCATGAACCAACGTAGATCTCTGGATTCATTCATTTTGTAAGTTACGTAAGCCGCCAATATGACGCTTGCGACGAGCGTCATGAAAATAGACACCAGTTCCATGGCCGAACTCCATGAGAAGATTGGCTCATCAGAAAATTTAAACTACATAAAAGAAATTAATAAGGTTATAATTCAAGGTTACTATTGAGTTTATAGACTATTTTAGATTGTTGCTTGCTTCGCGACGCGGGCAAAGTTGAAATCGGGGCTGCAAAGTGGCGGATTTGGCCGGAGCGCCGCGACTTCGAACGTCGTTCGTTCCAGCTGAAGATTTTCGGCGCCGGTCAGGCGCTGCGAGGGCGGCGCTGTTCGCTTGATTCGAAGATTTCGTTGTGCGGGCGGGCGTGCAATGATTGTATCGCATCTGCGAAGAGCACGCGATTTCGCCCGCTCGCTTTTGCCGCATAGAGCGCCTTGTCCGCCGACGAGTAGAGTTGTTCGAAGCTTTCTCCCTCGCGGGCCAGCGCCACGCCCGCAGAGATCGTCACGCGCACCGCGTTGCCTTCGATGAGCACGGGGGTCGAGGCGAGACGTTCGCGAAACTCGGTCAACTTGCCCTCAAGAGCTTCGGCTGAAGCATCCTGCGCGAGCAGCGCGAATTCTTCCCCGCCAACGCGCGCGAGCAATCCCAGGTCGGCAAGATCGGCCGCCATGCTCCGAGCGACGGACTTTATGACCTCGTCGCCGGCCAGATGGCCATAGGTGTCGTTCACCCGCTTGAAGCGGTCGATGTCCGCGATCACCAAGGCCAGAACGGCGCCCGAGGCCGGTATCGATTCAACCAATGCGCGGCGATTGGGCAGGCCGGTGAGTTGATCGGTCCGCCCGAGACGATCCGCAACTTGTTTGGCTCGGAAGAGTTCGAGATGCGCCTTACCAATTGTGCGCGAGATCGGGATCGCCAAGGCCAGGACCAGGGTCGTCGTTATTCCCCACGAGCGCCAGCACGTCGGCCAATCAACAAAAAATATCAGCTGATTTGCGATGTCGGCGCTGAGCGCCAGAGCGACGCACACCAGGGTCACCGAGACGACGAAGCGCGTAAGCTCGCGATCGTTCTTGATCTCGGTTCCGAACAGCCGTGACAGCAGAGACACGTGAACCCTCGTCCGTCGCCGTAAAGCCTTCATCCCTGCTATGCAGGCATCCTTCATCCCTGCTATGCATGCATAAAGAACTTTAATAACGGCTTAGCGCTGCGTTCATCGCGGCGGCGACGTTCTTCCGTCGCTAGAAGCTGACCTCGAGCCCGCCGGGAAAAAATCGAACGACATAGGCGCGCTTTTCTCCAATCGTAATCTGGGTCCCGATCGGAAGGGCGATTTCGGCTCGCAGCGCAGCGCCTTCGAGGCTTACATCGATAAGTTCGGCCGGATACTCCTGACCCGAAGCAATTCGTATTATTACTTGCTCGTGATTGCTGACGACGGGATCATAGCTGCGCGACTGCGGCCGCCCTTCCATGGTTCGTCGGACAAGTAAGGCGATGCGGTTGGCGACACGCTCAATCTTCGGCTCAGGGGCGTGGATCTCGATTGCGAAGCCGCGTCGGCTGCGCAATTCTCGCACGATCGGACCCTCAATCCGTCCGAGGTCCTGTAGGTAGGCGATGACGAGTTGGCCCCTGGAGCCTGAGCGTCGCCCCTCAATGGCTATGCCGGTTGGGGAAACATCCACGGTCACACAGCGAAATTCCTGTCCATCCTCGAGCATGTAGCGGCCAGGCAACTTTAACGCGACACGGTCGTAGCGGCGTCGTTCCTGGATACTTGGAGGTTGCGATATCATCGTTCGGTCGCCGACAAAGCAAAATATTGAACTCGTATATTGTGACGCGTCCAATATAAATAAATCTTGCCGCAAAATTGTGCAAAAATGTTATGCGGCGTTAGAGTAAACATCGTAAGAGCAATGAGGGCGCAATTTAACTTTATATATAATTGTAATTCCTTAACTAAATTTCAGATTGAACGACGTCTACCGTATTTAAGCTCGGAAATTCTCGATAATGAATGTCTGGAAGGAATATTTTCGTCGTCAATTTGTGGTCTCTGAACTTAGCGGAGCAAGCTATTTTGGACGTGGCGTCGCAATGCCGCTTTCCGGGCGCCGGTCGGGCTTATGCGGGTCGACATTGGATCGTGTTGAGGGGGGGCCCAAAGCAAACCCAAGCGAGCAGGCGCACGATGCGGGAGCAGCCCCACCGCCGAAGGCAAGGCCTCCCTTCGGGGTCGGCGTCCTGCGCACGCGGAGCACCGGACCCGCCTCACTTGGAAATCAGGCCTTGTTCAGGTCTAAATCTAATAATAGTAAAGGTTTACCATAGTGCGAACAATCGTCGTTAATTGTCGCTGGAACGGTTTCTCTCAACTTGTCGACGGATAGCCACGGATGTTCGCGCATGTTAAGTTGTTATTAAGCGAAGGAGTTTTTGCCTTTGCAGGACGCAAATTATCGAATTGATGGATTTGCACTTCTACCCAGGCCGAACGCCAGCCGAGGTTACAATTGTGCGCCTGGCCTCCGCGGCGCTCGAAGCGCCGGTCGGATTTTCAGGGAACTGTAACTGGACCTGACGTCCGCAGACTCTTGAAGTGATGGAGCAGTGGCCAACTTGAACGCCGAGAACGAACCGTTTGCGATCTCTAAGGTGGCGGCTACCGTAGGCGGCGCCCGCGAAAAGACGTCGAACGAGGCCCGCGAGGACGACGCCCGCCGGACGGAAGCCGCTGAGGACAGCCCGATCGACTCGCGCATCAAGGCCATGATCCAGGCGGCGCGTTACCAAGGCGTCGAACTCGATCCTGGGGAATTCCGCAGCACGTCGGGCCAGGGCCCGGCTTCTGCCGCAGATCTGGCGGCCTGGGCGCAGAGCAGCGGCATGTGGGCACGAGCGATCAAGGTCGGTTGGCGCCATTTGTTCCGCTTTCAAGAATCCGAACCCGTCGTACTGCTGTTTCACGACGGGTCGGCGGCTTTGCAGTCCGGGCGCGAACCCCGAACAGAAGGTAGTCTTCGTCAAAGACCCGTCGGCGCCCGAAGGCGAACCGCCGATTGCCGTCGACGAATTGCGCCTGTGCAAGGTCTGGACGGGCGAGGCAATCCTGGTTCGGGCGACGAGAGACGCGCAACGAGGCGGACGCCCCTTTCACTTTCGGCTGGATCGCCGGGCGTCGTCGCGGGCGAACGGCGCGGCCTGATCGACATTGCGCTCGCGTCGCTGACGATCAGCCTGCTTGACGATCTTTCCGCCCTTCATCGTGATGGCGGTCGTCAACCGCGTGCTGCAGTTTCACAGCGTTTCGACCCTGGTGCTGCTGTCGGCGGTGCTCTGCGTAATCTTTCTTTATGAGACGTTGCTGGGATATTCCCGGCGCTTAGCAGTGGCGGTCGTCAGCGCGCGGCTCGACGCCAAGCTCAATCTGCACGTCTTCAACCGCCTGCTGCGCCTGCCGCTGGATTATTTCGAGCGCAATCCCGCCGGCGAAACCATGTATAAGCTCGGTCAGGTGCACCGCATCCGCGCCTTCCTGACCGGCAAACTGATGACGACCTTGCTCGACCTGATCACGCTCGTCGTGCTGCTGCCGTTTCTGTTCATCCTCAACGCCACTCTCGCCTGGATCGTGCTCGTCTGCGCGGTGTCGATCACCTTGATCATTCTGGCCTTTTTGACGCCGTTGAAGGTTCTTTATTCGCGCATCAACGCGGCCGAGAGCGGGAAGTCCGCGACGCTTGGGCGAAACCATCGTCGGCATCCGGACCGTCAAGTCGCTCGCCCTCGAGCCGCAACGGCGTGCGCAATGGGACGAACGCGTCGCCGAGGCGGGCAAGAGCCAGCTCAATTTCGCCAAGCTCGCCAATTGGCCGCAGACCCTGGTCACGCCGATCGAACGCATGATGAGGCTCGGCACGATGATGATCGGCGCCTATCTCGCGATGGACGATCCCATCCGGCTACATGGTCGGCGGCCTGTTCGCCTTCATGATGCTCGGCGGTCGCGTCGCGCAGCCGCTGGTGGGCCTTGCCCGGCTGGTCGAGGATTACGAAGAGGTGCGCGCCGCGGTCGGGGAAGCCGGCTACGTGCTCAATCGGCCGCTCGAGGTCGACGCGCCGTCCGGCGGGCTGCGGCCGCAATTCGCGGGCGCGATCGAGTTCCACGACGTGACCTTCACCTATCCCGGGATCGAAGGTTCCGGCGCTCGACCGGATCAGCTTCAGCGTCCCGGCGGGCACGATGCTCGGGCGTCGTCGGGCGCAGCGGATCCGGCAAGTCGACGATCGCGCGCCTGCTGCAGGGGATCAATCGCGAATATAGCGGCTTCGTGAAGATCGACGGCGTTGATCTGCGCGAAATCAATCTGCGCCATCTGCAGACAGAACTTCGGCGTCGTGCTGCAGGACAATTTCCTGTTCCGCGGCTCGATCCGCGACAACATCATCGCGGGTCGTCCGGGTCTGGCGATGGCGGACGCGGTGCAGGGCGGCGCGGCTTGCCGGCGCCGAGGAATTCATCGAGCGGATGCCGAACGGCTACAACACCTACATCGAGGAAGGCTCGCCCAACCTGTCGGGCGGCCAGAAGCAGCGGCTGGCGATCGCGCGCGCGCTGATTCATAATCCGCGCATCCTGATCCTCGACGAGGCGACCAGCGCGCTCGATCCCGAAAGCGAGGCGGTCGTCAACGCCAATCTGCTGCGGATCGCGGCGCGGCCGGACGATGGTGATCGTTTCGCACCGGCTGTCCTCGCTGACCGATTGCGACCAGATCCTCGTGCTGGAGCAAGGCAAGATCGTGGACATCGCTCCGCACGCCATACTGCTTGAACGGTGCTCGCTCTATCGCCAGCTCTGGACGCAGCAGAACCGTCATCTCGAAGGGCACGGCGTGCGGCCGGCGGCGATACCGCCGGAGATGGTGCAGTCACATTGAGGCGAGAAACCGCAGTGTTCGAAGGCCGGCCTCGCCGGCGCCAGAACTTCGGGGCAGCGCTGTTTCGCCGATTTGCGGCGCCAAGAAAAGGTGAAGTGTTTGTGACGCAGGCGATCGCGACGAGCGATTATCGCGACGTGCTGAGAAGGCGCTGGTCAGGCTGCCGTCCTCGACGCGCGAGGCGCGCGAGCTCGTCTACCGGCGCGCGCGGGCCAGTCTCGTCACTTCCATGCGCGTCCGGGATCGTCGCCGCTCGGAGGAGCGCATCCGCGAGGAGAGCCGCGCCTGGAGGAGGTGATCCGGCAAGTCGAGGCTGAATTCAAGAGCGACGACACAGCCGACAGCATACGCGAATCCGGACGCCGCCGCGCGAACGCCGCGAGCGCGACGCCTCCGCCGGCGATGCGCGCCGAGGCGCCGCAAGGCGTGAGGACAAAGCCGCGCCCGATAGCCTAGGCGCGCTGCGCCAGCCAGCGCACTGGCCGAAAGTCCGGCGCGCTGACCGCGCAACGCGCGGCGGCCGCTCGACGCAGCGCCGTGGAAGTCTGGTCTGGGCGTAGTTCGGTAGCGTGCGCGGCGCCGTGCGGCGTGCAGTTCGAGACGGCCGACCCGACCTTGCCAGCGATCCTCGAGTTCCAGCGACCGTCGACCGCTATCGTCAACGCGCCGATGCCCGGATTGGCGCGCGGCGTCACTTGGATCGTCTCCAGCATGGTCGCTGGCGATGATCATTTTGGCCGGCATGATCTCGGTTGATCAAGTCGTGACCGCAAGAGGGATTGTGGTCTCTCGCTCCCCGACCTTGCTCGTGCAGCCGCTCGAGACGTCGATCGTGAATTCGATCGACGTGAGCGAAGGCGAACGGGTTCATGCCGGCCAAATTCTCGCGACATCTCGACCCGACCTTCACCGCCGCGGACGCTGGGCGCGCTTGACGGCGCAAGTTTCGAGCCTGACGCCGAGGTCGCGCGATTGCAGGCCGAGGAGAGCGGCAAGCCATTCGTCTATCGCCGGCAATGAGCCGGACTGGCTGCTGCAGCTCGTCGATATATGGGCACCGACAGGCCGAATTCCAGCTCAAGTTGGAAAACTACAAGCACAAGATCGACGAACTCAACGCCGACCATCTCGAAGGCCGAATCCGACATCGAGGGCTACACAAAGCGCGAGGAAGTCGCGCAGAACGTTGAAGGGATCCGCAAGGAGCTCGAGGCGCGCCAACTGGGAAGCCGACTCAACACGCTCGCGGCGACGGACGCGCGAGCCGAAATGCAGCGCGCGCAGCGAACGCGCAAGACGAACTGCAGAGCGCCAAGCGCGACAAGGAAGCGCTGCAGTCCGAGAGCGACAGCTTCGTGCAGAACTGGTCGGCCGACGTTTCGCAAAAGCTGTCGGACGCGCAGCGCAAGCTCAGCGACGCGAGCCAGCAGCTGAACAAGGCCAATCTGCGCCGCTCGCTGGTCGAGTTGCGCGCCGATCAGGACGGCATCGTTCAGTCGCTCGCGAAAGTGTCGGTCGGCTCGGTGCTTCAGTCGGGACAGCCGTTCATCACGCTTGGTGCCCGCCGGGCGCCGCGCTCGAAGTCGAGAGCCAATATTCCTGGCAGCGAGAGCGGGCTTCGCCCATGTCGGCGATCCGGTCGCGATCAAGTTCGACACGTTCCCGTTCTCGCAATATGGCATGGCCGAAGGCGCGGTGCGGACGCTCAGCCCGAACAGCTTCACGGCGCAGGAAGAGGCGCGCAATCCGACCAGCGCGGCGCCGGTCAGCCAGACCAACGAGCCGTTCTATCGCGCGCGTGTCTCGCTCGACCACATCGGCTTGCATGGAACGCCGGCCGGACTTCCGCGTGATCGCCGGGCATGCCCGTCACCGCTGACATCAAGGTCGGCCGGCGAACCATCCTGAGCTATTTCCTCGGCAAGGTCGCTGCCCATCGCCGAGGAGGGCTTGCGCGAGCCGCAGAGCTGAGTTGGGAACTGCTGCATGAACGTGTCGCGCATCGTCTCTTGCCACGAGGGCGCCCGATGCTGGGCGTTGACAGCTGCTTTCGCGCGTTTCGCCGGCGGCCGCGCTGCGGCAGGCGCAGCGGCTGAGCGAGCGCGGCGAGCCGGTCGAGGCATTCAATTTCTTCGCGCAAGCGGCCAGGGCGGCATTGCGCGAGGCGCGAGCATCGCGTCGCGCTTTGCTATTTTGAGGGTCTCGGCGTTCCGGCCAGCCGCTCGGAAGGCGTCGCTGGCTGGAGCGCGCGGCGAGCCACGGCGACGTCGAGTCGCAGGTTCTGCTGGCGGGCATGTGCGCGCAGGGTCTTGCGCATATCGTCAAGCGCGCAAACGCCAAAGCGGCTCATCGGGTCTCTTCGATGGCGCGAGGAAGACGATGAGCCCGGATTTCGAATCCGGCTGCCGTGGGCGCGACGCGCCGCGGAGGCGGGCTCGGCCAAGGGGCAGGCCATTCTCGGCTACGTTCTGACCCGCGGCCCGGATGCCGATCCGCGATCTCGAGGCGGCGCATGATCTGGTTCAAACGGTCGGCGGATGCACGGCTCGCCCGAGGGATGCCTGGGTTATGCGCTCTCGCTTGCGCGAGACGCCGCGGACGAGGCCGGCCGCAAGGAAGTCTGTCGCCTATCTGCAGCGCGCCGCGGACGCGGAATTGCCGACCGCGATCTATCTCCTCGGGGTCCTGGCCGAAGGCGGCGTCGGCGTCGCAAGCGATCCGGCGCCGGCGCTCGAGCCGTTCAAGCGCGCCGCGGAAAAAGGCCTGCCGGCCGCGCAGGCCAAATACGGCGCCGCTTTGATGGACGGCGCACTTTGCCAGCAGGACCTCGCCGAAGCGGAGACCTGGCTGCGCCGCGCCGCCATGGCGGGCGAAGTCGAGGCGGCGGCGCGCGTCGGCGACCTCAACATTCGCAACGGCGATCGGCCGCCGAATTACGCCGAAGCGGCCGATCTGGTATCGCCGCGCGGCGGAGGCCGGCCACGCGCCGTCGCGCGCGCGCGCTGGCTTCGCTCCATTTGACAGGCGCCGGCGTTCGCGCAGGACAACGGGCCGGCGGCCCATTGGCTGCGGACGCCGCCGAGGGCGGGCGATCGCGCCGCGCAGGTCGATTTCGCCAATCTCGTGCTGGAGGGCGCGGCCCGGCCGGAGGAAGGCCGCCGACGTCGCGGGTGCGTTCCGGCGGGCCGCAGAGCAGGGCGACGCGGTCGCCGCCTTCAACCTGGGGCTCTGGTTCGGCAAGGGCGGCGCCGGCGCGCCGGACGAAAGAGAGGCCGCCAAGTGGATGCGGCCTCGCCGCGGACAATCTGCCGATGGCGCAATATCTGCTATGGGCGGATGCTCGCCGAAGGGCGTGGAGAGGAGCCCGATCTCGAAGCCGCGCGCGCTTTGTTCGCCCGCGCCGCGGATACCGGGCTGACCGAGGCCGAGGCGGCGCTTGCCGAGATGATGCTGAACGGGCGCGGCGGTCCGCGCGACGTGATCGGCGCGGTCAAGCTGTTCCAGAAGGCGGCGCGCGGCGAGCACGGCGGGAGCCATGTTCGCTTTGGGCGCGCTATGCGCGGGCGGCCACGGCGTTGCGGAGGATCTTTCGCTCGGGCAGCGATGGTTCAAAGGCTCGGCCGAACTCGGCAATCCACATGCGCAGCTCATGCTGCGCGCTATCTCGCCTCCGGGATCGGCGGCGAGCGGATCCAGCTGAAGCGCGCAAATGGCTGGAGGCCGCCGCCGATCAAGGTCTCGCCGAGGCGCAGGAAGAACTGAGCGTCGCAATGGCCGGCAACAGCGCGCGGGCCTTGAAAGAAGCGCTGTGAGCGCGATGTGCTTCGGCCAAGCAAAGTCTCAGTGTATTCGCGGTCGCGGCTTGATCGCCATCGTGCTAGGCGCCGGCCAGCGAGCGCGGCCGAACAGGACGTCTTTGACTGCTATGCAGCGACGCCGCGATCGCAAGCCTACGACGCTGGCGATTTCGCGCGAGCGTTCAAGGAACTGCAGCCGCTCGCGATCGACCGTTGCCCGCAGGCCAGTCGTTGGCTCGCGATTCTCTATGCGCAAGGGCGGGGCGCGCCGCACGATCTGGTTCGCGCCTACGCCTATCTGTTGTTGGCGTTCAGCGAGGGCGTAACGCCGTTCGGCGGCGCCGCGGCGGGCGAACCCAATCTCGGCGACGATCCCCATGAATTCGAGATCGTTCAGTTCGGTATGAAATTGAGCGAGGACCAATTGGCCGCGGCCGAGAAACTCGCGGGGCGATTGATCGGCGCCAATGCGATTTCTTCGAACGGCGCCGTCGGCCCCACCGGCATCGCAGATACGATCAAGGAGCTAAGGCCTCGGCGAGAGGCCTATCAGTTCAAGGGCCGGCTCGCCACGCTGCGCTTTCCTCGCGGTTCCTCGGCGCTCGCCGCGGGGATGCGGCGTGCGGGCGACGACCGGATCCTCGCGCAGGCGGTATCGGAGCTGAATGACGTGGGCGTTCCCCATGAGTTGCTATACATTGAAGAGAAGATGAAGGAGCGCGGCTCAGGTTCGCCCGCTGGGCGGCAAGAGATCGAGCGCCAGATCGAGGCGGCGACCGCCAAAGGCGAACATTTCGTCTGGTTGGCGCCGGGGGTCGAGGTCCGGCTGGTAAAATATGGCGTTAACTCGAACTTTGCCTCGCAGGTCGCGCCGACCGTCAGCGCGGGCGGCGAGGCTGGTCGCGACGTCTATTGGATCGACACGTGTTTGATCGAATTCGAAGAGCCAAGGATCAGGCGCGGGCGGCGACCGAGCGATCCCACTGTCCCTGAGAAAAATGGGTCAGACGGCCGGACGCCAAGCGAGCAGACGGGCTTCCGGATTGGGGCTTCGCATGAACAGGGTCGCGCGCAGATAACCGTCAAGCATCAGCGGCGTTTCGCCATAGTTTAGGATGATGACGGGTTCGCTCTGCACGAAGGAAGCCTCGAACGGAACGAGGTCGGCCTGCACGCGCGGGTCCCAGACACCATGGGTTCGCTTGCCGGCGATATAGGATAAGAAGGGAATGTTCGGATTGCCGTCGGGGGAGACGATTGGACCGTGTAAATGCGAGCCATTTCGTCTTTGCCGAGCGACTGACATTGGTAGGTTTCGAACCTGTCCAATTCCGGGGGGTAGGTTGGACGGAATTGGGAGAGCATCCAGGCAAGGTGCGCTTCATCGATTGGCGAGCCCTCGGGCGCTTCTGCCTCTGATAAGGTCCTATTCTGGCCAGAGAAGGCGGCGGCCCTTGGCGTCGAAGTGCTTTAGAGCCCGGCTTTTCGATCCGGCTTCGCCAAGCATCCGCTTGATTGACGTCGCGGAATAGTGCTTTCCGGCTGGCGTCGTGAAGCCTTGATCAGCGAGGGCCGCGGCGATCTTGCGGAGCGAGCGGCCGTCATTCAGGGCGTGGGCCGCCTTGACGACTTCCGGGCGCATCTCGGCAACGCTCTTGCCGCCTTCGCACTTGCCGCGGCCGTCCAGCGTGAGGCTCTTCTTCTCCGCTTTCTTGCGCTCACGGGATCCCTTGAGCTTGGCGACAAGGCGGGACTTCTCGAGCTCGGCAAAGGCGCCTGCGATCTGCCGCATGGCCTTCTTCATCGGGTCGCTTGTGTCAGTCAGATCATCGCCGCTGGAGGTGATCACTCGGACGCCAAGCTTGATCAGGCGAGAGGATGCCCAGCTCTTGCGTCATCAGATCGCGAGCGAAGCGGCTGGCATCCTCAATGATCACGACGCGGACGCCGTTGCCTTCGATCCGGTTAAGCAGGCGATTGAAGCCGGGCCGCGTCTCGATCGGATCAGCGCCGCTCACGGCCGGATCATAGAACCAATCTTCCGCGGCGATCTCGAAGCGGGCGCTTTTCGCATAGGCCGTGATTGCGGGGCGCTGGCGCTTCTCGCTGTCCTTATCGGCTCCGACATTCGCGGCGCTCGAGGTCCGGAGATATGCCACGGCTTTTGTGCGCCCGTTTTTGCCGGTTTTTTCGCTCTTTTCCTTGTGTGCCATGGCGCTTTGTCCCGTGGTGTATCCCGATCTGAGAAACGGGGTACAGATACAAGGCGGAGATGTCGATCACGCATCGCAGCGAACCATGAGAAATGTTGAATCGCAACGGCTTACGAGTGAATGAGCCAAACCGGGCAAGCCGCAGCTACGTCAACACTTTCTTAACCGAAGCAATTCAGTGAGGGCAAATCAATAAACTTGGGCTTGGCGTTGCCGGGGGGCCAGCCTGCACCAAGGAATACAATCATGGAATTTCGCCAAATCGATAAACTCGAAGCAGAGGACGCCGTTCTCGCGATTGAGAATTGCGCCCATGTCCTTCATGCACTGGTTTGCGCCTCGGACGATATGAGCGACGAAGCCCGCAACGGGTCGCTCGACCTTGTCGCGGACACGCTCAAACGGCGCAGCGCCGACTTTGCGGAGCTTCCTTGACGCCGTCATCAAGGCAGAGCGCCCCGACGTTGTAGCGCAGTACAGCGCCCGGCGACCAGACGCGACCGTTATCGATCTCGCCGCCGCTTAGCGTTGGCCGGTTTCGCCCAGCAAGGAAAGGATATAGCCCGATCCTTTCCTTCGCTGGCGGCGCCCGGCTCGTGTTCAAGGTAATTCTTCCACAGTCAAAGGCTCACCGACTTCACGCTCAAGAGCTCGGCGCATCGCGCAAACCATGAGATAGACGCGGGTCGCCTCATAAACCGTCATCGGGGGAATTGCCGAAGCAGGAGTTCCAGGCGGGCAGACGGCGAGCGCCATTTCCTGAATGATGAGCGCATCCCGGTTCACGTCGCCCGTTGAGCAACCCGCCGTCACCTTGAAGTGAGCTTCGATAGTGTGCTCGGTCATGTGATGCTCACGGTTGCGTTACCGGAAAGGATTTTGAGGGAATCTCCCCAGTAATTGATTTCGATGTGACCGTGCACGACGCCATGACGGAGCCCGCAGTGGCCGCAGTGTGAAGCGCCACGTGATCGACAGTTGCGGCGCCCGACGCATTCGTGGTGAATGTCACATCCGCATTTGAAGCCGCGGAGCCGCCAGACGAAGCCGCGAAAGCCACAGAAGGCCGTGTGGCTGAACCTGTGATCGTGTTTATGACCTCGGAGCCAGCGCCTTGCGGATCGCCGTTCCACACCGAAAGATACCGCGTTGCAGCAGCGCCTGGAGTTGCGCGGCCTGTGAGCCAATCCAGCATGACGTTCGATGTCACGGTTGCAACAAATGCACCCATTTTAAACCTCGTTTCTAGTTTGTTTGAGTGTAGGTTATTATGATGATGCCCTGAGCACCCGAGCCCCCAGAGCCGCTTTTAGATCCACCGGCGCCACCGCCGCCACCATAGGTTCCACCGTTTCCGCCAGGACCGGCACTGCCAGCGTCTACGCGGCCACCGCCACCGCCGCCACCGCCTGCCCCATAGCCTCCACCTAGCGAAGTGTCTGACCCGCCGATTCCGCCGCCGACATAGCTGCCTGTGCCGCCATAGCCGCCACCGCCGCCACCACCGCTGGTTCCGCCTTGGCCGTTTTGCGATGACGTTCCGCCAGCGCCGCCACCTGTGCCACCGACTCCGTTTCCGCCCGCACCGCCAATTCCTGACGTTGACGCGTTTCCAACAGAGCCATTGTTCGCTCCGCCGCCGCCAGGACCGCCGTAATTTGCAAGGCTATCAAAGCCGCCATTTGCGCCCGTCCCCGATGGCCCGGCTGCACCGCCGCCACCTGTGGTCGAACCTGCGCCTGAGTTGCCGCCGCCCGAATAAACCGTCGACCCGACACAACTTCCTGCGGAGCCGCCACCGCCTGTGGTGCCAACGCCGCCGCCCGCACCAGCCTTTGCGACAATACCGTTCGACGAAACCCCAGGCGCGCTGTTGGCTGATATGTTCAGCCACGAGTTCGGCACCATTGCTTCCCGCGCCGCCGCCCGTCCCTACACTGTAATAAATCGTCTGCGCTGCGCTGACCGTGACCGTTGCCGCCGCATAGGCACCCCCTCCTCCACCGCCCGCAGACGAAACGCCGGACGCCGTGCCCCCACCACCGCCGCCACCAATCCCTTGAACTGTTAACGCTGTCACGCCAGACGGAACTGACCACGAACCAGCGCCGGTTGCGGTCACGTAGATAGTATGGGTTAACGATGTTGAGCCGGTCATTCCTGCCGTCGTCGCCATCGACGGGTGAGCGCCGATGTATCCGTAAGCAGGCGTTGCGGCCATTGCTGCGGTCGCCGGCATGGAAGCGGACGGCTGGAAACCATAAGCAGGAACACCCGTCATTCCCGCAACCGTCGACATTGATGCCGCTTCAAAAACGCCACGATAGAGAGGCGCAGCCATTCCTGCAGTTGTTGCCATCGCAGGAGAAGGCTGGAACCCATAGGCAGGGACACCCGACATTCCTGCCGTGGTGCTCATTGATGGGTTCGGCTGGAATCCATAGGCAGGGGCAACCGCCATTGCCGCCGTGGTGCTCATGCTCGGCAGAAACTGCTTGATGAACTCAAGCGTGGCGCTCATGTCGGCCCACGCCGGGAACATATCCGCGCCAGGCGGAGGGCCAATTATCCACTCCGAAGCGTCATCCATCGGAAACCCGATCGGCAGCACGCCAAAGGCAGGGGGAGGATCGGCGGCAAGGAAAAGCGTCCGCTCATGGGGATTTGGCACGTCATAGCATGACGGGCACACATAGAAACCGGTTGAGACCAGCCCTTGCCCTGCCCATTGCATTTGAGGACGCAGATCGGCGCGGTTGTAAACCGTTCCGCAGCGCTGGCATGCGGCGCTTCTCTGCGGATTGCTAGGGTCAATCCGTGCTCTTCCGTGAACTCGCACCGCTTGTGCCGCCTTGCCGGTTGAATAAATCAAGCATTTCGAACTATAGCACAAGACAGCATTTGCAACAAAGTGTTAGTATGTTTCACGGTGTTTCACGGTGTGCTTTTGCATATGTATTTTATGCTTTGAAGTAGCCTGCATGAACGGGCGCTTACTTCAAGCCGCCACGGCCTAGCGCAGCGGAGGCAGCCCGAACTGGTCGACGTGACCGTCGCCGCTTAGACTGGCTCGATTTTCGCGGAAGCTCACTTCCTGCTTGGCTCTTTTGGGGGAATGCATCGGCTGCTACCTATGGTGGCTTGCCTTCCCCCCAGCGCGGGGCATATGAAGTTTCTACTTTTTTGGAAGGGGTTTTATAATGAAACGATTTTTGTTTTTCGCTTCACTGCTTACGGCGCTCGGATATGGTGCCGCCTCCGCGGGCAGTTTTGATGATGACGCGAGCCCTAGGTACGGGGAAAGTTATGCAGAACATCTTGAACGGATGTTCCCGACTACTGGCGTTCAGGCGCCAACAATGCGGCCCGTACAGCCTGCCTTTCCGCCGATGAAACTTCAACCGATCGCGCCGCCGCCGTCTCCGACCGTGATCATGCCACTGAACGGCGGATCGCCGATCTATATTATGCCGATCCGGTAACGAGCGAGAGCGCGTCTCTCGCGTGCCTGAGGTGGAGCGCCCGAAAAGATCGCTCGCTTGGTCCGGTTCGCCCTGCAATAACAACGCGCTTTTCGAAGGAACGAGGCAGCCCGCTATAGTGCAGCGGGCGACGCTTCCCAGCCGCAGAGCCTGCATTATTCGAGGTTTTTCTGCCCTCACGCGCGGATGGACTCAAATTCGAGCCAGGTCCGCGTGCTGAGGGCGGGCGCCGACTTCATCGGCGTGGTGGACTGGCCAAAACTTCCGGCCTTCCTAAGTAGATCTGGAGTCGCTGACGAAGCGTGCGATCAATGCGCCTTGTAGTAGCCGATCCTGGCATTGCAATCAGCGATGAACGCTTCAAGTTCGTCGTCAGACATATCTGCAAAGGCGCCAGCTTCCCCGACTTCTAGCTGTTGGGGAATGATCCGCGCGATGATGGCCAAATATGCCTCTGGCTTCGACTTGCGCGTCTCCTCGATCACCGACAGGCCGTGCTCCTCGAAGTCCTCACACATCGCGTTAATAAACGCTTGCGTCAGCTTATTGCGAGAGCCCTTTGTGCGTCCGGCAGGATTACCCGACTGGCCCGGCTTGAACCGTGTGGCGAAGTCGCCGCGTCCCTGATTTTCCCCTGTAGTTCCAGGGGTTGCCTTCTTGTCAGACGCCGTGCGTTTCGATTTCGTTGCCATCTCTACTTCTTCCTTCTTCTTCCATGTCCGCGAAGCGCTGATGCAGCTTGAGCCCGTGCGGAGCCAGAAGCCGACGAATCCTTGGCAATCGACGCAAGCGCCTCAAGAGCGGTGCTCGTGTATTCGCGAGCCAGAGATTTTGCAGTGCGATCGGATTTCGGCCTGTGTGCTTCGGTCGAATCTTCCCTGGGTTTGCTCATTGTGTTTCTCCTGCAATATTTCGCCCATGAACCAGGACGGGTGCGCTGCTGCTTCCCCGGCTCAAAATGGCAAAGGGTCGTTGAAGGGGCGGTCATGCTTTTTGCCGTTGTTCGCCGAGCCGTTGCCGGGTTGCGCGGGTTTGCGGGCTTTTGTCGAGGCCGTGGGCTTTCCGCTTTTGGGTTTGCGCTCGCCGATAAAGCCGAGCGGCTTGCAACGCCATGCAGCGACGTTCAGACCGTGCTTCACCTCGCCTTGAGCGTCGTTCCACTGGCTCATTGTGAGCGTGCCTTCGCAGTAGATACGGTCACCTTTTTTCGCGACTGCTGCGATTTCCTCGGCAGTCTCGCCGAAGCATGTTGTGCGCACCCATGTTGTGACCTCGCCGCCGTCGTCGCCCTTCCCCGTCGTCACTGCCAGGGCGAGCGAGGCGAACGATTTCCCGGCTTTCGATGTCTTCAGTTCGGGATCACGGCCAAGCGTGCCTTCGAATGCGCATTCAATTCCCCTCATGACAGCCACCCTCTCGATTGATTCCAGGATGCGTCCACCACGGGACAGCTTTACCGAAGTTGGCGCGCATGCGGGGCTGACGTAGGGACGCCCCGCGCGACGTCTTCAGCACGCATGCATCCCGGCTGACGGTGGCAATCGTGTAGCGATGAACGCCCCAGGCGAGGAAAGGAACGAGGCCCCATGTATCGAGACGCTCTTTCGGAGATGGCCCTTCATGCACGCCGAACAGGGCGATCTCGTCCCAGTCGTTCTCGATAGCCGCCACGGCGTCGGGAGTATCGAGGAAGCGCAAGCTCACCGTCTTGAGCTTGGCGATGTCCAACTGATCGGTTCCAACGCGGGCGATCGCGGCGCGCCATTCTGAAATTAGCGGGGGCACCCCTGCGACAGTTGCGACATCTGCGACACTTTCAGGAACGGAAGCAGAAAGAATTGGGAATGTCGCAACTGTCGCAACTGTCGCAACCCTTCTATCGATTTTTCGGCTTTTGAAGCGGGGGAAGCTCATTGCATCCTCCCCTTGATAGCCCAGGCTACACGCGTAATCCTTTCGCTCACTTGGGCGTTACTGACCTTCGCAACCCAATTGTGGTCCGTGAGAATGCCTAATGTTCGCTCGATGCGGGCTTTTTCACGGAGCGAGCCGGGCCCACTCCGTTGGATGTCTCGAACGGTGACATGCGATTGATCCCACTTCTCATCGAGCCAGACGCGAAGTTTCTCGGCTTCACGAAGCTCTGTTCCGACGCGCGCCGCGCTGTGCAATCGATCTGCCTCGCTTGCATAGAACTCGGCAAGCTCGATACCGCGCGCCAGATAGTCTGCACTCAATTCTTCGGCTTCGGGATCGTCGAAGATTTGCAACACTGCGGCGATCCGAGCGGCGTGTTCTGGTAGCTTGTTTGCAAAGCCCGAAATCTCGCGAAGATCCCCGCCGGGCGCTAACATTGTCTCGATGTGGTCGGCGAAATCTATCCAATGGGTTTGCGCCTCATTTGACATGATGAGCCGCGGCGGCACCAACCCATCGCCGCGCTCATCATAAGGAAGATCCCGGCGCAGCAGGGCCAGCAGTTTCACGCAGTAAGTCGTGATTGCGGCTTGGTGCTGCGGAGCGAGCTGGCGGAACGTTCGGCTTCCCATCGTGCTGTCTGGTTGCGTAATGAGGAACCGCGCCAACAGTCCGATATCCTGAAGGATTGGATCGCTAAGGAAGTGCTGAGCCACATCCGGCTGCGCTTGAAGGAAGACGGAGAGCCGCCGCCCAGGAAGAAGGGCAATGTCTTCTGTGGCGCGAACTCGCTCCAACCTCCCATCATCCCAGAGCGCATTAAGCGCGGCTGCACTCCGTCGCTTGGCGTCATCGGACATGGCATGGCCACCGATGAACTGCCCCCCCTCAGATGAGAACAGCCCTACGCTGGGATACCCAACCTTCAGATGCTTCGTCAGCCCTTCGAGGGTCGGCTCCTGTAGGATTAAGATCGGGCTTTTCGGCGCAGAAGGCTCGCGTCCTAACGCCTCAAGCTTCGATCGGCGTGCCGACGCGTCGAGCCTCTTATCGCCAAGAACGTTCTTTCGTTCCGCCGTCCATGCGTCGAGAGCATTGCGGTAGCGCTGATGAGCTTCGTCATATTCGTGGCGCAGCTCTTCTGAACGTGTACGGATAGGCTTGAGCGCTTGCGCATCGGTTGCGGTTTTTCGCTCGCCAGATTGAGCAATCGCGAGAAAGTAAAGACTGAGCGGCTTCGGTTGACCGCCCGCGATGGGCAAATCGACATCACGTAGCGCCTGGGTCGCACAGGCGGCAGCGGCAAGAACAGCAGTCCCGCAGATTGCCAACGGGCTTCGTACAGCCGCCTCGTGAAGCGCCTTTGCCATGCCGCCAAGTGTCGAGCCGAGTGCCTCAACAGGGAACGCCTCCCCTTTCGGAGGCTCCCGGAAAAGAGGGAGAGGCTCGTCTGCAAAAAGCGCCCCCCCCTCCTGCGACACTTGCGACTTCTGCGACATTTGGGGTTTATCGCAGGCGTTTGTCGCGGATGTCG
Organism: uncultured Pseudomonadota bacterium; assembly: GCA_963809055.1. Lineage (GTDB taxonomy): Bacteria > Pseudomonadota > Alphaproteobacteria > Rhizobiales > Beijerinckiaceae > Roseiarcus. The sequence goes on along the minus strand of CAWEID010000004.1, from coordinate 4,037 downwards.
CAGTTGTCGCAGCCTCCCAATCGCTTCTTGCAGCGTGCGCGCCGTTCAATTTACTCGCCGTCGCTGACGCGTCGCGCTTCTCGCGTGGGCGATCTTCGAGCACGGGAAGCGGATCGTTTATCGCCCTTTGCAACCCTGAGCGGATGCTTGCCTCGATGGCGCGGCGGCCGTCGCGGGCGGCAAGGCCATTCGCCTCGCAGGCGGCAGCGAACCCATTCACGAACTCGGCTTCGGTGAGCACCCTATGGGCAACGGTCCAGCCGAGACCGCAGGTGGCGCGGAACAGTTCCGAGGGACGGCCTTCCTTCAGTCCAGCAAGGCCGGCTGTAGCTTTTTCCAAGCCCCTCAGAGCAAAAGCTCTATAACGCTTGCTCGTAGAGTTGGTCGGCACCGGCGCCGGGCCTTCCGTCATCGGGCGCGGCGGCCTCGGCTTGCGGCTCCACGGTTCCAGCGCCGCTTTAAGCTTCTCAATATCGTCGGTCGCGATCTCTGGCAGATCGGCAAGCGCTGGCAGTTCCCATCCGGCTGGCCGCTGTTTGCCTGTGTCGGGATTGATCCATTGGTAAGGCCTGCCGGTCTTAGCGTGGATCGACGGTGGGATGGCGATTGACCGCCCGATGCCCATGATTTCAATGAGAGGGTCTTTTCGCGCCTCATCGGCCCGGTAGATGTTGAACGTGGACTGCGGCCCATCAACATGACGGGCCAGAAAGGCGAAACCTTTTGAGCCGCGCCGCGCCACGGCTTCGAAGAAGGCGGCCACAGACCTCGGTTTCAAGGGCAGCTGGCTCTCCGACCCCTCGCTGGTCACAATTTCCAGAACGTGCCGATTGAAATCGAACACGATCTCGAAAGCCCGATCCTCGTAATAGATGAGCGACGTCGTAAGGCCACGTGCGCTTACATAGAGTGGAACGTGCCAGGAATGGTTGAGCCATGGGGTGAAAGCCAATCGAACCTTGCCCACGACCTGCGTCCAGAGATGAAGGGTTTCGCAGGTTTCTCTCCACTCCCGGTAGGGCAGCCCGGCATGGTCCGCGACGACCGCGCAATTTCGACGGATCCTGAGCGAACAACCACCTCTCGGGAATCCAGGGCAAGGCGCGGCGGCCGGGGATAATCCCAGACGGACTCCTGTCCCGGCTGCGGCGCAACCGCAAACGGTGGACGCTCTTGTCCGCGATATGTCCATCTGGCGCGGCTCGCTTCAATCCAGTCTTGAGAAGGCATTCGCCGTTCCTGTTCCGTTAGAGATGCTTCCTCACCACGAGGCGCCTATCCTCTCATATTGAGGCTAAGCGCGTGACTTGAAGACGGCAACGAGCGGCGCATCCGTCGCCCAGCGTCACAAGTCCAAGCCTGGCCGTGAAGAGACATTCCGGGTCTCGAATAAAGCTCAAACGGCGATTCCCGCTTTGTGAGCTGTCGTCTTCAGGGAGCCATCACGGCGTTGAGGCTCAATCCCGATCCGGCGCTCCCAGGGGGAAAAGCGGGCGAAAAGGCCGCGCCTAATCGATCGCCCTTGCGAAGGATAGGCGAGATATTAGCAGGGAGCGGTAGGCCCGCAATGCTGGAAACGCCTCCGATATCCGGTGCACCCAATCCGCATAAAACAGGGACGGGGCAGCAGCACAGTCCGCCATGGTAAAATCCGCGCCTGCTGCCCAGGTCTTGCCGGCAAGGTGGCCTTCCAGCCAGGAATAGGCGCGCTCCAGGCGCTCCTTCGCGATAATCAAGCCTTTGCCACTCTTCACGGGAACGCGTCCAAGCGCACTGTCGACTGCGATCTGCATCGCATCCATTACGTGCAAGTCAAAGAACCGGTCGAGAAAACGTATATCTAGCGCAGCCATCGGATCAGCCGGCAGTAGGCGCACCGGACCGGGATACGTTAGCTGCAGGTATTCGATAATGATGCTCGTCTCAACGATGTCGCGCTCGCCGTCCACCAGCAAAGGGAATTTCCGCAACGGCCAGCGCTTAGCCCACTCGGCGCTGTACTGAGGTGTCTCTGGACTAATACACCGGAATTCAAATGGCGTGCGGTTCTCATAAAGCGCCACGAGCACTTTCTGCGTGTAGGAAGAGAAAGGATGACCATAGAGCGCGATCGACATTGTGGGATGCTAGCGGGGTCACCGGAGGTTGGCAACAGCCTGCATTCTCCCACCACATCTCGGCGCGGCTGAAGAACCCGGCCCGGGAACCGCACGAATTATTCGGCGGGCAACACGGCGTCGACGCCCTTCTTCTTCACCATAACCACGACGAACCTTGCCGGCTTCGTCGCGCTCGCGTTTCGCCCGACCGCGTGCACATCGTCAGGGCCTTCGTAGAAAGTCTGTCCTGGCGTCAGGGTGACCTCCTTGCCGCCCCTGACTTGCTCGACGATCGTCCCTTCCAGCACGTAGACGAAGGCGTTCGCATCGTGCCGATGAATGTGCTCTACAGCTCCGGGCGGATATTCGACGGTCAGCATCACCATCTCCTTTCCAGGCACGTCGGCGAGATCCTTCTGCATGAGGGGGGCCACGATTGGCTGCGGCGCGGTCTGCGCGAGCGCGCTGCCGAAAAGCAGGGCGGCGATGGCTAGCGAACAGAGGATGGGTTTCACGGAACTCTCTCTCAGTTGGCGGATAAGGGATCAGGCTACTGCTTGTGCTCACGAAGCCATTCGTCGAGATCGATCCGGCCGAGGCGCGCTTCACCTAACGGCACGAGCGAGAACTCCTCGACCTGGCCGCCCCAGTACCGGGCGGCTGGGTCCATTACGACCTCACGCGGGTCGCCGACCGCCTTCAGATAGCGGGCGACGATTTCGTTGAACGGCGCTCTTTCCGGGCCGGCGATCTCAATGATCCCATTTCGCGGGGGGGCAAGCGCTGCATCGGCGACGTTGGCGGCGACGTCATCCGCCGCGATCGGCTGAAATAGGACGGGCGGAAGCCTGACTGTTTTTCCCTCAGTGCTTGAATTGGCGATGCCGCCGAGGAATTCCATGAACTGGGTCGCGCGGACGATCGTGTAGGGGACGCCGGAGGCCTCGATCAGTTTTTCTTGGGCAGCCTTGGCGCGGAAATAGCCATTGTCTGTGCGGTCGATTGCGACAATGGACAGGGCGACATGGCGCCCGACGCCTGCCGCGGCGTCTGCGGCGAGAAGGTTGCTGCCGGAGGTTTCAAAGAAATCCAGCGCCGCCTTGTCTTCAAATGAGGGCGAATTGGCGAGGTCGATCACCACCTGCGCGCCGGCCGTGGCCGCTTTAAGCCCCTCGCCGGTAATGGTGTTGACGCCCGTGCTTGGCGCGGCGGCAAGAACCTCATGTCCCCTTTGCTTTAGCTTCTCTACAACCTTCGACCCGATTAAGCCGGTCCCGCCGATAACCACGATCTTCATGACATCACGTCTCATGACGGTTTCGCAACAACGACGCCGTCCAAGCCGCTCGCCACCCGGATCGTATTCAAGGTTGTTTCCCAAGACGGCGAAGTGCGGCCTTGCGGCTTCTAACAACGGCTGCGCGCGCCTAGCACGCTGCCGTTCACTGCAACCATCCTGATAAATTCGCTCGTCGCATACAGGTTCCCAAGCCCAGACGACGGCGTAGCACGCACTTGGCGCGGCGCACAGCGGATCTCTTAGATGGATTAAGAGCGGGACTGTGACTCGACCTTTCGGAGGTGGGCCGCTTTAAGATCCGAGAGCCGCCCCGGAGCACGGCAGATCGCGAGGATTACAGCACAGCCGGAAGATGTTCAGGTCGGAAAGCCGAAGTTCTAAGACAAACGGAATGAAGGTCACCTTGTGAGGCTATCTCGCAAAGAGCAACCAAATGGCGCTGACCTGGCGCCTTGCGTAGGGTTTCAAGAGACGCTCGACCTCCAAGTATTTCTGTTGATATGGAAACTGGTGCGGCGGCGTAGCTGACCGCCTCAAACTTTTTTTATCGCCTCTCACCCGTTTGTGCCGTGCAGCTCTCGAAGGATTATATTATTTGATTTAGATCAGAAGGTATTTGTTGTAACGAACGCGCAGCG
>CAWEID010000003.1:0-41114 GCA_963809055.1 uncultured Pseudomonadota bacterium | reverse complement strand
TGGGAGGGCCGCAACGGTTCGGTCTCGATCCGCCGGGTCGGCAATTACGCCGTCGATTATCCGCTGATCCCGCTCGAAAGCGTGGCCGGCAAGACGCGTGTTATGGAGGATGTCTTCATCGGCGCCGACGCCAACGACGTGACGCCGGCCTTCGTTGATTATCTGCGCCCGCTGCTCGGCTCCCAGATGCCGGGCGTCGCGCGACTGCGCGAAACGAGGGTGCCGAAAGCGGCGATCTGAGGACGAGGCCCAACGCCAGGATTGTGGGCGAGAGGGACGAGGTCGACGCCGCCGGGCTTTCGCGGCCTGCCGTTCCCTCTGAGCCCTTGACGGCGCTACGGCGTGAAAAGTCCGCAAATCCCGACGTCCGCAACCATAGTGCGAGAGCTGGCGAACCCGCGAGACAAGACCTCAACTTCGCTTTTGAAATATTACAACAGAAAAGTTCGATCTGCGGCATTCGCGTCGCCATCTGCGGCGGCGCATGGAGCGCATGAGTTGGGCCGCGCTCCATGGCTGATGGGTTCAGAACGGATCAGATCGTTCGCCAGATTTCATCATGTAGCGACCCGGCGATAAAGAAGTTGCTGACCTCGGCGACCATCTTGTTGTAGTCGGCGTCGGTCAGGAGCTTGGTCGTGAGCGTGTCGAATTCGGCGAGGTTGGCGAACTGACGGCTCCACCCGACGCGGCTCGGATTTCCGCCGATCGGAAGCGCGACCGCGCCTTTGCCGCCGTATTTCTCATCCAGATATTTGTTAACCCGATGGGCGAACGCCACAGCGTCGTTGGCTCGGCCCGGCGCAATTTTGGCGGATCGAAAAAACATAATCATTTCATCCTCCCAGGCGCGTATTCGCGTATTCTAAGCGAGTTTGCTGCCAGCAACCTTCGCCGATACGCAGGTTAACCATGCGCCTTTACTTGAGAGATGTCGAATCCGGAAACATTCGCGCTCTCGAACCTAAGCCGGCGCCGGTATAAATTGGCGCAGAGGTCGGAGCGCGCGCCCTTCCCGGGCGGGCCTGAGTTCAAGGCGGCGGCGCGCCCGCCGCGCCTTGCGGCGCAAGTCCCAGCGCGCGCAAGACGAGGCCGGCCGTGAGGCCCTGCGCCAGCACCGAGAAAATCACGACGCCGAACGCCGCCACCAGGATATCGTCGCGATACGGCATATCCGAGGGCAGGGACAGCGCGAGCGCGAGCGCCAGCGCCCCGCGCAGTCCCGCCCACCAGAGAAAATGCTGTTGCGCCAGCGGGATCTTCCAGCGCGATCGGGCGAAGACGAGCGCCAGAGGATAGACCGCGGCCGCGCGGCCGAGCAGCGCCAATCCGATGACGATCGCGAAAATCTTCGGCGCGCGCATCGGCACCGTCGAGAGCGCGAGCCCAATCATCAGGAACACGAAGGAATTGACCAGGAAGGCCGCGAATTCCCAGAACGCCGACACGAAGTCGCGCCCGCGCGAACTCAGCGCGAGGGGATGCTCGCGCTCCGCAAGCACGCCCAGATTGCCCATCGTGAGCCCCGCCGAGACGGTCGCGAGCACGCCAGAGGCGCCGAAATGTTCGGCCATCAGAAACGAGGCATAGGCCGCGATCGCGGTCAGCGCGGTCTCGACGAGATGGTCGTCCGTGCGCCCCGCGGCGAATATCGCCGCGCCGCCGCAAGCCACGCCCACGGCGACGCCGCCCAAGGCGACGCCGACGAAACGGATCACGACCTCGCCCGCCGTCGGGGCCGCCCCGCTCGCGATCATGGCGAGCACGAGGCCGAACAGCATGGCGGCGACGCCGTCGTTGAGAAGGCTCTCGCTCTCGATCAGCAGCGCCAGCCGCCCTTTCACGCCGGTCTCGCGCAACAGCGCGATCACCGCGATCGGATCGGTCGCGGCGATCAGCGAACCGAACGCGAGCGCCGGGCCGGTCGGCCAGTTCAGCCCATAGACCAGACCCGCCGCGACGACGGCGGCGCAAAGCACGACCCCGAGGCTCGATATCAGCAGGACCGGCGCGAGATCGCGCTTCAGTTCGCTCCAGTGCAGGTTCAGCGCGGCTTCAAACAGCAAGGGAGGCAGAATGACGTCGAAGATGAAGTCGTGAGTGAGCTGCACCCCGATGTCGATATGGCCGAGCGCCAGCGCCAGGCCCGCCATCACGAGGCCGACGGTGTAGGGCAAACGAAGCCGCCGCGCGATGATCGCCACAACCATCGCGTCTCCCAGCAATGCCAGGATACGCCAGAGCAAGAGTTCCATCGAATCACTGTAGACGGCGCTGCATCGCAGCGGAACCGTCTGGCTCTCAATTTCGACCGCCTTGCGACCGAAAAGAGCGCCTCGTCGGCGAAAGGCGGCGACGGAAGCTTGCGATATCCAAGCCCGTTGCGCGCCCAATGGACCGGGTTTCACGCAAACCCGATCGGCGCGCGTTCAAGTCGGATCGCTAATCCTGCGTCCGCGGCAGGCTCTCGCCCGCGCTCAGGAACCGTTCGGGATCGACAGGTTCGCCGTCGACGCGCACCTCGTAGTGGAGGTGCGGACCGGTGGATCGGCCGGTCGAGCCGATGCGGCCGAGGACGGCGCCGGCTTTGACCTCCTCGCCTTCGCTCACCAGCACGTCCGACATATGGCCGTAACGCGTCGACAATCCGTTGCCGTGGTCGATTTCGACCATCTCGCCGTATCCGCCCATCCAGCCGGCGTGCACGACGCGGCCGGCCGCCGTCGCTTTGATGTCGGCCCCATAGGGCTGAACGAGGTCGATTCCGGGATGCAGAGCCGGTCGCCCCAGAAACGGGTCGGGCCGATAGCCGAACGGCGAGGAGACGGAGGACTCGCCCACCAGGGGCTCGCGCACCGGCATGTAGACCATCAGCCGCCGCAGCCGATCGGAGCGCTCGACCTCCCGCGCGGCCTGCGCGACGGCGGTGTCGAAGGCAGGCGCGGCCGGATCTACGTCGAGCGGAATGTAGGGTCCGCCGACGCCGCCCTTGTCGCTCCGGGGCGAGAGCGCATCGAGCGAAAGGCCCGTCTTGGCGACGACCGCGCCGAGCCGGGCGGCGTCGCCATGCGCTTGGCTGGCGATCCGTCCGAGCGCCGCGAGTTGACCGCGCTCGACGCGATCGAGCGAATAATCGATCAATCCGAGCCGCGCTTTCGCGTCCAGATCTGGATTGTCGGCCGCGGCGGCGAGATCCGAGGAGACCCTGCCTTCGGAGGATCGCGGCGCCAGGCTCAAGTTTTCCTTCGAATTCGTCGATGGGCCGTGGCTTCGGGGCGGCCTTCGCCGGCGCCGCCGGGGCGGGGGCGGCGACGGGCGCGAATGCGCGCGCCGCGGGCCCGATCACGCTGTCGGACGGACCGGCGCGCCTCGCGGCCTCGATCGCGGTCAGGGCGCCGGTCGTCGCCTTGCCGGCGCCGTGCGCAGAAGACTTCGCGGAAACGACGGGGTCATGCGGACTCGCCTCGGTCGCCAGCGCCGCCACGATCGAGCCGCGTTGTTCAAGGCGCGCCTGGCGCGTCAGCAGGTCGTGCATCTTGCCCTCGAACGAGGTCTGGTCGAGCAACTGGCGGCTGGCGACGCGATCGAGCTCGGCGCGCGCCTCGGCGAGGCGGTCTTCGTAGGCGTTCTGCATCTCGGCGGTGTGGGCGAGATAGGCGCCGATCATCTGGTCATGGAAAGCGACATAGGCGGTCGCGGCGCCGGCCCAGATGAGCGCAAGCGGGAACAGGGCGATCGCCGTCCAGACGAGGACGGGGCGGAGCGCGACAGTGCGCATGCCGTCGCCGCGCGCGACGGAGATAAAATAATGCGACCTCGGCAATTGCGGCCGGGGACGGACATCTCTCATGGACATCTCGAGACGCTCCGATCCGCGAAACTTGCGGCTCATCGCGTCCATTTGGACCCATTATGGTTAACCATTCCCGAACGAGGCGGCGGGATTTGGAATGACTTGAAAAAAATGTTGTTTGGGCGCGCCGGGACGCGGGTTCAAATGGCCTTGGCGGCCGCGAGCGCTTCCTCGGCATGGCCGGGCACCTTCACCTTGCGCCACACGCGGGCAATCCGCCCGTCGGCGCCGATCAGGAAAGTGCTGCGCTCGACGCCCATGTATTTGCGCCCATACATGCTCTTCTCTTTCCAGACGCCGTAGCTCTCGAGCATCGCCTTGCTCTCGTCGGACGCGAGCGCGAACTTCAGGTCGTGCTTTTTCTTGAATTTGTCGTGGCTTGCGGCGCTGTCGGGCGAGACCCCGACCAGGACGGCGCCCGCCGCCTTGAATTTGTCGCGCAATCCGTTGAAGGCGATGGCTTCGGCTGTGCAGCCCGAGGTGTCGTCCTTGGGATAGAAATAAAGCACGACCTTTTTGCCCTTGAGCGCGTGGAGCGAAAGCCGGACGCCGCCGTCGCCCGGCAGGTCAAAGTCAGGCGCCATGTCTCCCGCGTCCAAAATCCGACTCATTTCGCCCTCGTTTCATCCGATTCGAACTGTAGGCGAACAGGAAACGGAACCCGCGCCGGCGGCCAGATTGACGTGCGGCGCGCTCCGGTTCAAGAGCGTTCATTCGGCCCGGCGACGAGTTTTGCCCTCGTCACGGGACAGTCGACTTGAGTATTTTCAGGAGGCGGCGGGCTTTTGGACAACGGAATTGACGCAGCGGCCCGCGCGAAGGCGCGCTCGGCCCTGCGTAATCTGTTGGATAGCGCCGCCGGGCCCCGCCTGCCGGCGCGCTGGCGTCCTCTGACGGCCAGCGGGCTGGCGCGCGCCGTGATCGGCATCGGCGGTCTGCTGATCGCGCTCAGCATGTTCGGCGTGCTTAGCGCCGCGTATCTCCTGGCCAAGGGACCGATCAACCTCGAGAGTTTGAAGCCGCGGATCGTCGCCAGCCTCGAGGAGAAGCTTGGCGAGCGCTACAAGGTCACACTCGGTCCGACGCACCTGATGCGGGCGCCCGGAGGGTTCGGGCTCGGCTTCGGCGGCATCAGCATCGAGGATCGCGAAGGCCGCACCGTCGTCGCCGCGCCGAGCGGACGGGTCGGCCTGGATCTCCTGTCGCTGCTGACTTTGGACGTCAAAGTGCGGCGGCTCGAACTCGACGGACTCGTTCTCAAGCTGCGCGTCGCGCCCAACGGCGAGCTTTCCATGGCCGCGGCGCGGTCGACTGACGCCGCGACATTCGAACTGCGCGGCCCGCCGCCGGCCGGAGGCGCAAGGGGGCCCGTCAATCCCAATCTGGTCGCGGTGGCGCTGATCGACGCGCTGGCCGGTTCGGCCCAACCGCTCGACCACGTCACGCTCGCCCACGGGCACCTGGAGGTTGAAAACCAGGCGCTCGGCAAGTCCTCGGTCTACGAGGATTTCTCGGTCGCCTATGACAAGGGCGTCGATTCGGCGACGGTCGCCGTCTCCGCCCGCGGCCCGGCGGGGCCGTGGAGCTTTTCGGCGAACGCGCATGCCGGCCCGGAGTTGCGGCTCACGGCGGAGGCTCGCGATCTCAGCCTCGACGACATCCTGCTGCTCAATGCGCGCCGTCCGCCGTTCGAATCCGACATGCCGATTTCGTTCAAGTTCGACGCGAGCCTGACGCGCGAAGGCGCCATGAAATCGATGCAAGGCGGCTTCGGTTTGGGCGCGGGCTATTTCCGGCTCGACGATCCCGACCACGAACCGTTTCTGGTCGATGAAGCCACCGGTCGCTTCGGCTGGGACGCCGACGCGGGCCGCTTCCGGCTCGACGGTCTCGAGGCTCTGGCGGGCGCCAGCCATTTTCGCATCAATGGCTGGCTCGGGCCCCCCGTCGGCGACGACGGGGCCTGGCGCGCGCATCTGCAAACCAACGATTCCGTCTTCGGGCCGGAGCGTCCGGGAGACCTGCCGGTGCCGATCGACCAGGCGACGTTCGACGCGCGCTTCGCGCCTTCGCAGAACCGTTTCGTGCTGGACGGCTTCGCCGTCCACGGGCCCAGGCTGCAAGGCGAAATGAAGGCCGAAGTGGCTGCGCAGGGACGGCGCCTCCCTGAAACTCGAAATGCAACTAGGAGAAAGCGGACTGGCCGAGGTCATGCGCATCTGGCCGAGCTTCATCAATGCGGAAGCGCGCGTTTGGTGCCTGGAACACGTGCGCGCCGGCGACCTCGCCTCCGGAACCATGAAAGTCGAGTGGAACGCCGCCGAATTCGACGATGCGTTGCATAAGAGAGCCGTGCCCGCCGACAGCGTGCGCGCCGATTCGCGATGCGCGACGCCGCCGTCGATCTTCTGCCGGGCGTGCCTTCGCTGACCGGCCTCGACGCGGTCGGCGTCCTCACCGGACGCGTATTCGAGGTGACGGCCAAGCACGGCGCGATGGAATTTTCGGCCGGCCGTCATATGCAGGCCAGCGACGTCTTTTTCCGCATTCCCGACACGAGGCCGGCGCCGGTCGTCGCCTCGCAGGCCGGCGCTCACGTCCAGGGCGCCGCCGACGCGCTGGCGGAATTGTTGCAGCGGGACGCGATCAAGCGCTACTCCGGCTTCACCGTCGATCCTGCCAATGTGAGAGGGCAGTTCCAGGGACAGCTGACGCTCGACCTCGGTTTGGGCAAGACCGTGGGGTCGGAGGATCAGCGTTCCGGGTCGAGGGCGCGCTGTCGAATTTCCAGCTCGACAAATATGTCGCCGACGAGCGCTTTGAGCAGGGCGCTCTCGATGTCGTCGCCATTCCAGCTCGCTGCGGATCACCGGCCAGGGGATCGTCAACGGCATGCCCGCCAAAGTCGATCTCAGCCGCGGCGCGAACGATGATGGCCTCCTGCTGATGAACCTCACGCTCACGACGCCACGCGGGCCAAGCTCGGCCTCAACCTGGGTCCGCCGATGACCGGCGTGATGAGCGCGCGCCTCAAGGCGCCTCTCAGCAAGGGCGCGGCCGACGTCGAGGTGGATCGACCAAGGTGGAGATCGCGAGCCCGAGGGCGCGGTGCTGAAGGCCGCGGGCAAGCCGGGCAAGGCGACCTTCACGCTCAAGACGAGCGCAGACGGCATCGCGGTCGGCGCGCTGGCGGTGGATGCGGGCGCGATGTTTGTGCGGGGCAGCGCGCAGCTCAGTCCGGACGCCGCCATGGTACAGCGTCTAGCTGACCCAGTTGCGCCTGTCGGCCGCCGACGACCTCAGGCTCGATCTGCAGGGCGGCCCGGTGATGAAGGCGACGCTGCGCGGCTCCGTCTTCGACGCGCGCGACGTCGTCAAGGCCTTCTTCAGCCACGACTCCGCATCCACCGGGCTGAAGGACTTCGATCTCGACCTCAAGGTCGCCTCCGCGCTCGGGCGCCAACGATCAGTCGATTTCGCAATTCGAACTCGCGCTCAGCCGCCGCGCGGGCGCGACCCGTTCGCTGCAGGCGACGGAAGCTTGGGCAGGGCGTCGTCAGCGCGCGCCGCGACGAGTCCGGTTCGATGATCGTGCGCGCCGAAGACGCGGGCGCGTTCGGCAAATTCCTCGATTTCTATACGCACCCGAGGGCGGCTCGCTCGAACTCGTGCTGCGCGACTCGCCGACGGAACCCATGGCACCGCGAATTTGCGCGCCTTCACGCTGCGCGATCCCGCGCTCAAACGCATGGCCGCCGCGGCGCCGCGTCGGCGTCCGTTCGCGCCGAGGCTCGCCGGCGCCGGCGCGATTGAGGCCTCGACGATGCGCTTCGATCGCATGACCGCCAATTTTGCCCGCGCGGGCGGGCGCCTCGACCTGCAGGAAGCCGTGGTCTACAACGCGCAAGTCGGCATGACGGCGCAGGGCTTTATCGATTATGCCCACGACAAGGTCGACCTGAACGGCGCCTTCGTGCCCGCCTATCAGCTCAACAGCCTGGTCACAGGGATACCCATCGTCGGCGTGCTGCTCGGCGGCGGCAAGAACGAGGGCATTTTCGCCGTCAACTATCGCGTCACCGGCCGGCGAGCGCCCCGACCCTCACAGTCAACCCGCTCTCGGGCGTGACCCCCGGCATCTTCCGCAAGCTCTTCGGCGTGCTCGACGGGCACCACCCGACCCCCGTTCCCGGAAGCGACGCCGAGCCGCCGGGGCAATGAAACCGGCGATGTCCGTGGACGATGCCGCCCTTTGAGCGTCTCCAATCAGCTGAACTTGAAGTCCGCGGAGAACTCGGCCAACTCGCTCTTCGTCATGTTGTCGATCGTGAGAGTGTCGCCGCCGTTGCCGGATAGCACGACATTGGCGCCGGAGGTCTCGGCTTCGTCAGACAGGACCTGAAAATTCGTGAAATCGGATTGGTTCAGCGAAATCACGTCGTGCCCGTTGCCGGACGCATATCTGTAGAAGTCCGTCAGCGTCGCCTTGCCAAATCCCGCCGAAGATCGAAGGTCTCGCCCGCGCCGCCGCCGGTGATCTCGTAGCCGCCATGTATCTTGGCGAGCAAGGCCCGGTCGGCGTCAAATTGGGTCAGGTCGACGTTGACCATGCCGCCGGTCGTCGTGACCAGATCGATGGCGCTCTGCCCCTTTTCGAGGGCGGCCAGGCCAGTTCGAGACGTTGGCCGAAGTGTCGGCGACGTCCACGCCTCCGGCGATCTTTGCGAGCACGGCCGCGTCGCGGCAAAGACCGAGGCGGTTACCGAGAGCGTTGCGCCGGTCGCGGTGATATCATCGATATGGCTCGCGCTCGCCTCCAGAGCGGCGAGACCGCCTTTCACATTTGCGGCGTATCCGAGACGTCGACGCCGCCGACGACCTTGTCATAGACCGCCGCATCGGCCTTGAAATTGGCGACCGTGACGGCGCTCAGCGGCCCGCCTGTCAGGGCAATCGAACCGATTGTCGCGGCATTGGCGTTGAGGTAGGCAAGGTCGCTCTGCAAGTTCGCGACTGTATCTGAAATATGGACTCCGCCCGAGACCTTGGCGAGCAGGGATTTGAAACTCTGCCACAGCGAGATCGAGACCCCGCCAGCGCCGGTCGCCGTGATCGCGTGGATGTCGGCGATGTCGGCGTGAAGCGCCTTCAACTCGTCGTCGCTGTCGAGGTTTTGCCACGTGTCCGAATCGAAAAGCCGCCCGAGATCTTGTCGAGCGCGACCCTGTCGTCGCCAATTCGGCGAGCCGAAACCGCGACCTGACCGCTCGTGCTCTTGATGGAAGCGATCTTCTTGGCGTTCGCCAATAATGTCGCCAAGCCGCCCACCAGGTGAGCGGCGGTATCGGAGACGACGAACCCCCCGACGACCGTGTCGAGCGCTCCGAAGTCGGCGTTCAGCGTCGCGACCGAAACCGAGACCGCGCCCCCGGTCGCCGTGATCGAGAGCAGGTTGTCATAGTCCAACTCGAGCGCCGCCAGACCCGCATTCACGTTCGCGACCGCGTCCTTGATTTTGAAACCGCCGGAGAGGTCCTTGTAATACCCCTCGTCGGCCTTATACGCGGCCACGGTCAGGACTGGCGGGGACGCGCCCGTCACGTCGATGGCGTGGATATGGCCCGCGTCCTTGTTGATCGCCGAGAGATCGGCGCTCACGTGGGCCGAAGTGTCCGAAATCGTGAAGCCGCCGACGATCAGGTCGAGCGCCTTCTGGTCCGCTTCGAACTCCGCGACCGTAACCTTGACCGCACCGCTGGTTGCGGTGATCGATACGAGCAGATTGGCGTGCTGCTCCAGCGTCGCGAGGGAAGCGACGATATTCGAGGCCGTATCCGCGATTGCGAATGTCGGAGCCGAGCCGTTGGCGTTGTGCAACTCGCCCTCGACGTTCGAATCGCTGCTCCCTTGCGCTATGGAAATGGTGAGCGGCATGTTGTCGGAAATCGTGATCGATTTGATGGCGGCGTCGTTGTTCAATGCGTTGATTTGGCCGGAGATGTCGCTCGCCGTGTCGGATACGTCGATGTTGAAAGCGCCGCTGATGTCGCCGAGGATTGTCGTATCGTTGAGCGCCTCGTCGACGCTGAGCGTCAGCGTCGGCGTTCCCGTGTCGGTCAGCGCGATCGAAACGATATTGGGGTCTTCGCTGAGCGCCTCCAAATTCTCGCCGACGTCCGTGGCGTCGCCCTCGATCGCAATCGCAAAGGCGAGCTGATCTTGCCGAGCAAAGCCGAAACCGTCGAGCGCCTCGTCGACGCTCAGCCTCAAGGTGGGTTCGGCCGCGTCGGTGAAGCCGATCGAAGCGATTTGGGAGACGTCAGCGTTAAGCGCTTCGAAATTGGCCATGAAATCGTCGGAGGAGTCCGAGATCGCGATTTCGTAGGGCGAGCTGATCTTGCCCAGCAGCGCCGAATCGTTGAGCGCCTCGTCGATGCTCAGCCTCAAGGTGGGTTCAGCCGCGTCGGTGAAGACGATCGAAGCGATTTGGGAGACGTCAGCGTTCAGCGCGCCGAAATTGGCCATGAAATCGTCGGAGGAGTCCGAGATCGCGATTGCGTAGGGCGAGCTGATCTTGCCCAGCACCGCCGAATCGTTGAGCGCCTCGTCGACGCTGAGCGTCAGCGCGGGCGTTCCCGCGTCGGTCAGCGCGATCGAGACGATATTGGGGTCTTCGCTCAGCGCGGCCAGATTCGCCCCCACGTTGGCCGCGCTGTCGTCGATGGCGATCCCGTAGGGCGAGCTGATCTTGCCGAGCAGCGCCGAATTGTTGAGCGCCTCGTCGACAGTCAGCGTCAGGGTGGGCGTTCCCGCGTCGGTCAGCGCGATGGAAACGATATTGGGGTCTCCGCTCAGCGCGGCCAGATTCGCCGCGACGTTGGCGGCGCTGTCGGCGATCGCGACCTCATAGGGCGAGCTGATCTTGCCCAGCAGCGCCGAATTATCGAGCGCCTCGTCGACGGTGAGCGTCAGCGTAGGCTCGTTCGCGTCGGTGAAATCGATCGCGGATATGTGGGCGAGGTCGGCGTCAAGGGCGGTGAAATTCGCGATGAAATCGTCGGAGGAGTCCGAGATCGCCAAGTTGTAGGGGGTCGTGATCGCGGACAGCAGCTTGGAGTAGGCGACCAGCGCCTGCTCGATGTCGAGCGTCAAGGTCGGCGTCATCGCGTCGTCGAACGCGATCGACGTGATGTGGATCTGCGTGTCGGCCGCGAGCGCCGCGGCGCCGGCGATGAAATTGGCCGAACTGTCGGATATGGCGACGTCGTAGGCGCCGCTGATGGCCCCGAGCGCCGTCGCGTCGTTGAGAGCCTCGTCGACGCTGAGCGTCAGGGTGGGCGTTCCCGGGTCGGTGAGATAGATCGCCTCGATGTTGTTGTCCGCGTTCAGGGCGTCGAAATTCGCCGACACATCGGCGGCTGTGTCGGAAATCGCGAAGCCGCCGGTATTGTCGAGATTGCCCTTGTCGGCCAGGAACGTCGCCACGGAGACCGGGTCGAGCTCGCCGGCGAATTCGCCGTCCGTGTTGATCTGGTCGTCGCCCTGGCCCGGCAAGAGATGGTTGGCTATGCGATACTGGCTGTCCCAGACGTCGAAGGGCTGGTAGGCGCCGCTTCCGGACGCCGCGAGGAGTTCGAGCGAGACGACAAAGGTTCCGCTGTCGATCAGCGCCACCTCTGTCGGAGCGCCGTTTTGGAGGCCATTCGGACCGGCATAGGTGTCGGGCGCCCATCCCGAGGCGCCGCTGACGATCGTGGCGACCAGTTCGACGTTGACCGTTCCGCCCGAGATCGGGATCGAGCCGGTCCAGAGCGCAGACTCCGTGCTTGTGCTCGCGCTATAAATGGCCGAAGCCCCGGGGTTGTACGAGAGAATCTCGTCCCAACCGGACAACGCCACGGAGGGCAGCCCCTGGCCCCATCCGAGCGCCTGATAGCCGCTGAGGTCATTGATTGTATAAGTGAAGGTGACTGCGACCGCGCCGACCGATGTTCCGCTCGGCGAGGCCGAATAGAGCGAACTGCCGGGCGTGCCGGTCGCGACCAAAGGGGTTGGCCAGGTCGGCCCGAAATTCGTAGCGTTCGAACCCATTTTCGCGCCCTCCCGAAACTCGTCGCGCAGCCCGGATCGCTGTGCGCAAAGGCGCCCTCAACGCCTTTGGAGGGAATTGTGCATATAATCTATGTGAATCACAAGCGCCCGGCGACGGCCCGCGCCGACGGCCTCACACGGCTCTGAGCAGCACGTGCTTCTTGCGGCCGAGCGACAGCTTCACGATTCCCTCGCCTTGCAAGGCCTCGCGCCCGATCGCCGCTTTTTCGTCGGCGACCGCGACGTCGTTGACGCGCAGGCCGCCGCCGCGAATTTGCCGCCGCGCCTCGCCCGTCGAGCCGACGAGTCCGGCGCGCACGAATGCACTTAAGCACGCCAAGCCCAGCTTCAAAATCCGCGCCGGGCACTTCGACGGTCGGCAGGCTTTCCGCGAGTTCCCCTCCTCGAAGGTCTTGCGCGCGGTCGCGGCGGCCGCCTCCGCGGCGTCGCGCCGTGCATCAGCCGCGTCGCCTCGTTGGCGAGCGCCTTCTTGGCGTCGTTGATCTCCGCGCCCTGCAAGGGCCTCCAGCCGCGCGATCTCGTCGAGCGGCAGCAGCGTGAACAGTTTCAGGAACCGGCCGACGTCGGCGTCTTCGGTGTTGCGCCAGAATTGCCAGTAGTCGTAGGGCGACAGCATCGCCGCATCGAGCCAGACCGCGCCGGCTGCGGTCTTGCCCATCTTGGCGCCCGAAGCGGTGGTGATCAGCGGCGAGGTCAGCGCGTAAAGCTGCGGCGTCCCCAGCCGGCGGCCGAGATCGACGCCGGTGACGATATTGCCCCATTGGTCCGAGCCGCCCATTTGCAGCGTGCAGCCGAAGCGCTTGTTCAGCTCAACAAAATCGTAGGCTTGCAGGCACATGTAGTTGAATTCCAGGAAGGAAAGCTCCTGGTCGCGCTCCCAGCGCATCTTCACCGAATCCATCGCCAGCATGCGATTGACCGAGAAATGACGGCCGATGTCGCGCAGGAACTCGATGTATTTGAGCTGGGTCAGCCATTCCGCATTGTCGGGCATGACCGCATCGGTCCGGCCGTCGCCGAACTGCATGAAACTGGCGAAAACACCTTCCGGATGCCCGCCTTGTTCTCCTCGATCTGTTCGACCGTCAGCAGCTTGCGGCTCTCGTCCTTGCCCGAGGGATCGCCGACCATCGTCGTGCCGCCGCCCATCAGCGCGATCGGCTTGCCGCCGGTCTTCTGCAGCCAGTGCAGCATCATGATCTGCAGAAGCGATGCCGACGTGCAGCGAGGGCGCGGTGCAATCGAACCCGATATAGGCGACGAGCGAGCCCGAACGCGCCTTTTCATCGAGGCCCGCATAGTCCGAGCACTGGTGGATAAAGCCGCGCGCCTGAAGCGTGCGCAGGAAGTCGGATTCGGGGCTTGAACGCGTCGGTCAATGGGGGTCTCCGGGATCGCGCGTCTTTAGGGGGCGGGGCCGGGATATGCAATATAGCAGCGCTCGAAACGCCTTCGGACGCCATGCCCGCACGCCTAAGCGAAGACGAACTGATCGCCCGCTTTTTCGCGCCGCTCGCGGGCCCCGCGGGCCTCGGCCTCGAAGGACGACGTCGCGCTGATCACGCCGCCGCCAGGCTGCGATCTCGTGGCGACGGCGGATGCGCTTGGTCGCCGGCGTGCATTTCTTCGCCGACGATCCGCGCCGGCGCGATCGCGCGCAAAGCGCTGCGAGTAAACCTCTCCGACCTCGCCGCGAAGGGCGCCGCGACCGCTCGGGTTCCTGCTTTCGCTGGCCCTGCCCCCGGATTGGACCGCCGACTGGCTGGAGGCCTTCGCCGCGGGCCTCGGCGACGACGCGCGCGTCTATGGTTGCCCGCTGATCGGCGGCGATACCGTCAGGACGCCGGGGCCGCTGACGATTTCGATCACGGCGCTCGGGGCAGTGGATTCGGGCCGGATGGTCGCTCGAACGCGGCGTTCGCCCCGGCGACCGGCATCTATGTTTCGGGAACTATCGGCGATGCCGCGCTGGGCCTGAGGCTGCGTCTGGGGCAGGGGCCGGACCTTGCTGGAGGCGCATCGGCGCGCACCTGCTCGATCGCTACCTGCTGCCGCGCCCGCGCCTCGCCCTGGCGCGCGGCGATGGCGGCCCATGCGCCATGGCGGCATGGATGTCTCCGACGGCCTCGTCGGCGATCTCGCGCAAAATGCTGCGCGTGAGCGGCGTCACGGCGCGCATCGATCTCGCAGAATCTGCCGCTTTCCGCGGCCGCCGCCGCGGCGATCGCGGCCGATCCCGGCCCTGTTCGAGGTTGCCGCGACCGGCGGCGACGATTATGAAGTCCTCGCCGCCGTTCCGCCGCTTCGGCGCGGCGCCTTCGAAGCGGCCGCGCGGGCAGGCGGGCGTCCGAGGTGACCTGCATTGGCGAGGCCAGCGAGGGTAACGCGCCGCCGGGCTTTATCGGCCGCGACGGGCGCCGGATCCGCTTCCACGCGGGGCTCGTTCAGCCATTTCTAACCGACGGAAGGACCTACGTGACCCTCGACGCGCGCGCTCTGGATACCCGCTTCCACGTCGCCTGCGCGATCGCGCGCGAGGCGGGCGAAGTCGCCAAGCGGCGGTTTCTCGACCGCAACTCCTTCACCGTCGGCTTCAAGGGCCCGCAGGATTTCCTGACCGAGGTCGACGGCGAGGTGGAGCGGCTGATCGCGACGCGGCTGCACGCGCTGTTTCCCGAGGACGGCTTCATCGGCGAGGAGGGCGAGGGCCGCGTCGGCCGCGAGGGCGCGCCGTCTGGGTCGTCGACCCCATCGACGGCACCTCGAATTTCGCGCGCGGCACGCCGCATTTCTGCGTCTCGATCGCCGCCTCGTCGGACGCGAAATCGAGGTCGGCGTGATCTACGACCCGATGGTCGACGAATTGTTCGCCGCGCGAGAACGGCGCCGGCGCGACGTGAACGGCGCGACGCTGGAGGTCGTCCGCGACCCTGGACCTAAAGGGCGACCATCGAGGTCGGCTGGAACATGCGCTACGGCGCCGAAGGTTCCTCGGCCTGATCGGACGCATCGTCGCGGCGGGCTCGGCGGTGGTGCGCTCGGGCTCGGGCGCGCTCGGGCTCGCCTATGTCGCGGCCGGCCGACGCGACGGCTATGTCGAGACCTACATGAACGCCTGGGATTGCCTGGCCGGAATCCTGCTGGTCCGCGAGGCCGGCGGCTACGTCAGCGACTTCCTGAGCGGGGAGGGCCTGCGCAAAGGCAATTCGATCCTCGCCTGCGCGCCGGGCGTGAAGGACGCGCTGCTCGCCGCCGCGGCGATCGAAGGGCTGGCGCGGTGACGCCGTTCTCGGTCCGACTGCGCCGCGGCGAGGCCGAGGCCGAAATCGCCTCGCTCGGCGCCGAGACCCGCATCTGGCGCGTCGGCGATCAGGACCTGCTCTGGCCGGGCGACCCCGCGATTTGGGAGGAAATCAGCCCGATCCTCTATCCCGTCTGCGGCTGGACGCGCGACGGCGCGCGTTGGCAGGGGCGCCGATACGCCCTCGGGCTGCACGGCTTCGCGCGCAAGCATCACTTCAGGATCGACGCACAAGAGCCTGATTTCGTGCGATTCGTGTTGCACGACGATCGCGAGACGCGGGCCGTCTATCCCTTCGCGTTCCAGCTTGCGGTGGAATATCGGCTCGGCGAGACGACGCTGGGCATGGCGATCGAGGTCGAAAACCCCGGCGAGGGACCCGCGCCCTACGCCTGCGGCTTGCATCCCGGCTTCAACTGGCCGTTCGCGGGCGGCCCGCGCGACGGCGCGCGGGTGCGCTTCGAGGCGGCCGAGCGCCCGCAGGTTCCCGTCATCGCGCCCGGCGGGCTGATCGGCAAGGCGATGCGCCCGATCCCGCTGCAGGGGCGCGAACTCCCGCTCAGCGACGAACTCTTCAAGGGCGATGCGCTCTGCTTCCTCAATCCGGCGAGCCGTTCGCTGCGCTTCGAGCAGGGCGACGGCAGCGCGATCGATATGGATTTTCCCGGCTTCGACCATTGCGCGCTCTGGACGCGCCCCGAAGCGCCGTACCTCTGCCTCGAGGCCTGGACCGGCTATAGCGACCCCGAGGATTTCGCCGGCGATCTGTTCGAGAAGCCGTCGATGCGCTCGCTGCCGCCCGGCGCCCGCGCGCGCCACGCGGCCCAATTCAGCTTCCGCAGCCGGCTCGGCTGAGCGCGATCCACGGCGGCGCCCATACCGATATTTCGGCGACGCGCCCGTCATTTCGCTATTCCGCCATCTCCCCGACGCCCTTCGGCTTCCGCCCGCGCGCGGCCGGCTCGGCGGGTTAGCCTGCGGGCATGACAGCTACCTTGGCTGAGGCTGGCTCTCGGAGCAACGCGCTTCAGGCCGGTGTTGCGTTAAAGCTCATCCCCCGGCGCGAGCGATGGAGCGACTTGATTGGTGACTACATTTGTATCCACAAAACCTAACTTGACGTCTGCTTTCTTTGCTGGGAGTTTGGCTTTTGCTGAATGGCGTTTCAATACACCTGCAGCGTCGTTGGCCAAGCGCTGCGCCGAGATTTTTTGACTTGATACAGGTTGTAATAAGATGGCAGCGCAATCATATCCGCCAATCGTAGCGTCCATGACCACGATACCTTCCCGCATAAATTACATAAGGCCTGTGATAGAAGCTGCGCTGAATCAAAAGCGTCATGGTTAGCGCAATTGAGATTAATATACCGGAAATATATCTTAGAACTGGAGTAGCCTATCATATTCCTGAATGGTTATATGAGATGGAGAAGGTTCGTATTTTTCGTACGAATGACTATGGCGCTATTACTAAAGTGGCGCCGATCTTATGCGCTATGCATCTGATACAGAAACGTATATTTGGTCAATTGACGACGATTGCGCGTTTCCACAAGACCAGCTGCAATTGTTGCTGACAAGATTTGTCCCAGGTCAGAGAAGAATACTTACGCGTTATGGCGGCCATATCAATAATGGATATGATTTCCAAAATTTGTTTGGCGAGGCTCATGTGTCGTTTTTTGAAGCATTTGGCGGCGTTCTTTATCCCCCTGGCTGTATTGGAAGTGATTTTGAACAATATGTATCGATAACGTCTCAAAACGAAGACTGCCGCAAGAGTGACGATATCGTATTGTCCATGTATTTCTCAAAGCGAAACGTCGAGATGTACCTATACAATAAGCCGACGGATGAGCATCCCTATATGGTTAGCGGATGGCTGCCGCATTCAAAATACGATGCTTTGAGCGCCGGCGGGCATAGCGATAAGTATGGTAGGGTGTTTAGATTTGTGAGCGATTTGTTGGCGAACAACAATCATGGGTCGGAATGAAGCTTGAGCTAGGATGCGGAGCCCAGCCTACGCCTGGCTATGTACATCACGATGTGAGCAAGCCTCCAAGTCATGTAGACATTGCTCATGACTTGGACGAGTTACCTTGGCCCTGGGAAGATGAAAGTCGCCGATAAATGGCGACGCTGGATGTTTTCGAACATCTGCATTTCATGCCAGCCGAGTGGTTTTTGTGAATGTGATCGTATTCTCAGGCCAAGTGGGTTTACGGCGACGCGCCCGTCATTTCGCTATTCCGCCATCTCCCCGACGCCCATCGGCTTCCACCCGCGCTTGCGCGGAACCGGACGGCGGCCGAGGCGGGCTTCGGCTTGTCGCAGGAATGCGCCGGAGCCGAGCGGGCGGCCGATCCATTCCGAAAGGCGAAGCGGGGCGCGCACTCCAGAATTGGCCCAACACGCGCGCGCAAAAGCGCGAGCGCGAGCGCGGCCGGCTCGGCGGCAACCTGGATCGCCTGGATGTGATTGGGCGCCGGGCCCAGGCCTCGACCCCGGACTTGCGGCAGGGTTGGGCGAGCCCGTCGCGATCGAGCGCATAGTCGGCGACGCCGAAACAGACACGCTCGCCCCGATGGCCTTGTTGCGGGTCGCGGCGGGAGATTGCGCGAGGCGCGCGACAAGGGAAATACGGGCGCGTCAGCGTAGCCTGGCGCCGAATTGCCGCGATGGCCGTCCGACCTCCCGCTCGTGCGGAGCGCTGAGGTCGAAGGCCCGCGCACGCGGCCGCCAACGCCGCGCTCGACTTTTTTGGCGGCTCATGTCGAAATCGGCCTCCCCCGTGCGTCTTTCTGTCGGAGCGGCGCTTCCGCCGCGTCCGTAGAGGAGACTTCGATGAAATACCTGCTGATGATTCATGGCGACGAAGCCGCGATGCAGAAGGCGCGCGCAGCCGATGGCGCGGCGATGATGGCGGCTTACGGCGCCTATACCCAGGCGATGAGAGAGGCCGGCGTTTATGTCGGCGGCGAGCGGCTGCACCCCAGCTCGAGCGCCACTGTCGTGCGAGCGAAGGATGGCAAGCCGTCCGTGCTCAACGGCCCCTATGCAGAGATCAAAGAACAACTCGGGGGCTATTATGTGATTGAAGTCGCCGACATCGACGCCGCGATCAACTGGGCCGCGCGATGCCCCGGCGCGCAGCACGGCGCGATCGAAGTGCGGCCGATCTTCTCGATGTGAGCGAAGCAACGCTCGTCGCCGAACGCGTCGCGCGCGAGAGCTATGGCAAGCTCGTCGCCTTTCTTGCCGCGCGCGATCGCGATCTGGCGGCGGCGGAGGACGCGCTGTCCGATGCGCTAGCCGCTGCGCTGGAAAACTGGCCAAAGATCGGCGTGCCGGCGAATCCGGAGGGCTGGCTCGTCGTCGCCGCGCGCAGGCGCCTTGCCGACGCCGCGCGACGCCGGCGCCATGCGGACGCCGCGACGCCGACCCTCAATCTGGTGCAAGAGGCGATCGAGGATGGCGGGGCGGACGCGGCCATTCCGGATCGTCGCCTTGCGCTGATGTTCGCCTGCGCGCATCCCGCGGTCGACGAAGCCGTGCGTGCGCCCCTGATGCTGCAAACTGTGCTGGGTCTCGACGCCGCGGCCATCGCCTCGGCCTTTCTCGTCTCCCCCGCCGCGATGGGTCAGCGGCTCTCCCGCGCCAAGGCGAAAATACGCGTCGCGGGCATTCCCTTTCGCATCCCCGAACCGGAACTATGGCCTGAGCGGATCGACGCGGTGCTGCAGGCGATCTACGCCGCCTTCTCCAGGGGGTGGTCGGAAGCTTTCTCGGCAGACGCGCGCGGGCGCGGCCTCGGCGAGGAGGCGATCTGGCTCGGCCGCGTCGCGCTTGCGCTCGCCCCCGACGATCCCGAAGCTGCGGGCCTGCTCGCGCTGATGCTTTACAGCGACGCGCGACGTCCGGCGCGACGAGACGCCGAGGGACGCTACGTTCCGCTGGGCGGGCAGGACGTCTCGCTCTGGAATGCGCCCGCCATTGCGGAGGCGGAAGCGCTGCTGCATCGCGCGAGCGCGCGGCGCCGGCCCGGCCGGTTCCAGCTCGAGGCGGCCATCCAGTCCGCCCACGCCGCGCGACGCCTCACGGGCCGAACCGACTGGGCCGCCATCTCGACATTGTACGACGGGCTGCTCGCGCTGACCGGTTCTCCCGTCGTGGCGATCAATCGCGCCGTGGCGATCGCCAATTCCGAGGGCCCCGCGCTGGGACTTGCCGCCTTGAACGCGGCGACCGCCTCGGCGGCGCTTGATGATGTTCAGGCCTATTGGGCGGCGCGGGCCGAACTCGAAGCCCGGCTGGGCGACCCCGGAGCCGCGCGCAGCTACGCCCGCGCGATCGGCCTCGAAACCGACCCGGCGGTGCGGGCGTTCCTGCTCAAGCGCGTCGACGATCTTTCGGCATCCGAGTTGTGAATGTAATCGAATTGCGGAATTCTCGAGGTGCGGCGACGGGGCGGCGCCGGCGCGCGGCGCCAGGCGCGGTGGGTTCGCAGTCTTGGGATGCTGCGGGCCGGGCGCTGCTATTCGGCGACCGCGCGTCAGGAAAAACTTTCGCGCGAGCGCGCGCGCCAGAACGTCGCCAGGGCGCCCCTCGCAGAGGCGAGCCGTCGCGAGAGAGGCAAATCCGGCTTTGCGGGCCCGTAAACCCGTGAGAACAAACAAAACCGCCAAGGGAATCTTTGGAAAAGCTTGCCGAATCCCGGCGACGGATTTGGAAATGTACGGGGTTGCGGGGTCCGGGCCGCCAAATTGACGGCGAACGCGTCTGCGGTTAGCCTCGCGCGCGCAAGGGGATGGGGTCCCCCAAAACCGCCCTTCCGGGCTGATGACTCCTGCCGCGTCGCGTGCGCGGTGGGGGTCGGCTGTCTCCGAATTTCCCGCCGTCGCATCCCGACGCGTCCATTTGGCGAGGCGGGCGATGGCAGGGGTCTGGCTTCAATCTGCGCTCCGGACAGGGCCGGCCCGTTTCGCCCGGCTTTTCGCCATGCGCGCGACGCTGCGCGTCGCCTCGCCTGAGATCGTCGCCGGCGCGCAGTCCGCTGGAGTCGCGCCGCGGGTCCTGCCGGCTCGCGGCCAAAGCGAAAGCGCGGGCCGCATGGGCGTCATGCGCGGTCCTGGCGGCGGGACGACGGGCGGGCGTCGGGGTCGCCGCGCCGCCGCCGCGGCGTCGGCGGTTCGGCCTTGTTTTTGGGGATCAGAGGGGAGATCGGCGACATGATGTATGTCTGGGTGATGCTGGGCAGCGCGCTCGGGGGCGGCGCGCGTTATTTCTTTTCGGGCCTGGTGGCGAACCAGTTCGGCGAGACCTTCCCCTGGGGCACGCTGATCGTCAACGTGACGGGATCGTTCGTGATCGGCTTCTTCGCGACCCTCACCGGGCCGGACGGCCGGCTCATCGTGCGCACGGAGGGGCGCCAGTTCGTGATGACGGGCATCTGCGGCGGCTACACCACCTTCTCGTCCTTCAGCCTCCAGACGCTCAATCTCGTGCGCGACGGCGAAATCGCGCTCGCCGGGGGCAATATCGGCCTGTCTTTCGTGCTATGCCTGTTCGCCGTCTGGAGCGGCCACATCGCCGCCCTCTCGCTGAACCAACTCAAGGGAGCCTGAGCCATGACGTTGCCGCGCGACGCGATGCTCCTGCGGATCTTTTTCGGCGAAGACGACAAGTTCCAGGGCCGGCCGCTTTATGAAACCCTGGTCATGGCCGCGCGCGAGGCCCAACTGGCCGGGGCGACCGTGCTGCGCGGGCCGATGGGCTTCGGCCATTCGAGCCGGATTCACACGGCGAAGATACTTCGCCTTTCCGAGAACCTGCCGATGATCATCGAAATCGTCGACACCGAGGAGAAGATCAAGGCGTTCCTGCCGACCCTCGACGCGATGAAGCCGAGCGGCCTGGTCACGCTGGAGAAGGTGCAGGTGCTGCAATATGGCGTCGAGGTCAAACATGCGCCCGCCTGAGGCCGCGCCGCCGGCGCCGGATTGATCCGGATCATGCAGGGTTTCGCCGCGCGCGCTAACAGGCGCCTGTGGGGTTTGGGGAGAGGGATCATGGCCAAAATTGCATCCGTTCGGCGCGCTCGAGATTCTCGACTCGCGAGGCAATCCGACCGTCCGCGTCCATGTCGGGCTCGACGACGGAACCATAGCGACCGCGTCCGTGCCCTCGGGCGCCTCGACGGGCGAACATGAGGCGGTCGAGCTTCGCGACGGCGACAAGACGCGCTACGGCGGCAAGGGCGTGCGCAAGGCGGTCGCCAACGTCGTCGAGAAAATCGCCCCCGCGCTGATCGGTCTGGACCCGGCGCGCCAGGGGGACATCGACGCGCTCATGCTGTCGCTCGACGGATCGACGAACAAGGCCGACCTGGGCGCCAACGCCATTCTCGGGGTCTCGATGGCGGTCGCCCGCGCGGCGGCGACGGCCGCGAAACTGCCGCTCTACGCCTATCTCGGCGGCGTCGGCGCGACGCGGCTGCCGGTCCCGATGATGAACATCGTCAACGGCGGCAAGCATGCCGAGAACTCGGTCGACTTCCAGGAATTCATGGTGATGCCGATCGGCGCGCCGACCTTTGCGGAGGCGCTGCGTTACGGGGCCGAAACCTTCCACGCGCTGGCCAAGCTGCTCAAGAGCAAGGGCTATGCGACTTCGGTCGGCGACGAGGGCGGCTTTGCGCCCAATCTGGGCAGCAACGAGGAAGCGTGCGAATTGATCGTGAAGGCGATCGAGGCCGCGGGCTATCGCCCGGCAAGGACATCGCGATCGCGCTCGATCCCGCCTCCAGCTCCTTCTTCTCCAACGGCGCCTACGACCTCGCCAAATCGGGCGGCGGGCGCAAGAGCAGCGACGAGATGATCGCGCTCTATCAGAATGGATCGACGCGTTCCCGATCGTTTCGATCGAGGACGGTCTCGATGAAAACGACTGGGCGGGTTTTGCGCGCCAGACCGCGGCGCAGGGCCAGCGCATCCAGATCGTCGGCGACGATATTTTCGTCACCAATCCTCGAATTCATCGCGCGCGGCATGAAGGAAAGGCGGCCAACGCCGTGCTGATCAAGCTGAACCAGATCGGGACCGTCACCGAGACCGTGCAGGCCATCGCGCTCTGCCGCAAGGCCGGCTGGAACTACGTCGTCTCGCACCGGTCCGGCGAGACCGAGGACGCCTTCCTCGCCGATTTCACTGTCGCGATGGGCGGCGGACAGATCAAGACGGGCTCCGCCAGCCGCAGCGAGCGCATCGCCAAATACAACCGATTGCTCGAGATCGAGGCCGAACTCGGCGCCGCCGCGAGGTTCGGCTCGCCGTTCGCGTGAGCTGAGCGGTCGTTGGCGGCCGTGGCCCGTGGCGGCTCCGGGCTGCCGAGCCCTGCGGTCAGAGCGTCGATCGTGGCGAGAGCCGCCGGCGGCGACGGCGCATCCGGCCGCGCCGGAAAGCGCCGGTCTGGACGCCGGCGGGAAGGCCGGGCGGGTGCGCACGCGCCGGGTCGAAGCGGCCGCGCTCGCGCAAGTGGAAACCCGGCTATCCCGGCGTAGCATCGCCTGCGAGCGCAGGCTCGATCGGCTATGGAGTCATCTCGAAGAGCTGCAAAAGGGAGCAAACGACAATGGCCGACGAGGCGAGCGCGCAGGGCGGCGTCAAGCCGCAGCCGGTGGTGGTTTCCAGGCTTTTCAAGGCGCGGCCCGAACTCGTGTTCAAGGCCTGGAGCCGGGCCTAACACATCAAGCGCTGGTTCAGCCCGGAGGGTTTCACGACCCCGCAGGCGGAGGTCGATTTCCGGCCCGGCGGCGTCTTCGCGCTGTGCATGCGCTCGCCCGGCGGCCAGGATCATTGGATGCGCGGCGCCTTCACCGCGATTTCCCCACACGACCGGCTGGCCTTCGAAGGCGACGTCGAATTCGGCGGCGTCAGGCGCTTCCGGACCCATACCTCGGTGACCCTCGCCGATGAGGGGCACGGCTGCCGAATGACCGTCGCGCAGAGCTACGAGATCTTCGATCCCGCCTTTCGCGACGCGATCTCCGGCGCCAGCGAGGGATGGCGCACGACGCTGGACAAGCTGGAGCGCGAGGTCGAGCGGATGGGCGCTTCGCCGGGCCGCTCGGTCGTCCACGGCCAGTTCACGATCACGCGGGTCTTCGCGGCGACGCCTGCGCAGGTCTATCGCGCGCTCAGCGACCCCGACGCCAAGGCGCGCTGGTTTTCCGGCGGCGCGGCCTTTCGCACGCTCGAGCGCACGATGGACGTCAAGGTCGGCGGGCGCGAACGCTTGCAAGGGCAATGGGACAACGGGCTGATCACCACTTTCGACGCGATCTATCTCGATGTCGTCCCCGATGAGCGGCTCGTCTATGCCTACGAAATGCGCCTCGACGATCGCAAGATTTCGGTCTCGCTCGCAACGATGTCGATCGCTCGCGAGGGCGCGGGCGCGCGACTGACCTTGACCGAGCAGGGCGCGTTTCTCGACGGCTATGACGATGCGGGCGCCAGGGAACAGGGCACTCGGGGCTTGTGGGACCGCCTGGCGGGCTCGCTGCAGCCCGATTGACCGCGTCGCGTTCAGCCCTGCAGGCGCGCGACCCACGCGCGCAGCCGGCGCTCGCGCAGGCGCCGGATCGCCATCGAGCGCAGCCCGGCGACGTCGAAGGCGATCGCTGTGCCGGCGATGACGGCGCCGCCGACCAGGATCGCCGTCGCGGCGGCTAGCGACGCGGGGTGGATCGCGTTGAGCGGACGGATGGCGACGGACATCGCCAATGTCCCGCCCGCGATCGCGGCGACGTCGCGCAGCGACGGGCGAACGTCCGGCCTGCGCAGCGCCAGGACCGCCGCCACCGTGCTTCCGATGACGAGGCTCGCCGAATGGCTGATCGCCACGCCGTCGACGCTTTGGGAAAAAAACGGCAAATGAACCAGGATCAGATCGGCGCCAAGCGCGCTGAACGCCGCCAGCGTGGACGGCCAAGTGCGCCTTGCGATCTGAAAGACAGGGTTCCACATCGACGACAATGCGCAGAATGCGAACAGGCCCGGGGCGAGTTCGACGCTGAGCCGCGCATAGTCGCCGCGATAGGCGAGGGGAACGACCAGCGCCTCGAATGTCGGCGCCATCGTCATGTATCCGGCCGCGACCGGCCCGATCAGGCACAACACCAGGACATGATTGACCGATATCTGGCGCCGCGCCGCCGCCGGCCCATGCTCGCGCTCGCGCCGCAGCGCGAGTTGGAACAGCAGGGTCTCGGGCAGAATATTCGCCACGATGAAGAGCCGCAGGCCGAGATCGGTCGCCAGCGCCAGTTTTCCGGTCGCCTCGGCGCCGAAGCTCGTCAGCGCGATCTGCCGATTGATGAGACTGATGGCGTAATAGATGATCGTGGCGACGACGATGGGCTTGGCGTAAGCGGCGAATGAGACGATCTCTCCGAAATTCAAGAGATCCAGGCGCGCGTTCTGCGTGCGCATCAAGGGGCCGATCAATATGACCGACGCCAGTTGGGTGAGCGCGAACGCGGCGACGACGATGTCCGAACTTCCCAGCCACGCCGCCGCGCCCAGGACCAATACGAAGACGAGGCTCTGGCGAATGAGGCTCAGGACGATGAACGGCCGCGTCTGCCCGCGCGCGCGCATCTGCGCCCCGCAATATTCGAACCGGGCGCCGGCCAGCGCCAGAAACGCGGTCAGCAGGCCAGCGGATTTTCCGAGGCGAAAATCGAAGCCGCTCGCCGGCAGCACGGCGCCGACCAGGATGGCCAGAACGATCATCGCGATATAGCTCGCGTCCAGACTGGCCTGGGTCGTTTCGCGATGTTCCCTGGCGCCGGAAAATCTCAGCGAGGCCAGCCGAAGCCAATCGAACAGCGAGAGCGCCATGACGGTTGCGGCCAACGCGATCGTCGCGAAGCGACCGTATTGCGTGGGTCCGAGGATGGCGCTCAAGGCCAGACCGAGGGCAAAATTGGCCGCGGCGTTCAGCAGAAAAACGATGACGAAAACCATGCCGCGCCCGTCCGACCCCGGTCGCTCATTCTGATCCGCCCTCGTTAAAGGACATTGAACATGGTTGCCGCGTTCAATAAAATTCGAGCTGTTTACTTGGCCTTGTCGCCGCCCGTGAAGATCACCACGTCGTCCTTGCCGACGCGATCCAGCTTGCCCCGAGCCTCTTCGTCGAGCAGGTCGCGATCGACGGACTCGGACCGCATGGCGGCGACCCGTCGCTCCCAACGCGCGCGCTCGGCGCGCAGATCTTGCAGTTCCTTCTGCAACTGCGTCGTCTGCGTTTCGTAGTCGGCTTTGGCGGCGAGCCCGCGCTGGCCCTTGGAAGCGCCCCAGACGAGATAGAAGCTGGCCACCCCGAGCACGAGGTAGAACGCCATCGGAATGAGAATCGCGCGCGCGCGGGTACGGACCACCATGGTCAGACCATGCCCGCGCAGGGTTAAATTAGAGTTGCGCGCCGGGGCGCTCGAGGCTGGCGGCGCGAATCCCGCCCGATCGGCGCCGCAGCGCAGGCGCCGGCCGCGCAGGCCTGGGACGCCCTCTGCTGCGACGAAGCGTCAGCTCGCCTTGACGGCGGCGCGGCCCGCGTAACGGGCCTGCTCGCCGAGTTCCTCCTCGATGCGGATGAGCTGGTTGTATTTGGCGAGCCGGTCGGAGCGGGCGAGCGAGCCGGTCTTGATCTGGCCGCAGTTGGTCGCCACCGCGAGATCGGCGATCGTCGAATCTTCGGTCTCGCCGGAGCGGTGCGACATGACCGCGGTGTATCCGGCGCGATGGGCCATATCGACGGCGGCCAGCGTTTCCGTAAGCGAGCCGATCTGGTTGACCTTGACCAGGATCGAGTTCGCGACGCCCTCCTTGACCCCGCGGCTGAGGCGCTCGACGTTGGTGACGAAAATGTCGTCGCCCACGAGTTGCCGGCGCGCGCCGATCGCCTTGGTCAGCAGCCTCCAGCCCGCCCAATCGTCCTCGGACATGCCGTCCTCGATGGTGAGAATGGGATAGGCGTCCGCGAGCTTGGCGAGATAGGCGACCTGTTCCTCGATCGAGCGCGTCTTGCCTTCGCCTGAGTAGACGTAGGCGCCGTCCTTGAAGAATTCGGTCGCGGCCGCGTCGAGGCCGAGCGCGATTTCGGAACCCGGTTTGAAGCCCGCGGTCTCGATCGCCTTGACGCAGAAGTCGAGCGCGGCTTCGGCGGAGGGCAGATTGGGCGCGAAACCGCCCTCGTCGCCGACATTGGTGTTGTGGCCCGCCTTCTTCAAGCGCGCCCTTCAGCGTGTGGAAGACTTCCGAGCCCCAGCGAACCGCCTCGCGCAACGAAGGCGCGCCGACCGGCAGGATCATGAATTCCTGGAAGTCGATCGGGTTGTCGGCGTGCACGCCGCCGTTCAGGATGTTCATCATCGGGACGGGAAGGACGCGCGCCGTAGTGCCGCCGATATAGCGGTAAAGCGGCAGGCCGGAGGCCTCCGCCGCCGCCTTCGCGACCGCCAGCGAGACGCCGAGAATCGCATTGGCGCCGAGCTTGGACTTGTTCGGCGTGCCGTCGAGCGCGATCATCGTCTCGTCGATCTTGACCTGGTCCTCGGCATCAAAACCGGAGATCGCATCGAAAATGTCGCGGTTGACCGATTCCACGGCCTTGGTCACGCCCTTGCCGCCGAAACGGCTCTTGTCGCCGTCGCGCAATTCGACCGCTTCGTGCGCGCCCGTCGAGGCGCCCGACGGCACGGCTGCGCGGCCCATCGAGCCGTCTTCGAGCGTGACGTCGACTTCGACGGTCGGATTTCCGCGGCTGTCGAGAATTTCGCGCGCGACGATGTCGATGATGGCGGTCATGACGGCTCCTGGGTTCGAATGGACGCGCGAGCCCGGTGCAGGTCCCCCGTCCCGGGCGGGCTTTTACGCCAACCTCCGCCGCGGACGAAAGCTGCTCTGCGCCTGCCGATTTCCGTTGCTGTTCGCGAACATCTGACTGCGCGCCCGCGCAACTGGTCAATAAATCGGCAGGCAGAAAAAAAATGCATGGCAGCCCTGCCCAAGATGGTGACACAGCGTCAGCGATCGACTAAGAGATGCGCTGCTTGTGAAAAGGAGGCCGCCGCCTTTCCTTGGGAAGGGCGACGCCGACGCCGAGTCTGTGGGAGGACGGGGAGCTGGGACGGACAATCGCGCGGCGCAAGACGCCATAGACGCGGAACATTCCGACCGGCAAAGCAAGGATCGGGTAAAAGAAACAAGGCCGGGAAGTGTTCCCGGCCTTGTTTTTTTGACTTGAACGCGCTGTCGTCTCGTCCGTCAGCGGCTGCCCTATTTTTGGCTTTCCGCTACGTCTGCTTGCGGGTTAGGCGCCCTCCTTTTCACCAGCGGCCCATCCGGCTTCGACCTCGGCGATGTAATCTCGCAATTGTCCTTTTGCGATCGCGGCGCGCGCTCCCGCCATCAGGTCCTGGTAATAGGCGATATTGACGGCGGTGAGCGCCATCATCGCGAGGATCTCGCCGGACTTGACGAGATGCCGCCAATAGGCGCGTGAAAAGTCCCGCGCCGCGACCGCGGAAGACTGCTCGTCGATGGGCCGGGGATCGTCGGCCAAGCGCGCGTTTCGAGGTTCATCCGGCCGCGCCGGGTGAACACCATCCCGTGCCGCCCGGCGCGCGTCGGCATCACGCAATCGAACATGTCGACGCCGCGCGAGAGGCTCTTGCAGGAGATCGTCCGGCGTGCCCACGCCCATCAGATAACGCGGCTTCTGCGGCGGCAGATGCGGCTCGACCGTCTCGATCATGTCCAGCATGACCGCCTGCGGCTCGCCGACCGCGAGGCCGCCGATCGCAATGCCGTGGAACTCCATCCCGGCGAGCGCCCGCGCGCTTTCTATGCGCAGGGCCCTCTCCGCGCCTCCCTGGACGATGCCGAACACGGCGCGGCCGGGCTGGGCGCCGAAGGCCAGGCGCGAACGCTCGGCCCAGCGCAGCGAAAGCCGCATCGCGCGCTCGGCTTCCTCGATAGGCGCAGGGCAGGCGGACGCACTCGTCGAACTGCATCTGGATGTCGGAGCCGAGCAGGCGCTGGATCTCCATCGACCGCTCCGGCGTCAGTTCGTGGCGCGAGCCGTCGATATGCGATTGGAACACGACGCCGCGCTCGTCGAGCTTGCGCAGCTTGGCCAGGCTCATGACCTGGAATCCGCCGGAATCGGTGAGGATCGGATGCGGCCAGTTCATGAATTTGTGCAGGCCGCCGAGACCGGCGATGCGTTCGGCGCTCGGGGCGAGCATCAAATGATAGGTGTTGCAGAGCACGATGTCGGCGCCGAGCGCGCGCACCTCGTGCGGGTACATCGCCTTGACGGTCGCCGCGGTGCCGACCGGCATGAAGGCGGGCGTGCGGATTTCCCCGCGAGGGGTCGATATCGTTCCCAGGCGCGCGGCGCCGTCGCGCGCGAGCACTCGGAACGAAAAAGCGTCTTCGGTCTGGGACATCGCAGAGGTTTCGCGGGCGGCGGAAATTCGCCCGTGCCCTAAGCACGCGAGGCCCGGGAAATCAAACGCCGCGGCTCGCTCAGCGCGACGAGACCAGGCGAAGCATCGGCGAAGTGACGACTTCGGGCGCGGGCCGGCCGAACAGATAGCCCTGCGCGAGCTTTATGCCGAGCCGGCGCAGCGCCGCCTGCTGCATCCGGGTCTCGACGCCCTCGGCGACGATGTCCATGCGCATTCGATCGGCCAGCACGCAGACCGCCGCAATGATCGCGGAGGAGACGTGGTCGGAGTCGATGCGATCGATGAACTTGCGGTCAATCTTGATCTTCGAGAACGGATAGCTCTGGAGATAGGAGAGCGAGGAATAGCCGACGCCGAAATCGTCGAGAGAGAACCGCACCCCGTGTTCCGAGAGTTGCTTGATGGCCGCGCGCGTCTCGGGGGTATCCTCCATGCATGAGGGATTCCGTGATCTCGATGACCAGGCGCGAGGGAGAAAGCCGGAGCGCGCGAGCGCCTGTTTGATGCTCTGGACAAGTTGCTCGGGCTCGCGAAATTGCCCGGGCGACAAATTGACCGCGACCGTCAGTCGCGGGTCCCAGTCGGCGGCGGCCCCGCAAGCCTTTTCCAGGATCAACTGACCGATGGCGATGATCGCGCCGCTCTGTTCGGCCGCGGGAATGAACCGGTCGGTTCAATCAGGCCGTGAACCGGATGGCGCCAGCGCGCGAGCGCTTCGTAGCCGAGACGCCGCCGGTCTCGATGTTCTGGATCGGCTGGAACCAGACTTCGAACTGGTCCTCCCGGATCGCCCGCTCCATTTCGATTTCCAGCAATCGAACATTGTCGACCCTGGACTGCATGACCGGATCAAAGACCTCATAGGCCCCGCCGCCCGCCCGTTTGGCCTCGCACAGGGCGACGTCGGCGTGCTTCATGAGATCCTCGGACCGCGCGCCATGATCCGGGAAAATGGCGATCCCGACGCTCGCGCTCGCCGAAATCGAGGACGGACCCCCATCGAAGGCTGAGACAAGGCCGCGACAACGAGTTCGGCGAGCTCCGCCGCGCCGTGCGCGTCGGTCGCCTGACCATTGGCGAGAATTGCGAATTCGTCGCCGCCCAGGCGGGCCAGGACGTCTCCGGGCCGCATCGCGCCTGCAGTCGCGCGGCGGCTTCGACGAGGACCCGATCGCCGGCGCCGTGGCCCAGCGTCTCGTTGACGTCCTTGAACCGATCCAGGTCGACGGTCACGAGCGCGAACCGCGTCAGAGGCCGCTCGACGGATTTCGAAATGGCTTTGGCGAGCGCCTCAGAGAAAGCGAGCCGATTGACGAGGCCGGTCAGGGCGTCGAAGCGCGCGACGCTGTCGCGCATCTTGTGGGCCTGGTAGAGCTGCGACGATCCTGGCGTTGCCGGATTGGCCCAGGATCAGCGAGGCGACCGCGAGGGCCGTCGAACATCAATGCGAAATAGCCGCCGTCGGGAATCGGCAGCGTCAGCCATGCCGATGGCCACGGGCAGAGCCGTCGCCAGCACCTGGCGAAACAGCAGGGCGAACGGCCGGGGCTGCAGGTTGCGTAGGTCGACGGTAAAGCCGGCGCTGCAGCCGACGGCCAGGGGAAACGTATTGGCCTCGGTCGCGGATCGCTTCGAGCGCGAAACAGGTGAGCCCGAGGAGGAGCGCGTAGAGGGTCGCCCAATCCGTAAAGACGCGATCGAAAGCCAGAGTGGCCTTGCGGCTGTCCCGCGGGGTTGCGCGGCGCCGGTATTCGACGATGCAGTTGACGCGGCCCAGTCCGGCGATGACATGCCCGAGCCCGCAGAATCAAAAATATGCGCTCGCCGGTGAGCGCGTAAGAGGCGACCGTGACGAAGGCCCCCATCGCCATCGACGTGATGAGCGGCGCAGCGGCCGGCTGGGAACGCACGAGTGACGAAGCAGATCGTCGTCGATGCGACTGTCGTCGAAGCTCGACAGGTGCCGGAGAACTGACCTGCGATTTTTGAGAAGGTCGGTGCGAACATGGCATTGGGATATCAAATGACCTTCAATAAATTGTGCATTGCTGAGCTGTTTTTTGCAACAGTTGCGAGGCGTTTATTAACCGTTCAAATACAGTGAAATAATCCGCGGTCCGAACTTCAGCGCGCGCGTTCGAGCAGGCAAGCGTCGCCGAAGCTGTAGAACCGGATAGCCCGCGCGCGATGGCGTGGGCATAGGCGGACCGGATCGTCTCGAGCGCCGCTGAAGGCGCTGACCAGCATCAGCAGCGTCGAGCGCGGCAGGTGGAAATTGGTCAGCAGAACGTCGACGGCGCGGAAGCGGTAGCCGGGCGTGATGAAAATCGCGGTCTCGCCCTCGAAGGCGCGAAGCGTCCCTCGGGGTCGGCGGCGCTTTCGAGCAGCCGCAGCGACGTCGTGCCGATCGCGACGATCCGGCCGCCGCGCGCGCGCGCCGCCTTCGAGCGCCTCGGCGGTCTCGGCGTCGAGGCGGCCCCATTCGGAATGCATGACGTGGTCGGCGGTGTCCTCGGCCTTGACCGGCAGGAAGGTGCCGGCGCCGACATGCAGCGTGACGCGATGCAGGCTCGCGCCCCGCGGCCTCGACGCGGGCGATCAGATCGGGCGTGAAATGCAGCCCCGCCGTCGGCGCGGCGACGGCCCCGGCTTCGCGCGCGAACATGGTCTGATAGTCGTCGCGGTCGCGTCGCGGCGGCGGGCGGCGGGCGGCGATGTAGGGGGGCAGCGGCGTCTGGCCGAGCCGCTCGATCGCCTCGTCGAGCGCGGCGCCGGAGAAGGCGAAGTTGAGCAAGACCTCGCCCGCCTCGCCCTTGGCCTCGACTTCGGCGTCGAGCGCGCGCGAGCAGGCAGGCCATGCTCTCGGACGCCTCGCCGAAGCGGATGCGCTCGCCGACCTTGAGTTTCTTGGCGGGGCGCACCAGCGCGCGCCAGCGGCTGTCGTCGACGCGCTTGATCAGCGTCGCCTCGATATGCGCGACCGCGTCGCCGCGCACGCGCACGCCGTCGAGCCGCGCGGCGATGACGCGCGTGTCGTTGACGACGACCGCGTCGCCGGGCCGCAGGAAATCCGGCAAGTCGGCGATCGTGCGTTCGGCCAGCGCGCCGTCCGCTCCGACCACGAGCATCCGCGCCGCCTCGCGCGGGGACATGGGCTCGAGCGCGATGCGCTCGGGCGGGAGATCGTAGTCGAAGAGATCGACGCGCATGGCGAGGACTTAAATCTCCCGCTCCTGCGGCGGAAGAGGGGCGGGAGGCGGCCGGGACAAAGGCCGCGCCCCCAAGGGACAAGCGCTCAGGCTCGTCGTTGCAACGCGCGGAAACCCCGCGTCAGCTCAATCGTCGCCTTCACGATCTTGTCGGGATCGCTGACCGGCTCGCCGCGCTTGATCTTGTCGACGTTCTCCATGCCGGAGACGACCTTGCCCCAGACCGTGTATTGGCGGTCGAGGAAGCGGGCGTCGTCGAAGCAGATGAAGAACTGCGAATTGGCCGAATTCGGGCTCTGCGCGCGCGCCATCGAGACCGTGCCGCGCACGTGCGGCTCCGCGTTGAACTCGGCCTTGAGGTCCGGATATTTCGATCCGCCGGTGCCGGTGCCGTGCGGGCAGCCGGTCTGCGCCATGAAGCCGTCGATGACGCGGTGGAAGACGATCCCGTCGTAAAAACCTTCGCCGACCAGCTTCTTGATATGGGCGACATGGCCGGGGGCGATCGTCGGGGTTCATTTCGATGACGACCGGACCCTTGGTGGTCTCCAGGGTCAGGGTGTTGCCGGGGCGCTCATGATGCTCTCGTACTCCTGATACCGGAAGCTCACTTGCGCGTCGGGCGCGAGGCGCATCGAGATGATCTTGTCGGGATCGTCGACCTGGCCGTTGTTCGCCTGGGTCCGGCCTTGATCTCGTCGATCGTCTCCATGCCCGAGACGACTTCGCCGAACACGGTGTACTTGCCGTCGAGGAAGGCCGCGTCGGCGAAGCAGATGAAGAACTGCGAATTGGCCGAATTCGGGTCGCTGCGAGCGCGCCATGCCGACCGTGCCGCGCATGAAATGCGCCTTGGTGGAGAATTCGGCGGGGATGTTGGGCAGGTCCGAGCCGCCGGTGCCGGTGCCGGTGGGATCGCCGGTCTGCGCCATGAAGCCGGGAATGACGCGGTGGAACACGATGCCGTCGTAGAACTTGCGCTTCACCAGCTTCTTGATCTGCGCGACGTGCTTGGGCGCGAGATCGGGGCGCAGGCTTGATGACGACGTCTGCCGTCCTTGGTCTTCAGCATCACCGTGTTGGCTCGTCGGCGAACGCGGCGGATCGCGGCGAAAGGGATGGCAAGGGCGAGCGAAAGCAGGGCGCGCCGGCTGAAAGATTGCATGGGGGCCTCGTGAACAGCGGCGTCAGGGCCGCGGGCGCGGCTTGATAGCAGCTTGGCGCGGCAAAGCAACCTCGGGCAGCGGCTGGACGAGTCGCGCGGGCGCGCGCGGCGCAAAAAGCCGGGCCATGAGCCAGAGTCGCCTATGTGAACGGCCGCTACCTCCCGCACGCGCAGGCCGGCGTCTCCATCGACGACCGCGCGCTCTACCTTCGGCGACGGCGTCTACGAGGTCTGCGAGGTGCAGCGGCGGGGCGCCTGATCGACGAGGCGCGCCATCTGGCGCGGCTCGCGACATCCTTGCAGCGCGCTGCGCATCGCCGCGCCGATCGGCGAGGCGGCGCTGCGCGGCATGCTGCGCGAGATCGTCGCGCGCAACCGGGTGCGCGACGGCATCGTCTATGTCCAGGTCTCGCGCGGCGTCGCGCGGCGCGATCACGGCTTTCCCGGCCGAGCCCGTCGCGCCGAGCCTGATCGTGACCGCCAAATCGCTCGATCCCGCGCCTCGGGCGAGGCCAAGGCGGCGCGCGGCGTCAAGGTCGATCACCTTGCCGGACGAGCGCTGGGCGCATCCGCATATCAAGACGCTGCAGCTATTGCCCAATGTCATTGGCCAAGCAGGCGGCGCGCGAGGCGCGGGGCCTACGAGGCCTGGTTCGTGGACGCGGCGGCTTCGTCACCGAGGGCGCCTCGACCAATGCCTGGATCGTGACGCCGCGACGGCGCGCTGGTCACCCGCCAGGCCGACGCAGGCGATCCTGCGCGGCGTCGACCCGCGCGACGCTGATCGACGTCGCGGCGCGCGAAGGCCTGCGCCTGGAGGAGCGGCCGTTCTCGCTGGCGGAGGCGCTCGGCGCCCGCGAGGCCTTCTTTTCCAGCGCCACGACGATCGCGATGCCGGTCGTCGCGATCGACGGGCGCGCGATCGGCGACGGCAGGCCGGGGCCGATCACGTTGACGTTGCGCAAGCGTTTTCATGAGATCGCCGCAAAGACGTGATTGGCGAAGAGCGCCGCGCGCGGGTAGATTGCGGCGGCTCCCCGCCATTCCATTCCCGAGCTTTTTTACGCCAGCGAAGCCCGAGATGAGCGAGATTGTTGCAAACCCGCTGCTGAAGCCGACCGTCAAGACGGAACGCCCGAAGCTGCACAAGGTCATCCTGATCAATGACGACTATACGCCGCGCGAATTCGTCGTCGTCGTGCTGAAAGGCGAATTTCACCTGAGCGAGAGTCAGGCGCATCGCGTCATGATCACCGCCCACCAGAAAGGCGTCTGCGTCGTCTCGGTCTATCCCCGCGACGTCGCGGAGACCAAGGCCGCCCGCGCCACGGAACTCGGCGCCTTGCGCGGGTTTCCGTTGCGCTTCGAAACGGAACCCGAGGAATGACGCGCGGGAAAACTATCCACAGCCCCGCGCTTCGGCCTCCCAATTTGGGCGCGGGCGCGCGATAAGGCGGGCATGACGCTCAACCTGATCAAACTCTGCGTCGGCGCGGACTGATCGCCGACCTCGAAGACTGGGTCGCCGAAAGAGTTGCCGAACGCGTCAAGCGCCGCGGGCCGGCGCGCTCGCAGCACGTGACCCGCATGGTCCCGACGCGCGCGGCGGAGCTCGTCGAGGGCGGCTCGCTCTACTGGGTCATCAAGGGCCAGATCGCAGCGCGCCAGCGCCTGCTCGAGATCGAGCCGTTCGTGGACGTCGACGGGATCGGCCGATGCCGCCTTTGGCTCGACCCCGAAGTCGTGCATGTCAGCCCGCGCCCCTATCGCGCGTTCCAGGGCTGGCGGTATTTCCAGGACAAGGACGCGCCGCCGGATCTCGACGCGGTCGCAAAGGGCGCCGCCGACATGCCCGAGGCGATGCGCCGGGAATTGGGCGAACTCGGCCTGCTCTGAAGTCGGCGGGAGCCAGAGAGGGCGTCGCCCTGGGAGAGATAGGGAATGCCTCAGCCCGAAACGCCGGGATCGCACGAACCGGACGAAGACGACGCGCCGCGCGGGCGCGCCAATATCGCGGCTTTGGTGTTCATCGTTCTGTTGTTCGCCGGCGCCTACTGGCTTTTCCAGCTCCTCGAGCATCACCGCGAAATCCAGAACTGCATCGCGTCGGGCCGGCGCGACTGCATCGATCTGACCGGCGAAGGCGCGCGTTGATGCGGCGGGCCTGCGCCTCTCATGGCCGGGGCGCGGCCTTGGCGTCATGCAAGGCCGGATCCCAGGCGGCGCCGGATGCGCGAGAGCTTTCCACCGGCGCCGTCGCCTCGTGCGCGTTGCCGGCGAGGTCCCGCGGCTCGGCGGTGGGGCGGGTCAGGTCGCCGCTCGGCGCGTCAAGCCATCGTCAGGATGTGAATGGCGCGGCTCTGGACGAGGTCCTTGGTGCGCTTGCCATACTCGATCATGTGCGGCGCGACGGAATGCGCCTTCAGCGCGTCGGCGCTTTCCCAGGTCTCCTGCACGACGAAAACGTCCGGTCCATACTTGGCCTGAACCGACCCGAATCCTTCGGCGTCCACTGCGGGAGCGTATTCGATGCATCCGGCCTCTGCGCGGACTGCGGGGACATTGGCGCGGAAGGTTTCGAGAATCTCTTCCCGGCGGCCGGGCTTGGCGGTGATGACGGCGATGACGCGGATCATGAAATCTCCCTGGCGTTCCCGGGCGTCGCGAATTCGAGCCGCCGATTGGCGGCAAGCTCGCATGCCGGGAGCCAATCGCCAATGGGTTCCGCGAGAGGGCGCCGATCCCGCTTGCGTTCGCGCCCCGCCGGGCCAATCTATAGGCAGGCGCGCCTTGAGCGCGCGGAGTTGAATTCATGACGGCTTCTTCTGGCGAAGGCCCGATCGCCCCGCGCGGGGTTCGCGCCGACGTCGCCGCTTTCGTCGAAACGGCGCGCAGCGTGCCCGCGCCTTCGCAGGCGCCGCGCGGCCGGCTGATTTTCGCGCTCGACGCCACGATGAGCCGGCAGCCGACCTGGGACCTCGCGCTCCGCCTGCAAGGTCGGATGTTCGACGCGGCCGCGAGGATCGGAGGGCTCGACGTCCAACTCGTCTATTTCCGCGGCATGAACGAGTGCCGCGCCTCGCGCTTCGTTTCGGCGGGGCAGGGGCTGGCCGAACTGATGAGCCGGATTTCCGTCCATGGCGGCCTGACCCAGTTGCGCAAGGTTCTCGCACATGCGCGCGACGAGGCCAGACGGGCCAAGGTCGGGGCGCTGGTTTTCATCGGCGACGCATTCGAGGAAAACGTCGACCCAACCGTTCAGGCCGCCGGCGAACTCGCGCTGCTCGGGGTGAAGGCGTTCATGTTTCAGGAGGGCGGCGATCCCGCCGCCCGCCGGGCGTTCCAGGAAATCGCCAGAGTCACCGGCGGCGCTTACGGCGCCTTCGATGCGGGCTCGGCCGCCAGACTGGAGGCTTTGCTCAGAGCCGCTGCGGCTTATGCGGCGGGAGGCAAGAGCGCGCTGGAGGCGCTGGCGCGCGAGAGCGACGCGGCCCGTCCGCTGCTGCAACAGATGCGCGGTTGAGGGAAACGATATAAATCTGGGCCAAGACCTCGGGGCCGTCCGGGATCGCGCCGGTTGCCGCGACGCTTGAGGCGCAGCATCCAAAGATCTGAAATCTCAACGAGAAATCTGAATGCCGACGTTCATTGCGGGCCTGCTCGCCCTTTATCTTGTCCTGGCGGCGATCAAACGGTTCGGCCGGATGACCCCGGCCGATGCGGCCCGATGGGTCCGCAAGGGCGGCGGCGCGCTGGGGCTGGCGGGCATGGCGTTGACCCTGTTCCGCGGCCGCTTCGGACTGCTGGGCGTGCTGGCGAGCGCCCTTCTGGGCATGGCGGCCAAACCCCAGGGATCGAATTTCGGCGGCGCGTTTCGGCCCGTGGGCGGCGGCGCGCGCATCTCCAAGGCGCGTTCGGCGACGATCGAGATGAGCTTGGACCTCGACAGCGGCGCGATGGACGGCGCCGTGCTGGCGGGCCCGTTCCAGGGCCGCGGCCTCAACGCCTTGGGGCGCGGCGAATGTCTCAGCCTTTATGCCGAGTGCCGGCGGGACGATCCCGACGGGGCGACGCTGCTAGAGACTTATCTCGACCGCCGGTTTGCCGGTTGGCGTGAGGCAGACGAGGGTCAGGCGCAGGGGCGGGGAAGCGCTGGCCGAGGCGGCGGCGCTGCGATGACGCGCGACGAAGCGTATGAAATCCTGGGCCTGGCGAAGGGCGCGGACGCCGAGGAAATCGTCCGGGCGCACCGGGGCCTGATGAAGAAGCTTCATCCAGACCATGGCGGCTCGACCGCTCTGGCCGCGAGGGTCAATCAGGCCAAGGATGTTCTGCTGAACCGACATGGCTGACATAAAACTCCGTCTGAACTCACGCTAGAAACCTTGGAAAATCGCCGTCGCCCTCAATCGTCCGCGCGTGGCGAAACACGAGAAGCCGCTGCGCTTGAGCGACCGGCAGGCCTGTTCCGCGGCGGCCGAGTCGAGCCCGGCGAAGCGCGCGCGATAGAACGTGTCGCCGCCCTTCTTGAATTTTTCGGTGACCGGCCGCGCCATCGCGAGCGCGCCATGGTTCTGCTGGCGGGCGCGAATGAGGAGGTCGTTCGCCTTGCCGGCGTCGTCGGTGGCGCCGATCTGGATCACCCAGCCGCCCTTGCCCCGGCTCGCCTGTCCCGGTTCACGGGTCTCGCTGGTGCGGGCGACGCGGGTTTCCTCCGCGGTCTTTCTTCCCTGTCCTTGCGCGCATCCTCATGGACCTTCGCGGCGGGCGCGGCCGCAGGCTGCCCTTTCGGCGCGGCGCCGCCTTCGGGTCCCTTGACCCAGCCGAGCTGGGCGGGGTTCGCGGACGCGACATGTTCGGCATGCGCGGCTTCCGGGGCTCGGACGGGCGCCTCTGCGACGCGCGCCTCGCTCTTGGGCGCAATCGCGACAGGCTTTGCGAGCGCAGCGCGCGCGGGCTCGGGGGCGCGGCTTCCGCGGCCGGAGCGGCGTCGACGCGGGATTCGGCCTCCTCGTCGGAATCGCCTTGGCCGGATTCGGCCTCGTTGGGGCGCGCGCGCGGGGCGGGAGCGTTGACGGCCAGGACCTGCGGCGCGGCGCGGGCGGAAGCCGGGGCGACAGGCGGCAGGGGCGACTCGTTGTCGGCGATCATCGTGGCGGTGTGGCCGTGGTTCGAGGCCTCCGCGATATGCTCCGCAATCAGGTCTTCCATCATGTGGTCGCGAGCGGCGGCGGTGCGCCCGCCCATGACGACGGCCACCAGCGAGCGGCCGTCGCGGTGCACCGAGGTCAAGAGATTGAAGCCGGACGCGCGGGTATAGCCGGTCTTGATGCCGTCGACGCCGTCGACCCGGCCCAGAAGGTGGTTGTGATTGCCGATGATCTCCCCGGCGATATTCGAATTCATGCGTCGAGAAATAATGGAAATATTTGGGGAAGCGCTCTTCGAGCGAGCGGGCGAGGATCGTCAGGTCGCGGGCCGTGGTGATCTGCTCGTCGTTCGGCAGGCCCGAGGCGTTGCGATAGATCGTCCGGGACATGCCGAGCGCATGGGCCTTGCGCGTCATCATCTCGGCGAAGGTGGATTCGTCGTGACCGATCGCCTCGGCGATCGCGACCGCGACGTCATTGGCGGAGCGGGTTACGACCGCCTTGATCGCGTCCTCGACGCCAAGGTCTCGCCGGGCCCGACGCCGAGCTTGGAGGGCTCCTGCGCCGCGGCGTGCTCCGAGATCGGAATGCGCGTCTGCAGCGTCATGTTGCCTTTGTCGAGCTGCTCGAACAGCAGATACAGCGTCATCACCTTGGTGATGGACGCGGGATGGCGCAGGCCATTCTCGTTGACGCCGTAAATTTCCCGGCCGGTGTTTTCGTCGACGACGATTGCGGAAAAGGCGGGGTCCGCAGGCGCGCCCTCGCTGCTCGCCACGGCGTGGTAGCGACCCGCCGCCATGCGCAAATGATGATGATGGCGCCAGCGCCAATCGCTGCGCGCCTCGGCGGGAGCCATGCTCATCGCAAGCGCGGATGCGGCCAAAGTCAGGCCGGCCGCCAATCGGACGAAGCGAGAACAGGAGAACCAACATCGCAAAACGTCATCACGCGCCCTTACAACCCTTAACGAACGCCCATGGCCCCAGGCGGCTCGTTGCAAAACCCACACGATCCGACGTTATGGGATTGCGGTTACATCAGAGTTAACGCGAATGCGCCGCGGAGCGCCGAAATCGGCCTAACGTATGGAAATGGCGCGCATTTGCCGCGCGATTTCACGCCCCAGGATCGGGCGCTTGCCGATCGGACTCGAATCAACTTGTTGAAGATAATTCAATTAAATCAGGATTAACCACGTCCGCATTTCAGTTCCGCGATTGCCCAAAATGCGGGCTTTTTGTGCGCTGCAAAAAAAATCTTGACTTTTATTGTGCAGCGCGATATACGGGTCTCCGACGCTGACGCGGCAGGGATCGCAGAGGCCGAGGAAAAAACATTCAGCACCAGGGGTTCGTTATGACCACCACTCCGAAATTCGAAGACTTCCAGAAATTCAGCAAGCAGCAGATCGAGACCGTCAACGCGGTCGCGACCACGGTGACCAAGGGTCTCCAGGAAATCGCTGCGGAATTCGACCGATTATTCGAAGAAGGCCTTCGCCGCGAATTCGGCCGCGATCGAGAAGCTGCTCGGCGCCAAGTCGGTCGAGACCGCCATCCAGATCCAGACGGATTACGCCAAGTCGGCTTACGAAGGCTTCGTCGCCCAGGCGAGCAAGATGAACGAGCTCGTACGTCAAGCTCGCCGCGGAAGCGTTCAAGCCCGTCGAGACCGCCATTTCGGCCGTCCAGGCCAAATAAGCTTCGAGTTCCCAGGCCGCCAATTCGCTCGCGCAGCGGGCGCCTGGGCGGCGGGGCTGCAGACATTGCATCGGGGCCGACGCTTGCGCCGGCCCTTTTTTTGTTGCGCGCGCCTCTTGCGCGGACCGAGCAAATTGGCAATCCTGACGTCTAATGCGTCGCCCACTGGCGCTTCGGCAGTTCGGCGCCTACATGAGGCTGACGGTCCGGAGAGCGGGGGCCTCGCATGCGGAGCTGGCGACGCTCGCTCATCGCGGAAGGGGTCGACCGTGATCGCCGAGCCGCATCCGCTTTTCAGCCGTTTCCGGGCGGGTATGGCGTCTCTTGGCACGGTTCTTCTTCGTGTCTCGCTGCACGCTCCGATCGTCGAGGCGCCGCCTGTCGCTACGTCAGCCTCGCGCGAGCCGCGGCGTGGAACAGGACACGCCGGGGGCGGGCGCGGCCGTTATTACGCGCACGCGCACGCAGGCCAAGCGTCCCAACATGTACCGCGTTCTGCTGCTCAACGACGATTACACGCCGATGGAGTTCGTCGTCGCCATCTTGCAGTCCTTCTTCAACAAGAACGTCGAGGAGGCGACGGAGATCATGCTGCATGTTCACCGCAACGGCGTGGGTGAGTGCGGCGTGTTCACCTACGAGATCGCCGAGACCAAAGTCGCCCAGGTGATGGATCACGCCCGCAAGAACCAGCACCCGTTGCAATGCATCATGGAAAAGAAGTGAAAGGCCCGCGATGCCCGTATTTCTCCCGAGCGCTAGAAAAAACACTCCGCAAGGCGCTCGCGATCGCGAACGAGCGGCGTCACGAATATGCGACGCTCGAGCATCTGCTGCTCGCCTTGATCGACGATCCCGACGGCGCGGCCGTGCT
The DNA here is from genome assembly GCA_963809055.1 of uncultured Pseudomonadota bacterium. Classification (GTDB taxonomy): domain Bacteria; phylum Pseudomonadota; class Alphaproteobacteria; order Rhizobiales; family Beijerinckiaceae; genus Roseiarcus. The sequence goes on along the minus strand of CAWEID010000003.1, from coordinate 205 downwards.
GCGCGCCTGCAACGTCGATCTCGACGTGCTGCGCAAGAACGTCGCGCGCTACGTCGACACCGAACTCGAAAACCTGGTCGTCGAGCCCGGCGAGGAGGCCAAGGCGACCGCCGGATTCCAGCGCGTGGTGCAGCGGGCGGCGATCCATGTGCAGTCCTCGGGCCGCGAGGAAGTCACCGGCGCCAACGTGCTGGTGGCGATATTC
>CAWEID010000002.1:0-159947 GCA_963809055.1 uncultured Pseudomonadota bacterium | reverse complement strand
TGGCTTTGTGACGAAACCGACGTCGGGATTGGCGCTGGCTTTGGCGCCGTCGTTCAAATCCGGCGCGTCGAGATCGTCCTCGCCTGCAATCCCGACCAGGGTGAACAGGGCGTAGCGCCGGGCATAGGTCAGCGCCGCCCCCATCCGGCGCGGCGTGGTGGTTTCCGAGATCGCACAGACCGGCCATTCCGACGACAGCCACTCGCCGGAGGAGTGGGCGAGGGTGGTCGTTAGGCGGATCAGTCCCGCCTCCTTGTCGATATCGGTCGTTTGAACGGTCGCAATCTCGTGTCCGCCGAGCGATTTTCTCACGATGTCGAGCCCGCTCGACAGTGCGGCGTATCGAAACGTCTGGTCGCGCTCGCGCGGATGCGACGCCCGAATGGTCGCCGTCAGCGACTTCTCCGGATTGGTCAGCTCCGCCTGCGCCTTCGCGAGCGCGGCCGCGATGGCCCCAATCGTTTCACTGGACCGCTGCATGGCTATCCTCCCCGATGGCGACGAGATCAAAGCTGACCGCGCCCGACTTGGAGCGCTTGGCGCGCACGCCATGGCCGGAGGCTTCCTTCGCGTCCTCCGGCATCAGCCCCTTGAGTTCCGCTTTCGCCCGCTCATGTTCGAGGAAGGCCGGACGGGTTGCGCGGAACAGGCCGGCGAATTCCGCCCAGGAATTCGATCCGCTCATGTCGACGATCCGAACGGCCTCGATCCGGGGCTGCGGCGGCTCGACGCCAAACGGCCTCGGGGTTTCGCCAGTCTGCACGCAAGTCCAGAACCGGCGCTCGGCGGTCAGCAGGAAGTGCTGATAGAGCAGATCGGCATGAACGGTGATCTCGACCCACTTGCCGCCGCCGGTGATGATTGACAGCACCGCCGACTTCGAACTGGTCACCCACATATTATGTTGCAGCTGCGCCATGTGTTTTTCGGCGGCCGCCTCTTCCGAGAACGCCCACGGCAGCATGAACTTGGCCTCGAAGACGGCGTCGATCTCGTTGACGAAGCCGTCCAGGGTCGCGGCCATCCATTTGTTGACGGGATGGCGCACCCATCCCTGGACGTCGGTGACCGTCCGACCGCTATTTTTCTCGTACCAGCTCCGGTTCAGGTCCTCGGTGGCGTTGCCGAGCTGGACGATCAGATTGCCGGAGAAGTCCTCCGGCTCGACCTCGCCGCGCTTTTCCCGCCAGAGCCGGATCACGGCCGCCTCGTCGGCGCTCATAATGATCCGGGCGTCCGAGCCGCCGATGTACGCGCGGCGGTTTACCGCGATCTTGGCGGCCTTATCCAATGTTGTAAATCCCTCGACACGCGGGTTCATGACTTCCTCCAATGGTAGAATCGGTGTTTGCTAAATCTGGGGACGGGCCGAGTTTCCTCGGTGATCGGGCGGCGCCTCTTGGAACACATTCGGCAACGCTATGATACCTGAAGACTAATATACGCCCTAAAGTTTGTCAATCCCTTTGGCATTATATTAGACGTGAGGTATCTTTAGAGATGGGTGTTTTGCTAACTAGCGAGCAACTTCGGGCCGCTCGCGCCATCCTCCGTCTCGAGCAGAAGGGCTTAAGCGAAGCCTCGACGGTTTCGCTGGCGACCATAAAACGGCTGGAGTCCATTCCCGGGCAGCTGAACGCAAATCGCCCGACCATCGCCGCGCTCCAGCGTGCCCTCGAGTCCGCAGGGGTCGAGTTCATCGATGAAAACGGCGGCGGTGCAGGGGTTCGCTTACGCAAACCGAGGCTGTAGTGCCTGGACGTCAGTGACGGTCCGACCGCTATAGCGCTCGTACCAAGTCCTGTTCAGGTCCTCGGTGGCGTTGCCGAGCTGGACGATGATTGCCGGAGAGATCCTCAGGCTCGATCTCGCCGCGCTTTTCCCGCCAGAGCCGGATCAGGGCCTGCTCGTCGGCGCTCATGATGATCTTGGCGTCCGAGCCGCCGATATATATGCGACGGTTCGCCTGAGGTTTCGGTACCGCGCCCGAATTCATGAGTTCGTGCAATCCTAATTTCATGACTTCCTCCAAGAACGGAAATGTTGTCTGCTTCCCGGGCTCAAGCCAGCACAGCGTTCGCCAAGTGCCCTAGTACGAACACCAAATTAGCCTATTTGGAGCTATAATGAGTCTAAATAGAACATATATGGCCTCCTGTCAATGATCACAGGTAGCCAAATTCGATCGGCCCGCGCCGCATTGAGATGGTCTGTGCAGGAGCTCGCGGACAGAGCAAGCGTGAGCATCAGACGATCAAACGCTTCGAGGTGGCCGAAGGGATTCCACAGACCGCACGCAAACGCTGCTAGATATCAAGGCAGCGTTGGAGGACGGCGGGATCGAATTTATTGGTGCGCCGACGGACCGTCCCGGGATCCGGATCGCGCCATCGATAAAAGAGCCCAAGTAACAGCCACCGGCGACCCGGAGGTCCGAAGAGGGCTGCAAGGCGTTTGGATGGACTTCAATTCTATGGTCGGCGTCGAGCTCCTGGGTTCGGCTTTGCAAGTCCGAGGGGTTCGAACGCGAGCCGGTTCACAGATGCCGGCAGCGGTCTCACCTGGCGGACCCTATCGACGCAGGAACAAGTCCCGCCGCACACCGCGATGATCACCAACTAGCCAAACCCGTCCCAAGGCCGTTTTCACGGCGCGACTTCGCGCATGTCACGCCGGCCCGTCGCTTTGTCACGCTTTGCCGCGCATGTTGTCACGCTGGACGACCGGCCCCGAACGCAGGGATCGTTTCGAACCCACGCCCGGGGCAGCCGCGCAGCACCAAAATACGGTCCAATACTGGCTGTATCGGACCCAAATCCGCGCTTCTTGTCGCGGGTTCTCGCATGTCGCGTAACGACGGCCGTTTTCACGGTGGGCCGCGCACTTTGTCACGCTGCGGGCGAGGCCCCGAGCAGGCGGAACATTGCGGCCGCGCGGGCCGGGGATACGGTGACGGATTGTTGGCGACAAGGCGCCGCCGCCTTGGCCTAGCGCGGCTCCATCGTTGTAATATCAGCGCGTTGCGTAGAGCGCGCAGCCAATCAAGGTCAAGACCTTCCAGCCTAGAGTATACGTATTGAAGTATGGGAACAAATGGGGTACATATATAAATGCAGGGCGCACCTAGATTAGTTTTCCGCCCAGTTTGTGACGTTGAGTTAGGATGTAAGGACGATGCCATGAGTGAAGAAAATTCTTTAAATGCGCAAAAAGTAGCTGATGTCGCGCCCGATGGAGGCTCCTTGGCTGAGTTGGAGCTATGGGGCCCGCCTCCACTGCTTCCCGGCGAAGACAAGGCAGTCTACGAAGCCTTTCGCGCTCGGATCATCGGAGACCGTAAAGCCGCGAGACTTCATCGAGCAGATCTACGCGCAGGACGTCAGTCGAACTAACGTGGCAGGTCCGGGGATTGCGAAGGCTTAAGGCGGCATCCATGGAGACGCGAGCCTTTGCGGCCATTCAGTCGGCGGTTGGCGATATGTATAATGAAGACGCGAGGCGGAACACGATTACGCGCCTTAATATGAGCTCCCCGTCGCTCGGAAGCAAGTCGAGCGCCTTTTCAGCAAGACTGGCCAATCGGTAGACGACGCGATCGCGAACATGTTGCCGCGGCACCTCGAATTCATTGAGCGTTTGGGTCGCGTGATCGGAAACTGGAGGCCCGCCGCGATGCCATCTTCCGAGAAATTACCCGACATCGCGCGACGCTTGGGGCGGACCTGCGCCGCGCCATCACGGAGGTTGAGGACGCCGAGTTCGAGGTCGTCGCCCCGCCAACGGCAATGCCGGGCGCCGAGTGACCTCGGAACGACAGCTCGAGGCGAACCGCGCCAACGCCCGCGCGAGCACCGGCCCGCGGACCGAGGCCGGCATGGCGCGCGCCGCCATGAACGCCGCCCGCCACGGTCTGGCGACTTCAGTGTTGAGCGACACCCACTGGGCGCCGGAGGTCGAGGCCCTCGCTCGCCGCATCCTCGGCGATGACGCCGATGAGGCGCTGCTGCCATGGGCGATGGCGATCGCGGAGGCTCAAATCGACCTGCGGCGCATCCGCGCCTACAGACGCGCATTCATCGCAGAGACCGTCGCCGATCCTGGGTTCCAGCCCAAAGGCAAGGTTCAGTATCGCGAAGAACTCAGGGAACTTGGGAAAGTCATTTGGGACCTAATTGCCAGGCGTGGCTACACGCTAAGTCAATATGCCGAGCATGTGCCGTGGCTGGCCTACGACCAGCCGGTGGACGACCTCGGCAAGCGGGTCGGCATCTACGCCGCGAAGGCGAAGGAACTGGCGGCGATCGACCGCTACGAGCGACGGGCGCTCTCGAGGCGAAAATCGGCGGTTCGAGCCTATGACGCCGCCCGAGCCCAAGTCGCCGCACGCCGAAGCAGCTAGACCCGAGGACGCGACGCCTGAATTCCACTTCCCCCTGAGCAGCGGCTGCTGAGATATCCCCATTCGGAAATCGGCCGAGGGCAATCGGCACAGGCAGAATTAGGGCGCCGAGCTTCGGCGACGGCATTTTTCTCCAAATAATCACCGTCGCATCGAGGTCGGTTGGCGGCGCCTCCACCGAGCAGGGTCCCGGGGGAAATAATTAATGGATCAAATCATGCCGCCGACGACTTCCTCGCAGAATTGTTTTGCCCTCACTGAGAAAAAACCTCGGCGCGAGTTCGGCATTCGGCGCTGGATACGGGCGGCGAACGCCCGCTCCGTCGCATCCGGCGGCCGCTCAGCGCGAGCCGCCGAGAATAAATTCGCCCGCCCGGCAAAGAAATTCCGCCGCCGGCCCGCTCCGTCGAATTAAATTCACTCGCGCCGAAAAAAATCCGCCGCAGCGCTCCGCATTTGCGCTGGATATCGAATTCGGCGGCATTCGTCGGCGGTGTAATCTAGCGCACCAGGAGACCGCCGATTGGTTTATTTGTCGGTGACGCAAATTAATCGCTCCGACGACCGATCGACTGAGAATTATTTTGCGCGCCAAGAAAGAAAACTCGTCCGCTCACTGGTCGAAGCCGGACGGCATCGCGGGCGCGCGCGGCTGTAGCCGGGACCCTACCCCCTGATTTTGGCAGAACGAACCCATTTTGGTCTCGGGCCAGGCGCGCTTGTAACTTGCCGCCGGCCGTGCCAGCACGCAGCACGCCGGAATGACGCTTCGCCGTCAGGCGCAGGACCCAGTCGAGTGATCTTTCAAAACGATGGAAAAAGCACGGCGCGTATACCTGTTGCGCTCGTTTCTCGCGCCGACCGCATCGCTTCGCTGGACCCGGTTCATCCGCGAATTCCATATCCGTTTCGGCGCGCCGGCCCCTGTGGACCGTGTGCTCGCCAAGCCGGTTCGCAATTACGTCCATCGCCGCTTCTGGCCGCGGCAGAGGTTGGCGCTCCTCCTTGCGCATTATCAATGGTTCGCGGACGCCTTCTCGCCGGAATTTCTGCGTCGCTTTTGTTCCAACGAGGAGATTCAAATCGCGGAGCTGCACGGCCGTAAACAATCCAGCTACCGAATTTTTGTCGCGGCCTCGGTGGTTGCGGTTCTCCAGCGCGAGGGAGAGATCGCGCTCTATCTTTCCAAATCGGCGCAAGGGGTCAAACTCTGCCGCCTGTCCTTCAGCTATTCAAACATAGAGGGCGAGCCCGCATTTGTGATCGGCGGCGTCCAGGGGCCGCTTGCGGCTCACAAACGCGAGGTCATAGACGCCACGCGCGAACTCTATGGGCTGAGGCCAAAAGACGCGATCCTGCTGGCGGCGCGAGCCTTGGCGCAATCGCTGGGAATCGCGAAAATTCACGCGGTGTCGGACGCCAACCACGTACTCAATCGCCTGCAGGAAAGCACGAAATTCTCGAGCTACGACGAGTACTGGCGCGAACGCGGCGCCGTCGAGGGCGGTCCTTTCGGCTTCATGTTTGAGCCGCTCGGACCGGCCGCGCCCGCCAAGGACAAGCGAGACGAAATCAAGATCGCCATCACGAACGCCGTGACGGATTTCCTCGCCCGCAATCGCAAGGCGGAACCTTCGACCTGAACGGCGCAGCGGATCGCGAGGCGCCGCTGCGGCCTTCAGGTCAAATGCCTCGCCCCTTCAGCGCGCTCGCCACTTCTTCCAGCACGACGGGATCGTCGATGGTGGCGGGCGTCGACCAGGAATCGTGGTCGGCGATCTTCTTCATCGTTCCGCGCAGGATCTTGCCGGATCGGGTTTTCGGCAGCCGCGCCACCACGATCGCGAGCTTGAACGCGGCCACCGGTCCGATCTTGTCCCTCACGAGCGCGACGACTTCCTTCTCGATCTCCGAATTGGGCCGGGTCACGCCGGCCTTCAGAACCAGGAAGCCGCAGGGCTGCTCGCCCTTGATGTCGTCCTTGACGCCGAGCACCGCGCATTCCGCAACATCGGGGTGCGACGCGACGACCTCTTCCATGCCGCCGGTCGACAGCCGATGCCCGGCGACATTGATGATGTCGTCGGTGCGCCCGAGGATGGTCAGATAGCCATCCTCGTCCTTCAACCCGGCGTCGGCGGTCTTGTAGTAGCCGGGAAACTCATGGAGGTAGCTTTCCGTCATCCGCTCGTCTTGCCGATACAGCGTGGGCAGGCAACCCGGCGGCAAGGGAAGCTTGATGACGATGGCGCCCATCGTGCCGGTCGGGACGGGTTTGCAGGCCTCGTCCACGATATCCACCTGATAGCCGGGCATCGGGACCGTCGGCGAGCCGCGCTTGATCGGCATGAGGCCGAGCCCAACCGGATTCGCCGCGATCGCCCAGCCGGTTTCGGTCTGCCACCAATGGTCGACGACGGGTCGGCCGAGAATGGTTTCCGCCCAGGCGACCGTATCAGGGTCCGCGCGCTCGCCCGCCAGGAAAAGCGTGCGCAGCGAGGCGATCGAATAGGACTTCAACAAACTCGCCTGCGGATCCTCTTTGCGCACCGCGCGCAACGCGGTCGGCGCAGTGAAGAAGGCCGAGACCTTGTATTCGTCGATGACGCGCCAGAAGGCGCCGGCATCCGGCGTTCCGATCGGCTTGCCCTCGTAGAGCACGGACGTGCAGCCGTGAATCAGAGGTCCGTAGACGATGTAGGAATGCCCGACGACCCAACCGATGTCCGAGGCGGTCCAGAACGTCTCGCCGGGCTTGAGCCCGTAGATATTCGCCATCGACCATTTCAGGGCGACGAGATAGCCGCCGATATCGCGCACGACGCCCTTGGGCACGCCGGTCGTGCCCGAGGTGTACAGGATGTACAGCGGATCGGTGGCGGCGAGTTCGGCGCAGGCGGCGCGCCGGCCCGCGGCGCGCGCCTTGCCGACCAGATCGGTCCAATCGTGATCGCGGCCGGCGACCAGCCGCGCTTCGCACTGTTCGCGCTGGAAGACGACTGAGGCTTTCGGTTTGTGCTTGGAAAGGCCGATCGCGAGATCCAGCAACGGCTTGTATTCCACAATTCGGCCGGGCTCGATTCCGCACGAGGCGGTCAGGACGAGTTTGGGCTGGGCGTCGTCGATGCGCGTGGCCAGTTCCTTCGCGGCGAAGCCGCCGAAGACGACCGAGTGGACCGCGCCGATCCGCGCGCAAGCCAGCATCGCCACCAGCGCCTCGGGGATCATCGGCATATAGACGATGACGCGATCCCCGCGACCGACGCCGAAATCCTCCAAAACGGCGCCGAGCGTTTCCACTTCCGCCAGCAGCTCGCGATAGGTGATGCGGCGTTTTGTCGCTGTGACCGGGCTGTCGTAGAGAAGCGCGGCCTGATCGCCGCGACCGGCTTCCACATGGCGATCGAGCGCGTTGAAGCACGCATTGCACGTCGCGTCCGGGAACCAGCGACCATAGACCCCCGCCTTTTCGTCGAAAATACGCTGGGGCGGCCGTATCCAGGCGACCTCCTTGGCGGCTTCGGCCCAAAATCCTTGCGGATCCTTACGCCACTGTTCATAGACCTCGGCGTAGCGGCTCGACATGGTCTTCCTCCCGGCTCGACTGCGGATTTATCCGAGCGCCCCTTAAATTGCGCGCGAGGCCGCGGAAGGCAATGCGCGCGCGTTTAGCATTTAGGCGAAGGCGGTTCCTTGATGGGTGGAGAATTCGGGTATTATTCGGCCGCCATCGCCGCAGTGATCCTGATCGGACTGTCGAAAGGCGGCTTTTCCGGCCTCAGTGCGCTGGCGATGCCGCTTCTCACCCTGACCATTTCTCCCGTCCGGGCGGCGGCGATCCTGTTGCCGATCATGATCGCTCAGGATTGGGTGAGCGTGTGGGCGTTTCGTCGCGATTTCAACGCCCGCAATCTCGCCATCCTCATCCCTTCGGCCCTGATCGGCGTCGGATTGGGATGGGCGCTGGCCGCCCATGTCAGCGACGCCGTCGTCCAACTCGCCGTCGGATTGATCTCCGTCGGGTTCGTTCTGTTCATGTTGGCCCGCAGGCGCCTGCAGACCGACAAGCCGGCGGCGGCCAAGGTGGGCCCGGGCGTGCTTTGGGGCTCGCTGGCCGGATTCACCAGCATGGTCAGCCATGCCGGCGGACCGCCCTTCATGGTCTATGTCATGCCGCAACGGCTTTCGCCGCGCGTGTTCGCCGGGACCGGGACAATGTTCTTCGCATCCGTCAACCTATTGAAAGTGCCGCCCTATCTCATGCTCGGTCAGTTCAGCCGCGAAAATCTGATCGCATCGGCCATCCTGCTGCCGGTCGCGATCCTGTCCACGCTCGCCGGCGTGTGGCTGGTTCGCAGGGTCTCCGCCGAGCGCTTCTACTCGCTGGTCTTGACGCTGACATTTTTAATCGGGCTGAAATTGACCTATGACGCCGTTCGCGATCTTCTGGCCTAAGCGAATATTTAATCGGGCCAGGCTAGGACATAGACTCCACGGACGGAATGCGAAGCATGAGCGTCGAGAACATCGAGGCGGTCGGAACAGGCGGCGGTCTGAAACGCCAGGTCCCGTCCTTCGTCGCCATCGGCGCGTTCGGTTACGTCGTCGACGCCAGCGTCACCTTTCTGTTGGCGCGCTCGTTCGGCGTGGACCCGTATCTGGCGCGGTTTCCCGCTTTCGCCTTGGCGACCGTGCTGAATTTCGCCCTCAACCGCAAGCTGACTTTCGCGCATTCGACGGCGCCGTGGCTTGAGGCTTTTGTGCGCTACATCGTCGTATGCGCCGCCGGGCTGGCCGTCAATTACGCCGTCTATGCCGCCTGCATCGCGTTGGCTTCGCTGATCGGCCTCGCGGCGAGCCCGGCCTTTCTGCCGCTGTTCGTGGCCTGCGGCTCGGGGGTCGCGATGTTCGTCACCTTCTTCGGCTTCCGCGTCTACGCTTTCCGCGTCTGAGACGCGGGCGGCGCGTTTGCGCTTGGCGGACCTCGCCGAGGTTTTCTTCCGCTTCCTGGATCGGCTAGGCTGTCGAACTCGCCGCCAATTCGAAGGCGTCGCTCGGGACAAAACATGCTCATTCTCATCATCGGCCTCATCATCTTTCTCGGGGCTCACACCTTCACGACCCTGCGCGAGGCGCGTTCGGGTTGGATCGAGCGATATGGAGCGGGTCCTTACAAGGGCCTTCACGCGCTCGTTTCCCTCATCGGATTCGTTTTGATCGTCTGGGGCTTCTCGAGCTATCGTGCGGCGGGGCTCATTCCCGTCTGGTCGCCGCCGATCTGGATGCGGCACATCACGATCGCGCTGATGTGGTTCGCTTTCGTCTCGCTCGCCTGCATGAACCCGGCGCCCGGGCGGATTCGCGGCTGGCTGCGCCATCCCATGCTGGTGGCGGTCAAAACCTGGTCGCTCGCCCATCTCCTGGCCAATGGCGATCTCGGCGGGATCATCCTCTTCGGGTCGTTCCTCGCGTGGGCGAGCTATGACCGGGTCGCGGTCAAGCGGCGCGGCGATCCGGGGGCGCCTCGGCTGCCGGCCTTCACTCGGGCGGACGCCATCGCGCTCGGCGCCGGCACCTTGGCCTATCTGGCGATGATCTTCCTGCATCCCTATTTGATCGGCGTGAACGTCATGGCGATGTGATCTTCGAAAAGACGAGATCGTCGGCGGGGGAGATCAGGTCCGGCATGTCGAATAGCGTAACCGATATCGCGATCGTCGGCGGGGGCGCGGCGGGCATAGCCGCAGCCCGCGCCCTGCATGAAGCGGGCGCCGACTACCGGCTGCTGGAAGCCCGGGACCGCCTCGGCGGGCGGGCCTGGACGGTCGACGACGCGAGCGGCTTCGCGCTCGACATGGGATGCGGATGGCTCCATTCGGCCGATCAGAACCCCTGGGTGGAGATCGCCCGCGCACAGGGACGCAACATCGACAAGACGCCTCCGCCCTGGGAGCGCGCCTCCGCGCATGTCGGCCCTCCCGACGAGAGGTTGAAGTCTTTCGGCGGCGCGCTCGCCGGCTTCCGCGGCGCCGTCGAATCGCTCGCGGAGGACGCGCCTGATCGACCGGCGTCGGACTTTCTCGACCCGTCGGGTCCGTCGAACGCCCTGATCGATGCGGTGAGCACGTATTACAGCGGCGCCGAACTTCACAAAGTGTCCTCGCGGGATCTCGCGCGCTACGACGACACCGGCGTGAACTGGCGGATTCCCGAGGGATATGGCCGGGTCGTCGCGGCGCATGGCGCGGACTTGAACGTCCGGTTGAACTGCGAAGTCGAGCGCATCGACCACGGCGGACGAAGCTTGCGGATCGAAACCAGCCGCGGCGCCGTCGAGGCCCGCGCCGTCATCGTCGCCCTGCCGAGCCGGATCCTCGCCGAGCGCGAGACCCTGTTTTTCCCTGACCTCCCGGACAAGCGCCAGGCGGCCTCGGATCTGCCGCTCGGCCTGGCCGACAAGCTCTATCTCTCGCTTGCGGGCGCCGAGGAGTTCGAGCCGGACAGCCGCGCCTTCGGCGTTTTCGATCGCACCCAGACCGCAGCCTATCAGTTCCGCCCGCTCGGTCGCCCGCTGATCGAGGCCTATTTCGGCGGGGATCTGGCGGCCGACCTCGAGGCCGAAGGCGAGCCGGCGTTTTTCGCCTTCGCGTCGCGCGAATTGCGCAGCCTGTTCGGAGCGGACTTCCTCAAGAGGATCGCCCCGCGACCGATGCACGGCTGGGCGCGCGACGTCTGGGCGAGGGGCTCCTATTCCTATGCGCGGCCAGGAAAGGCCGACAGCCGGGCGACGCTCGCCGAGCCGATCGACAACCGATTGTTTTTTGCCGGCGAGGCATGTTCGAGGTCGGACTATTCCACGGCCCACGGCGCCTATCGAACCGGCGTCGTCGCGGCCGGCCAGGCGCTGGCCGCGATCCGGCGGCGGCGCGGGGATTGAGGGCGAAATGGCCACGGCGCTGGATATCCTGCCGGGCGTGCGGCGCTTCCCCGGCTATCTCGCGCGCGAGGCCCAGGAAGCTCTGCTCGAAGAGTTGCGAGCCGTCGTGTCGTGCGCGCCGCTCTTCACGCCGCGCATGCCGCGAAGCGGCAAGGCCTTCACCGTACGCATGACGAATTGCGGCGCGCTGGGCTGGGTCTCCGACGTCTCCGGCTATCGCTACCAGCCGACCCATCCGGAAACCGGGCGGCCCTGGCCGCCGATGCCGGCTCGCCTGTTCGAAATCTGGCGCGATCTGGCGCCGCAAGCCCCGGCGCCCGAAGCCTGCCTGATCAACGTCTACAGCGCGACCGCCCGAATGGGTCTGCATCAGGACCGGGACGAAGCCGAGCTGTCTGCGCCGGTGGTTTCGCTGTCCTTGGGCGATACGGCTGTCTTTCGGGTCGGCGGCGAGGTTCGCCAGGGGCCGACCCGCTCGTTCCGTCTCCAGTCCGGGGATGCGATGACCCTCGGCGGCGAAGGCCGGCTCGCTTTCCACGGGGTCGACAGGATCATCGCCGGCAGTTCGACGCTGCTGGAAAAGGGCGGCCGGATCAACCTTACCTTACGGCGCGTCAGTCCGGCCTGAGTCCCTTGCCGGCGCGCGCCTGCGGGGCGCCTCTTAGTCCGCCTTCGGCGCGCTCTTCGGGCCGCCTTTGGAGACCCCGACCAAGGCCGGGCGGAGCACGCGCTCGCCGATCTTCCAGCCGCTCTGTACGACCTGCGTCACGGTGCCGGCGGGCGTCGCCTCGTCGGGAACCTCGAACATCGCCTGATGGAAGTTGGGATCGAACTTCTCGCCCTGCGGCTCCAGTTTCTTGACGCCGTGCCGGCCCAGGACCGCCTGAAGCTCCCTTTCCGTCAGTTCCACGCCCTCGACGAGCGTTTTCAGAACGCCCTCGGCCGCCGCGCGCGCCTCGGCCGGAACGTTTTCGATCGCGCGCGCGAGATTGTCGGCGACGGTCAGGAGATCGCGAGCAAAGGCGGTCACGGCATAGGCGCGCGCATCGGCGGCCTCGCGTTCGGAGCGGCGGCGCATATTTTCGACATCCGCCAGCGCGCGCAGCGCCCGATCCTTCAATTCCGCATTTTCCGCATTGAGCCTCTCGATCAGCGCGAATACATCCGCCTCTTGAGCAGGGGCGGCTTCGGCCGCCGCCGGTTCCGACGCAGGCGATTGGGTCGTATCGTTCATTTCGCAAAATGCCCCGTAGTTATTCAGCGCCGATATCATGGCTCCGCGGTCAAAAATCAAGCGCCCCCGCGATTTGGACGCAGCCGGTCAGCGCGTTTCGAAAGTGGCGAGCAGGTGCCGCTTGATGGCCGCCTGACGCGAGGCCGATACGATCTTGGCTCCGGTCAGGTCGGTCACGTAGAAGGAATCGACCGCCTTTTCGCCGAAGGTGACGATATGGGCGGACCCGATGTTCAGGTTCAGCTTCGACAGCGCGGAAGTCAGATCGTAGAGCAGGCCCAGCCGATCCAGCCCCGACACCTCGAGCACGGTATATCGGTTCGACAACGAATTATCGATCATGACCTCCGGCTCGATGGCGAACGCGCCTGCGCGCGCATCGCGCGTTCGCTTGGCTGAGATGATCTCGCTGACCCGGATTTCCCCGCGCAGAGCCTGCTCGATCGAACGCGCGATCCGGCCCGCCCGGCGCAATTCGTCCTCATCGCGATCGAAGGCTCGGGACACGAAGATCGTGTCGAGCGCAAAGCCGTCGGTGGTGGTGAAAATCTGCGCGTCGACGATGTTGCCGCCGGCGGCCGCACAGGCGCCGGCGATGATGGAGAGCAGGCGCGGATGGTCGGGCGCGACGATCGTCAATTCGGTAACGCCGCGGAACGCGTCGGTGGCGACTTCCGTGGCGAGCGAGCGGACCTCCGCCGCCATCGCGAAAAACAGCTTGGCGTGCGCGATCTGCCGCGTGAGGTCGACCTTCAACCAATAGGCGGGGTAGTGGCGCGCCGCATAAGCGTCGAATTCCGGATCCGACCAGCCCGGCAACGCGCGGCGCAAAGCTTCCTGCGCGGAGGCGACCCGCATTTTCCGGTCGATCGAGGAATGTCCGCCGCCCAGCACGACCTCGGTTTCCCAGAACAGGCTGCGCAGCAACTGCCCTTTCCAGCCGTTCCAAACTCCCGGGCCGACGGCGCGGATATCGCAAACGGTGAGCGTGAGCAGCAGGCGCAGACGCTCGAGCGTTTGCACGTTCTCCGCCAGCGCCTCGGCGGTCTTGGGATCGGAGAGGTCGCGGCCCTGCGCCATGTTGGACATGGTCAGATGCTGCTCGATCAACCAAGCCACGCGTTCCGTATCCGCGGAGGTGAGACCGAGCCTTGGGCAGAGACGGCGGGCGACCTCGGCCCCCGCGATCGAATGGTCTTCCTTGCGGCCCTTGGCGATGTCGTGGAGAAACGCCGCGACATACAGCGACGTGCGATGGGTGATCGCCGGCAGGATTTCGCTGACGAGCGGATGATCTTCCCTCAGGGTTCCCGCTTCGATCTGGCTGAGCACGCCGACGGTGCGGAGCAGGTGCTCGTCCACGGTATAGTGGTGGTACATCGAGAACTGCATCATGCCGACGGTTCGCCCGAAATCGGGAATGAAGCGGCCGAGGACGCCGGCCTCGTTCATTCGCCGCAGCGCCGTCTCCGGCGATCGTCGAGACGTCAGAATCTCGAGAAACAGCCGGTTCGCCTCCGGATTTGTCCGCAGTTTGGCGTCAATGCGCTTGAGCGATTGCGTGACCAATCGGGCCGCGTCCGGGTGGATCGCCAGGCTGGATCGATCGGCGACCCAGAAGAGGCGGATCATATTGACGGGATCGCGCTCGAAGGCGTCCGCGTTGATCACGTTCACCCGGTCCGTGTCGATCCGAAAGTCGCTTGCGTCCGCCACGGCGCTCGGCCGCCGACGCAGTCGGCTGAGAAATCGGTCCAAGGCTTGCGTGGGCTTGGTCTGGCGTTCTTCGAGCGCAGCGCAAACGATCGCCGTGAGGTCGCCGACGTCCTTGGCGACGAGGAAATAGTGCTTCATGAAACGTTCGACGGCGTTTTGGCCCGCGCGCGCGGCATAGCCGAGCCGTTCGGCGATCTGCCGCTGCAGATCGAAGCTCAATCGCTCCTCGGATCTGCCGGTCAGAAAATGAAGGTGGCAGCGGACGGACCAGAGGAAGTCCTCGCAACGTCGAAACAGCGCGAATTCCCGAGTGGAAAACAGGCCCGCCGGGACCAGATCCTTGGGGTCGCGGACCCGGTAGACGTATTTGGCGATCCAGAACAAGGTGTTCAGGTCGCGCAAGCCGCCCTTGCCTTCCTTGACGTTGGGCTCGACGAGATAGCGGGATTCGCCGGCCCGCTTGATCCGGGCGTCCCGCTCGGCGAGCTTGGCGGCGACGAATTCGCTGGCCGTCTTTGCGACGATCTCCTTGTCGAATCTCGCGCGCATCCGCTCGAACACCGCTTCATCGCCATCGAGGACGCGCGCTTCGAGCAAGGCCGTGCGAATGGTCATGTCCGAACGGGCCTGACGCAAACACTCGTCGATCGTTCGCGTGGAATGGCCGACCTTCTGCTTGAGATCCCAGAGCACGTATAGGATGGTCTCGACGATCTTCTTGGCGCCGGCGTCGGCGCCGTCCGGCAACAGGAACAGGAGATCGATATCCGAACCGGGCGCCAGCAACCCGCGGCCATAGCCGCCCACTGCGACGATCGTCACTCGCGCCGTGGCGCTGAATTCGGGATGGCAATGGCGTCTGGCCATCGCATGCAGCGCGCGGATCATCTGATCCTCGATTTCGCTCAGACGCTCCGCGCAAGCGCGTCCCTTCCCGTCCTCTTCCAGCGCGCGCCGGACTTCGTCGCGCGCCGGCTCCAGCGCGTCGCGAAAGATTTCGACGGCGGCGGCGCGAAAGGCGGCGAGGTCGGCGCCGAGATCGCGGCGCGCAGCTTCGAGGCGGCGGTCGAGGCGGGCGCGGTCAAATCCTCGGCGCGGCGCGCTGGAGCGCTGTCGGCGGCTGCGCTCGGCCAGGGTCGTCTCCATGCCTTTTCCCTAATGGTTGTTGGCGGCGGCGCCCATTTCGCGTCGTTTGGCCTCGATGACGTCCCAAATCGCGGCCGCGAGGTTGACCCCGCTCAGGCGCTGAATGACCCGCAGTCCGGTCGGCGAGGTCACGTTGATCTCCGTCAGGTGTCCGTCGATGACATCGATCCCGACGAAGATCAGTCCGCGCCGTTTCAGCTCCGGCCCGATGCGCGCGCATATTTCGCGCTCCCGCGGCGTGAGTTCGGTCTCTCTGGCCGATCCGCCCCGCACCATGTTGGAGCGAATGTCGTCGCCGACCGGCACGCGATTGACCGCGCCCAGCGCCGCGCCGTCAACGAGAATGATCCGCTTGTCGCCGTCGGCGACCGCGGGCAGAAATTTCTGGATCACCCAGGGCTCGCGAAACGTCACCGAGAAAAGGTCGAACAGCGAGCCGAAATTGGCGTCTTTGGGGTCCACCTTGAACACGGCGGCGCCGCCGTTGCCGTAGAGCGGTTTCATCACGACCGCGCCGTGCAGGATTCGAAACGCCTCGATTTCGGCGCGATCGCGCGAAATCAATGTCGGCGGCATCAGATCCGGAAAATCCATGACGAACATCTTCTCGGGCGCGTCGCGAACCGATCTGGGATCGTTGACGACCAGGGTTTGCGGGTGCAGCCGCTCCAGCAGATGGGTCGTCGTGACATAGGCGAGATCGAACGGCGGGTCCTGGCGAAGCAGAACGACGTCGGCCTCGCCGAGGTCCATACGGCGCGCCTCGCCCAATTGGGCGTGGTTCCCCTGCTCGTCCTTGACGCTGAGGCTCTGCACGGACGCAATTATGCGCGATCCATCCAAAGTCAGTCTATCCGGGGTGTAATAGAGCAGAGCATGTCCGCGCGCCTGCGCCTCCAGCAACAACGCGAATGTCGAATCTCCCGCAATCCGAATGCGATCGATAGGGTCCATTTGGACGGCGACGGTCAAAGGCATCGGGAAACTCGCAGGGATCAGTCCAGGGACAGCGTATACGCGCAGACCGTGTGGCGGGGAAGCCGTCGGGGGGCGATGAAGACGGCGTCTCCGCGATGGGTCAAACCCGCCGTCCAGGGGTTGCGGGTCAACCAGACCCGGGCGGCGCGAGAGATGCGGCGGATTTTCACTGCATCGATCGCGCAGGCCGCGTCGTCGAGGTTCTCCCGCGCCTTGACCTCGACGAAGGCGATGGTCGAACCCCGCTGGACGACGAGATCGATCTCGCCCCCGTTGATGACGAATCGGCGGGCCAGAACGCGATAGCCCTTTGCATTCAGCCAAAGGCTCGCAACCCACTCGGCCCGCAGCCCGAACAGATATGCGCGCCGTCGCCCTGCGCCCTTGCCCCTCGCGGCCTCGCTCATCGGCGTTCGGCCGACAGAAGCAAAGCCCGGGCGTAGATTTCGCGGCGCGGAAGCCCCGTGCTCGCCGCGACCGCCGCCGCGGCGTCCTTGAGCGAGAGAGACTTCAAAGCGTCGAGGAGCTGGCGATCGAGATCCGCGCCCTCGACCGGCGCGGCTTCTCCGGGCGGGCCGACCACGATCACGATTTCGCCCTTTGGCGGATCCGATTCGCCGTAGTGAAGCGCGAGAGCCTCGAGGTCGCCGCGTCGCGTCTCTTCGTAGAGTTTCGTCAGCTCGCGGGCGACGGCCGCGGGGCGAGGTCCCAGCTCAGCCGCGAGATCGGACAGACTTTGCGCGAGCCGGCTGGGGGCTTCGTAGAAAATGAGCGTGGCGGGAACGCGCGCCAATTCGTTGATCCGGGTCCTTCGCGCCGAACTCTTGGCCGGCAGGAAGCCCTCGAAAAAAAAACGGTCGGTGGGCAGCCCCGCGCTCGTCAGCGCCGCGAGCGCGGCGCAGGGTCCGGGCAAGCTGTGGACCGCCGCGCCCTGGGCGAGGGCCTCGGCCACCAGCTTGTAGCCGGGGTCGGATATCAGCGGCGTGCCGGCGTCGGATATCAGCGCGAGCGCCTCGCCCTCGGCAAGGCGAGCCAGAATTCTAGGCCTCGCCTGGGCGGCGTTGTGTTCGTGATAGGCCACGAGCGGCGTGGCAATTTCGTAATGCTCCGTGAGCCGGCGCGAGACTCGGGTATCCTCGGCGAGGATCGCGTCCGCGCCGCCGAGAACCCCGAGAGCGCGAAGGGTAATGTCGCCGAGATTGCCGATCGGCGTCGCGACGACATGGAGCCCGGGTTCGATCGATTGTGCGTGTACGCGGACCCCGAGAGCGGTGAAGCCGCGCGGCCTCGCCGAGGCGGTTCGTTGCGGGGCCAAAGAGGATTCGCGCTTCGTCATCGATCCATGACTCCTGCGCCGGCTTCCGAGCGAAAGCCTTGGCGTTACCTCATTTTCCTTATCATTCGAGGCCGAAAATGCCACAATGTCACTAAACATTGGCGCGACTGTCGGCGGGCGCATTGAGTCAAACGCGGCGCCCCGGGCATAATGCGGTTGGAAAGCGACGACGATTCGTGGTCGCCGGGCGGTGGGGGTCTCGTAATGTCCGCAACGGCTTCGATAGCTTTGCAGGCGCGCTGGTCGGGTCTGCGGGGGCGATTAGGCCTTCTGGCGGGTCTCGCGGCGACGCTGGCCGCCTGCAACTCGACCGGCATCGGGCTTCCCGGCGACAATTCCGCCGCTCCCGTGCCGGCGGTTCAGAGCCAGCCCCTTCCGGGCGGCGCCACCGTGGGCGAGACGATTGGAACAGGCTCCGTGCGCGTCGGCGCGATCCTGCCGCTGACGCAGAAGGGCGCGCCGAGCGTCATCGGCGCAGTCGCTCCGCAATGCCGCCGAGCTCGCGGTCGACGAGTCCGGCGCGACCGATATCACGCTCATGGTCGTCGACGATCGTTCGACTCCCGATGGCGCGGCTCAGGCGGCCCAGTCGGAGCTCGGCGCCGGCGCGGAAATCATTGTCGGACCGCTGTATGCGGCGAATGTGCGCGAGGTCGGACGCGCGGCCAAGGCGGCCAATCGCCCGGTGATCGCGTTTTCGACCGATTCGACTGTAGCCTCGCCTGGCGTCTATCTGCTCTCCTTCCTGATCGAGTCCTATGTCGACAGGATCACGGATTACGCCGTCTCCAAGGGCAAGAAGTCCTTCGCGGTGCTCGCCCCGCAGACCGACTACGGCAACGTCGCGGTCGCCGAATTCCAGGCCGAGGCCGCCAAACTCAACGCCCATGTCGTGTCGGTCGCCCGTTACGCGCCGGGACAGGCCGAGGGCGGCGTTCAGGAGATCGCGGGCCTGGGCAATCAAATCGACGCGCTTTTCATTCCCGAACAGGCCGACAGCATGGGCGCCGTCAGCGCGGCGCTGGCCACCAGCGGCGTCAGGGTCCAGATTCTCGGCACTGGCGTGTGGAACGATCCGCGCGTCTTGAAGCTGCCGGCGCTGCAGGGCGCCTGGTTCGCCGCGCCGGAAAACGCCGGCTTCAATTCATTCGCACAGCGCTACAAAGCCAAATTCAACAGCGACCCGACGCGGCTCGCCACTCTCGCCTATGACGCCGTGTCTCTCGTCGCCGCACTGGCGCGCACCCAGGGCGCGCAACGCTTCAGCGAATCCGTGCTGACCAATCCGTCGGGCTTCAACGGCGCGGATGGGGTGTTCCGCTTCAGAGCGGACGGGCCCAACGAGCGCGGCCTCGCGGTCATGCAAATCAACGGCGGGGCGGCTAATGTGATCAGCCCCGCGCCGCACAGCTTCGCGGGCGGCTGAGCGCGCCCAGCGCCCGCGCGCTGACGCATCAGAGCATGCTGGGCAGAACCCGATCGGGCGGACGGTGTCCGTCCATGAAGGTCTTGATATTGATGATGACCTTCTCGCCCATGTCGGCGCGGCCCTCGTGAGTGGCGGAGCCCATATGCGGCAGCAGCGTCACCTTGCCCGACTTCGCCAGTGCGATAAGCTTATCGGACACCGCCGGCGCGTGCTCGAAAACGTCGAGTCCGGCCCCGGCGATCTCATCGGCCTCGAGCATGCGCGTCAGAGCGTTTTCGTCGACGATCTCGCCGCGCGCCGTGTTGATCAGGATCGCTTCCGGCCGCAAATGCTTCAGACGCCTGGCCGAAAGCAAGTGATAGGTCGCCGGCGTATGGGGGCAATTGATCGACACGAAGTCCATCCGGGCCAGCATCTGGTCGAGCGAGTCCCAATAGGTCGCTTCCAGGGCCTCTTCGATCTGCGCCGCGACCCGGCGTCGATTGTGGTAATGGATCGACAGGCCGAAGGCGCGCGCGCGCCGCGCCAGGGCCTGGCCGATGCGGCCCATGCCGACGATGCCCAGGCGCTTGCCGGTGATTCGCCGACCGAGCATCCAGGTCGGCGACCATCCCGTCCACTTGCCGTCCGGAATGATTCGCGCCCCTTCGGCCAGCCTGCGCGCCGTGGAAAGGATCAGCGCCATCGTCATGTCGGCGGTGTCCTCGGTCAGGACGCCCGGCGTATTCGTGACCGTGATGCCGCGCCGAAGCGCCGAGGTGACGTCGATATGGTCGACGCCGTTCCCGAAATTGGCGATCAGCTTCATGTTCTCGCCGGCCTGGGCGATCATATGGGCGTTGATCTGATCGGTGATCGTCGGCACGAGAACGTCGGCCTCGCGCATCGCATCCACGATCTCGGCTTCGCTCATCGGGTTGTCTTCGAGATTCAGCCGCGCGTCAAAAAGCTCGCGCATGCGCGTCTCGACGAGTTCAGGGAGCCTGCGCGTGACGACGACGAGAGGTTTTCTCTTGGTCATGAACGCATTGCCTCCCCGCCGTCGAGGAGCCCCCAAGCCGATGGCCCTGCTTCAACCATATTTGCCCTTGAGATCAGATGGGTTTAGGCCCCGTTAACGAAACGGACGCCACTTATGACGGCGAGGCCGGAGCCCCCGCCGCGCCGTCGCGCCGCTCAGCGGCCTCTCTATCAGATGGAGAGCCAAAGACAAGGATGCGCGGGGGACCTTCGCCATCAGGGGTGCGGCAATGCATGCGTTTAAAATGGTTTTCAGGCGCGCGGCAGGCGCGATCCAGGCGGTCCTCGCCCTGGCGCTGGTCCTAAGTCTAACGGTCGGACCCGGCCGAGCCGATCCTGTGGGGTCGGTGACGGGGCTGCCCTTGCCGCGCTACGCGAGCCTGAAAACGGACCGCGTGAACCTGCGCGAAGGTCCGTCCAAGGATCACGCCACGAAGTGGGTTTTTCAGCGCGCAGGCCTTCCGGTTGAAATTACGGCCGAATTCGAAATCTGGCGCAAGGTGCGCGATTCCGAGGGGGCGGAGGGCTGGGTGCTGCACTCGCTGCTTTCCGGGCGGCGGACCGCGCTCGTCGCTCCAGGGAAAAAAGGGCAGGAGATCAAGATCTACGCCAAGCCGTCCGCCGGCGCAGACGTGGCCGCGACCCTGCAATCGGGCGTGATCGTCAATGTGCGATCCTGCGATGGAGCGTGGTGTCTGATCGACGGCGAGGGATTCAAGGGATATATTGATCAAGTCGCGCTTTGGGGCGTCTACCCCAACGAAAAAATCCAATAGCTCTTGGCGCGGCCAAGTCTCGAGGGGGTTGCCCGGCCGTCTTGGATACTTTTGACGACGATGAATTTGGCCAGCGCGCGCGCCGGCTGCGATTAGATACGCTAATTCGTCTGCGGTGGCTGGCCGCGAGCGGCCAGGCCGTCGCCATGCTCGTCTCCTATTTTTTGCTCGGGGTGCGCTTTCCGCTGATCGCGGGTTTCGGCTGCCTTTTCGCATCCGTATTTCTCAACATTTGGCTTCGTTGGCGCTTTCCGGTCAACCTCCGCCTGCGGGACAAGTTCGCCACCGGGATATTGGCGTTCGACATCGTGCAGCTCTACTGTCTGCTCTTCCTGACGGGAGGCCTGGCGAACCCCTTCTCGATTCTGTTTTTAGCGCCGGTCGCGACATCGGCGGTCTCCCTGCCCTGGCGGCAAACGCTTCTCCTGCTCGGACTTGCGCTGCTATGCGCGACCTTGCTGGAATTTTGGAGCTGGCCGCTGCGTGACGCCGACGGGCTGGCCCTCCGGCCGCCGCCGCTCTTCGCCCTCGGGCTGTGGGCCGCCATCGCGGTCAGCGCGATCTTTGTCTCGATCTACGGGAACCGCGTTGCGAGCGAGGCGCGACAACTCGCCAGCGCCCTCAACGCCACCGAACTCATCCTCGCTCGCGCGCAGCATCTCTCGCAACTCGACGGGCTGGCGGCCGCCGCGGCGCACGAACTGGGAACGCCACTGGCGACGGTCGCCCTCGTCGTCCACGAACTGGCGGCCCAACCGCAAGTGGCGGCCCATTGCTCCGACGATCTGCGCCTCGTCGAGGAACAGGTGGCGCGATGCCGAACGATCCTGGGCAAATTGTCGGCGCCGTCGGAAATGGCCGCCAACTCGATCGACGAAGCCACGCTCGGCCATTTGATCGAGGAAATCGCCGCCCCGCATCGCCTGCAAGACGTTGAAATCCATGTCGATCTCTCCGGAGAAGGCCGGGAGCCGTCGAGCCGGCGAAATCCCGCCGTCCTCTATGGCCTGACCAATATTGTCGAGAACGCGGTCGGATTCGCCGCAACCCGGGTTGAGATTCATGCCGCGTGGAACGCGTCCGAAGTCAAAATCGTCGTTTCCGACGACGGGCCCGGCTTCCCCTCGCAAGTCCTCGCCCAACTGGGCGAGCCCTATATTTCCGACCGCGCCGCCGCGCGCCGGGGCGAGGGGGAAGCCGCCGGCGGGCTCGGCCTGGGGTTGTTCATCGCCAAAGCCCTGCTGGAGCATTCGGGGGCCGTGCTCGAGATCGCGAATGCGGGTCCCGAGGGGCGCGGCGCCAAAGCGACGATCACCTGGCCCTATGCGACCTTCGTACAAGGTCGTCGCACCCAGCGCCTGGGTCGTGATAGTCTTGTCAGCTGAAACTTTAAGGAGCGCCGGCAATGGATAGAAATGGCGGACCTACGACGGCTTCCACAGACGGCCAGGCGTCCGTAGCCGACGACAAGTCGTTGCTGATCGTCGACGACGACAAGCCCTTCTGCGACAGGCTGGCCCGCGCGATGGCGTCGCGAGGTTTTGCGCCGACCATGGCGGTCAGCGTCGCCGAAGGCCTGGCCGCCATTGAGGCCAATGCGCCCGCCTTCGCCGTCATCGATCTCAAACTCGGAGACGGCAGCGGCCTGGACGTCATGCGGGCGCTCAAGGCCAAGCGGCCCGACTCGCGCGCCATAATTCTCACCGGTTACGGCGCCATCGCGACGGCCGTCGTCGCCGTGAAGCTGGGCGCCTTCGATTATCTGGCCAAACCTGTCAACGCCGACGAAATCGTCGCGGCCCTCACCGCCGAGCGGCTCGACCGGATGGACAATCCCGAACATCCGATGTCCGCGGATCGGGTGCGCTGGGAGCATATTCAGCGCGTTTACGAATCATGCGAACGCAACGTCTCCGAGACCGCCCGCCAGTTGAATATGCACCGGCGCACGCTGCAACGCATTTTGGCTAAACGCGCGCCAAAGTGAGGGCGGGCGCCCTTTAAATAATCAGATTGACGCGAATCCTCGCAATCTAGTCAGACAATTCCCTTCCAGGCCGAGAAAGACGCTGGCACGAGGCTTGCGACCCCCCGTCGTCCGAACCGGAACGCAAGTGCGAACCGGCTTCTTTCACCGAAGACAGGATGGGGTCGACTATGTCAGTGACAAGACGCTTTATTTTGCGCGCGGCCGGCGCTCTCGTCGGCGGGGCGGTCGCGCTGAGCGCGATAGCTGCGCGCGCCGAGGATACAATCAAGATCGGCATCCTTCACTCGCTTTCCGGCACTATGGCCATCAGCGAGACCACGCTCAAAGACGTGATGCTGATGCTCATCGACGAGCAAAACAAGAAGGGCGGCGTCCTCGGGAAGAAGCTGGAGGCGGTCGTCGTCGACCCCGCGTCCAACTGGCCCCTGTTCGCGGAAAAGGCCAAGGAGTTGATCGCCAAGGACAAGGTCTCGGTCGTCTTCGGCTGCTGGACCTCGGTCTCGCGCAAATCCGTGCTTCCGGTGTTCAAGGAGCTGAACTCGATCCTCTTCTATCCCGTGCAATACGAGGGCGAAGAATCCGAGCGCAACGTCTTCTACACGGGCGCCGCTCCGAACCAGCAGGCGATCCCCGCGGTCGACTATCTCATGAGCGCCGACGGCGGCTCCGTGAAGCGTTGGGTGCTCGAAGGCACCGACTACGTCTATCCGCGCACGACCAACAAGATTCTGGCCGCCTATCTCAAGTCCAAGGGCGTTCCTGACGAAGACGTGATGATCAACTATACGCCGTTCGGATTCTCCGATTGGCAGACGGAAGTCACCAAGATCAAGGCGTTCGGTTCGGCCGGCAAGAAGACGGCGGTCGTTTCGACGATCAACGGCGACGCCAACGTTCCCTTCTACAAGGAACTCGGCAACCAGGGCATCAAGGCGACGGACATCCCGGTCGTCGCGTTCTCGGTCGGCGAAGAAGAACTCGCTGGCCTCGACGCCAAGCCGCTGGTCGGACATCTCGCCGCCTGGAACTATTTCCAGACGATCGATACGCCCGCCAACAAGGAATACATCGAGAAGTGGCGCGCGTTCACCAAGAATCCGAAGCGCACGTTCAACGACCCGATGGAAGCCCATGTCATCGGCTTCAGCATGTGGGTGAAAGCGGTCGAGAAGGCCGGCAGCTTCGACACGGATAAAGTCATCGACGCCATGATCGGCGTCGCCGTTCCGAACCTGACTGGCGGCATCGCCACGATGATGACCAACCATCACATCACCAAGCCCGTCTACATCGGCGAAATCCAAGCCGACGGCCTGATCAACACGGTCTGGCAGACGCCCGGCACCGTGGTGGCGCAGGAATGGTCGCCCTACCTCGAAGGCTCCCGCGATCTGATCGCCGACTGGCGCAAGCCGATGTCTTGCGGCAACTTCAACGTCAAGACAGGCAAGTGCGGCGGTTGATTTAAGCCTCGCAATATTCGGGGCGCCTCGGCGTCCTCCCATCTCTCCCGCATACGGGAGAGATATCTCCAGAACCACGGATTGGGTGAACATCGTTGCCGACCATGATCGCTCGCTGGCTCGCTCTCCTGGTGTTTGTCTGCTGCGCGTCGCTGGCCCGCGCGGATGCGCTCGACGACACCCTCGCGAAATTTCTTCAAGACAAATTTCCGCAGACCGCC
Organism: uncultured Pseudomonadota bacterium; assembly: GCA_963809055.1. GTDB lineage: Bacteria > Pseudomonadota > Alphaproteobacteria > Rhizobiales > Beijerinckiaceae > Roseiarcus. The sequence continues at coordinate 135,302 of CAWEID010000002.1, read as the reverse complement.
CAGGCGATCACGGAACTCGCCGCGAGCGGCGCGCCCAATGCGGCGGCGATACTCGAGGCTCTGGGCGACAATCGCCTGCTCATCGATCCGGTGGCGCATCTCCTCGTCTATCGCACCGCCTCGGGCGACGTCATAAACGCCCGGACCGGAGAAAAACTCGCGGGCGTCGATTCCTCATCGTTCAAGAAGGTCCGGGTCAACAATGCGTTGCGAAGCGCCATCGACGCGGCGCTCGGCTCTCTGACGCTCGCCAATCCCGATCCGGCCAAACGCGCCGCCGCCGCCGACGCGGTTTTCAAATCGCGGGACCCCAAGGCTCTGCACGCGATCGAAGCGGCGCTCTCCAAGGAAACCGACGCGCGGGCCGGCGACGCCCTGCGTCAGGCGCGCGCGGCCATTCTGCTCTCCGATCCCGATGCGCCGGCCGCCGATCGGATCGCCGCCGTCGAGGTGCTGAAGGCGCGCGGGGACCAGGACGCTCAGGGCCTTCTCAATGAGGTCGTCGACAAGAGCAACTCGCCCGAACTCAAGGCGGCGGCGCAATCGGCGTTATCCTCGATAAAGACGCGTCTGGCGCTCTGGAACCTGGCGCAGAACCTCTGGTACGGGGTGTCCGCCTCGTCGGTGCTGCTGCTGGCCGCGATCGGACTCGCGATCACCTTCGGCGTCATGGGCGTCATCAATATGGCGCATGGCGAAATGGTCATGCTCGGGGCCTACACAACCTTCGTCGTTCAGAACCTGCTGCCCGCCTGGCTTTCGCAATGGTCGCTTGCGATCGCGCTGCCGCTGGCCTTCGTCGTTTCGGGCATCGTCGGCGTCCTGATCGAAAGGCTCGTCATTCGATTTCTGTATGGCCGACCGCTCGAGACGCTGCTCGCGACCTGGGGCGTCTCGCTGATCCTGCAGCAAACGGTGCGCTCGATCTTCGGGGCCAACAACAAGCAGGTCACGGCGCCGGACTTCATGTCGGGCGCGGTTGAGGTCGGCGGCTTGTCGATCACCAGCGGAAGGTTATGGATCATCGCGCTGGCGATCGTCGTTTTCGTGGCCCTGCAGTTCGTATTGCGCGCCACCTCGTTCGGCCTCAGGATGCGCGCGGTCACGCAGAACCGGCGCATGGCTTCGGCGATGGGCATTTCGACCGGACGGATCGACATGCTCGCCTTTGGCCTGGGATCGGGGATCGCCGGCATCGCGGGCGTCGCGCTCTCGCAGATCGACAACGTCTCCCCCAATCTGGGTCAGGGCTATATCATCGACAGTTTCATGGTTGTGGTTCTCGGCGGCGTCGGCAATCTCTGGGGCACGTTGCTCGGGGCGCTGACGCTGGGGCTCGCCAACAAGCTGTTGGAGCCCGTCATCGGCGCGGTGCTGGGCAAGATTCTCCTGCTGGTCTTCATCATCCTGTTCATCCAAAAACGTCCGCGCGGATTGTTCGCGCTCAAGGGACGGGCGGTCGAGGCTTGACGATGACGAAGCAGACAACGCGATTGGACCGTCTGGGTCATCTCTTCCTCGCCCTCACGATCGGCTGCGCGATCCTGGTGCCGGTGCTGGCGCTCGCGCCCGCCAAGGACTCGGCGTTCTTCATGCCGCCCTATCTCGTGGCGCTGCTGGGCAAATATGTTTGCTTCGCGATCCTGGCGGTGGCGCTGGATCTCGTCTGGGGCTATTGCGGCATCCTGTCGCTTGGCCATGGCGCATTTTTCGCGCTCGGCGGCTATGCGATGGGCATGTATCTGATGCGCCAGATCGGCGCGCGCGGCGTTTACGCCAATCCGATTCTGCCCGACTTCATGGTCTTTCTGAACTGGAAGGAATTGCCGATCGCCTGGTGGGGCTTCCATTCCTTTGCCTATGCGGCGTTGATGGTCGCGCTGGTTCCCGGGGTGCTCGCCTTCGCCTTCGGCTGGTTTGCCTTCCGCTCGCGCGTGACAGGCGTCTACCTCTCCATCATAACGCAAGCCCTGACCTACGCTCTGAAGCTCGCCTTCTTCCGCAACGACTTCGGCTTCGGCGGCAATAACGGCCTGACCGATTTCAAGGACATTCTCGGCTTCAACGTGCAATCGGATTCCACGCGAGCGGCCCTGTTCTCGATTTCGGCCCTCGCGCTCGCCGCCGCCTATGTGGTTTCGAAGGCGATCGTCAGCTCCAAATACGGCAAGGCGCTGATCGCCATCCGGGACTCGGAAAGCCGCGTGCGGTTTCTCGGCTACCGCGTGGAGAATTACAAACTCTTCGCTTTCGTCGTCTCCGCCGTGATGGCGGGAATCGCGGGCGCGCTCTATGTGCCGCAGGTCGGGATCATCAATCCGAGCGAATTCGACCCCGGCAATTCCATCGAGGCGGTCATCTGGGTCGCGGTCGGCGGCCGCGGCACGCTCGTGGGCGCCGCGCTCGGCGCCATCGTCGTCAATTTCGCCAAGACCTATTTCACGGGCGCCTTTCCCGAATATTGGCTCTTCGGCCTCGGAGGTCTGTTCGTTCTCGTGACGCTGTTCCTGCCCAAGGGCCTGCTCGGGCTGACGGCGGCTCGCGGCGGGCAGAAGACGCCGGCCAAGCCCGAAACGCCGAAATCCGCATCCGCCTCGGCGCCTGCTTCGGAGGCCTCGCCATGACCGGGCCTGACGAAAACGGCGTGTTGACCTCGTCGCTGCTTTACCTCGACGGCGTCAGCGTCGCCTTCGACGGCTACAAGGCTCTCAGAGGGCTTTCCCTTGTGCTGGCGCCCGGCGAAATGCGGGCGATCATCGGCCCGAACGGCGCCGGCAAGACGACGATGATGGACGTCATAACAGGCAAGACCAGGCCCGATTCCGGCGACGTCTATTTCGAAGGCCGCCACGATCTGACGACGCTCGACGAAACTGAGATCGCCGAACTCGGCGTCGGCCGGAAGTTTCAAAAGCCCACCGTGTTCGAAAACCACACGGTCGTCGACAATATCCTGCTCGCGGCGAAGGCGCCGCGCACGGTTTATGCGACCCTGTTCGGCGGCGCGGCGCGCCAGGAACAGCAAACGATCGACCGCATTCTCGCCACGATCCGCCTCGGCGACGAACGCGCGCGCCTTGCGGGATCTCTGTCGCACGGACAGAAGCAATGGCTGGAGATCGGGATGCTGCTGGCCCAGGATCCCAAGTTGCTGCTCGTCGACGAACCCGTCGCGGGCATGACCGATGCGGAGACGGCGGCGACGGCGGAACTGCTGAAGGAGATTGCGCGAGATCATTCGGTCGTCGTCGTCGAACACGACATGGCCTTCGTGCGCGAACTCGGCGTCAAGGTCACGGTCCTGCACGAGGGATCCGTGCTCGCCGAGGGGACGCTCGATCAAGTCAGCGCCGACGAGCGCGTCATCGAAGTTTACCTCGGGCGATAGCCAATGCTCAGCGTCGAATTCGATAGACCTGTTCTACGGCGCCGCGCAGGCGCTGCGTTCGGTTTCGCTCAAGGCCGAAATCGGCCGGGTGACGACCGTGCTCGGCCGCAACGGCGTCGGCAAATCCTCGCTGTTGCGCGCCATCGTCGGCCACCAGCCGATCGCCTCGGGCGCGATCCGCTGGATGGGCGAGGATATCAGCGGGATCGCGCCGCACCTGCGCGCGCGCCGCGGCGTCGGCTATGTCCCGCAGGGCCGCGAGATATTTCCGCTGCTGACCGTCCGGGAGAACCTGATGACGGGGTTCGCGACCCAGCCGCGCGAGCGGCGGTTCATCGACGACGAGATATTCAGCCTGTTCCCTGTCCTCAACGAGATGCTCGGGCGGCGCGGCGGCGATCTCTCGGGCGGCCAGCAACAGCAGCTCGCGATCGCGCGCGCGCTCGTGACGCGGCCCAAGCTCCTGGTGCTCGACGAGCCGACGGAAGGCATCCAGCCCTCGATCATCCGCGACATCGGCCGCGCCATTCTCTACCTGCGCCAGAAGGGCGAGATGGCGATCGTCGTCGTCGAGCAATATTTCGAATGGGCGCGCGACATCGCCGACGATTACGCCGTGATGGACCGCGGCGCGGTGGTGCTGGCGGGCGAGCGAAAAGACATGGTCGAGGCGGAGGTCCGCAAGCGCCTCTCCGTTTGAAGCTTGCGGGTTCTCTGCGCCGGAGAGACTATGGGCGGGCCGGGAGCCCGTCATGTCCGACGCCGAAGACCTCAGACGCCTTGCGCTCGCCTTGCCCGGGGTGAGCGAATATCCGCATTTCGATCGGCGCGCATTCAAGGCGCGCGTGACCTTTGCGACCCTCGCGGCCGATGGCCTCACCGCCAATTTGAATTTCGCTCCCGACGAGCAGGCGCTCAAATGCGCCGTCGCCCCGGACGCATTCCAGCCGCTCGCCAACGCCTGGGGCGCTCGCGGCTGGACTTTGGCCCGGCTCGCCGCGCTCAGCGAGGCCGAGTTGGCCGCCGCCTTGCAGATCGCCTGGCGCCATGCGGCGCCCAAAGCTCGGCGCCAATGATTTGGGCCGGATTCAGCCGCCCGCGCCCTTCTGGTAGTCCTTGATGTCCGCGAACTTGATCTTGGGCCAACGCTCCTGCTCGTATCGCAGATTGAACTGGGAACTCGCCATGAAGACCGGCGCGCCGTCGAGGTCCGCGGCGAGCGACGAGGGATAGGCGGCGAGGAATTTCTCCATTTCAGCGCGATCGTCGCTGCTGACCCAGCGGCAGACTTCGAACCGGCTCTGCTCGAACGAGACCGGCAACCCATATTCCGCGTTGAGCCGCTCGGTGAGCACGTCGAGCTGCAGCGCGCCCACGACGCCGACGATCGCGCTGGCGCCGTCATGGGGCAGAAACACCTGCACGACGCCCTCCTCGGCCATCTGCTGCAGGGCCTCGCGCAGCTTCTTGGCCTTCATCGCGTCGGCCAGCTTGACGCGGCGCAGGATTTCCGGCGCGAAGCTCGGCACGCCGCGGAACACGATCTCCTCGCCCTCGGTCAGGGTGTCGCCGATGCGCAGCAGGCCGTGGTTGGGAATGCCGACGACGTCGCCGGCAAAGGCCTCCTCGGCGAGCGAGCGATCCTGGGCAAAGAAGAATTGCGGCGCCGACAGCGTGATCGATTTTCCCGTGCGCACGAGCTTGGCGCGCATGCCGCGCAGGAGGCGGCCCGAACAGACCCGCATGAAGGCGATGCGGTCGCGATGGTTTGGATCCATGTTCGCCTGGATCTTGAACACGAAGCCGGTCATTTTGGGCTCGTCCGCCTTCACGAGGCGGGTCGAGGCGGCCTGGGCGCGCGGCGGCGGGGCGAGTTCCGCCATGGCGTCGATCAGGTCGCGCACGCCGAACTCCTTCAGCGCGCTGCCGAACAAGACCGGCGTCAGATGCCCCTCGAGAAAGGCCGGCTTGTCGAAGGCCCGGCAGCCCTCCACCGCCAGCGTCATCTCGTCGATCGCCTCGGCTCTCTCGTGCTCGGGCAACAGCTTCGCGATGGCGGGATCGTCGGGGCCCGAGGCGGGAACGTCGGCGGCGTCCTTGCCGAGCGCGCGGAATGTCTTGCGTCGCAGATCATAGGCGCCGGCGAGCGAGCGGCCGCGCCCGATCGTCCAGTTCAACGGCGCCGTGTCGAGCGCGAGGGTCTTTTCGATCTCGTCGAGCAGGTCGAACGGGTCGCGCGTCTCCCGGTCCATCTTGTTGATGAAGGTGACGATCGGAATGTCGCGCAGGCGGCAGACCTCGAACAGCTTTCGGGTTCGCGCCTCGATGCCCTTGGCCGCGTCGATGACCATGACCGCGGAGTCGACGGCGGTCAGCGTGCGATAGGTATCTTCCGAGAAATCCTCGTGGCCCGGCGTATCCAACAGGTTGAAAACGCAATCTGCGTATTCGAACGTCATGACCGAGGTGACGACGGAAATGCCGCGCTCCCGCTCGATGCCCATCCAGTCCGAGCGGGTCTGGCGCCGGTTCGCCTTCGCGCGAACTTCGCCCGCGAGCTGAATGGCGCCGCCGAACAGCAGGATCTTCTCGGTAAGGGTCGTCTTGCCGGCGTCCGGGTGCGAAATGATGGCGAATGTGCGCCGGCGCGCGACGGGGTTGGGATCGGTCATGTCTCTGGCGATATCGGGGAAATCAGGGGCCTCCCTTAACGCGACCGCAGCCCGAGGGGAAGGGCGGCGCCCACGCGGGCATGCCGACATGTGATCGGCATATCCAGAAAATCAGGTTTCGCCGCGCTCCCGTCGGGCCGATGGTGCCGAAACCTGCGCCCGACCCGCCGATTCGACCCCCGCCGCGCCGAAAACAGGCGCTTTTCAAGTGAGTTTCTCGATGCTCGACCGCCCGAATTCCAAAGACGCCTGGCTCGCCCGCGCCGCGGCGCTGAAGCCGGAGGGACGCGCCTTCATCGACGGCGCCTATGTCGCCGCGCTCTCGGGCAAGTCCTTCGCCAAGACGTCCCCGATCGACGGGCGCGCCTTCGCCGACGTCGCCGATTGCGAAGCGGCCGACATCGACCGCGCGGTCGCCGCGGCGCGCCGCAGCTTCGAATCCGGCGTCTGGCGCGAGGCCGATCCGCAACACAAGAAAAAGGTGCTGCTGCGCTTTGCCGAACTTATCCGCGAGCGCACCGACGAGATCGCGTTGCTGGAGACGCTCGACGTCGGCAAGGTGATCGCCAATTCCATCGCGGTCGACGTGCCCTTCTGCGCCAACTGCATCCAGTATTACGCCGAACTCGCCGACAAGCTCTACGACGAAGTCGCCCCTGTCGGGTCCCGCGACGTCGCCATGGTGCGCAAGGAGCCGCTCGGGGTCGTCGGCGCGATCGTGCCCTGGAATTACCCGCTGATCATCGCGGCCTGGAAGATCGGTCCGGCGCTGGTCGCCGGCAATTCGGTCGTGCTGAAGCCGGCCGAGCAATCCCCGCTCGGCGCGCTCTATCTGGCCAAACTGGCGAAGGAAGCGGGCCTGCCCGACGGCGTTCTCAACGTCGTCCCGGGCTTCGGCGAGAAGGCGGGCAAGCCGCTGGCGCTGCATCCCGACGTCGACATCGTCAGCTTCACCGGTTCCACCGAGGTCGGCAAGCTGATGATGGTCTATGCCGGGCAGAGCAACATGAAGCGCGTCTCGCTGGAATGCGGCGGCAAGAGCCCGCATGTCGTCATGGCGGACGCCGATATCAAGGCTGCGGCCGAGGCGATCGCCTGGGGCATCTATTACAATCAGGGCGAAACCTGCCACGCCGGCTCCCGCGTCATCGCTCACGAATCGATCCGGGCCGAACTGGTCGCTGCGATCGCCGATGTGCAGCGCAAGCAAATACCGCTCGGCCATCCCTTCGATGCCGCCTCGCAGCTCGGCGCCGTGGTCGAGAAGGGGCATATGGAGCGGGTGCTCGGCTATATCGACATCGGGGTCAAAGAAGGCGCGCGCATCGCCCTCGGCGGCAAGCGCGCCATGGCCGAGACGGGCGGCTATTACGTCGAGCCGACAATCCTCGACGACGTGCGCAACGACATGCGCGTCGCGCAGGAGGAAATCTTCGGTCCCGTCGTCGTCATCATTCCCTTCCAGAGCGAGGCCGAAGCGATCCGCCTCGCCAACGACACGATCTATGGCCTGGGCGCGGCCGTGTGGACCCGCGACATGAACGCGGCCCATCGCCTGAGCCGCGCCATCCGCGCGGGCACCGTCTGGGTCAACACCTACGATCGATCCTCGCTGACGACGCCGTTCGGCGGCTTCAAGCAGTCCGGTTTCGGGCGCGACCGGTCGCCCCACGCGATCGACAAATACATGGACTACAAGACGATCTGGACCGCTTACAATTAGGCCGCCCGAATGCCAGCACCGTTCGCTCCCCTGACGAGCGCGCCCAAGGCGACGATCACGGGCGTCGAGATCACGCGCCATCGTCTGCATTTCGATCCGCCGTTCCATGCGAGCTGGGACACCAAGCCGCGCACGTTCTGGGATGCGGCGATCGTCCGGGTTCACACCGACCTTGGCGTCACCGGCGTCGGCTCGGGCGACATGATGCTCGGGTTCGAGGGCCACGAGAACTTGTTCGTCGGCCAGGACGCGCTCGCGATCGAACGGCACTGGCGCATCCTCAACAACATCAGCTTTCACTGGGGCCGCTGCTGGCCGCTGGATCTCGCGCTCTGGGATCTCGCCGGCAAGATCACGGGACAGCCGTGCTGGAAGCTGATCGGAGGTCTCTCCAACACGGTGAGGGCCTATGCCTCCTCGGGAACCCTGCGCGGTCCCGAAGCGCTCGCCGACGCCGCCGAGCGCTATATCGCGCAGGGATTCGGCGCGCTGAAGATCCGGTTTCACCGCGGCGACTGGCGAGCCGACATCAAGGCGCTCGAAGCCGTGCGCGCCCGCGTCGGCGGCAAACTCGAACTGATGGTGGATTGCAATCAGGGCTGGCGGATGTCGTGGGACGCCTACGCGCCCTGGTCTCTCAAGGACGCCGTGCAAGTCGCGCGGGAGCTGGAGCGCATCGGCGTCTACTGGATGGAGGAACCGCTGCATCGCGGCGATCGCGAAGGCATGCGGCGGTTGCGCGAGAGCGTCGACCTGCGCATCGCCGGCGGCGAAATGACCCGTGAACTCTACGAATTCCGCGATCTCATACGGGAGGGCTGCCTCGACATTCTGCAACCGGACGCCGCGCTCGTCGGCGGCCTGACGGGTCTGCGCCGCGTGGCGTTGATGGCGCAGGAACACAATCTCGTCTTCACTCCGCATACCTGGACCAACGGCATGGGCGTGGTCGCAAACGCGCATCTCGCGGCTGGCTTATGTGACGCGCCATTCCTAGAATTTCCCTATGATCCCCCGGAATGGGACGTGGACCGCCGCGACTACATGATGGCCGAGCCCTTGCGGGTCGACGGCGCGGGCAATATCGTGCTGTCCGACAAACCCGGCATGGGCTATGATCCGGCTGAGGATCGGCTCGCGAGGACGCGCATCGGATAGGTGTTGCGCGTCGTCCGGGGGGAGGGACGATGGACCGCAAATGGTTGCCGCTGAACGCGCTGCGCGCCTTTGAAGCGGCGGGTCAGCATCTCAGTTTCACGGCGGCGGCGAATAGTCTGACGGTCGCGCAGAGCGCCGTCAGCCGACATGTCATCGTGCTCGAGAATTTCCTCGGCGTCGCGCTGTTCGAGCGTCGTCCGCAGCAATTGGTGCTGACCGAAGCGGGGCGGCACATCCTGCCGGTCGTCTCCAAATCCTTCGATCGGATCGACCAGGCGCTCGGGGAGGTCATCAAGGAAAAGGGCAGGCCGAAGCGCGTGCTCAAAGTCGCGCTGCCGACCTCTTTCGCTTACCGGCTGGCGATTCCGATTCTGCGCGACTTTCGCGCCGAGCACCCCGGCATCAGCCTCGAGATCGTCTCCAAGCCGACGGCGGGCCCCGACATGGACGGGGATATCGATATCGCGATCGTCTATACCGAGCCGAGAGTCACCGACGCGATCCATGATCTGCTGTGGATGGTGCGAGCCACGATCCTCTGCAGCCCCAAACTCCTGCAGAGCGTGGATCGCTCGGACCCGGCCAAATTCATCGCCGCGTGCGATCTCCTCCACGTGAAGCTGGAGGACCGCCCGCGGCACTTCTTCTGGGAAATGCTCGCGCGCTCGATCGGCAGGCCGGATCTCGCCGTCGATCGGGGCCTCGTTTTCGACACCTCGCAATTGGCCGCGCAATACGCGATGCTCGGCGACGGCCTGGTTCTGGCCGACCCGGTTCTGTTCGCCGAGGAAATCAAAGCGGGCCGGCTGGTGCGCCCCTTCGACATCTGGCTCGACGAAGGCTACGGCTACTACCTGACCACCCATCCCGAGGATCTCAGCAACGAGGCGGTTGCGCTGTTCCGCTCCTGGCTGATCGCGCGATTTTCCGCCGACAGGGCTCGGGAGGCGGAAAACGCGGCGGCCGACGCCCCGAGGCTGCGCGCCGCGAAATGACCGGCGAATCCTCGCGCTGAGGAATTAGGCATGTCGCAATGCCATTTTCGCGCGTGGCGTCCGAGCGCCGCCCCGATTACTGTCGCGCGAGATTGAAGGCAACGCCCCGGGGAACGCGCCATGTCGAGCGAACCGCAAAACGAGGACGGCCCGCGCCGACGTCGGCGAGGGTCCGAACGCGCGAGCGCGCCGGCGCCGGCCGCGCCTCAGCCCCGCGCGCGCTTTGCCCCGGTCGACCTCGTGTCGGGCGACGAACTCGAGTCTGTTCATCAGGCGGCGCTGTCCGTTCTCAAGGAGATCGGGATCGACATCCTTCATGCCGAGGCGAAGGCGATCCTGCGCAACGCAGGCGCCGACGTCGATCCGAATTCGGACCGGGTGCGGTTCGATCCCGCTCTCGTGGAAGCGCAGATCGGCCTCGCGCCCAAGCATTTCACCCTGCACGCCCGCAACCCCGCGCGAAACGTCGTCATCGGCGACCGGCATGTCGCATTCTGTTCGGTCGCTAGCACTCCCAATTCGTTCGATCGAGAGGGCGGACGCCGCCCGGGAAATCGCCGCGACTTCCAGAATTTTCTTCGGCTCGGACAGAGCTTCGATTCGGTTCACGTCTGGGGCGGCTATCCCGTCGAACCGGTAGATCTCCACGCCTCGATACGGCACCTCGAGGCGCTGTTCGACATGCTGACGCTCTCGGACAAGCCTATCCACGCCTACAGCCTCGGGCGCGAGCGCATCCGCGACGGCATCGAGTTGGCCCGGATCGCCCGCGGCGTCGATGACGAAACCCTGGAGCGCGAGCCCTCGCTGTTCACGGTCATCAATTCCTCCTCGCCGCTTCGTCTCGACACGCCGATGCTCGAGGGCGTGATCCAGATGGCGCGACGCAATCAGATCGTCGTGTTGACGCCCTTCACGCTGGCCGGCGCCATGGCGCCGGTGACCTTGGCCGGCGCGCTCGCGCAACAACACGCCGAGGCCTTGGCCGGCCTCGTCGTCGCGCAACTCGCGCGGCCGGGCTCGCCCTTCGTGTATGGCGGCTTCACGTCCAACGTCGACATGAAGTCGGGCGCGCCGGCGTTCGGCACGCCGGAATATATGAAGACGGCGATCGTCGGGGGCCAATTGGCGCGCCGATTGGGACTGCCCTATCGCTCGTCCAACGCCAACGCCGCCAATACGCTGGATGCGCAAGCCGCCTATGAGAGCGTGTTCTCGCTGTGGGGCGCGATCATGGGCGGCGTGAATCTCCTGATGCATGGCGCGGGCTGGATGGAAGGCGGTTTGCAGGCCTCGTTCGAGAAGATGGCGCTCGACGCCGACCTGCTCGCGATGGTCGCCGAATTCCTGCGCCCGCTTCGCGTCGATCCGGAGGAACTTGCGATCGAGGCCATGCGCGAGGTCGGCCCGGGCGGACATTTCTTTGGAGCCGCACATACGCAGACGCGCTATCGCAATGCGTTTTTCGCGCCGATGATTTCCGACTGGCGAAACTACGAGACCTGGCGGGAGGCGGGCTCGCCAACCGCCTACGACACGGCCGAGCGCATCTACAAACAGAGACTGGCCGAATATCAGCCGCCGCCGATCGAGCCGGAGCGGCTCGAAGCGTTGCAGGCCTTCGTCGCCCGCCGAAAGGCCGAGGGCGGCGCTCCGACGGACTTCTGAATCGCAATGGCGCCGAAGCCTTCGCCAGGGACTTCGTTGCCTTCGCCGACCGCGGGCCTGCTCGCGGCGCCGGCCATCTCGCCGCAAGCCGCGATCATGGCGACCTTCATCGCGTTCGGCGTCGGTCTCGGCCTCTGGTCGGGCGCCTCGGCCGCACTGATGGCCCGCACGGGCGTGAACCCCGGGACGTTCGGCGTCGGGCTCACCGGTTTCACGTGCTTCTATCTCTTCGGCATGTCGAGCGCCTCGACGATCGCGCGCAGCTCGAGCGTCAAGCGCGTCGTAATCGGCTCGGCGATCGCGGTCTGCCCGACGCTCGCGGCGGTCCTGATGGCGGCGACCCCGACGGGCCTGCTGGTGGGCCTGCTGTGTTATGGGCTTGTCGCCGGCGTGCTCGACGCCGCGATGAATGCGCAGGGCGCCGCGCTCGAGCGACGCCTCGGCAGGCCGATCATGGCCAGATTGCATGGCGGCGCCTCGAGCGGCGCCGCGGCGGGCGCGATTCTCGGCAGCTTGATCGTCAGCGGTTCGGCGTCCTGGATCGCGGCGGTTCTCGAGACGACCGTTTTTCTCGGCGCCGCGGCGGTCGTGAGCCGCGCCGCGCCGCGCGAAGGCGGCGAGCGCCTGTCCGGCGCCGCGGACCTCAACGCCGGGGTGCTCACGCGCTCGCTGGTCGTGATCGGCGTGGTCGTCGGCGTTTCGATCGCCTGCGAGACCGCGGCGATGGCCTGGTCGGCCCCGCTGCTGCGCAGCCAGGCGCCTCGGCTTGCGGCGATTTCCGGGCTCGGGGGAGCGTTCTTTTCCGCGTGCCAGGCCGCGTTGCGGCTGAATGCGGACCGGCTTCGCGCGCGCATCAGCGATCGCGCGCTGATTTCCCTGTCTCTGAGCGTCGCGGCGGCCGGACTGGTCGTCGTCGCCATGCCTTTCGGCTTCGCGGTCAGCGTGGTTGGTTTCGCCATCGTCGGGATCGGAACCGCCGCGATTGTGCCCTGCGGATTCGCGCTCGCCGCGGCGCGGCCGGGCGTTTCGACTGCGGCGGCGATTTCCGCGGTCGCGTTCTTCGGTCTGTTCGCGCGCGTGCCGGCGCCGCTGGTCACCGGCATGATCGCGGAAGCTTTTTCGCTGTCCGCCGCCTTCCTGGCGATCGCCCTTTTGCTGGTCGGCGCGTTGATCGCCGTCCTGATATTTGTTCCCGCATCGCATCCCCATCCGCGAGAGGCTCAAACATGAAATCGCAAACCCAGGTCGTCGTCATCGGCGGGGGCGTGGTCGGCGCCAGCGTCGCCTTTCACCTGACCAAGGGCGGCTGGAGGGACGTCGTCCTGATCGAACGCTCGGAGTTGACCTCCGGTTCGACGTGGCACGCCGCCGGCGGCATGCACACGCTGAACGGCGATCCCAATGTCGCCAAGCTGCAGCAATACACGATCAACCTCTACAAGGAGATCGAGGCGATCTCGGGCGTCTCCACCGGCATGCACGTCACGGGCGGGCTCAACCTGGCGGGAACGAAGGAGCGGCTCGATTGGCTGAAGATGGCGCGCGCGCGCGGGCGCTATCTCGGGATGAACCTCGAGATCATTTCCGTCGACGAAGCGGCGAAGATGTATCCGTTCATCGAGAAGAAACATTTCGTCGGCGCGATGTTCGATCCGGTCGAGGGCCATCTCGATCCCTGGGGCGTGACGCAGGCTTACGCCAAATGCGCGACCATGGCCGGCGCCGAGATCGTCCGGTTCAATCGCGTGGTCGATCTCAAGCCGCGCCCCGACGGGTCCTGGGACGTCTTCACCGAGAAAGGCAACATCCACGCCGAGCATGTCGTCAATTGCGGCGGCCTGTGGGCGCGCGAGGTCGGCCGCATGGTCGGGCTGGAATTGCCGATCCTGGCGATGGAGCACCATTACCTGATCACCGAAGACATACCCGGCGTCATCGATCCCAAGGTCGACAAGTTCCACGTCATCGACTTCGAGGGCGAGATCTACATGCGCCAGGAAGGCGGCGGCATGCTGATCGGCACCTATGAGCAGGCCTGCCAGCCCTGGAGCGAGCGCGAGACGCCGTGGGAATTCGGCCAGAACCTGCTGCCCAATGACCTCGACCGCATCGCGCCGAGCCTCGAGACGGCGTTCCAGCACTTCCCGGAACTGGGCAAGGCCGGCATTCGCAAGGTCGTCAACGGCCCGTTCACCTTCGCGCCCGACGGGAACCCGCTGATTGGACCCGTCAAGGGCCTGAAGAATTTCTGGGTCGCCTGCGGCGTGATGGCGGGCTTCAGCCAGGGCGGCGGCGTCGGCCTCGCGCTCGCCAACTGGATGATCGAAGGCGATCCCGGCCATGACGTCTGGGGCATGGACGTCGCGCGTTTCGGCGACTGGGCGACGCTGGCCTACACCAACGCCAAGGTGCGCGAGAACTATTCGCGCCGCTTCCGAATCCGCTTCCCCAACGAGGAGCTGCCGGCCGCGCGCCCGCTGCGCACGACGCCGATCTATGACCGCCTCGTCGACTCCAACGCGGTGTTCGGCGAATATTGCGGGCTCGAGAACCCGCTTTGGTTCGCGCCCAAAGGCATGGAGCCGAAAGAGGATACGACCTTCCGCCGCTCCAACGCGCATCCCCATGTCGGGGCCGAATGCCGCGCCGTGCGCGCCGGCCTCGGCATGACCGAGATCGCGAACTACGGAAAGATCGAGGTCGAAGGGCCGCGCGCAGCCGAGTTCCTCGCCCATGTGATGGCCAACCGGCTGCCGGCGGTCGGCAAGCTCGCGCTTTCGCCGATGCTGAACGAACGCGGCCGGCTGATCGGCGATTTCACGATCGGGCGCTACGCCGAGGACAAGTTCCTGCTCGTGTGCTCCTACGCGGCCGAGGGCTATTATCTGCGCTGGTTCGAACGGCATCTGCCGAAAGACGGCGTCGTCTGCCGGGCCGCCTCGATGGATTACCCCGGCCTGTCCATCGCCGGGCCGAGAGCGCGCGAACTCCTGCAGAAGCTCACGCACGAGGACGTCTCCAACGCCGCGCTGCCCTTCCTTTCGTTCCGCAAATTGGACGTCGGCATGATTCCCGCGCTCGTCGGACGCGTCAGCTTCACCGGCGAACTCGGTTACGAGATCTGGGTCAGGCCGGAGTATCAGCGGGCTCTGCACAGTTTGTTGCTGGAGGCGGGCAAGCCGCTGGGGCTGGTCGAATTCGGCATGCGGGCGCTGCTGTGCCTGCGGCTCGAGAAGAGTTTCGGCACCTGGTTCCGCGAATATCGGCCGATCTACGGGCCCTACGAAGCGGGGCTGGGCCGCTTCGTCGATCTCAAGAAGAACGACTTCATCGGTCGCGCGGCGGCGGCCGAGGAAAAGCAGAGCGGCGGCAAGCTGAGGCTCACGACTTTCGCGGTCGAGGCCGGCGACGCCGACGCTATCGGCGACGAGCCGATCTGGCGCGAGGGTCGGGTGATCGGCTGGGTGACCTCCGGCGGCTACGGCCATTGCGTCGATAAGTCACTGGCGATGGGCTACATCGAGAAAGCCCATGCCGAGGCCGAGAGCGGCTTCGAGATCGAGATCATCGGCGAACGGCGCCCGGCCGTCCGCCTTGCCGCTCCGGCCTATGATCCTGCCGGCGCGGCGATGAGATCCTGAAAGCGGGGTCCCGGAACGAACCCCGGCGCGCGACTCAGTCGCGCGCGGCCGCTGCGGCGATCTGCGGAATATCGGCGCGGTCGATGCCGATGTCGTGCAGTTCGCGGTCCGAATAGGTGCAAAGCTCGCGCACGACGCTCCAATAGACCTGCCGGGCGCGGAAATAACGCGTGAGGAACGAGAGGTGCATCGTTGTCTCCATTTCATGGGCGCCGATTTGAACTGCCCCCCGCGGATACGACCGGCGGTGAAATGTTCGTGCGTTCCTTCTCCTAGACGAACGCTATCTAATATATTGCGCCGCACAAGTCAATGTCGCAGCGCAATATGATATGTGACGTTCGCATGGCGATTCCGCGACGGGCGGCCCTGGTTGGACAATATTTTCCTTTTATCAGAAATTTATGGCCCCGAATCCGGCGTTTTCGTTGAATTCGGGCTGACATTGGTGTTTCCAGCTAGACTTATTTTGCATGTCTCGGTTGATCCATTGTAATGGCTCGACGCCGGGTTCGCCGCCGCGGCCTGGATTTTCAATTTGACAGGCGAGCCGCGAGCGGCTTAAGGGACCGCCGTCGGGCGCGCTCTCTTCTCGAGGGCGCGTTCGTCGTTTGACGCACCCGCGGCTTCCGCCTTGCTCGGCGGAAACCTGTCGGCGCCTGTCCCGCAACTCGAAATCGCGGGCGTGGCGCAGAGGAGGGCGCGTTCCCTGACCGTCAACTTTTCAGAGGAACCGCGATGACGAAGCGCGCACAGGCCAAGTATAAAATCGATCGCCGCATGGGCGAGAACATCTGGGGCCGCCCCCGGAGCCCGTTCAACAAGCGCGAATACGGCCCCGGCCAGCACGGCCAGCGCCGCAAAGGCAAGGCCACCGATTTCGGGACCCAGCTCAAGGCCAAGCAGAAGGTCAAGGGCTATTACGGCAACATTTCCGAGCGCCAGTTCCACAAATACTACGTGGAAGCGCTTCGCATGAAGGGCGATTCCAGCGCCAACCTGATCGGCCTGCTCGAGCGCCGTCTCGACGCCGTGATCTATCGCGCGAAGTTCGTACCGACCGTGTTCGCCGCGCGCCAGTTCGTCAACCACGGACATATCAGCGTCAACGGCCGCCGGGTGAACATCCCCTCCTATCAGGTCAAGGTGGGCGATGTCGTCACGATCAAGGAAGCCTCGCGCCAGCTCGCCGTCGTCATCGAGGCCGCGGCGCTCGCCGAGCGCGACGTCCCCGATTACATCGAGGTCGATCACGGCAAGGGCACGGCCAAGATGACCCGCATCCCGGGCCTGTCGGAAGTCCCGTATCCCACGCATATGGAACCGAACCTCGTCATCGAATTCTATTCGCGCTGAGTCCTGGTCGCCGACGATGGCGACAGCGACCGGAAATCTTGTCTGCCAAGCGGGCGGGGCTTTGACGGCCCCGCCCTTTTGGTTTCTTGATAGGCTGGCGCCGCCTCGGCCCAGCGCCGGCCATGGCCGGCGCCCGTGATGGGCGCAATTCGAAATCCACAGAGACCGCCGGAGCCCCTCATGTCGTTCGCGCTCTATCCGAGCCTTAAGGACGCGGTCGTCTACATCACCGGAGGCGCCTCCGGGATCGGCGAGCATATGGTCCGCGCCTTCGCCGCTCAGGGCTCGCGCGTCGGCTTTGTCGACATCGCGCAGGCCCAGGGCCAGGCGCTCGCGCGGGAACTCGGCGCCGCGGTTCATTTTGAACCCTGCGACCTCCGCGACATCGCCGCGTTGAAGGCGGCCTTCGCGAAGCTCAAGAGCGCGATCGGCCCGGCCGGCGTGCTCATCAACAATGCCGCGCGCGACGATCGGCACGGATGGGAGGAGGTCACTCCCGACTATTACGACGAGCGGATCGCGACCAACCTGCGCCACATGTTCTTCGCCACGCAGACCGTCGCGCCGGACATGATCGCGGCCGGCAAGGGCTCGATCATCAATTTCGGCTCGAATTCCTGGTGGGAAGCCGTGGGCGGAATGCCGGCCTACACCACGGCCAAATCCGCGGTGCACGGCATGACCCGCTCCTTCGCCCGCGATCTCGGCAAGCACCGCATCCGCGTGAACACGATCGTCCCGGGCTGGGTGATGACGGAGCGGCAAAAGACCCTGTGGGCCAAGCCCGAGGCGATCGAGAGACACCTCGCGCGCCAATGCCTGCCCGACCTGATAGAGCCGGCCTATCTCGCCCGCATGGCGCTGTTTCTGGCCTCCGACGATTCGGCGATGTGCACGGCCAACAATTACATGGTGGAAGCAGGTTCGATCTGAGCCCGCCGACGCGCCGCGCGGCCGGTCTTTCTCTCGGGGAAACCTCTTGGGGAAACCTCTTGGGGAAAATCCAGCGGCTGTCGCGTCTCGACCGAGGCGCGCGGTCCGGCATCGCCGTAAGCCCATTCGAATTTCCATGGGCGGACCCCAAAAGCCGACAGTCAGCGTCCGATCCGGCCCGCGGATACCGCTTCCCTGCCTCTAACCCGCGGTCGCCCTTGCGAATTGTCCGGGCGAATGGCCCATTATGCGCTTGAACGCGGCGCCGAACGCGCTTTCCGATTCATAGCCGACGATCGGAGCGACGGCGGCGATGGACATGCCGCCATTGGCGAGACGGTCGGAAGCGACCATCATCCGCCAGCGGGTGAGATAATCCATGGCCGGCTCGCCGACGGTCTCCTTGAAGCGCACGGCGAAACTCGACCGCGACATGCCGGCGACGCGCGCCAGCGTCTCCAGCGTCCATTTGCGACCTGGCTCGGCATGCATGGCCCCGATGACCGCGCTCATCTGGCGGTCAGCCAGTGCGAACAGCCAACCGGCGCTGTGATGCGAATGTTCCGCCAGGTGCAGTCGCAGCGCCTCGATCAGCAGCGCCTGAGCGAGGTGTTCGGCGATCAGGGCGCTGCCGGGCTGCGGCTCGCGCAATTCGCGCATGAGCCGCTCGATCGACCCCCGCAGGGCGGCCTTGCTGGTTTCGGCGCGGATATGGACGACTGACGGCAGCATGCCCAGGAGCAGGTCGGCGTGCATCCCCTCGAAGCCGAAATAGCCGCCCACGCCGCAGAGGCCGCCGCCTCCGTTCAAAACCGCCGTCTCGCCCGCCGGGATCGCCGGGAAGAAGCGGAAGGCGTCGATGGGCGGCGCGCCGGCCGCGCTGTAGAGGCGAAAGCCCTTGCCGTCCGGCAGCAGCACGAAGTCGCCCGCGGCCAGCCGGACAGGATCGGCCGCGCCCTCCAGGGCGAGCCAGCATGCCCCGGATTCAATGGCGTAACATTTGACGCCGTCGTCCGGCGCAAACGCGAGCGCCCAATCGCCGCCGGCGTCGAGACCGCGGAAGCCATAGCTGTTTGGCCGGAGCATCGAAAGGATATCGGAGAGGGGGTCCATAACGTTCCTGGACGATCGCGACGAAGATGCAGACCCTAGAGCATGGAGCGTCCAGAGGCCATCCCGTACTTCTGACCCCGGCGCCCGACGCCGCCCTGCACCAGGAGTTACCCGTAATGCCCGAGAACCAAGCCCTTTGGCTTTCCGCCAAGCGCGCGCCGCTCACCGTCGGCCCTGCTCCCTACACCCCGCCGCGGCCCAACGAGATCGTGGTTCGCGCCCGCGCCGTCGCCGTCAATCCGATGGACCGGCTGCAACAGACCATGGGCGATATCATCACGCCCTGGACGACCTATCCCTTCGTCGTCGGCTCCGACGTCGCCGGCGAAGTGGTCGAGGTCGGAAGCGGCGTCAGCCGATTTCGGGTCGGCGACCGCGTCGTCGGCTTTGCCGCCGGCTCGGACAAGCTGCGCGACCGCGCCGCCGAGGGCGCGTTCCAGCGCTATGTCGTCCTGCTTGCGCATATGGCGGCCCCGATCCCCGACGCCTTGTCCTTCGAGGACGCATCGGTCCTGCCGCTCGGCCTGTCGACCGCAGCCTGCGGGCTGTTCCAGAAAGACTTTCTCGCGATGAACGCGCCGTCGGCGGCGCCCGCGCGCACGGGCAAAACCCTGCTCGTCTGGGGCGGATCGACCAGCGTCGGCAGCAATGCGATCCAGCTTGCGGCCGCGGCGGGCTATGACGTCGTCACGACCGCCTCGCCGCGCAATTTCGACTATGTGAAAAGGCTCGGCGCGCGCGAGGCGTTCGACTATCGGTCGAAGACCGTCATCGCCGATATCGTCAGGGCCTTGAAAGGGCGCGAGATCGCCGGCGCCCTGGCGATCGGCGTCGGCTCGGCCGCGGCGTGCATCGACATTGTCGGCGCCTGCCGGGGTAACCGCTTCGTGGCCATGGCGACTCCGCCGACGTCCTTCGACAACGTGCCTTCCGGACGCGGCCGGCTGCTGCGGCTTGTTCCGGCGATCGCGCGGATGCTCGCGGGTACGACGGCGCTGACGCTAAAATCCAGGCGCAAAGGCGTGCGAACAAAAATGATCTGGGGCAGCGCTCTCATCGCCAACGAAGTCGGTCCGATGATCTTCGAGGCGTTCCTGCCGGCGGCCCTGGCCGAGGCTCGTTTCGTGGCGGCGCCCCGTCCGACGGTGATCGGCGCCGGGCTGGCGCAAATCCCGGCTGCGCTTGAGCGCCAGCGCCGGGGAGTTTCCGCCAGCAAGCTGGTGGTGACGCTATGACCGCGTCTGAGGCTATCGACGCGAGCCCTGTCACGAGCCTCGTCAGCGTAACGCGCTTTCGGCTTCGGTCCCTGCGTTTCCTGCCGTTTTTCCTGCTCCACGCGAATCGGACGATAGCGCAGATCCGCAAGGCCGAAGGCTTCGTGGCGGGAGCCGTCCGGCGCGACGCCGACCTTGCGTTCTGGACTATGACCGTCTGGCGCGACGAGCAGGCCATGCGCGCCTACAGCGCCAGCGGCGCGCATCGAAAGGCGGCGCCGCGGCTGGCGGAATGGGCCGACGAGGCGAGCGTCGGGCACTGGAGACAAGCCGGCGGCAACCTGCCGGAGTGGCCGGACGCGGTTCGTCGCCTGCGCGAGGAAGGGCGCGCCGTAGCGCTCAATCATCCGGCTCCGCATCGCTCTGGACGAGATTTTGCTACATCGCGAATGACCAACGGGATGCGGCTATGAAGACAGACCGTCATCACGCCCGTGACGATGGTCTGATTCAGCTGGGCTGCGTTCAGCGGCAGCCCTTCTGCTCCCAGCCAACTCCCATTATGAGAGATAGCTCGGCCTTGCGCCTAGTAGGGTCGTTCAGCCGATCGTCGCGCAAAGCCCGAAGCGCCATTCCGCCCAAGAGGCGATCGGCGGAGGTAAGCGGACGGCCGAATTTACGGTGAGGTTCGGACGGCGCCCCGACGGCATCGAGCGCGCCAAGATGGTTGTTGTCGAAACCCCGTCCGAGGAGAACCGTCCCTTGGCAAGCCTATCGAGAAATTGGAAACGGTCACGGGCGTCGGCGTCGATCTGGTCAGGAAGGCGCTTCAGGTTCACGCCGTCGACGCCAAGGGCGAGATCGCATCGGCGCGGTCTTTGCGGCGCGGCGGCGTGTCGGATGTCTTCGCCAGGCGGTCATCGCGCCGGCTGGCGATGGAGACCTGCGCGAGCGCGCATCCCTGGGTTCGTCAACTCCTCGCGCTCGGACACGAGGTCAAGCTGATCCCGACCGACCCGACCCGCCGCGGCAGCGCGCCTGCGAGCAAGGGTTCCCGCCGTCGCTCCGCGACTCTGCGGGCTAATGTCGCGAGCCCTCTCTCAAAGCCTGGAGTTACCCCGTCAGCTTCTCTATCGCCCGTTTGACCGATTCTCTCGACGCTAGACTCGCATACCAGCGCCCGACATTCGGCGCCGACGAGAAATCGACGCCCGCGAATTCTTTGCGCCAGATCCAACCGAAATTCAGGATGTCGGCGATAGAGAATTCATCGGCGAGATATTCGGCCTGACCCAGTCGATTGTCGAGAACCGCGAGGGTTCGTCGGGCCTCGTTCGAGAATCGCTCGATCGCCAGCGGCGCGGGTTCCGGGGCGAGCTTCTGGAAATAGCCGGAATTGCCGAAGGCCGGGCCGAGGCCGGAGGCGTGGAAGAACATCCACTCGAACATGCGCACGCGGCGGGTCGGGTCGGTCGGGATCAGCTTGCCGAACTTCTCGGCGAGATAGATCAGGATCGCCGCCGATTCGGTGATCGTGATCGGCGCCCCGCCCGGCCCTTCGGAATCGACGATCACAGGGATCTTGCCATTCGGATTGAGGGCGAGGAATTCCGGCGTCTTCTGCTCGCCGACGCGGATGTTGATCTTGGTAAGACGGTAGTCGACTCCGAGTTCCTCCAGCAGGATCGGAACCTTGACGGAATTCGGGGTCGCGAACGCGTAGAGGTCGATCACGGCAAAGCTCCTGCGATGCTTGGCGGGAGCGGGCGCGACGGCGCCCGCTCGGGCTACCCGAGTTAGGCTGCGAGCTTCGACGCCGCGGGGAAGTCGACCGGGACCTTGGTGACGCCGTGCAGATAGTTGCTGATGATCTTGTCGCCGATCACCATCATGACGTCGACGAGATTGCCCTCGCTCCATCCGCCTGCGAGGAAGGCCTCGGTGGAGGCCGTCGCGACATGGCCGCGCTTCTCGCGCCACTTCCCGCACGAACCGGGCGAGTGCATCGAGCTTGGGATCGAACGTAGCGCGGCCCGTGCGGATTTCGAGGATCTGAGCCTCCGTAAAGCCGACCATCTTGCCCACCGCGGTATGGGCGGCGAGGCAATATTCGCAGTCGTTGACCTGGCTGACGACGAGATTGACGACCTCGCGCTGCTTGGCGTTCAGCGAGGACTTCGCATTCTGGAGCGACAAATAGGTCCCGAGCGCCGTCGCCGAAAGGGCGAAGGTCGCATAGAGGTTCGGGACAAAAGTCAGCATCTTCTTGAGATTGTCGAAGATCGCCTGATTGTCGGCGGAAACGTCGCTCGCGGGTGGGGACTTTGAAGGCGTGCATGGCCGGGCTCCTGGATTTGCGCGATGCGCGGTGAAGACAGGAGCAAAGTTACCGCTATCCAAATTGGAAAATAGATGGCACGATCGCCTATGATATATTCCAATAAGGAATGAGCGACGGCCTTGGATCGCATCGCCGCAATGAAGGTTTTCGTGCGTGTCGTCGAGACCGGCTCGTTCTCGGCCATCGCGCGCGAGAACTCGACGACCCAGAGCGCCGTGAGCAAGCAGGTTGCCGCGCTCGAAGCGCATCTCGGGCGCAAAACTCCTCAGTCGTTCCACCCGGGCGCTTTCGCTCACTGAGGAGGGCGAAACGTTCTTCCCGGAGGCGCGCCGTCTCGTTTCGGATTTCGAGGCCGCCGAGGGGCGCTTGCGCGGCGGGCGGGCGCAACTCATCGGGATGGCTGCGCGTTGCGGCTTCCGTCGGATATGGGCGGCGCATCCTTATGCCGCACGTGCAGAGCTTTCTCGAACGGCATCCGGCCGTGCGGATCGACCTCAGGCTCAGCGACGGTTTCACGGACCTCATCGAGCAAGGCATCGATGTCGCCATTCGGCTCGGGGACCTGCCCGACAGCAGTCTGGTGGCGCGCAAGATCGGCGTGTCGCGAACGCGTGCTTGTCGCCCATCCCGCCTATTTCGAGCGGCTGCCCGGCGGCGGACCGAGGCTCGAACATCCCCGGGATCTGACGGCGCACAATTGCATCGTCTACACCGAAGTCGCGACTCAGAATGCCTGGGAGTTCTTCGGCCGATTCGGCGAAACCGAACATGTCCGGGTCACGGGCAATCTGCAAACCAACAGTTCCGAGGCCATTCGCGCCGCCGCTTTATCGGGCCTCGGCATCTGCCACGCGCCGGCCTGGCTGCTGCCGGACGAACTCGCCGCCGGCTCGGTGATGCGGCTCCTGCCAGCCTGGCGCAGCCGGCCGATTCCTATCCATGCGGTTTATCCCTCGCATCGGCAGCATGTGGCCAAAGATCGAGGCGTTCCTGTCCCAGATTGTGAAGTGACGAATCGCTTCGATATAAGCGCGGATTCACGGATTCACGGGGGTTTCCGGGGGCATGACGCCGATTGCGTGGTTGTTCGCTCTCGCCCACAACGCACGCCTACACGATGGGCCTGAGCGCCTTCGGCATTCCGGAAATCGAATATGTCGATCGACAGCCCGGACTGCAATCGATCCTGAGGCGCGCCTATGGGTTGGCGCAATATTTGATTGAAACGGGCGTCGCACTGAAGACGGATGAACAGATTGGTGCGCCCTCGGATTTGCCCATGGCGCGGGTAGAGTTTGTGAAGGCAATTGGGAACAACAAAAGGGACTTATACCGCATAAGCGGGACCGTTGAGCGCCGCCGGGTGATCGGCAAGCCGTCCTGGCGCACGTGATTACAAAAGCAGGTCCGCTGATATGGCCATGATGATTTATCCGACGATGTGATTGCACTCTAAGAACATAAAATACCGCGGCGGCATCAATTCCGATATGGTCGTGTCGCGGGAGCTCTTTACCCGCTACCTCAAAGGTCTTCCTCCGGAGCCCGGCGACGTGCCGCGCGTCGTGAAGGCGACCGGTCGACACGGGTTTCCCATGCGATCGGTTTCGGCCAGTTCTGGATTTTGTCGCCCAGGCTTCACGCCTTCATCCAGGACGCGAATGGTCCGCAATGGCCGCTTCGCGCCTGCGATATTTCTTTCGTCACCAGGTCCCGCGAGGAACATCCCTTCATGTTCATTTGGGGGCCGCCGCGATTTCATCGCTTCAACCACGACCGGCGAACTTATCCTCACGGGAAGAAGCCAAGCCATCGCCAAGACCAGTACTGCTGGGTCGAGACCCTCAGCGGCGACATGACCCCGTCAGGTCGCACGATGCGCCCGCACCGGCCTTGCGATCCTCATTTCTGGGAGGACGCCGGTTCCTTCGAAGGCGACACTTTGTGGTCGGGAGGAGGCTTGCATGAAAAATTCGTCTCCGATCCGTTCTAGGAACGTTTGGACGCGGAATTTCCCGCGAAATTCCGCGCCCGACCGATCGCCGAGAAGGCTCTGTAACGGCGGAACCGAGCAACCGCAGCGCCCCGTTTGTCGAAATATGGCATCACTCCAACCCGCGGAATATGTCGATGCAATCGGCAACCCTGAAATTATCGTCCCGCCGTGAAAATCCTAAAATATTGTTTCGGAAAAACCAAATTATGTGCTAGAGTAGATTTAAGACTTAGCCAAATGTCTCTACATTCCCCGGGGACCGGGCGGGGCGACGACGACGGATCCTGGCAAGCCGGAGTCCCGGCAAGACGGCGCTTTTTGCAACGGCTTTCGCCGCGACCGGACCTGGGGATCATTCGGCCGTCGCAGGCGTGCGGGCGCCGAAAAAGCTTGGAGGCGGGCCGAGTCCCCCTTGCGGCGCGTGTAACCCTTTGAAATTCCACAAAACCGCCAAAGGAATCGTTGGAAATGTTTGGAGAAACCCAGGCTGGATTTGGAAATCCTTGACGAAAGGCTTGCGCGGCGATCCCGCCGACAAAAATACGAGTTCCTGCCGCCGGAGGGCCTCAGACCCGCAACGGCATCAGCACGTAAAGGGCGGCCGCGCCCTCGCGGTCCTGGATGATCGTCGGCGAGCCCGGATCCGAGAGCTTGATCAGCGCGGTGTCGCCGGAAAGCTGCTGCGCGATGTCGAGCAGATAGCGCGCGTTGAAGCCGATCTCGATCGGCGCCGAATCGTAATCGACCTCGATCTCCTCGCTCGCCGAACCCGAATCGGGATTGTTGACCGAAAGCGTCATCCGATTGTCCGCGATGGCGAGCTTGATCGCCCGGCCGCGTTCCGACGAGATCGTCGAGACCCGGTCGACCGCCTTTTGGAACGGCTCCTTGTCGACCACGAGCCGCTTGTCGTTGTGGCTCGGGATCACGCGGCCGTAGTCGGGGAAGGTGCCGTCGATCAGCTTCGTCGTCAGCTTGACGTCGCCGAACTGGAAGCGCGCCTTGGCCGGCGAGATTTCGACCACGACTTCCTGCGTCATGTCCTCGAGCAGTTTCTGCACTTCGCTGACCGCCTTGCGCGGCGCGATCACGCCCGGCATGCCCGCCGCGCCCTGCGGCGCCGGCGTCTCGACCCGCGCCAGCCTGTGACCGTCGGTCGCGACCGCGCGCAGCATCGTCGCGCCGCCGACCTCGACCGTGTGGAAATAGATGCCGTTGAGGTAGTAGCGCGTCTCCTCGGTGGAGATCGCGAACTGGCTGTTGTCGATCAGCTTCTTGAGTTCGACGGCGGGCAGCAGGAACTTGTGAGAGAATTCGCCCGCGGTGAGGTCGGGAAAGTCCGAAGCGGGCAGACTCCTGCAGGAAGAAGCGGGAGCGGCCCGAGCGCAGCAACAATTGCCCGGACTCGCCGGTCATCTCCAGGCTGACCTGCGCGCCCTCCGGCAATTTGCGCACGATGTCATAGATCACGTGGGCCGGCACGGTGGTCGCGCCGGGCTGGACGACGTCGGCCGGCGCCGATTCCGTGGCTTCGAGATCGAGGTCGGTGGCTTTGAGCGCGACGCGTCCGTCGCTCGCCTCGATCAGGACATTGGAGAGGATCGGGATCGTGTTGCGACGCTCGACGATGCGGTGAACGTGGCTCAGGGCCTTGAGCAGGGCGGTTCGCTCTATGGTGACTTTCATCGCAACTTCCCGATTCCCCACGATTCGCGTGATGTTCCCCAGGGGCGAAGCGCGGCTGCGCGCAACCATTTCACGCTCTTTCCGCTGTCGCGGCGATTGGGTCGGCCCGATCGCTGGCCCGCTCGGCGGGGCGCGCACATTGCCAAGGCGGCCCGCGATGCGCAAGAGCCGCCGGCTCGATCCACAGGGATTTGCCTCGATTTTACCAAGCCGCGACAAGCTTCGAGAAGGCTTAACCGGCCCTTAAATCGCCGCCTTTAGCCTGGATGGCGTCGGGCGGCGTGCGCTTCGGGGAAAGCTCGGACGCCGCTCGGACCCGGGAAGGCTTATGTTCGGCAGGGGCGGCAAGAGGAGCTCGAAACGGGTCGAACCGAGATTCGACGATTCCCCCCGCTCCTGGGGCGACGAAGACCTGCGCGCCGATCCCGAGGACCGGCCGGGCCCGCGCAAGGCGAGCGGCAAGAAATCCGGTTCGCGCCGCCGCGCCGCCGCGAGGCCGCGCCGCTCGCTGCTCGGGCGGCTCGCCTATTGGTCCTTCGTATTCGCCATATGGGGCTTCATCGGCGTCGCCGGCCTGTTCGCCTATTACGCCAGCCAATTGCCGCCCATCGATCAGCTCGCGATTCCCAAGCGGCCGCCCAATATCGCAATCCTGGGCGTCGACGGATCGTTGCTCGCCAATCGCGGCGACACCGGCGGCGCGGCCGTGCATCTGAGCGAGCTGCCGCCCTATCTGCCCAAGGCTTTCATCGCGATCGAGGACCGGCGCTTCTACCAGCATTTCGGCATCGATCCGATCGGCATCTCGCGCGCGGTCGTGCGCGACGTGACCGGGGTCGGCGGCATGCAGGGCGGCTCGACTCTGACCCAGCAACTCGCCAAGAACCTGTTCCTGACGCAAGAGCGCACGCTGTCGCGCAAGATCCAGGAGGCGATCCTCGCGCTCTGGCTGGAGCGCAAATATTCCAAGGATCAAATCCTGGAACTCTATCTCAACCGGGTCTATTTCGGCTCGGGCGCTTACGGCGTTGAGGCGGCGGCGCAGAAATATTTCGGCAAGAGCGCCAAAATGGTCTCCTTGTCGGAAGCGGCGCGTGCTGGCCGGACTGATGAAATCGCCGGCGCGGCTCGCGCCCAACCACAATCTCAAGGCCGCCAACGAACGCGCGGCGCAGGTCATCACGGCCATGGCGGAGCAGGGCCACATCACCGAGGCGATGGCCAAGCTCGCGCTCGCCAGCCCCGCCCAGGTCGTGCATGAGAAGGGCGCGGGCTCGATCAATTACGCCGCCGATTACGTCATGGACATGCTCGACGACACCGTTGGCGCGATCGACGAGGACATCGTCGTCACGACGACGATCGATCCGAAAATGCAGTCCGAGGCCGAGCGCGCGCTCTCCGACGAGCTCAACGCCAAGGGCGACAAATTCGGCGTCGAGCAGGGGGCCCTGGTCGCGCTCGATCCCGACGGCGGCGTCAAGGCGCTGGTCGGCGGGCGCAATTATGCCGACAGCCAGTTCAACCGTGCGATCGCCGCCAAGCGCCAGCCGGGCTCCGCGTTCAAACCCTTCGTCTATCTCTCGGCGCTGGAAAAAGGGCTGCGGCCGGATACGGTGCGCGAGGACGCGCCGATCTCGATAAAAGGCTGGAATCCCGAGAATTATTCGCGCGAGTATTTCGGCCCGGTGACGCTGACCAAGGCGCTTTCGCTCTCGCTCAACACCGTCGCCGTGCGGCTCGGCCTCGAGGTAGGCCCGAAGACCGTCGTGCGCACCGCCCATCGCCTCGGCATCGGCTCGGACCTCGAACCGAACGCCTCGATCGCGCTCGGCACGTCCGAAGTCACGCCGCTCGAACTGGTCTCCGCCTATGCCGCCTTCGCCAACGGCGGGATCGGGGTCCAGCCGCATGTCATCGCGCGGGTGCGCACCGCCAACGGCAAGCTGCTCTACTCGCGGCGCAACGCGAACAACGGGCGCGTTATCGAGCCGCAATATGTGGCGATGATGAACGCGATGATGGAGGAGACGCTGCTCACCGGCACCGCCCGCAAGGCCGAGTTGCCGGGCTGGCAGGCCGCGGGCAAGACCGGCACAAGTCAGGATTGGCGGGACGCCTGGTTCGTCGGCTACACCTCGTATCTAGTCGCCGGCGTCTGGCTCGGCAACGACGACGGCGCCCCGACCAAGAAAGTCTCGGGCGGCAACCTGCCGGTCGAGATCTGGAGCCGCTTCATGAAGGAGGCGCACCAGGGCGTGCCGGCGGCCGGTCTGCCGCTCGGCGATTGGCGCAGTCCCGATGCGCCGCTGCCCGAACCGCCCGCGCCCGCAACGGCCGATCCGGCCCCGGCCTCGGCCCCCGTCGGCGCCCCGCTCAATATCAATCGCGGCGGCGATGCCGCGCTCGACCCCGGAGCCGTGCGGCGTCCCGCCCCCTCGGCCGCGCCGCCCGGCCCCATCCCGCCCGCATCGATCCCCAATGTCAGCAACGCCGCAACGCCGCCCGCGCCGCCGCCGCGAGACAAGAGCCTGCTGAACAAGCTGCTCGGGGCGACCTGAGGACGATCGAACGCCGATTCCCGGCAGGCCCGTCAGGTATCCAATCCACGCCAATCGGTTTCAAAATCCCAGGCGGCGATGGGATTTCCGTCTGGAATCACGTTCATTGTGGCTTTTTAGTTGAACTAAAACAGCCCGAGCCCTAATTCATCATGCATGAAACTCGCCGACTGGCTCCAACACAAGGGCGTAAGGCGCGTCGAGTTCGCTCGTCGTATCGGCGTGTCGCCTGGCGCAGTGACCCAGATCTGCCGTGAGGAAGGCGCCTGGCTGTCGCGCGAGACGGCCGAGCGCATCGTCGCAGCCACCGGCGGCGAAGTCACGCCGAATGATTTTCTGGCCGCTTGCGCCGCCCCTGCCCAAAGGAAACGAAATGTCGAACCCCGTCATGCACGCGATCGAGGCGTTCGCCCGAGGCGAAATCGTCGTGGTCACCGATGACGACGATCGCGAGAACGAGGGCGACCTGATCACCGCGGCGTTCGCTCTGCACCCCGGAAAAGATGGCGTTCATCATCCGCAACTGCTGCGGCATCGTCTGTGCGCCGTTGACGCTGGACGAGTTCCCGACGCCTGCATCTGTCGCCGATGGTGGCTATGAACGACGCCCCGCTCGGAACCGCCTTCACCGTCTCCGTGGATGTGCGCCACGGCCTGACCACCGGGATTTCGGCCGAACAGCGCTGCAACACGGTTCGCGCGCTCGCCAACGGCAACATGGGCGCCGGCGATTTCGTCCGCCCGGGCCATGTTTTCCCGCTGATCGCCAAGGACGGCGGCGTGCTGATGCGATCGGGCCATACCGAGGCGGCCGTCGACCTTTGCAAGCTGGCGAACCTGCCTCCCGTGGCGGTCATCTGCGAACTCGCCAATGACGACGGCACCGTCATGGTTGGCCCGCAGATTGAGGCCTTCGCGGAAAAGCACAAACTCGCCCGCATCTCGGTCGCCGACCTCATCGCCTACCGGCAGGCGCGCGAAAAGCTTGTCGAGCGGGTCGCGACTTTCCCGGTCGCAACCCCGATCGGCGAACTGACCGGTTATGCTTATCGCACCCCGTTCGATACGGTGCTGCATTTCGCCTTCGTTCATGGCGCCATCGGCGACGGGCGAGAAATGCCGGCGCGCCTGCACCGGGCGGATATTCTCGGCGATATTTTTGGCGGCGGCGTCATCCCGCGCGTGCTCAACCAGTTCAAGCAGGAAGGCCGCGGCGTCCTCGTCTATCTCCGCGACGGCGCGGCCGGCGTGCCCGCCAATCTCGCCGGCGCGGAGCCGGCGACCGCCGACGGCGAACGCGCGACCCAATGGCGAGAAATTGGCCTCGGCGCGCAAATCCTGCGCGACCTCGGCGTATCCTCCATTCGGCTCAGAACCCGCAACCCGCGCAAATACGTCGGGCTGTCCGGTTTCGGCATCGAGATTTTCGCGGTCGAGACGATCAACGATTGAGGCGCCGGCCGCAATCGCCGGCGCCAAGGCTATCATCCGCCCGCGCAACCGGGAGCGAATATGTCCGAACCATCGGGAGAGGGACAGGCGCAGGCGAAGCCGGACATCGCCGCTCTGACGACTTGGCTAATCGACGGCGCCCGGGAGACCTCGCGCTCTCAGGACGTGCTGTCCGAGTTTTGCGCGCGGCTGGTTGCGGAAGGCGCGCCGCTCTATCGCGTCAATGTCGTGGTGCGCACGCTGCATCCGCTGGTGATGGGGCGCAGCTTCCTCTGGCGCACCGACAAGCCCGTCGAAGTCTACGAGGCGCCATTCGAGATCGTCGCCGACCAGAGCTTCATCGCAAGCCCGATCCGGCGGGTTCACGACACGGGAGAGCCGATCCGACGCCGGCTCGCCGATCCCGATTGCCCGATGGATTTTCCTATTCTTGCCGACTTTCTCGCCGAAGGGGTGACCGATTATCTCGCCCTTCCCCTCGTTTTCACCAATGGCGAAATTCACGTCGCGACCTACTCGACCCGGCAAGCCGGCGGGTTCAGCGACGGGCAGATTGCGGCGCTCAAGGCGCTCGCTTCGCCATTCGCGCGGGTCGCCGAAGTGCGCGCGCTGCGCAGGACGGCGGTCAGCCTGCTGAACGCCTATGTCGGACGAGACGCCGGCGAGCGAATCCTGTCAGGTCAAATACGCCGCGGGGACAGCGAGCAGATCCGCGCCGCGATTTGGCTGTCCGACATGCGCGGATTCACGAAGCGCGCCGATACGATGGCGCCGGCCGAGCTGATCGAAACGCTCAATCGCTTCTACGACCGCTTGGTGCCCGCAATCGAGGCGGAAGGCGGAGAAGTGCTGAAATTCATGGGCGACGGATTGCTGGCGATCTTTCGCATCGATGCGGACGGCGGCATAGGGCCGGCCTGCGCCCGCGCCCTCGCGGCGGCCCGGCAAGCGGAGGCCAGCGTCGCGGAACTTTCCGCCGCCATCGTCGCCGAAGGCGGCGAGGAGCTTCGCTTCGGTCTCGCGCTGCATATCGGCGAGGCGCTTTATGGAAATATCGGCGCCGGCGAACGGCTCGATTTCACCTGCATCGGCCCCGCCATCAATCGCGCGGCGCGGCTCGAAAAAATCGCCGCGCGTCTCGGCCGGGCGGTCGTCGCGTCGGCGGCCTTCGCGGCGCATGCGCCTGACGATTTCCTGTCGCTTGGCGAGTTCGAACTCGCCGGGTTTCGGGAACCGGAGCGCGTGTATGGGCTTCAGACGAAGACCGCGGGATCCTGATCGCGTCGCCTGCGCAGGCCCGTCTCCGCAGGCTTCGCAACTCCCGCAGTTTGGACCCTCGCCGTCAATCCTCGGACGAACGGCTCTTCAGCAATAGCGGGATGCGAAGCTCGTTCGAGAAGATGGCGCCGTCGCTGAGCAATTTGGGAATTCCAAACAGGAATCCATTCCAGAGCGTCGGAAGGGTGAAGGCCGACGAGAAGGGCGTCGGATCGCTCGTCAGGAGCGGCAGATTCCAAAATCTCGAGAAGGGGGCGGCGTCGTTCCAGAGCATGGCGAGTCCAAAGGTTGAGGAGAACGGGGACGTATCATTCAGCTTGGAAGCGTAATATTCCTTGCGGCCCACGCCGTCCTCGGCGCGGCCGTCGCGATCCACAATTTGAATCGCCTTTGCGGCCGCTCCCCAAACCGCGCGAACGACGAGGAGCGATTTGCCTGCGTCGACGACCGCGGCGAAAGCCGAGACGTCATCGCTGGGGATTCCCGCCTTGGCGATTTCGGCGGAAATATCTTCGACCGGACCTGCTTCGCGGTTGGACGCATTCGAGATCAGGCTGATCTCATCATCGCGAAAGCCCTTGGTTTTGAGTTCGTTCACCGCGTCGAGCGCGTTGCCGTAGGTTTCGTAGATCCGGGAAATCGTGGTGCTCATTGCGCTCGCCTTGTGACGACCTCGGGGCCTCGACTGGCGCAACGAGGTCTCCGTCGCCTCCAGCCGGCTATGTCGGGAAATTTGGGACAAATTCGGGTTCGTGACAAGCCCCGACTGGGACCCAAATTAATGCGCTCGCCGACAATTGTGCAGGCTCCCCGCATCGAAATCATCAGGAGGGCTTGCGAGAACGACGCCGAGGCGGCAACATTATCAAACAGCAAGACGCCTTGCGATCCGAGCGCAGCGCGGATCCACGTCGCAGGGACACGGGAGGCGGGATGACAGCGGCGCCGGTTCTCATATTGTTGGCGGCGGCGGTCGGACTGGGGGCGGTCAATCTGGCGCTTCGTCTGCGCGGCGCGCGCAAATCCGTCTTGATTGGCGTCCATCTGCTGCTGGGTATCGGCGCTCTCGAGGTGCTGGTGTTTTTTCTCAAGGACGCGAACGGCGGCGATGGTCTGCCGGCCGGACCCTGGGGCAATGTCGCCGCCGGGCTTCTCGGCGCGGCGGTCTTCATCGGTCTGATCTCGCCCATCCTCGGCAAGAATTCGAAGCCGCTTTCCAATCTGCTGCTGGTCGCGCATGTCGGCTGCGGACTCGCCGGCGCGGTTACGGCCGCGGCCTGGGTCAATTGGCTGTAGAGCCTCACGGCAGGACACGACGATCCTCCATCGCCGCCTGCTCGCTGGGCCGAAGCAGCGGCGCCATCGCGATCAGCGTCGCCAAGAGCAACACGATTTCGAGGCTGTAGACGCTGACATAGCCCGCGGCGGGCCCCAGCGTCGTGCGCAGGTCGAGGCTCGCCACGACGTCGCGGATGACGCCGCCTAGCGCGATCCCAAAACCGGCCGCTGAAGCCTGCACCGCGCCCCAGGCGCCGAGCGCGAGCCCGGTCTGGTTCTTGGGCGCCAGGTTCATCGTCGCGGTGAGCGTGCCGTGGCCGAACAGGCCTCCGCCGAATCCGATCGCGAAGGTCCCGAGGCCGAACAGCCAGGCCGATTGCATGGGCGCCGCCGCAACCACGGCCATAAACGCCGGAAGCCCCACGAGTGCGCCTGCGCTCGCCATCCGGAAGGGATCGGCGCCGCGGCTCAACACGCGGGACGCGAGCGCGAAGCCGGTCAGGCCGCCCAGCGCCAGCGTCGCGGTTAGTTTCGTCGTCGATCCCACGGTGAGGTGAAGGATCTGTCCGCCATAGGGCTCAAGCAGCACATCCTCCATGCTGAACGCGAGCGTGCCGAGGCCCACCGCCGTCAGCCGCCGCGCGGCGTTGCCGCCCGCGATGAAGCTCTCCCAGGATGCGCGAAACGAGGGCGTCGCGCGTCCTGGCGTCTTGCGATAGATGCCGCGGCCTTCCTGCTTCCAGAGCGCGACGCCGTTGAGGACGAGCGTGGCGACCGCGCAGCCCTGGATGACCTGCACGAGGCGCAAGGGCGTGAAGTCGGCGAGCGCGGCGCCGAAGAGGAATGCGCTGGCGATCATGCCGAACAGCAGCATCACATACATCAACCCGACGAC
The DNA here is from genome assembly GCA_963809055.1 of uncultured Pseudomonadota bacterium. Classification (GTDB taxonomy): domain Bacteria; phylum Pseudomonadota; class Alphaproteobacteria; order Rhizobiales; family Beijerinckiaceae; genus Roseiarcus. The sequence continues at coordinate 101,954 of CAWEID010000002.1, read as the reverse complement.
CTTGGGCTGAGACTCCGTCGTCGTCTGATCCGTGGCCAAGGCGAGACCGACGGTCTGAACCGTGTGCAGCCCCGCGCCGACGAGCAGGAAGGCAAGACCGGCGCCGAGCTGGCCGACCACGGCGGGATAACGCGCCGACTCGCCCCCGCCCGAAAGCACCAGCACTGCGAACGGCATGATGGCGAGCCCGCCGAACTGCACCATCGAGCCGCGGAAGATGAACGGCACGCGCCGCCAGCCCAACGCAGATTCGTGCGTGTCGGACTTGAAGCCGATCAGCGCGCGAAACGGCGCAAACAGCAGCGGAAGCGAGATCATGATCCCCACCAGCGAGGCGGGAACGTCGAGCTCGACGATCATGACGCGGTTGAGGGTGCCGACCAGCAAGGTCAACGCCATGCCGACGGAGACTTGGAACAACGAGAGCCGCAACAGCCGGCCGAGCGGCAGATCGGGGGTTGCGACATCCGCGAAGGGCAGGAAACGCGGGCCGAGTTGGGCCCAGGTCCGCATCACTTTGCGACTGATCGGATTCATGAGCTCAGCAAGTCCAAGAGAAACTGCAAGCGTCTAATTGAACAGCGGCTTTGCTTCGTCGGTCCAAACGTCGAAAGGCCGTCTCGCGCCGGTCTCAGCCGCGACGACGATCCAAAGGCCGGAGCCGCAAGGGTTCCGGCCCTGGGCCCCACTTGTCAGGCGGGGCGTCTACTGTTCCGACGGCTTCGTTGCGAGCGCGAGGCTCGAGACGTCAGGAGCCGGCGCAGCCATCGAGGTCTTCGCGCCATGGCCGCCCTGCCAATACGCCGACATCCAAGTCGTGTGCGACAGGATTGCGTAATGGACGAGCAAGGGAGGTCACCGCGACCGAGCCCAGGAAGAGGGGAAGGCCGACGGTCGGCTTCACCACGGTCCAGATTCTGCCTTGGTTCATGATCGGTCTCCCTTAATGAAGCCAGGGCGAATAGATATAGGCGAGGAAATGCGCGATCACCGCGATGGCCCCGAACACCCGGGAACCGTCGATCAAGTGCTTATGCAATTCTTCGCTTTCGGCGATGGTCAGGCCGGTCGGCCAGACCCGATTTGGATCGTCTGCCATAGCGCTACCTCCTTACGGACATCCGCTTTCCATTTCGTGCTGATCCCGCACGCGGGCACCCCAGTGCGGCGGGGCGCGGGAGGGCCCCGCACGGCCGCACGTTCGCTGTCATAGTACGACAGTGTAATCTTATTAGGACAGCTAGTCTTGTCAATCTATAATGACATATGGGCAGGTTCGCGATTTCGGCCGCTTTACGGCCGATAGGACCGATCAAATTGCAGCCGATAGAAATTATTCAATTGTATCAATATGATAACTGCATATTGCCCGGCCATCGCGCTGGAACCGATCCGGCTTCGAGCCTCCGCGACTATCCGACGCGGAGGCGTTTTGCCGAGGAATGGCTCACGAGGCCGCCCGCCCTGGCGTCAGGCGACGCCTCGCAGGCCCGAATTTAGGGCGATGCGACCAGAATCGCCGGTTTTGATCGTTCGATCCCCATTTACATTTTCCGACTTGATCAATTCAGCTAGACGTCCATAATGTCTATTTATGTTGACACTGGATCGCCCTCGGCCGATCGCGACGGCCCCCGATCGCCGCCCCCGCGCGGTGGTGGTGGGCAGCGGATTCGGGGGATTGGCGGCGGCGGTCAGGTTGGGCGCGCGCGGCTATCGCGTCACGGTTCTGGAGCGACTTTCAGCGCCGGGCGGCAGGGCCTCGGTGCATCGTCAGGACGGCTACACCTTCGACGCCGGCCCAACGATTGTGACCGCGCCATTCTTGTTCGAGGAATTGTGGCGCCTGTGCGGACGACGCATGTCGGACGATGTCGAACTGCGCGCCTGCAACCCATTCTACCGAATCCGGTTTCACGACGGCCAGACCTTCACTTACAGCGGCGACAGCGATGCGATGCGCGCCGAGGTCGCCAGGTTCGAGCCGGGCGACGTCGAGGGCTATTCCCGCTTCATGAGCAAGAGTGAGGAGATCTGCCGCATCGGTTTTGAACAACTCGGCCACGAGCCGTTCAATTCGCCGCTCGATATGGCCCGCATTGCCCCCGAACTCTTACGTCTGCAGGGCTATCGCAGCGTCTATGGCCTCGTCTCGAAATATCTCAAGAACGAGCGCCTGCGCACGGTCTTCAGCTATCATCCGCTGCTGATCGGCGGCAATCCGTTCCGCGCGAGCGCGATCTATTGCCTGATCGCGCATCTCGAAAAACGCTGGGGCGTCCATTACGCGATGGGCGGCACGGGCAAGCTCGTCAGCGGCCTGGTCGACCTCATCGAGGGGCAGGGCGGCGAACTGCGCTGCGGCGCCGACGTCGACCAGATTCTGGTCAAGGGCGGCGCGGCGCGCGGGGTCCGGCTCACCACGGGCGAAAAACTGGACGCCGAAATCGTCGTCTCCAACGCCGATTCGGCTTGGACCTACATGAATCTCCTGCCCGCGTCGGAGAGGAGGCGCTGGACCGACCGCAGGATGGAGCGACAGCATTCGTCGATGAGCCTGTTCGTCTGGTATTTCGGCGTGCGAAGGCAATATCCCGACGTCGGCCATCATACGATCCTGATGGGGCCGCGCTATCGGGGTCTGCTCGACGATATTTTCACGCACAAGCGGCTCGCCGAGGATTTCAGCCTCTATCTGCATCGGCCGAGCGCGACCGATCCCTCGGTGGCGCCGCCGGGATGCGACGCGTTCTATGTGCTCGCGCCGGTGCCCAATCTGGACGGCGGCCAGAACTGGAACGTCGAGGCGGAGGCGCTTCGCGGGAAGATCGCGCGCGCGCTCGAAGCCTCGATCCTTCCGGGTCTGAGCAAGGAGATCGCAACCTCGCGGGTGACGACTCCGGTCGACTTCCGCGATTCGCTGCTCTCGTTCCGCGGCGCCGCCTTCGGCATCGAGCCGATTCTCACTCAGAGCGCTTGGTTCCGCCCGCACAACCGGAGCGAGGACGTGCGCAATCTCTTCCTGGTGGGCGCCGGCACCCATCCGGGCGCCGGTCTGCCCGGTGTGCTCTCCTCCGCGCGGATTCTGGACAAGGTGGCGCCCGATGCTTCTGTATTCGCCTGAATCCCGCCACGCCTCCAAGAGCGACCATGCGCAATGCCGGGCGGCCATCAAGACGGGGTCGCGCACCTTCTATGCCGCCTCGCTGGTCTTGCCCGCCTCGGTGCGCGCGCCCGCCTATGGCCTCTATGCCTTCTGCCGGCTCTCCGACGACGCGATCGACCTGGGCGGCGGCTCGCTCGCCGCGCTCGAGCGCTTGCGCGAGCGTTTGGACCGCGCCTATTCCGGCCGGCCGATGGAACATCCGGCGGATCGCGCCTTCGCCGATTTTCTCTCCCAATTCTGCGTTCCCGCGCGCGTTGCCGGAGGCGCTGCTCGAAGGCCTGGCCTGGGACGCGGAAGGACGGCGTTATGAGACGCTCGCAGATCTGCAGGCCTATGCGGCGCGCGTCGCCGGCGCGGTCGGGGCGATGATGACCCTGATGATGGGCGCCCGGCAGCGCGCGACGCTCGCCAGAGCCTGCGACCTCGGCGTCGCCATGCAGTTGACGAATATCGCGCGCGACGTCGGCGAGGACGCGCGCGCCGGGCGTCTCTATCTGCCGCGGCAATGGATGAGCGAGGCCGGCCTCGATCCCGAAGCTTTTCTCGCCGAGCCGACGCTGAGCCAGCCGCTGCGGGAGGTGATCGGGCGCCTGCTGCGGGAAGCCGACCATCTTTATGCGCGCGCCCGATCCGGCGTCGCCGATCTACCCTGGGATTGCCGGCCTGCGATCCTCGCGGCGGCCGCGCTCTATGCGGAGATCGGGCGCGAGGTCGAGCGCGCCGATCTGGATTCGATCAACCGACGCGCGCGCGTCTCGGGCGCGCGCAAGCTGCAATTGCTCGCCCGGTCGATCGCGGCCGCGCCTTGGGCCGGCGAGGTCGATCCGGCGCCCGCGCTCGGCGCGGTGGATTTTCTGGTCGAAGCCGTGGCCGCGGCGCCCGTTCCGGCGCGCGCGTTGCGAAGTCAACGCAAGCCTTTGGGGCCGCAAATCGTGCGCATGCTCGAAATGTTCGAGCGCCTGGAGCGGGCCGATCAGTTCGGGAAGTAGGCGATTTCCGAGGAGGGCCCGGCTTGCCCCAGGAATATTACGGCGTCGTCGAAATGACGTTCTCGTTCGGCGTCATTCTCATCATCGCCGTCTGGCAACTCGTATCGCTGGAAAAGGCGAAGAAGCGGACGCGAGAAAAGCTGGCGCGGCAGGCGGTCGAAAACCCCGCCGCCGACGGGCGGTCTAAAGGCGCCTGACGGCTATTTTGCGCCGACCCATCTGGCGGTCGCCAGCGCGCCGATCGTCGCGGCCAACCCCGAAAGAAAGGCTCCCCATCCGAGGTCGGCTAGCGTCAATATTGTTGACCAGTTTTTCAAGGTCGCCTGATTGGTCAGATCGTAGGTCGCGTAGGCGACGAAGCCGAACATCGCGCCGTCGAGCGGCGCCCGCCGCCACGAACCGGCGCCGAGCGCGGGCCACACAGCGAACCGGACCAGTCCAGCGATATAGATTACATAGAACAGCAGAGCGGGCGCCGCGCGGAAGCCGTCAAGCAGCATGTCTCCCATGACGGGCCGGTACAGGATCTCGCCCATATGGGTCAGCCAGATCGAATCCACAGCCAGGAACGCAACCAGCGTCGTAAAATAGGCGATCACGCTTCTTTTCAAGCCGGGCTCCCTTGGCGGTCATATGTGGAGGGCGTCAGTTCGACGCGGTCTCGAGTCGCGTCCAGTTCATGTCCTTGCACAGCAGCCCGAGCAGGACGCAGCCATGGGTCGTCATTTCGTGTTCGCCGGTCTCGATCCGGATCTTGAAACTCTTCTTGCGCTGAGGGTCCCAGGCCTCTCCGGTCCAGGTCGTCGGCCCCTTGGGAGCGACGTTCAGCACCAATCGGTCGCCGACCTTCTCGTCGTCGGCGCCTGGCCTGATCCAGGTGTTGATCGCGCACAGCGCCTGTTCGCATCGCTCGATTTTCACGAGCGCCTTACCGTCGCCGCGCGCCCAAAGCCCGACCGGCGAGGGCTCGACCGCTCCATTCGAGGCGCCGCCCAAAATCAATGCGAGGCCGGCCAAACCGGCGAACCAGGGCAGGCCGACGTCCCGCCTGCGACCTTTCGAAGGGCCAAAGGACATGATATTTCTCCGCTCGCAACATGCCAATTGGGACGAAGTCCGCACGGACCCGCCTGTGCCGTTATACGCGACTGCTCCGGATACGGTTTCGTCAGGGGCCGTAAATTCCCGAAAGATCGAGCCGATCCGCAGGTTGCGAGCGCAAAAATTTCACAGGCGATGAAACCTCCGCCGCGCCGCGAACGTAAGTCCCCGTGATAGCTTTGGGGCGCGGAGGCGTCCCGGACGCACATGTTTTCGACCGACGCGCTGGCGGCCTGCAGTCGTTCGGGGTTCCACCGGCCAGTTTTGGAGGGCAGAGGCATGAATATCGTCGCCGCCGCGATCCGCGCCGCGGAGCGCGCTCCGCTTCCAGACCCCGTGACTCTTGCCGGAATCGACTGGCTCGTCGGACGCAGCCGCCAACGCCTGGGCCGGACGCCGTCTTCCGCCGAAGCGGATTTCGTGGCGGAAATGGACGCATTCCCGATTGCCGTCCACACCGACCAGGCCAACGCGCAACATTATGAATTGCCTGCGGAGTTTTTCGCACTGATCCTGGGGCCGCAACGCAAGTATTCCTGCTGCCTTTACCCTGGCCACTCGACTGGACTCGACGAGGCCGAGCGGTTGGCGCTCGTCGAGACCCTCGAGCACGCCGATCTGCACGACGGAATGCGCATATTGGAACTGGGCTGCGGCTGGGGCTCGCTTTCGCTGTTCATGGCGGAAAAACTCCCGAGTGCGCGTATCGTCTGCGTCTCGAATTCACATTCTCAGCGCCGTCATATCGAATCGCGCGCGGCCGAGCGCGGGTTTTCCAACCTCGAGATTGTCACCGCGGACATGAACGAATTCGGAGCCAAGCACCGCTTCGACCGGATCGTCTCGGTGGAGATGTTCGAGCACATGTCGAACTGGCGCGCGCTGCTGGCGCGGGCGCGAAGCTGGCTGGAGGACGACGGCCGCGTGTTTCTCCATGTGTTCACTCATCGCGCCCGCTCCTATCGCTTCGACGAGAAGGATCCCTCCGATTGGATCGCGCGGCATTTCTTCACCGGCGGCATCATGCCCGCCCAGGATCTGCCGCACCGCGTTTCGCCGGCGTTTTGCGTCGAGGCCGAGTGGCGCTGGTCGGGCGAGAATTATCGGCGCACCGCCATGGACTGGCTTGCCAATTTCGACCGCGAGCGGGTGCGGATTGATGCGATCCTGCGGCGCGTCTATGGCGTCGACGCGCCGCTCTGGCGCCGGCGCTGGCGGCTATTCTTCCTCGCCACCGCCGGTCTCTTCGGCCACGCGGGGGGCGAGGAATGGGGCGTCGGCCATTATCGTCTACGGCCGCAGGCGCAAAGCTGAGCCATGGCGGATGCGAGCGCGACGCATATGCCCGATCCGCGCACGGCTGCGTGCATGTCGGTCGCCTGGATCATACTCATCAACAAGCCATTCTATCCGCTTTATGTCTGGTGGCTGATCGGTTGGCCGGCGGTCCTGCCTTCGCTGGGCACGCTGGCTGGCGCGCCGCTTTATGCGGCATTGCCGTTTCTGGCGCGGCGCTCGGGCTATGCCGCGCGCGTCGCGCTGCCGCTCGTCGGTCTGATCGATACAGTCTACGCCACCAAGTTGTTCGGCCCGTCGGGCGGGACCGAGCTGTTCCTCGCGCCCTGCGCGCTGCTGGCGATCGTCGGCTTTTCCGCGAGCGAATATCTCGCGGCGCGGGCGCTGATCGTAGTGACCTTCGTGACCTTCTTCGCGCTGCACGGGCGCTATGGGGCGCCGCTGCATGAATTCGCGGCGGCGGACGCGGCGACGCTTTTCAGTCTCGACACGTTCGCAGTCGCGTCCCTGATCGCGTTCATCGGGCTGAGATTCGCACGGGTGGAATGAGCGCGGCGCTATCGGCGCGGCATCCGGAACGGCAACATGCATTTCACGATCGGACTTGCGAAGCGCTCGAGCGAAAGGCTTTCGTGGACTGCGGCGACTTCGCAGCCAAGCCATCGCGCATGGATCAACGAGCGCGCATAGAACGGCGTGTCCTCCAATCCGCGCTCGACCCTCGCGTCGCCGCTCTCCGAGCGCGTGCGTCGCGCAACACGCCAACGGGATGGGGGAAGCGCGATTTCGGGCGGCGGCGCGATGTCGTGCGAGTCTCCCGACTGGTCGAAGCGCAGCGCAAGCGAAAGCGGATCTTCGCGGCGCCGACGCGCGTCATAAAGAATGACGGCGCCGTCGGGCAGAGCGGCGCGCGACCATGTCCAGTCGGAAAAGCCGCGCTCCAAAGGCTCCCCGCCGAGATTGCAATCAAAATATCCGGTTCCGCTCCAGCTCAGATCGGGCGCGTCGAAGGCGACTTCGACGCGCGCATGGGGCGCGATCGGGCGCCATACATGGCCGCCCTCCGTTTCCAGCGGGAAGGCGCGCGCATTGAGCGCGCTCGGATGCACGCGAATCTGGCCCGCGCACGCGCCGCGGCCACGGCGCCGCGATCTCATGGATCTCGATCGTCAGCGCGTCGCCGCGCCAGACCATGGCGCTGGGACCGATAGCGAAGGCGGCCCGTTCGCGATGGACGGCGGGTTTGCCTCGCTCCGTCATCGCCCAGCGCGCGCCGCGCGGCCCGTAAAGCGCGACGTTGAATGCGCAATGATCGTCGGGGTCGCGCCGACCGCGCCAGTGATAATAGGGCGAGAACACGCTGCCGACGAAGGCTATCACCGTCAGCGCGAAGCGCCGATCGTCGCTCAATGCATCGACGTACCACCAGGCGTAGCCGCCCGGGCGGACCGCGACCGAGAAGTCAGGTCCTTCGCAAGCTCCGCCGCCGCCAGCCGTCCCGAAAGCGCCGCCATCGGAACTCCGGGACCCGGATGCACGCTGCCGCCCGCGAGATAAAGCCCCGGCAGGCGCGCGCGCGCCCCCGCCCGCGCGAACGAGGCCGCCCATCCGTGCGACGCCCTCCCATAGAGCGCTCCTCCGCTCGCCGGAAACATCCCAGCGAATTCCCCCGGACCCGTCCGTATCCGCTCCGCGCCCCGACTGTGGATCGACAGCCCCATCTTCTCGAGGCGCCGGAACGTCGCATGTTCGCATGAATCGAGCTCCGATACGGAAATCGCGCCATGGCCCGAGCCGGGCGGCGCATTGACGAGACAGAACAGGCGTTCGGGCGCGTCGGGGACCCGGCCCGTCGATCGGGCGATCTTGCGCGCAGATATAGATCGTCGGGTCCCTGGGCAAACGGCGCTGCTTCAGGATTTCATCGAATTCAGCGCGATAGTCGTCGCTGAAAAATACGTTATGGTGCGAGAGCGGGAAGCCCTCGGGCCGCCCGACCAGCGCGAAGGTCAGCGCGGAGAGCGAGTTGGGCGCTCGACGCGCGTCATCGCAGGCGCGCGCGGCGTCGGGTCCCAGAGCGCCCGCCGCAAGCGCCGCGACATCGCCGTTGAAGAGGATCGCGTCGGCTTCGGCCCTTTGGCCGTCCTGCGTCTCGACGGCGCAAACCGCCCCGCGCTCCACCACTATGCGCTCGACGCGCCGGCCATAATGGATCGCGGCGCCGCGACTGCTCGCGAGATCGGCGAGCGAGCGCGCCAGCCGATGCATGCCGCCGGCGACCCGCCAGACGCCGGCCTGTTCGACATGGGCGATCAGCATCAGGGTCGCCGGCGCGCGAAATGGCGAAGAGCCGCAATACGTGGCGTAACGACCGAACAATTGGCGCAGCCGCGGATCGCGAAAATGCTCGCCGAGCGCGCTCCATAGCGTCGTGAACGGCGAGATGCGCCAGAGATCGGGCAGGCGCGACAAGCCGACGCGCGCGCTTAGGGATATCGGATTCGGGCGAGAACCCTTGAGGAACGGGCCCTCCAGCGTCTCGTAGACGGCGCGCGCCCGCTGAAGGAAGGCGCGAAAGCCCTCGGCCTCGCCGGCGCCGGCGAATTGCCGGATTGCGGCGACGCTCGCCTCGGGATCGGCACAGAGATCGAGCCGGCCGCCGTCGCTCCAGGCGTGGCGCGCGAGGGTCTGCAGCGGTTCGAGCTTGACGTGGTCGGCGAGCGAGGCGCCCGCCGCCGCAAAAATCTCCTCGAAGACCCAGGGCATGGTGAGCACGGTCGGCCCGGCGTCGACGCGGAGGTCGCCGATCGCGACTTCCCGCATCTTTCCGCCCGGAGCGCCGGCGGCCTCGAACAGTTCGACCTGGAGCCCGCGGTGGGCGAGCAGCGCCGCGCCGACCAATCCGCCGATCCCGGCGCCGATGACCGCCACGCGCGGCGTTCGCACTCCAGCCTCTCCGCTTCGAGACCCCCGTCAGGAGACCATTGATCGTCTGCTTTTTTTGTGTCAAGTTAATTTGACAGTACGTACGACAAGCATAACTTACAAATGCCAGGAGGCGTCATGGATATCTCGGCGCGCATCGAGACGGCTCTCGAAACGGCCCTCGCCCATGCGGAGGGGCCCGGCGCGCCTCCCCTCCTCGCCTCGGCGTTACGCTATTGCGGTATTTCCCGGCGGCCACCGGATCCGGCCGCAGCTGAGCATGGCGGTCGCGCTCGCCTGCGGCGACGGCGACCCCGCAGCCGCGGACGCCGCCGCCGCGGCAATCGAGTTTCTGCACTGCGCCTCGCTGGTCCACGACGACCTGCCCTGTTTCGACGACGCCGACATCCGGCGCGGCAAGCCGTCGGTTCACGTCCAGTTCGGCGAGCCGATGGCGGTGCTGGCGGGCGACGCGCTGATCGTGCTCGCCTTTGAGACTCTCGCGCGCGGCGCCGCCGCCAACCCCGCCCGCTGGGCGGAACTCACGTCCATCGTCGCGCGCGCGGTCGGTTCGCCGCATGGCATTGTCGCCGGTCAGGCCTGGGAATGCGAGGCGGCGGTTTCGCTGACGGATTATCAGCGCGCCAAGACGGGCGCCCTGTTCGTCGGGGCGACCCGCGCGGGCGCCGCGGCGGCGGGCGGAGATTCGCAAGCCTGGGCGGCGCTGGGCGCCAAGCTTGGCGAAGCCTATCAGGTGGCCGACGATCTTCGCGACGTCCTCTGCGACGCGGAGGAATTGGGCAAGCCGATCGGCCAGGACGCGGCGCGGCTGCGGCCGAACGCCGCAACCCAGATGGGAATTGGCGGCGCAAAGGCGCATCTGGAAGCGTTGGTGCGCGAGGCGGTCGAGAGCATTCCCGATTGCCCCGGCGCAGCGGAACTCAGAGCGCTGATCAAGGCTCAGACCGCGCAGTTTTTCCCCAAGCAACTCGTCCGCGTCGCGGCCTGAGCCGAAATGGCGGCGGTCGGCCCAGGCGCGCGGGCTCGCCCGGTGAACGGGGCAAGGTCGATCCGCATTGCGTTGTATGAGCGATGGATCGACGCGCGCAATCGGGTGATATCCAACCCGCGATTCCAAGCCTGGGCCGCCGACTTCCCGCTCACGCGGGCCATTGCGCGACGCCGCGCGCGCGCGCTGTTCGACATCTGCGCGGGGTTCGTCTACTCGCAAGTTCTGCTCGCCGGCGTTCGGGTCCATCTGTTCGACGAACTCGCCGAAGGGCCGCGCACGCTCGCGGCGATATCCGTCCGCATCGGGCTTTCGCCGGACGCGACGCGGCGGCTCCTTCGCGCCGCGGCTTCGCTGAAAATGGTGCGCGATTTTGGCGCAGATCGTTACGGCCTCGACGAACTCGGAGCCGCGCTGGTCGGCAATCCCGCGATATCCGCGATGATCGAGCACAATGCGCTGCTCTACCGCGACCTCGCCGACCCTGTCGGACTGCTGCGCGGCGACGTTTCGACGCAACTCGGGCGCTTCTGGCCCTATGCCGTCGACAGCCCCGGAGACGCCGCCGCGAGCTCGCGGGCGCCGACGGAGGCTTTCGGCGCCTATAGCGCGCTGATGTCGGCGACCCAGCCGCTGGTCGCCGAGGATATCCTAGACGCCTATGATGTGGGCCGGCGCCGATGCCTGCTTGACGTCGGCGGCGGCGAAGGCGGGTTCCTGATCGCCGCGGCGGCGCGCGCGCCGCGACTGAAATTGCAACTGTTCGATCTGCCTCCCGTGGCCGAGCGCGCGCAGCGGCTCATGGCCCAGCTGGGCCTATCGGATCGCATTGAAATCACAGGCGGAAGTTTCCTTGAAGACGCCTTGCCGACGGGCGCCGACCTGATTTCGATCGTGCGGGTGCTTCACGATCACGACGATCCCTCCGCTCTCGCCCTGCTCCGCGCCGTCCATGCCGCCCTGCCGCCCGGCGGGGGGCTGCTGGTCGCCGAGCCGATGTCCGGGGCGAAGGGGGCCGAGCCGATCGGCGACGCCTATTTCGGCTTCTACCTGCTCGCGATGGGGCGCGGGCGAGCCCGCACCGCCTCGGAAATCGCCAGCCTCTTGCGTTCTGCGGGTTTCGCCCGGGTCGAGCCTTTGAGGACCCGCCGGCCGATGCTGGCGGGCGCCATCTTGGCCGTGCGTACGTAAAATTGTGTTGACGTCCTGGATTGTCATCTTAAACTGACACTCGGGTGAGAATCCGTCGCCGCGGAGGGAAGGCCGAACATGTTGAGTGCGCTCGCCGTCGTCCTGGAGCAGCCGGAGCGCCTTGCGCTTACGCGGCTCGCGCTCGACGCGCCGGCTGCGAACGAGGTTCTGATCGAAACCCGCTGGAGCGGCATCAGCACCGGGACGGAGCGCCTGCTCTACAGCGGCAAAATGCCGGCCTTCCCTGGGATGGGCTATCCGCTGGTGCCGGGCTACGAAACTGTAGGGACGGTCGCCGAAGCCGGCCCGGAGTCGGGCTTGGCCGCCGGCGCGACCGTGTTCGTGCCCGGGGCGCGATGCTTTGGCCCGGTGCGCGGCCTGTTCGGCGGCGCCGCGTCGCATCTGGTCGCGCCCGGCGCACGGCTCATCCCGATCTCCGACGAACTGGGCGAAAAGGGCGTCCTCATCGCGCTCGCAGCGACCGCGTTGCATGCACGCGGGGGGCTCGCCTCCAGCGGCGGCGACCTCATCGTCGGCCACGGCGTTCTCGGCCGATTGCTGGCGCGTCTGGCGGTTCTGGCGGGCGGCCCGCCTCCGGTCGTCTGGGAGAAGAATCCTGCGCGAGCCGGCGGCGCCGCCGGTTACGAAGTCACCTCGCCCGAGGACGACAAGCGGCGCGACTATCGCGCGATCTACGACGTAAGCGGCGATCCCGAAGTTCTGGACCCGCTCGTTCAGCGCCTGGCGCCGGGCGGCGAGATCGTGCTCGCGGGCTTCTATGACACGCTGCGCTTCTCCTTCCCGCCCGCCTTCATGCGCGAGGCGCGCATTCGCGTCGCCGCGCAATGGCGCGAGGGCGACCTTGCGGCGATCGTCAAGCTCGTCGAGGACGGCCGTCTTTCGCTCGACGGGCTGATCACACATCGCCGCCCGGCGACGCAGGCGCACGACGCCTATCCGATCGCATTCGGCGACCCCGACTGCCTCAAGATGGTTCTGGATTGGAGGGTGCGCTCATGAGCGTCAGCGCCGGTTTTCTGACTGTCGAGGAACTCGCGCATCCGCCTGCGCATCTGTTGCGCGCCGAGGCCGCGATCGAACCCGATCCGGTTCCCACCCAGGCGACGCGCGAGACCCAGATCATCGCGATCTACGGAAAAGGCGGCATCGGCAAGAGCTTCACGCTCGCCAACCTCTCTTACATGATGGCCCAGCAGGGCAAGAAAGTGCTGCTGATCGGCTGCGATCCCAAGAGCGACACGACGTCCCTCCTGTTCGGCGGGCGCGCCTGCCCGACGATCATCGAAACCTCGACGCGCAAGAAACTCGCGGGCGAAGCGGTCGCGATCGGCGACGTCTGCTTCAAACGGGACGGCGTTTACGCGATGGAGCTCGGAGGCCCCGAAGTCGGGCGCGGTTGCGGCGGGCGCGGCATCATTCACGGCTTCGAATTGCTGGAGAAGCTCGGCTTCCACGAATGGGGCTTCGACTACGTCCTGCTCGACTTTCTCGGGGACGTCGTCTGCGGCGGCTTCGGCCTGCCGATCGCGCGCGACATGTGCCAGAAGGTGATCGTCGTCGGCTCGAACGATCTGCAATCCCTCTACGTCGCCAACAATGTCTGTTCGGCGGTCGAATATTTCCGCAAGCTTGGCGGCAATGTCGGCGTCGGCGGGCTCGTCATCAACAAGGACGACGGCACCGGCGAAGCGCAGGCTTTCGCCAAGGCGGTCGGCATTCCGATCCTCGCGGCGATTCCCGCAGACGAGGACATTCGTCGCAAGAGCGCAAATTACGAGATCATCGGCCGCCCCGAAGGGCGTTGGGGCTCGCTGTTCGAAACGCTGGCAACCAATGTCGGCGAAGCCAAGCCCAACCAGCCCAAGCCGCTTTCGCAAGATCAGTTGCTGGGCCTGTTCTCGGGAGACGCGGTCGGCCGGCACGTCGTGCTCGAGCCCGCGACGATGGAGGACATGTGCGGCGTCTCCGCCGTGCCGAAGCCGTCGCTAGAAGTCGTCTACGACAAATTCTGAGGCCGCCGCGTCATGAACCAGATCGCCTCGCCGCGCCAGATCTCGGGAGCCCCGCTCGAAGCGTCGCCCGACGTCGATCTCGCGGCGACGCGGACCGACGGCCTCGGGTGTCACGCCGGCAAAGAGACAATGCGCGCGGCCGCCAACGCCGCGGGCATGAGCGAGACGCTCGGTCAATACGCCAAGGATTATCCCACGGGGCCGCACGACCAGCCGCAGAGCATGTGCCCCGCCTTTGGCTCTCTGCGCGTCGGTCTGCGCATGCGCCGCACCGCGACCGTGCTCTCCGGTTCGGCCTGCTGCGTCTATGGCCTGACCTTCACATCGCACTTTTATGGCGCTCGCCGCACCGTCGGTTACGTCCCATTCAATTCGGAGACTCTCGTCACCGGCAAGCTGTTCGAGGACATCAGAGAATCCGTCTTCTCGCTCGCCGATCCCGACAAATACGACGCTGTCGTGGTCATCAATCTTTGCGTGCCCACCGCATCGGGCGTACCCTTGCGGCTGCTGCCGAAGGAGATCAACGGCGTCCGCATCATCGGGATCGACGTGCCCGGTTTCGGCGTGCCGACCCATGCCGAGGCCAAGGACGTGCTCGCCGGTGCGATGTTGCGCTATGCGCGCCTCGAAGCCGAACAAGGGCCGGTGCAGGCGCCGCGCTCGCCGCGCGCGGAGAAGCCCACGGTCTCGCTGATCGGCGAGATGTTTCCGGTCGATCCCGTTCAGATCGGCGGGATGCTCGATCTCCTCGAACTCGCCGCCGGTCCGGTCACGCCGACGCGCGAATGGCGTGAACTCTACGGGGCGCTCGATTGCGCCGCCGTCGCCGCGATCCATCCGTTCTACACCGCCTGTGTGCGCGAGTTCGAAACCGCGGGCCGGAAGGTGATCGGCTCGGCGCCGGTCGGACACGACGGGACCGCCGACTGGCTGGAGGCGATCGGCGAGGCCTGCGCCGTGCCGGGCGCCAAGATCGAGGCCGCCAAGAACCGCCTGCTGCCCGCGATACGCGCCGCGCTGGCCGCGACGCCGATCAAGGGCCGCATCACGCTTTCGGGCTACGAGGGCTCAGAATTGCTGGTCGGACGGTTGCTGGTCGAAAGCGGCGCCGACCTTCGCTATGTCGGCACGGCGTGCCCGCGCACGCGTTTCTCCGAAGCCGACCGCGATTGGTTGCAGGCGCGCGGCGTCCACGTGCAATATCGCGCCTCGCTCGAGCAGGATCTGGCCGCGCTCGCAGAATTCAAGCCCGATCTCGCTGTCGGCACTACGCCGGTGGTCCAGAAGGCGAAGCAGAACGCGACGCCGGCTCTCTATTTCACCAACCTGATCTCGGCGCGGCCGCTGATGGGCGTCGCCGGCGCCGGCTCGCTCGCCAAGGTGATCAACGCCACGCTTTCGAGCCAGGGGCGCTTCGACGAGATGAAGGCGTTCTTCGCCGGCGTCGGTGAAGGATACACCGCCGGCGTCTGGGAAGAGATCCCGCGCGATCGCCCCGAATTTCGCAAGAAGACCCGAGCCAAGCTCGCGATCAAACCGGCCGAGGAGATGGGCTCATGCTAGTCCTCGACCATGATCGCGCCGGCGGCTATTGGGGCGCCGTCTATGTCTTCACTGCGATCAAGGGATTGCAAGTCGTCATCGACGGCCCGGTCGGCTGCGAGAACCTGCCGGTCACCTCGGTTCTGCATTATTCCGACGCGCTGCCGCCGCATGAATTGCCGATTGTCGTGACAGGTCTTTCCGAGGAGGAACTCGGCCGCAACGGCACCGAGGGGGCGATGCGGCGGGCGCACAAGACGCTCGATCCCGACCTTCCCAGCGTCGTCGTCACCGGCTCGATCGCCGAAATGATCGGCGGCGGCGTGACGCCGGAGGGCACCGGCATTCAGCGTTTCCTGCCGCGCACGATCGATGAAGACCAATGGCAATGCGCCAACCGGGCGATGACTTGGCTCTGGAGCGAGTTCGGCGCCAAGAAGGGAGTCGCGCCCAAGCGCAAGCCGGCGGCGCCCGGCGCGAAGCCGCGCGTCAACATCATCGGGCCGTCCTATGGCGTCTTCAACATGCCCTCGGACCTCGCCGAGATCCGCAGGCTCGTCGAAGGCGTCGGCGCCGAGATCGGCATGGTCTTCCCCCTAGGCAGTCACATCGCGGACGTGGCCCGGCTCGTCGACGCGGACGTCAACATCCTGATGTACCGAGAGTTCGGCCGCTCGCTCTGCGAGGCTCTGGACCGCCCCTATCTTCAGGCGCCGATCGGCCTGCATTCGACGACCAAATTTCTGCGCAGCCTCGGCGAGTTGCTGCACATCGACCCCGAGCCGTTCATCGAGCGCGAGAAACATACGACGATCAAGCCGATCTGGGATCTCTGGCGCTCGGTCACGCAGGACTTCTTCGGCACGGCGACCTTCGCGATCGTCGCCAATGAAACCTACGCCCGCGGCGTGCGGCATTTCCTCGAGGACGAGATGGGCTTGCCCTGCATGTTCTCGATCGCGCGCAAGCCCGGCGAGAAGACGGACAACGAGGCGGTGCGCCAGTCGATCCGGCAGAAGACGCCGCTGGTGATGTTCGGCAGCTACAACGAGCGCATGTATCTGGCGGAAGCTGGAGCGCGCGCGATGTACATTCCGGCCTCCTTCCCCGGAGCAATCATCCGCCGACACACCGGCACGCCTTTCATGGGCTACAGCGGGGCGACCTATCTCATCCAGGAAGTCTGCAACGCGCTGTTCGACGCGCTGTTTCACATCCTGCCGCTCGGCTCGGAACTTGACAAGGTCGAGGCGACGCCGTCGCGACTGCATCGCGAACTCGAGTGGGATGAGGCCGCCAAGGCCCTGCTCGACGCATATGTCGAAGAAAGTCCGATGCTGGTGCGCATCTCGACGGCCAAGCGCCTGCGCGACGCCGCCGAGCGCGAGGCGCGCCGCGCGGGCGAGGACTGCGTGCGGCCGGAGCGGGTTGGCCGCGCCCGCGATTTGTTGATGGCGGGGAGGGACGCATGACCCGCCACGAGCGCGATCCGAGAGTTTGCCGCCGCGTCGAGCCGAGATCCCCGGGAGAGCAAGGCCATGTCTAGCATTTTCCATACGGACGTTTCGAGCCGCGACGACGGCGTCGGAAGCCATCTGTTCTTCGGGGCGATCTATCCGCTCTGCATCGCTGCGGAGGGACTTTCGCGGGTGGTCGCGCGCCTGGCGGCGAGCGACGAGGCGCCGGACACAACCCCGAGACCCTTGCTCGCCCAGGCCCGGGCGAACGCCTCAATCGCGACCTCGTACGCCATGATGGCGCGGACGATGTTGCAATCCTCTGGCCGGAAGAACCGGCCGGAACGCCTGTCGTGACGCCAAGTCCCGACTATGTCGCCGCGTAGGGCGTGCGCGGTAACTTGAAACGGAGGTCACATCATGGCCAACGACAACGACAGATCATCTCTGTCGGGTCTGACAGAATCGGAAGCGCAGGAATTCCACGGGTTGTTCGTCAAGAGCTTCATCGGATTCACGGTGATAGCTATCCTCGCGCACATCCTAGTTTGGAACTGGCGCCCGTGGATTCCCGGACCCAAGGGCTACGCGATGCTGGACGGCGCGCATACCGCGCTGCACGGCCTGCTGCCCTTCATAAGCTGAAGAGGACAAGTTCATGTATAAGATATGGCTGCTGTTCGATCCGCGCCGCGCCCTGGTCGCGCTGAGCGCTTTTCTGTTCGTGCTCGCGCTGCTGATCCACTTCATTCTGCTCAGCACCGATCGTTACAATTGGCTCGAAGGCAAGCCGGTCAAGGCCGGGCAGATCGAGCAGACAATCACGAGTTACTTCGCCTGAGCCGGCGAGGCATTCTGCGAAGAGCCGCGGACGCGCGCATTGTGGCGTGCGCCCGCGGCCGAAAAGAGGCGAGTGGGTTTCGCGATAGGAGGGGCCGCCATGGCCATGCTGAGCTTTGAAAGAAAATATCGCGTGCGGGGCGGAACGCTCGTCGGCGGCGATCTCTTCGATTTCTGGGTTGGGCCCTTCTACGTAGGCTTCTTCGGCGTCACCACGGCGATCGCCGCGGTGCTCGGGACCGCGCTGATCATATATGGCGCCGCGATCGGTCCAACCTGGAACCCCTGGCAGATCAGCATCGCGCCGCCTGACATCAAATACGGCCTCGCCCTCGCCCCGCTGAAGGAGGGAGGATTGTGGCAGATCATCACGGTCTGCGCGATCGTCTCTTTCGTTTCGTGGGCGCTGCGCGAGGTGGAAATCTGCCGCAAGCTCGGCATGGGCTATCATGTGCCGGTGGCGTTCGGCATGGCGATTTTCGCCTATGTTTCGCTCGTCGTGATCCGGCCGGTGTTGCTCGGAGCCTGGGGTTTCGGATTTCCCTATGGAATCCTGAGCCATCTCGATTGGGTCTCCAACACTGGGTATCAATATCTGCATTTCCATTACAATCCCGCGCATATGCTCGGCGTGTCGTTTTTCTTCACGACCACGCTCGCATTATCGCTGCACGGTTCGCTGATTCTTTCGGCCAGCAATCCGGGGCGCGGCAAGCCTGTCCGATCGACCGAATATGAGGACACGTTCTTCCGCGACGCCGTGGGCTATTCCATCGGCACGCTCGGCATCCATCGTCTCGGCGTGTTCTTGGCTCTGTCTGCAGTCTTCTGGAGCGCGGTCTGCATCATCATAAGCGGCCCATTCTGGACCCGAGGTTGGCCGGAGTGGTGGAACTGGTGGCTCAATCTGCCGGTTTGGCGCTAGGGATCGGGGAGATAAGCCTGTGACCTATTATCAGAACATCTTCACTCAAGTTCAGGTCCGCGGCGAGACGCCTGATTTCGGCCCGCCTGCGCCCGGCGTGCAGCGGCCGAAAGACGCCGGCTACATTTACCTGCTCGGCATTTTCGGCAATGCGCAAATTGGCCCGTTCTATCTCGGCAATCTCGGCGTCTTTTCGTTGATTTTCGGTTTCACCGCCTTCGAGATCATCGGGCTCAATATGTGGGCTTCGGTTCATTGGGATCCGATCCAGTTCATCCGGCAATTGCCGTGGCTCGCGCTGGAACCGCCCAAGCCGGAATACGGCCTGCGCATATTCCCGCCGCTCAACGAGGGCGGCTGGTGGCTGATCGCCGGCTTCTTCCTGACCGCCTCGTTGTTGCTGTGGTGGGCGCGCATGTACCGGCGCGCGCGCGCGCTGGGCTTGGGCACGCACACGGCCTGGGCGTTCGGTTCGGCGATCTGGCTCTATCTCGTGCTCGGATTCATTCGACCGATCCTGATGGGTCACTGGAGCGAGGCCGTACCGTTCGGCATATTCCCGCACCTCGATTGGACCGCCGCGTTCTCGATCCGCTACGGGAATCTGTTCTACAATCCGTTCCACATGCTCTCGATCACCTTCCTCTATGGCTCCACGCTGCTGTTCGCGATGCACGGCGCGACCATATTGGCGGTCAGCCGTTTCGGCGGCGAACGCGAGGTCGAGCAGATCCTCGATCGCGGGACCGCGTCGGAGCGCGCCGCCTTGTTCTGGCGCTGGACCATGGGTTTCAACGCGACGATGGAATCCATTCATCGTTGGGGTTGGTGGTTCGCGGTGCTTTGTCCGCTGACGGGGGGCATAGGCATCCTTCTGACCGGCACGGTCGTCGACAATTGGTTCCTTTGGGCGGTGCATCATCACATCGCGCCCGCCTACCCGCACGTCTTCCCGCCGGTGATCGATCCCGCCGCAACTCCGGGAGCCGTCAAATGAAACTCGGCGTCTATTCAACCGGCCTCGCGCTTGTCGGCCTCGTCGTGTTCGTCCTGCTGACCGTGGCGATGCTGTTCACGGCAGGCTGGCAGCGCCCGCCCGTGCTTTCCACACAGAACGGCTATCGCGGGCAGGAATGCACCAACTCGCCAATCCGGAGGCGGAACGGGTCCTTCGGCTCGCCAACGTCCTGCCCGATCCGGTCGACAAGGCTTCGCCCGACGGCAAGCGTGCGAAGGACGTTTACAAGAACGTACAAGTGCTCGGCGATCTCAGCGAGGATCAGTTCAATCGCGTCATGGTGTCGCTCGCCTTCTGGGTCGCGCCGCAGGCCGGCGACAATGCCGGATGCGCCTACTGCCACAACACCGACAACATGGCGGACGATGGCCTTTACACGAAGAAGGTCGCGCGACGCATGCTGCAGATGACGCGCCATATCAACCAGGATTGGAAGGCTCATGTCGGCACGACCGGCGTGACCTGTTATACCTGCCATCGCGGACAGCCGGTTCCGAGCTTTGTGTGGTACGACAATCCAGGCGCGCCGCGCGCGCTCGGCTTCGCGGCGACCAACGACGGCATGGGCCATCCCAACAAGATCAACGGCGCGACCGCCATGCAGATTGATCCGCTCTCCGCGACGTTGGAGAACAAGGGCCCGATCCGCATCCAGGCGACCTCGGCCTATCCCTCGAACTACGGCGGATCGATTCAGGCGACGGAGCAAACCTATTCGCTGATGATTCACATTTCTGAAAGCCTCGGCGTCAACTGCACCTTCTGCCATAACTCGCGGGCTTTCGAGAATTGGTCTGAAAGCACCCCGCAACGCGTGACAGCGTGGCATGGCATCCAGATGGTTCGCGATCTCAACGCCAACTATCTGGACCCGTTGAAGGGGACATTCCCGGCCAACCGGCTCGGGCCGACAGGCGACAGCCCGAAGGTGAGCTGCGCGACCTGCCATCAGGGCGTCAACAAACCGCTCTATGGCGTCAGCATGGCGAAAGACTATCCGGAGTTGGGCGGGGTTTCCTCGCCGTAGCCTCGGCCATTGCGCCAATGCGTGTCGAACAACGAAACAGGGCGAGGGCGTTATCGAACCCTCGCCCATTTTGTTTCCCGGTACGCAAATCAGCAATCTAATTCGCAGATTTTGCGCAGGCTCAACTGACCCAGGATTTACAGCGGTAGCGTCGCGCGGTTCCGAAATTTGCGCCGCGGGATTGGCGCTAGCAGTATCGATAAAGGTGTTGTTGCGGCATGGGCAAGATGCTTCACGGTTCCGGCGATTTTGCGGACGGCTTCGGCTCGACCTACGAGGCGTCAATCCCTCTTCGACGCGCCGGCGCCAGCGACAGGGGGCCTGCCGCTCGCGGGACGCCCGCCATTCCCGACTACCTGCACGAGCATTATTGGTGGGCCTATGTTCACCCGAACGCGCTGCGCGTTTTTGAGCGTCAGTGGTTGGTCAATGCGATCCTGTGGGGCAATTATCGGCGGTTGCGCGACTCTGCCTTGCAATCGCTCGGCGGAACGCTGCCCGGCCGCACTTTGCAGATCGGTTGCGCCTATGGCGATATCAGCGCCGTCCTGGCTCAGAAGGCGCGGGAAAGCGGCGGCGCGTTGGACGTCGTTGATGTTCTTCCGCTGCAGTTGCAGAACCTGACGAAAAAGCTTCCGCCCGACGCGCCGGTCGGTCGCCTCCTCATGGATTCGGCGGCGCTGGATCTCGCCGACGCCAGCGTCGACCGCGCCGTGATGTTTCTGCTGCTGCACGAGCAGCCGGAGGCATGGCGGCGCGCCACCCTGGCCGAGGCCTTTCGCGTCGTGAAACCGGGCGGAAGGATCGTCGTTGTCGATTATGCGCGCCCCGCCGCCTGGAACCCAATGCGCTATCTGTTCGGCCCCGTTCTCGCGAGGCTCGAGCCGTTCGCGCTCGATCTCTGGCGCTCCGATCTGGCCAAATGGATGCCGCCCGCGTGGGCCGCGCGAGGCGCGGAGAGGCGCGACTTCTTCGGCGGGCTCTATCAGATGATCACGATCGAGCGTTGAACGGCGCGGACCGGCCGTAGATCACGTTCGCGCGGGCTTCAAAGGCGGCGGCAATGCTGCGATAGGCCGCCTGGAACATCGACCCCATCAGCACTTCGAGCGTGCGGCTGCGGAATTCATACTCGGCGAAGAACTCGACACGGCAGCCGCCGGCGGGTTCGTCATGAAACGACCAGATATTCTCGAACGCGCGGAACGGTCCGTCGATATAATTTACGTGGATCTTCTTGCGCGCGCGATCCAGCAGATCGCGGGTCGTGAAACGCTGACGCAACGGCGGCTGGGCGACCTCCATGTCGGCAATGAGGGTCTCGACGCCGTCGGGTCCGAGCGTGCGGCGGCGGATGCGCGCGGCGCGGCAGAAGGGAACGAATTCGGGGTAGCGCTCGAAATCGGCGACCAGATCGAACATCTGAGTCGAGGCGTGTCGGACCCGGCGCGCGGTTCGGAACGCTGGCATCTCGAGAACCTCGCCCTTCCGTTCAGGGGTCCGGCGAATCAAACCGCTCAGGCTGGCGTGTGTCGAGGCCCGAGTTCGGCCGGTTCGGCCTGGATTCGGCCGCCATAATCGCGCATGAGGTCGCGGATCGCGACGAGCAGGCCTTCCAGGGTGGACAATTCGTGCGGCGGCAGCCGGCCCAGCGTCGCGCGAATTAGCGCATGCTGGAGCGCGATCGCCCTTTCCGCGGCCGAACGTCCCTCCGGGGTGAGATAGATCTCGTATTGGCGCCGATCCGCGGCGGTCGAACGGCGCTCGACCAGGCCCGCCTTTTCCAGACGATCGAGCAGGCCGGAGATGTTTCCCTTGGTGACGTAAAGGCGCTTGGCGAGATCTTGCTGGCTTACCCCTTCGGCCTCCGTGAGGGTGGTCAGGACGTCGCATTGCGGCACGGACAGACCGATTTCCCGCAGCCGATCCGTGACCGCGGTGTTCATGCGGGTCTCGAGGCGCACGAAGCGGAACCACACCCTGATGGCGAGGTCCTCGGCTCTAGTAGTTCATCACGCCCCCATTCCTGACCCCGCCGCTTCGGCAGGACTGCGGCCACCCTACAGGCAGGACCGCTCGGGGGCAATTTTCAGGGCTTCCCGCGCATTGCCAATCCCGGGGTCCGGCGCCATGTTGCGCGCCTGAATGCAGGGCGGTCGAGCTTGCCCGGGACGCCGTCGAGCGACCGCCGAACTGGAGGAAACTAATGCTGGGACTGATGCAGGATTGGCCGTTGCTGATCCACAAAGTGATCGATTTCGCGGCGATCCAACACCCCGACCGGGAGGTTGTCACACGTCTCGTCGAGGGTCCGATCCATCGCACGCATTATCGGGAAATTCGCGGCCGGGCGCTTCGGGTCGCCCAGAAACTCGCCGCCGAAGGGATCAAGCTGGGCGACCGGGTGGCGACGCTGGCCTGGAATGGCCACCGCCACCTCGAGACCTGGTACGGCATCACCGGCATCGGCGCGATCTACCATACGGTCAATCCGCGATTGTTTCCCGAGCAGATCGTCTGGATCATGAACCATGCCGAGGATCGGCTGGTGTTCGTCGACCTGACCTTCGTGCCGCTCCTCGAAGCGATCGCCGATAAGTTGCCCACGGTGGAGCGTTATGTCGTGCTCACCGACAGCGCCCACCTGCCCCCGACCAAGCTCAGGAACGCGATCGCCTATGAGGACTGGATCGGCGCCGCCGACGGCGACTTCCGCTGGGCGGATTTCGACGAGCGCACCGCGGCCGGGCTTTGCTACACCTCGGGCACCACCGGCAATCCCAAGGGCGTGCTTTATTCCCATCGCTCGAACCTCCTGCATTCGCTGAGCGTGACCGGAGCCGACTGCATTCCGATCGGGCCGGCCGACACGGTGCTGCCCGTGGTGCCGATGTTCCACGCCAATTCCTGGTCGCTGGCCTTCTCGTGCCCGATGCGCGGCGCGAAGGTCGTCATGCCGGGCGCCCGGCTCGACGGCGCCTCGATTTACGAGCTGCTGGAGACCGAGAAGGTCAACATGACCGCGGCGGTGCCGACCGTCTGGCTGATGCTGCTCAACTATATGCAGAAGGAGGGAAAGCGGCTCTCCACGCTCAAGACCGTGATGATCGGCGGCTCGGCCTGTCCGCCCGCCATGATCAAGACGTTCGAGGAGGACTACGGCGTCGAGGTCCGCCACGCCTGGGGCATGACCGAGATGAGCCCGGTCGGCTCGACCGGCTCGATCAAGCCGCAATGCGCCGGCCTGCCGCACGAGGAGTTGCTCGCGCTCAAATCCAAGCAGGGCTGGGCGCCGTTCGGCGTCGAGATGAAGATCGTCGACGGCGAGAACAACGCCTTGCCGTGGGACGGCAAGCGTTTCGGGCGGCTGAAGGTTTCCGGTTTTGCGGTCGTGAAATCCTACTTCAAGGGCGAGGGCGGCGAGATTCTCGACGCCGACGGCTTCTTCGACACCGGCGACGTCGCCACCATCGACTCCAACGGGTACATGCAGATCACCGACCGCGCCAAGGATGTCATCAAATCGGGCGGGGAATGGATTTCCTCGATCGACATCGAGAATTTCGCCGTCGGCCATCCCGATGTCGCCGAGGCCGCTGTGATCGGGGTCGCCCATCCCAAATGGGACGAGCGGCCGCTGCTCGTCGTGGTGCCCAAAGAGGGCAAGACGCCGAGCGCGGAGGACGTGCTTGACTACCTCAAGCCGAAAATCGCGAAATGGTGGATGCCCGACGACATGCAGGTCGTTTCCGAAATTCCCCACACGGCGACCGGCAAGATCAACAAACTCAAGCTGCGCGAGACCTTCAAGGACTACAAGCTGCCGACGAGCTGAGTGGAGGCGATGCGCGCGGGATTTCCCGCGCGTTTTTCCTTGCATTCGGCCAGGACCGGGCCTATATGCACGCCTAAGAGTTTCTCATAGCTTCTTACCCCAGGGTAAGAAGAGGTTTTGAGAGTGGGCCCGGCCGGGACCCGCTCTTTTTTATTGCCGTCGGAGTCCATGGACCAAACGCCGCCAACGCCGCCTGCCCGCCCGGAAGGGTTGGAGGAGCCGCGCCTGATCGCCGAGACCGGGCTCGCCCAACGCATCGGGCGTATCGCAGATCCGGTTCTGCGCGACATCGGATTGCGCCTCGTGCGGGTCAAGATTTCGGCCGCCGAAGGTTCGACGGTCCAGATCATGGCCGAGCGCGCCGATGGGACGATGACGATCGACGACTGCGAGGCGGCCAGCGATGCGCTGTCTCCGGTCCTCGACCTCGAGGACCCCGTCGCGCAGGCTTACAGGCTCGAGATTTCCTCGCCTGGCATCGATCGGCCGTTGGTGCGCGAATCCGATTTTGCCCGCGCGATCGGCCACGAGGCGCGCGTCGAAATGGCGATTCCCGTCGGCGGCCGCAAACGCTTTCGCGGATTTATCGAAGGCGCCACGCTCGTCGACGGCGTCGTCCACGCGCGGCTGCGGCTACCCGGCGATACGAAGTCGGAAGAATCGGTTGTCGATTTGCCCGTCGCCGACATGGCCGAGGCGCGCCTCGTGCTGACCGAAGACCTGATCCGCGCGACCCTGCGCCGCGAGAAGGCGGCCCTGAAGGCGGCCAAGCGAGGCGACAAACCAAGGCCCGAGCAGAAGCCGAAAAACGCCGAAGCCGGCCCGAAGCCGAAAGCCCAATCGAAATCTAAATCCAGATCAAAGAGTTAATCATCCCAGCGACCCCCGGCGCGCGGTCTCGCGAGCCGGGTCCGGAAAAGGAGACCCCCAATGGCCGTCAGCGCCAATAGACTGGAACTGTTGCAGATCGTGGACGCGGTCGCGCGCGAAAAGTCGATCGACCGTTCGATCGTGCTCGCCTCGATGGAGGACGCGATGCAGAAGGCGGCGCGTTCCCGCTACGGCCAGGAGACCGAAGTCCGCGCCGAGATCAATCCGAAGACCGGCGAAATCCGGTTCTCGCGCCTGCTGCTGGTGGTCGACCAGATCGAGAACGAGGCGACGCAGATCACGCTCGCCGAAGCCCAGAAGAAGAACCCCTCAGCGCAGATCGGCGACTGGATCGCGGAATTGCTGCCCCCGTTCGACTACGGCCGCATCCCCGCCCAGGCTTCCAAGCAGGTGCTGGTGCAGAAAATCCGCGAAGCCGAGCGAGACAAGCAATATGAGGTTTACAAGGACCGCATCGGCGAGATCATCAACGGACAGGTCAAGCGCGTCGAGTACGGCAACGTCGTGGTCGATCTCGGCGGCGCGGGCGCCGGCGAGGCTGTCGTGCGCCGCGACGAACTCGTGCCGCGCGAAATGTTCCGTCCGGGCGACCGAATTCGCGCCTATGTCTACGACGTGCGCCGCGAGGCGCGCGGCCCGCAGATCTTCCTCTCGCGCACCCATCCGCAGTTCACCGCCAAGCTGTTCGCCCAGGAAGTGCCCGAGATCTACGACGGCATCGTCGAGGTCCGGGCGGTCGCTCGCGATCCCGGCTCGCGCGCCAAGATCGCGGTCGTATCCAACGATTCCTCGATCGATCCCGTGGGCGCCTGCGTCGGCATGCGCGGCTCGCGCGTGCAGGCGGTCGTAAACGAATTACAGGGCGAGAAGATCGACATCATTCCATGGTCGCCCGACGCCGCGACGTTCATCGTCAATGCGCTGCAGCCGGCCGAGGTGATGAAGGTCGTGCTCGATGAAGATTCCACCCGCATCGAAGTCGTCGTTCCCGACGATCAACTCTCCCTGGCGATCGGCCGGCGCGGACAGAACGTGCGCCTCGCCTCGCAACTGACCGGCTGGGACATCGACATCCTGACCGAGGCCGAGGAATCCGAACGCCGCCAGAAGGAGTTCGCGGAGCGCACGAGCGCGTTCATGAATGCGCTCGACGTCGATGAGACGGTCGCGCAATTGCTCGCCTCCGAGGGTTTCCGCACCGTAGAGGAAATCGCCTTCGTCGATCCGCGCGAACTCGCCTCGATCGAGGGCTTCGACGCCGAGACCGCGGGCGAGTTGCAATCGCGCGCGCAGGGCCATCTTGCCCGCATCGAGGCCGAGCACGACGACGCCCGCAAGGCGCTCGGCGTTTCCGACGACCTCAAGACCATCGAGGGCCTGACGACGCCGATGCTGGTCAAGCTCGGCCAGAACGAAGTCCGCACGGTCGACGATCTCGCGGGCTGCGCCAGCGACGACCTCGTCGGTTGGAGCGAGCGCGTCGACGGGACGGAGAAGAAGTTCACCGGCTATCTCAGCGAATTCGGGCTGACGCGCGAGGAAGCGGACGCGATCATCATGGCCGCGCGCGTACGCGCCGGCTGGGTGGAGGCGCCCGTGCAGGTCGAGGAGACCGAAGAGGCGAGCGAGGGCGCCGAACAGGAATAAGGGAGGCGCGATTTGCGCGCGCGGGAAAACAGCGGGGAAGGCGGTTCAGAGCGGACGTGCGTCGTCACGGGCTTCGAAGGGTCTCCGGAGTTGATGCTCCGTTTCGCGCTGTCTGGCGAGGGCGTCGTGACGCCCGATATCCTGCGCAAGCTACCGGGTCGCGGCGTTTGGACGCGGCTCGACCGCGCCGTGGTGCGTCAGGCTGCTCTGAAACAGGCGTTCGCGCGAGGATTTCGCAAACAGGTTCGGATCGGGCCCGACATCGCCGAGGATGTCGACCGTCTTTTGGAGCAGGATGCGCTGAGGTTCCTTTCGCTGGTCAACAAGGCGGGGCTCGTGACCACGGGCGCCGCGAAGGTCGAAACGGCCATCCGATCCGGCGGGCTCGCCGCGCTGATCCACGCGCGCGACGGTTCTCCCGACGGGGCGGGAAAGCTCGACCGGTTGCTACTGGGTCTCCTCGGCGACAAGGCGGAAACGACGCCACGAATAAATCTCTTCGCATCAAGTCAATTGGATTTGGCATTGGGGCGGGCAAATGTGATACATGCAGCGCTCAATGCGGGGCCGGCGAGCGCGGCATTTCTCGCCAAGGTCGCGCGCCTGATCCAATACCGGTCAGGCGAGACGGCGTCGGCGCCGTCTGCGGCCAGGCTCGGCGCGGACGTCGCGAGCTGAGAAAATCGCCGATATGAGGCAGGTTCGAGTTGGGGTTACTGGAAGAACGCATGAGCGAAACGAACAATAGCGGCGATAAGTCCCTCGGCGGTTCTGCGCCGAAGGCGACATTGCATCTCAAGCGCCCCGTCGAGCAGGGCACGGTCCGGCAGAGCTTCTCGCACGGGCGAAGCAAGGTTGTCGTCGTCGAAAAGAAGCGCCGCGTGCTTGGCCCCGGCGAGGTCGCCCCGCGTGAGGCGGCGCCTGCGGCGCCGGCGTCGGTCTCCGCAGCGCCCAAGCCGGCCCCGACGGCTCCGGCAGCGGCTCCGGTGGCGCCGCGCGGTCCGACGATCGCGGCCAAGCCCGCCACTCCGGCCCCGCCCAAGACGGGCGTCGTGTTGCAAACTCTGACCGAAGAACAGCGCGAGGCGCGCGCCCGTGCGCTGGTGGACGCCCGCGCGCGCGAAGAGGAGGATCGCCGTCGCCAGGAGGCGGATGCGGCGGCCCGTCGCGAGCGCGAGGCGCGCGAAAAGGCCGAACGGGAGGCCGCCGAGGCGCGAAAGCGCGAAGAAGAACTGCGCCGGTCGCAGGAAGCCAGTTTCAAGCGGCAGTCGGAAGAGGAAGCGCGCCGGCGCCTGGCTGGCGGGGAGCCGGCAGCCACCCCCGCGACCACGCTCGGACGCAAACCCACGCCTATCGCCGCGGCGGCGGTCGCCGCGACGCCCATGCCGACCGCGACGCCCGTGCGTCCCGTCATCACGGACGAGGACGAGACCAAGCGTGTGGTGCGTCGCCAAATCGCGCCAGCTCCGGCGGGCAAGGTCATGTTGCCGACGCCCCGCCCGACGCGCGGCGCCGAGCCGCGCAACCGCGGCCGCCTGACCGTCGCCACCGCGACGGCCGCGGAAGAGGAGCGCACGCGTTCGGTCGCCGCGTTCCGCCGTAGGACTCAGCGGCTTAAGGGCCACGGGGTCCAGGAGTCCAAGGAGAAGATCTCACGCGAAATCGTGCTGCCCGAGACGATCACCATTCAGGAGTTGGCCAGCCGCATGTCCGAACGCGCGGTCGACGTCATCAAGCTCCTGATGCGTCAGGGACGCATGGTGACATTGACAGACACGCTCGACGCCGACACCGCGCAGCTGATCGCCGAGGACATGGGCCACACGGTCAAGCGCGTGGCGGAATCCGATGTCGAGGAAGGTCTGTTCGACCATCCCGACGACGCGGGATCGCTCGCGCCGCGTCCCCCGATCGTCACGATCATGGGCCATGTCGACCACGGCAAGACCTCGCTGCTCGACGCCATCCGACACGCCAACGTAGTCTCGGGCGAAGCAGGCGGCATTACCCAGCATATCGGCGCCTATCAGGTCACGGCGCCGGGCGGAGAGAAGATCACCTTCATCGACACCCCGGGCCACGCCGCCTTCACGGCGATGCGGGCGCGCGGCGCCAAGGTCACCGATATCGTGGTGCTAGTCGTCGCTGCCGACGACGGCGTTATGCCGCAGACGATCGAAGCGATACGTCACGCCAAGGCCGCCAAGGCCCCTATCATCGTGGCTATCAACAAAATCGACAAGCCCGAAGCCAATCCACAGCGCGTTATGCAGGAGTTGCTGCAGCACGACGTTCAGGTCGAGGCGTTCGGCGGCGAAACTCTGGCGGTCGAGGTTTCCGCGACCAAGAACATCAATCTCGACAAACTGCTTGAGGCGATCGCGCTGCAGGCGGAATTGCTCGACCTGGCGGCCGATCCTGATCGCAGTGCGGAGGGGACGGTCGTGGAAGCCCGGCTCGACCGCGGCCGCGGTCCGGTCGCGACGGTTCTCGTGCAGCGCGGCACGCTGCGCGTCGGCGCCATCGTCGTAGCGGGCTCGCAATGGGGCCGCGTGCGGGCGCTGCTCGACGACAAGGGCGAACCGGTCAACGAGGCCCGGCCGTCGACGCCGGTGGAGGTGCTCGGCTTCTCTGGAGCGCCAGAGGCAGGCGACCGCGTTGCGGTCGTGGACACGGAGGCGCGCGCGCGAGAGGTGACCGAATACCGCGAGCGTCAGAAACGCGAGAAGCTCGCTGCCCGTGGCGGCGGCATCCTGCGCACTTCGCTCAGCGACATGATGAGCAACCTCAAAGCTGCCGGTCGCAAGGAATTGCCGATTGTCGTCAAAGGCGACGTGCAGGGCTCGGTCGAGGCGATTACCGCGGCAATCGAGAAGCTCGGCAATGAAGAAGTCATGGCGCGCGTCATTCACGGCGGCGTCGGCGGCGTCACCGAATCCGACGTTACCCTGGCCGAGGCTTCGAAGGCGGTCATCATCGGCTTCAACGTGCGCGCCCACAAGGAAGCGCGCGACCTGGCCGAGCAGCACGGCATCGAGATCCGCTACTACAACATCATCTACAATCTCGTCGATGACGTGAAAGCCGCGATGTCGGGCCTGTTGGCGCCGACCCTGCGCGAGACGATGCTCGGCAATGCGCAGATCCTTGAAGTGTTCACGATTTCCAAGGTCGGCAACGTCGCGGGCTGCCGCGTCACCGACGGCGTCGTGCAGCGCGGCGCGCATGTCCGCTTGATCCGCGACAATGTCGTGGTTCACGAGGGCAAGCTTTCCACGCTCAAGCGCTTTAAGGACGAAGTCTCCGTCGTTCAGGCCGGCCAGGAATGCGGCATGGCGTTCGAGAACTACCAGGACATGCGCAAGGGCGACGTCATCGAGTGTTATAACGTCGAGGAAATCCGCCGCACGCTGTGAGGGTGGAGGCGAATCCGGACCAGCGCGCAAACCCCTCGCGTCCTAGAGCGCGTTTGCCCTGGCCGCGGGCCCGTCGGAGGTTTTTGTCCGTTTTCGCTCACTCGGGGCGGCGTTCCGCACCGACCATTCCCTCGCGGCGTCGCTTCGCGCCGCCGACCGATTTCGTGATTTCGACCATGTCCCGTTCCGATTCCAAATCCGCCAGTCCCTCGCATCGCCTCGAACGCGTCGCAGAGGCGGTCCGGCATGCCGTTTCCGAGACGCTCGCGCGCGGCGAGATTGCCGATCCCGTGCTCAATCGGCATGTGGTCACGGTGCCGAGCGTGCGCATGTCGCCGGACCTCAAATTGGCGACGGTCGCTATCATGCCGCTAGGCGGCAAGGACGCTCAGAAGACGCTCGCCGCGCTCATGCAGCACAAGAAGGAATTGCGCACGCTGGTCGCGCATCGCGTCAATCTGAAATATGCGCCTGACCTGCGCTTCGTGCTCGACTCCAGCTTCGACGCGCAAGCCAAGATCGACGCCCTATTGAGATCGCCGGAAGTCGCGCGCGATCTCGGGCCCGGCCAAGCTGAGGACGAGAATTGAACCCGGAACCCGAAAACGAAAATCGCGTCGCCGAGGATCGGCCGGCGCGGCCGGCGCGCGGACCCAGGCGCGAGCCCAGACGCTCGACCCGCATCGAGGTCAACGGCTGGGTCAATCTCGACAAGCCTGTCGGCGTGACCTCGACCCAGGCGGTCGCGCAGCTCAAATTTCTGTTCAACGCCAAGAAGGCCGGACACGCCGGCACGCTCGATCCGCTGGCCTCGGGGGTCTTGCCGATCGCCTTCGGCGAAGCCACCAAGACCGTTTCGGTTGTCCAGGACGGGGTCAAGGCGTACCGCTTTGCGGTTCGCTGGGGCGAAGAAACCGACACCGACGACGCCGAGGGCCGGGTTACCGGCCGCTCCGACCTGCGCCCTTCGCCCTCCGAGATCGCGGCGCAACTGCCCAATTTCATCGGCGTAATCACCCAGACCCCGCCAACCTACTCGGCGATCAAAATCGCCGGTGAGCGCGCTTACGACCTCGCCCGCGACGGCGCTGAATTCGAGATCGCCTCGCGAGAAATCGTCGTGCACCGTCTCGATCTTGTTTCTTGCGTGCGCGACGAGGCGACGTTCGAGGCCGAATGCGGCAAGGGCGCCTATGTCCGCGCGATCGCGCGCGATCTCGGACGCGCGCTCGGCTGCCTCGGCCATGTCGTTCTGCTCCGGCGCACCCGGGTCGGACCATTCTCGGACACGAGCGGAGCCAACCTCGATCTCCTGCGCGATTCGGGCGAAGCGCGGGCCGCCGCCCTGCTGTCGATCGAGGCCGGCCTGTCCGAACTCGCGCGCGTGCCAGTGGATCGGTCCGGCGCCGCCACATTGCGGCGCGGGCAGAAGCTGTTGCTCCGCGGCTCTGCGGCGCCCAGCGAGGGGCCGGCCTATGCGATCTGCCTCGGCGTTCCGGTCGCAGTGGGAATTGTAGAAGCCGGCTATTTTGTCTCGACGCGCGTCTTCAATCTCACAAACTGATCGCAGATCCATGCTATCGCGAGAGCCGATAGCGAAGATCGCCAACTTACAATTTTTATATTATCGAAAAATCGTATGAGAATTTTTCTGAAAATCAATGGATTCGTACTTATTTCCGTTGCGTCGCCAAATCTGGACGTTTTGGCGTCGGAAAACGTGCGAAACTGAGCGCCTGGTAACGCATTGAATAGACAGGAAATCGCGGAATTGGCGATTTCGCGCATCAATGATATCAGAGACTTACAGCGGCAAAAACGAAACGAGGTCTTTCGCAAACGAAATCTCCGGTTCGCATGCGAAATCCGGCGGCTCCGCAGAAAGGCTCCGCGCCTTGGCTATTTCCACGCCGCCATGGCGTCCGAAAGAACACGCCCGCCGTCCGACGCCTTTTCAAAAGTCAGCTTGGCGATGCGATCGTCGGACAGCAACATCGGGAAATCAAACCAGCCGTTGGAAGTCATCGCATCGATGTTGTGCGCTATGTCGGCGTCGCTGCGATTAAGGCCAATGAGGAAATAGACATCGTTGATCTTCACCCGGACGCCGACCAGGGCGGTGACCTCAGGCGGATCGTCGCGGCGCATCTGCGGAACGCCGATGTCTTTGACGCCTTTGATCGGCGAGCCCTCGTCAAACGTCAGCCTGAGATCAATCGTATGTGAGGCCGGCAGACTCGGATCGACGTTCTTTCGCAAGACCATCGAGGCATGCATCTTCAAATCCGGGATGTCGATGTCAGCCTTCACGCCGCCGCTACCCGGCTGACCCGGATTGGCGGGGACTGCGGACCAGATCGCGGAACCGAGGCTGACGGCGGGATTCCGTGCGTCCTGGGCTGACGCCACGAGCATTGCGGCCCGGGCCGCGGTCGTCGCAACGGGCGCGGCCGCGCTTTGGGCCGGCGTCGCGGGAGCGGGCGCGGCCGGGGGAGTTGCGGCGACGGGGGTCGGCGTGGGGTTTGAAGCCGGCGCGGGCGCGGCGTGGGCGTTGGCCCCTGCGTCGGTTGGGTTGACGCGCCGGCGGCGGGCGGCGGGCTTGAGGCCGGCGTGGGCGTCGGCGTTGGCGCGGGCGTATTCGCCGGACTCGCCGCCGGCTCGCCGCCGACTCTTTCGACGATTTTTTGACCGCTGGTTGTGGAAGCTGACGGCGCCGTCGACTCGACGGGCTCCTTGATGGTCAAATCCTGTGGCTTTTCGCGCAACAGGAATGCAGCGACCGCGACTGTGCCGACAAGGCCGATGACAACCGCGGCGGCAATCCAGGGCCAGGGGTTGCTGGCGCCGGCCCGACCTGGGCCCGGCGCGCTCGGTCGCGCGTCCGTGTCCGCGCGAGGCGACGTAGGCGGCGCCGATCTGCCTATAGAGCCGACCGGGAGCGTGGGGACGTCAGCGTCGTCTGCACCGGCGGCGAGCAACGGCGGCGCGGCGGCTCGAAGGCTTTCCCAAGTCGCCTCAGCCGCCTCATCCGACTGCACCGGTCGAGCTTTGGCTGAAACGGGCGGGGCGGCGGCAGAGGCGCTCGGGTGGGACGCCGCCGCATGTAGGGTTGGCGCGGGCGCGCCCGTAACGGCCGAGGCGAAGCTCGGATGCATGACGCTGGGCGCCGCCGAGCGCGACGGCTCCGACGATGGAGAGGGTATCGAAGGCGCGATGGGGCGGGCAGACGGCGGAGGGCTTTGCGGCCGAAGCGGCGATGGAGCCGGCGGCCGATTCGGCAGGGGCGCTGGCGGTCGCGTAGCCGGCGGCGGCGGGGCGATAGGCCGGGCAGGCGGGGGCGGGGGCGCGCGCTTTCCGGCGCGGAAGGAGGCGGCGGACTTGGCTCGGATGCAGCGGGGGGCGCAGCCGCTACAGGCTCAAATTCGGCTTCGAGCCTAGATATCGCGGCCTGCAGTGCGGTCTCTTCGCGCGTAATGTCGCTTTCGGGGAGCGGCGGTTTCAGAGACCGCAATTGATTGCTGAGCGCCTTGCGGGCGCGCTCGTAGATCGCCTTGCGCGAAGACGCCGGGCTGGGTTTAGGCAGGTTCGCAACGGCCCGTGACAGCAGCGAATAATAATCAGCCATGGCCGTATTCGCTTCCGCGCGGCGCCCCTGAGAGCAGCAAGCGTAGGTCAGTCTTGAAACGGGTCATGCACAAGAATCGTATCGTCTCTCTCTGGGCTCGTCGATAGCAACGCAACGGGAGCTCCAATTAATTCCTCGATTCGCCGAACGTACTTGATCGCCTGGGCGGGCAAGTCCGCCCACGTCCTAGCCCCACCGGTTGCCCCCTTCCAGCCCTCGATCGTCTCGTAGATCGGCTCAATTCGCGCCTGCGCCGCCTGAGAGGCGGGGAGATAATCGATTTCCTTGCCGTCGAGACGGTAGTGGGTAGCGACCTTGATTTCCTCGAATCCGTCGAGGATGTCGAGTTTGGTCAGCGCTACGCCATCTATGCCGGAAGTCTTCACACATTGGCGCGTCAAAACGGCGTCGAACCAGCCACAGCGGCGCGGACGCCCGGTGTTGGTGCCGAATTCGTTGCCGCGCTGGCCGATCCGGGCGCCGATCTCGTCGGTGAGTTCGGTCGGAAACGGTCCTCCGCCGACGCGCGTAGTGTAGGCCTTTACGATTCCAAGGACATAGCCAATTGAGCGCGGCCCTAGGCCGGAGCCGGTCGCCGCCGCAGCCGCAACCGTATTAGACGAAGTGACATAGGGATAAGTGCCGTGATCGACGTCGAGCAGCGCGCCCTGGGCCCCCTCGAACAGAATGCGGCGGCCGGCGCGCCGCTCGCGATCGAGCAGATCGTAGGTCGGCGCCATGAATGGCAGCACCTCGGGGGCGATATCGAGCAATTCCTTCTTGATCGCCGCCGCGTTCGGCGGCGTCAGGCCGAGACCGCGCCAGAGCGGGTCGTGATGGGCGAGCAGACGCGCGATCTTGCCATCGAGCGCTTCGGGTTCGGAAAGGTCCATCAGTCGGATTGCCCGCCGGCCGACCTTGTCCTCGTAAGCGGGTCCGATGCCGCGCTTGGTCGTTCCGATGACGAGGCCGCCGGAATCTCCGGACTCGCGATGAGCGTCCAAGTCGCGATAAAAGGAGAGGATCAGCGGGACATTCTCCGCGATCTTCAGATTTCTCGAAGACACCTCCACGCCTTGCGCCCGCACGGCCGCAATCTCGCGCACGAGATGATAGGGGTCCAGCACCACCCCGTTGCCGATCACCGACAATTTTCCGGGGCGCACGATCCCCGAGGGCAACAGCGCGAGCTTGAAGACCGTGCTGCCGATGACGAGCGTATGGCCCGCGTTATGCCCGCCCTGAAAACGTACGATAACGTCGGCCGAAAGCGACAGCCAATCGACGATTTTGCCCTTGCCCTCGTCGCCCCATTGGGCGCCGACCACCACTACGTTCGCCATCGTCGCTTCCGCCTTGCTCTCAGCAGAAAAAACCCCGGCGCCAGCCGCAATGGGCTAGACCGGGGCTCATTGCGCCGATGCCCTACGCGAAAGCGGCGGCAGAGTAAAGTCAAAGCGGCGGCGCTGCGAGAACGCATGTAAATTTTGTAATGGACGCCGGAATTCAGTTGCGAAGCCTTGGAACTGCAGCGCCACGCGCCCATATGCCGCCGCGTGGGCCCTATGGCCTCACTGGGAGAACGACATGACTCCGGAAGAACGCCAGATGCTCGCGGATCTGTTCCAGCGCGTCAGCACGACGGGGACGGCCCCGCGCGATGCGCAGGCGGAAGCCTTCATCAACGACGCGGTTCGCGCATTGCCCTATGCGCCCTATGTGCTCGCGCAAACAGTGCTTGTTCAGCAGCACGCGCTGGAAGCCGCGACCCAGCGCATCTCAGAGCTCGAGGCGCAGGCGAGGCAGGCGCCCGCCCAACCCGCACAGGAGACCAGCTTCCTGGGCAGCCTCGGGCGCAATCTGTTCGGCGGCGGCGCCGCGCCGGCCCCGCAGCTGCGTTCCAGCAATCCGTACGATGCAAGCGCCTACCAGCGCTCGGCCGGTCCTGCGCCATCGCCTGCCTACGCCCCGCAACAGCCGTCGGCTTATGCCCCGCAACCCCAACCGGGGCCTTGGGGCGCGCCCGCGGCGCCCGCGGGCGGCGGCTTCCTTTCCGGCGCTTTGCACACCGCGGCGGGCGTCGCCGGCGGCATGATGCTGGCCAATGCCGTGGAGGGCTTGCTTGGCGGTCGCGGCGGGCTCTTCGGCGGAAACAACGTCGGCTTCGGCAATAATATGGGAATGGGCGGCTTCGAAGCGCCGCGCGAAGTGATCAACAATTACTATGAGGGCGCGCCAGGCGTTGGACAGTCGTCACAGGATATCGATCGGTTTGCGGACAGCCCGCAGGACGATTCCCAGGACGTCGCCGACGACGCGAACTGGGACGACGGAAGCGCCGGCGACGATAGCTACGACGCCTGAGCGCAAGAAAAAATGCCGCGCCGCGGGTCGCGGCGCGGCCTCGTTTTCGGCTTCGGCGCGGCGGTTTACATTACGATGACCTTGGTCCCCACCGGCACGCGGTTGTAAAGGTCGATCACGTCCTCGTTCATCATACGGATGCAACCTGACGAGACGTTTTGTCCGATCGTCGAGGGCTCGTTGGTGCCGTGGATGCGATACATCGAGGAGCCGAGGTAGAGGGCGCGCGCGCCCAGCGGATTGTCGATTCCCCCATCCATATGGTCGGGAAGGTCCGGCCGGCGCAGTAGCATCTCCGGGGGAGGGGTCCAGCCGGGCCATTCGGCTTTGCGCGTGACCGTCTTGACCCCGGACCATTCAAAGCCCGGCCGGCCCACCCCGATGCCGTAGCGCAGAGCGCGGCCGTTCGGCTCAACCAGGTAAAGGAACTTATTCGGCGTATCGATGACGATCGTGCCAGGCCGCTCCGACCCGGAATAAGCAACGTCCTGGCGGCGAAATTCCTCGCTCGGTTCGCCCTGCGCGACCGCCGCTTCCGGCGGCGGCGTCAGCGCGGCAAAATGCATCGCCGGCTGAGCCGCATGATGAGAAGTCCCCACCTGCGGCGCGACGAATTGCGCGCCGAGCACGTCCGGTTGATCGAGTTCGGTCGCGGCATTGGAGCGCGGATTTCCGGCGTCGCCGGTCAGCAGGACCTGCAGCAGACCTCCGCCAAGGCGACTGGATCTGCGGCTCGGAGCTGGGGGCTGGGGAGAGGCGGAAGCGGAAGCGGATCCGTCCTGCGGCCCGATGCCAGGAATGACGAGGTCGTCAGCGCTCGCAGCGCCGGCAATGCCGACCGCTGCCGCAAAGGCGAGACCCGACAGGGTTATGGCGAAAACGCGCCGCATGAAAAACTCCCGGTCCGGCGCTGTCCCGCTGACGGGATGCGCGTTCCCATAACAATACGCAGTCAGGACGAAGCTTCGACGTTGTTTATCTTTATCGGTTAAGACACGGTAACAAGTAATGGTTATCCGAAGCTTACGATGCTTCAATCCCATAGAACTTCTGCGAGCAACCGAAAATCCGGCGCGCTCGGTTGCGAGGGAAGGTCGTCTCGCCCAGGCGGCGCTAGCGGCGCGGGCTCGCCGGAATCGCCGCTTGCTGGGCGCTGCGGCCATTGATCGGGTTCTCCTCGTCCCAGCTGTAGCGCAGCGTCTCGAAGCGCATCGCCCGAGCGTCGACCATCAACAGACGGCCGACCAGACCTTCGTCGCCGTCCCCGAAGCCGCCGACGATTTCCCGAATCGCTTCCAGCGCCATCAGCGAGCCCAGCAAGCCGCCGAGCGCCCCTAGCACGCCCGCTTCTGCGCAGGCGGGAACGGTTCCGGGCGGCGGCGGCGCGGGAAAAAGGCAGCGATAGGTAGGATTCGGCGTCCCTTCGACGCTGATCCCGTAAGGCTTCAGCGTCGTCAGCGTGCCGTCGAATTCGCCGATCGCCGCAGTGACCAACGGCCGTTTCTCATAGAAGCACGCATCGGAGACGGCGTAGCGGGCGTCGAAATTGTCGGAGCCGTCGAGCACCACATCGAAGCCCGCCACGATCGAGCGCGCGTTGTCCGCATCGAGCCGGCGTTGGATTTTCTCCACTCTCACGTGCGGGTTCAGGCGGTGGATTGCATCTGCGGCGCTATCGACCTTGAACCGCCCGACATCTCCCGTGGCGTGCAGCACCTGTCGGTGCAGATTGGAGAGGGCGACCCTGTCGTCGTCGACAATGCCGATCGTCCCGACCCCGGCGCCGGCGAGATATTGCAGCGCAGGCGACCCGAGCCCTCCAGCCCCGACGGCAAGGACCCGTGCAACCCTCAATCTGTTCTGGCCGGGACCGCCGACCCCGCGCAGCACGATTTGACGCGAATAGCGTTCGATTTCTTCGGGAGAAAGTTTCATGGCGGCGAGCTTAGGCGCTCCCCCTGGACAGGATCAATGGCGACGGTCGGGTCTCCGGGCGGCTACAGAAACGGCGCGCATGCGTCGTGGACGCCCGCAGCGATACGGGAAAAACCGACGACGTTGTTGGGTTCGGGCGGCTGAGGAAACGCCAGAAATCCTGGTCCTCAGCCCACCGCCTCATGCCGCCAATTGGCGGAGCACGTAAGCCAGAATGCCTCCGTTACGGAAATACTCGAGTTCGTCGAGCGTATCGATTCGACAGATCAGAGGAACGGACCGTGTCGTTCCGTCTGCCGATTTGATCTCGGCGTGCAGGACCTGGCGCGGCTTGAGGTCGGCGCCGAGGCCAGAGATCGAAACCGTTTCGTCGCCCCTTAGTCCGAGTGTCGTCCAGGACGTCCCCTCTTCGAACACCAACGGCAGAACGCCCATGCCGACGAGGTTGGAGCGGTGAATGCGCTCGAAGCTTTGTGCGACCACGGCGCGCACGCCCAGGAGTTTCGTCCCCTTGGCGGCCCAATCGCGCGATGAGCCGGTGCCATATTCACGGCCGGCGAATACGACCAGCGGCGCATGCTCGCTCTGATAGCGCATGGCGGCGTCGTAGATCGCCATGCGCTCGCCGGAGGGATAGTGGACGGTATAGCCGCCTTCGACGACGGCGCCGCTCGGGTCCTTCACCATCTGGTTCTTGATGCGGATATTGGCGAAGGTGCCGCGCATCATCACCTCGTGGTTGCCGCGACGGGTCCCATACTGATTGAAGTCGACCGGGCGCACCTGATGCTCGAGCAGGTACTGGCCGGCGGGGCTCGACTGCCGGATTGAACCGGCCGGCGAAATGTGGTCCGTGGTGATCGAATCGAGGAAAAGGCCGAGTATGCGCGCGTTGGCGATGTCTTCGACCGGCTTCGGCGTCATCGAGATGCCGTCGAAGTAGGGCGGATTCTGCACATAGGTCGATCCCATGTCCCAGGCATATGCCGGTCCCGCGGGCGCCTTGACCTTCTTCCAGTTCGTATCGCCATCGAACACGCTGGCGTATTTGGACTTGAACATCTTGGCCTTGATCGTGGACTCGACGAGGTCGTGCACTTCCTGGGTCGACGGCCAGATGTCGGCGAGATAGACCGGCTTGCCCTGCTTGTCCTTGCCGATCGGGTCCTTCGTCAGATCAATCTGCATCGAACCGGCCAGCGCATAGGCGACCACCAGCGGAGGCGAGGCGAGATAATTGGCGCGCACGTCGGGATTGACGCGGCCCTCGAAATTGCGATTGCCGGAAAGCACCGCCGCCGCGACAATGTTGTTCTTCGAGATTGCCGCCGAAATCTCGGGGGCGAGCGGGCCGGAATTGCCGATACAGGTCGTGCAGCCGTAGCCGACGATGTTGAAGCCCAGCTTGTCAAGCGGCTTCTGCAATTCGCAGGCTTCGAGATAATCCGCGACGACTTGGCTGCCGGGCGCCAGCGAGGTCTTCACCCACGGCTTGACGGTCAGACCCTTGGCGGCCGCGTTGCGGGCGACGAGGCCGGCCGCGATCATCACGCTCGGGTTGGATGTATTGGTGCATGAGGTGATCGCCGCAATCACGACATCGCCATGGCCGAGGTCGTAGTTTGTCCCTTCGACCTTGTAGCGCTGGGCAAGGGTGTCGCCCTGCTTGAATTCACTCGTCATCGCGTTGACGAAGCCGGCCTTCGAATCGGCGAGCAGGACGCGGTCCTGCGGGCGTTTCGGGCCCGCGAGCGACGGCGCGACCTCGCCAAGGTTCAGTTCGAGCGTGTCGGTGAAGACCGGATCGGGCGTGAGGCGGGTGCGATACACGCCTTGCGCCTTGGCATAGGCTTCGACCAGATCGATGCGCGAGTTCTTGCGGCCGGTGCTCTTGAGGTAGTTGATCGCCTGGGCGTCGATCGGGAACAGGCCGCAGGTCGCGCCATATTCCGGCGCCATGTTCGCGAGCGTCGCGCGGTCGGCGACCGACATCGCATTGAGTCCCGGCCCGAAGAATTCGACGAATTTGCCGACGACCCCCTTCTTGCGCAGCATCTGCGTGACCGTAAGCACCAGGTCGGTCGCGGTGACGCCTTCGCGTAATTCGCCGTTCAGTTTGAAACCGATCACCTCCGGGAGCAGCATCGAAAGCGGTTGGCCAAGCATTGCCGCTTCCGCTTCGATGCCTCCGACGCCCCAGCCGAGCACGGCCAGGCCGTTCACCATGGTCGTGTGGCTGTCGGTGCCTACCAGCGTATCGGGATAGGCGATCTCGACGGTCTTGCCGTCGCGCTTTTCCTTCGAGGTCCAGACGGTCTGGGCGAGATATTCGAGATTGACCTGGTGGCAGATGCCGGTGCCAGGCGGTACGACCGAAAAATTGGAGAACGCCTGCTGACCCCACTTAAGGAAGCGGTAGCGCTCCTGGTTCTGTTCGTATTCGCGCTTGACGTTCTGGCCGAGCGACTTGGCCGTGCCGGCGTAGTCGACGACCACGGAGTGGTCGATCACGAGGTCGACGGGAACCAGCGGGTTTATCTTTTTCGGGTCGCCGCCGAGCTTGACCATCGCGTCGCGCATCGCCGCGAGATCGACGACGGCGGGAACGCCGGTGAAATCCTGCATCAGCACGCGCGCGGGGCGGAAGGCGATTTCGTGCTCGGCTTTGCCGCGGTTCTTCAGCCAGGCGGCGACGGCGGAAATGTCGTCCTTCTTGACGGTGCGGCCATCCTCATTTCGCAGAAGATTCTCAAGCACCACCTTCATCGAGAACGGCAGCTTTGAAATGCCATCGAGACCGTTCTTTTCGGCCGCCTTGAGCGAAAAATACTCATAGGTCTTGGCGCCGACAGTGAGCTTCTTCCGGCATTTGAAACTGTCGAGGCTGGCCATCGGGCGACTCCATGAAACGTATGTGGCGTTGGGATGTCGGCGCTTATAGATAAATTCGGTTTGAGCGGCTACACAAACTATCGTCGGACGGCGCGATTTGACGGGCGTCGGCCAGGGAGAGTCATGCGCCTGAGCGCCAGCAATATCGCCTTGGAGCGCGGCGGACGCCGGCTATTTGCCGGTCTGTCGCTGGATATCGGCGCCGGCGAGGCGCTGATCGTCACAGGCCCCAACGGCGCGGGCAAGTCGAGCCTTTTGAGGGCTATTGCCGGATTCCTGATCCTGCGCGAGGGCGAATTCGCTCTGCAGGGCGGCGATCCGGAACAGAGCCTTGGCGAGCAGGCGCATTATCTCGGCCATGCCGACGCCTTGAAGGGAGCCCTGACGGCAGGCGAGAATCTCGCCTTCTGGGCGGGCGCGCTCGGCGCCGATGATCGTCGCGCAGCCTGGCTGCCCGCCCTGACGAGGCTCGGCCTCGCCCATGTCGCAGACTTTCCGGTGCGCGCCCTTTCCGCCGGCCAGAAGCGCCGCGTTGCGCTTGCCCGCCTCCTCGTCGCGCCTCGGCGGCTCTGGCTGCTGGACGAGCCCACGACCGCGCTCGACGTCGCCGCGCAGGGGTTGTTCGCCGACGTGATGCGTGAGCATCTGGCGTGCGGCGGCCTGATCGTCGCGGCGACCCATTCGCCGCTGGGGCTGGAGGGGGCAAGGGAGTTGCGACTCGGGGCGGCGCGGGCGGCGGCGGCATGAACGGCGTTGTTTTCGACATCGTCACGGTCTGTCATGGCCAGGCTTTCCCCAGGGCTATGGGATTGGCGGCGGCGCGCCGGGCGCGCCGCGCACTGTCCCTCCCT
This sequence comes from uncultured Pseudomonadota bacterium, assembly GCA_963809055.1. Taxonomy (GTDB): domain Bacteria; phylum Pseudomonadota; class Alphaproteobacteria; order Rhizobiales; family Beijerinckiaceae; genus Roseiarcus. Next base: position 59,976 of record CAWEID010000002.1, on the reverse strand, counting down.
CCTGGCGGGGAAACGTCGAGGCGGCTGGCGTCGGCGCTGGTCCCGTCGTGCAGAATGGCGCGCCAGCCTGGGTCATTCTCCACAGAAGCGCCGGGTCGACCCGCCTTATGACCTCCCCTGCGCTCGCCCTTTTCATCCGGGAATGGCGCATTGCCCAGCGCATTGGCGGCGGCGCGTCGATTGGAGCGATGTTCTTCCTGATCCTCGTGACCATCATGCCGTTCGCGCTCGGACCGGACCTCAATCTCCTCGCCAAACTCGGCCCCGCGATACTTTGGATCGCCGCGTTGCTGTCGACTCTGCTCGGCCTCGACCGGCTGTTCCAGGGCGACGCCGACGACGGCTCGCTCGATGGCTTGATCAACGCCGCCTTGCCGCTGGAAGCCTCGGTGCTGATCAAATGCGCGGCCCATTGGGCTTCGAGCGCCCTGCCGCTCATCGTCGTTACCCCCTTGTTCGGCGTCATGCTCGCGATGGAGGCCAAACCGCTTGCGCTCGTCGCGCTTACTTTGCTGGCGGGCACGCCTGCGCTGACGATGATCGGCGCGATCGGAGCGGCGCTCACGGTCTCATTGCGCCGCGGCGGCCTGCTGATGGCTGTGCTCGCGCTGCCCCTGACGATCCCGGTCCTGATCTTCGGCGTCTCCGCCGCATCGGCGGCGAGCGGCGGCGCTGCGCCGTTCGCGACGCCATTCCTGATGCTCTGCGCGCTCTCGCTGTTCACGATCGCGGGAGCGCCCTTCGCGGCGGCGGCGGCGCTCAGGCATGTGAGGGAGTAGAAAGGGGAAGCGCATACAGCGGTTCAGTCGTCATTCCTCGGGGTCGTCCTCCCCAAGGCTACCGCTCCGGCGCCGGCCGGGTTAGGCAGCGCGTAACGGAGGGCCCGATTTCCCGTTTGACACTCACCGTGCCGCGCGCGAAACCGTTGGCCAAGGACGGGGCGACCGCCGTCCGACAGGGATGGGAACATGGCAAGCTCGACAGGGGCGCCCAGCGCCGGGGAGATTTCGGCGCGGATCGATCGACTGCCGGCGACGCGAACGGTCTGGCGGGCAATACTGCTGCTCAGCTTCGGCATGTTCTTCGAACTCTACGATCTCCTCTTCTCCGGTTATATCGCGCCAAGCCTGGTCAAATCGGGCCTTCTGACGGCGACGACGCCCGGGCTCTTTGGAACTTCGGGAGTTGCGAGCTTCATCGCCGCGCTGTTCACGGGTCTGTTTATCGGCACGATCCTTTGCGGATTTCTCGCCGACTGGTTCGGTCGGCGCACCATCTTCGCCGCGTCGCTGCTCTGGTACACGGCCGCCAACATCGTCGTCGCGTTCCAGAACGACGCTTTCGGGTTGAACCTCTGGCGCTTCATTTCAGGCATCGGACTTGGGCTCGAAATCGTCACCATCGGCGCCTACCTGAGCGAAATGGCCCCCAAGCGGATGCGCGGACAAGCCTTCGCTGTCTCGCAAGCGATCGGCTTCTGCTGTGTTCCGATCATCTCGTTTCTCGCTTTTGTGCTGGTTCCGACGGCCCCGCTGGGTGTTGCGGGCTGGCGCTGGGTGGTGTTGATCGGCGCGCTCGCGGCGGGGCTCATCGGGTTCATGCGCTTTTCTCTGCCCGAAAGCCCGCGCTGGCTTGCGCGCAAGGGCAGGCTCGAAGAGGCCGATCGCGTCCTCACCGCGATCGAACGGCAGGTCGCCCGCGAATATGGCGCGCCTCTGCCGAATCCGGAGCCGGCGGAGCCCACTTCGCCCGCCGGCGGATTCATGGACCTGTTGGCGCCGAACGTCCGCGGCCGCGTGTTGCTGATGAGCGTCTTCAATATTTTCCAGACGGTCGGCTTTTACGGGTTTCAGAATTGGGTGCCGTCGCTACTCGTCAGCCAAGGAATCGAGATTACCAAGAGCCTCGGCTATACCACCATCATCGCGCTGGCCGCGCCGGTCGGTCCGATGATCGGATATTTTGTCGGCGACCGAATCGAGCGAAAGTTTATTATCGTCGGCGCGGCAGGCGCCATACTCGTCTTCGGTCTCGTTTTCGGGGCCACCCGAGAACCCGCCGTGATCATCGCGATGGGCGTCGGCTTGCAGCTCGCCGCGAATATCATGTCGTACAGCTTCCATGCCTATCAGCAGGAAATGTTCCCGACAGGGATCCGCGCGCGCGCGGCGGGGTTCGTCTACTCGTGGAGCCGGTTGTCCGTGATCTTCAGCTCCTTCATCATCGCCTATTTGCTGCGCGAGTTCGGCGTTCCCGGAGTGTTCGTCTTCATCGCTGGCGCGATGGCCGTCGTAATGGCGACGATCGGACTGTTCGGACCCCGCACCAGCAATATTTCCCTCGAGCGGATTTCAGGTTAAGGCGTCACTCGCCGCGTCACTCCGCGGCTTTTTTCATCTCGACATAAACGCACTGCGGGTCTGCCGGCGGCGCAACCTCGACATTCGGCCTCGCGCGCCGCATCGGGAGGATTTGCGCCTCGACGAAACCGAGGCCGAGCGTTTTCCAGACGTCCACCAAGGCGTCAACGAGTTCGGCGACATGCGCCTCTGTATGGCGCGGCGTTGGCGTGATGCGCAGCCTTTCCGTGCCGATGTCGACGGTGGGATAGTTGATCGGCTGGATGTAGATGTGATGGCGGCGCATCAGCAAATCGCTCGCCGCCTTGCAGGCCTGCGCGTCGCCGACCATCACGGGCACGATATGCGAAGGATTGTCCATGACCGGCAATCCGGCCGCTCGCAGCGCATGTTTGGTCAAATGCGCCATGTGCTGATGGCGCGCGCGCTCCTCCCCCGACGCTTTGAGGTGGCGCACCGCCGCGCAGGCGCTCGCAGCCACCATCGGCGGCAGCGTCGTCGTGAAAATGAATTGCGGGGCGTAGCTGCGCACGGCGTCGACGACCGCCGAATGTCCGGCGATGTAGCCGCCCAGCGCGCCGAAACCCTTGGCGAGAGTCCCCTCGATGATGTCGATGCGGTCCATTACGCCTTCGCGCTCGCAAATGCCGCCGCCGCGCTCGCCGTACATGCCGACCGCATGCACCTCGTCGATATAGGTCATCGCGTTGTATTTTTCCGCGAGGTCGGCGATCGCCTTCACCGGCGCGATATCGCCGTCCATGGAATAGAGGCTTTCGAAAACGATCAATTTCGCGCGGTCGCGACCTGCCGCGATCAAGAGCTCTTCGAGATGGGCGAGGTCGTTGTGCCGCCAGACCTGTTTGGCGCAACCGGCGCGCCTGACCCCCTCGATCATCGAGTTGTGGTTGAGGGCGTCGGACAGGATCAGGCAATCCGGCAACAATTGAGCAATGGTCGAAATGCCGGCGAGATTGGAGATCCAGCCCGAGGTGAACACCAGCGCCGCGGGCTTGCCGTGGAGATCGGCGAGCTCGGCCTCGAGTTGCACGATCGGATTGTGCGTGCCCGAGATATTTCGCGTGCCGCCGGCGCCTGCGCCGTGGCGCGACGCAGCGTCGATCGCCGCTTGCACGCTCTTGGCATGGCCGCCCATGCCGAGATAGTCGTTGGAGCACCAAATCGTCACTTCGCGCGGAGCCTCGCTCGGGTCCTCCGGACGCCAGAGCGCACGCGGAAAATGGGCGGCGTCTCGTTCGAGATTGGCAAAGACCCGATATCGGTTCTCCCACTTCAGGCGCGTCACCGCGGTCTCGAAGTGACTGACGTAGTTCGTCTTTTTGCCGGCCATCTCAGTCTCCATCCTTTTCCAGCGTTTCTTGTTCTCTCGTTCCGATCTGTTCAGGTCGCCGCCGCGCAGGCGTCGAAAGCGGCTTGCAGCCGCACCCGGTCGAAGCGGCGGCCCATCGCGATGACGAGCGGCTCCTGCAACCGTTGTGGCGAATAGGGCGCGATGCTTGCGCTGCTGCCCGCCAGTTCGAATGAAATCCAGCTCGCATTTGTCTTGACGACGCCGCGCACGCAATCGACCTCGCCGAAAACACCGGCGCCGATCGATTCCAGCATTGTGTGCAATCGGTTCGCATCGCATAAAGCTGGCGGGTCCGGGCTCCAGGATTCCAGCGACCCATTGGTCGGCGGGGCGGGATAATCGCTGTCGTAAGTCGCGCGCGTCGCCCGTGGCGCGGGCGAAGAAGGCAGGACTACGACGTCGCAGCTCCCCGCTGAGACGTGATGCGCGCCCTTGCCGCTCCAGCTCCAGAGCGCATTGGCATGAAGCGGCGCAACCAGAAACCAATGTTCGGCGATCGCAAGCGTCATCAAGGTCGTGAGCATCGTCAGTGCGATCGCCTCGAATGGCGTCGCTGACGGCGCCAGCGCCTTCTCGGCGATCAGCACGGTCACAATCGTCGAACCCGTCACCGAAAAGGGGAAGAACAGATTCATTGGCCGCCGACGCATGAAGGTGACGAGATAGGCGAGGTGATCGGGCAGCATCTCCTCGCCGAGGTTGGGCACCCCGAAAAAGACGTTGAGCTTGGCGCTCTGATGCATCCACCAGAGAACCGCATAGGTCCACGCGCCGACCTGGTTCGGCTCACCCCAGGTCATCGCAAATACGGCGACTCCCCCCGCCAATGCCGCGAGTTCGTGGTAAAGGCTGGCGCGGATCGCCTCGACGAAGCGCCGCCACCCCGAAAATTCCGGGGGTATGCCGTGGCGGCGGGGACCCGTTATGAACCCCATGTAAAAGGTCACGAGCTGCCAGGCCCAAATCATCAATCCGCAAGAGAACGCCTCATAGGCGGCGCCCGGCGTCGTCAACCCGCGCGATCGAACCAGACCCAGCAACGCGAGCCCGAGCAAGAAGCTCGCGCCTGCCAAACTCCACGCGAAAGTGCGCGCCGGTCGGCCGTCCAGATACAGAATCACGCCGGTGCTGACCCACCACAGAGCCAGCGTAACGATCACAGGCATTCCGTACGCCGCCATCCCCGGCTATCCCTCTTACCAGACCGGCGCGAGTTGGATTTCGGCCGGCAACGGATTTGGCTTGCTCGGAAGGAAGAAGAGCCGAGCGAAGGTCCAGCCCGCGGCGGCCGTCAAGCCCGCCTTCCGGATCTTGCCGAAAACGCCGCCCTGGGCGTCCGCTTCCGCGCTTTGCTTGGCGATTTCGTACAGACGCTCCAGGCCGCGCGCGAATTTCGGATTGTCGAGATCGAGCGTGAGCGGAAACACCTGCCGCGAGATTTCCGAGCACAGGCGGAAAACCTGGAAGTCATAATCCGTCGGCGTGACGCCAATGGCCTTATGGAAGGCCGGCCGGCAATGGTCGCGAACGTACATGGTTGCAAACACCGCGAGCACGAAGAACTTGATCCACCAGGCATTGACCCCTTCGAGCAGCTTCGGGTTGGCGCGCATCAGCAAGGCGAAGGCTTCCCCGTGCCGAAACTCGTCGTTGCACCACTTCTCGAACCACTTGAATATGGGATGGAAACGCCGATCCGGATGCTTTTCCAGCTGGCGGTAGATCGTGATGTAGCGGGCGTAGCCGATTTTTTCCGAGAGATATGTGGCGTAAAAGATGAACTTCGGCCGGAAGAAGGTATATTTCTTGATCTTGGTGAGGAACCCGAGATCGACCCCGATGCCAAAATCCTTCAACGTGTCGTTGATGAACCCGGCATGGCGAGCCTCGTCGCGGCTCATGAAAGTGAAAAGGTCGCGCATGTCCTTGTTCTTCGCCCGCTTCTTCATCTCGGCGTAGAGCACGCAACCCGAAAACTCCGCGGTAATGGAGCTTATGAGGAAGTCCCGAAATTCCTTGTCGAGTTCGGGCGGGAGATTGGAGAAGTCGGCGTCAAACTCTTCGTTGCGCACGAAATGCTTCTTGTTGGGATCAGCGCGCATTTCGGCTATCAGCGCGTCCCATTGCTCGCGCACCGAGCTGATGTCGGTCTTGTCGAGCTCCTCGAAATCGGTGGTGTAGAAGCGAGGACTAAGTATGGTGTTTTCCTGTGCGAGACGCGTCCCCTCGAGAGAGGCGCCGGGGCGTAAGGGGGCGTTCATAGTCTCCTCCGTTCCGTGAAGCTGACGTCATAGAGTTCTGTGAGTTCAAAATTGCCGGCGAGCCGGGTCCACAAGCGTTCCGCCAGTCCAGCGCGGATGATCGTCGCCGTGCGGCGCACGATCAGCGTTTCGCCGAACGGCACATCAGTCGGCGCATCGTGGACCAGCACTTGATCGCCCGGTTCGATCGCTATATCGCCGTCGAGTTCCACATGAGCATGCAGACTTTCCGGCGAGTGCTCGATCTCGACGGTGCACGGCGCCTCGAATGTTCGCCGAAAAAGGGGACGCAATCGACTCATGGCGTTTGGCTCCGTGCCGCGAAGAATTGCGCGAACGCTTGCGCGTTGGTGGGTCCGAAAGCGTCGAGTTCGATCCTGCGCTGGATGCTGGAATCCTCAAGGGACAGCGTTCCGTCGTTCCAACGCGTCAGGGCGAAGGGGGGCGCTTCGCCGACGCCTTCGCGAAGACGTTCGCGCGTCAGGCCGCGTAGGGTCGCCCGGATGAACCCATTGGTGCCGGGTTGGACGACATATATCTCCTTGCCGTCTCTGGCGTCTATGACGGCGACGCCGCCGTCCTGCTGATCCCGAAAGCGCAGGAGCAATGTTTCAACCGGCGCAACGACAGGCATGTGTACAGCGCCAATATCGGTCAGCCGCGCGAGGCCGGAGGCAAGGAACGTGAACACGATCAGAGCGGCCGCGCCGAAGAGCAGGCTGCGCGGCATGCCGCCGGCGCTCGCTTCGTGATTTGCCTGACTTCGGCTCATGAGGGGATCTCTCTTTACGAGTTCAGGCGGCGGCAGCCGGTTCGATCGACCGTGCAGCTTCGCCAAGCGTTCCTCGAGCGCTTGGCGCCTCGACGGCAGTTCTGGCCATGTTTTCCTCCGATGCGGCGCGCAACGCGCGGGAGAGCACCTCGGCAAGTTCGGCCGCGCGGCGCACACTGCGCAGCGCGGGCTCCGGCCTCGCAAACCGGAATGGGCGAGCGTGCGGCCAAAGATGGAGATAGGCGATGCGCTGACCGTGGCCTAGCGAAACCGGAATGTCGCCGGTCTGATCGGGGTAGACACGCACAGCCGCCGAGGCGATCTGTGAGAACGGCAGGTTGAAAAAGATTGGCAGCGCGATGCCGATCTTCATCACCAGCCGCCGGCTCGTGACCACGTAGAGCGTCGTGCGCGCCGAAAGCCAAGCGATGAGGCCGAGCAACGCGACGGCCGCCAAGCCCGACAGCGCGGTCTTAAGGCCCGAGAGCGCCCCGTCATAGGCCCCTCCGAGATAGACGCCGTAGCCGAAGTTCCACGCCGTCATCGCAGCGAAATAGGCCGCTATGAAATCGACCCGGTAAGCTCGGCGGGCGAGCGAGACCCATTCTGGCCTGCCGTGCCAGAGCACCCGTTCGCCTTGCGGTATGTCGGCGGGCAGCAACTTTTCGAGATTGACGGTCTTCATAGCAGCGGGTCCGCGCGTTCGGAGGTGGCGTAGAGAGTGCCCGCGCCATAATAGGCCGCCACCTTCTCCTCCTCGAGCAGCGTGACGGAATCTGCGTTGCGCAGCGCCGGCACATCCGCGAATTGCGAAGCTAGGATCGCCTGCACTACGATGCGGCGCCGACTTCGATCTCGACGTTCGCGAACGGAACCGGCAACAGCACGGACTTGCCGCTCTTTGCGAGCTCCACCTCATAATAGCGCAGAACGGTCTCGGCGCGGTCGACCCAGAGGTCTTTGACGGCGCCCGCCTTAACGCCATCCGCCCCGACGACATCGAACCCGAGCGGGTTGACGTTCTCGGACGCAACCGCATAGTTGCTTGCCACGCGCAACGGCACGATCAGGTCATGGCCGTCAAAGGTTTGCTCGACGTGGTCCGAGCGCTCGGCGTAGGCGCCGGGACCGACGCCGGCAAGCAGCGGATTGCCGGTCGGCTCGATCGGCGCCCCCGGCCAGGGCTCGACTTTGCGTGCGTTGAGCGGGCGCGTGTCGGCTTTGAAATTCGGGACCGAGATCGTCTCGCCGTTGGCGCGAGTGAAAATCTTCGGCGTCGGGATCAGCAGGAAGCCGCGATCCTTCAGGCGACCCGCCGCCTCGTTTTCGAGCGGATAGCCTTCGCGGCGGTCTTCGCGCCGGAGATAGAAAACCAACGCGCCGAAGAAGACAAAGAAGGCGTACAACACGAGCTGCGCGACATCGATATAGCTGGTAATGGGACCACGGATCATCTTAGGACTCCGGGAATGCGACCCCGAGGGGCCGAGAGGTGAAACTGAGCCGCTCCGCGTCAGCGCCGCTACGGGAGACGCTAACCAGCGGACCGATCGCGACGAGCGTAGCGAACAGCAGCAATATTTCCGTCGTGTAGACGAGGGCGTAGCCGGTTACGGGATCCGCCAATGCCTCCCCGAAAGCGCCTTGCATGGCGAGCGTGGCGCCGAAATCATTGACGAAGCCGCTGAACGCGATCGCCAGCCCGGCCGCGGTCGCCTGAGCCGCCCCCCAAGCGCCCAAGGCGAGGCCCCGGTCGCCGGGTCGCGAGGCCGCCATCGATGCGGTCAGCGTTCCGTGCGCAAAGAGCCCGCCGCCGAAACCAATCATGCTGACGCCGGCTGCGAACAAGGCCGCGGAACCCACCGGCCCGGCGAAGATGACCGCGGCGAAGGCGAAGATACCGACGAGCGCTCCGAGCGCGGCGACGCGATGCGCATCGGCGCCCTTGCCCAGCCGCCGCGCAGCAAGCATCAGGCCGAGGCCACCCCCCAGCGCGAGCATCGCGGTGAGCGCCGTGGTCGCGCCTACAGGCAGGTGCAGGATCTTGCCGCCATAGGGCTCCAGGAGAATGTCTTGCATGCTGAAGCCCGCGGTGCCGAGCGCGGTCGCGAAAAGACGTCGGCGCGTGCGCCCTGATGTCGCAAAGGCGGCCCAGGCCGAGGAGAAATCGGCTCGCGGAGCGTCCGAGCGTTTCAGCGAGGCGCCGCGAGGCTCCTGCTTCCAGAGGGCGAAACTGTTGGTGACCATCGTGAACAGCGCTGCGCCCTGCACGACCTGGATTAGCCTGACCTCGCTGAAGTGATGCAGCAACAGTCCAAATACGACTGCGCTCAGGGCCATGCCGAGGAGCAGCATTGCGCACAACAGCGCGACCACTCGCGGTCGTACGCGCTCGGGCGCCAGATCGGTCGCCAAGGCGAGTCCGATTGTCTGAACGGTGTGCAATCCGGCGCCGACCAGCAGAAAAGCGAGTGCAGCCGCAGCCTGACCGATCCAGAGGGGTCCAGTCGTATCGCCGGAAAGAATCAGCAGTGCGAAAGGCATGATCGCGAGGCCGCCGAACTGAAGCATTGTTCCGAGCCAGATGAACGGCACACGCTTCCACCCGAGCACCGATCGATGAGTGTCGGATTTGAATCCGATCAGCGCGCGGAACGGCGCAAACAGCAGCGGCAGCGCGAGCATGCTCGCCACGATCCAAGAGGGAACGCCGAGTTCGACGATCATAACGCGATTGAGCGTGCCGATCAGCAGCACCGCCGCCATGCCGACAGTTACTTGGAACAAGGAGAGCCGGAGAAGTCGCGACATCGGCAACTCCGCCGTCGCGGCGTCCGCGAAGGGCAGAATTGAGGGGCCGAAGCGCATCAGCCCTTTCACGATCGCGGCGCTCGCTCGGTTCATGGCCGGCGCGCCTCCAGCGCTTGCGACACATAGAAACCGCTGTTGATCCGCTGGCTGCGCGCGAAACGCCACTCACGCAACGGCGCGTGACGGCTCGCATGCTTCTCCAAATCAGCCATAGAAATCGGCGCGATCGCGGGCGAGCGATTGCCGCGCGGAAATACTTGGCCGATCGCGTGCATGATCGTCAGCGCCGGAGTGCGCGGCGCAATCGTGAATACGATAGAGCCGCCAGTGCGCGGCGCAAGCGCCGCGAGCGTGTGGGCGATGTCGTGGCCCTCATAGTGAATGAGGCTATCCATGGCGACGACATGATCGAAGCGCCCAAGCGCGGGGTCGAGCATGTCGCCGACCGCGAAATCGATGCGGCCGAACCCGAGGTCCCTGGGAACGCGCTCTTTGGCAAGCGCCACAAGGGAGGGCGAAATGTCGATGGCGAGGACGTTCGCGCCGCGTCGCGCGGCCTCGATGGCCAGCGCGCCCGTGCCGCAGCCCGCGTCCAGAAGCCGGGCGCCCCGCAGGTCCGCGGGTAGCCAGGAGAGCAGCGTCGCGCGCATGGCGTCGCGTCCCTTGCGCACCGTCTCGCGCACCCGGCTGACCGGCGCGTCCGAGGTCAACCGCTTCCAGGCTTCAACCGCGGTGCGGTCGAAGTAGGTCTCAAGTTCCTGTTTGCGGCTGACGTAACTTGCGCTTGCCATCAGTCGAACCCCAGGAATTCAAAGAGGTCACGATCCTTCATCGGCTTGGCGGCCAGGGGTTCGAACCCGGTCCAGAGCTGGTCGGCGAGGCGTAGATATTCATTCTGTGCGACCTCGAGTTCGGGCGAAGGCTCCATCTCGAATAGAGTCGATTTCTTCAGGCGGCTGCGCCTGACCACATCGAGATCGCGGAAATGTGCGACGCGCTTCAATCCGACAGCATCGTTATAGCGGTCGACTTGATCGGTATCGGAACTGCGGTTAGCGATTACGCCCCCGAGCCGCACGGCGTAATTCTTCGATTTCGCGTGGATCGCCGCAACGATCCGGTTCATCGCGAAGATCGAGTCGAAATCGTTGGCGGTTACGATGAGAGCGCGCTCGGCGTGCTGCAGCGGCGATGCGAAGCCGCCGCAAACGACGTCTCCGAGCACGTCGAAGATCACGACATCTGTGTCTTCGAGAAGGTGATGTTCTTTTAAAAGCTTGACAGTCTGCCCCACGACATAGCCGCCGCAGCCGGTGCCGGCGGGCGGTCCGCCGGCCTCGACGCACATGACCCCATTGTAACCTTCGACGACGAAGTCCTCGCGGCGCAACTCTTCCGAATGGAACTGCACCGCCTCAAGCGCGTCAATTACGGTCGGGGCGAGACGCTTGGTAAGCGTGAACGTCGAATCATGCTTGGGATCGCAGCCAATCTGCAGCACGCGTTTGCCCAATTTGGAGAACGCAACGGAGAGATTGGAAGAGGTCGTGCTCTTGCCGATCCCGCCCTTTCCATAGACAGCAAAAACCTTGGCGGTCCCGATCTGAATATCGGGGTCGAGTTCAACCTGTAGGGATCCCGCCGGCTGCTGCGGTTTGCGTATGGCGATGTTCATGCCGCGATCTCCGTTCCGACGCCTTCGAGCCGGTCTTCCAATTCCTCGCCTGCGTTCCGCAATGCAGCAAGCACTGCCGGATCCGGCTTCCAATAGCCGCGCTCATGGGCTTCCAGCACGCGGTTGGCCAGCTTGACCGAGGCCGCCGGATTGAGCGCAGCGAGTTGCTCGCGCATTTTGGGATCCAGCACGAAAGTCCGTGTGATCTGCTCGTAGACCCAAGGATCGACCTGACCGGTCGTCGCCGACCAGCCAAAGGTATTTGTGACATGGGCTTCGATCTGGCGCACGCCTTCATACCCGTATTTCAACATGCCCTCGTACCATTTGGGATTGAGGACCCGGGTGCGGGTTTCCAGCGCGACCTGTTCGGACAGCGAGCGTACTTTTCCCTCGCCGCGAGTTTGATCGCTGATGTAAATCGGCGCCGCCCGCCCCGCACGAGCCCGCGTGACCGAGCGGCCCAGCCCGCCGAGGCTGTCGAAATAATGATCAATGCTGGTGACGCCGAGTTCGACGCTGTCGAGATTCTGGTACGCGAAATCGACCTTTTCCATCACGCTCTGAAGCAACTGGGGCTGCGCCGCCGCGTCGCCATTCCGGCCGTAGGCGAAGCATTTGCGCCGCGCGTAGGTCTGCGGGATTTGGTCCTCGTCGCTCCAGGCGCCGCTGTCGATCAGCATACCGACATTGGCGCCATAGGCGCCCTCCGCGTTGCTGAACACCCGCAGCGCCGCAGTCTCGAGATCGCAGCCGTGCTCGCGCTGATAGGCGAGCGCATGCTTGCGAACGAAATTGACGTCGTCGGGTTCGTCGGCCGAGGCTGCGAGATAGCAGGCCTCGGCCAGCAGCCGGGTCTGCAAGGGAAGCAGGTCGCGGAAAATGCCGGACAGCGACACGATAACGTCGATCCGCGGTCGCTTAAGGACTTCGATCGGGACCAGTTCGGCGCCGCAGAGCCGGCCGTACGCATCGAAGCGCGGACGCGCGCCGACGAGCGCCAAAGCTTGCGCGATCGGACCACCCTCGCTCTTGAGGTTGTCAGTGCCCCAGAGGACCAGAGCAACGGATTCGGGGAACGGATTGCCGTCCGATGCGTAGCGCGCGAGCACCCGATTTGCCTGCCGCTCCCCGTCCAATATCGCGAAGACGCTGGGGATGCGGTAGGGATCGAAACCGTGCAGGTTTCGACCCGTGGGCAAGATGGCTGCGTTGCGCAACAGATCGCCGCCGGCGACCGGCGCAATGAAGCGTCCTTCGAGCGCGCGCAGCAACGAAGGCGTCTCGGAATCGATTTGCAGTAAGCGGTCCAGTTCGGCGAGTTCCGCCAGCGCGTTCGCAGCTTGCTCCGTCTTTTCCAAGCCGCCGGCCCGAACGGCCGCTTGCGGCGGATGGCCCTCGATTAGGGCGGCGATCGCCGGCTGAGCGTTCGCGATCCCATGCATCGTTTCCGCAATTGCCGTCAGCGTCTCAACCCGCTCCTCAGCCGACGGCGACTGGCCGACGACGTGCAGGCCATGCGGGATCAGAGTATATTCGAGTTCGACGACCGCAGCGCCTAGCCTCGCGATTTCCGCCGCAGCCGCATCGCCCCAGTCCGGCCGGGCCTCGGCGAGGTCGACTGCGGCGGCCTGCGCCTGAATCAACTCGGCGAGCGATGCGCGCTCCTCGACGGCTTCCGGCTCAGTGGCGCGATATCGCTCCAGCGACGCCTTGAGGTCGATCAACCCGCGATACAGGCCGGCTTGCGCTAGGCTGGGGGTGAGATAGCTCACCAGGGTCGCGGCCGAGCGACGCTTGGCGAGCGCACCCTCGGAAGGATTGTTGGCGGCATAGAGGTATACGTTCGGCGTCGGTCCGATCAGACGCTCCGGCCAGCACATCTCCGACAATCCTACCTGCTTGCCAGGCATGAACTCCAGCGCGCCATGAGTGCCAAAATGAAGCACGACATGGGCGCCGAAATCCTCTCTGATATACCGGTAAAACGCAGAGAACGCATGGGTCGGCGCGAAACCGCGCTCGAACAGAAGCCGCATTGGATCGCCTTCGTAGCCGAAGGCCGGCTGAATGCCGACGAAAACATTTCCAAAGCGCTCGCCGAGGACGAGTATCGAAGCGCCGTCGGTCTGATGGCGCCCAGGAGCCGGTCCCCATTGCGCCTCTATTTCAGCGAGATGCCGATCGCGCCTGACATGGTCGTCGACCGGAATGCGCGCATAGACGTTGGCGCCGGCGCCAAAGCGCGCCGCATTGCCATTGAGAATGCGTTCACGCAGGTCCTCGATAGAGGCGGGAAGATCTACAGTGTAGCCGTCCCCCTTCATGGCCTGCAGCACACGAAACAGCGATTCGTAGACGCCGAGGAACGCCGCCGTGCCCGTCGCGCCGGCGTTCGGCGGAAAGTTGAAAAGCACAATAGCCGCCTTGCGCGCCGCGCGATTCGTGCGACGCAGAGCGACCCATTTCTCGACCCTTTCGGCGAGCCTCGCCACTCGCTCGGGATGAGCCTCGATGTCGCGCGCGTTTTCGCTCGTATTGCGGCTCGAGCGCCCACCGAACACCATCGGCGCCGTCGCGCCGTCAAGCTCCGGAATCGCCACCATCATCGTCGCCTCGACCGGCGACAGTCCGCGCTCGGAAGATTCCCATTGTTCGAGCGTTTGGAATTCGAGAGCCTGGGCGGCGATATAGGGGACGTCGAGTTCCGCGAGCATGGCCGCCGCGCTCTTGGAATCGTTATATGCGGGACCGCCAACCAGCGAAAAGCCCGTCAGCGAAACCAGAATGTCGATCGCAGGCGCGCCCTGGCCGCGGAAGAATTTGTCCACCGCGGGGCGCGCGTCGAGCCCGCTCGCAAAGGCGGGAATGACTTTGAGTCCGCGCGCCTCCAGAGCCGTAATGACGGCGTCGTAGTGCGCCGCGTTGTTGGCGAGGATATAAGAGCGCATCAGCAACAAGCCGACGACGCCGCGCGTCTCGCCCGCAGGACTCGGCAGCCCATCCCCGCTTCCCGACACACGGCCGCGCAGTCGCGGATGATAGACTCCGACTTCGGGATATTCGATCGGCGGAGACGCCTTCAGCCGCTGACGCAAATGCGCATTGGCGCCGCTGGCGTAGCGGCTTGCGAGGAAACGCACCAAATTGGCAAAATTCTCGTCGGAGCCCGCGAGCCAATATTGTAGAGTGAGAAAATAGGCGCGCACGTCCTGCGCTGCGCCGGGGATGAATCGCAGGATCTTCGGAATCCGTCGCAGCATGGCGAGTTGCTGTGCGCCGCCCGTTTCATTCGACGTCTTGCCGCCGCGCAATTTTTTCAGAAAGTCAAAAGCGCCCCGCTTCGACCCATCCATGTTGAAGCGCCCGACCCGCGTCAGCTTGACGATTTCGGGCGCCGACATGCAGCAGAGCACCGCATCGCAGCGGTCGCGACGCGCCCGAATCGCTGGCAGCACCGCCTGTGCGTGGTCCTCCATAAAGAGCATGGTCGCGACGATGATGTCGGCCCTGCCGATGTCCTCGACGCATTTCGCGAGTGATGCCGGGTCATTCCAATCGGCGGCTGCGTGGAAACCGAGGTGCAGGCCTGGCATTTCGTGGCTCAGCGCACGACGCGCGCGCTCGGCCGCGCTCGCCAAATGATTGTCGAGCGTCACGATGACGACCCGAAGGCCGCCGGTTTCAGCGGCCAAAATGGGCTTTGGCATCGTAGAGGGTTCCAACGGTGATTTCAGCCAAACCGCGCTCTCGCGCAAAACGCTCGGTATTGCCCCGCGCCTTGCCGCGGACGAAGAATGGAATCTTCTTCAGTTCCTTCTCGGCTTCGGCAGCCCAGACGATCGACAACGGCGACGCCTCTTGTCTGCTCGTCGGGGCGATTTGGATTGGCGCGGCGATCGGCTCTGACTTTGCTCCGAGATGCGAGGGCGGGGCGCCTTCACGGAATTCGCTGTCCTCGCGAAACATTTGAATTAGGTGTTCCTCGAGCCCCATCATCAGCGGATGGATCCAAGCGTCAAAAATGACATTGGCGCCCTCGAATCCCATCTGTGGCGAGTAACGCGCCGGGAAGTCTTGGACGTGGACCGGGGCGGAGATCACGGCGCAAGGAAGCCCCAGTCGCTTGGCGATGTGGCGCTCCATCTGCGTTCCCAGAACCAGCTCGGGATGCAATTCGGAGACCCTGGCTTCCACTTCGAGATAGTCGTCGGTGATGATCGGCTCGACGCCGTAATGCTTTGCGGCCTCACGGATTTCGCGCGCGAATTCGCGCGAATAGGTGCCCAGACCCACCACTTTGAGCCCGAGTTCCCTGTCGGCCACGCGCGCTGCGGCCAGCGCATGGGTCGCGTCCCCGAATATGAAGACGCGCTTGCCGGTCAGATACGTCGAGTCGACCGAGCGCGAAAACCAGGGCAGGCGGGAGCCTTCGCCGCTCAAGACCGGCGCAGGATCGACGCCAGCGATGCTCGCGGCCTCCAAAATGAACTCGCGCGTCGCGGCGACGCCGATCGGTACGATTCGCGTATAGGGTTGCCCATGCGCCTTCTCAAGATATTGCGCCGCGACATTGGCGATCTCGGGATAAAGCACGACGTTGAAATCGGCATCGCTGAGTTTGGTCAGATCCGCAGGCGTCGCGCCCATTGGCGCGGTCACCGCGACGTCGATGCCGAGCATGTTCAGAAGGTTGGAAACCTCCTTGACGTCGTCGCGATGGCGGAAGCCGAGCGCCGTCGGCCCGAGCAGATTGCACAGAGGCCGCTCGCGCCTCGGCCGTTCTCGACGCGCTCCGGCGAGGGCGCGCACAAGCCGATAGAACGTCTCCGACGCGCCCCAGTTTTCCTTCTTCTGATAAGCCGGGAGCTCCAAGGGGACAACGGGAATAGGCAGGTTGAGCGCTGCGGCGAGGCCGCCGGGATCGTCCTGGATAAGTTCGGCGGTGCACGAGGCGCCGACGATCATGGCCTGAGGGCGGAATCGTTCGTAAGCGTCGCGCACGGCGGTCTTGAACAGTTCGGCTGTGTCGCCGCCGAGGTCGCGCGCCTGAAAGGTCGTGTATGTCACCGGCGGACGCACGTCGCGCCGTTCGATCATCGTGAACAGCAAGTCGGCATAGGTGTCGCCCTGGGGAGCATGCAAGACATAGTGGAGCCCGCGCATCGCCGTCGCGATCCGCATGGCGCCCACATGTGGCGGACCTTCATAGGTCCAGAGCGTCAGCTGCATCGCTAGACCTCCAGCCGCGCGCGCCGCACTAGCGGTCGCGCAAACAATTCGGCGAGGTCGCCCGCCTGCTCATAGCCCTGGATCGGAGTGAAAAGCAGTTCGATCGACCATTTGGTCGTCAGCCCTTCCGCCTCCAGTGGATTGGCGAGCCCGAGGCCGCAGACAATGAGGTCAGGTCGGTCCGCACGGCACCTGTCCAGCTGGTTCTCGACGTGCTGGCCTTCGCTCAGACGCACGTCCTGTGGCAGCAGTTCGAGCTCCCGCGACAGCAACTGACGGTGCAGATAAGGCGTGCCAGCCTCAACGACGCGCATGCCGAGCTCTCTGGAAAGGAAGCGCGCGAGTGGAATTTCGAGCTGCGAATCCGGAAACAGAAAAACGCTCTTGCCCTCGAGGATCGGCCGGTAGCGCTGGATTGCCTTCTCGGCCCGCGCGCGGCCCGCGGCAGTCGCCGCGTCGAAGCGCGCCGGAGAGACGCCGAACGCCTCCGCGGCGGCGCGCAGCCAGGCGGTCGTCCCCTCTGATCCCAATGGGAATGGAGCGGCTATCCGCTGGGCGCCGCGCTCTTCGAGTGCGCGAACGGTGTCGCCGAGGAAGGGTTGCGCGATAAGAAACGAGGTTCTGGGACCGACAGGGGGGAGATCGGCAGCTCGCCGCATGGGGAGAGATCTCACCAGTGCGACGCCCAGGGCTTCGAACAACCGTGCGACCTGGTCCTCGACGACATCCGCGAGCGCGCCGACGATGAGCAGCGAAGGCTGCGCGTCGGACGCCTCGACCGGCAGGCTCGGGACGAGCGAGGCCAGACATGCGTCCTCGCCTTGCGTGAACGTCGTCTCGATGCCGCTGCCGGAATAGCTCAGAATGCGGACTTTGGGCGCATGCCGCCGCGACTGTCGCGCCGCCGCCCGCTTCAAGTCGATCTTGATCACCTCGGACGGGCAGGAGCCGACGAGAAACAGAAGCTTGATGTCGGGGCGCCGCTCGAGCAGGCGGGCGACGACGCGATCAATCTCGTCGTCAATGTCGGCAATGCCGGCCAGATCGCGCTCGTCGAGAATGGCCGTCGCGAAACGCGGCTCCGCGAAGATCATCACGCCAGCGGCCGACTGGATCAGATGTGCGCAGGTGCGCGAGCCGACAACCAGAAAGAATGCGTCCTGGATCTTGCGATGCAGCCAGACGATGCCCGTCAGGCCGCAAAATACCTCGCGCTGCCCGCGCTCTTGCAGAACGGGAGCCGTGGCGCATCCGTCGAGTGACGGGCCAGGCTGGCGAGCCAGCGGCGCGAAGGCGTTCACGGCGCGCCCTCCCAGCTTCCGAGAGGAGCCACTGCCGAGGCCTGCGGCGCGCTCAGGCGCGCCGCGCGCAGCTTAAGCACGAACTGAGTCGCGTTGATCACGTAAGCGGCATAAGCGGCGAGGGCCAAGAGCATCAGGCCGCGCGGGCCTAGCCATCCCAACGCCAGCGCGGCCAAATAGGCCGTGTGCAGCGCCAGGACGAGCATACTGAAAACGTCTTCCCAAAAGAAGGACTCGGCGAAGAGATACCGCCCGAATACCACCTTCTCCCAAATCGCGCCTGTGATCATGATGGCGTAAAGCGCGATTGTCTTAACGACCACGGAGATTGTGGCGACATTTTGCCCCAGGCCCGTCAGGAGATACCGCAACACCAGGACGAGACTGACAAGAAAGATCAGGAACTGGAGGGGCGCCAGAACGCCCTGCACGACGGTCCATCCGCTCGCATCGCGCCGCCGTCGCTCCGCAGCTGTATATAAGGGCTTGATTTGTCGAGTGGCTGGGGACTTCGCTCGCATTCCAGATTTCTCGCCCAATCTTCCGCCCGTTGATCCGGATCCGAGGTTTGCGCCTTGCGAACCGGGCGCCGTCAATGTTTCTTGACGGGGAATTTAAGACTGCAGCGATCAAACTGTCAATCTAGATTGACGTACTTTTTAAATTACATCATAGTGACTGGCGAGGCGCGCGGTGCTGCGTTTCCAGAAGGCGCCGCGCCCGTTTTCCGAGTCCGCCATGCCCCCTCCAAGCGGTGGGCGGAGGGTTCGGGCCTGAGTTCGGGAGGGCGACATGACGGACCTCGGCGGCCAAGATCTCCGGCCCGCTCGAAACGCACCGGCAATGCGGGGCGTCCAGAACCCGGAGGCGGGCGAGTCTCGGGCTCTGGAGACGCGAATCTGGCGCGCCGAACTTTCCCGCGTGATCGAGAGCGAAATCCTCCCTCGGCTTCTGCTGTCGCATGATTGCGTCGCGCGCCCCGATCCGTCGGCGCCGCCTCCCGAACCCCCGGATTTGGCGATCGCCGAATTTGCTCAGCGGTTGATCGGCGCCGAGCCTGGGCCCGCTTGGGAATTCATCGACGCCGTCCGCCGGATGGGCCGCCCGGCGGCGGAGCTGTTCCTCGAGGTCCTGACGCCTACCGCCAGACACCTGGGAAAACTTTGGGAAACAGACCATTGCGACTTCGTCGAAGTCACAATCGGATTGCGGCGCCTGCAAGACATCCTTTTGCGGCTGAGCCCGGAGGACGAGTCCGCCTGCGCCCGGATCGAGGAAGCGCCGCGCGCGCTGCTATTGCCCACGCCCGGCAAGTCCCATGTCTTCGGCATCTCGATGGTCGAGACTTTCTTCCGAGCCGCTGGCTGGCGGGTCCACCGAGGCGGCTCCGAATTTGCCAAGGATTTGGCGGACAATTGGTTCGATCTTGTCGGCTTTTCGCTGAGCGGGGAGCGGCACATCGAAGCGCTCGCCGAAGCCGTAAGGGCGGCGCGAGCGGCCTCGCGAAATCCGTCGCTGTTCGTGCTGGTCGGGGGACCGCTATTTCACGCAAACGACCCGCTTGTTCTGCGGGTCGGCGCCGATGCGACCGCCGCCGATGCGCCCAGTGCTGTTCAACTCGCCCGGAGTTTGCTACGGGGGGGCGCTCCCGTGTAAACCCGCAAGAACAATGATTGTGTCAGCGACCATGGCCGAGTTCGCAGTGAGGCTATCGTGACCGATGCGCTGAGCACCGCCTCGGCTCTCAGCCGTTTTGCCACGCCCGCTGAAAGCTTCGGGCCGATCGATCCCCAAACGGCGGCGTCGCTTATCGTGACGGCGTCCGACCTCGCGCTCGTGGTAAACGCCGAAGGCGTTATTATAGACGTTGCTTTTGGCAATCCGGATCTGGCCAAAGAAGCTTACCGCGACTGGATCGGCCGACGTTGGGTCGAAACCGTCACGGTCGAAAGTCGGCCTAAAATCGAAGAATTGATCCGCGACACCGGAGCCCAGACCCCATCGCGCTGGAGACAGGTCAATTATTCCGCGGCCGAGGGGCCCGACATTCCCGTGCGTTTCAGCGCGATTCGCGCCGGTTCGGACCGCAGGCTCATTGCTATTGGTCGTGATTTGCGGGCTATGGCGGCATTGCAGCAGCGCCTCGCCGAGGCCCAGCAAGCTATGGAGCGCGAATATGCGCGAATCCGGGACGCCGAAAAGCGCTATCGCCTGTTGTTCCAGCTTTCGTCCGAAGCTGTCCTGATCATCGACGCAGGCAACCAGCGCGTCGTCGAAGCCAATGCCGCGGCTTCCTCGCTGCTCGGCAAGGATTCGAAGAAGCTGATCGGACAAGTTTTCGGTGAATTGTTCGACGAGGCCAGTCAGCAAGCCGCACGTTCTTTCATCGCCGCGGTTCGCGTTGCGCCCCGTATCGACAACGTTCACGTCCAGATGGCGTCGGATAATGAGCCGCTGCTTCTGTCCGGTTCGCTGTTCCGGCAGGACAGCGCCGCGCACGTGTTGGTCTTGCTGTCGCGTTTGGGCGGCTCGCCCGCCAACGACGCGGCGAACGATCTCTCCCGCGTGATCGAGCGAATGCCGGACGCCTTCGTCGTCACCGACGGGGATCGGCGCGTGCTGACCGCCAATGCCGCGTTCCTTGACCTCATCCAGGCCAGTTCCGAGGATCACGTGCGCGGCGAAACGATTGAACGCTGGGTCGGCCGGCCCGGCGTCGACGTCGAAGTTCTGTTCGCGAACTTGCGCGCGCACGGTTCGGTTCGTCACTTCTCGACCATTTTACGCGGCGAGTTCGGGGCCAGCGAGGATGTCGAGATTGCCGGCGTGGACGCGCCAGGCGGCTCGCGCCCCTGTTTCGGCTTCAGCATCCGCCCGGCCGGCTGGCGCGCCGGACGCGAGAGGCTCGGCGGGCGGGAGTTGCCGAGAACCGCCGAGCAGTTCGCCGACCTGGTGGGGCGTGTTCCCCTCAAGAATCTTGTGCGCGAGACAACCGACCTGATCGAGAGGCTTTGCATCGAAGCCGCATTGCAGCTGACCAAGGATAATCGGGCATCGGCTGCCGAAATGCTCGGCCTGAGCCGTCAGGGCCTTTACGCCAAACTGCGCCGCTATGGCCTCGGCGATTTCGACGACGACGCCGATGTCGCCAATTGAGATCGTCGCGTCAGCTTGACGATCGAGATAAACGGCGGCGTTGAGTGTAAGTCTGACTTGACACAAAAAACTGTCACGCTTAGCTTTCTCTCTTAGGAGGGAGCTCCATCATGGGGTCGCTAGGCTGGATCGGCATCGTCAGGCTGGGCCTCGTTCAGACCGCCCTGGGCGCGATCGTCGTCCTCATGACCTCGACCGTAAACCGCGTCATGGTCGTCGAACTCGCGCTGCCCGCGATGGTCCCCGGCGTTCTGGTGGCTTCGCACTACGCCATCCAGATTCTGCGCCCGGCCTGGGGTTACGGATCCGATGTCGGCGGACGGCGGACGCGCTGGATTATCGGCGGCATGGCCGTTCTGGCGTTTGGAGGATTCGGCGCTGCGCTTGGGACCGCGCTCGCCGCCGCTCATCTCGCGCTCGGGCTCACGCTCGCCGCCGTCTCGTTCCTGCTGGTCGGGATTGGCGCTGGCGCCGCGGGCACGTCGGTGCTCGCGATGCTCGCTTCCGCGGTCGCGCCTGAGCGGCGTGCTGGCGCGGCGACCACCGTCTGGGTCATGATGATCCTCGGCTTTGCGATCAGCGCTCCGCTCGCAGGTCATTTTCTCGATCCATATTCGCAAACCCGCCTGGTCCAGGTGACGGGGACCGTCTGCGCCATAGCCTTCCTCGGCGCTTGCGCTGCGATTGTGGGCGTCGAGCCGCGCGGCGCACGCGCAACGCCGATCGCGAAGGTTTCGCACGCGTCGTTTCGGCAGACCTTCGCTGAAGTCTGGCGCGAACCGGCCGCGCGCCGTTTCACGATCTTCATCTTCGTTTCCATGCTCGCCTACAGCGCGCAAGAATTGTTGGTCGAGCCCTATGCGGGCCTCGTCTTCTCGATGACGCCGGGCGCTACCACCAAGCTTGCCGGCGTGCAGCACGGCGGTGTGCTCGTCGGCATGCTCTCTGTGGCTTTTCTTGCGTCGGCCGTCGGCGGCCCGATCCTGGGCTCGCTCCGAGTTTGGACGATCGGGGGCTGTCTCGCCTCAGCGCTTTCGTTGGTTGCAATCGCCCTGAGCGGCGGCAGCGAATCGGCGGAACTGTTGCGCGCTTGCGTGTTCGCCCTTGGCGTTTCAAATGGCGCTTTCGCGGTCGCCGCAATCGGGTCGATGATGTCTCTGGCCAGTCACGGCGCGGACGCCCGCGAGGGCACGCGGATGGGCCTTTGGGGCGCCGCGCAGGCAATCGCCTTCGGCCTGGGCGGCTTTGCCGGCGCCACCGCCGTCGACCTTGCGAGACGTTTTCTGGCCTCTCCGATCACGGCGTATGGCGCTGCATTTTTTGGCGAGGCTTTGCTGTTTGTGATCTCCGCCGTATTGGCGAGCCAAATCGCAGCGACGCGCCCCGCGCCGAAACATGTCGCCGGACCTGTCGCCGAAAACCCGCTCGGCGCAGGCGCCTGAAAGGAGTTCTGCTCATGCCAAGCCAGATCCCCGCCGAGGAGATCTTTGATATTGTTGTGGTCGGCGGCGGTCCGGCCGGTGCGACCGCGGCGAACGACCTTGCTCGGCGCGGACACAGCGTTGCGCTCCTTGATAAGAGTGGCCGCATCAAACCCTGCGGGGGCGCTATCCCGCCAAGGCTTATCCGTGATTTCGCAATTCCCGACCATCTGCTCAAGGCGCGGGTCAGCTTGGCCCGGATGATCTCGCCGCGCGGCGAAAGCGTAGATATGCCAATAAAAGGCGGGTTCGTAGGCATGGTCGACCGCGAGGAATTTGATGAATGGCTGCGAGAGCGCGCCGCCCAATCCGGCGCGACCCGAGTGGCTGGCGTCTACGAGAAGATCACGCGCGAAGGCGGCGGCGGCGCGATCGTGCATTACAGGCCGAAAGACGGCCATGGACGGGAGCCGCGCGCTTCGTGCGCGAATTGTGATCGGCGCAGACGGCGCTCTCTCTCAGGTCGGACGGCAGGAGGTGCCGGGCGCCGACAAGACCCATTTCGTCTTTGCCTACCACGAGATCGTGGAGACTCCGGAGAGCGAGGCCAACGACACCCGTTGCGAGATCTATTATCGAGGAACGCTGTCGCCCGATTTCTACGCTTGGATCTTTCCCCATGGCGACACGATGAGCGTGGGTACGGGCAGCGCGAACAAAGGGTTCTCGCTTAAAGCCTCCGTCAAGGACCTGCGCGAACTCACCCATCTCGATACGTCCAGAACCCTGCGCAAGGAGGGCGCGCCGATCCCGCTGAAGCCTCTGCGCAAATGGGACAATGGCCGCGACGTCATCCTCGCCGGCGACGCAGCGGGCGTCGTGGCGCCGGCATCGGGCGAGGGCATCTATTACGCGATGCTGGGCGGTCGCCTCTCGGCGGAAGCGGCCGACGAATGTCTTCGCACCGGAGACGCCAAGGCCCTGTCCGCGGCCCGCAAGCGCTTTATGAAGCTGCACGGACGCGTCTTCTGGGTGCTCGGGATGATGCAGTATTTCTGGTACAGCAACGACAAGCGGCGCGAAAGCTTCGTCAAACTCTGCCGCGACCCCGATATTCAGCGCCTGACGTGGGAAGCCTACATGAACAAGGAGTTGGTGCGGGCGGATCCGATGGCGCATGTGCGCATATTCTTTAAGGACCTCGCGCATCTTTTCCGGCTGGCTTCGCCATGACCGCATTCGGCTCCGATCGTTGGGACGTCATCGGCGTTGCGGTCGCGAGTATTGCGTTTGTTGCGGTGATCGGCGGGCTTATGACCGACGTCGGCGAATGGTACGAGAGCCTGCGCTTTCCGTCCTTTCGTCCGCCCAATTGGTTGTTCGGCCCTGCTTGGACGGTCATCTTCGCGCTAATCGCGACCAGCGGGGTGATCGCCTGGGACCAGGCGGCCAATGCGGAGACGCGGCGTATGCTGGTCTTTCTGTTTGCGCTCAACGGCGTCCTAAACATCCTCTGGAGTCCGCTGTTCTTCAAGCTTCGCCGGCCCGACTGGGCATTTTACGAACTGCTGTTCTTCTGGCTCTCGGTGCTGGCCCTCATCGCCTATATCGCGGGACTTTCTGCGACAGCGGCGTGGATACTCCTGCCCTATCTCGGGTGGGTGAGTTTCGCAGGCCTGCTCAATTGGCGGATCGTCCAGCTGAACAAGCCGTTCGGCGCCAGAATGCGTTCAACGGCAAATTCGCGCGCTGGATGAGGCGCTAGGAGGGACGACGAGATGAAAGAGCTTCTCCTCGACGGGCGCGCGATCGACGCGATACTCATGCTTGTCGCGCTTGAGGCTATTGTTTTGTCCGCAATTCGCCTTTTCTGGCGCCGCGGTCCAGCGACCGTTTCCCTGATCGGCAACCTGCTGTCGGGGGCTTTTCTGCTGATCGCCTTGCGAAATGCGATGACCGGCGGATCGCCGACAATGATATGTTTGTGCTTGATCGGAGCCCTCTTCGCGCATCTCGCCGACCTCGTCGCGCGCTGGGATGCCCCGCTCGCGCAGCGGACTGCGGTGGACGCGCACGCGCGTTTTCGTACGACTTTGTCCTTGCGCGTCGACAATCCCCGAATCCGCCCCGCGCCTGGCGCCCCAGCAAGCGAGTCATCCGATGAATGAAAGCCAGACGCCGCTGCTCGACGAAGTCGCTTTTCCCGCCGATTTGCGCCGGGTCCGGCGCAAGCATCTGCAGGCGCTCGCCGACGAACTGCGGCAGGAGACGATCAACGCGGTTTCGATAACGGGCGGGCACCTTGGCGCGGGTCTCGGCGTCGTCGAACTCAGCGTGGCGCTGCATTATGTCTTTGACACGCCAACCGACCGATTGATTTGGGACGTCGGCCATCAAGCCTATCCGCACAAGATTCTGACCGGACGGCGCGACCGCATCCGGACTCTGCGACAGGCCGGCGGGCTTTCCGGATTCACCAAGCGTTCGGAGAGCGAGTACGACCCGTTCGGCGCCGCGCACTCGTCAACATCGATCTCGGCCGGCCTCGGGATGGCCGTGGCGCGCGATCTTGACGGACGAAACCACAATATCGTGGCCGTGATCGGCGACGGCGCGATGTCGGCCGGCATGGCGTACGAGGCGATGAACAACGCAGGGGCGATGGATTCGCGGCTCATCGTAATTCTCAACGACAATGACATGTCGATCGCACCGCCCGTCGGAGCGCTTTCGTCCTATCTCTCTCGTCTGCTATCCGGCGGAACGTATCGGAATCTGCGCGAGAGCGGCAAGCAACTCGCGCGTAAGATGCCAAAGTTCATCTTTGAACACGCCCGCCGCGCTGAGGAATTCACGCGCGGATTCTTCACCGGCGGCACATTGTTCGAGCAACTCGGTTTCTATTACGTCGGTCCGATTGACGGACACAATTTCGATCACTTGCTGCCGGTGCTCGAAAACGTGCGCGACTCCAAACAGGGCCCGATCCTCGTTCATGTCGTTACGCGAAAGGGCAAGGGCTATCCTCCCGCGGAGGCCGCTGCCGACAAGCTTCATGGCGTCAACGCGTTCGACATCGTCAGTGGCGCTCAAATCAAGCCGAAAGCCAATGCGCCGGCCTATACGAGAGTTTTTGGCGAGAGCCTGATAAGCCACGCCCGCGAGGACGAAAAAATCGTCGCGGTCACTGCGGCTATGCCGTCCGGCACAGGTGTTGATCTCTTCGAGAAGGAATTCCCAAAGCGGACCTTCGATGTCGGAATCGCGGAGCAGCACGCCGTGACTTTCGCTGCCGGTCTCGCGGCTGAGGGTTTCAAGCCCTTCTGCGCGATTTATTCCACCTTCCTGCAGCGAGCCTACGACCAAATTATTCACGATGTTGCGATCCAGAATCTGCCGGTGCGGTTCGCCATCGACCGCGCAGGTCTGGTCGGGGCCGACGGGGCGACTCATGCCGGTTCCTTCGACATCGCCTATCTCTGTTGCCTGCCCAATATGGTTGTCATGGCCGCGGCCGACGAAGCGGAGTTGAAGCACATGGTCGCAACCGCGGTCGCCTACGATTCGGGGCCGATTGCGCTGCGATATCCACGCGGCGAGGGCATTGGCGTGGAAATGCCCGCGCGCGGCGAACGGTTGGAGATTGGCAAAGGCCGCATATTGCGGGAGGGTTCGCAGATTGCGCTGATTTCTCTAGGAACGCGCGCGGCCGAATGCTTGAAGGCGGCTGAAGAACTCGCGAGCCGCGGCCTGTCGACGACCGTTGCGGACGCGCGATTCGCCAAACCGTTGGATCTCGATTTGATTCGGCGACTCGCCGAGCAACATGAGGTGCTGATCACAATCGAGGAGGGCTCTAGCGGCGGCTTCGGCGCCTCTGTGCTTCATGCTCTCGCCGAAGCCGGCTTGTTGGACCGGGGCCTCCGTGTCCGCACGATGCATCTTCCCGACGCCTTTCTCGACCAGGACAAGCCGGAACGTCTCTACGCCAAAGCGGGTCTTGACGCCAAAAGCATCGTTTCCAAAGCGCTGGGGGCTCTGCCGCGTTTGGAAGAGGCGGTGTTTGCCGACACGGCAATTTGATAGCTCCGGCCTCCGACCCGGCTTAAAGCGGCGAAACGACGCAGATAAAAATGTTTTGCGGCGAAAATTAGAGGCGAGGGGCTGCCTCGCCCTCGGAATCGCCAATCCGTTTTCGAGCCCGCAAAGGCAGGTCGAATACTTCGCTAACATTAGGAATTTTATTCGCTTTCTTTTACGGCGAAGGCGCGGCCGCATTTACGGGCGGCGGGAAAACCGCAGCAGGAATTCTGACCTTTTCCCAATGGCAAGACCGCTTGACAACTCCTCAAGTCGTCAAGCTCTCTTTACTAATCTCGCGTTCTCCGCTTCAATGGCGATAGGCGGATAGAGAGCCGCTTTCGACCGGGCGCAGCGGCGGAACGCCGCCTCGGGGAGGGCGCGATGGAGCGAAAAAGCGAATCCCGGTTTCAATCGGAGTTTTCTTCATTGGAAGGAGGCGCCGCCGGGGAATACACGCCGTCAATAATGCCGGAAGTGTTCCTGCGCCCGGATGTCCACGAGCGGAGGTCCCGGCTTGCCGAGATAATCGCCGATCAGATCATCCCACGGCTACAGTCGATCCATCACAACGGCGCAATATCCAAGGCCCCCGCTGCATTCTCTGCCGATGAGATTGCCGAATTCGGCGCGCTGGCGATCGGCATGGAGGCCGCTGCGCCCGCGATTTATTTTCAGAAACTGCGCGGGCGCGGGCATTCGGTGGAAAGCCTATTCGAGACTCTGCTTGCGCCGACCGCGCGACATCTGGGCGAACTTTGGAAACAAGACCGTTGCGATTTCGTCGATGTCACGCTCGGCGTGGCAAGACTGCAGGAATTGCTTGAGAGGTTCGAGCTCTCCCGCGAACGGGCCGTCAGCGATCGTTATCACCGGGCGTTGCTGATTTCGACTCCTGATGAAAAACACATGTTCGGCGTTGAAATGGTCGCCAGGTTCATGCGCGGCGCGGGTTGGGAAGTCGAGATCGAAAAAGGCCTCGACGCCCGCCAAAACGCCGCCGCGGTCGCGACCGAGTGGTTCGGCGTCGCCGGAGTGACCCTGAGTTGCGAGGCTGGACTCGAAGTCGTCGCGCATGTCATCAGCAGCGTTCGGCGAGCCTCGCTAAACCGTTCGATTCGGATCATGGTCGGTGGGCCCGCTTTCGTCCACCATCCCGAACTCGTCGCCCAGGTCGGCGCCGACGCCGCCGCTCCTGACGCGCCCACGGCGGTCCTGCTTGCGAAAAAATTGCTGCTGCAACGCTAAGGCAGCACGCCTTGGGGCAACCGCGCGAGCAAATCGCGCCCGGCGGCCTCCCCTAGCCGCGAAGCGTCTTCGGGCGCCCCTGTCGCTTGCACTTCGAAAGTCTCGGAGCCGTCGACGCGCAGCACCATGCCGCGAAACGCGATCCGTCCTTCGACGATCCGCGCATGGCCCGCGATCGGCGTGCGGCATGAACCGTCGAGCACCGCCAGAAAGGCCCGCTCCGCCGCCAGCGCCTGACCCGTCGCAGCGTCGAGAATCGGCTCCAGAAAACCAAGAGACCTTTCGTCGTTCGAACGCGCGGTGATTCCAATGGCGCCCTGGCCTACGGCCGGCAGAAATTCGTCGATGTCAAGCAACGCGGTCGCGCGAAAAGCGAGCCCCAGGCGCTTCAACCCGGCATAAGCCAATAGAGTTGCGTCGATCTCGCCGCGCTCCGCCTTGTTGAGGCGCGTCTCGACATTCCCGCGCAGAAGTCCGACGCGCAGATCCGGCCGCAGACGCTTGACCTGAGCCTGCCTGCGCAACGAGGCGGTTCCGAGCGTGCCCGCATGTGGCAGTCCCGCGAGCGTGTTCGCACGCGCAGAGATGAGCGCGTCCCGCACGTCCTCGCGCGGCAGATAGCCAGCGACGAGGATGCCCTCGGGCACCACGGTCGGCAGATCCTTGGATGAGTGGACCGCAATGTCGATGTCGCCGTTCAACATCGCCGTGTCGATTTCCTTGGTGAACAATCCTTTGCCGCCGGCCTCGGCAAGCGCACGATCTTGGATCATATCGCCGCTGGTCCGGATGATGACAATCTCGAACCGGGACTCGTCGCAGTCCGCTGCGCGGGCGAGGAGACGGCGTGTTTCGTGCGCCTGAGCGAGCGCGAGAGGCGAGCCGCGGGTGCCAATCTTGAGAATTTGAGAGTTCATGGGTCTTTCGTTGCGATCGGAGCGGACGGCGTCAGGCGAATTCTGTTCGATCAGACGCCACGCACACATCTAAAGCGTTCCAGTCCCGCATCCAAAGTTCGAATTGCTCGAATGTGCGAACTGCCGCGCGCAATGCCATTTCAGCCTCGCCAGGGTCGGCGGCCAGATTTTCGATCCGCTCCAGCAATGCGCGCCACATGGCCCCATGGCGCGCGCCGTACCCAAGGAAGAAGCGCCGTCCGGCGCCGTCGGGTTCGTCGATTACAGCGCGCATCGCGCGGGCGATCTGCACGCCTCCCAACGTCGACCCTTCGAGCACATAGAGAGCGCCCAGCCGCTCGCCTTCGCTGCACGGCGGCGTCAACCCCGGGCAGAGCGGAAGACGCGCAATCATCTCGTGATCGAGGCCCAAAGTGGCGAGATCCTCGGCGAGCAAATGTGAGCGAACGCGGCTTTCGCCATCGTCATCAAGGTCGTTCTGCGCCGCCTCAAACGCACGGTGGAAGCCATAGAGACGGGCGAGCACCTTGACGTAATCGCCCGGCTCAATCACGCCAGCCGCCGCGGCCGCCAAGCCGGGATGGTCGTGGGTTCGCTCATGCGCCGCTGCGGTCGCGGCCTTCAGCCTCGCTCTCAACTCGAGGGGAGCGCTCATCTTAAGTCCCTATCGGTTTTCGACGTTTCGACGCCGTCATCGAGCCAGGAAATTTGTGCGAGCACCTCAGCCGTGCGCGCAACCGAAAGTCGCACGCTTTCCAACATCGCGGGCATGCCGGAGATGTCGACCCCGTCCGTGATTTCTAGTGCTGCGAGTTGCGCATTCTCGATCACGCTCGACATCACGTTCTGGAACTTGAGGTCCGCCTCCGAGTCCATGGGGCCGCTGCGTCCGCGATGCGCTTGCGGAATGCCCTCCTGGAACCGCCGACGAGCGGCCTCGGCGGCCTTGCGATCGGTCAGGTCGGTGAATAAGAGCACGAAGCCGAGCGCTCGGTAGGGCGAAGACTGCACCGCGTCGGCGCGCACCAGCAGAGGCCGGATTTGGCCTTCCGGGCCGCGCAGTCGCGCCTCTCCACGCCAGGATTGTTTGTTTGCGCGCATTTCGCGCAGTTTGCCGGCAAAATCTTCGGCGTCAACGAAGCGCGCGGCTAGACCGCTCAGAAATTGCGGCGGGGCGCGGTCGCCAAGCAACGCGGTGAAAGCGTCGTTGCTCTCCAATATTCGCCCCTCGGCGTCGGCGACGACCACGGGCTGGTCGGATGAACGAACCTGTCTGAGCACCTGGTCCAGTTGATCCTGCGCCATCAGGATACGCACCGAGCGGAACTGCACGATTACGTCGGTGACGCTACCGCCGATCAACTTCGCCGTCGTGAGATCGGCGGACGTCCAGGGTTCGGACGTCCCTTCGACGACTTGATGCCACTGCGCGAACGAGCGCCGGGGCGACAATTCGGTGGGATCGTCGCCGAGCGAGGGGGGCTTAAACGGATTGCCGCCCCAAGTGACGGTGCGTACGCGCTCATTGCGGAACCAGAGCAGCAATTCGTCCGGTTCGCCTGAAATGCGCGCCGCCACCAAGCCGCTAGCCACGCCCGCCAGCGGAGCAAACGCGGGTTCGTCGGCGCCAAGGCTCGCTGTGGAATAAACCTTGTCGAAATTCTGCCTCTCGATCCAACGGGCGATCGCTCGAATATCCTCTGTGCCAGGCGTATCGCCGGTCGCGAGGACCTGACCCTCAAACAGCAGCGCCGCGCCGGTGGCATTGAGCGGGGTCAGCAACGAACGCGCGCCATCGAAAAGCGCGCCGCGCCAATCACCGTCGCGCGAGATGCGCTCGATCATCCGCTGTTCGAGCCGACGAACGGATAGTTCGCCCTGACTCTGCGCGAAGCTCTCTAACGCGGCGATGCGCGTCCCGATCACCTCGGCGATCAATTCACAGGCCGCGCGCATTTCAAAATGCAGGAAGCGAGGCGAATAATGGTGGCAGGAGATGAGCCCCCAGAGCCGCCCGCCCACCATCAGCGAAACGACCAGCGTCGCAGCCACCCCCATGTTGCGAAGATATTGCACGTGTATCGGCGACACGCTGCGCAGAAAGCACATCGACATGTCGAGATCTTCGCCGGTCAACGGCGAGAATCGGGGAACGAGAGGCGACGGGTCGTAATTCAGATCGGCCAGCAGGCGGACGCGATTTCGCTCATACAGCCGCCGCGCAATCTGCGGGATGTCCGAGGCGGGATAGCGATTGCCCAGAAAAGCTTCGAGATCTGGCTTCTTGGTTTCGGAATAAACCTCGCCATGACCCTCGTCGTCGAACCGGTAAATCATCACGCGATCGTAACCGGTCAGCGACTTGAACAGTCGCGCGCTGTCGTCGCAGAGGCTCTGGAGCGACGAAGCCGAGAGCGCGGTCTGCAGGGCGTTTTCGATGTGAGGAGTAAAATCGATCGCGGGTCCGGCGCGCTCAAGTTCGACGACCAGTCCGCCGCCCTTGGCATGATGCAGCAGGGCCGTGATCGCGCCGTCCGAGTTCCCGTAACGGCACCGCACCGCGACCGGAATAGCGTCCAGCCGACCAACCAGATGGGGTCGAACACGGTTCCAAAGATCGCTGCCGAGATCCCGCAACTTCAAACCATGCGGCTCCCTCGTCATTCCCAGGAAAGCCGCCGCGTTCGCACTCGCCTGCACGATCACACAGTCGGACTCTCGCACAAGGAGCAAGGCGCCGTGCGGCTGAATCGAAGCGGCGAGATGAATCTGCTCACGTTCGCAATTGGACAGCGTCGCGGTTCCAAACGCGGGGGCGCCTGACTCACTGTCAAATCACAAACCCCCCATTAGCAACGCACGCCCTTATTTCTCGTCGAAACCGTATTTCTTCAGTTTCGCATGCAGGCTCTGACGGCTAAGGCCAAGATACTTCGCCGCGGCGGTTCGATGGCCCCGAGTTCGCTCGAGCGCCTCGGCGATAGTACTGCGCTCGATCGATTCCGTCGACGTCCTCACCAGCGCTTCGAGCGAAATGGCGTCCGCTTTCGAAGCTCGCTCGTGCGGACGCGACGAAACGTCGGCGCGGTTACGCTGGGTGGTATCGCGCACAAGGAGAGCGAAGTAGTTGGGCGCGCCGTTGCTGTCGCCGACCGCGGACACCTCCACATCTGTCAGCGATCCCAACTGGCCCTCGATTTGAGTGGACATGTTCCGAACGCTTCCGTGACGCTGAACCATGTTCAATATCACCGAAACATCACTGCCTGGTCGTGAAAGCCAACGTTTTAGCCTTTGCCCCACGATGGCGCTTTCGGCCCCGACCTGCGCGAAGTCCAGAAATGTGTGGTTGGCGTGCCGCACGGCGCCCTCCCTGTCGACAACCACAAAGCCATCTGGCAAGCGCTGTAGGAGAGTTTCCAAACTCGGCGCATCGGCCTGAACCGTGGGCGCCGTTCCACCTATCGGCGACATTTGGAATAGATAAAAAGCATCAGATTGCGTCGTCGCCATCGACGCTCGCAGGCTCCAAGGCGTCGACGAACCGTCGAGATGAACCGCAATGCCGGGCGCACGGCCCTGTTCGCGAACCCGTTCCAGCATCGTCTCGAACGCCCGACGCTCCCGGGCGGAAAGACCGGGCAAGAATTCCGCGCCGGGCACGATTCCAAGGATCTTGGACGCCGTGAGATTCGCCTCGACCACCCGCAGATTGGTAGTTCGTACGAGCGCAGCCGCCTCGCTAGAGGCATCGAACACCAGGCGATACCGGGTCTCGATCTCGCGCAACTTCCAATAATCTTGCTCGCGCGCGTGCTGGGCGGCGATCAGACGGGCCTGCAGGTCGGCTATCATCTGCAAGCTCTTGCCGATCGCGATGATGCCGCCGCCACGACCCAGGCTGACGGCCGTGTATTCCATCGGCAATTCGCGACCACTTGGAAAACGCTGTTTCACCTGGAAACAGGAGGAGTGCCCGTCGCGCCGAATGTCCTCTAACATCTTGGAGATTTCGAGGTCGATCGTCTCGCCAAATGGGCGACCGCGCCAGGTCTCGAGGGTCTCGTCTTCGAGCGCTTGGGATGACACAGCGCTGCGGATCACCCCTTCGCCATCGAGCGTCAGGGTGACATCGGGCCGCACCAGGGGCATCTCGACCATTTCGAAAAATCCTTCGCGCGCTCCGGCGGAACAGCTTCCGTTCCGACTCGCGCCCGCTCTTGTCTCACACTACCTCATCGCAGGGAACAACTCCCAGGAGTATCCTGCTTGCGTCCGCCTTCGCCGCTGGGCGGCGCCAGAAATGTTTACCGGCGCCGACCTTCGCCCCTAGGCCGCAGCGCCGAGAAAGATTCGGTCCGCGAAAGATCTAACATAGTGCTTGAACCAGTACGTAAAGTCATTCGGACGCATGTCAATGCTGGACATAAGGGCTTTACGATCCATCCAGGCGAAAGCCTCGACCTCGCGGGCGTCCGGGCGCACCTCGCCTGCATATAATCCGTGAAACAAATGTACAATCTCGTTTTCGATCA
Source organism: uncultured Pseudomonadota bacterium (assembly GCA_963809055.1). Classification (GTDB taxonomy): domain Bacteria; phylum Pseudomonadota; class Alphaproteobacteria; order Rhizobiales; family Beijerinckiaceae; genus Roseiarcus. The sequence continues at coordinate 26,835 of CAWEID010000002.1, read as the reverse complement.
AATCCCCGCCGACGGGAGCTTTATAATGGGTGCTCAGGACCCAACTCAGAGGGCAATTCACCCCGAGTTCTTCTTCGAGGCGACGCTCGGCGGCTTGAATGGTTCCTTCGTCGCGTCTCGGGTGGGTGCAGCAGGCGTTCGTCCAAAGCCCGCCCGAATGATACTTGCCGCGCGCGCGCCTTTGCAGCAGCATCCGTCCTTGCGGGTCGACGACGCAGACCGAAATAGCGCGATGCAACAGGCCTTGCCGATGCGCAGCCAGCTTGGGAGCGTAGCCCAGTTCCCTATCGTTGAGATCGACCAGGATGACCTCTTCGTCGTCGTCGTTCATTCCGCAAGCCTCTCAGGATCTCGAGGAGTCGCCTTCGGTTCCCACCGCAGCGCGAAGCGGCAGGCATCATCCCCGCAGGCCTCGCAAGCCGTCTCCTCAACCCTCGCCTCTGGAGAAACCAACCGGCTGAACAGTCGCTGGAAAACCGCCGCATGCCATGCGCAGGCCATGGATGTGCGACGCTCGTTCGCGCAAAATGGATTGCCGCGAACTTCTAACACCGTCTCTGCGCCAGTTCGCCAGACGAAGCGACCGCTCCCGACGAAGGTCCAGGCGTGCCGCTGTATCGCGACGAGAAACGCCCGCTGCGCCAACCCACGCGGCAGGAGACTGAGAAGTCTCTTGAAAGGCTTCGGAATCCGGTGGGCGAGCAGATAATCCGCCGTTCTATTCCCGGCATCCTGAAGGATCCCGCGCGCGCGTTCGGGAGCCAAACGAGCGCGCACGCTCTGGTGCAGGCGCGCGACCCTGACTTCATCCACCATCTCGTCGGGGGGGCGACGCCACCAATCGCTCGCGCCAGCATTCGCAAATATTTCGCGCCCAAAATCGTCAAGATCCGCGCGTCTCAGCGCCGCGGCGAGTTGGATCGCAGCGTTTGGGCCGATGACCGCCTTCGCCGCCCTCAGAGGCGCGGCGATCGGTTCGACAGCCTCACTCCTGAACGCTCGCGTCGACTGCATCCGCTTCCGCCATCTGCTCCGTCCCCCCGCCGCAAGCCATCACCGGTTGTATCTGAGCCTGCATTTTGCGCGAACGTTCCGCATTCGCCTTCCAATCGCCAGTCTCCACCGGCGCAATACGCCTGTTCGGGTCAAAGTGGAAATCAACCCTCTTCTTCGACTGCGGACCCCAATAACCGACTTTCCCGAGGTCGTAGAACTTGCGTTCGAAACCTGACTTCAGAAACGCCTTCAAACATCCCAGGAGATAGCGACGGCGCTGGCCAGTGCCCGCCCAGGGGTAGGAGAATAACGCCTTGCGCATATAAAATCGGCGGTAGTTGTTCATCACCCGGTCAAGCAATTCGCCGCGGTCCATGGCCTCGGGTTTGATGATTGGAGTGACGAAATTATATTTCTCAAAGTCGAATATCTCGACCTTATCGCTCATTTCTTTGAAAAGCTGAGTGAACGGCCACGGCGTGTACATTGACCAGTTGGCAAGATCGGGCTTCCAATCCTGCGCCATGCGATAGGTTTCTTCCAATGTTTCGGCGGTCTCGTTCTCCAGACCGACGATGAATTGCGCCTCGACGACGATGCCTGCCTCGCGCAACAACTGGATAGCGCGCTTGTTGTCGGCCACCTTGGTTTCTTTGTTGAACCTGTCGAGTTTCAATTGCGCTGCCGCCTCGGTGCCAAGCGAAACATGGATCAGACCGGCCTTGCGATAAAGCGGCAAGAGCTTTTCGTCCCGCAGGATATCCGTCACTCGCGTGTTGATACCCCATTGCACCTTGTCGGGCAGCCCGCGAGCGATCAGCTCTTCACAAAACTGTACGAACTTCTTGCGATTTATTGTCGGTTCCTCGTCCGCAAGAATGAAGAAGCGAACGTCGTAGCGCTCGTAGAGCGTCTGGATTTCATCGACCACCTTCCTGGGGTCGCGGACGCGGTAATCGCGCCAGAACTTCCATTGCGAGCAGAACGAACAGGTGAACGGACAGCCGCGCGCCATGTTGGGAATCGCAACCCGGCAATTCAGCGGGATGTACTTATATTTGCTCCATTCCAGTATGCCCCAGTCAGGGTTGATCGCATCAAGGTTCTTTACGGTCGCCGCGGCTTCGGTCGCTACGATTCTGCCGCCCGCAGGCGCGCTGTCGACATACGCCAGGCCTTTGATGTTGCGCCGCTTCTCCGCCCACTCGCCGGATTCGACAGCGCGCACGACTTCGATCAGAATCTCTTCACCCTCGCCGCGCACAATGGCGTCGATCCAGGGCGCCTCGGTCAATACTTGTTGATACATGAAGGTCGCATGCACGCCGCCGAGCAGCGTTACGGCCTGGGGATGGACCTGCCGGGCGATTTCGAGCGCACGTTCGGCCTTGTAAATGGAAGGCGTGATCGCCGTCGCGCCGATAATGTCCGGCTTCTCCTCGGCGATACGCGCCGCCAGAGCCTCGTCGCTGAGGTCGTTGGTCATCGCATCAATGAAGCGAACGTCCTCATAACCTGCAGACTTGAGCGAGCCGGCGAGATACGCAGCCCATGCGGGAGGCCAATTGCCCGCAATTTCCGCACCGCCCGAGTGATAATTGGGATGGATTAGAAGAATGCGCAAGGCTGCCTCCCGAATGCCTATCCAGGTTGACATCGGTGTTGTAATGCAAACTTGACACATGTCAACCTTCGCGACAATAAACTGGCGAGGCCTAGGCCCCACACCGGCGAACTCGCAGGATCGAGCGGGCCCCCGCTGAAAACGGCCTTCAGCGCCTGGGCCCTGGCCAGCGCGCGTCCGAATAGCAACCGCATACGGGCGCTCGCTTTCGACGTTGTCAGGGGTGACGGCGACCGCATGAGCGCTAACGCCCGATCCGCCTTAACGGCTCGAACGGACCCTCTTTTGGGAGCGGAGGCGCAACCTGGAAAGCGCCCTGCGCCGGAAAATCGGTTGAAAATCTGAGCAGCGCCGAAAGGCCCACTTTTCCAGCGGTCAAATCCGGCGGAAAGTTGCGACGGGAAAGCTCAAACGGGCGAGTTTGCGCTGGCTTGCGTCAGTTCCATCAACGTCTCATAGGCGGCCGTGGCGCCGTGTCCGAGCGAGGGGCTGCGGGAGATCCAATGCGCGCCGGTTTCGGTTAGCGCGCTCTGAATATCGCTGGCCAGGTTCTGGGCCGCGCTCCGCGCGCCGCCCGTGTCGCCTAGCCGGGCCGCGCGGATCAAGGCTTTGAAATCATCGAGCAATCGCGTGGGGCCGTCGGTAACTGGGTTCGGCGGCGCGACCTGCGCGGCAGGCGCGCTTGCAAGTTCGTATTGCAGCGCGATTGCGGCGACCCTGGCCCTTGCGGCGTCGCCGGTACGCACCGAGGCCAGCAACGTACTGAGATTGCCGAGAAAATCGTCGCTCGCCGGCGATGTTTCGGCGGAGGGTTCGTCGCGCCAGGGCTCGACGCTCGCCAGGCGCGAAAGATCGGCCTTGAACTTGCTCGCGTAAGAGGCCGTCTCGCCTGCGGGCGCCGACGCCCATGTGGGGGCCTCGAAATCGGGCAGGTCCTCCGGCGGGATCGGTTCGGTTTGGGAAGAACTCGCGGCTTCGTCAGACGGCGCGGCGCCCGCTGTGGAAAAAACCCCCTGCCGGCGGGAGCGATAGCGATCGCTATAATTCGTATAGGTATTGGCGCTCAGACTCGACAAGGACATCGGTTTGCTCCGTCGCCGCGATTGTTTCTCCTCCGGTCAACGCTTAACCAAACGCTAACCCCCGGCTTGGCACGACGAGCTTGTGCGGGCCTTGCGAGCCTCAATCCTGCCTAGTTGAATTTGTGACGGTCCCGTCCTTGTCAGGCGCGCGCCCTGGGAGCGCGCGGCCAGAACGCCCACACTCGGCTCGCGTAGTCCCGGAAGGCCTCGGGCCGGCTGTGCGCGAGATGTTTCTCAAGCGGCGGTATGCCGGACACGTGAACGAGTAACCAGTACATTGTCGCGGGCGCCGCGAAAGCCAGCCAGCCCCAGGGCCAGCCCCCGGTCAGATCGACGGCGATGACGGCGTAGCCGAGCCAACAGACCCATTCGAAGAAGTAATTGGGGTGTCGCGACCAAGCCCAGAGCCCAACATCGCAGATGCGGCCGCGATTGGCGGGATCGGCGCGAAAGCGGGCCATTTGTCGATCGGCGATCGCTTCGCCGATGAGGCCGATGGCGAAAACCAGCGCCCCGAGAAAGTCCTGAAAGCCCAGCGAGGGCCGGGGCGAATGGGCCGCCAGCAGCGCCGCGCCGACGAGAGGCCACCCCGCGACCGCCTGGATCTGCAGGAATATGAACATCTGGCGCGGCGCATCCTGACCCCAGTGCGCTTTGAGATCCGCATAGCGCGGGTCGTCGCCGCCGCGAAAGCTCCGCCGAAAGATATGGACGCTGAGCCGCGCCGACCACGCCGCCGCCATAGCCGCCACTAATCCACGTCGTGCGTCGACGTCGGTCGCGAACAAAGGCCAGAGCGCCGCAAAGAGACACCCAAGGCCGATCGCAAGCGACCAGGTGGCGTCCACAAGGCCCGATTGACCCGTGCGCATCGCAAGCGCCCAGGCGCCCGCCATGGCAATTGCGAGAAAGACAGCGAGCCAGATCAGGCAGATCAACATCCCGTAGCCTCCGGCGGCGCGCTTCTCAAAGCCGGATGAAGGGCTGCATCATCCGGCCCACGAAAGAATGCAGACGCAACCTGCCCTCGACCGCGGCAAGGCAAATGCAATCCCCGTCGCTGTCCGCAATCGGCTGATGGTCGATGTCTTCGTCGGCCTCGATGCAGTCGCCGGGACCGTAACGCCCGGTCGCGTCGGAAAAAGCGCCCGAAATGACTTGCGTATACTCGATGCCGTCGTGGCTGTGCTGCGGCATCCGTCGACCGGCGCTGACCTTGAACAACAGCGCGCTCGCCTCCGGTTCGTCGGGAATCGTGACCCAGGAGATTCGCAGACCCGGCTGGATGAAGCGCCAAGGGCCGATCTTGCAACGACGCAAGGTCTCCGGCGCGTCGGGGAAGTGGTTCGGCGCCGATGGACGCCCCGCATCGGGAGCCAAGGGCATGACGGATTCTGCATCGAGCCGCGCCAACGTGCGCGCGAGCAAGTCTACGCGCGGCGGATCTGGAGGCAGGCTCTCCAGCAAAGCGCCGCCGATAGCTTCAAATGCGCGAACTCGCGCGCGGCAAGCCGGGCAACTGGCCAGATGCGTCGCCACGACCAAGCGGGGACCGGCGCCCAGCGTGCCCGCCGCAAGCGCGGCGAGCGTCTCGTCGCGAGGATGATGCGCAATCTTCACGATTCGGCCTCCCAAGCCGCGCGAATTTTCGTCATGGCGAGCCGGAGCCGCGACTTGACCGTGCCCAGCGGAATGCCGAGATCCCGGGCGATTTCGGAGTGCGGCTTATCCGCAAAGAAGGATAGCTGAACGACCGCCGCCTGGTCGGGCGGCAGGGCGTTCACGGCAGCGCGGATCCGTGCGTCGCGCTCGTCTGCGAGAAGAAAATCTTCCCCGGAGGCCTCGACGCCCTCCTCCGCGACCTGCTCCAACTCCACCCGCGAGCGTCTCCCCTCCCGGCGAGCTCGGTCAATTCGGCAGTTGCGTGCGATCGTATAGACCCATGTCGAGACCCCAGCCTGAGCCGGATCATAAAGCGACGCCTTGTTCCAAACCGCGATCATCGTTTCCTGCACGACCTCTTCCGCCACGTCGCGCGCCAATCCCGCCTTCGCGAAAAAGGCGATCAGCCGCGGCGCGAAATACTCGAACAGTCGGACAAAGGCTCCTCTGTCCCGCTCGGTGGCGAGCGCGCGCAGCCAGGCCCGAAGGTCCTGCGCGGACGGACTGGCCCTGGGCGCGGGCGAATTCACCGGACCTCTTCCCGGAGCGGATCTCGCGAACGCGAGCGACAAAGTCGTCCCCTTCCCAATGCCAGTTCGAATCTGGATACGCGGGGGGGTTCGCGCCGGATCACTTTCCCTGATCCGGTTTCGAAACTCGTGCGTAACATGTACGTATATTCCTTAGCGTAACCAACCGGATCGTTCATGTTCATGCCCCCGTCGATCGCTAAACGCCTGAACGTCGCCGTCGTGGGTAGTGGGATCTCCGGCCTCAGCGCCGCGTGGCTGCTTTCGCAAAGGCATAAGGTGACCTTGTTCGAGGCGGGCCAAAGCCTGGGAGGACATAGCCATACAATCGATTGGGAGGGGAGGCCCGTCGACACCGGCTTCATCGTCTATAATGAATTCACGTATCCAAATTTGACAGCCCTTTTCCGCCATCTGGATATTCCTACGCAAGCGAGCAACATGTCGTTCGCCGTCTCCAAGGATGATGGACGGCTGGAATATTCTGGCGCCGACCTCCTCGCTCTTTTCGCGCAAAAGCGCAATCTGATCCGCCCGCGGTTCTGGGCGATGCTCCGAGACATATTTCGGTTTTTTCGGCAGGCGCCGCGCGACCTCGGGTCGATCGGCTCGCTTACGCTCGATGAATATCTCGATCTCGCCGGCTACGGAGCGGCGCTCCGAGAGGACTACCTCTATCCGATGGCCGCTGCGATCTGGTCGACGCCAGCCGCGGAAGTCGGCGTATATCCCGCAGAGTCGTTTATTCGTTTTTTTAACAATCATGGCCTGTTGAAAACGATCGGGCAGCCGAAATGGCGCACCGTTTCGGGGGGCAGCCGAACCTATGTGGAACGGCTTTCGGGTGCGATATCGGGCGCTATTCATATCGGTCGCGCCGTGAAAACTTTGTTGCGCCGGGACGACGGCGTAACGTTGGTCGATGCTGCCGGAGAGCGCGAAGAATTCGATCATGTCGTGATCGGCGCCCATGCCGATCAGGCATTGCGCATGCTGGAGGACCCGACCCCGAAGGAGCGCGAATTGCTCGGGGCATTTCGCTATGGCGCAAATCAAGCGGTGCTGCACACCGACACGAGCGTAATGCCTCGTGCGCGCCGCGCCTGGTCGAGCTGGAACTATACCACGCACAGCAACGGCGACGCGCAACGCCTCTCGGTTACATACTGGATGAACCGGCTGCAGAATATTTGCGATCGCCCGCCGGTATTCGTCACGCTAAACCCCTTGCGCGAAATCCCGGCCTCGAAAATCATCCACCAGCAGACATATGACCACCCCCTGTTCGACGGCGCCGCGTTAAAGAACCAACGTCAACTCTGGTCTCTCCAGGGCGCTCGGCGAACGTGGTACTGTGGCGCCTATTTCGGCTCCGGATTTCATGAGGACGGGTTGCAGGCCGGCCTGGCTGTCGCCGAAGCCCTTGGGGGCGGACGCCGGCCTTGGAGCGTCGCCGGCGAATCCGATCGGGTCTTCTTGCCGACGGCAGAACCAAAGTGGGCGCTCGCATGAAGGCTTTCGCTTCCGCGCTCTATGTCGGACGCGTGATGCATCAGCGGCTGCGGCCGCGGCGGCACAAATTCGACTATCGCGGCTTTTGGTTCGTATTCGACATCGACGAAATCGACGCGCTTTCTCGGGGGGCCAGGCTATTTTCACGCAACTGGTTCAACCTGTTCAGCTTTTATGATCGCGACTATGGCGATCGCTCCGGCGCGACGCCGCGGGTCCATGTTGAGCGCCAGATGGAGCTTGCGGGCATGGAATCGGACGGCGGCGCGATCCGTCTGCTCACGTTGCCGCGCATTCTCGGCTTCGTATTCAACCCGCTCAGCATCTATTTCATCGACAGCGCCGACGGGAGCCTGCGGGCGATTCTGTGGGAAGTGTCCAACACTTTCGGCGAACGCCATTCCTACTTGATTCCGGTTGACGAACCGAGCGCCGGCCCAATTCGGCAGACTTGCGCCAAGACCCTGCACGTTTCGCCTTTTCTCGACATGGACATGAATTATCGCTTCCGCGTTGCGCTTCCCGCCGAGCGTATGACCGTGACGATAACGGGTTCGGACGCCGATGGCGCGATGATCGTCGCCGCAATGAACGGCGCCCGGCGCGCCTTCAGCGATCGCGCCTTGCTGAGCGCATTCGCCTCGGTCCCGTTTATGACGCTTAAGGTCGTGCTGGCGATTCATTGGGAGGCGCTGCGGATCTGGCTGAAAGGAATCCGGTTTCGCCCCAGTCCGCCGCCGCCCGCAACCCGCGTGACATTCACTTCGACCGTCGGCGCCAAACCGTCGCCCTGAGCGTTTTCACGCTCTAGCCTCGCCCCACGGCGGCGGGTACAAACCCCTTCGTCTAAGACCGGATCGGCGAGGCTGGCATGCGCCCTAAGGCAAATGGACGTTATGATTACAGCGCATTGCCGAGGCGACCGGTCTACAATTGGCCGAACGGCAAGCGGCTTGCGGTTTATATCGGCCTCAACCTCGAAACCTTCGCCTTTGGAGAGGGGCTCGGCGCGAAAATCGCCCCGTCGGCCGGCGAGCCCGACGTGCTCAATTTTGCGTGGCGCGACTACGGCAACAGGGTCGGCGCCTGGAGACTGGCGGAACTTTTCCAAGCTGAGGACCTTCCTGCTTCCGTCCTCGTAAATTCGGCGCTCTATGACGAGGCGCCCGAGTTGATCGCGGCGTTTTCTGAGCGCGGCGACGAGATCGTCGGACACGGTCGCACGAATTCCGAACGGCAGGGCCTACTAACCGAAGCCGAAGAGCGCGCATTGATCGCGGAAGCAACGGAACGCATCGCCGGGGTCGAAGGACGCGCCCCTGCTGGCTGGCTCGGGCCCTGGATTTCCGAAAGCGCGGTTACGCCGGACCTGCTCGCGGAGGCCGGCTATCGCTATGTCCTGGATTGGACGATGGACGATCAGCCCGTGTTTCTGCGCACGCGAGGCGGGGGGCGCATTCTTTCGGTGCCCTATTCGCAGGAACTGAACGACATTCCGGCCATCGTCGCGCGACAGACGAGTGGCGCGGACTTTGCGGACATGATCGTCGACGCCTTTGATGAGATGCTCGAGCAATCGCAGGATGCGCCTCTGGTAATGAGCGTCGCCCTGCACGCCTATATCGTCGGTCAGCCGCATCGGCTGCGACCGCTGCGACGCGCACTGCGCCATATTGCGCGTCGCAGCGATAAAATCTGGATCACGACGGCGGGAGCGATCGCCGACCATGCCTACGCCCTCCCGCCCGGAACTGTCCCCGGCTGACTCTTGCGCGCAAAATTTTTGCGCGGGAAACTTCAATCATGTCGCGCGCCGAACGCCTCCTGAAACTCATCGAGATTCTCCGGCGGCGACGCGCTCCGGTGAGCGGCGCGCGACTCGCCGAGGAACTCGGCGTCAGCTTGCGCTCGCTCTATCGCGACATCGCCGTGTTGCAGGGCCAGGGCGCCACGATCGAGGGCGAGGCCGGTGTCGGTTATGTCCTCAAGCCCGGCTTTCTCTTGCCGCCGTTGATGTTCTCCGAGGCGGAAATCGAGGCGATCGTGTTGGGCTCGCGTTGGGTCGCACAGCGCGGCGACGGCGAACTTTCGCGCGCGGCGGGCGCGGCGCTGGCCAAAATACTCTCGGTGTTGCCGATCGAACTGAAAGAGGAGGCGCAGCGCTCGGCCTTGATAGTAGGACCCGGAGCTTCGATCGCCGCCGGCGACCAGGCGATCGCAACCATTCGCAGCGCGATCCGGCGCGAACGCAAGCTTGCGATCCTCTATCGCGACGGCCAGGCGCGCGCCAGCGGCCGGACGGTTTGGCCCTTCGCGCTCGCCTATTTCGACCAGGTGCGCGTGGTGGCGGCGTGGTGCGAATTGCGTGAGGGTTTCAGGCACTTCCGCACCGATCGAATCGATGCGCTTGAAGTGCTGGACGAGCGCTATCCTCGCCGGCGCGTCGTCCTCTTGAAGGCCTGGCGCGAGGCCGAGGGCGTGCCGCCGCAGTAGGCGTTTGGGCGTTTCGGAGTCGAATTCACGGGCCGCTATAGAATGTCGACTTCTCCTGCATCTATAGATTTCGACCTGTGAACTGAAGCGTTCGGCGGTGCGTTGCCCCGATCGACGCGTCGGGAAGGCGGCCTGACGTCCGCGAGCGCGTTGACGGAACCGTTCTCAGGTGATCACTTCCGGCCAGTCCGCCAAGGGCCGCAAGAGGTTTCCGATGAAAGGCAAAACAGTCGTCGCGACCGGCGTCACGTCGGGCATTGGCGCCGTCGCCGTCGAAGCGCTGGCGAAACTCGGCGCCCGAATCGTTTTCATCGCCCGCGATCCCCGTCGCATCGAGGCGACCCTCGTCCGGCTCGAGACGGTAGCCCCGGGTCTCGGCCACCAGGCCCATCTGGCCGATCTGTCCCTGATCTCGGAGACCAAGCGGGTGGGCGCCGAGATCGCGGCGAGCGAACGGCGCATCGACGTCTTGATCAACAATGCCGGCGCCGTCTTCTCCAACCGACGCGTCACCGCCGAAGGCCTTGAGATGACTTTCGCGCTCAATCATATGTCCTATTTCGTTCTGACAAGGATGCTGCTCGATCGCCTCAAGAGTTCCGGTCCGGCCAGGGTCGTCTCCACCGCCTCGCGAGCGCATGTCGGCGCAAGCCTCGATTTCGACGACTTGCAAGGGGTCCGGAATTTTCGGGGCTGGCAGGCATATGGCCGCTCCAAACTCGCCAACATTCTGTTCACGCGTGAACTTGGGCGACGCCTGGAAGGGACCGGCGTCGTCGCCAATTGCCTGCATCCCGGTTTTGTCGCCACACGCTTCGGGGATGACGCTGGCGGCTGGATCAGCCGACTGATTCCCGTGGCGAAGAAACTTGCGCTTTCCCCCGAGCAAGGCGCGGACACGATCGTCTGGCTCGCCTCCGCGCCGGAGGCCGGCGGGTTCACCGGCGAATATTTTGCGAAGCGCCGGATCGCTGACCGCTCGCCGCAGGCCCGCGACGACGAGGCCGCTGCGCGCCTTTGGCGGGTCAGCGAGCAGCTCGCGGGCTTTTGACCGGGCCGGCGTGACGCAGCGACATCGAAATGTCCGCACCCTTCCCTCTCGGTCCTGCGCTCTGGGCTGCGACCGCTCCGCTCGGTCCGGCAACGCCGCCGCTCGACGCCCCGACCCGCGCAGACGTCTGCATCGTTGGCGGCGGCTATTGCGGACTCAGCGCTGCGCTGCACCTGGCGCAGGCCGGGGCGGACGTCGTGTTATTGGAGGCGCGTGAACCCGGCTGGGGCGGCTCGGGCCGCAATGGAGGCCAGGTCATTCCCGGCCTCAAACATGATCCGGTCGAACTCATCGAGAGGTTCGGACCGGAGCTTGGCCGTGCGCTCGTCGACTTTGCCGGCCGCACCGCGGACGTCGTATTCGACCTAATTGATCGGCACGCCATGGCCGTCCCGCGTCAACGCGCGGGGTGGATCCAGGCTGCGCATACCGAAGCGGGACTGCGCGAGGCTGAGCGGCGGGCATCGCAATGGCAAGCTTTCGGCGTCGAGGCGCAGTGGCTTGACCGCATCTCCGTCGCAACCAAACTCGGCGTGTCGACCTATCTCGGCGGGTGGATCGATCCACGCGGCGGCGCCATCCATCCGCTGGCGTTCGCGCGCGGTCTGGCCCGCGCCGCGATCGGCGCCGGCGCGCGCATTCATGGCCAATCGGCGGCGATCAAGCTGGAACCGCAGGGCAAACGCTGGCGCGTCGTTTCGCATCGCGGCCTCGCGGTCGACGCCGGCCGCGTGTTGGTCGCCGCCAACGGCTATGCCGACGATCTCGTGCCGGGCCTGCGAAAGACCATCATCGCGGTCAACTCGTTCCAGATTGCGACAGAGCCATTGAGCGACGCTCTGCGCCGGACGATACTGCCGGAGGGACATGTCGCGTCCGACACCCGCAACCTTCTGCTCTATTTTCGACTCGACGATCAGGGCCGCCTGCTGATGGGCGGGCGGGGGCGGCTCGGCGAACCCGAACAGCCGAGCGATTGGTCGCATCTCGAGCGTGTGCTCGGCAAGCTGTTTCCGCAGATCAAGGGCGTCCCGCTCGCGTATCGCTGGGCCGGCCGCGTCGCCGTCACCCGCGATTTTCTCCCTCATCTGCACGAGCCGGCGCCCGGTCTCGTCGCCGACATCGGGTGCATGGGGCGCGGCGTAGGTTTGCAGACCAGCATTGGAGCGGCGCTCGCCCGATATTTGGGCTCGGGCCGGTCGGCCGACCTGCCTTTGCCGTTCACGCCGATCAAACCCATCCCTATACACTTGCTAAATCGTATCTATCTTGCCGCCGTGATTGCCTGGCATCGGATGACGGACGGCGGCGTGAAATAATGAGGATTCGCCGCCGTTTATTTCCATGAGGTTCGGCGGAGGGGTTGCCATGCCTTCGCCGAACCTCGGTCGATGCGCATCACCCCATGGTCGGGATGCTGAACTGAGCCCCTTCCTTGACGCCTGAGGGCCAGCGCGAGGTCACGGTCTTGGTCTTTGTATAGAACCGGAACGCGTCGGGGCCGTGCTGGTTGAGATCGCCAAAGCCCGAGCGCTTCCAACCCCCGAAGGTGTAATAGGCGACCGGCACCGGAATCGGTACGTTCACCCCCACCATGCCGACCTGAACCTTCGAGGCGAAATCGCGGGCGGCGTCGCCGTCTCTTGTAAAGATCGCAACGCCGTTGCCGTACTCGTGGTCGTTGCAGAGGCCGAGCGCCTCGTTGTAGGTGCTCGCGCGCAGCACCGAGAGCACGGGGCCGAAAATCTCTTCCTTGTAGATGCGCATGTCCTTGGTGACGTTGTCGAACAAGCTGCCGCCGAGATAGAAGCCGTTCTCGTAGCCCTGCATCTTGAAGCCCCGTCCGTCGACGGCGAGCCGCGCGCCTTCCTTGACGCCGAGGTCGATATAGGACTTCACCTTTTCCATATGCGCGCGCGTCACAAGCGGTCCGTAGTCGGCGGACCCGTCGGTTGAGGGGCCGACCTTGAGCGATTCGACGCGCGGGATCAGCCGGCGAACCAACTCGTCGGCTGTCTTCTGGCCGACGGGCACCGCGACCGAAATCGCCATGCAGCGCTCGCCGGCCGCGCCGTAGCCGGCGCCGATCAGCGCATCGACCGTCTGATCCATGTCGGCGTCGGGCATGACCACCATGTGGTTCTTGGCGCCGCCGAAGCACTGTACGCGCTTGCCCGCCGCGGTGCCGCGCGAATAGATATATTCCGCGATCGGGGTCGAACCGACGAAGCCGACGGCTTGGATGTCGCGATCGTCGAGGATCGCGTCGACTGCCGCCTTGTCCCCATTTACGACATTGAGGATGCCGGGAGGTCCGCCCGCCTCCACGAAGAGTTCAGCCAGCCGCATCGGCACGCCGGGATCGCGCTCGGAGGGCTTAAGGATGAACGCATTGCCACAGGCGATCGCGGGCGAAAGCTTCCAAAGCGGGATCATAGCGGGGAAGTTGAACGGCGTTATGCCCGCGACGACGCCGAGCGGCTGGCGCATCGAATAGATGTCGATGCCGGGCCCGGCGCCATCGGTATACTCGCCCTTCAGCATATGCGCCGCGCCGAAGCAGACTTCGAGCACTTCGATGCCGCGCTGAATATCGCCTTTGGCGTCCGGGATCGTCTTGCCGTGCTCGCGAGCGAGGATGTCGGCGAGTTCATCGGTATTCTGAACGATCAGGTCGTAAAATTTCATCAGCACGCGCACGCGGCGTTGCGGATTCACAGCCGCCCAGGCCGGCTGCGCCGCCTTGGCGTTCTCAACGGCCGCGCGAACCTCGGTTGACGACGCCAGCGCGACCGTGCCGCGCACCGATCCGTCCATCGGCTGAAAAACTTCCGTCGTGCGGCCCGAAGTTCCCGCGACGCGCTTGCCGCCGATGAAGTGCCCGTACTGGATCATGGTTCTCTCCCTGAAATTGACGACGTTGGCGCTCTTATGACTCACGCTTTCGCGCACAGCAATCGCAGATATTGCGCATCCGATGTGCGAAAATGTGCTAAACACGGTCGATGGACTGGGACAACGTCAGGGTCTTCCTCGCGGTCGCGCGCGCCGGACAATTCGTCGCGGGCGCGCGGCGGCTGGGTCTCGACCATGCGACGGCAAGCCGGCGGGTGGCCGCGCTGGAAGCCGAACTCGGGGCCAAGCTGTTCGATCGGCGCACGACGGGGGCTAGGCTCACGAGCGCAGGCGAGCGTTTCCTGCTCGCGGCAGAACAGATGGAAAGCGCGTTACTCCACGCTCAAGCCGAGGTTTCCGATGTTGACGTCGAACTTTCCGGGGACGTCCGCATTGGTGCGCCCGACGGCTTCTCGACCTACTATCTCGCTGGCATCCTTCGCGAATTCGTGGAGAAACATCCGGGGGTTCGAATCCAACTCGCGCCCCTGCCGCAACTGACGCCGCTCGCCCGGCGAGAACTCGACATCGTCGTCGGGCTGGACAAACCGGAGGCGGGCCGTTTCGTTTCGCGAAAGCTGACGGACTATTCGCTCGGCGTTTACGGCAGCGCCGATTATCTCGAGAGCCGGGGCGCGCCGGCTGTCGTTGGCGATCTGATTCGGCACCGTCTCATCGGCTATGTCGAGGAATATGCCTTTTCGACCGCGCTCGACTATGTCCGCGAACTCTATGGCGGCGCATCGACTCAATTCGAATGCGCGAGCGCAGTGACCCAGTTGGAAGCGTTGCGCGCCGGCGTAGGACTCGGCGTGGTCCATGACTACATCGCGCGTCGATTTGCCGATCTCGTGCGCGTCCTGCCCGAACGTCGCGCCATCCGCGCCTATTGGATCGTCACCCACGAGGACACCCGCGGACTGGGTCGTATCCGCGCGGCGCATGAGCATATGGTGGCCGCAGTGGAACGAGACCGCGGGATATTCTTTTGACGCTCGCACGAGGCGCGCGGGATCTGGGTTTTCGGCAAGACGCTGCGTCGGCCGGAATTGTCGGTCCCGATTGCCGCAGTTGCCCTACTTCCCCAACCGCAAACTCGCCCAACCCTCCAAATCAATCCGCTCCCGGAGATAAAACCCCTGAGCGCGCCATGCGGTCAGCACACCGGGGACATCTGCGTAGAGGAGGCCCGAAACGATCGCGTCGCAGTCCGCGGCCGCCACTGCGGCGAGCGAAGGGGCGAGCCGTCGCAACGGCTTGGCCAGAATATTGGCGAACACGACATCGAACGGGCCGCCCTCGCGCAACGCCTTGTTCTCGACGCCGCGAGAGACGACCGCCCTGGCGTAGGCGGCCACGCCATTCAGCCGCGCGTTGTCGTTGGCGACTTGCGCTGCGATGGGGTCGATGTCGCCGAGCCAGACCCTTCGCCGCAGCGTCTTCGCGGCGGCGATCGCGAGCACCCCGGCCCCGCAGCCCACATCGAGCACGCGGCGCGGGCGCCGTCGCTTGAGCAGGCGATCCAAATGAATGAGGCAGCCGCGCGTGGTGCCGTGATGGCCGGTGCCGAAGGCGAGACCCGCCTCGATCTCGATGCCGATATCCCCAGGCTTGATGCGAGCGCGGTCATGGGCGCCGTGGACCAGGAACCGTCCGGCCCGCACCGGGGCGAGGCCGGCCAGGGCATTTGCAACCCAGTCCCGCTTCTCGGTGAGGCCGAACTCGACCAAGGCCGCCGCCTCGTCGCCCGCCGCCGCGGCGACCAATTCGCGCAGCCCCTCTCGGTCGGGCTCGAAGCCGAAATAGACCTCGACCTGCCAGGCCTTGCCGCCGCCCGCCCACGGGATCTCGGTCTCGAAGGCGGTCGAGGCGGCCTCCGCCGGCTCAAAGCTTTCCACGATCAGATCGGCGATTGCGCGCGCCCGCGCCTCGTCGATCGTAAGCCGCATCAGATGTGCAGCGTTGTTGGGCGGCAGGCCTTCGAGCATGGGCAGTTTTCCGTTTCTGTTGGGCGGCTCGCGTCCCTTTACCGCCGGCACGCTGGAATGTCGCTCCGAAAAGCAGGCGGCGCGCCCAAGATGCGGGTTGACTCGCCGACTTCTATTTCTAGTGTGCGCCGCTCCGCCGACGCGCTCCGCCGGCGTTTTCAAGACGAACTACCGAAGGATTTGCAATGTCCAGCGAAGCCCTACGGTCGGCCGCCGAGGCGTCCAAGGCGTGGCCCTTCGAGGAGGCGCGCAAGCTGATCCAGCGCGTCGAGCGCACCGGACAGAGCGAGGTGCTGTTCGAAACCGGCTACGGCCCCTCCGGCCTGCCGCACATCGGCACGTTCGGCGAAGTCGCCCGCACGACCATGGTCCGCCATGCCTTCCGGGTTCTGACCGACGACAAGATCAGAACTCGGCTCCTCGCCTTCTCCGACGACATGGACGGGCTGCGCAAGACGCCGGACAATATCCCCAATCGCGAGATGGTCTCCGCGCATCTCGGCAAACCGCTGACAGAAGTGCCCGATCCCTTTGGCGAATATGACAGCTTCGCCGCACACAACAATGCGCGCCTGCGCCGATTTCTCGACTGCCGAGGCGGTGTACCCGGAGGAGGTCGTCCATCCCATCCCGGTACCCCTGCGCCGAAAGTACCTGATGCGGAGCGTGGCGGATGAGAGCCTTTTGAAGGTGAGGCGGGAGATCCGGGAGCGGGTGAAGCTGAGAATGCAAAACCTGCTCGACGAGGACTACGGAGTCTCGCCCCCCGGTGGATGTCATCTTCTGTCGCAACGTGTTCATCTACTTCGAGCGCAGGCTGCAGGAACAGATCCTTTGCCGTTTCGGCCGGAGCATGGTGGGTGGTGGTTTCCTGTTCCTTGGGCACTCGGAGACGGTTAACGGGCTCGACGTCCCCTTCGAGCAAGTAGCCCCTACCGTGTATCGTCTTATCGACATCCGTAGAGCGAGTAGCGAGAGTCGACATGCAACAGCGAGTGCGCGTTCTCATCGTCGACGATTCAGCCGTCGTTCGCGAGACGTTCGCCCAGATCCTCTCCTCGGATCACGAGATTGAGGTCATGGCCACCGCCGGCGACCCGTACATCGCTGCCGAGCGAATGCGACAGCAAGCCCCGGACGTGATCACGCTCGATATCGAGATGCCAAGGATGGACGGCCTGACCTTCCTGCAGAAGCTCATGGCGCAACATCCGATCCCAGTGGTGATCTGCTCCAGCCTCGCTGAGGAGGGATGCGAGACGACCCTCAGGCCCTGGAGTACGGGGCGGTCGAGATCATCCAGAAGCCGAGGCTCGGCACCAAGCAGTTCCTGGAGGAATCGCGCATCCGCATCTGCGACGCGGTGAAAGCGGCGGCCAGTTCGGGTGCCGCCGCCCGCGACGCCAGCCGCCCCGATCCAGCCCAAGCTCACTGCCGACGCCATCCTGCCCAAGCCCAAAACCGATGCCATGCTCCAGACCACCGAGCGCGTCGTGGCGGTGGGGGCATCCACCGGCGGCACGGAGGCCTTGCGCGTGTTGCTCGAGGCCCTGCCGGTCCGATTGCCCCGGGCATCGTCATCGTGCAGCACATGCCAGAGAATGTTCACGGCCGCCTTCGCGCGGCGGCTCGACGGCCTTTGCCGGGCCACCGTCAAGGAGGCCGCGGACGGCGACACGGTGGTGCGCGGGCGGGCGCTCATCGCGCCGGGCAACCGCCATACCCTGCTCAAGCGCAGCGGCGCCCGCTACTACGTCGAGGTCCGGGACGGGCCGCTGGTCTGCCGGCACCGCCCCTCGGTGGACGTGCTCTTCCGCTCGGTGGCGCGCTACGCCGGCAAGAACGCGGTGGGGGTGATCATGACCGGCATGGGGGACGACGGCGCCCAGGGGATGGCGGAGATGAAGGGCGGCCGGGGCCCACACCATCGCCCAGGACGAGGCCACCTCGGTCGTCTTCGGCATGCCGCAGGAGGCCATAAAGCGCGGCGGCGTGGACAAGGTCCTGGCGCTCGAGCGGATCGTGGGCGAGGTGCTTCGGTCGTGCGCGGACGGGATCACGGCCGGCTAACACACTTCCATCCGCAACGTCAGGCGGCTTCGAAACCGCCTCGGCGCTGGCGGCCTGTATCGCGAGCTCGAGGCTCGAGCGACCCGGGTTGCACGAGCGCTGTGGACCGAGCCCCCTTCGCATCGTTGCTCGAGTCTTCGCACTCCATCCGGCGACCATCAACCCCAGGAGCGCGATTCCCGCTCCGACGGCCCCCAAGCCGTGTTGGCGAGGAGCGGTCTCGGATCCTTCGTCTCCCCGATGCCAGTACGCCATTCCCACCACAAGCAGCCCCACCGCCACGAGGTGGGCAGACTGGAGCCACGGTAGAAGGCCCCCGGTGAGGGGGATCCGCGAAAGCAAAGGCGGGCCGGTGATGGCGAAGGTGGGCGCCTCGACGGCCATGGCGACCGCGAAGGCAACCTTGCCGGCAAGCCTGCCGGCCGGCCCGCAAGAGGGCGGCGGCGGCCAAGAGCCCTGCGGGCAAGCCCATGCCGAAGCGGATTCCCGCCTCTGGGCCCGCCAGTCTGGAGAGGGCAAAGGCGAGTGCGATGGCCGCCGGGACCAACAGCCAAGGGCGCCGACGCGTTCCGCCGAGGGCCATGGCCGAGGCTCGACCGAACTCGAGAAGGCAGGCATATGCGGCAACGAGGAGCGCCAGCCGGAGGCCCAAAAGCCAGTCCGTATCACCGTCTAGAGTGAAGATCCCGACCCACTCTCCCAGGCCGCGCCAGAGCGCAAAGAGCGCCAGCCACTTCCATGGCAGCCGGCGATTCGAGGCGCAAGGCGAGCGAAGAGGACGCCGCCAAAAGGAGGAACGCGAGCCCTTGTGCCGCGAAGAGAAAGTCCACGTCGGTGAGCAAGGAGTTCGGGGAAGCCATGGCGGTCAAGGGGGCAAAGGGTGCTCGCGCCCCGTCCTATCGCGGTTTCCTGCCGACACCTCTGGTCCTGGCCGCGGGCTCGTCGGCAACGGGTCAGCTCTTCCTCCCTGGAAGCACCACGCCAACCGGCTGCCCGAGTTCGACAGGGCGGCGATTCGCAAGAGCCCCTCGCGCGAATCGCTCAAGTGCTGGTCCTCATTCGGGCATTCCCCTCGCCCGTCTTCCATGGCGACGCGGTTCGGATCCCAAAGCGCCTCCCTCGCGTTCGGGTTCGAAGGGACCCAGGGTTGCCGCAAGGGCGGGTCACCGTGCGCCGCCTGCAACGAAGCCTCTCGCGGCAAGCAGGGCCCGAAGGCTCGGCGGGGCTCACACGCCCCGTCTCGCGCCGGCCGCTTCCTGGTTCAGGCCCGCGGCGCCGAGGGCCCGGGACGCTCCCTTGGAGCCGCCGAGGCTCGGCCGCACGGCCGCCGGTATCTCCTCCTCGAGCTGAAACGAGGAGACCATGGCCGCGAGCTCCTCGGCCTGGCCATTGAGCTGGCTTGCCGAGGCCGAGGACTCCTCGGCGATGGAGGCGTTCTGCTGGGTCACCCTGTCCATCTCCGCGATCGACGAGTTGACGAGCTCGATCCCTTTGGCTTGCTCCTTCGCGGCGGAGGCGATGTCGGCTGCGATACGGGTGACCTTGGCAATGCCGGCGACGATCCCCTGGAGCTTGTCCGTACGCTGCCCCGCCGCGACCTCACCGTCCTGCGCCTGCTTGACAGACTGGCGGATGAGGTCCTCGGTCCTCTTGGCCGCGTCCTTGGCACGCAATGCGAGAGAGCGCACCTCCTCGGCCACGACGGCGAACCCACGACCGGCCTCGCCGGCCCGGGCGGCCTCGACGGCGGCGTTGAGCGCGAGCAGGTTCGTCTGGAAGGCGATGTCGGAAACGTCCTTGATGATGGCGCTGGTCCCCTGGGCGGAGACCTTGATCTGGCCCATCACGCCCTGAAGCTGGTCGACCGCGCCGGCCCCCTCCGCGGCGGATGCGCTGACGACCGTGGCGAGGGCGCTCGCCTGCTGCGCGCTGACGGCGGAACGCTGGGTCATGGAGCGGAGACTCTCGACGGAGGAGGTGGTCGACGCGAGGGAGCTCGCCTGCTCTGTCGCCCCCGACGACACCGCCTGGGAGGAGGAGGCGATCTGGGCGGCGGCCGAGGAGACCTCGTTCGCCACGTCGTGGACCTGGGAGAGGGCCTGGTTTAGGGCGTGGCCGGTCGCGTTGACGCGTTCCTTCAGCCGGGCGTGTTCGCCCCGGAAGTCGCCCTCGACCCTTGCGCGGAGATCGCGCTGGGCAAGGCGCTCGAGCACGGTCGAGGCAGCCCGGGTGGGAGCGGTGATCGCATCGAGGGTACGGTTCACGCCGTCGAGGGCGGCGCGGAAGGCCCCTTCGTGCCTCGAGGTGTCGAGGCGAACCTTGAGCCTTCCGTCGAGCGCTGCGCGGACGAGGTCGTTCACGTCGGTGACCATCGCCCCGAGCGCATCCAGGCACCGGTTGATGCTGGCCCGGATGGTGACGAGGTCGCCCTGGACGGCCCCGTGCGATTCGTCGGACATCCTGGGAGGAATGTCGCCGTGGGAGATGCGCTCGAAGTAGTCCGCGGTGGAGCGGAAGGGCACCACGATGGCGTCGAGCGTGTCGTTCACGCCCTGGACGATGTCGCGGAAGTCGCCCCGGTGCTTCGCGGCGTCGGCGCGGACCTGTAGCCGGCCGGCGACGGCCGCCGCCGAGAGCCTCTTGGTGTCGGCCACCATTGCATCGATGGTTTGGATGCAGGTGTTGAGGTTCTTCTTCAAGACCTCGAAATCGCCCCGGAACTCCTCCGTGATCTCGGGGGGAACGGCGCCCTGGGCGATGTGGTCCACGCACTGCGAGGCCAAGGTGAGCGGGCCGACGACCGCGTCGAGCGTGTGATTGACGCCCTCGATCACCTTTCGGAAGTCGCCCTGGTGGCGCGTAGCATCTGCGCGCACCGAGAGGTTTCCCTCCACGCCGGCCCTGGCAAGCAGGCTGGCATCGTCGACGAGCGCCTGGACGCTGGCGATGCACACGTTGAGGGCGAGGTAGATGGAGTTGAAGTCGCCCTGCGCCTGGTTTGGGATCTTGGAAGGGAGCTCGCCCCGCGAGATGCTCGTGACGTACTCCATGGTCTTCGCAAAGGGCTGGGCAAAGGCGTCCATGGTCCCGTTCATGACCAGGGCGACCTCGCGGAAGTCCGGGTGGATGCTTTGCTCGTCCACCCGCCGGGAGAGCTCGCCTCGGTCCACCGCAGCCTTGAGGTCCGCGCTCGCCTCGCGCAAGCGCCGGATGGCGCGGGCCACCTTGCGGGTGACGAGTGCGGAGACCGCGCCGAGGAGCACGGTGACGAGGAGGAGCAGGAGCGCCGCATTCACGAGCACCTTGCGGAGCCGAACCTGTGCGGCCAGCTCGTGATCCTTCACACGCGCGTCGAGCAGCTCTACCAGCCGGTGGTTGGC
The DNA here is from genome assembly GCA_963809055.1 of uncultured Pseudomonadota bacterium. Classification (GTDB taxonomy): domain Bacteria; phylum Pseudomonadota; class Alphaproteobacteria; order Rhizobiales; family Beijerinckiaceae; genus Roseiarcus. Next base: position 5,552 of record CAWEID010000002.1, on the reverse strand, counting down.
CTCGCGCTGCTTCACAAAGGCCGCCTCCGCCGCGCTGACGGCGACCTCCTTCATGGCGGCGTCCTCGTGCCGGACCGCGGCCTTCATTCCCTCGGTGGCTGCGAAGAACTCGTTGGCCGCGGCGATGCTCGCCCCCAGGGCGGTCCGGACGTCGTCGTCGAGCGGTGTGGATTGCCAGAGCTTGGCGCTGTCGGCGAACTCCCGCTGCGCCTTGTCGAGGTGATCGAGGATCTCCTTCTTGCGACTCGCATCCGTCGCGTCCACCAGCCGGATCACGTCGTTGTAGGCGTCGACGGGAGTACAAGGGGGGCGGGTGGGCGTCCGCGAGGAGCTCCTTGTTGTTGACGATGGTCCGGTAGAGCGGGCCATTCACCTGCACGCCGCGCTGCGGGAACCAGACGCAAACGAAGAGGGCGACGAGGCCGAGCACGGCAAGGAATGCGAGGGCCCTGACGTAGGCAGCGAGGGAGAGTCTTTCGGAGGTCATGAGGGTGGCCGGGGGGCGGAGGAAGTTCCCCCAGCGCGAACCTAAGGCTGCACGGCGCGCGCCACCCCTCATCTATGGCTCGAGCCGTCGGGGAGAAGGTATTCTGCAAAGGCGGCCGCGGGGTGGAGCATGACCCCGGGTCCTCTCGGTCTCGAACCGAAGGTCCGAGCCGAGCGTCCCGCCGTCCGGCGCACGCAGCGGTTGCGCTCTTCGGATCCGTGGACCGACGGGCCTCGTGGATTTCGCCTGCCCGGTGACGGGTACCTCGGGCCCTAAGTTCGGCCTCTCGTTCTCAGAGCCGTTCCCGTACCAGGCCGGCCGCGTCCACCCGGACGGCGAGCGGCACCGACGCCACCCGGTAGCGGTTCGCCAGGTCGCGGCGCAAGGAAACGTCGACGAGGATCGGGTTCTCGCCGGCCAGGGCCAGCCGCTTCGAGAGGGCCTGGCAGTCGGCGCAGAGCGGGTGAGTGAACTGCACCACTGCGCCGCGGCCGCTCGGACGCCGAGTTCGGCCAGATCGACCCTCTGCGGAGTGCCCGGGCGCAGGCCGCGGAGCCGGGCGCCCAGCCGGTAGAGGGAGCAACCCAGGCAGAATCCGGTGGCCGCGGCGAGGAGCGCCAGGGTGGCCACCAGGGCACCCAGGCCGGCCGCGATCGCGGGGTGTCCGAGAAGGCCCGCGGCGGCGCCGGCGAAGGTCACGGTGGCCCCGATCTGGTTGGCAAAGCGGGGGGGGCGGCTGTCCTCGAGCGGCCCCTCGCCGAGCCATGGCTGGACGAGCTCGAAGTAGGCGACGCAGGGGAGGCAGTAGCGGCGGCCGAAGAGGAGTCCCACCGCGAGCTGGAGGCCGATGAGTCCCAGGAGCCAGGTGGCTCCGGTGAGGGTGGCGGCGAGGGCAAGGAGCCCCACCACGGCCTGGTTGAACCGGGGTGCGCGCGCGTCGATGACCGCGAGGTCCCGGTAGGGCTGAGCGGTCCGCGTCGTCTTCGGCATTGGGCTCCCGTCCGTCAAGACATCGAATTCCGTTATAACGGACAATCTGTCGAAGGCGCAAGCCGACCGATTCGCCAAGGCCCGGGAGGGGGCAGGAAGCGACGAGGCAAGGGGGGCGGGATTCCTTTGAGAAGGACCGGCTCTGCGGCGGCTGGAGCGGGGCTCGAAGGGGAGCGAACCCTGGCCGGCAGGGGCGGTTGCCTCTAAGCGGTCAATCGAGGAAGCGGCGCACCTCGAGGGCGACAGGGGAGCTCGCGCTCGCGGGTGGGGCAACATCGAGGAGGCAGAACTCCGGGGTGGGGCCGAGGACGAGCTGGCGCTGCCACAGCTCTCCTGGCGGTACCTGCGAGAGGAACGCTGGGTAGGGGATCCCCTCGGCTTTCCAAACCAGGACGCCCGGTGGAGCGCACCAAAGCCTTCGGCACGCCCAAGGTGAATCCCTGCGGCTCCGCCCTGGGACAGGCGGGCCGCCCCGTCGTGAGGCGCCTTTCGCAGGCCGCTCACGGCGGCTTCGTTGAGGGCACCCAGGGCATCGAAGTCGTCGAGGAAGTACCAATCCTCGAAGGCGTGCGGGGCTTTTGCCCAGGGGGCGCCTTCCACCAAAAGGATTCGGGACCCGCGGTAACCCCGGGGTGGGAAGGTCTTGAGGGTCTGGTGGAAGGAGCGGAGTGCCTCGAGGTAGCGGGCGGGGTCTGCGTCGGGCCGGGGCCAGTGCCAGAAGACATAGGCGAGCATCTCAGAAGATTAGCCCGGTGCGTCTTCAGGGGCAGGTGGGGGTCTTGGGAAAGGAGGAGGGCACCTCGAGCCGGAGGACTTCCCGGCCGGGGCAGGATAAGAGCTTGGGAGGCATGGAGGCCACCAAGAGTCCGCGCCGGCGCAGCCTGGTCCCGCATGTAGCATGGGGCCTGGGGTCAACTGGTCTTGCCGCTCGTGTGCGGACTCCTCATGGGCCGGCTCTTCACGGCCGCCATCCTGCTTGGCGCCGCGGTGGTGCTGGGGTTCGTGGCCCATGAGCCGCTGCTCGTCCTGGTGGGGCAGCGGGGGGTGCGGGCCGAGAAGGAGGACGGGCCGCGGGCGCGACGCCTTCTGGCCGTGCTGGGCTCGGCAGCGCTCACCACCTTCTTTGTGGGGCTATGGCTCTCTCCCTCCAGGGCGCGCTACGCGTTTCTGTTCCCGCTCGCGCTGGGCGCAGTCCTCGGCGTGCTGGTCCGTCGGCGGTTGGAGAAGACGCTTTGGGGGGAGCTACTGGTGGCTTCTGCGCTCTGCTCGGCCGGGGCGGCGGTGGCGCTCGCCGGCGGGGCATCGCCCCTGGCGGTGCAGGCAGCGCTGGCGGCCTGGCTCGTCGCCTTCACCGCTTCCACCCTGGCGGTGCACGCGGTGTTGGCGCGAGCGCGCGCAGAGGGGCACGGGATCCGCTGGCGCTACGGCGCCGGGGTGGTGCTCTTGTGGGCGCTCTCGACCGGACTTCCCTTCGCGGGTCTTTCGCAAGCGTTGACCTTCGCGGCGGCGCCGCCCTTGCTGGTCTCCTTGCTGGCGTGCCTTCTTCCCGTCCCGGCGCGCTGGCTGCGGCCGCTGGGGTGGACCCTCGCTGCCGCCTCGTCGGCGACCCTCTTCGTCCTCGTGCTCTCGCTGTAGAGAGGAGGCGGGACCGGGCGAAAGGGCGAGAGCCTTGAGCCCGTTCTTGTGGGAGGCGCGGCGCTCGAAGTACCAGGGAGCCGTTCTGGGGCGGCACCCGCCATCCTGGGCAGCTGCTCGCGCATCGGTCAGCTCGCCGAGCCAGCCCCTCCTGGCGGCGGGACGAGGCCGACTCGTTGAGCAAATCCGAGGGGAGGGAGTTGAAGTTGTCGGCCACCCAGGAGGCGCCGGCCCGGCGGAGCTCCTCGTGCGTGAAGGCGGTGGCGATGGCGGCCACCCTAATCCCGGCGGCGTGGGCCGCCTCGAGGCCCGCGAGGGCGTCCTCGAAGACTATGCACTCGTTGGCGGCGACGCCCAAGAGCGAGGCGGCGGCGAGGAAGAGGTCGGGAGCGGGCTTGCCGCGCTTCACGTCCTCGATGCCCACCACGTGGTCGAAGGCCTGGTGGAGGCCGAGCCCTTCGAGCGCCAGGTCGCGGTTGGCCCTCGGCGCGGAGGTGGCGAGCGCCACGGGGACGCCGGCCTGGCGCAGCCGGGCCAGGAAGGCCACGGCCCCGGGCACCTCGGTGACCTGGTCCCGGTAGACCTCGCGGTAGCGGGCCTCCTTCTCGTCGGAGAGGCGCCGCACGGTCTCGGCGCGTGAGCCGCTCGCGTCCGACGACCCGTGGAAGGACCTCGATGGTGGGCACGCCGGAGAATTCCCGGTAGAAGACGGAAGCGGGCACGTCGCGGCCCAGGGCCAGCACCACCTCGCGCGGGCTACGTGGACCTTCATGTCGTCGACGACGGCTCCGTGGAATCGAACGGGCGGCGGGCAAGGGGCGCGAAGCTTGCCAGACGGAGCCGGGCGCGTCTACGCCAGGTGTGTGGAACCCGCGGTGGTGCGCGATGCGCGCAGCCACGACAGGCGAGCATGAAGGTGAAGTGCCACCGCAGGGGTGATGAGCACTGCGGCGTAGCCAGCGCGGCCGAAATGGGTGGCGAGCGACAGATTGGCTGCGCCGTGAAGCGCAGCGGCGGCCAGGAGCGAAGAGACAACCCAGCGCATGCCGTTGCGCCCGCCCAGGAGGACGGGCGCCAAGGGTGCGGAGAGGGCGGCGTGGGCGACCGGCGCGAGGAGGGCCCGGACCAGCGCGAGGTGGGGCTCGGTGCTGGCGAGGGAGAAGGCCGCTTCGAGCGCGGCGAAGCCGGCCGGAGACGGTCAAGATGGTGCCGGCGACGGATCCCTCTGGATCGGCCGCCCACCGCGGCGATCGCCATGCCCACGAGCTTTTGGCGCCCTCCTCGACGAGGCCGATGGCGGAGACCACGAGCACGCTGCTGGCGCCGCCCCCTGTGACCTCGGCCCAGTTCACCTGCATCCCGGCGTGCTGCAGAAGGAGGTACCCTCCATAGGCCAGCCCGAAGGCCGCAAGGCTGCCGAGGAGGCCGCGGGTGGCGGTGCCGACGGTGCTTCCTGGCGTGCGCCAGGAAACCAGGGCGATCCAGGCGAGCCCGCAGGCTGCGCAAAGCCAGGGTCCGATACCCACCGATATCTGCTCCTTCTGCCCACATCCTGCGGCTCGCGTGCAGCAGATCGGAAGACCCTTGACGGTGTCGGTCAGGATGCACCTGCCTTGAGCAAGGGACGTGGAGTTCACCTGCAGTGCGTTGATCGACCCGGATCTGGTCAGAACGTCGCGCCGGGGTCCCCGTTCGGGCGTTGCCCCGACCTCGAGACCGGACCACCTATGGGGTGCTCCTGGAGGAGGTAGAGGGAGCTGTGGAGGGCGCAGGGATGATCGGAGCGCACGCCTGGAACGAGCACCTGGACCTCGGGCACGAGGCCATTGGATCACGAGCATCACCTTCAGGTCGCTCTGGTCTCCGCCGTGGCAGACGCCATCGAGCAAGGCCGTCCGGCGGTCGCCAGGCGCCTCGCGGCGCAGCTGCTCGCCTACAGCGGGATGCACTTCGGCAGTGAAGAGCTGCTCATGGCCGCGAGCGACTTTCCGGTCGGGAGCGCCACGCGGACGAGCACCGGGTGCTCGCGCAGGCGATGCAAGAGGTGGAGGGGGCATTGCAGACGCGATGAGAGGGAGCTGGCGTTGGCGTTCGCGGTGGACCTCCGTGCGGGTTCATTTAATGTTGTTCCTACGTGTAGGTTTTGGCTACTGTTACTCGCGTTTGGCGAGGCTGTATAATATGCAGTGTAAGTAGAATGATTCATAGGGGTAACCGGGTTAGAATATGTTGCCCCGCCATCATTTGTCCAACCGGCAAACGTATAATTAAGTCCATTGCTAGTATAATTATTATAATCTGTAGAAGCATAAGCAGAATTTCCTTCAACTACCTGTACCGTCCCCGAAGATGAATAATTGCTCCCGTTTATACTTATTTGATGACCTGAATTCTGGAAGGTAACGTTATAGAGTTTCTTTAGATCAGCTACTAATGTTGC
>CAWEID010000001.1:0-33914 GCA_963809055.1 uncultured Pseudomonadota bacterium | reverse complement strand
TTTTAATCAGGGGGTCGTGGGTTCGAGTTCCACCGCGCTCACCAAATAGAAATAAATTCTTGGTCGACAAATTCCAAAATCAAGACCGAGAGCGTCTTGCGTCCGGGTCGCTTCTAGGGCAACGACCGGGCAACCCGTATCTTCCCGCTAAAAAGCACATGCTGAACGCTCATGGCCAAACGCCGCCGGCGCGCGGGAGGCGATTGGATTGCGAACTCGCGCTTGTCAGGTTCCGAAACCGTCTAAGATTTGGCGGGAAGCGGCCTCCGTCCGGCGGAAATCGGCTAAATCAAGGGGACGGGATGGAACAGGCTGGCGAGCAGACCGCGATCGGCGATTATCTGGCCTCGCACGACGGACCTTCTTCGAATTGCAACGTCGTCTGGGTTTGCTGCGCGAGGACTCCTTGCGCGCGCCGCAGCGGGCGGCGGTCTTCGTCGCGCTCGCCTGGGGAGCGCCTTTGCTGCTGAGCCTCGTGGAAGGGCGCGCGTTCGGCGATTTCGCGGACCGCCCGTTCCTCCTCGACTCGGCGCCTGGGCGCGGCTGTTCATCGCGGTCGGCCTGATGGTCATGGCCGAGCAGCAGGTGGAGGAAGGGCTCCGACGCAAGATCCGGCAATTCGTGCTGGCGCCGTTGCTGGCCCCCAGTGCGTTCGCCGAGGGGGCTGCGGCCGTCGCCGCGGCCTTGAAGCGGCGAAGCTCGGGCGTTGCGGAATTGATTTGCCTTCTGCTGGCGCTCGGCGGCTGCGCCATGTGGTTCGAGCGTCTGGAGGCGCGCGGCCTCCGGTTGGGCGGTGGACGTCAGCGGCGCCGGCGCGCGCGTGACGCTGGCGGGCTGGTGGACGGTCGTCGTCGGCTCGACGATACTCAATTTCCTGCTGCTGCGTGGGGTGTGGCGCTACATCTGCTGGGCGATCTGATCTGGCGGATCGCCTCGCTCGAATTGCGGCTGGTCGCCAGCCACCCCGACGGAAAAGGCGGGCCTGGGCTTCATCGCCGACTATCCGAACGCCTATTCCATGTTCGTGTTCGGACTGAGCGCGGCCGTGGCGATCGCGGTCGTCCGCCACGTCTTCGAGAACGGCATAACTCAGGTCACGTTCGGCTATATCGTCGGCGGCTGGCTGGCGATCGTGCTGGCCTTCTTCGGCTTCCCGCTGATCGCCTTCATCCGCCCGCTCTCGGATCTGCGCGAGAAGGCGCTGGAAATCCTCAGCGCCGACGCGACCCGCTTTCACCGGCAGGCCGAGCGCGCATTGCTGGGGCGAAATCTCGTCGCCGACGACCGCGGAAGCCGCCGTGGCGACGACCGCCGTCGACCCCGCCGCGCAATATGCGATCGCGCGCAAGCTGTCGGTGTTCCTGCTGAGCCGAACGTCGCTGGTTCCCATCGGCATGGCCGCGCTCGTTCCCTTCGCGCTCGCCGGCGCGACCAAACTTCCCTACAAGGAAGTGTTCGCGCTCGTGAAGAAGCTGCTGGTGCTTTAGGGGCGGCAGGATCTGGAGTCACTGCGAGGCTTTACTGACCCCGGCCCGGGTCAGCTTCGCCGGAGCTTAGTAAAGCATCGCCGGAATGCGCAATGCCGGATTTCAATCCATCGCGCTTCAATCCATGGAACATTGAGAGCGGATCGTCCGGAAGTGGACGCGCCCGCCGCCGCTCCTGTCGAGATAACGCCGTTCGAGACGGCTTTCGCCCTGCGGGCGATCTCTATCGTCATCAGAGGGATAAGCCCGTCTCCGTGCGCGGCTGCGCGCTGAAGCTTATGCGGCCCCAAGACGCCCCAACTCGGTCTTGGCGTTTCGCCGCCGAGCGTCGATGCGCCGTTCCCGGGCGTTCCCGCCTCGCCGCCTAGCCGCTCTGTCATTGCGCGTTAAAGTCGCGACCCCGCGGCCTGACGCGTTTACTAATTGATAAATTGATGTTTTTGGGCTGCTTTGCAGGGTTCTGCGTCAGCGCGCATGGGAGGCTCCTAATGATTATTTCCTCATTCATTATCAATGCGGTGTGAAATTCGCGCCGGGGGTTCCGCTTGGATGAAAAATTACACTCCGGGATATGTCGTACATTCGTCTGCGGCCATTCGTTGAACGACCTGGCAAATACGCCGCCCAAAACAGAGCTTCGCTCAGACCTTCGCGTTCGTCTGAAAAATGAGGGGATGTTTGTGGTATTTACCACGTTTCGATAGAGAAACATTCTGTTTCGCTGCGCTTGAAAGGCCTACACTATTTCGCGCTTGGGAACAGAATATTATTACCAACAAAATAGTTTAAGTTACAATACTAAATTTTCAATTATTTGGACGATTTGAGCAAATGGTGTCAGTTCGCGCGACGTTCTTGTCGATCCGCAACTCGCCGCGAGTTTCTCTCCGATGCTGTTGCGTTGTTTGGCTATTGAGCGCGGCGCCGCCAGCGGAGCGCCGGTTGTTGGAGCGGCGCATCTGGGAGCTACGCGCTCGAGCCGTAATTGTCTTGGCTTGGGTCCGAACAGGGCAGGCGTTGAAAAGCGAATGCATGTGGAAAGGACACGAAATGGGGCGCGCTTTGCTTGTCGGCAAATCCGCCGAGTTGAGGACCGCTTTCTCCGATTACCTGCAAAGTCGGGGCGTAGAAGCTTTCGGCGCCCGTGGCGCTTCCGACGTCAAGGCTTTGCTGTCGGCCTTGAAACCCGACGTCACGGCGATCGATCTCGACACGCAAGAATATGACGGCTTCCAACTGATCGAGCCGATCACGGCCTCCGGTTCGAGTTGCCTGATCATTTCGACGCGAGACGGCGTGAAGGACCGAATTCGCGCGTTAGAACTTGGAGCCCAGGAATACATCGTCAAGCCGGTTGACGTCGAGGAACTTTACCTCCGGGTGCGCAACATTCTCGTGCACCGTCGGCCGGCGAGCGTCGGCGCGATCAACCCGATACTCGATGTCAACGGCGTCAGGGTCGACGTGGTGACAAGGAGGCTGCTCGGCCCGGACAATGCGCCCGGCGAGCAGGTGACCGGTACGGAATTGGCGTGGCTGCGGATCCTGACCGAAAATATCGATCGCGTGGTCAGCAAGGACGCCCTGTTCAAGGCAAGTCACAGCCGGTCCTACGAGCCAAGCACCCGCAGCCTCGACGTCGGCATCAGCCGCCTGCGACTCAAGCTGAAGTCGAGCAACGCCGGCGTGGAGATTTCTTCGGTCCGCCAAACCGGCTATCTCCTGTCGCGCGAAATCCGCCGACCCTGAACTTGTCGATCGCGAGTGGGGCGCATTGGCGAGAGCGTTGAAAAAGCGGTCCGTTTTCCCTGTGACATAGAGCCTGAGGCGGCGATACAGCCCGCGCGGCTTTCTCCCGAACTTGATTCGCTACCCGACGCTCGACTGCGCGGACCGGCGCCGATTCGTGCCGGCGGTCCGGTCCCGTACGCACCAAAGCGCTTGCCAACCGCCGCGCCACGATAGCCCGGCGCCGCTGCTGCCAATACCGGTCGCGCGAATGGCTGCCAACCGAATTGAACGCCCCAGTCGAAGTCACGGATCATGTTACGTATATCACGATAATAAAGCCGTAGGAAACAAAGTCCATTTCTATAATAATAGATCTGTTAGCATACGTATGTGCGCCGAAGCGACTTGAAATATATTATGTTTTTCCGTGGCTTTTGTGCAACAAGGCAAATTGAAAGGCGTTTCATGACGAAAATTAGACACTCTTTACTTGAGAAGTGCCCCTGTTAGGCTAATTCTAAGAGCGTGAACGGGAACTTCCCGATCGCAATCGGGCCGCGTCGCCAATCGGTTCAGGTGAGAACCACGAGCCAAGCGGCAAGGTTCGGGTAACGGGAAAAGGGGCGCTGAACGCCGGGCCGACGACTCCATGGGGTCGAAGGATGCGGGGGCAAGCTTTCAACCAAATCCCATTGGATCCTACTGGAGGTCAATATGACGCTCATGAAGAGCCTACTGCTCGGTTCGGCGGCCGGTATCGTCGCCATCGCGAGTGCGCAGGCCGCCGATCTTCCCACGAAGAAGGGCGCGCCCGCCGCGGAATACGTCAAAATCTGCTCGATCACCGTCGCCGGCAAGCCGGTCGTCGGCTTCACGATCCCCGGCTCCGACACCTGCATGAAGCTGTCCGGCTACATCACCGGCCAGATCGAAGGCGGCAATCTGCAAACCGCCCAGACCTGGGACTTCACGGGCGCGACGGGAGCGCAGGTCGCCGACGCCGACAACAAGAACCGCAATTCCTTCGGCTACACGACCCGTTTGAACTTCGCGGCTGACGTCGTCTCGAACACCTCCTATGGCCCGCTCGCCGGCCACTTGGAAATGCAGTTTGAAAACGGCAACGGCTTCGACAACACGGGCAACGGCGGCTATATCAACCTGGCGTATGTGACCTGGGCGGGCATCACCGCTGGTAAGGCTCCGTCATTCTTCTCGTTCACGGGCGGCGGCGCGGGTTGGGCGAACTTCTTCTCGCCTGACCAGCAGGGCTTCAACCAGCCTGACGTGTTGGCCTACACCGCCTCCTTGGGCGGCGGCTTCTCGGCGACCTTGGCTCTTCAGAGCTCGGGCATCAACGGCCCCGGCGATATCAGCGGCCCCGGCACGAACTTCGACGACACCGGCTTGCTCCAGTTCGGCGGCATGCAGGCGCCCGACGTGGTCGGCAACATCAAGGTCTCGCAGGGCTGGGGTTCGGCTCAGTTGGCGGGCGTCGCGCATCAGGTCAACGCGACCGACATCGGAAGCGGCGCCACCATCAACAAGTGGGGCTGGGCGTTGGACGCCGGCGTCAGCTTCAACCTTCCCTCGTTCGGCGCGGGCGATCAGTTCCTGATCACGGGCGCTTATTCTTCGAACGCCGCCTGGTACTCGGGTATTCCCGACGGCATGTGGGGTGAGAACGGCGCCGTGAACGGCAACGGCCAGAAGATGGCTCTTGCGGACGCCTATTTCGACCCGAACGGCAACGGCGGCTTCGGCGCCTGGTCGACCCCGACGGCCTGGTCGATCTCGGCCGAGTTGGATCACCACTTCACGCCTGAGTTCACGGGTTCGCTCGAAGGCTCCGTCGGCGGCGTGAATTGGTCGAGCACCTCGGCGCTCTCGACGGTCTACAACGGCACGTCCTGGCTGATCGGCGGCGTCGCTCACTGGGATCCCGTCAAGAACCTCGATTTCGAGTTCGAACTGCTCTACCAGAGCACACACAACTCGCAGCCGAACGGCTTCGTCGCAGGAGACGGCGTCACGTCGAACGCGACCTGGCAGGGCAATGCGAGTGGCGCAGCGGCTCGTTTCGAAATCACCCGCAGCTGGTAATTTCCAGTTCGGTTAGCGATCAAGAGAGCCCCGGAGCGAAAGCTCCGGGGTTTTTGCTTGTGGCGGCGAAATCTTTGACCCGGATTTTTGCTTGACGATTGGGTTGGCAAGTTGTGGCGCAAGATCGCTGTAATTGCGCGTTGAAGCGCAACCCCGCCGCCTGACGCGTTAGCCGATTGATAAGTTGATGTTTTTAGGCAGCTTTGCAGGGTTCCGCTTGGATGAAAAATTGCATCAAAGAGGGAAACGGCGCCCTTTCCGTTGAAAGGCTTTTCGTCAAATTTCCTGATATTTGCGTCCTCGCCAGCATGGGCTTGAGGCCGAGACGAGCGGACGCCTCGAAAAACCCAGCGCCTTGGCTTGCGCCGATCTTTTCTTGGGTTGCGAGCGCGCAAGCCTCGAGCCGGCTTGGCGAGCCCCGGCTTTCCGATTTTCACAATCGGCGTCGGAAGCTCTCCGCGGCGAGACCTGCTCCCGTGGGGGCAGGGGATCGCGCAAGGAGCCGCCGTGATCGTCGTGTCCATGCGCGCGCGGCAACGAGCGAAAACGGCCCGGCGGTACATCCGCGCCGGGCCGTCTCGTCAAGTCGAGGGACCGAAACCCGCGGCTTGCCGACAATGCTGAATTGGAACTGAGTCGAAATTGAGTCCTCGCGTTACGGGGGCCGGCGAGGCCATATCGATGGCCTATCGAGCCCGGCTCGATGTCGCGAGCCGATGGCCGACCCGGCCGAACAGATGGGGTTTGATAGGCCGTCGGCGCAGCGCCGTAACGCCGGCAAAGCCTTGCGGAGGAGCCGAGGCAAGGCTGACCGGCGCCCTGATCTGCAGGATCGCTTCGAAACTTTGCGCGAATTGGAACCGCCGCACCGCCCGGCCGTTGCCGAATTTGGAGCCTGGCGGCCTCGTGCGGCGCGGGGCTGAGCTTGCCTTGCGGGCCGGGTACGGAGTATCTCACTCGGCGAGAGGTTCAGCGGGTGCATGCCTGCGTATTCTAGTGTTGGGCGAAGTGACATGCGAAACACCAATTTCATGACCATGAACGGCGAGATTGACGCGGCGGCCCGGCCTGGGCTTCGCTCGGGGCTTCTCAGCCGCCGGTCGTTTCTGGTCGGCTCCGCCGCTGGTCTCGGCGCGCTGGGGCTGGCCGGTTGCGCGACGACCGACGGCATGAGCCGCGCCGAGGCGGCCAAGCTCTACGGGCCGGCGGCCGACGAGAAATTCCCGATCCCGGCGGTAGACGTCAGCAAGCTGGATCCGAAATTCTATCGCCGCACTGTGCCCTACGAGACCAATGAAGCGGCCGGCACGATCATTGTCGATCCCCATAATTACTATGTCTATCGCATCGAAGGCGACGGAAACGCCACCCGCTACGGCGCCAATGTCGGCCGCGAAGGGTTCCTCTGGAGCGGCGAAGCCTATGTCGGACGCAAGGCGGAATGGCCGACCTGGACGCCGCCCAAGGAGATGATCCAGCGCCAGCCGGAGGCCCGCAAATATGCGGGCGGCATGCCGGGAGGCCTCGACAATCCGCTCGGCGCGCGCACGCTCTATCTCTATCAGAATGGCGTTTACACGCTCTACACGATCTACAGCACCAGCGACCCCGAGACGATCGGGACCAACCTTACGAGCGGCTGCACCGGCCTGCTCACCCAGGACATGCTCGACCTCTATTCGCGAACGCCGGTCAAGACGAAGGTGGTCGTGCTTCCCGCCTAGGCGGCGGAGCCGAACCTCTTGACGACGTGACGGCGCCCGCGCCGGCGGCGCATGGATTTGCGCGATGGCGGCGGCGCGCCCGGCATTGCCGAGTTAACCGCTCGACGTTCCGCGGAAACCTGCGCAAATCGCGCGCCGATCGTGGGTTTGCGCGGGGCGCCGCCGTCGCGGGCTCCGCCGCGCTTCAAAAATGAGCGGCCCGAGCGCTCGCGCGCGGCGCCAGGCCGTCTCGCGCCAGCCCATGAAAACGTCTTGGCCGCTCGGTCCGTCATCGCGCCGACACGCGGCTGATGCATGAACGCGCCGGGTCGGCCCCGGTCGATCAAGAACCGGCCCACCATTTGCATCGCTGTCCCTGGCCGCCCGCCGAGCGAGCCTGGCGGACCGCCGAAAATTGGATTTTTCGAAGTGAAATTATACAATTTCGAACTTTTGAGAGGCGACGGGATCGTCTCGTCGAGGCGCTCCCTGGCCATGCCGGAACTGAAGTCGGCCTGGTCCGTGGTGACGGAAATGGCGCTATCGGCCTCTGAAGCCGGCTGCCGGATCCGTGTGACCGACGAGGCGGGCGCGATCGTGATCCTCATCGGGGTGGCCGCCGCACGGCGTCACGCCAACGCCGACATCGCCGCTTAGCTCCGCCCCTCCCGGCGCTGGCCAAAGAGGGCGTCCGCCATTATGGGTGGCGCCATTCGACGCGTCGGGACCGAGGGGAGGGCTGGATTGGAGTACTTGGCCGATCCTTCGGCGTCGATCGGCGCTCGAGCGCTCGTCGTAGCGCTCTTCCACTTCGCCATCGCGGCGGGCGTGACCGTCCACACCCTGATCAACAAGCGCGACGTTCCCGCCGCCATCGGATGGATCGGGATGGCCTGGCTCGCTCCCGTCGTCGGAGCGTTGCTGTATGTCGGATTCGGCATCAATCGGGTCAAACGCCGGGCCCGGCGCTTGAAGGGGTCCGTCCGGAACGGCGATGGCGCTGCGACCGGCGACGCGCTGTCCAAAGATCCGATCGAACGCCTCAAGGTCGCGGTCGGCAATATTACCAACCAGGACATTGCGACAGGCCGGGTGACCGCCATCCTCGACAGCGGGGACCACGGCTACCCCCAGATGCTCGCCGCCATCGACGAGGCCGAGACCAGCATCCGCCTCGCCACATTCATCTTCCGCACCGACGAACTCGGCATGGCCTTCATCGAGGCGCTCGGGCGCGCCCATCGCCGAGGGGTCAAGATTTGCGTGCTCATCGACGGATTCGGCGGCGGGTTTCTGCTCTCGCCGGCCTATCGTCGGTTGCGCCGCCAAGGCGTCCCCGCCGCGCGCTTCCTGCATTCGATCCTGCCCTGGAAGATGCCGTTCCTGGACTTGCGATTGCACAAGAAAAGCCTCGTGATCGACGGCCGCATCGCATTCGTCGGCGGGCTGAACATCGGGGCGGAAAACCTCGTCGCGGCGCGACCGAAATCGCCGGTCCGGGATTGTCATTTTCGGGTCGAAGGACGCGATCGTTCGCCAGATCGAGCAGCAGTTTGACGACGACTGGCTGTTCACGACCCGCGAAGCGCCGCCGGAAATCCACGCCCCGGCGGCGGCGGCTTCCGAAGGCCGGGCGCCCGCGCGGGCGATCGTGACGGGGCCGGACCAGGAAGCGGAGCAACTGGCGCTGGTGCTGCTGTCCGCGATCAATGCCGCGCGTCACTCGATCAGGATCGCGACGCCCTATTTCCTTCCCGACGATCAGCTCGTCACCGCCTTGCAATTGGCGGCCTTGCGGGGCGTGGAGTGAATCTCGTCCTTCCCGGGACCAATAACCACCGCTTGGTGGGGTGGGCCGCGCAACCCCATATTCGGCCGCTATTGCTCTCCGGCTGCCATGTCTGGCGCAGCCCGCCGCCATTCGACCATTCGAAACTGATGACGATCGACGGCCAATGGAGCCTGATCGGCAGCGCGAACTGGGATATGCGCAGCCTTCGCCTTAACTTCGAGTTGACCGTTGAGTTTTACGATCCGGATCTTGCCGGCGAGATCGCCGGCCTGATCGGGTCCCGCTGCGTGCAACGCACAACGCTTGCGGATATAGACGAAAGACCATTTCTATTTAAGCTTCGCGATGCGGCGGCGCGGCTCACGATGCCCTATATATGAACCGACAAACAGTGAGGTCGCGGTGAAGGTTGCGTCTTACAATATCCATAAATGCCGCGGCGTGGATGGGAAAGTGCGACCCGATCGCATCGTCGAAGTCGTCTCGGAGATCGGCGCCGACCTCGTGGCGCTGCAGGAGATCGACCGCCGCTTCGGAAAGCGCGGCGGGCTGATCGATCCCGCGATGATCCTGCGAGAGACCGGCATGCATCTTCTCGGCCAGTCCGACGTTCCGCATCGTCATGGCTGGCACGGCAACGCTCTTCTCGTGCGCGGAGAACCGAGGTCCTATCGCCGATCGCGTTTGAGGTTGCCGGGGTTCGAGCCCCGCGGCGCCATCGTCGCGGAGCTCGACCTCGGCGCCGGCGAATTTCGGGTGATCGCGGCCCATCTCGGTTTGCTCCGGCTCTCCCGGCTCGATCAGACCCGGGCGTTGCTTCGCGCATTCCAGGACTTGCCGCCGATGCCCACCATCCTTCTGGGCGATCTCAACGAGTGGCGCCGAAGCCGCCGCTCCTCGCTCGGCGTTCTCGAGCCGACTTTCGGGATTGCGCCCTCCGTTCTCAGCTTTCCCTCCCGGCGGCCGGTTTTCGCGCTCGACCGGATACTCGGCTGGCCGGCGGGCCTTGTGGGCGAAATCGCGGTTCACGACAGCCCGCTCGCCCGAAAGGCCTCGGATCATCTTCCGTTGACGGCGAAGGTGAGCCTGGCCTCGGCGGTCGCCGAGGTCCAAGCCGCAGCCTAGGGCGGCTCGGCGACATCGCATTTTCCCGGGTCGAGAGGGTCGCCGCCCGTCAGAGGGCGAGGCCGTAAGCCCGTCGACGGACTTCGACGAGGGCATCCCAATCGCCATGCCGGCCGCCGTTCCCACGGCGGCTATTTTTTCGCCGCCAGCCAATCTAGAAGCGTAATATAAACACATCGACATATCGTATAATACGAAGCAAATCCTACAAAAGACCCAAAACTCTTTGAAACGCTGTGGTTTTTATCGCATTCGACTGTATTGCTAATTATGTCAATTCACCAATTCCAACGAAAGCAGTTGTTGATCCTAATGGCCCTCGGTACATTCAAATACGAAAACCGCTAATATTCACACTTGGAGTGTGAAATGGATCAAGTGCAAAGACGTGTCGAGGAGCGGCGGAAGTGCTATTTGAGCGCCCGCTTGTTTTTCAACGGCAACACAAGCTCGCTCGACGCCATTGTTCGGAACATATCCAATTCCGGCGCCCGAATACACGCGGACCTTTTGTCAATTGTTCCAGCGGAATTTGAAGTTCATATCCACGGCGCCAAGGGCGACAGCCGGCGTCGCGCCCGTCGTGTTTGGATGGCCGACGGGAGCATGGGCGTCGCGTTCGCGGCCGTGCACTGAAGCGGGCCGCAAGTCAGATAGATCCCTCTGCGCGAGCCGGGCGAAAGACCCTGCGTTTCAGAGAGCGTGGCGATCCATCCGGATTAGCCGCGGCGCTTGGCCACGGATCGCCACGGCGCAGCGCCACTCGCGATGACGTTGCGCGCTATGATCAAACGGACTTCCGCGCAAACGCTGCAAAATCGATCTGTCTGTCCGATTATTCGCATTCGGACGATTTCAATTCAGGCGAATGGCGGGCGAGGGTCCCGTCGCAGACGTTCCGTTGCGGAACTCAGCTGTTAATAAGTTTGTCGCAGACTTGCGCTCTAACAACAACGCGAGCAACAATTCGCAACATCTCGTTCGTGCGGGGGACGGACATGCGGGTCGTGCTCGAAACTGAAGTTCCCGGCGACCAGCGCTCGCTGTTTCGCCTCACTCTGAATTCGCAGACGGTCGGCAGCGGATTGACGGCGGCGCAGGCGCATTTGTTGATCGGCGAAACGCTCGAGCGCGCGACGCTGCCGGACAAGCCGAGCGCGCTCAAGGCGTTCGCCGCCATGGTGCTGTCCGACCCCATGCAGAAACCGACGAATTGAAGCGCTACGGTTTCGGCTTCAGCCAGCGGGGGTAAGCGCGGAGCCTAGGAAGCGGCGCCAGTTTTCCCCCAGAACGCCCGATATCTGAGACGGATCGAAACCGGCGGCGCTCAATCCGTCGGCGAGGCCGGGAAAGTCTGTGTTGTCGCGGAACCATTGGGGCTGCGCCGGAAAGACGATCGGCGCGCCGGCGCGGTCGGGCCGCATCCAACGCCCCTCGCGCATCCATCGCACCACGCCGTCGGGTTGGCCCTGACAGAGGTCGGAGCCGATGCCGAGATTTTCGGCGCCGACGATCGCCGCGGCCTCCGCGGCCATCAGCCCGAATTCGCGCAATGTCGTTTCGCCCGAGCGCGGCAGGTGATGCGGATAGAGCGACAGCCCGAGCATGCCGTTGCGCTCGCGCAACGCTTTCAGGACAGTCTTCGACTTGTTGCGCGCGGTGTCGCGAAGCCAGTTCGGATTGGCGTGGCTGATCGTGATGGGACGCGCGGAGATCTCGATCGCCTCGAGGGTCGTGCGCTCGCCCGAATGCGACATGTCGATCGCCATGCCGAGCCGGTTCATCTGCGCGATCGCTTCGCGACCCATGCGGGTGACGCCGCTATCGACGCTCTCCATCCAGCCGCTGCCGAGCAGCGACTGATTGTTGTAGGTGAGCTGCATGAACCGGACGCCGAGTTCATGCAGGATTTCGACGAGGCCCAGATCGTCCTCGATCGGCATGGGCGTCTGCAGGCCGAGAAATATCGCGGTGCGGCCGGAGGCGCGCGCGGTTTCGATGTCGGCGCCGTCGCGCCCGAACAGGATGAGATCGGCGTGCTCGCGAAATCGCCAGTTCCAGTCGACGAGATGGCGAACGGTCTCGCGAAAGCCTTCGTGATAGCTGACGGTGGCGTGCACCGCCGTCAGGCCGCCCGCGCGCATCTGCTCGAAGATTTCGCGCGACCAATTGCAATATTGCAATCCGTCGATCCGTATCGGGGCAGGGGGCAGGGGCTCGCTCATTCCGGCGCGCCCGCATGGACGTAGGAGGTCTTCATCTGGGTGTAGAACTCGACCGCCGCGCGGCCCTGTTCGCGCGGGCCGTAGCTGGAGGCGCGCGTTCCTCCGAACGGCACGTGATAGTCGGTGCCAGCGGTCGGCAGGTTGACCATCACGCAGCCCGATCGCGAAGCCTGGCGGAATTTCGTGGCCCGCGCGAGCGACCGCGTCGCGATGCCCGCCGTCAGCCCGTAAGGCGTCGCATTGGCGACATCGATCGCTTCGTCGAGATCGCCGACCTTGATGACGCACGTGATCGGCCCGAACATTTCCTCCTGATTCACCCGCATGCGCCGATGGGTCTCGAGGAAGATCGTCGGCGCCATGTAATGGCCCTGATGCGGCCGCTCGAGTTCATGGCCGCCGGCAGCCAGGTCGCCGCCCTCGCGCTGCGCCAACGCGACATAGGCGAGATTGCTTTCGAGCTGCTCGCGACTGACCACCGGACCCATCTGGACGCCCGTTTCGAGGGCGTGGCCGACTTTCAAATCGCGGGTCCTGGCGATCAGGCGTTCGACGAAGGCGTCGTGGATCGGCCGGTGGACGATGAGGCGCGAGGCCGCGGTGCATTTTTGTCCCGTGCCGCCGAAGGCGCCGTTGACGGCCAGATCGACCGCGCGCTCGAGATCGCAATCGTCCATGACGACGAACGGATTCTTCGAGCCCATCTCGAGTTGCAATTTGACGAAGCGCGCCGCCGCCGCCGCGGCGATGCCGGCGCCGACCGCGCCCGATCCGGTGAAGCTCAGGCCCTGAATGTCGGCCTTGGCCGCGAGTTCGCGCCCGATCGCCGACCCCGGACCCATCACGAGGTTGAACACTCCCTTCGGCAGGGCCTGGCGGCTGATGATCTCGGTCAGCGCCCACGCGCTCGCCGGGGTGATATTGGCCGGCTTCCAGACGACCGCATTGCCGAAAGCGAGCGCGGGCGCGATCTTCCACGCGGCGGTCGCGATCGGAAAATTCCAGGGCGAAATGACGGCGACGACGCCCAGCGGTTCGCGGGTCACCAGCACCTCGACGCCCGCGCGCACCGAATCCGCGCTGTCGCCGATGATGCGCAACGCTTCGCCGGCGTAATAGGTAAAGAACTGGCCGGATCGATAGACCTCGCCGACGCCCTCGGCGAGCGTCTTGCCTTCCTCGCGCGAAAGCAATTCGCCGAGCTCCTTCGAGCGCGACATCAGCTCGCGACCGATCGCATCCAGAACCGAGGCGCGCGCCTCCAATCCGGCCGCCGCCCATTTGACCTGCGCCTCGCGCGCGGCCGCGACGGCGCGATGCGCCTCCGACGTCCCGGCCTGAGCGAAACGTCCGATGAGATCGCTGACGTCGGAGGGGCTGCGGTCCTCGATCCAATCCAGGCCGTCGCACCATTCTCCCGCGATGAAGTTTTGCCCGGAGATCATCGGCCGCGTTTCCCACAAATTCGATTGACATCAACTAAGCGATCGGCTGAACTTCAAGCAAGTTCAATTATCGTGATAAATGTTCAGGTGGACTGAACAGTGGCCAAGGCGATCAGCCTGACGGGCATGCGCAGTTTCCTCGCGGTCGTCGAGACCGGCGGGATTCGCGCGGCCGCCGACCAGATCGGCCGAACGCCGTCCGCCGTTTCGATGACGCTGAAGCAGCTCGAGGAGGATATTGGCGCGCCCTTGTTCGCGGGGGAGCGCAAGACGATCCTGTCGAGCGTCGGGCGCAACGTCCTCGAAGAGGCGCGCGCGATGCTCGCCCATTACGATCGCGCCTGCGCGGCGATGACCTCCTTTGCCGCCGACCGGCTGGGCCGCTGCGATGTTGCGAGCGTGCCCTCGGTCGCCGTGACCCTGTTGCCCGGAGCGATATCGCGCGTGCGAGCCGGCGGCGGCTGGTTCGACATTCACGTGCGCGACATCGACTCCTCGGCGATCGCGGACGCGGTCGAGAACGGCGTCGTCGAAATCGGGCTTTGCGTATTGGCGAACAAGCGGCCGGAGTTGAGCTTCGAGGGTCTCTTCAACGAGCCGCTCGATTTCGTGTGCTCGCTCGACCATCCGCTCGCAAAGTCCAAGAGCGCGCTGACCTGGGCGCGGTTGGAGGGTTCCCAGCTCATTCTGAACGGCAGCGCCGCCGCGCTCGGCCTGCCCGAAATCGCCGAACTCGCGGGCCGTTCGAAGCTGGTCGCGAGCAACGTCAATTCCAATCTGGCGATGGTGGAGGCGGGCCTCGGCGTGACGATCCTGCCGCGACTGTGCCGCTGGAAATGCAGTTACAATGTGCGCTTCGCGCCGCTCGCGGACGCGCGCGCAAGGCGCACCGTCGGCTGGATCGCCAAGGCCGGCCACAGCCTGCAGCCGGCGACGCAGATGCTCCTCGACGCGGTGCGCGCCTTGACCCGCGAGAGCGAGAAGGAGTTCGGCTATGTCGCCATCTGAACGGAAGGCCGCGCGATGAGCCTGTCTGTCCTGCCGCTGGAGCAGATCCAGGCGCTCGCCGCGCAGGCCTTGCGCCATCACGGCGCTTCGCCCGCGCAGGCCGAATCCCTGGCCGCGGGCATCGCGGCGGCCGAGCGCGACGGGCTGAAGTCGCACGGATTGATGTATCTGCCGATCTATTGCGAGCACCTCGCCTGCGGCAAGGTCGTCGGCGCCGCGGAGCCCATCCTGTCGCGGCCGGCGCCTTCGAGCCTGGTCGTCGACGCCGCCTGCGGCTTCGCCCATGCCGCGATCGACCTCGGCTTGCCCGCCCTGGTCGAGACCGGCAAGGCGCAGGGCGTCGCCAGCCTCGCGATCCGCAATTCCTACAATTGCGGCGCCCTCGGCTATCACACCGAACGGATCGCGCGCGCGGGCCTCGTCGCGCTCGGCTTCACCAACGCGCCGGCCTCGATCGCGCCTTGGGGCGCCCGCAAGCCGGTGCTGGGGACCAATCCCTGGTCGCTCGCGGTTCCCGACGGCGCCGGCGGCGCCCGGTTCGTGATCGATCAGAGCGCGAGCGTCGTCGCCAAGAGCGAAGTGATGAAGCGCGCACGCGCCGGCGAGCCGATCCCGGCGGGATGGGCCTATGACGCCGAGGGGCAACCGACCAGCGATCCCGCGGCGGCCCTGAAGGGAACCATGGCGCCGGCCGGCGGCTACAAGGGCGTCGGCTCGGCGCTGCTCGTCGAGGTGTTCGCCGCCTGCCTCGCCGGCGCCAATCCGGGCGTCGTCGCGAGCCCGTTCTCGGGAACGGCCGGCGGGCCGCCGCGCACGGGCCAGTTCTTTCTCGCCCTCGCGCCCGAAGCGTCCTCGGGCGGCGCTTTCGCGGACCGCCTCGGCGTCGTCGCCGGCGCGTTCGAAAGCGAGGCGAACGCGCGTTTGCCGGGGGCTCGCCGGCTCGCGGCGCGGGCGCGGCACGATCGCGAAGGCGTCGAGGTCGGCGAGGCCGCTCGCGCCGCGCTGATGAAACTGGCGGGAGCCGAGCGGTGAGCGAGGCCGCGCTGCGCTCGCCCGATATCGTGATGCGGCTCGCGCGCCTCGGCGCCTCGCACCCGACGCGGCTGAGTTTCCTGCGCTCGCTGATGCGGCGGGCCGCGCGCGAGCGCTGGCGAGTCGCTCGCGCGCTGTGGGACCTCGACGACGAAGGCTTCGGCCGCGCGGTCTATACCGTCGCGACCCCCGCGCGCCGCTACAGCCTCGTCGCGTTCTCGACGCCGCTGGACGCCGCGCGCCGCACCGACCGCGTCATCGCCGAGGCCTGGGACACCAGCTTCGTTCTCTATGACGGCGAGCCCGACGCCTCGCAAGTCGCACGGCTGGAGGCCAACGCGCCTTTGCAGGAGGCGGGCCGCTTCGGCCCCCGGGATCTCGTGCTCGCGCGCGCCAACAAGAGCGTGCGGCTGTTCGACGCCGTCGTATCCGCGCTGGCGCTCGGCGCTCAGCCCGAGCGCGAATGGATCGAGAGCGTCGGCTATCTCCTGCGCACCACGGCCGTCTACGGGAACGGCAAGTTCGGCATCGCCGATCGCCAGGAGATCGCCGACCGTCCGGAACTCTCGGGCCCGTTTCAGGCGGAAATGTTGACGGTCTGGCTGATCCGCTCGTTCAGCATCGACCTCGCCGATCATGTCGCGCAACGCAGGAACCCGGCCGTCGCCGTCCGGCTTGCGCCCGCGTCGCGGCGCGCTCTCGGCGTGGGCAATGCGACCGGGCTCGGCATGGCGCCGTTCCTCGTGCGCCATCCCGTGCTGATGCACAATTGGTTCCTTGCGCGCGAGACGGCGCTCGCGCGCGTGCGTTCGCTTTCGCTGGCGAGTTCGCGCGAGCGCGAGGCCTTCGCCGCGGCGCTGAGGCAGATGCGCGCGCGCGTTCGGCGCTGGCGCACGGTCGATCCGCGCCAGGGCGCGGCGGTCCGCGGCCTGATCGCCGATCTCGCGGCGCTCGCGCACGCGTCCCCGGATATACTGAAGAGCGCGCCGCAGCCTTGGGACGCGCTCTATCGATTTGCCGAAGAGAGGTTTTCGCTGGAAGGGCAGGAGGCGACCGTCGCGCTGATCCTGGAGCCGAACGGCGCCGCGATCGACGACCTCGCCGAGACCATGGCCGCCGACGAGAGCCTCGGATTCGCGCTCGACGGCCGCATGTCCTGCGGCGCCCTCAAGTCGCTGGTCGAGACCCATTACGCCTGGGCCCGACGTTTCGACTTCCGCGACAACGCGGCCAATGCGCGCTTCTGGTATGTCTCGGCGCAGAAGCTGGAGCCGCGTCTGGGCGAAAGATTCGAGGAGGAAGGCGCCGAGTTGGAACAACCGCTCGCGATTGCGCGCGACGCCCTGGCGCTCTCCAGCGCGCTGGAGCGCGAGCCGGCCGGGGCCCCGCTCGCCGAGTTCCTGCTCCGGCGCCCCGAATGGCGCCACGTCGCCCGGCGCGCGCAGATCGTTGCGAGATTTCCCTATGCCGAGATCCGGGACAATCTGATCGGCGCCGAGATGCGTCCCGTCGATCTGCTCAGAAGCAAGCTTGCCTTTTTTGGCGCGCGCAATTTCGACCCGCGCTCAGACCGTTGGCTGCGCATCGCGCTCTTTGCGGGCGAGCCGCTGATCGAGGAGATCGCCGCGCTCGACGCCGGGGGGCTGGCGGCATGATCGAGTTGTCGCTCAACGAGGCCGAGTCGCTCGCGGCCAAGGTCGCGCGCGGCGCCGGCTATTCCTGGGGCCTGGCCGACGAAATCGGCCGCGCCGCGCGCAGGCTCGCTTCGCGCGGCCAGCCCTGGGCCGACGCGCTCGTCGCGTTGGCGGCGAGCGCTGCCGAATTCGACCCGCCCTCGCCGCAGCGGGTTGCGAAATGGCGCCTTGGCGAGGACGAGGCCCGCGCCGGTCGCCCGCTCTGTCCCATTCGCACCGCGGCCTGGCTCGAAGACGACGGCGCCTGGCGCGGCGCGGCGCCGCTTCGGATAGCGGGCGTCGGTCTGCCGATCTGGCTCGAAGGCGCATTGGCGAATGTCGAGATCGAGCGCGTCCCGAGCGCGCCGCTGGCGCCGGTCGCCGACGTGACGATTTCTCCGGGAGGCGCGAGCCCTTCGACATCGCGGCGAGCGCCGATCTCGGAGCGCGCCCTGGCCGCGCTCGATCCGATCGCCGGACGCGTCTACGTGCCGGAAAGCGAGCGCTCGCGCGCGCGCGGCGCCGGCGGCGGAAGCGTCGATGAAGACTAGACAGGCGCCGCCAAGGCGGCCGTCGTTGAGGGGAGCGACATGAGCACAGGCGGCGCGGCGACCATTTCGATGCGGGGCGCGGGCTATTATTCCGCCAACACCGTCGGCGCAAAAACGGTCATCGACAAGGTCGGCGACCTCGTCGTCGCCGCGGTCGCGCGCATGCCCGAACTCGAGCCGGGCCGCGCCTTTGCGATCGCCGATTTTGGCGCGGCGGACGGCGGCACCTCGATCGACATGATGCGCCGTCTCGTCGAGGCGATCCGCGCGCGCGAGCCCGATCGGCAGATCGCGATTACCTACACCGACCTGCCGCACAACGACTTCGGGGTGTTGTTCCGCCTGACCCAAGGGTTGATCGGACCTAAGGCGCGCGAACCCCTCGCCGCGATCCCCGGCGTCTTCATTTTCGCCAGCGGAACCAGCTTCTATCGTCAGATCGCGCCCGACGGGGCGCTCTCGTTCGGATTTTCGGCGACCGCGATGCACTGGTTGAGCCAGCGCCCCTGCATGATCGCCGACCATGTCCAGGCCGTCGGCGCCGCGCCGGCCGAGCAGGACAAGTTCCGGGCGCAGGCGCTCGAGGACTGGGAAACGATCCTCCTGGCGCGCGCCCGCGAGCTGCGTCCGGGCGGCCGTCTCGCGCTCGCCAATTTCTGCATCGACGAGCAGGGGCGTTATCTCGGCCACACCACGGGCGTGGATATGTTCGACAGCTTCGCGCGCTACTGGCGCGATCTCCTGAAGGCGGGCCGGATCGGCGAGGCCGAATATGTCAACGCGACCTTCCAGCAGTTCTATAAGACCCCGGCGGAATTCGCCGCGCCGTTCCGCGATCCCGCGTCCGCCGTGTCGAAGGCGGGGCTGCGGCTCGAGCATCTCTCGACCCTGGTGACGCCCTGTCCCTATGCCGAGGCCTTCCGCCAGCATCGCGACGCCGCCGCCTTCGCGAAGGCCTATGTGCCGACTTTGCGCTCGTGGTCGGAGACGGTGTTCGCCGGCGCGCTTGATCCGGCTCGGCCCGCCGCCGAGCGCATGGCGATCCTCGACGACTTCTATGGCGCCTACGAGGCCGAAGTCGCGCGCTCGCCGGAGGGCCACCGGATGGATTACGTTCATTGCGTGATGGAAATTTCGAAGGTCCGATCGTGAAGGGACTGTCCGTTCCCTTGGCCGCGAAGGCGCCGGGCGTCGCACAGCCCGGCCTTGGCTGATCCATGCGCTATTCGATCTTCTCGCTCTTGGCCAACGCGCTGACCGGGCATCGGCATTGGCCGCCGGCGTGGCGCGACGCGGCGCCGCGCAAATCCTATGACGTCGTCATCATAGGCGGCGGCGGGCATGGTCTGGCGACCGCTTATTATCTCGCCAAGGAGCACGGCGTCCGCAATGTCGCCGTGATCGAAAAGGGCTGGATCGGCTCCGGCAATGTCGGGCGCAACACGACGATCGTGCGCTCGAACTATCTGCTCGACGGCAACATCCCGCTCTATGAACTCTCGATGAAGCTCTGGGAAGGGCTCGAGCAGGACCTCAACTACAACGCGATGGTCAGCCAGCGCGGCGTGCTCAATCTCTGTCACTCCGACGCGCAGCGCGACGCCTACGCGAGGCGAGGCAATGCGATGCGCCTGCACGGCGTCGACGCCGAACTGCTCGACCTCGCGGGCGTGCGCGCGATCGCGCCGTTTCTCGATTTCGAAAATGCCCGCTTTCCGATTCAGGGCGGCCTGCTGCAGAGGCGCGGCGGCACCGTGCGCCATGACGCGGTCGCCTGGGGCTATGCGCGCGCCGCGAGCGAGCGCGGCGTCGACATCGTGCAGAATTGCGAGGCGCTCGGCTTCCGCTTCGAGGGCGGCCGGGTCGTCGGCGTGGAAACCTCGCGCGGCTTCATCCGCGCCCGGAAGATCGCGATGGCGGTCGCGGGCTCCTCCTCGCGCGTCGCAGCTCTGGCCGGAATGCGGCTCCCGATCGAGAGCCATGTGCTGCAGGCTTTCGTCTCCGAAGGTCTGAAGCCGCTCATTCCCGGCGTGATCACCTTCGGCGCCGGCCATTTCTACATCAGCCAGTCCGACAAGGGCGGACTCGTGTTCGGCGGCGACATCGACGGCTACAATTCCTATGCCCAGCGCGGCAACCTGCCTGTCGTCGAGGACGTCTGCGAGGGCGGCATGGCCCTGATGCCGATGATCGGCCGCGTTCGCCTGCTGCGCTCCTGGGGCGGCGTGATGGACATGTCGATGGACGGCTCGCCGATCATCGACCGGACCGACGTCGGCGGCCTCTATCTCAACGCGGGCTGGTGCTACGGCGGCTTCAAGGCGATTCCGGGCTCCGGCTTCTGCTACGCCCATCTGATCGCGCGCGACGCGCCGCATCCCGCCGCGACCGCCTTTCGGCTCGACCGCTTTGCGACGGGCCGCCTCATCGACGAAAAGGGCGCCGGCGCCCAGCCCAATCTGCACTGAGGCGACATGCTCATACCTTGCCCGTTCTGCGGATTGCGCGACGCCCAGGAATTCTCCTATCTCGGCGACGCCGCTTTGACGCGGCCCGACCCGGCCGGGCCGGACGCGGCGCACGCGTTTCACGATTACGTCTACTTGCGCGAAAATCCCGCCGGGCCGCATCGCGAATACTGGCATCACCTGTCCGGTTGTCGCTCCTGGCTCGTCGTCACGCGGGACACCCTGACGCATGAAGTGACCAGCGCCGAGTTGGCGCGCCGCGCCGACGGGGAGGCGCGATGACCTCCGGCCCAAACCGGCTGAACGAGGGCGGCCTCATCGATCGCAGCGCGGCCGTGCGCTTCCGCTTCGACGGGCGCGACTATTCCGGCCATGCCGGCGACACGCTGGCCTCCGCGCTTCTGGCGTCCGGGACGCAACTCGTCGGACGTTCGTTCAAATATCACCGCCCGCGCGGAATCCTGACCGCGGGACCGGAGGAGCCGAACGCGCTGGTGGAGCTGCACACGGGCGCCCGGCGCGAGCCGAACACGCGGGCGACGACGATCGAACTCCACGAAGGCCTCGAGGCGGCGAGCCAGAACCGCTTTCCTTCGCTGCGCTTCGACATTGGGGCGCTCAACTCCCTGGCCTCGCCGATCCTCGCCGCCGGTTTCTACTACAAGTCGTTCATGTGGCCTCCTTCGTTCTGGGAGAAGGTCTACGAGCCGCTGATCCGGCGCGCTGCCGGGCTCGGCCGCGCCAGCGGCGAAGCCGATCCCGATCTTTACGAAAAGGCGTTCGCCCATTGCGATGTCCTGGTCATCGGCGGCGGGCCGTCGGGGCTCGCCGCCGCGCTCGCGGCGGGACGCGCCGGCGCGCGCGTCATCCTCGCCGACGACGATTTTCGCTTCGGCGGCCGGCTCAACGCCGAGCGACGCGAAGTCGACGGGCGTCCGGGCGCGCACTGGGCCGAAAGCGCGGCGCGCGAACTCGCCGCGCTGGACAATGTCCGGCTCTTCGCGCGCACCACGATTTTCGGCGTCTACGATTCCGGGGTCTATGGCGCTCTCGAGCGCGTTGCGGACCATTTGCCGGTCCCGCCGCCGCATCGGCCGCGCCAAAGGCTTTGGCGGATCGTCGCCAAACGCGCCGTACTGGCGGCCGGAGCGGTCGAGCGACCGATCGCCTTCGCGGGCAACGACCGGCCCGGCGTGATGATGGCCTCCGCGGTGCGCGCCTATCTCAATCGCTACGCCGTCGCATGCGGGCGGCAAATCGTTGTCTTTGTCTCGGCCGACGACGGCTGGCGCACGGTCGCCGACCTGAAGGCTGCGGGCCTGGACGTCGCCGCCATCGTCGATGCGAGGCCCGAAGTCGCCTTGCCGCTGCGCGCCCTCGCGGGCGCGACGCCGGTTCATTTGGGCGCGGTCGTCGCGCGAACTCTGGGCGGGCATGGCGTTCGCGGCGTCGAGATCGCGAAGCCCGATGGACGGCGCGTCCGCGTCGAGGCCGATCTCGTCGCGGTCTGCGGCGGGTACAATCCGCAGATCGGCCTGACCACGCATCTCGGCGGCAAGCCGCAATGGCGAGAGGACATTGCCGCCTTCGCGCCCGGCGATCCGCCGAAGTGCATGTCCGTCGTCGGCGCCGCGCGGGGCGAATACACGCTCTCAGGCAGCCTGCGCGAAGGCGCCGAGGCGGGCGTTTCCGCCGCGCGCGAAGCGGGATTTTCCGGCGCTGCGGGGCCGGCGCCCGCGGCGGATGACGAACCGACCGCGGTTTCCGCGTGCTGGCATGTCGCCAAGTCCAAGGGCAAAGCCTTCGTCGACTTCCAGAACGACGTCACCGTCGACGACATTGCGCTGGCGGCGCGCGAGGGCTTCGGCTCGGTGGAACATCTCAAGCGCTACACCACGCTCGGCATGGCGACCGACCAAGGCAAGACCGCGAATGTCGTTGGCCTGGCCATACTGGCGGAGTTGACCGGGCGCACGATCCCGCAGACGGGCTCGACGCGGTTTCGCCCGCCCCATGCGCCGGTCGCGGTCGGCGCCTTCGCCGGCCCGCATCGCGGCAGGGCGTTCCGGCCGACGCGACGCACGCCGGGCCACGCCTGGGCGCAAGAGCAGGGCGCCGTCTTCATCGAATCCGGCGCCTGGCTGCGCGCGCAATGGTTCCCGAAAGCCGGCGAGACGGATTGGCTTGCGAGCGTATCGCGCGAAGCCGCAGCGGTGCGCGAGCGCGTCGGCGTCTGCGACGTCTCGACGCTCGGCAAGATCGAACTGACCGGACCGGATGTCGGGGACTTTCTCGATCGCGTCTACTGCAACACTTTCTCGACGCTGCCGGTCGGGAAGGCGCGCTACGGCCTTATGCTGCGCGAGGACGGCTTCGTCATGGACGACGGCACGACGATGCGGCTGGCGCCCGAGCGCTGGCTGATGTCGACGACGACGGCCAATGCCGCCAAAGTCCTGCAACATCTCGAATTCTGCCGGCAGGCGCTCTGGCCCGAACTGGATGTCGCGATGGCCTCGGTCACAGATCGCTGGGCGCAATATTCGGTCGCCGGACCCAAGGCGCGGGCCTTGCTGCAGAACCTGCTCGGCGGGGCGATCGAACTCGGCAATGAGGCCTTTCCCTTCATGGCCGCGCGGGAGTTTCAGCTCGGCTCTGTCACGGCGAGGCTCGCCCGCATCTCGTTTTCCGGCGAGCTTGCTTATGAGATCGCGGTTCCCGCCAGCCGCGGCGACGCGCTGGCGCGCGCGCTGATGGAGGCGGGGTGCGAATTCGACGTCGCGCCTTACGGGATCGAGGCGCTCGGCGTCCTCCGGATCGAGAAGGGACATGCGGCGGGCGGCGAACTCAATGGCCAGACGACCGCTCGCGACCTGGGTCTGTCGCGGATGATGTCGACCAAGAAGGATTATATCGGCCGGGTCCTGGCGGGCCGCGAGGCGTTGGTCGATCCCGCTCGGCCGACGCTTGTCGGCTTGCAGCCCGTCGACAAAAGCGCGCGGCTGCGGGCGGGGGCGCATCTCCTGGCGCGAGGCGCGGCGCCGACCCCGGCCAATGACGAAGGCTACGTCACCTCCGCGGCGTTCTCGCCTGGCCTCGGCCGATGGATCGGCCTCGCGCTGATCCGACGCGGGCCGGAGCGGATCGGCGAACGCATGCGCGCCTATGATCCCGTGCGCAACGGCGACTTCGAGGTCGAGGTCGTCTCGCCGGTTTTCATAGATCCCCGGGGAGAGCGGCTGCATGGCTGACGGGATCGAATTGGCGGCGCGCCCCGCCTTCGCCGGATTGCTGGCGCCCATCGGCCCTTCGCCGGCGCGCGTCAAAGTCGCCGAGCGTCGGGGCCTCCGCCTTGCCGTCATGGAGGTTCGCAAGGGGCGTGCGGAGGCGCTGAGCCAACGCGTGCAAACCCGCTACGGTTTGACATTGCCGTGGGGGCCCCGACGCGCGTCCTCCGGCGCGATCGATTTCCTCGGCGTCGGCCCGGGACGCTGGCTTGCCATCGGCGCCGATGATCTCTCCGAGGCGCTCGGCGAGGCGGCATCGGTCATCGATCAGAGCGACGGCCTGGCCGTTTTGCGAATTTCGGGCCCCTCGACGCGAGCGGCCTTCGCCAAGGGCCTGCCGATCGACCTCGATGCGAGCGCATTCGCTGAGGACGCGGTGGCGGCCAGCGCCCTCGCGCATATCGGCGTCACCCTTTGGCGGCGGGACGACGCAACGACTTTCGAGGTCGCGCTCTACCGCTCCCTGGCTGGCGATTTCGCACAATGGCTGCGCGAGGCCGCAGCCGAATTCGGATTGGCGCTCGCGTGAATCGGGAGCGCGTCAGGCCGGCCTCTGCGAAGCCTTCGGCGGAGTTGAGTTCAGGTATTGAGGCGCCGCGTCAACTGTTCGGCGGCCCTGAGTGTAAATAGGCGTAAATGACAAACGCCACCGCGCTGACAGTCAAAAGCAACACCTGGACGCCTCCAAATACCGTGACTTTTGCGCCAAGACGTCTCGCGGCGTGTCTGTCGTTAGCCGCGTGAGCGTGTTCGGGACGATTCAGGCGGTCTGAGTGGGGCTCCGGCTCCGTGAGCGCGGCGCCATGGCGGGCGCCGGCGGCCTGATCAGGCCTCGGCGGTCATCTGCGTCAGCCAGATCGCCCGTTTCATGTTGTAGGTAAGATTGGCGAGGCCGATTTTTACCGTGGCTCTCGCCAGGCCGATGGTTCGCACGACCAGCCCCATCGGGCCCTTCTGCCGGGCGAAGACGTGCTCGACGAACGCTCGGACCTTCGACTTCCTGCCGTTGGCTCGGGAGATGGAATTGGGCATCGGTTTGCCCTTCGGCTTCTTGCGGTGGATTTGGCTACGAAGGCCGTTGTCGGCCAGGTGCTTCTCATTCTTCGCGGATCGATAGGCCGTGTCCGCCCAGACGTCGCTCGCCGTGTTGGCGTTGTCGATCAGGTCAGGCAATTGCGCGCCGTCGTGGCGCGAGGCGTCGGTGGCGGTCCAGGTTCGGATCAAGCCATGAACGCGGTCGATGCCGACGTTGTTTTTGTAGCCGAAAGCGGGGATCGCTAGATCGACCCGCTTGGCTCCATCCTCCGATGGTTTGGCTTTCGAGTATTTGACGGTCCAGCGCGCATCGCGATCTTTTTGTCGTAGTTTGGCGGGGTTGCGCTTCCAATCCTCGGGGATGCGCCCAGCTCTGATCTCCTTCTTCTCGGCGTCCGTGTTGCGCTGCTTCGGGGCCGCGACAATCGTCGCGTCGATGATCTGCCCGCCCATCGCCAGAAATCCCGCCTTCTTCAGCGCGGCGTCGAAGCGCTTGAACAGGACCTCGATGGCCGGCTTGCCATCGACCATGGCCCGCGTCAGCGCCTCGCGAAAATTCCAGATCGAGTTCGCATCTGGCACGCTCTGGGCCAGCGAAAGCCCAAGAAAGCGCATGAACGACAACCGGTCCTTGATCAGATATTCCGTCCGCTCGTCCGACAGCGAATGGCTCGACTGAAGGATCAGGACCTTGAACATCAGGACGTGATCGTAGGGTGGGCGCCCGCCCTTCGCGCGCTCGGCTCTCGGCACGGCGCGCTCCAGGTCAGGCCTGAAAATCTCGAAATCGACGATGGCGTTCAGTCGCTCCAGATCGTCGCCCTTGGCCGAAAGGTCCTTCAACCGCTCATCAATGTCGAAAAATCCAGGATCGCCGCGCATCGAGAAGTCTCCGTTCTCAATAGCGACAAGGAATCAGAAAACCCACAATTCGGCGAGGTTTTTGGAGGCGTCCACCTGTAGAATCCAGGCGCGACCCTTGCTGTTTTTGGGCGGTTTATCTACGAAATTTACGCGTGTTGGCGGCATAGTTAAAGTCTAGGCTGAACTTTTTAAGGTCACGTATAATTAAACACTATAAATTATTTCAAATTTGCAATATATTGCTTCAACTGCCGAGGGCGCAGGGACGGGCCGGCGCGTGGATTCGGCTCCGGCGGGCAGTCCCCGCCTGAACGAACATAACGGTGCGTCACCTTGTTTATGTGTTGCCTTCTGAAATATGCGTAACCCTATGACCTAACGTCCTTAATAGGCGGCGGTCTTCCCACGCCTTCGGCTCCGAAATCGTACGCGCCGACAAGCGTCTCGGTTTCCGGCGTCGCGCTCGGCGGCCCCGGCCGCAAGGCGCCAGGCGTTTCAGAAGTCCGGCGCGCAATGGACGCTGTCGGATCCGTGTTTCTGAGACCCCGGCGATATTCCATTAACCCTGTCGCCGGTTCGCACTTGCGCTTGCCCGAGCCGCGGTCGGATTGGCCCGCGCTGCGATCGCCGGTATGACATCAATTCATCGCGGGGCGTCCCGCAGATTCCGGCGAGGTTGACCCCATGACATATCGCGCCGAGCCCGCCGACGGCGTCGCCTGGGTGACCGGCGCGAGCGCCGGAATTGGCCGCGCGACCGCGCTCGAATTGGCGCGGCGCGGTTTTGAGGTGGTCGCGACCGCGCGGCGCGCCGAAGACCTGGATGCGCTGGCCCGCGAAGCCGAAAGCCTGCCCGGTAGGATCCTCGCCGCGCCCGGCGACGTGACCGACAGGCCCGGCATGGCCGCGCTGGTCGCCGCCATAGAGGCGCGTCGACCGGTCGCGCTCGCTTTGCTCAACGCCGGCGGCAGCTTCGCCGACGCTTCCGACGATTTCGGCGGGGAGGGCTTTCAGCGCACCTTCGCGCTCAACGTCCAGGGCGTCGCCAATTGCGTCAATCCGGTCTTCAATGCGATGCGCGCTCGCAGACAAGGTCAGATCGCGATCGTCGGCTCGCTTGCCGGCTACGGCGGCGTGCCTGACCCCGGCGCCTATGCTGCGACCAAGGCCGCCGTCATCTCCCTCGCGGTCGGCCTGAAATTCCGCGCCGATCGGCACAATGTGACCGTGCAGGCGATCAATCCCGGCTTCGTCAAGACGCCGATGACGGCGCAGGTCAAAGCCCCCATGCCGTTTCTGATGGAGTGTTCCGAGGCGAGCCGGCGCATTTGCGACGGACTTCAGCGCGGCGGATTCGAGATCCGCTTCCCGCGCCGGCTGGCCTTGATCGTCCGCGCGGTCAATCTGCTGCCGTATTCGCTGTATTTCGCGTTGTTCAACCTGGCTCGGCCGAAAGGGCGCGGATGATGTCCGGCCCGCGCCGCGGGCCGGAATGGTTTGGAACTTTCAGGAACGCTCAAACGAAGGTCGGCGATTTCGCGCTCGCGACCCCGTTCGAAGTGAGCTGGAACCCCAGGGTCGCCGTTTCGAGAACGTCCGTCGCCGACATCGGTTGATTGTACCCGGAAGTGAAATAGCCGAAGGCGTCGTGGACGCTGCTGCTGGTCTTCCAGTCCCCGAGGTCCGCCGCCGTCAGGAACCCTGGAGTTTGATAGGTTCCCAAATTTGCCGGCACGCCTTCGGCCGCGGCGCCGTTGGTGACCGAGAAATAGCCCGCCGTGCTGGAAGAGAAATCCCGCGCGTTCTTGGACACGCTGTAGCGGGAGAGATCCAGCAGCGTATAGACGGCTCCTTTTCCTAAACCGAGGGTCTGACCAAGACCGGCGATCCGGCCAAGGACTTCGCCGATTTCCGACGCGGCCGCGGCTACGGCGTCATAGCCGCCGCTGTTGGCGCCGGTCGCGCTCAGCGACGTATCTTGGTAATTCCATGTCACGCCGCTGGAGAGGCCGATCCAACCGTCGGGTTCTCCGTAGTAATACTTGGGAGTCAAGCCCAGAGCCTGCTCTTCGGAATAGGTCACGAAGAAATCCGCGGTGCTCGGATTCTTGCCGGTCGCCGTTTGGAACTGCGCAGGCGTCGGGATCTCGCTGCCGAAATACGTGTTGAGAAGCGAGTCGCCGGACGACGGTTCCGCCTTCAGCGCCGCATATATCGTGTTGTAGCTGAGGAAGTCGCCGTTGTCCGAACTCGCGGAAACCGCCGAGGCGGGAATAGTGCTGCCCATCACCTCGCCCCAGCCGACATCGATTTCCACCGTTGTCGCCTTCGGGGTTGTGAAGTTCTCGGCATAAAATTCGGCGGCGTCCTCCACTGCGGTCATGAAGCCTGCAGGCGCTCCGGCGACGGACGAATCCCAGATCAGGTCGAAGCTGAGATTGCTGCCCGTTGCGGTGATCGTAGTCGGCGCCGGCGCTGTGGCCGCGCTTGCGACCTCGGTCGCCGCATGCCCGTCGCCTCCCCCCTGCGCTCCGAGCGCGGCCGTCGTCTCCAACCGCGTTCCGCCCCCTGGCCGACTGCCGAACGAATGGCCCCAAAAACCGGGATCGCCGAGGCCATCGGACCACGAAGGACCCAACAAGGACGAGTCAAAGCCCGGCGGTTGAGCAAAGGGGTTCAGGAAACTCGTCAGCGCTTCGTCGCACGACGATCCTTCGTAATCGGGCAACGTAAAGCCCGAACTTTCAGTATCCGATGAATTGATCACACGGTCCGACGAATGAACAGTGGATAGCAGCATAATCCGCCTCCCATCATTTCTGGCCGGACTTGATCCGACTTCGGATTTTGTATCCAATCTTGGGTCCGAACATCGCCGACCGCCAATAAATCTTTCACCGCTAAACCTATGTTTCAAGGTTAAAATCACATAGGTGACGTTTTGTCGCTGCGGTGATTTCTTGAATTACGCAAAAACGAATGTCATACAATATATATGCAATGTCATGCGGTAGTTATTTTTTGCTTTGTACGATTTTGATTAGATATGGAATTGTATTCATGTCGCGACATTTGCACGCATTCCGATATCTGCATGCGTTCCGATATCTCGATGGAGGACCTCCGCGCTCAAGCCTCCAGGCTCGCCAGCGCCTCCAGCGCCCGGCGGCGCGCGAAGGCGTGATCGACGATCGGGGCGGGATAGCTCTGTCCTAATTTGACGCCCGCGCGTCGCAAAGCTTCGGCGGGCGCCAGCCAGGGCGCGTGTATGTGCGCCGCCTCCATCCCCGCGAGTTCGGGAACCCAGCGGCGCACATAGGCGCCTTCCGGATCGAACTTCTCGCCCTGCAGCACCGGGTTGAAAATCCGGAAATAGGGCGCCGCGTCGGCGCCGGAGCCGGCGACCCATTGCCAGCTCGCGGCGTTGTTGGCGCTGTCGGCGTCGCACAACGTGTCCCAGAACCATCGCTCGCCGCGCCGCCAGTCGATCAGGAGGTGCTTGATCAGAAACGAGGCGGCCACCATGCGAACGCGATTGTGCATATAGCCGGTGGTCCAGAGTTCCCGCATTCCCGCGTCCACGATCGGATAGCCGGTTTCGCCCCGGCTCCAGGCGCGGAAGCCCGCATCGTCGTCGCGGTAGCGGAATCGCTCGAAACGCGGCGACCAGGCGCGCGTGGCAAGGTCGGGCGCGAAATAGAGCAGCGAGTGGGAAAACTCGCGCCAGCCCAGTTCGGACAGAAATTTCTCGGCTGCGCGTGCGGGAACCTCGCCGGCGGCGAGCGCCGCTTCGGTCGTCGAAAGAATGCGGCGCGCGGAGATTTCGCCGAAGCGCAGATGCGGCGAGAGCCTGGACGTGGAGTCGCCGTCGGGCCGGTCGCGCGCGTCGGGATAGTCGGCAAGCGCGCTCGAAACGAAGCGCCGCAACCTCTCGCGGGCGCCCGCTTCGCCCGGTCGCCAGGTCGCCGCGAGGCCGCCCGACCAGTCCGGGGCCTTGGGCGTCAGCGCGAGATCGGCGAGCGCGACCCGGCGCGGGGCGAGGTCCGGCCACGGCGCACTGACCAGCCGCTCGGGCGCCGGCGCGGGCGCGGGCAGGCTCCCCAAATCGCGGTGCCGGCGCCAGAACGGCGTGAACACTTTAAAGGGCGCGCCGGCGCCGCTCAAAACTTCCCAGGGCTCGCGGAGCAGGCGGGCGTTGACGCTGCGAACGGCTATGCCGTCGCCTTGAAGGGCGGCCTTGAGGCGCGTGTCGATCTCGATTTCCGCCGCCCCGTAGCGGCGCGACCAGACGACCTCCTGGGCGCCGCTGGCGCGCGCGAGCGCAAGGACAAGGTCTTCCGCCGCCCCGCTCAGGATGTCCAGCCGCGCGCCGAGCGCGGCCAGATCGTCGCTCAAGGCGGCGAGCGAACGGGCAAGCCACCAGCGCGACGCGCCCCCCAGCGGCCGCAGGCCCGGCGAGACCGAGTCGTGGATGTAGACGACGAGAATCTGGCGATCCCCCGCCGCCTGGAACACGGGATGGTCGTCGAGCCTCAGATCCTCCCGCAGCCAAACAATGACAGGGCGCATCACCGCGCCCCTCGGGCACAATCCGTCTGATCTTTCATGCGCTTCCTACGCATGCTCGAGCGTCCCGGGTCACAGGGGCGGGCCCGAATTTCACGAAAATCTGGCGTTTTTCACACAAATTTTATATGTAGATTGTATTCGAAAGAATGCGGAAAATCGGAGTTAACCGCGCCGCCGGTAGAGTGACCGGCAGCTTGATTTCGTCGGCGCGGGGAAAGTGAGTTGGAACAGCGAACCGCTTTTGGACGGCGAGGCGCGAGCCCATCCAGACCGTTTGTACCGCCTCCCTCCGTCAGGGCGCCGGACCCGTCTCCCGCCTATCTCGAACTCGCCGCCGTCGCGCGCTCCGCTCTGCGCGAGCCAAGTCGCGGGCTGTGGGACCTCGAGAGGTCGAAATCCGGCCGATGATCCTCCCGCCCATGCCATGGCCGCGGGCGGCGCAACCGACAGCGACGCCGAAATGCGCGCCTTTATCGGGGTCAACTGGCGCGCCTACGAGGACGTCTGGTCCAAGGTCAAGACATCGCCGAGGCTGCAGGCCAGCCGCAACTTTTCGGCCGCCGTCTTTACCTCTTGCTGGCTCCTGTATCGTCGGCAATATCTGCTGGGCTTCGCGGTCCTCGGCGCATTCAACGCCACATTCCTGTTCGGCTTCTACGTATGGAGCCCCGCGGAACTCGTCCTGGCCTGGTTTTTCGGTCGCTACGGCAAATCGATCGTCGTCCTCGCCGGCGTCACGAAAATCCGGGACATCGGGACGCTGGGCCTTACCGCAGACGGCGCCCGGACTCGCATCCGCGACTCCGGAGGCGTCGACCCGCTGGCCGCAGCGCTGGGCGCGCTGGCGTTCGGCGCTTCGGCGTACTGGAACCTCAGTCAGGCGGTCCGCCAAGCTGAACCCGCCGTCGGTATGTTGCAATCGGTGTTGGCGATTTTCCCTCCGCACTGACGCCCCATCCGCGCCTTCCCGCTGAACCTATCGCCGGCCGATCGTCAGCGGATGCGTGGCGGCGTTCAGCCGCCAAATCCCGCGACGTCCCGCAGCGCCGCGAGCGCGGGCCCGTCGATGTGCAACCGGCAAACTTCGTCCTCGCCCTTTTCCAGCCCGATCCATTCATGTTCGATGCGCCAGATGAGATTGGCGCCCTTGTCGCCGAGGAGACGACGCACTTCCTTTTCGATCTTCCTGCCGGGCCCCGCGGCGAAGGATTGCCAGTCCTTCGTTCCGAACAGAGCCTTTGTCTCGCCCCAGGTCAGCGCGCCATGTTCCTCGGCCATGCGCTTGAGGAATTCGCGGCTGGTCTTGTCCAGGCGGGCGAGCAACTCGATCGCCTGGTTCTTGCTCAGAGGCGCGCTGTTGCCGCCCGGGGCGGGGGCGGCCGCGGAGGCTGCGACGGCGGGCGTCAACTTCAGGAGTTGCGCGAGCAGCCCCTCGTCGATCTGCAATTTCGCGACAGCTTGACCGTTCAGGCTGAGTTCGAGAGTCACCATGGCCGCTTCCCTGTGTTCGACGCGGCCTAGCTCTGAACGCGCCGGCGCGCGCCGCACTGATCCATCTCAAATCACGTCGTCGTCGCAAGCTCGGCTTCACTCGAGTTCGAGACGCGCCTTTCTGCTCCATGCATTCGGCGCCCTCGCGGCGAAATGCGCCCGTTGTCTGCTCCCGAACGCGAACGCCTTCAACTCACGCGGTCGATGTGGACGTGGCTGCGCAACTCGTTGACGTCCTCCAGGCGGCAAAGCTGCGTGCCCGGCGAGATCAGGGCCGCGGAACCGGCGGCGATGCCGGTCCGGAACGCGTCCTCGAGCGTGTTACCGCCGGCGAGCGCGCAGACCATGGCGGAGAGAAAACTGTCGCCGGCGCCGACCTGGCTCACCGCCTTGATGGGAATCGGCCAGGCGCGCCAGACCTCGTCGGCGCTGGTGAGGATCGCGCCCTGGCTTCCCAGCGTCAGCGCGACGATTTTCGCCTTGCCGGCCTCGACCAACCTTTGGCAGGCGCGGATGCAGGCGGCAGGATCGGCCAGCTCTTCTCCCGTCAATTCGCGCATTTCGCGCAACGACGGCTTGAGATAATCGACGCCGTGCTCGAGCGCGGCCCAAAGCGATGCTCCGGAGGCGTCGAGCGCGATGGGCGTGGCGCGCTCGCGCGCGATCCTCGCCACCCGCGCGTAGAAATCGGCGGGCGCGCCGGGCGGCAAGCTTCCGCTCGCGACGATGTAATCGACCGGGTCGCGAAACTGCGCGACCGCGTCCAGACAGGCCCGCCATTCGTTTTCCGTCAACGTCGGCCCGGTCGAGACGAAGCGGTATTCGTTGCCGCTCGACGTCTCCTCGACCGTGAAGTCCTCGCGCGTGTCGTCCGCGATCGGGATCGACAGGCCCGGAATTTTTTCCTGCGCGAGCAGGCGGCGCAGCAATTGCCCGCGCTCGCCGCCGGCGGTGTAGAGCGCCGTGACGTCGGAGCCGAGGCGGACGGCCACGCGCGCGACGTTAATGCCCCCGCCGCCGGGGTCCCGCCGCGAAGGTCCGCAGCGCAATTTTCGCGAGGGAATGACTCGATCGACCGTCGTCGAGACGTCGATCGAGGGATTCATCGTGATCGTCAGGAGATGAGCCATGCCAGCCGCCGATTGTTTTCGGGCGTCGCAAGTTCGACGCCTTCGCCCCGCCAATTGAGCGCGCATGTGCGCCTGCCGGCGGGCCGGCGACATTGATTTGCGTCAGCTTGGCGCGTGGTTTGGCCTGCGACGGCGCCGCCCTTGCGCGTCCGGGCGCCGCGCCGTAAAGGCAGAAGCGCGCGCGGCCCGAGCCGCGCGCCAGTCCGTGAGCGGGAGGCCAGACGCATGGCGCACAAGATTCTCGTGGCGCAGGGGGGTGGTCCGACCGCCGTGATCAATCAGTCCCTGGTCGGCGTCGCGCTCGAAGCGCGGCGTTTTCCCTCGATCAGCCACGTCTACGGCGCCGTCCACGGCGTGCGCGGCATCGTCAACGAGGACCTGATCGACCTCGGTCATGAAACCTCCGACAATCTTCTGGCGGTCGCCGCCACGCCCGCCGCCGCGCTCGGCTCCACCCGCGACAAGCCTGACCTGAAATATTGCCATGAGATCTTCCGCGTGCTGCGCGCGCATGAAATCGACACGTTCTTCTACATCGGCGGCAACGATTCTTCCGACACGGTCCGCATCGTCGCCGAGGAGGCGCACAAGGCCGGACATCCGATCCGCGCGATCCATATCCCGAAGACGATCGACAACGATCTCGTCGGCTTCGACCATACGCCGGGCTTTCCCTCCGCTGCGCGTTTCGTCACCCAGGCCTTCATGGGCGCCAATCTCGACAATTCCGCTCTGAAGGGCGTCTATTGCGCCGTCATCATGGGGCGCCACGCGGGTTTCCTCACCGCCGCCTCGGCGCTCGCGCGCAAATATCCCGACGACGGGCCGCACCTGATCTATCTGCCCGAGCGCGTGTTCGTGATCGACAAGTTCCTTGCCGATGTGAAGCGGACTTTTGAGAAATACGGCCGCTGCGTGATCGCCGCGTCCGAGGGCATTCACGACGAGCATGGCGCGCCGATCGTGGCGAAACTGGCCGGCGAACTCGAGCGCGACGCGCACGGCAACGTGCAACTTTCCGGCACCGGCGCGTTGGCCGACCTGCTGTGCGAGGAGGTCAAGCTCAAGCTCGGCATCAAGCGGGTGCGCGGCGACACCTTCGGTTATCTCCAGCGCTCGTTCGTGGGCTGCGTCTCCGACGTCGATCAGAGCGAAGCGCGCGAAGTCGGCGAAAAGGCGGTGCAATACGCGATGT